>JAFEEG010000046.1 GCA_018241225.1 Pseudomonadota bacterium
CACCACGTCCCGGGACATCAACGGCCCCGACGAGCCGAAGCGCAGTGGATCAACCTTGCACGCCGTCTGGCTTCGGTTCCGTCGGGCTCAATTTGCGGCGGCCGCTTCCTTCGCGCAGTTGCCGAACTCGCAGCGAAGCGCAAGTGTCTGCCCGTCGGCGCATTGAACCCTGTACCGCTCGAAGCCGGGCCCCTTCTCTTCGAGAACGGCCCGCGGCTCGGCACTGCAGTTCGCGGCCTTGGCAAGCCTCTCCGCGACGTACGTATCCAGGCCGGTCTTTCGGGATGGCAATGGCGGTTCGATCGGCATGGCAGCGACATACGTGACCGTCACGTTCGGGTCCATGTTCTTGTAGCCTTTTCGGGCCATGCAATCGACCAGGGCCCATTGCTGTGTCTTCGGGTCCGCAGGTCCGCCGCTCGGATATGCCTCGTCGTACACCACACTGGCGATGCCTCCGATCACAGCCGCGCCGGCCACGGCCGCAGGAAAGACCATGGCAACGCCGATCACGAGGACGTCCGAGGCGTCGCTGCCGTACGTCCTGCTGCGCTGTACTCGCATGCTCGACGCCACGGACCGGCAGGTTTCAACGTCCTTCGCAAAGGCTTCGGCCTGCACGCCTTCCATGTCAACCATCGGCGCGTAGGCCGCGCCTGAACCTTGACCAGGAACGGTCGATGGTTGGGTGGCGCAGCCGCAGGCAAGCAGGGCTACGCAGATTGCAGTCAAGATGTTCTTCACAGGCATCGGGACTGTAGCAATTGCTGCTTGGCCCAATGCGCAAGCGCCCGCCCGCCTGTTGAGCGCGCTCCGCAGCGAACGAAGACATGTAATACCGATTGACTACTTTTCGGCCTAGTCGCCCAATTGCCGGTGCCGGGCCATCCGGCCCGGCCTAGAGCTCCAAGGAGACACAGCATGGCCAAGGTAGTCATCACGGCGCAGGTCGAAAACCTGGAGGCGTGGGAAAAGGGCTTTCGCACTCACGGGGACCTCTTCAGAAGTCAAACCGTCACCAAGCCCATCTCTTTCGCAGCCAACCCCGACAAGCAAGTCGCGGTCGCCTTTGAACCCGAAGACCTGGGCAAATTCATGAAGGTGTTGGAGTCTCCGGCGACCGCCGAAGCCATGGCCTTTGACGGCGTCAGGAAGGAGACCGTCAAGGTGTTCGTCCTGGACAAGGAGTTCAAGGTCTAGTGCGTCCTGCGCCAAGGCCCTCGTCAGCTCACCGCATCCCAATACGGCGGGTCGCCGAAGGTTTGCCGCAAGCAGTCGACCAGTGCGCGCAGCTTGGTCGACGCGCGCCTGCCTTCGGGATGAGCGACATAGATGAACTCGGGCTCGGCCTGGCCGAGCCCGAGGTTCACGAGCGAACCCGCCTTCAATGCCGCTCCGACAATGAAGGTCGGCAGCAGCGCAAGGCCCAGCCCTGCCACCGTGGCGTCAAGCATCATGTCGCCGTTGTTGACGCGCAGCGCCGCGGCGGGACGCACGAACTCGTCGGAGCGCACATCGGCAAAGCGCCAATCAGCCACGCCGCGATTCAGGTAGTAGACCGCCCGATGCTGTGCGAGGTCGTCAAGCGACTTCGGACGGCCGTTTCGCTCCAGGTACTCTGGTGAAGCAACGAGGCAGCGCCGACTCGTCGCCAAGGTCCACGCCACCAGTCGCGTGTCCTCGATGGCGCCGTGCCGAATGACGGCATCGAAGCCATCGGCCGAAGCGTCGACCCGCCGGTCGTCGAGTTCGAGCGACAGCGAGATGCCCGGGTTCTTCGCCAGGAACGGGTACAGGGCAGGCCCCAGATGCATGCGGCCAAAGGTGACACCGGCCGACAGGCGCATCGGGCCGGTGAGCTTGCCGCGCCGTTCACTCACCTCCGCCGCGGCATCGTCCACCTCGCGCACGATGCGCACCGCGCGCTCCAGGAAGGCAGAGCCATCCTCGGTGAGGCTGACCTTTCGCGTGGTTCGGTGAAACAGCGGCGCGCCCAAGCCGTGCTCCAGTTCGGCCAGGCGCTCACTGACCACCGACTTCGACAGGCCGAGTCGACGCGCAGCAGCGCTGATCGAGCCGTCCTGCGCAATGGCCACGAAGCTCGAGATGCCGTCCAGTTTGAGCATGCGTTCGCCCGGTTGTAGGTCTGGGGCCGATTGTCCGGCTTATCCGAACAAAAGAAACGCGAGCTGCTGGCTTATCAAAACAAGCACTCGTGCCCAAACTCAGGCCCATCGATTCATGCAATCCAACCGTTTGAAGGAAAACTGATCATGGGCAAGAGACTGGAAGGCAAGGTTGCCATCATCACCGGGGCAAGCTCCGGCATCGGGTACGCCTCGGCGTTGTTGTTCGCCGCTGAAGGCGCGAAGCTGGTGGTGGGCGCGCGCCGCGCCTCGGAGCTGGACAAGCTGGTCACCGAGATCACCGCCGCCGGCGGCGAAGCCGTGGCACTGGCCGGCGACGTGCGCTCCGAAGACTACGCACGGGGGCTGGTCGAACTGGCGGTCAAGCACTACGGCCGCCTGGACGTTGCATTCAACAACGCCGGCACGCTCGGCGAGGCAGGCGCGAGTACCGGTGTGTCCGCTGCCGGCTGGAACGACGCGCTCGCCGTCAACCTGACCGGCGCATTCCTGGGCGCAAAGCACCAGATCGCGCAGATGCAGAAGAACGGCGGTGGCTCGGTGATCTTCACCTCGACCTTCGTGGGCTACACGGCGGCCTTTCCCGGCGTCGCGGCGTATGCGGCCAGCAAGTCGGGCCTGATTGGACTGACGCAAGTCCTGGCGGCAGAATTCGGCCCGCAAGGCGTGCGCGTCAACGCGATCCTGCCCGGCGCCGTGGAGACAGCGATGTACCGAGACATGAACGACACACCCGAGTCGCAGTCGTTCATCACCGGCCTTCATGCGCTCAAGCGTGTCGCCAAGGCGGAAGAGCTGGCGCGGTCCGTGCTTTATCTTGCGTCCGACGACGCCAGCTTCGTCACCGGCACGGCTTCGCTCGTCGATGGCGGCGTCTCGATCACCCGCACCTGATCTACAACCAGGAGATTCGCATCATGCTTTTCGGTTCGCTGAAACGTACATTGGGCATCGCGCTGCTGTCGGGCATTGCCCTGGCGAGCACGCTGTCGGCGCAGGCCCAGCCCAAGCCCTATCCGTCCGGCTTCAAGACCGAGTCGGTGCAGGCTGACGGGGTCAAGCTGCATGTGCGCGTTGGCGGCACGGGGCCGGCCGTCGTGCTCATTCATGGCTTTGGCGACACCGGCGACATGTGGGCGCCAATGGCGGCCGCGTTGGCCAAGGATCACCGCGTCATCGTTCCCGACCTGCGTGGCATGGGGCTGTCGTCCAGGCCGGAGGGCGGCTACGACAAGAAGACCCAGGCCGGCGACATCCGGGCCGTGCTCGACAAGCTCGGCGTCGACAAGGCGGACATCGTGGGCCACGACATCGGCACCATGGTGGCCTATGCGTACGCCGCGCGCTACCCCGACAAGACCACTCGGCTGGTGGTGATGGATGCACCGGTTCCCGGCGTTCCGCCCTGGGATCAGATCGTTCGATCTCCCGCACTGTGGCACTTCGATTTCGGCGGCAAGGACATGCTGCGCTTGGTGAAGGGGCGCGAGCGCATCTACCTCGACCGCTTCTGGAACGAGTTTGCCGGCGACCCCGGCAAGATCGACGAAGGCACGCGCGTCCACTACGCCAGGCTGTACGCCCGCCCGGGCGCGATGCAGGCCGCATTCGCGCAGTTCCGTTCGATCCGCAAGGACGCCGAGGACAACGCCGAGTCCGTCAAGACCAAGCTGACCATGCCGGTGCTGGCGATCGGCGGCGAGAAATCATTCGGTGCCAACGAGGCCGCGGTGATGCGCAATGCCGCAACGCAGGTGACCGAGCTGGTCGTACCGGGATCGGGCCATTGGTTGATGGAAGAGGCGACGAACACGACGGTGACGGCCGTGCAGCAGTTCCTGGCCGCACCCTAGAGCGTGGCGGCGCACCGGCGCCAAGTCATGGTGAGCGTGCCAGACCTGCCAACGTGCCGTGGATCGCGTGGCGGTCCTTCAGGGTCACGAGCCCGATGCCCACCGCCAGTTCTGCGCCCTCCGCCAGGCGCCTGTACGCGACGCCCGAACGCTTCAGCTCGGTAAAGGAGTTGGGCAGCAGGGCAAGCCCGGTGCCCGCTGCCACCGCGGCGAGCAGCACATGGTGGTCGGTGGGTTCGGTCAGTTTGCCTGGCGCGAATCCGTGGCGTGCAAATACCTTCTGGGCGTGGTCGTAGAACGCCGGCTGGCGTGCGCGTTCGAACCAGAAGACAGGCTCCTCGTCGAGCTGTGCCAGGCGGATTTCCTTTCGCTTGGCCAAGGGGTGCGAGGTCGATAGCGCGACCACCATGGGCAGCCGGTCCAGCTCGAGGACGTTCAACGCAGGGGCGTGGGTGGGCAGCGCAACGAATGCCGCATCGAGCTTGCCGGAGAGCACCTTCCGGACAAGCCGGGGTGAGGTGTCGGACAGGGTTGTCACCACCGTCCCCTGGCACGCCTGCTGCACTCGCTGCGCGAGCCCTCGAAACCAGGCTGGCTCCGCTGCGCTGGTCAAGCCAAGGCGAAGCGCGGCTGGCATGGCCTGGATGGACAACGCCGCCTCGGCCTCTTCCAGCAGCTTGATGACCCGACGGGCGTATGGCAGCAGCTTGCGCCCCGCATCGGTAAGGCCCACGCCCTTTGCGTTGCGATCGAACAAGCGGGTTCCCAGTCGCTCTTCGAGTTCTCGAATCGCACGGCTGAGCGGCGGCTGGGACATGTGAAGCGTCTCGGCCGCCTGGCGAAAACTCTGCGTCTGCGCAATCGCAAGGAAAAGCGTGAGCGCTCGGGAATCCAGTCGGCTGATCATACCAAAAAGGTATCACGAAAACGGTCATTTCTTCCTGGCGCGGGCGCTCCTAAAGTGCGCCGCTTCAACAACTCGGAAGCAAGACAATGAACCAGATTGAAGCGTCCACGGCCCGCACCAACAGCGCACTGCGCGAAGAGCGCTATGAACGCGGCGCAAACATGCTGGCCGCAGTGGATGGCCCAGCGGGCCTGGCTGTGGTTGAAACGCTCGCCAAGTCGTTTCCGGACTTTGCGCGCCTTGTGGTGGAGTTCCCGTTCGGCGACGTCTATGCGCGCAGTGGGCTCGACCTTCGCGCTCGCGAACTGGCTACCGTGGCGGCGCTTTGCGCCATGGGCTCGGCGCAACCCCAACTTCGCGTGCACGTGCATGCCGCGCTGCATGTCGGCTGCACACCCGAAGAGGTGGTGGAGGTGGTGATGCAGATGGCCGTCTACGCTGGCTTTCCAGCCGCGCTGAACGGGCTGTTGGTGGTGCGCGAGGTCTTCACCGAAGCCGGCATTGCCCTGCCTTTGAAGTGAGCCGAGAAGCCGGCTCGCCGCTCACTGCGCAGCGACCGAGTCGACGCACCGGTAGCTTGCAGCGCGCAGCGGGTCGCCTCCCTGGAAGTGCGGATAGCCCGGAAAGCGACACATCGGGCGCGAGGCCGCGGTGGCAAACGGCGCGGACTTGGCATTGCTCACCTGGATCAGCGCGTCGGGCGGGGGCGCGTTGCTGACAACCCAGCCGTCGAGCGTGCTCAGCAGGTCGTGCTGCGTCGGCACCTCGGCGCCTGTCTTCAGGCTGGCCGCGGAGCCACCGTGCGACGAGGCCGGCGACACGTACAGGCGCACGAACCGATCCACACTACCCTGCCCCATGCGCGCCACCATGCTCTGGTAGTACTCGATGCCGGCCAGCGGGCTCTGCGCCATGTCGCCGGTGTTCTCGCGAATGATGAGCTTGCCGCCGCGCGCCAGGAAGGCCGAGAGGTCGGGATTGGTCGAATCCATCAGGGCCGACACTTCCAGGATGCGCGCCTTGAAGCGCTCGGCGGAGTAGTTGCGGATGTCGAAGCTGGCATCGCGCGCGATCACGTAGCGCGCGTAGCTGCTGCCGTAGATCACGCCGCGCCCGTCGGTGGCAACCGGCTTTTGCGCCGGCACGCTGCCGCTGGTGATCCACCGGCCGATGCCTTCGCCGCCAGCCTGGATCTCGCCGCCGTAGAGCCGCCCCGGGTACGTGGTGAGTCCGTTGGCCAGCGCATAGGGCATGACCGTGGGGCCGTAGACCGCCTGCAGCGTGGCCAGCTGCGCGTCGGACAGGCAGGCATCGCCGCCCTCGCGGCCTGCCGGGCACCGCAGCGCCTGCAGCTTCACGCGTGCCGGACAAGCCATGTAGTTGCTGACCACGCCGTCGGCCGCGCCGTCGAGGCTGTCGCAGGCATCGTTCACCGTCTTGGCGACCAGGCTGATCTTGGCCGCGTTCAACGCACCGCCGTTGAACTGCGGCCGCGTGTAGTCGAGAAAGCCGTTGAACAGGCCGGTCCAGTGAATCACCGGCACCACCGAAACGATGCCGTCGAAATCCGCGGGATAGCGCTGCGCCATGGTCAGCCCTTCGCGCCCCCCCTCGGAGCCGCCGTAGAAGTACTGCCTGGCCGGCTTGCGCAGGTAGTAGGCCTGCATCAGTTCCTGCGCCACGTCGCGCACCTTCTTGTACGACTGGTGCGCGAAGTTCAGGAACATCTCGTCGTTGAGCGCGAACCGGGCCGGATCGGTCTGCACGTAGCTGGCCGCGTCATGGCCCGAGTCGGTGCCGAAGGTCGCAAAGCCCTGGGTGATGGGTTGGGGCTGGCCAGGCGCCGCGTCGCGAATGGGCGCCGTCGCATCGGTCAGCGTGCCGTTGAAGCCGCCGCCACCCAGCATGACGGCTTTCTCGTTCCAGCTGGTGGGCAGGTTGAGCTGGAAGCGGATCGGGTCGGCGCCTGCAGACAATGGCGCGATCGAGCCGATCAACTGGCAATATTCTGCAAATTCTGGAGCAGTGGTAACGGCTTTCACCAGCTTGGCCGACGTCACGGTGGCAGCACCGCTGGGCAGGCCGATGGCGCTGGGCGCAACGGTCTTGCCCTGCATGCCGGTGCAAGCTGCAGCAAGCGTGCTCTTGTCCGGTATTCGATGTGGCATGCCGCCCATTCCGCTGCAAGCTGCCAAGGCTGGCACAAGAACGATGGCGCTCACGCGCCAGGTCGGGAAGACATGATGCCGAATATAGTGCATGCGAAGCACTATATTGCATGCCTCAGTGATTTGCCAGAGGGGCGACCCGCCTTTAGCACTCCACCACGTTCACCGCCAGGCCGCCCAGCGAAGTCTCCTTGTAGGTGGACTTCATGTCCTCGCCGGTCTGCTTCATGGTGCGGATCACCGCATCGAGCGACACGCTGTGCGTGCCATCGCCGCGCAGGGCCATGCGCGCCGCGTTGATGGCTTTCACGGCGCCCATGGCGTTGCGCTCGACGCAGGGGATCTGCACCAGGCCACCCACCGGGTCGCAGGTCAGGCCGAGGTTGTGCTCCATGCCGATCTCGGCCGCGTTCTCCACCTGCGCGGGCGTTGCGCCCTGCGCCGCCGCCAGCGCACCGGCGGCCATGGAACAGGCCACGCCCACCTCGCCCTGGCAACCCACCTCGGCGCCGGAGATGGAGGCGTTGGTCTTGTAGAGCATGCCGATGGCGGCAGCGGTGAGCAGGAACTCGATCACGCCCTCCTCGCTCGCATCGGGCACGAAGCACATGTAGTAGTGCAGCACCGCCGGCACGATGCCGGCCGCGCCGTTGGTTGGCGCGGTCACCACGCGCCCACCGGCCGCGTTCTCTTCGTTGACGGCCATGGCGAAGGCATTGACCCAGTCCATGGCGGCCAGCGGATCGCTGCCGGCGATGTCCTGCGTCAGTCGCTGGTACAGCGACGGCGCGCGGCGGCGC
Source organism: Pseudomonadota bacterium (assembly GCA_018241225.1). Taxonomy (GTDB): domain Bacteria; phylum Pseudomonadota; class Gammaproteobacteria; order Burkholderiales; family Burkholderiaceae_C; genus Variovorax. Next base: position 7,876 of record JAFEEG010000046.1, read on the forward strand.
AGGTGCAGCGGGCCGGGCAAGGGCTGGCCGGCCTCGGCGTTGTCCTGGCCCAGGCCGCGCCGGGTGCAGTCCTGCATCACGCCCCAGATGCGCAGCAGGCGCTCGCGCACCTCGGACTCGGGCCGCCAGGTGCACTCGTTGGCCATCACCAGCCTGGCAATCGAGCAACCATTCGCCTTGGCCAGCGCCATCAATTCATCGCCGGTGCGAAAGGCGTAGGGCACCGCCACTTCGTGCGGTCCGGCACCGGGCGCCAGGGCGCCGCCCTCCACCACGAAGCCACCGCCCACCGAGAAATAGTGGCTCTCGCGCAGGAGCGCGCCGGCTGCATCGAAGGCAGCCAGGCGCATCGCGTTGGGGTGCTCGGGCAGCGAGCGTTCGCCCAGAAAGGCGATGTCGTTGCGCGCATCGAAGGCGATGACGTGCGTGCCCAGCAGGGGCAATTGCCTGTTGCGCCGCACGGCGGCAACCATGGTGGCGGCGCGGGCCGGCTCCACCGTGTCGGGTGCTTCGCCAAGCAGGCCCAGCAGTACGCCCTGGTCGGTGGCATGGCCACGGCCGGTGGCGCCCAGCGAGCCGAAAAGCTGCACTTCCAGGCGCGTGGTGCGGGGAAGCAAGCCGTTGGCCTGCAGCGCCTGCGCGAACATCAGCGCCGCGCGCATGGGCCCTACCGTGTGCGAGCTGGAGGGGCCGATGCCGACCTTGAAGATGTCGAAGACGGAGAGCATCAGCGCATCATGCGGCCGGAAGCTGCTGCTTGACCAGTGCCACCCAATAGGCCGCGCCCAGGGGCAGGATGATGTCGTTGAAGTCGTGGCAGGGGTTGTGCACCGGCGGGTCGTTGGCGCCCTCGCGCGCGCCGATGCCGATTTAGGCGCCGGGGCGAAGTCTTCCGAGCCCATGCCGGCTTGATGTCGGTGTGCACCTTGTCCGCACCGACGAGGCTGGCGGCGGCCGTTTCCCGCGGTCCACGCCCTTGGCGCTTGGTGGTGGCCACGACAACATCGCCACCGGCATCCAGGCTCAGGTAGCGGCCCGCATCGACGATGCCGCTGCACTTGGTTGGCGCCGCTGATGCGCCCGCCCAGGTTCTGGATGTTCTGCGCATCGATCTTGACCAGCTGGCACCCGGCGATGGTGCCGCCGTTGACGGCGTTGCCAGCGAACTTCAGGTCCACCGCGTTGCCCGACAGCAGCGCGCCCGAGCCGTCGATGTCACCGGGCTTGACGCGCACGTACACCTGGGGCACCAGGGCCTTTTGCACGCTGCCGTCGGGCAGGGTCATGTCCTGCTCGACCAGCCAGACGATGTCGCTGATCAGCTGCGCCAGCTCTACAACTCTCGGGCAGATGCACTACCTTGTCGCTGCGGCCAAACTAAGACGTGCAATTCTCACCAGCGTCCTTTGAACCTGCCTTCCACCCACATGGCGACGGCAACTACAGCTGAAATGCCAGCGCTGTATCCGATGACCCGAAAGAACTCTCCCCATGCAAACGAGAAGTACAGCCCCCCATGGACAATCCAGCGCAGCAGTGGAATCGCGAGGAAAACCCCAAAAAGGAATGCGAAACTAACGGCGAAGAGCGCTCCAACAAAGAGCGCCCCCAGGATTTTTAGTTGACGGGCCACAGACGCAATCATTTGCCACCACGCGTCGGTCGGTCCGCTGGTGTCGGCGTGCTCACGGCTGCGTTGCCGGCTTCTTGCACAAATCCACCTGCCACTGAGCCCACAACGCCAGGCCACGGACTAGGCCCCACCCACTTTTGAATCGTGTAGCCTAGGTCTTGCCACATTGGCCGGCTCCAGTGATTCAAGTAACCCCCCAATCCGCGTTCAGCAAGCATTCCTGCCGGATAGCCAACCATGGTACCTGGGTCACGTCCCATTCCGTGGTGT
>JAFEEG010000047.1 GCA_018241225.1 Pseudomonadota bacterium
CGGTGAATCTGGGGGCTATCTCACTGGAGCGTTCTTTGCTGCTCCGAGGCCTCGATAGCCGCTTCTGCGTCGGGGTGAACCCAATTCCTGTCGACGCCGCCAAGTGCGGCACGTTGAAGCAGTTCGCTTAGCGCCACTTGGTCTCTTCGAAGTGCGGCGAAGATCTTCTCCAAGTCTGGAACCTCATCAAGTACTTGTCTCATTCTCCGAACCAACTGGGCTCCTTCGTCCCTGACTTTGCGAAGCTCATCCTTTAGTTCTTCCAAGTCGTCCCAAAATGCCTGAGCGGCGAGTTGTGCACTCTCAATCGCCTCCTCCCTCACGAGCTTCGTGTGAAGGAGCGCCTCAGATAGCCCCTCGTTGTCGGACATGAGGCTGAAGTCGTTGCTGGCCTGCCGAAAAACTTGGATGGCGCGTTTCACCCACGCGCGTTGATGGAAGCTGATTCGAGCTAAATCGCCACCCCCTAACTCCTTCCGAATGTCTCTCTCAGACGCTATCCGTCCTTCGTTTGCAAGGATTGCAACGGCGATCTGAGCTACCTGCTCCCGAAGCATGTCGTCCTGAAACAGTTCGTTTCCCATACGTTTGGAGTAGCAAAGAGCGACGGCGAACCGCTCGCTCGACATAGGCTGGATGTGCCCGTTGTGCAGTATCACCACGAGAATTTTTCACAGGGTGACAATAAGTGGCAGTTGTCCTCTCGACGCAACATGCAGCAAGTCAAGGCAGGTGGCGCGCCGCCCGCCTCGTATATCGAGATCGGCAATCACCGCCACCCAGTTGCGCCGGACGCTCGGGCGCACTTGAGGCGTGTGAAACGCGACGAGGCGACCAGCGTGTTAGCGGCGGGCGCGGAACAACTGATCCTGGCGGGCTACGCTCGCGGGCTTCTGTCCCGCCCTTCGAGAAGTTCAGTCGTCAGCAAATCAACTCCGGCCGCTTGCAAAGTGCTACCCGACAGGGGCGACGTGCTACCCTTTCGGGCGATGCGCCCTAACCCGCAAGATCGTCGTGAAGTCGAGGAGCCCGACGCCGTTGGCCGGGCAAGAGCTGACGCTGCGTTTCAGGCTCGAGCCGAAGCGGCTTGGCAAGAGTACTTGCGGACAGGGAAAAGTTCTCCTGCACATGCCGTGTTTGACCGCATTCAAAGGCGCATAGATGCCAGGCGACTTGAGGTCCTTTCCGGCCGCGACTGACTCCGCAACCGGTCCAGGCAATGTTGGTACGGTTTATCGGGTAAATCTGGGACTCCCGGGTCTCCTGCTGGCGGGGAGCCGTAATTGTCCGACTCCACAGGCGTTGGCCACCTTGGCAGCTGAGCCGCTGGCCACCACCTACCCTCCAGCCTCCTCGTGGTCGACGAGTGGCTATCGCGCCATCCTTGTTCCGACTCCACAGGCGTTAGCCATCTTGACGGCTGAGTCGCTGGCCACCACGCACCCTCACGTCGCCTCGTGGTTGACGAATGGCCATCGCCTCAGCCGTCGCTTCAACTGAAGGCCAGTGCCGCTGCCGCGTACGAGACCTGGCTAGCGCCACTCCCTCGACCGCAAACTGTGCCTAGCGGCACTGCCAATTCATCCGCGCGGCCGTTCGCTCGCTGTCACGATAGTTTGGTGACAGACAATGACCCTATCTCGCCCCGACAGTCCTTCGTTCTTATACGGGCAATTGTTCGGCCACTCTGGCACAAAAGTCCGTTCAGCCTGATCGTGCTCACGACAAGAGATCGTTCACGCTCGATCGTGCCGGCCCTGTAGCAGGTCGTGGTTTCGCGGCTCGCGTGCACGCGATTAGCTGCACGCAGCGCCACGGTCATCCCTCAATTGAGGGGCTGCGTCAAATCGAAGCAGATGAATACTTATGCATCACAACGATGTGAGGTGGACATGACTGCTGGTCGCTTTGCGGTTTGCTTGTGTCTCGTGGTCGCACTGGGCGGCCTCACGTCCTGTGGCGGCGGTGGTGGTGGAGGTGGCGGATCATCCGGCGTGTCGCCGGCAGCCACAGCTCCAAGTGGTGTGGGACAAGGAACCACACCGGCCACGCCGAGTGCCACCGCCGACGCGCATGCCAAGGCCAAAGCGGCCCTCGAGGCTTGGCAGGCGGCCGGCGTGAAGTTTGTGAGTGAGATCGGCGAGCGCCAGGGGGTGCAGTACACCGACGCGAAGTCGGGTGACATCGTCACGTTTGCAGGCCCGCGCGATGTGAACGGGACGCTGTTGGCCGTCGACGGCATGAACCTGGTGCGCTCAGATGGGAGCCGCAGCCGCTACGAGGTGCTGAGCGCCGATCAACGGGTGATGTCCGACAGCAATGTCAGCATGTCGGTGGCGCGCAAGCCCGACGGCAGCTACGACCTGGTCATCACCGAGCTGGCCTCAGGCAAGACGACCACCATCAACTCCTCGAAGCTGACGCCTGCGCCTGCGGCCAAGGCTGGTGCCAAGTCGGCCAGCAAAGGCGACCTGGTGCTGCGCAAGGGCGCCGGACCAGGGCAGATCCCAGCCAATGTCACGGTGACAACTTGCGGTGCGGTCGAGGATCGCACGGACCTTGTCTACGTGGGCCTGAAAGACGGACTGGGGGCTCCCGTGGGGACCTATCGCGCCGAACGCACAGGCCCGGCCCAATGGGTCGCCTACCTGCCCAGCCCCGAGGCGCGGGTTCAAGAGGCCTACGACACGGTGCGCGGGCTCATCGAGGGCGCCAGCCAAGTCTTCGACGCACTCTGCTCCGTAGAGCAGCAAATGCCATTCGCCTATCTCGGGGCCTGCACCCAGCTGACAGGCTATGTCGCATCGTCGGGGTTCGGCACGGCGTTCACCGGTCATTTCGCCGCGGCCTGCGGTGCTTTCGCAACCATGGCAATGGCGGCCTGCAAGATTCAAGAAATTGCCCTGCCCACGCCGGAGGCGATTCCGCCAGGATTCGAAGGAGCATTTCCGACCACGCTCAAAGATGCGCTGATCAAGATGATCCCCGAAGATCTGTTCCTGTTCAAAGCGCAGGCGTATCTGGTTGAACTGTCCGGAGACCTCAACGGACCGGTTGTTGAGTTGTCCCGCAATCCCGCATCGGTCGCCCTGACCGTGGAGGACCACAGGGACTGCCCTCGATCCTATTCAGGTCCGTTCGCCACCACAGGCACCGGGCAGATCAATGGGACCAATTGCTCGGGAACCTACGGGCTTGTTGGCACGGCCACGATCAATCTCAAGCCTCCAGCCAGCATCACCATCGAGCACACCGAGCGATTCCGTTGGTCGTGCTATGCGGCGGACATCCCCGGCAAGCTCACGATCCCGCTGACACGCAGCGGCAACACGCTGAACGGACAAACGAGCTTCACTTTCACGTGCGCCTACCCTTGCACGAACGGCGCCTCTTCATACACCGCGAACCTGACAATTGATCGATCTGACGTCCTGGCACCGAAGATCCGCGGCACCCTCAGCAGCACGACCGGGTCGAATCAGTGGTACACATCCACGATGCTGACCAGCTCCAACGCGTCCTCCTCAGGCCAAATGGAGATCCCCGGAGCGGGGCCGCCGTAGAGCTTCCAATCTCGCGCCGGAGGGTGGGAGGCTCGCCTCGATGTACGCCAGCGGTGGCGCGGGGTCCACCTTGTGGGTGGCAGGATCGTCCTGTGCGCGGCGCGGCCGCTTTGGGTTACCCGCCCCACGTTTGTTACCCGCCGGGAGCCGGTGCCTGGCAGTCAGACCTACGACTCTAAAGATTTGGACAGCTCGCTCTCCTTGACCCTGAACTTTGCTCGCAAGGAACAGTCTCGTGAGAACCCGGGCGACTTGAACTCTCGCTGAGTGCTCAGCGAACTGCGATCTCGCCGTCTCGTACCAAGTACCGGACTGGGATCTGTACTCACCTGTCACCAGCCGCTGGTCGCCCAACGGTTGCCTATCCGCCCGTGACTGATTCCGGCCGAGATCGCCTGCAAATGCGTCGTTCCAGCGCCCTCGCCCGCTCTACTACTGAATATTCCCATATTCAGAAACCGGATCGAACGGTGTCGAGACCGCCCCACCAGGGTCTGGCTACCAGGGAAGAGTGAAAGAAGCCGCCCAATCTTGAACCGGGTCTCGCATGATCTGACGGAGGCCGCAGAGAGTTGGCTGGCCCCACCATCGGCGGAACCGGCGACAACCAGCCCGGTCCGATAATCCTGCGAAGGACTTGTACCATGCCGTCAAGCTACGTTCTAGGAGATCACTTCGAGAACTTCGTGCGCCAGCAGATCGAGTCTGGCCGTTATGAGAGTGCGAGCGAAGTCATCCGCGACGGCCTTCGATTGCTTGAGGAGCAGGTGACTTCCAAGCAGGCCAAGCTAGAAAGCCTTCGCAAGCAGATTCAAGCTGGGATCGACAGTGGCCCTGGTCGACCGCTTCCCGAGGTCCGAGCGAGTCTGAGGTCGCGCCATCAGAACGAGGAATAGAGGATCTCGCCACGACGCGCTTGGCTTGGCGAATATCCGCCGAGATCTTGCAGGTTCCAGGATTGCGACCCATCGTACCCCGCCCCGCGCGGATCTGATTCGGTAACGGTCGCCTTTGCTCAGTCCGCTGCTTTGCGCTTCCGCGCCGCGCGACGCTTGCGGTGCAGCGAGATATGCGCTGCAAAGAACTCACTAGGCTCCATGGCCAACCCCTCCATGATCCGCATGACGTTGGTCAATGACGGATTTCGCTCGCCGCGCTCGATGCCTCCGACGTAGCTGCGGTCCATCTCCATGTGGTCAGCGAACCCTTCCTGCGAAAAGCCGCGCAGGGTACGTTCGTGCCGAACCGCCTTACCAAACTGCTTCAAATAGCTGCTGTCGCCGAGAGCGTCTTCTTCTTTGATTGTCGCGTTGCCCATGGGCGGAATGGTCATTGTTCGGTGGCGAAAGCACCACAGGCAATCGGTACACAGGTAATAAGTCCACGGTTGATCCGTACGCGGGCGATGAGTATCATGAGAGCTGTGGAAGTCCAGTTTGGAGGTCGAACAGTCGCCTCAGTGCGCCGCCTCATCAAGGCGGAAACATCAAAGCAATTACTGTCGAAAAGACCGTATTAGACCGTTCCCCTCTCCCTTGCCTCCCGGTCGATGCAGCGCCCAAATCCATTCCGGCTCGAATCGTTCAGCCTCAATCGAAGAGGCAGGGACATTGCCGTCGGCGACATCCACGGATGCTTCCAGGAAATCGCCACAAGGCTCACGCAGATTGGGTTCGACAAGTCTGTTGACCGCCTGTTCTGCGTCGGCGACTTGATAGACCGCGGGTCGCAGTCGGATCAGGTACTGGAGTGGCTCGACGAGCCGTGGCTGCACTCGATCATGGGCAACCATGAGCAGATGGCGTGGCGCAGCGTCAAAGGCATTCCTTTCGACCGGCGGTTTCACCAAATGAACGGCGGCGAATGGCTAGAACTTCTACCGGTTGATGAGCAGATGGCCATCGCCGAACGGCTGTCCGCACTGCCGCTCGTCATCGAGGTGGAGACGCCCAATGGCATCGTCGGGCTGGTGCACGCGGACTCTTACTTCGACGACTGGTTCGAGCTTCGATCGATCGATTGGACGCAACTGCACGACGACGCCCCGTTTGTTCGGTGCTGCCTTTGGTCACCTCTTCGTTTCAAGCGCCAGTACCGACGCGTCGTGAAGAACGTTCGGGTCGTCATCCACGGCCACGTGACGGTGCCTGGCGTGACTGTCCTGGGAAACACGTTCTACATCGACACGGGCGGTTGGTTGCCGGAGGGCCATTTCACCCTGCTCAACCTGCACACTCTGATGCCTGAACTGCCGAGAGCCCTCCCGGACGGCTCGGCCGGGGGAAAGGCTTAACGCCATGCGCCTGCTTGTCTTGTCCGACTTGCATTGTGAGTTTGGGAGTTTCGAGATCCCCGCGGATCTCGAGTTCGACGTCGCGGTGCTGGCCGGTGACATCTATCAGCCCGGTGAGATAGCGGTCCAGTGGGCTTTGCAGAGCGAGGCGCTAGCGTCCAAGCAAGTGATCCTGGTGCCTGGGAACCACGAGTACTACCGGACGTCTCGCCAATCCCGGATGGACCGGACACTGGCGGCCATGCGCAAGGCGGCCGCGGGCACCCATGTGCACGTTCTGGACGCCGATGAGCTTGTGCTGGAGGACGTGCGCTTTCTCGGCGCCACGCTCTGGACGGATTTTGCACTGGCAATCGAGACACCCCAGGGTCTGCAGAGCAACGTGGAATTAGCCGGGCGCCTGGTCGAGAACGCCCTGAACGACTTTCGGCTGATTCGGGTGCCCAACCGAAGCGCACTTCCTGGGACTTGGCAAGAGCGCGCAGGAAGAATCTTCCGGGCTGCGGACGCGTGGCGCATTCATCTCGAGCAGCGCCGGTGGCTGAAGCAGCGGCTCGAATCGCCCTTCGATGGGAAAACGGTGGTCCTGACCCATCACGCGCCGCACCGCGGTTCGCTGGCGCCGTGGTACGCCCCCGACTGGGTTTCCGCCGGCTTCGTCAGCGAGCTGCACGACGAGTTCTTTGCCGTACCAGTGCTCTGGGTGCATGGGCATACGCACACCTCGTTCGACTATCAGGTGGGCAACTGTCGAGTGCTCAGTAACCCACGTGGATACATGCGGGTGTCCGGGGCTGGGGAGAACGATCAGTTCAACCCGCGTCTGGTCGTGACGGTGTAGTCCCTAAACAAGGGACAAACGTACCGGATCCAGGGACAGCAGCAGCCTGAATCGAAGGGACGATTTCATGAATCCCACCTATGGTCCTGGAGACGCGGAGTTCCTCCCAGGCCTGTTGATCGTCAATCGCAGAGCCGCACCACCCGTTGAGGAGCAACCACACATGGAGTTGGTCCAATGGCGCGTCTTCATGCGCAGTAATGGCGACATTCATCTCATCGGCTTTCTGCTCGAACGTCCTACGATTCGCATGACGACTGCAGTCGTCTCCTTTTGGAAGCGCGAGGCGATCACGTCTACCGGAAGGCGCTACACGTTGATCGGCGCACCAGCCGAAGACGAGCACGCCAGAGCGTTGATCGAGATACGGGCCATCGAGCTCATGCCGGCGTGGCGCGATGTCACCGACTTCTATTGGCCTCAGAAAGAAGGTGCCGGCTCTCGACACGGCGTGCAGGGCACGGACGCGCCCTGCCCTGGAGCGCCAGATGAATGAAATCGCGGCGTCGGCGCGCATCTCGTGCACGTTGAGTGGATTCATGAGGTCTTCATGCCAGTAAAGGCCATGCCGGATGCGCAGCGTTCCCACGCGAAGCGAGGCCACGATCGCGGCGATACCCTCGCCCTGTGTGTGCTGTTGTTTCTTGCCGATGGATGCACGCGCATTGCAATCGTCGAGCAAGGAATACCCGCGCACGTCGTTGAGGATCTTGCAGCGCTGATGGACGTGCCTCTGAATTTCCTGACTCGTGCACTCTGCGTCCCAGCGACAAAGTTGAGACGGTACAAGAGAGATTTCAAGCTTCTAGGGATTGGCCCTAGTGATCGCGTGCTTGGATTGTCTTGCCTGATCGGGTGCTTGGCCGTCATGGTGCAAGGCTCAGCCGCACCTGCGGATTTCGATCCCTCTCGGTGGCTCGCTACCTGGCTCGCGATGCCGGTCCCGGCGCTTGCCGGAAGACGCCCCGCCGAGTTCTTGTCCACGCGTTCCGGCCTCAGGTTAATAGAGGACGTATTGATGAACACAAGCGGAGCGTATGTCTGACGGCGCCCGCAACTCATCCGGTCTGTCGTGAAGGAAGAAAGCCGACATGAGAGTTGTTTTCCTCGACTTCGACGGCGTCCTACATCCGGCGGGAGGTCCACCTGGCACAAGCTTGCCATTTGAATGGAACCACGTGCTTGCGGCGCTGTTGGAGCCCTTCGCTGACGTCCGGATCGTCATTCATTCAAGCTGGCGCGAGCACTTTTCCGCACCAGAACTCATAGATTTTCTTGAGCCTGTGGCTAGTAGGCTGGTGGGCGCTGTAGATGCTGGACCCAAGCCAGCCGCCATCAAGCGATTCCTCTATGAGCATCCAGACGTTGCGGATGCGCTCGTTCTGGACGACCAGGTTGATGAGTACGCGTCCGGGTTCCCAGTCACGGTTTTGGAATGCGATCCACGGACAGGCATATCAAGCAAAGAGGTCCAGCGCCGGCTCCGGGACTGGCTCCTCGGTCTTCCCAGCCAAGGCGGAGCAGACCGTTGAGCGACACACCGGCCATCATCACGCGACGATGGGAACGAACGAAGCCCTGCCGCAAGGCGACAGTTCCCGCCACCACTTGCTGCTTCAAGGGAGCACGAAGAGATGATTGACATTCAGCTTGAACTCAAAGGTGAGACGCTTGACCAACTCCTGAAGGGAGGCGTCTGGAATGCTTCAGGCTTCAACGCTCGTTCTGACTACGGGTACTTCTTCGCTGGCCGCGAGACGCAGGGTTACCCGTTGCTGAGGCGCTATCCACGCTGGTGTGAGCCTGTTAGGGGCCTGGTGGCTCGCTGTCTGGCGTTGTCGAGTGTTCCGATGGGAGAGGTCCTGGCCTGTAGCTGGGAACTCATGGTGCTAGAGATCGCCTTGCGCCCTGGAGGGGGTAGCGGTGATGTCCTGGACACGGTAGCGGTGGAACGATCCGCCGACGGTAAGCTCAATTTCGTCAGAGCCTCCGCCACCGGTGAGGTTGTCCACGTGGACGCCATTGCACCCCGCGCGGGCTACGCCGATCCGTGGGAGCTCGCGGAACACGCACTGCGCATCACCACATTCGATGGCGATGACTTGCCGCCGCCCAAGGAGCTCGACGTGCCCATTCGGCGGGATCTGAACCTGTCGTTTGTTTGCACGCGAGACATTCCCGAGCCAGCGCGTAGTGTGTTCACCAAGCGGATGGAGCACTCTACGCGCCCTGTGATTCATGGGCACACAGATGCGGTGTACGCCTGGGACTGGCTGGACTTTCTCAGCGACACCGTCAGGAAGCCGGGCGCGCCCTCCTCCCGCTCGGACTGACCCCATAGGATCGCAATGACTCCAACTAGCATTCCGAAGGATTTCCCTCGCGAACCGTCTCCTGGTGCGGCGCCTGGCGCGCATCCGAAGCTGGTCCTGCGCAAAGTCGGCGACACCTTCAGTTCAGGGTGGACAGAAGAGGAACTTGCGTTGCGCTACGAGGTCTGCGCGGATCTGGTCACCCAACTGGTCCCCTATGCACGCCGGAAGTATGACGCGAACCCCGATTGGGGTCGGGAGGGTATCGAAAGGCGGCTCGCCGCGGGCATCCGATCCAAGCCCTGGGATCTGACTGAAGCGGAAATCAAGTGGTTGGTGGGGCGAGCATGCGAAGGGCTCGAGTGAACAAACAAGCCAGTTTTTTTGTGCCGCCCCGTTCCGAGCTGCACCCGCCCCCAAAGTCTGACGACTTTATGCCAGATGGCGACTCAAGTTCACCGGTGATTCGGCAAAGCGGCGGTCGCCCTTCCGGACTTTCGGGTCGGCGAGAATTCGCCAATGCCAAACATCTACGACTGCCTGTCGCGAGTAATCGCCGATCATTGGAAAGCCAACGAGAACAAGTACCCGCAGAAGATCGTATTGGCACCTGACCGGTTCGACGAGTTGAGCAGCCTCAGGCGACTTGGACGCATGGCGCTCAATGATGACAGCCCAGTGTCCGGCGCCACTTTCTTGGGCGTGCCACTCGAACAGGATGCCGGCAGCCCAGGCCTCCTCATCGCGCATGACGGCGGCGAGATTTCGATTGCCGCCTGAGTCTGGGGTCCCTTAGTCAGACTCAGGAAACGCTTCCTGATTCAGGCCACGAGTGAGACGTCGCATTCGGGTCCAGGCCAGCGAAATGTCCTGGTCGTTGCAGGCATCCAGCTCTGCCCGGCAGCCGGCCAGCTGGTCTCCAAAGAGGTCATGCCGATTGCGCGCTGTCACCAGCAACTCCAGAACGTCCCATTCTGGCAGGCACAGCGCCTCGCGCCGCGGCAAGCTCGCGGCCATGGCAAGGCCCTTCGGATCGAAGTCAAAAAGGCCCAAAGTGGGCCGGGTGTCATTCCCCACGAGACGGCTTGCGGTATCGATTCGGAACCAATTGGGCGCGCCCCGAAACAGCACCAGCGCACGGCGCCGCTTGAGGTACGGCAGCATCCAGCCATAGCGGTGGAATCGCCGCAAGGGCTCCAGGTTCTCGCACACAACAAGCACCTCGTACGGCAGCGCCAGCGCCGCCTGCCAGTCCATGGCAAGGAAGCTCCCCTCCGGAGTCGCGATGCCCGGAATCCGGTCAGCTAAGACTGCGACCAGGCCCTCTGTCACCGGTGCGGCCGATGCCTTCTCGGATGCTGCGTCATCCGCCTCGAAGCGCCTGCGTCCTGCAGCCGGCGCGACGATCGAATACCGGGCGTTGCGCAGCTTGGTTTCAGCCTTGATGAAGTCGGCTTCCTCGTAGTGGACCGCGCGGCCCCGCACCTGGCCGAGATCCTCGGTGTCCGCCATTTCCTTGGCGATCGCGGAGCGCAGCTGCGGCGAGCGGTTGGCCACCAGGTTGCGCAGGAACGTGTACTGCGCCGGCGTCATGGGGCGTCTGCCGTTTCGGCGGCCGGCGCCTGCTCCTTGGGCCGGGAGTCACCCAGCTGGCGCGCGAGCGTGCGCCTAAAGAGCGCGATCGCCTCTGGCGTGGACGTCACGACGGCGTCGCTGAAGGTGTGCCGGAATCGCTCGCCAGGCGCGGCGGGGTCGGCCACCAGCACCACCCGGAATTTGTAGGGGCGCAGCGCCGAGGTTGCGAACGCGAGCCAGAGCGCCGGAGCCATCTGACTGGCCGTCTGGTCGCCGGCGCGCCAGTCCATCACCGAGAGGGCTTTGGCACCCTCGGTTCTGCCGTTCACGATCGCGGCGTGCGCCAGACGCGCGAGCGCCTGTATCGTCGGCTTGCCCGGTGCCGCCCGCGGCTCCTTGGGTGGCGCTCGCTTGATGGGAGCTGCCTTCTCCACTGGCGGCGCGGCAACTGGCGCCTTGGGGAGCAAATGCACCTCGTCGCGCATCAGGTCCTTCATGCTGCGGTCGTCGTCCCGCGGATCCATGTGGATGCGCAGAGGCGGCAGCGGAGCGCCGATGAGTGGCTTGGACAGCAGGAACGGCGCAATCACCTCAGGAACCTGAAAATCGTCCAGCCCCTTCCAGGCAGGGTTCTGGCGCATCAGCATCGCCGTGCGTGCGAGCAGCACGTTCTTGCGCTCGATCTCGCGCATGCTGAAGATCTCGCGCCGGATCTGGCTCTGGTACTGCGAGAGCGTCTGCGTCCACCGCGGAAGTTGACCTTGGATGGTGTTGCGCAGCATGCCGGCCAGGGCCTGCAGCCCCCGCTCGCGGGCGCCGGCCTCGACCTTCTCGACGGCCCGACTCAGACGGATGAGGTCGTTGCCCATCACCTCGCTCTGGCGCTGGTAGTAGCGGTTCTGGCTGCTCTTGGCGGCCAGCGACGTGACGTTGCCGAAGCGCGTGCTCAGAAGAAGGCCCAGCAGGCGCAGGTTGCGCTCCACCATATCGGAGATGTCGAAGGCATCCTGCTCGATCTGAGCTTCGGCCTCTTCGGCCTGCCTGAAGTCGCCGGCGGCGCGAAGGTCCTCCAGTTCGATCCAGAGCATCGGGATCTGCTCGACCAGCTGTCCGATGCCGGTGAGGCTCTGGTAGGCCGGATGAATCTGCAGGATGTCGTTGGCGAAGTCACGCAGGCGGCTGTGCAGCCGGTAGCCGCGCTCGCCGGCGGGGCGCAGGACGTTGAGTTCACGCAGCGAACGAATCGCCGGGTCTGTGGCGGCAAGCTCCCCGTCCACGCCCACGAGTTCTCGCAGCGCCAACTCCACCACGTCGACGTGGCGGCTGAGCGCCGAGAAGACCGGCTTGAGCGGCGAGCTCCGATCGGGGTTGCTCATTCCTTGGCCGCCTCCGGAAGGCGCATCTGCTCCTGGTCGACCACATCAGCATCGCTGATGAGTTCGGTGTTCTCGGCGATCACCTCGAGCACCGCATAGAGGAACTCGATCTTGCCGGTGAGCTTGTAGCCGCGGCTGTCGTTGGGCAGCGGCATTGCGTAGCGCTCCTTGACCAGGAACTCCAGCATGCGCGATACGCGGTCGTTGCTGCTCGCATCCAGGCGCATGCCCGTGAGCGACAGCTCCATCACCTGCTGCTCGAGCGCCGGCGTGAGGCGCACGCGCTCGGCCAGCTCAGACTCCCACAGCATGAGACCGGGCTGCAGGTGCGAATCCTGGCCCTGCGCTTGCCGGACGGCCTCGAGCACCGGAACGATGGGCCAGAGAATGGACCGCACGTTGCGAAGCGATTCGCGGATCGCCGCGCGCGCCTCGGTGTCGGCGACCTCCGGAGCGAGGAAGAAGGCACCCTCCTCGCTCAGTCGAACCAGTCTGTAGCCCAGTTCGGCGACCCAGGCCTCGGCGGCCGCGCGATGCTCTTCTTCGGAGAGCAGGTCGTAGCTGGCGGGGTGCGCAACGGGGCAGATGAACTCGCCGGCGAGCAGCGATTTCAGGGTGCTTGCGAGCTTGCTCATTGCAGTGCCTCCTCGTCTTCCCGAACAGGGGCCTGAACACCCGGTGCGTTCGATTTGGCGATGGAGCCATCCTCCTCAAAGAGGTGGGTGCTCTCGAAGAGGCAGCCGAGCGCGGGGTCGATGCTTGGCGCTGCGCACACCGCCGTGACGTTCTGCTGCACGAGCTTTTCCAGGTACTGAACCATGTTGTCGGGGCTTACGCGCCCCACTTCGTCGAGCACCCAGGTCATCCCTACGGGCGAGCCTGGACCGCGCACGATGCCGAGGAACCCGAGGATGAACATCATGTTGATCACCACCGTAAGGCCGTTGGAGGAGAACGCCGCCATCGACCGGTCGTTGTCGATCTTGACGGACTTGCCCATCTCGGTGAGCTCAAAGGTGAGGCGCACATGCTCGTCCAGGTTCACCTGCAGGGAGCCCGTGTCGGGGATCTGGTCCCTGAACGATCGCACCAGGGCGATCTCCTCGTCACTGGGCAGTTGCGGGTTGGCCGCCAAGGCGGTGCGATGGGAGCTCAGGCGCGACTGGTTCACGTCGCGCATTTCGCGCAGCGCCTTGAGGGCCGGACTCGATGTGGCCGTGGAGGAGATGTTGATGTGCAGGTTGTTGAACCGCTTGAACCCACTCGCCTGGTCTAGCGACTTGTTGAACTGCCGGTTGAGCTCGTCCACCCGCGACTCGAAGTTGGCGATGTGGTTGACGAAGGACTCTGCGGAGGCGAAGAGGCCGTCCATTTCATGGCGCAGGGCAAGGTGGTACTCGCGGTGCGTGAGCGGTGCAAACCATTCGCAGACCGCGCGTGCCCAGTCAACAGCCCGTTCGTGCTGCAGGTAGTGGTCACCCACGCCCTGCTCCTCGCGCTGATGAATGAGGGCGTTGTGCGCGGCCTGGGTGTTGTCCAGCCACTGAGAGATGGGGCCGCTGCGCTCACGCATCTTGGTGCACAAGTCGCGTGTGGCGGCCTCCAGCTTTTGCGTGGCGGAGCCGAGCATGTCCAGCCGCGTGCTCGTTGACGCCTGAAGGTCCCCGTACAGGCCCTCGCCGACGTAGACGGCGCCCTGGTTGCGGTAGGCAACTAGCTGCTGCGAGAGCAGACGCCGCAGGTGACCTAGCTCCTCTTCGGTGGAGGTGACCAGCGACCGAGCGTTCGATTCGGCTTTCAGCAGCTTGGCATGCTGCTCCTGCGCATCCTTGTTGAACTTCTCTCGATCCTTGACGGCCGCGTCGGCGCGCTGGCGTAGCTCCTGCTCCCTGGCCTCGCGCTCTCGCTTGAGGGGCAGCATCTCCATCTCGAACTTGCGCCAGGCGGTCACATAGTGAGCGTTCTGGGCGATGGTTACCAGCTTGGCGTCCAGGCGCTCGATGCGGTCGGTCAGCGCCTTCACCTTGGCCGGATCGACGCCCAAGCCCTCCAGAGCTCGGCTGTGCGCTTCGATGGCGCGCTCGCGCTGCTCTTTGGCGCCGGTCTCGGCCGCGGATGATTCGCCCTTGAGGCGAAGCAGCATCGCGTCGCGCTCGCCGCGCAGTTTGCTCGTGCGATCGTCGAACTGGCGCAGCACCGAGCTGCGTCGTGCTTGTTCGTCCCTCATGAGGATGCCAAACTCGTGGGTGAGTTCGGTGACAGCCCGGCGCAGCCGTGCAGCCTCCTCGGCATGGCCTTTACGCACACGCTCCTTTTCGACGTCGATGTGCCTTCTGGCGCGCACTAGCGCGTCAGCGGCATCGGTCAGGTTCTTCCTCGCGCGGCCGAGATCGTGCTGTCCGGTCTGCAGCGCCTTGCGATCAGCGTCGAGATCAGCTTGCGCCTTCTTTGCCGCGGCCAACGCGGTGCTGTGCTGTGCCCGGAACTCCTCAAGCTGGGCCGACGACTCGCTGATCCGGGCGCGCGCGCCGTCCTGTGTTGCCCAACGGGGCAGTTCAATGGGCGCAACATTCATCAGCAGAGGCCCGACGGTGACCTCCTCGGTTTCATCGCCTCCGCCGCGCCCTTCACCGGCCGTTGGCGAGGGTGCACGCAGCAGATCCTCCTGGAAATGCGGCGCCAGGTCGGTGCGCAGCAGGTGCTCGGGATCAAGGACCTTGGCGGTGCTTGCCCACTGGTCTGCTGGTTGAGCGCGAAGGGTGGCCAGCACGCTGCCCGCGGGAGGGTTGAGCTGGGCTTTGAGCGTCTCGTGGCGAGACGTGGCATCGGTCAGCTGTGCGTCGGCCTGGTTGAGGTTCTGCAGCGTCTGGACCTGCAGCGCCGCATTCGACTTCTCGGACAGCTCGGCGCGCTCGACGTGGCGGGTGCGCTCGGCCAAGGTCGCCTCAGCCTCCTTGAACGCCACATCGGCCTTGGCCAGGTTCTCCTGGGCCTCTTTGGGCGCCTCGGCCATGCGCGAGAGGGTGTCCTGCACCCCGATCTCGTTTTGGTGCTCCGCGACCTTCGCCTCGATCTCGGCGAGCCGCGGCGCCGCCGGCGTCGTTTCGAGCTCCGCGATCACGCCCGCGCGCTCCTGCTCGACAGCAGCCTCTTGGGCTTCGCACTCCTGGGTGGCGCTCTCGCGCTGGGACTGGAGCTGCGTCTTGCGCTCCTGCAGGTCCTTCTCCAGGTTCGATAGCGTGGCCTGGAGTGCCTGCTGCGCGTTCTCGGCCTGGGCGGTCAGGCTGCTGTGCTCGGAGCTCGCCGCTTGCTTTTCATGGGTGTACTGGCCCTGGAGTGCCGCCTCCTGCACGAGGTTCTTGATACCAATTGCGGCGTAGTGGCGCTCCTGACCCAGGATCTCCTCGGCGGCCGTTTTGGCCGCGGAGTGCGCATCGCTGGATTGGCTCACGGCCCTGTCGTGCGCAGCCGCACCTTCCGTGCTCTCGCGCTGGTGGTCATGCAACTGGATCGTGAGCCTTCCGAGATTCACATTGTGCTGATCGAGCTCTTCAACTCGGCGATCGATGCTCACTTCGCATGCTGCACGCAGGGAGCCCAGATCCAAGGCGATCTCCCCCACCCTCCCGATCTGGTCTTCGATGGTCTTCTTGCGCACGGAATCCTTGATGACATCCTGGGCGTGCTTCACGCTGGCGAGCCAAGCGTCAACATCCTTGCGGTCCTTGCGCAACTGGCGGGCATTGGAGTTGCGAGAGCCCTCGAAGGCCGAGTCGTTCAGGCGATCGAGCACAAGGTTCTGCAGTTCGCGGAACGATAGCTTCTCCGAGGTCATGGCCACCGCGATCAGATCCAGGCCGTAAAGGCTCGATGGCCCGAGAGAATGCTGCGCGGCATAGTGTCGAAGGCCGCGAGCCTCCTTGGTGTGCCGGTGCTCGTAAAGGATGACGCTTCGATACTCGTGAAGCTCCCAGCGCGGCGAGACCACCTTGCCCATGCGCTCCACATGGTCCTTGAACCGGTCACGGTCGACAAACTCGCCGTTCTCGTTGACGAAGTAGGCCTCGTTGTAGCCCCCTTCGATGATCATGAACTCCGGACGCTCCAGCCCCGGCTTGGCGAACATGACGGCCAGGCGCAAGTCGTTCTCGGTCTCGCGCTCGTACTCGAAGGCAACGGCGCTGCTGGGCGCTGGAAGCGTGTAGCCGATGAGGTGCTGCTTCTGGGTGTGCCGCATGATCTTCTCGGGCGTGGCGCCGTAAAAGAGCGGAATCAGCCGCACGAAGCTGGACTTGCCCACGCCGTTCTCGCCGATCGCCATGGTGTGCGCGCGCAGGTCGAGCAGCGCAATCTGCGCCGATGCGGCGTTGGTGGTCGCGTTTCGGATATTGATACCGAAGACTTTGCGGAGGCGATGGGGCATGTGATGGCGTTCTTTTCGGACTGCAAGGGTAGCCGCAGCTGACGTGGATGTTGCTTCGGACAGACCATACCTTCGAGCTCATTGGGTTAGGTCAATGCCAGCCTCAGTTGCGACCGTGTGGTTTGTCACTTCCCCGGTTCGCCGTCTCCTCCGAATTGAGGAGACTTCGGCCTAGCTTCCCGCCGGGTTGGCGACACCGAGCCACTCTCGGTCAAGGCAAGCGTGTGAACGTCGCTGGGCGAGCAGCAGCGCCCCAAGGTGCTGCGCTCCCGACTGCTCGCTGTGCACGGAAAGCGGCAGCGCGGGGGTGACCCAAAGAACCTCATCGACTATGGCCGGTCGACCTGACGCCCCTGCTCGGCAAGCTGGCGACGGCCTCGCGGGATCTCAGGGTACGTACCGAGGTACCCTTGGCCGCCGCTAAGCGAAGGGCGGCTGATTAACGTGTGCAGAGGCTTGGACGAGAACCAAACAGCGCTCTTTGGCACGTGTGACTGCGTTGTACAGCAGTCTGCGCTTCTGGTCATTGCTCCCGGCGACGGCTGCGGGCCAAAGCACAACAACGTTGTCGAATTCGCGGTTCTTGGCCCCGTGGACAGTCATGCCTCGCCAACTACGCCCCTCCACCTTGCGAACCCGTCGACGCTGGGCGAATCCCTGCTCGATGGCCTTCTCAATCTCCATCCTCGAGAAGGTGATTTTCGAGCGTGCACGCCTCTGCAAATCCATCCAATCGGAAACGTCCCTAGCAGCACGCGGATCACCTGCGGCCGCGAGAAGTTTGACAACCGAAGGAGCATCGTTCACATCCTTCAACGCCAGGCCAGCAAGGAACCTACTCGCCGCTTTGGCTTCCGACGCTTCCCACGAGATCTCGTAAGGCCCGGCGCCTTTTGACGTCTTGTTGTTCGCGCTCCACGTCAACGCGGCTTTCGCAAATGATCCGAGCGTAGGAGTAATGACGGCAACGCTTTTTCCCCCGCCGAACCAGCTCAAGTTCCCGCTCAGCCACGCACCGGCGAGTGCAGAACTTGAAGTTAGTTGAATCTTGAAGCGCTTCCCAGACGTGGGCGGTAGTCCGTTTCGAATGGCAGTAGCTGCGTCCAATAACTCCGCGACGTTTGTACGCCTGGGCTGACTGAGCTCTTTCGGAGGGCAAACTTTGTCAAGCCAAGTGCACGCAGGATTGGGGCGAAGCGCTTCGTCCAGGCACTGAAACTCATCGGCTGCCGCGAACACGTGCAGCCGGATGGCCAGACCTTCGATCAGGCGAAGACGATTGGGCGTCAAGTCCTGCGCCTCATCCAATATCAGAACCGGGAACGAAGCGGCGACCCAGCCGCGAACTTCGTGGATCTGCAACAGGTCACCGGCGGCGTCGCACACGCGCTCGTACTGGTTCGGCTCAATATTGGCGTGCCCGAGCCTTACGGCGAGAGATAGCCACCGTCGAACCAGCCTCCATGCGAAGCTGTCAATGGTTGAACAATCCGTCCTCTCCCGAAGAGCATGCAGTTCTCCCAGCCGCGCTTCCAATCGGCGGCGGGAACCGTGCATGAAAGTGAGTGCCAAGACCTTCTGGCCATCCGCCAAAGGCATCGCGTCCAAATGCGCGATCAAAGACTGCATCAGTTGATGCGTCTTTCCGCATCCGGCGCCGCCCGTGAACGCTTGCACCGTCACGGCCGAAATACCCAGACTCCGCCCGAATCCTGGACGAAGCGTTGCGTCGCATTCGAGCCAGCGCAAGCACACGCAAGGCCATCCAACATGTCGCCGGCACGCAACCGGCATGCGGCCGTGGTGGAAATCGCCTCCGCGACGAGCTCATAGGCAATGATGTCCATTTTCTTTGACTTGAGGTAAGCCACAACCTCAGCCACTGAAGTGGGAGCCACCTCGAACAGCTCCGCAAGCTTCGGCACGACAGCAACTTCATCCGCCGACAGAATCCAGCCAACCGTGTCCTCAAACATTGCTCCGTCGTTCCAGCGAACGATGGAAGCTGGAGGCGCTCCCGCGTTCCGCAGTTGACCTACGTACAGCAACCCCTCGCCATCGCCATCGACCAGGCATGTCACGCGTCGATGCAGTCTCGACATCAGCCGATAGGTGTCGACCACTCTGGCATCTTCGGTCGGCACCACGCCCACCTCAATTCCGAACGGCCTGCTTGTGCCATCGACCCATCCGGCCGACATCATCAGTGGTTTCAGAATGCATCGAAGCAGCTGAAAATCCGCTCGCCCTTCGGGTACAAGCAGAGAAGGCTGCATGAGCGCACCAAGCACATCCACACGACTGTGCTGGAAAAACTTGCGCTGCCAATTTGGAGCGGTAGGAGGTAGGGGGGCTTCGAGAAATGACTGCGCAGACAAGATGCCGTCGTGCCTCATCAGGATCAGTACGGAGGTCGGATCAGCCATGCTCGCAACCAGCGGCGAATGCGTGGTCACAAATGTTTGTGTAGAGAGCGCCTGAACGCGCTGCACGAGACGCTGCTGAGCAGCCGGCGGTAGGTGAACTTCAGGCTCCTCCAAAGCCATGAGAAATTCGCCGCCAGCCTCTGACCGGGCGCGTCCGAGCTCGAGCAATAGAAGCAGCCCCTGCATGGAGATCAAGCCACTTCCCTGCCTCGCAGCGGGGATGCTGATGCCATCGAGTCCCGCGAAATGAGCCGACACGGCCTCCATGACGGAGCGGCTATCGGTTCCCGTCAGCCGGAGTTGAACCTTGGGGGAATTGGGAAAAGAGCGCGCGATCTCATCGTTGAGGCTACGGATCAGTGGCTCGATTCCTGGGTCGGTATCGATCGGTTGCTCGGGCGACCGTAGCCGGTCTCTCTCGGCGAGTATGGCCGCCGCCGGTTGTTTGGCGGAAGCCAGAACGGTGCGCTTGAAGAGTTCGTTACCCCAAGAAAAAACTTTGTCCCATGTTCGACTTGCCCGCACCAAATAAAAACTGAGTTCCTGGATGAGCTTGCCGGGGACAATTGCTGGCGAGTCCTCCGCGAATGGATCGAAAGGCTCGTCGTGATCGTGGAAGTACCGGAGCATTTCCACAGAAAGTGACTCGTGGTCAAACCTGGCTTGAACGGCAATCTGGCAGCAGAGCTTCCACGCCTGATTGTCTCGCTGAGGATGGACAGCGCCATTGGCCTCGTCCAGCCACTTGACGACTGCGCGGCCTTCCCGAAACCATTGGCTGGTGAGGTCCGGATCGTCGAGTGGAAAGTCCGTGACAGTGGCCAGTAGCTTGAGGCGGTCAATGGGCTGCGGGCACGAGCCATAGAAGTCATGCTCCGTCAGTTCTCGCAAAAGTCGATCCCGCCCCAGCAACAGGGTTAGCGCCTCAATGAGCGTGGTTTTTCCGGTGTTGTTGTCGCCGACAAAAACGGGATGCCTACCGAAGCGGATAAAGCCGGATCGGACGCCGCGGAAGTTCTCGATCGTCAGGGTGGCGACTCTCATCGCATGCTTCTCATGCGGCGGGCGTTGGCGTAGCCTTGGAGACGACAATCGGCTGGACGAGCTCCTTGACGACCTGGGCGGCTTCCGCCGTTGGCGTGCTCGTCAAGTTGTGCTTGTCATAGATTCGTCCGGGCGGGCTTCCGATTGTGGTGAGCGTGTCCGCGCACAGCTTGGCAAGCGGAGTTTCAGGCGTCGCCCTTTCCGTCAAGTCCGACATCTGCTTGTGGAAGCCTTGAAATGATGCAGCGATCGCTGCTTTGTACCCATAGTCCTCTTCGAGCCGCTTGGCGAGGGCCGCCTCCCTACTGGCATGTAGAGCGAGCCAGATCAATGCTGCAGCGATGGGCAACCTTGCAAGCCACAAGCGAAACAACTCGTCGTAGCTCAGCGGCGTGCCCGCAGCATAGACATTCCAAAGCCCCGTCAGGGCAAGAAAGATCAGTACGACCAACGAGCCAACGAACATCCACTGCCATCTGCCGCTAGGCTTCAAAAACGACTTCCGTCGCTCGTCAAATGCGCTTGCGAGCCCTGCGCTGGTTGCACCTGGGAGCAATCCAATGATGACTGCGAGTTGCGCTTCGGATTGCGCGCGAAGATTCTTCAGTTGTTCCTCATAGTTGGCAAGGCGCTCGTCGACTGTTTGAGCTTTAGCTGCAAGATCCTTCAGGGAATCGGTCGCTTCTTTTGCCTCCGCCGCAAGATCCTCGACGGCTTTGCTCTCTGCTTCCGCTGTCGTTCTCGCAGCTTTCGTCGCGAGCAATATTTCAGAAGCAGAATCGGACGCAGACTGAGCTCGTGCCTTGAAAGCCTCCGCGTCTGTAGCTTGCTGCTTTGCAGCCGTCAGTTGCCTATCAAGGTCCCCACGAACTTTGTCCGCGTGGATCTGCGCCTGCTCAATGTGGTCAGATTTGGTGGCAATTACTGTTTGGTAGTCGCTGATCTGCGCTTTGGCGGCCAATGCCTCTCCAGCGATGGTCGCGATCTGAGTCGATCGCAAGTGCATCTCCGCGAGACCGGTTGCGGTCTGCTTCTGCGCGTCGAGGAGTTCATCGGTGATGCTTGTTACGTGCTGAGCTTTCAACGTGATGTCAGCAAGCGTCTGGGTCGCCTCTGCGATCAGCCCCTCCATCATCTGCCCAGATGATCCGTTAATCGGACCTTCCTGTTCTTTTGTCATTCGAGCGATGCCTTCTATTCGTCAATCGGACATGGTGTCGCCAGTGGCGACGCCTCGCGCGACTGTACGAACTCGCGGAGCGCCTGCATCTCCTCAAAGTTAGGGAGGCGTGGAGGCGGCGTGTGAGTTTTGTCACATGGGTGTCCTGAGTTGTCCAACACACGCTGTTCAGGCTGCATGGCCTCGAGACTGTTGCAACAGATAATCCGTGATGGCGCTCTCTCGCCAAAGCGAGTCGCCAAGTTTGTAGATATGGACTTAGAGCAGATCAAATCACTGGCACCTGTCACCACGCCCGTCGTCTCCGCTATTGCAGCGCTCGGCGGGGTCTACCTCGGCAACCGCCTGACCATTCGTCGCGAAGAAAAGAAAGAGCAGCGTGATCGCGAGCGGTCGGCAACATTCTTGGCCGTCCAGGCGCTCGCTCATCTTGAGCGCTTCATCGCGGGGTGCCTTTCTGTCGCCTACGATGACGGAACCGAATACGGCCGACCGTCGAATGGCGACTATCACCAAGCGACCGTGGACCCGCCGTCTTTTGAGCCAGATAGCCTAGACGTCGATTGGAAATCGCTTCCAACCGAGCTCATGTACCGGATTCTCGAGATCCCCTACCTGCTCGAACAGATCCAGAATCGTTTGTCTGACGAGCGCTTCGATGATCCCCCGGACTACCACGAGTATTTCCTCACTCGCCGGATGCGCTACGCCGAACTTGGCCTGGAGGTTCATGCCACCGCCGAGATGTTGCGCGGGCATGCACGACTGCCCCAGCGGCGAACGGCCGATGAAATTGCTTACCAGGTGGACGCGCTTGACTCGATCCGCGAAGGACGGGCCGCCGACTTGAAGCGGTTTGAATCAAGGCTGGCGCAGCAACAACTTAAAGACGCGGCGGATTGGGCTGCTTTCATCGAATCCTCCCAAACAAAGTAGCTTCAATCTCAGTCCAGATCAGAGGAAGGCCAACTTGAAGTCTAGAAGGTTCATCATTGTCAGTACCTTGATCGCCCTGGCGGTCGTCGGCGCGTGGATCGCTTGGTTGAGCGTCATTGCAGTGCCCGTTGCCAAGATCGCCGCGGTCAAGAACGTCGCGGATTCGGACCAGCAGGTGCGCATCACGAGTGAAGTGCTGGGCCAAGCGGGGGATATGTTCGGCGGGCTGAACACGCTGTTTGCCGGGCTCGCGTTTGCTTTTGTCGCTCTGGCGGCGTTCCTTCAACGAAAAACGCTTGACTCGCAAGATCAGCAACTGAAAGCGGCGCATGCCCAGCAGAAGCTTGCCGAGTTTGAGCCTCTATTTTTTCAGTTGTTAGGAGTGTTCCGGGATCTTGCGGCCGATGCCCGCCTCGCGTACCGAGGTGCCAGCGATGTGCCACTCTCGGAGCCATCGGTCAGGACATGGCTGGAGGACATCGGCATGACCGCCGTCGATGGTTCCGGGATGACACCAGGCGAGACGAGGTCACTCCTTGCCGACGAGTTTGCTCGGGACATGTATCAGCCCAACGAACACGTCCTCGGTCCTATGCTCCGCACCCTGTATCACGTCTTCCGCCTGATTGCTGATTCGGGGCTGCCCGAGAAGCAGCAGATTCGATACGCGAATATCGCGCGTGGCTTGCTCAGTGCCGATCTGCTCCTCTTACTGATGCTGAACTGCTTGTCCCGACCGGGCGCAGGTTTCAAGCCATATGTCGAGTACTTTGGCTTGCTCAAACACATTCGCATCGGATCGGACCACAACTTGGATGAACGACTCGCAGAGTTCTTCGCGCCGTCGGCCCGGATGGACTACAAAGGTCGTCTGGAGGCTTGGCAGGGCACTCCGCCCCAACTTCCTGAATAGAACGGCGCGCGACATCCAAACACTGTTGCGCGAGCCGTGCCTCATCTTCAGGCGCGTGCTTGTTCGTTGGCCGCTTGCCCTCGTCGACGAGCACATGGGCCCTGGCAATCACGCCCTGTTTCTAGACGCCGTGGGTACACGTAGAGAGGCCACGTCATCCATTCAGTCCCTTCCAGGCGTCACGGACTCAGGCCTCTGCCCTCGAGCATTCGTCGGTGCAGCCCGAGCTAGCGCTTGAAGCTTTGGGGCGCAAGGCTTGTGCTATCAACGTTAGGAGAAGACGATCGCGCCCTAGTGGCGATCTTGCTCAAGCGGAGTTGAGAGCCGCCACTATCTCGGTCGGCAGTTCACGCCCTAGAGCGAGCCCCGCCTTCTTGGCCGATTTCCGATACCAGTTACCCACGATAATTGAATGGTATCGTTGGCCCTTTGGCGTGTTTTCGATACCTTGAATACCGCTTGGCAAGATGGTTGGACGGCCTGCTCCCTTCGCTGACTCGGCGCCGGTGCCCGCGCTGAAACGCCATCCGCTGCTGGATCCGACGCAGCTGTCGGCGCTCACGCGGGATGCCGTGCAGGAGCTTCTCCGCGAAGGCGAATCGGTCAACACCCTCGCCTCCTACCGCTCGGCGCTGCGCTACTGGTCGGCCTGGTATGCGGCGCGCTACGGTGAAGTGCTGCGCCTGCCGGTGGCCGTGCCCGTGGTGGTGCAGTTCATCGTGGACCATGCGCAGCGCAGCACGCGCGCGGGCCTGGCGATGGAGCTGCCGCCCACGGTGGACGAGGCGCTGGTCGCCGCGGGCTACAAGGGAAAACGCGGGGCCCTGGCCCTGAACACGCTCATCCACCGCCTGTCGGTGCTATCGAAAGCGCACCAGTTGGCCAAGGCGGCCAATCCCTGCGCCGATCCGATGGTGCGCGAGCTCCTGGCCAAGACCCGGCGCGCCTACGCCAAGCGCGGCGTGACTCCGCGCAAGCAGGCGGCCCTCACCAAAGAGCCGCTGCAGGCGGTGCTGGCCACCTGCGACGAATCGTTGAAAGGGCTGCGCGACCGCGCCCTGCTCCTCTTCGCCTGGTCCACCGGCGGGCGCCGGCGCTCGGAGGTCGCGAACGCCAGTCATGAACAGCTGCGCCGCGTGGCCGAGGGCCAATACCTTTTCACGCTGGGCCACTCGAAAACGAACCAGAGCGGTGCTCAGCGCCCTGAAGACGTGAAGCCGCTGGTGGGGACGGCCGCCCAGGCGATGGACGCGTGGCTCGCGGCCAGCAAGATCACCTCCGGCGCCCTCTTCCGGCGCGTGCGCAAAGGCGGCCTCATTGCCGAGCCGCTGAGCGCCGCGGCCGTGCGCGAGATCGTGAAAGCGCGCTGCGCGCTGGCGGGGGTGGACGGCGACTATTCGGCGCACTCGCTGCGCTCGGGCTTTGTCACCGAGGCGGGTAAAAGAAACATGCCGCTGGGGGACACGATGGCGCTGACCGGACACCGGAGTGTGCCGACGGTGTTGGGGTATTTTAGGGCGGAAGGCGCCCTCAGCTCGCCGGTGGCCCGCCTGATGGACGACGAGTAGTGGGGCATCCGCGCTTCACGAAATCCGGTCCTCAAGGCGCGCCGCGCCAGGTCCACCACGCCCTGCCGGCCAGACCCGCAGGCACCTGTTTTGCCCACCCGGCTGCTGCGCTGCAGGACAGGCGCACATGTCGTGGAGAACAGCCCACATTCCCCTGGGCAGCACGCCGCGATCCCGATGTCGCGGCCTGGGCCGCAGGCATCATCAGGGCATGGCCGCTGACGACTTATTTGCCTCCCCCGACATGCTGACGCCCGAGCTCTGCTTGACAGCCCAGCGCGCGGGCAAGGCCCTGGCCAAGCTCACCGAACCGGAGCAGCTGGCGGTGCTGGGCGTCGAGCTACAGCGACATGAGCGACCGATAGCTGCGCGTCATTGCCACCGCTCAGCCAGGCGGTGCGCCGCGGCCACTGCCGACCGAGCCTCCCGTCGGGGCGGGTGAAGGCATCAGCGATGATCGGGCCATGTGCTCCAACTACGAAGCAGTCTCGCGCGCCGACCGGTTGCTGAGCTTCTTTGGCGTCGTGCGCGAGCGTGATGACCCCACGGCCACGGTCTTCCCCACGGGCATCGCGCCGTTCATTCGCTTGGCCGAGGACGGCTCGGGCCACCGGCGCGTGCACGACGGCGCCTTCGGGTTGCTGCCTTACTTCGCCAAGGAGCTGGCCTACGGCCGGCGCACCTACAACGCACGCTCGGAGACGGTGGCCACCTTGCCCAGCTTCAAGGACGCCTGGCGCCGGGGTCAGCGCTGCATCATCCCGGCCGAGAGCATCTTCGAGCCCAGCTACGAGACGGGCAAGGCAGTGCGCTGGCGCATCTCCCAGCCCGGCGACATCCCAATGGGCATCGCCGGCATCTATACCAAGTGGCGTGACCCGCAAAGCGGCCAGGAGCTGTACAGCTTCGCCATGCTCACCGTCAACGCCGATGGGCATCCGGTGATGAAGCGTTTTCACAAGGCCGAGGACGAAAAGCGCATGGTGGTGATCCTGGATCCGGCCGAGTACGACCCGTGGTTGAGCGCGCCCGTTGGGCAGGCTGCGACGTTCTTCAGGCAATGGATGGGCCCCTTGGACTCCTATGCGGCACCGCTACCGCCGCGCGCGCCCAAGGCACACAGCGGTCAACTCATCGCCCCCAAGCCCAACAGCGAACCGGGACTTTTTTAGGGCTCGCCGAGATCGGTGCCTCGGCCCAAGCACTGTACACTTATACAGTGTTCTGTGAGGTCATTCTTCTTCGGCAAGCGGGCCGGCGGCTGCGCCGACGGGAGTGGGCGCCGCCGCTGCGTGGCACCTTGCGCATCACGGAGATGGACCGGGCCATCAACAACGCCAGGCGCAACCTCCTGTGCGTGGAGCTTTGGGAGGCCTACGACACCACAAGCCGGCGCGCTCTGGCCACCATGTTCGATCCGGTGCTGCTGCCGTCGCCGAGTGGCGGGCTGCTGATTGCCGGCACCGAGTTGGCAACGGACAGATCGGAGGGCTTCAAGATTTGGGAGCACCGGCAGGTGTGGTGGTGCAAACCGCTGAGTCAGTCGACCCCGACGATCACACCCTTATAGGGATTCTGACATCGGTATCATTCTGCGTGTCTGGGCGCTAACATCAGGTGCCCTACCTCCCGCAAAGCTTCCGCCATGCCACCTCCCGCTTCCAGTCTCGCCCGCGTGTCAACGTCAACGCCTCGCGGCGTCACTCTGTTGGACGTCGCGAATGAGGCCGGAGTCTCCAAGATCACGGCGTCGCGCGCGATCAGCAACCCGGGCATGGTGACCGAAGCGACCCGGCTCAAGGTGCAGCAAGCAGCCTCCCGCATCGGCTACGTCCCCAACTTCGTGGCGGGCAGCCTGAAGTCGCGCCGCAGCCGACTGATTGCCTGCGTCGTGCCGACCATCGCGTCCGGGTCAGTCTTCTTGCCGGCGGTCCGCGCAATGACACAGGCCTTCGAGCGGCTGGGCTACCACGTGATGCTGGCCCAGCGTGGCTATGGCCAGGAACAGGAGAACGAGCAGATCGAGACCGTTCTGGCGCGCCGACCTGACGGGATCGTGCTCACCGGCACGTTTTCCTCGGCCGCGGCGCGGCGCAAGCTCAAAGCTTCCGGGCTTCCCGTGATGGAGATGTGGGACATGGCCCGCTCGCCCATCGATATGTTGGTTGGCTTCTCGCATGAGGCGGCCGGACGCGCTGCTGCAGCCTACCTGCACGGCAAGGGCCGCCGTCACGTCGCGATGATCAGCGCCAACGAGCCGCGCAGCGCCGCACGCGAGGCCGGCTTTGTGGGTGAGCTGCAGCGCCTGGGGCTGCCCGCGCCGCGCATCGAAACCATCGCACCGCCCACCCGCATGGGTCATGGGCGCGTGGGCTTGGCCGCACTGCTGAAAGCCGACCCGCGCATCGACGCCGTTTTCTGCACCACGGACATGGTGGCACTGGGCGTGACGGTGGAGGCGCAACTGCGCAACCTGGACGTGCCCAGGCGTCTGGCCGTCATGGGCTTTGGCGACATGGACTTCGCGGCCGACGCCAGCCCCGCGCTGACCACCATTCGCATCGACAACGAGCAATTGGGCGAACAGGCCGCAACGTTGCTTGTTGAGGCGATCGACGGGCGGCGGTCCAAGCGCGTGCTCGACATGGGCTTCGAAGTCGTCGAGCGCGCCAGCGCCTGAGTTTCCCCTTTCTGCATCCAGGGTTCACAAGATCTGTTGACTCGCGATGATACCGGTGTCAGAATTAATGACACCGATATCATTTGAGGCACAAAAGCGATGCTTGATCAAGCCAAAGGGCTCTATGTCGTGGCGCAGACTCCGTTCGCGCAGGACGGCGCCATTGACCTTCCCAGCGTGGATACGCTGTGCGATTTCTATCTCAAGCACGGCGCCAGCGGTCTGACCGTCCTGGGCGTGGCCGGTGAGGCCGGCAAGCTCTCGCAGGAGGAGTCCGTCGCTGTGGCCAAGCGCTATATCGAGCGGGCCGAAGGCAAGCCCGTGATCGTGGGGGTGAGCAATCCCGGCATTGCGCAGCTGCGCGAGCTCACAGCGCGCGTGATGGATCTCGGCGCGGCCGGCGTCATGATCACGCCGCCAGGCGGCCTGCGCACCGAAGAGGAGCTGTTCGGCTACTTCGCTGCCGTGTTCCAGCAGATCGGTGACGTACCGACCGTGCTGCAGGACTTCCCCTTCTCCAGCGGCACTTGGATGTCGGTGAATTCCATCCTGACTTTGGTGCAAAGGCATCCCCAGATCCAGCTGCTCAAGGAAGAGGACCTGCCCAGCATCACCAAGATCACTCGCCTGCGCGAAGGCCAAGGCCGCCGCATCGCCATCCTGACCGGCAACAACGGCATGTTCCTGCCGCTGGAGATGGGCCGGGGCATCGACGGGCCGATGTCCGGGTTCTCGCATCCGGAGATGCTCTCAGGCGTCTACAGGCTCTGCACCGAGGGCAAGGCTGAGGAGGCCAATGACCTCTTCGATCGCTACCTGCCGCTGCTGAGCTATGAGAACCAATCCCAGTGGGGCGTTGCCGTGCGCAAGGAGATTCTTCGCCAGCGCGGCGCGATCGCGTGCGCGGCGATGCGCAGCCCCGGCCCGCGCCTGACGCAAACCGACCACGGCGAGATCGAGTTCCTGCTCGCCCGCCTGCGGCGTTCTCTGGCCGCGCTGCGCTAGCGCTCAAGCCTGACAACGACAAGAAAGGAGACAACACATGCGCATTGAATCAAAGAGCTGGGGCTGCGCGCTGATCGCCGTCGCGCTGGCGTGCGGCACCAGCCTGGCCACGGCAGCCGATCCGTACCCTTCCAGGCCCATCGTTGCCACGGTGCCCTTCCCGCCAGGAGGTTCATCAGACGCCGTGATGCGAGCCGCCTCCGTGCCGATGTCCAAGCTGCTGGGGCAGCCCGTGGTGCTTGACAACAAGCCCGGCGCCAACGGGACCGTGGGCGCACAGGCCGTGGCCCGTGCACCAGCAGATGGCTACTCGATCATCATCGGCTCGGTGGGCACCTGGGCCATCACGCCCACCCTGCTTAAGGGCAAGGACTTCGATCCGCGGCGCGACCTCACCCCGCTCACCGTGGCGGTTCGCACGCCCAACGTCATGGTGGTGTCGCCCTCGCTGCCGGTGTCCACAGTCGCGGACCTCGTGAAGTACATGAAGGCCAATCCCGGCAAAGTGGCCTTCGCCTCCGCAGGCATTGGCTCGACCGATCACCTGACCTCCGTGCTGTTCTGGCAGAAGACCGGTACCGACGGCGTGCATGTGGCCTACCGCGGCGGCGGCGCGGCCATCACCGACGTCATGGCAGGCCATTCGCAGGTGCTGATCTCCAACGTCGGGGTGCTCGCAGCCCACATCAAAGCGGGCAAGCTCAAGGCATTGGCCGTGACCTCCGAATCGCGCATCCCCGAATTGAGCGAGGTGCCGACCATGAAAGAAGCCGGCGTTCAGGGGCTGGAGGTCTATTCCTGGCAGGGCATTGGCGCGCCCAAGAACCTGCCGCCGGCCGTCCTTGCCAAGTTGCAGCCGGCCATCGTTGCATCGCTCAAGGATCCTGAGGTCGCCAAGGTGCTGGCGGCCAGCGGGTTCGAAGTCGTGGCCAGCTCGCCCGAGGCGTTTGCCTCCCTGCTGGACAGCGAAACCAAACGCTGGAAGGCCGTGATCGACACCGCAGGCATCAAGCCTGAATAGGTCGCCCCCACTCCTCTGTCAACACTCACCCCTCTCGGAATACACATGACTGCCATCAACCGCATCGAGTTCATCGACTTCGAATACGAGGTCTCCAACCTGGCCGCCCATACCGAACACACGCACAACCATGTTGCCTACCGCAAAGGCGCCAAGATGAAGATGCGCAAGTTCGCGGTGGTGGTCGAAGCCGACGATGGGTCGCGCGGCGAGTATGTGACCATGTGGGGCGGCACCCGTCCCTCTCTGGCGCAAGGCATGATGCTGGCCCCGAATGTCCTGGGCCGCGATCCGGCGATGCGTGAGGACATCTACGACGACTGCAAGCGTCTGCTGCACCACTTCGACCACATGGGCTACGCGCCCATCGACATCGCGCTGTGGGACTTGGAAGGCAAGCGCCTCAACGCCTCCATCCAGCGCCTGCTGGGCGGCTATCGCAAACGCCTACCGGCCTACGCCTCCACGTTCCATGGCGATCATGCGGGTGGCCTGGACAGCGCCGAGGCCTTCGGCCAGTTCGCGGTGCAGTGCAAGGAGATGGGCTACAAGGGCTACAAGATCCATGGCTGGTTCGACGGCGACAAGAAGGCCGAGTCCTCCATCATCCTGGCCACGCGCAAGGCCGTCGGCGAGGACATGGACCTGATGTATGACGGGGCCTGTGACCTCAAGACATTTGCGGACGCGCTCTACGTGGGCAAAGCGTGTGACGAGGCCAACTACTTCTGGTACGAGGATCCCTACCGCGACACTGGCATCTCCGCCTTCTCGCACAAGAAGCTGCGCGAGATGCTCAAGACACCGCTGCTGATCGGCGAACACGTGCGCAGCCTGGAGCCCAAGGCCGACTTCATCATGGCCGGCGGTACGGACTTCGTGCGCGTCGATCCCGAATACGACATGGGCATCACCGGCGCCATCAAGACGGCTCGCATGGCTGAAGCCTTTGGCCTGGATGTCGAGATCCATGCCGTGGGCCCGGCGCACCGCCACGTCATGGGCGCCATCCGCAACTCCAACTACTACGAGGTGGCGCTGGTTGGCCCCGACTGTCCCAATGTGGTGCCCCCGGTCTACACCTGCGGCTATTCGGACCAGATCGACTGCATCGACCGCAACGGCACCGTGCCTGTGCCCGATGGCCCCGGTCTGGGCGTGACCTACGACTGGGACTTCCTGAACAAGCACGCGGTACAGCGCCACGTCTTCGATCTGAAGAAGCGCTGATCGCCTGAATACGGCTCGGCGCCCGTCGCCGCGACGACGGCGCGCCGAGCCCGCCGAATCTCTTTGACCCCTGCGCCGACACACGGCGGCTTGGCCCTGTGCGTTCATTCCTGATCGCGTGCGCCCCACATCCTCTGGGAGACATTGATGAAGCGTTCCGAGTTCTTGAGAAGCGGCGTTCTGGCCGCAGGCTGGCTGGGCGGCCTGAGTGCGCTGCCGGCAATGGCCACCACGCCGACCGCCACATGGCCATCGTCGCCGATCCGGTTGATCGTTCCGACGGCGCCTGGCGGTCCCAGCGACCTGGTCGCGCGCACGTGGTCGCAAGCCGTCAGCACCGATTGGAACGCCGTGTTCATCGTAGACAACCGGCCCGGCGGCAACCAGGTGATCGGAACACGGGCCGTCGCCACCGCCGCGCCCGACGGCTACACCCTTTTGCAGGCCGCCTCCAGCATGGCCACGATGCCATTGGTGGTGGAAAACCTTCCGTTCGACGTGAACAAGGACTTCATCGCGGTGTCTCAGACACATCTGACGCCGCTGGTGGTCGTGGTCAACGCGAAGCTGCCCATCAAGAACATGGTCGATCTGATCCGCTACGCCAAAGAGCAACCTGGCAAGCTGTCTTTCGCACACACGGGCGATGGCAGTTCCCAGCAGCTCGCGCTGCGGCTGCTCGCGCAAAAAGCGGGGCTTTCTCAGTTGCTGGAAGTGCCCTACAAGGGAAGCAGCCAGGCGCACCCAGACCTCATTGACGGACGCATCTCCGCCATGATTGACCCGGTGTCGGCCGTCGCACCTCACATCAAGTCGGGTGCGCTACGTGCGCTGGCGGTGACCACCGCCTCGCGGATCCCGGCATTCCCCGATCTTCCCACGGTCGCGGAGAGTGGCGTCCCCGGGTACGAGGTGTCCAGCTGGGGCGGCGTCTTCGCACCCGCTGGCACATCCAGGGACGTGGTCAACCGCATCCAGCAGGCCCTTCGCAAGACGCTGGAATCGCCCGAAACCACGAAGAAGTTTTCCGACTGGGGCCTGATCGCCAAGACCAGCACACCGGCTGAGTTCGACGGCTTCGTCAAGTCGGAGGTGTCACGCTGGAGAGCCGTGATGCTCGCACCCAAGACCTGATATGCGGGGCGCCGATATGAGGGATGCGACACAGCACGCACTGCGCCCGCGCGTCAACGAAGGCCGGGTCGCCAAGCACCGGGTCTTGCAACACGGGCGGTTGATCCCCGCAGTGGAGCAGCGCCTGGCCCAGCAGTTCGATGTCGTCGCGCTGTGGCAGCAGCCAGATCCACTGACCTTCCTGCGCACTCAGCTCGATACTTTCGCGGCGATGGCCACTTCGGCCGGCAAGGGCGTACAGGGTGAACTGATGGCTGCCGTACCGGGGCTCAAGGCCATTGCCAGTTTCGGTGTCGGCTATGACTCGCTCGACCTGCCCGCCGCCAGGCGCTTGGGTATTCAGGTCAGCAACACGCCGGACGTACTGAACGACTGCGTGGCCGACCTGGCCTGGGGTGCCATGCTCGACATCGCACGCGGCATCACGGAGGCGGACCGATTTCTGCGTCGTGGCGACTGGATGCGCGGGCCATTCAGACTGGCCAACCGCGTGTCTGGCAAGCGGTTGGGAATCGTGGGCCTGGGGCGCATCGGCGCTGCGATCGCACGTCGCGGCGCGGGCTTCGAGATGGACATCCGCTATCACAACCGTCGGCCAGTCGAGGGTGCCGCCTACGAGTACGTCACCGAGCTGACGCAACTTGCGCAGTGGGCCGATTTCCTTGTCGTTGCCGTGGCAGGTGGACCGGGCAGCCACCATTTGGTCTCGCGTGAAGTGCTGCATGCACTGGGGCCAACTGGCTACCTGGTCAACGTGTCGCGCGGCTCTGCCGTCGATGAGGCGGCGCTGGTAGCCGCCCTGCGCGCCCGTGCCATCGCAGGTGCGGCTCTGGACGTCTTCGAGAAGGAGCCCTGCGTCCCCGAAGAACTCACGGGCCTGGACCACGTCGTGCTGCTCCCGCACATCGGCACGGCCACGCACGAGACCCGCAACGCGATGGGCGACTTGATGATCGACAACCTGCACGCGTTCTTCAGCACCGGCCGATTGGTGACGCCGATCCCTGAGGCACTGATTTCCCCAAACTTGATCGACTCGTAGGAGACAAAGATGCTGATGAAATGGCAACGTCGACTGGCATGCCTGGCGCTCGCGACCGCCCTGCCTGTCCTTTCCGCAACTGCGGCCGACACCTATCCCCAGAAGCCAGTGAAGCTCGTGGTGCCAATGGCGGCTGGCGGCAATGGCGACATCATTGCTCGCCTGATCGGCAAGGACCTGGCCGAGTTGTTGGGCCAGCCGGTGCTGGTCGACAACCGGCCCGGTGCCGGCGGCAACATTGGTGCCGACGCGGTGGCCAAGTCGCCCGCGGACGGCTACACGCTGGTGCTCGGCGCAGTCGGCACACATGCGATCAATGCCAGCCTGTACAAGCGCATGCCCTATGACATCCGGCGTGACTTCACCCCGATCACGATGATGGCGACGGTGCCGAACGTGCTGGTGGTGCCCGCCTCGCTGCCCGTGAAGAACGTGCAGGAACTCATCGCTTACGGCAAGAAGCGGCCAGGAGGGCTGACCTTCGCCTCGTCCGGTGCTGGCAGTTCGATCCATCTGTCCGGCGAGATGTTCAAGTCCATGACCGGCCTGCAAATGACCCACGTCCCCTACCGGGGCAGTGCCCCGGCCCTGACCGAGTTGCTTGGCGGCCAAGTCGACCTCATGTTCGACAACCTGCCTACCTCGCTTCCACACATCCAATCGGGCAAGCTGCGCGCCTTGGCGGTCACCAGCCTCACCCGCTCGCCCGCACTGCCCGATGTGCCGACCATGGAGCAGTCGGGTCTGAAAGGATTCGAGGCGGGCTCGTGGTTTGGCATCCTCGCCCCAGCGAAGACGCCGCCTGCCGTGGTCGAGGCGCTGGATCGCGACATCCAGGCGTCGTTGGCGCGCCCCGAGACGCGCCAGGCGCTGATTGACCGGGGCTTCCAGCCCGCGGTGAAAGGGCCGCGCCCCTTCGCCGCCTACATCGATCAGGAGATCGACAAGTGGGGCGCCATCGTCAAGTCATCCGGCGCCACGGCCGACTGACCCCCCCAGCGAGCAAAGAGATGCAGGTCTTCAACAACTTCATCAATGGCCAGTGGACTGCTGGCACCTCCTCCAGTCGCAACATCAACCCAAGCAACCTTGCCGATGTGATCGGTGAGTACGCCCAGGGCGACGCGGCGCAGGTGGATGCGGCGGTCGCTGCCGCCACCGCGGCCTTCCCGGCCTGGGCCACCGGCAGCGTCCAGGCACGCTCCGATGCCCTGGACAAGATCGGCAACGAGATCCTGGCGCGCAAGGAAGCGCTGGGTACGCTCTTGGCGCGCGAAGAAGGCAAGACCAAGGCCGAAGGCATCGGCGAGGCCGCGCGTGCCGGCTACATCTTCAAGTTCTTCGCGGGTGAATGCCTGCGCCTGGCCGGCGAGGTGCTGCCCTCGGTGCGACCGAACATCGGCGTGGAGATCACGCGCGAGCCGGTGGGTGTGGTGGGCCTGATCACGCCGTGGAACTTTCCCATCGCGATTCCCGCGTGGAAGATCGCGCCGGCGCTGGCCTTCGGCAACTGCGTGGTGCTCAAGCCGGCCGACCTGGTGCCGGGCTGTGCCTGGGCGATCGCCGAGATCATCAGCCGCTCGGGCATCCCCGCCGGCGTGTTCAACCTGGTGATGGGCCGCGGCAGCGTGATCGGCAACGCGCTGGTCGAGCACCCGGGCGTGCATGCCATCAGCTTCACCGGTTCGGTGGGCGTGGGCCGCAGCATCGCGGTGCGCTGCGTCGAGACGCACAAGAAGGTGCAGCTGGAGATGGGCGGCAAGAACCCGCAGGTCATCCTGGACGACGCCGATCTCGCACAGGCGGTGGAACTGAGCGTGCAGAGCGCCTTCTATTCCACCGGCCAGCGCTGCACCGCATCCAGCCGCCTGATCGTCACCGAGGGCATCTACCCGAAGTTCATCGAGGCCATGAAGGCCCGCATGGAGAAGATCAAGGTGGGCGATGCGCTGGCGCAGGGCACGGACATCGGCCCGGTCTCCAGCCAGAGCCAGCTCGAGCAGGACCTGAGCTACATCGAGATCGGCAAGGGCGAAGGCGCCACGCTGGCGGCCGGCGGCCAGCGCCTGAAGCTGGACACCGACGGCTTCTACATGCAGCCCGCGCTCTTCTCCGAATCGGTGGCCGCGATGCGCATCAACAAGGAAGAGATCTTCGGCCCGGTGGCCAGCGTGATCCGCGTGCAGGACTACGACGAAGCCCTGGCGACCGCCAACGACACCGAGTTCGGTCTGTCGGCCGGCATCGCCACGACCAGCCTGAAGTACGCCACGCACTTCAAGCGCCACAGCCAGGCCGGCATGGTGATGGTGAACCTGCCCACCGCGGGCGTGGACTACCACGTGCCGTTCGGCGGCCGCAAGGGTTCGAGCTACGGCCCGCGCGAGCAGGGCAAGTACGCGCAGGAGTTCTTCACCACGGTGAAGACGGCCTACACCTTGGCCTGAGCCGGAGGCGCAAGCCGACATTGCAACAACTAGCGAGGACGACATGAAGATCAGAACACTATTGAAGACTGCCAAGGCTGCAGTGCTCGTTGCGTCCCTGGGGCTAGCGGCTGCATGGGCGCAGGGCTATCCTGACAAGCCAGTCAGGCTCGTGGTCGGGTTTCCGCCTGGCGGCACCACAGACGTGCTGGCTCGCATCGTGGCAGTGAAGCTCAGCGAAAAGCTCGGGCAGCAGTTCATCGTCGACAACCGTGCAGGCGCTGGCGGCATGATCGGCACCGATGCCGTGGCAAAGGCGGCACCGGACGGCTACACCCTCTTGTTCACCAGCAGCACGCTGGCGACCTACAAGTCGCTCTACGCCAAGGTGCCGTTCGACCCGGCGCGCGATCTGGCACCCATCGGCATGGTTGCCACCACACCCTACGTGCTGGTCGTGAACCCGAAGCTGCCCGTGAAGTCGCTTTCCGAACTGATCTCGTATGCGAAAGCCCATCCTGGCGAGATCAACTATGCGGCATCCGCGCCGGGTGGCGGGCAACAGTTGGCTTGGGAGATGCTCAAGCGCAACACGCAGACCAACATGGTCTACGTTCCGTACAAAGGTACCGGTGCACTCATGCCGGACCTGCTGGGCGGCACGTTGCAGGCAGGCATCGACAACGTGGCTGTGTTGGTGCCGCACATCAAAAGCGGCGCCCTCAGGCCCATCGTCGTGACCGGCGCACAGCGCACGGCACTACTGCCCGACGTTCCCACCGCGGTGGAGTCTGGCCAGTCCGATTTCAAGGTGATCGGCTGGTTCGGGCTGATGGCGCCGGCCAAGACGCCTCCCGCAGTGGTGCAACGCGTGAGCACTGCGCTGTCAGAGATTGTGAACCAGAAGGATGTCCAGGCCCACTTTCTTGAACTGGGCGGCGAAGCCGACACGCGCGATGCGGACGCCATGCGCAAGCTGATTGCGTCTGAGACGGAGCGCTGGGGCAAGCTCATCCGCGAAGCCGGGATCACGGCGCAATGAACGACGCCTCCGAACTGCGCTTGAGCGCCGGTGAAGTCAGAGCGAAGGCACAGGCGCTCCTGTGCGCGGCGGGGCTGGTACCAGACAAGGCATTGGCGGTCGCCCGGCGCCTGGTCGAGGCAGACCTGCTGGGCCATCGCACGCACGGGCTACAGCAGCTACCCGTGTACCTCGAGCGGCTGGGCGACGGGCGGATCGCCACGTCGGGCGACATTGAGGTCTTGTCCGATTCCGGGGCGTGCTTTAGTTGGACCACCCCGCGCCTGCCAGGCGCTTGGGTCATGGAGCGCTTGGTCGAACAGGCGCTCGAGCGCTCGGCGCAGCATCCCGTGGTGACGGCCACGCTCTCGAACTGTTCGCATATTGGCGCGTTGCAGGCCTACCTCGAAGACATCGCACAGCACAACCTGCTTGCGATGCTGATGGTGACAGATCCGGGGGTGGCTTCCATGGCGCCGCCAGGCGGCGTCGATGCCGTGATCACATCCAATCCGATCGCTGCCTGCATACCTACTCAAGGTAATCCGATCCTGATCGACCAGACGACCACCCTGGTCAGCAACGGTGCGGTCGCGCAGCACGCAGCGCAGGGCGTTCCGCTCCCGGGAAACTGGGTCCGGGACAACCAAGGACGCCCCTCCGACGATCCGCACGTTTTGAGTACGAATCCTCCCGGCACGCTGATGCCGCTGGGCGGAGAGGATTTTGGCTACAAGGGCTTTGCGTTCGGCCTTCTCGTGGAGGCCTTCGCTCTCGCACTCTCGGGATTCGGTCGTGATCGGCCACAGGTCCGCGGCGCCCAGGGCGTGTTTCTGCAGTTGATCAACCCCGCGTGCTTCGGCCTGGGACTCACTGGCTTTCTTGCGGCGACAAGCGCATTGGTCGAGCAGTGCAGGAACAGCCGGCCAGCAGCGAACGGCACTGGCATCCGATTGCCCGGCGAGCGGGCCCTTCGGGGCAAGAAGGCCCAGTTGAACGACGGAATTGTTTATTCCCGCGCCGCGCTCATCGAACTGGATGCATGGGCGAGCCGCGTTGAGTCGGACATCCGCTTCCTATCCCCTCGGTCATGACCATCGCAACAGTGAATGGAGCTCCTCAAATGGCAATCTCAGTGGTAGACAACAGGTTTCGACGTTTCGTGGGGGGATTGGCCGTTCGTTGCTGCATGGCATTGGCCCTATCAACTTCCGGCGCCGCTTTCGCCGAGCAAGGCCCCTACCCTAGCAAGCCCATCAAGATCGTGGTGCCGGCGTCACCGGGCGGAACGTCCGACATCCTCGCGCGAACGCTGGGCGTCGAGTTGACCAAGCGCTGGAACCAAGCGGTGGTCGTAGACAACCGGCCAGGCGCGGACAGCAACGTCGGCACAGAACTGGTGGCAAGAGCCCCTGCCGACGGCTACACCCTGCTGCTACTCGACACCAGCACCTTGACGATGGGACCGAGCCTCTACCCGAAGCTCAACTACAACCCCGGCAAGGATCTGCGCCCGATCACGATGCTGGTCTTCTCTCCCCATGCGCTGGCCGTTCACCCCTCTCTGCCCGTCCACAATGTTCGAGAGCTCATCGCCTACTCGAAGGCCAATCCCGGAAAGCTCAACTTTGCGTCGGCGAGCAATGCAAGCCGCCTGGCTGCCGCACAGATGAATCTGCTCACGGGAATGGACATGCTGATCGTGCCCTACAAGGGAGGTGCCGCAAGTCTCAACGCTGTAGCGGGCGGCGAGGCCAATGTGGTCCTCAATGGACTCTTGGCTACATTGCCTCAGATCAAGGCTGGCACCATCCGGGGGCTGGCCGTTGCAAGTGAGCGCCGCATGGAGGCCGCACCCGATATTCCCACGGCCATCGAGGGCGGACTGCCCAACTTCGTCACCGGTAGTTGGCAGGGCATCGTAGCGCCAGCCGGTACGCCGCCAGAGATTGTCGCGAAGCTCAACAGCACGATTCTGGAAATTCTGAGAACGCCAGAGATCCGCTCCAAGCTGGTGAATCTCGGCGCGGAGGTCATCGCCAATTCACCTGAAGAGTTCGGCCAATTCCTGAGCAAGGAAACGCAGCGATGGTCCGCGGTGGTCAAGCAGGCGAACATCAAGCTTGAGAACTGATCGTGGCCGACCGTCCCCTGCCGATCTTGTCGCACCGATCGAACCCGATGTGTCTGAGCACCTCCATGCGGCAACGAAAGCCTGTCTCTTCGCCACGGTCCCTGGCGAAGGTGGGGCATTGACGGGGCGCGTCCGCGAAAGCGCGGGCCCTCCTCGCGCCTAAGTCGATCAACTGATCAACGTCATCAAGCGACCCGACAGGGGCGCGCTCGGCAGCGTGTCCAACGACACGCTATGCCGCGCGGTAGTGATGACCAGCCGTTCGCCACCTGACTCGTCGAGCGAGGGCGAGAACGCCAGGTCGGTGGCACAAGGCACCGGCAAGCCCACAACCCGATCGAGCTGGCCATCGGATGTGAACCTCATCACCGACCAGCCATCGCAAAGCGCAGTCCAGATGCCACCATGCGAATCGAAGGCAAGGCCACTGACACGGCCGGACCCTTTGGGAACCGTCGCCAATCGTCTGACCGAACCCTGCCCCTGGTGCATGAGCAGGATCGCGCCGGAAACGGGGGCAGTGGCATAGAGCGACTTGCTCGTCGCGTCCCAACCGAGCGATTGCACAGTTTCGCCGACCCGCCACTGCACGTCGAGGGTGCCGTCTTCGCGCACCCGGCCAATTGCAGCGCCAGCCTCGGGCAGCGCGACTGCCGCCCACACCGTTTCGTCATCGCCGTTGCAGACCGCGAGGACGTGACCCGACAACCACGGCGAAACAGCGGTCTTGTTGCCCGCGGCATCGACACGCGTCGCAGTGCGTTCCGTGACGACCACGACGTTGCCGCCCTCGCGCAGCATCCCGACCACCGGTGCCTCTAGCGCCGCGACCTCACGATCGCGGCCCGCTTCGAAAAGCCGGACGGAAGGTGCCAGCGCGTCAGCCCACCACAGCCTTTTGCCATCGGCGGACCAAAGGGGAAAAGCGCCATGGAAAGCCCAATCGCCGGGCAGTGCCGTCACAGCCGCCTCCGTGCTCGTGCCGGCATCGGAGCCCATCGCAGGGAGCTGGGCGCCGACACGGCGAGCGGCCTCGGCCACCTCGGGCCCCAACAGTTCAA
Organism: Pseudomonadota bacterium; assembly: GCA_018241225.1. Classification (GTDB taxonomy): domain Bacteria; phylum Pseudomonadota; class Gammaproteobacteria; order Burkholderiales; family Burkholderiaceae_C; genus Variovorax. Next base: position 39,205 of record JAFEEG010000047.1, read on the forward strand.
GACGCTCGCGCGTCAACCGATAGGCTGGCCCTGCCACGCTGATCGCGCCGCGGACCTGGCCTGAACTGTCGACCACGGGTGCGCCGACGCAACGCACGCCCAGAACAATTTCCTCATCGTCGATGGCATAGCCGCGCGCCTTGGTGATTCGAAGCTCCGCCTGCAACCGGCGGCGGTCCGTGATCGTCAGGGGCGTCAATGGCTTCAAAATCGCTTCGCGCACGATCGTGTCGCGTGCCTCGTCGGGCATGGCCGACAGAATTGCCTTGCCCTGGCTGGTGCAGTGCACCGGCTTGCGCTCGCCCAGCGCCGCGGCGGAGCGTTGGCTATGTGCACCATCACAGCGCTCCAGCGAGATCACTTCACGCCCATCCAGCGTCGCGAGATAGCTCGTCTCGCCTGTCAGGTCGCGCAATGCGCGCAGCTCCATGGCCGCCGCCGCCACCAGGTCAGGCATCGAATAGGCCTGCCGCGCCATCTCGAAGCAGCGAAAGCCCAGGCAGTAGACCTTGCGCAGCGGGTCGCGCCGCACCAGGCCACGCGCCACCAAGGTGGCAAGCAGCCGGTAAATGGTCGTCCGAGGCAGCGCCAGTTGCTCGGCAAGTTCGCTTTGCCCCAAGCCCTGGGGCGACGCGCCAATGGCGTCCAGCACATCCAACGCTTTTTCGAGGGCGCCGGTGCCCGCTCCGGGTGATGTGGCCACGTTATCCGCCTTTTGTCTCAACTGATGGTACTGGGCATGCAAAAGAGCCCCCGTGCCCTGTTGTCAGTGATTCTATTTTTTGGGGACCTTCACTAGCATCAAAGCCACACGTTCTCCTGCTCCACAGCGTTCTGTCTATTCCCACCATTTGAGACAAGACCATGACCACCACGCCTCCTCCTCTGACCTCGATTCCTCAACGCGCCCCGGCGCCCTACGTCTCTGACGAGGTGCTGGACCGCCTGGCCAAGGCGACCAGCGGCTCACTGACCACGCAGCTGTACATCAAGGGATTTCGCCAGCCGGTGCTCCACGGGCTCACGCCGTTGAACAAGAAGATCAAGCCGTTTGCGGGCCGCGCCTACACGATGCGATTCATTCCGGCGCGCGAAGACGTCGACGTCTACGCCAACCTCACGACCGAGCCGAGCGCAGACAACCTGCAATGGGTCGGCGTCGAACAACTCGAGCCGGGCCACGTGCTGGTCATCGACAGCAACAAGGACGGGCGCGCAGCATCCATGGGAAACATGCTGATCACCCGCATGATGATGCGCGGCGCCCGTGGCGTCGTCACCGACGGGTCGTTTCGCGACGGGACCGAGCTGAGCCAGATGGACTTCCCGATCTGGTCGACTGGCGTGACCGCCACCACGCGCCTGTCCTACCACCACGTGGCGGATCTTCAAGTGCCGATCGGCTGCGCCGGCGTCGCCGTGTACCCGGGTGACGTGATCCATGGTGATGGCGACAACATTACAGTGATCCCCGCCCACCTGGCCGAAGAGATGGCTGACCTGTGCGAGAAGCGCGACGACATCGAGGCCTACCTGGCCTTGCGCGTGCAGGCAGGCGAAGCACTCTGGGGCCTGTACCCGCCCAGCGACGCAACGCGCGCCCAGCACAAGCAATGGGTGGCCGACGGTCGCCCGCCCATCGCACCGGCCAAGCCCGCAGGCAGCCGCTGACAAGGCAACAAAGGACTCCCACAAATGGCCAACTCGAAATTCACCCCCGACGACCACGCGGCGCTCATCCGCCGCTACTTCGACGCATGCAACGCCGCCGACTACGACGCGCTGGTCAGCTGCTTCACGCCCGACGCCGTGCACTACTTTCCGGCAGGGCTACCTGAAATCCCCTGGCGCTCGGCCGACACCATCGCCAGGAAGTGGCAGTGGTGCGTCGAAACGCTGGGCTCGCAGTGGACCATCGACAAGCTCATCGTCAGCTACAACACGCCCGAGGCCATGATCGAGTGGACCCACTGGAAGAACAAGAGCGGCACCGCGCTGCGTGGTGCCGAGTGGTACGACTTCGACCCTGAGACCGGAAAGATCAAGGAGATCCGCGCCTACTACGCTGCTCCCGCCGACAAGGAAGTGAAGATCAACGAGTTGGTCGCGTTCGACTACGCTGGCCGCGGCTATCCGCTCAAGAGCAAGTAGGAAGCCGATGCTCCAATCCATTGATGCACGCTCCGGTACTCCCATCGGAGAGCATTGGCCTGAATCCAATCTGGCTCAGATCGCAGAGGCCGTGGACGCTGCCGAGGCTGCTGCCGGCGATTTCGCCAGCACCTCTGCGCCCCAGCGCGCCGCATTGTTGCGCGCCTTGGCTGCCGAACTCGAAGCCGATCGCGAAGCACTGGTCGCCTTGGCCGATCGCGAAACCGGCTTGGGGCTGCCGCGCCTGAATGGCGAACTGGACCGCACCACGTTCCAGCTGCGTGGCTTTGCGGGTGTCGTCGAGCGCGGCGTCGCGCACGAGCGCATCGACGACGCTGCCGTCGCCGGTCCACCGCCGGCGGGCCGCCCTCGCCTCACCCGCGTCCGAGTGCCCGTCGGGCCCGTTGCGATGTTCTCGGCCAGCAACTTCCCGTTCGCGTTTTCGGTGTTGGGTGGAGACACCGCTTCCGCCCTGGCAGCAGGTTGCCCGGTTGTCGTCAAAGGCCATCCCGCGCATCCGGAACTGTCACGCCGCACGGCCGCCTTGGCCAGCCGGGTCGTTGCGCAGCAGGGCCTGCCGCCTGGGGTCTTCCAGTTCGTTGAAGGCGCGTCGATCGAGGTCGGTGTGGCCTTAACCAAAGCTCCGGCCGTTGCCGCCGTGGCGTTCACCGGCTCGTACAAGGGCGGCATCGCCCTCGCCAAGATTGCGGCCCAGCGCCCGCGCCCCATCCCGTTCTATGGAGAACTCGGCTCCGTCAATCCGTTGTTGGTGTTGCCGCCTGCACTCGAATCCAAGGGCGCCGAACTGGCTGCAACGCTGGCGAGCTCCATCTGCTTGGGCGCTGGTCAGTTCTGCACCAGCCCAGGGGTGATCGTGGTGGCGGAAGGCAGCGCCGGCGATGCGTTCACCGCGGCATTGGCAACGGCGCTGAAGGACATGCAGCCGCATGCGATGCTGTCTCCCGGCATTCGGGCGACGTTTGACCGTGGCGTCGCGCAATGGCGCGCCACGCCGCAAATCAAACCCCTGGTTGACGCGAGAGACGGAGGGCCGGCGACATTGCCACGCCCTTTCCTGGCCGAAGTGACAGCCGAGGACTTCATCGCCAACTCCGCCCTACACGAAGAAGTATTTGGCTCGGCCGCACTGGTGGTGCGCGTGGCGTCCACAGATCAAGCGGTGCAGGTGCTCAAGTGCATCGGTGGCTCCTTGACTGTCACGTTGTGGGGCGCCGAGGTGCAAAGCGATGAAGCACATCGCCTGGTGCGCGTGGCTACGCAAGTCGCCGGGCGCGTCCTTTTCAGCGGCGTGCCCACCGGCGTCGCAGTGACGGCAGCGCAGCACCACGGGGGGCCCTTCCCCGCCTCAACCCAGCCTTTCACCACATCCGTGGGCTATGCCGCGCTGGATCGCTTCCTTCGGCCCGTGGCCTTGCAGGATGCGCCCCAATGGATGGTCGATCGACAAGGAGTGCCGGCATGACCATGCGCCACATCGTGATATTCCGCCGCAAGTCGGACGTGCCCGCCAACGCCGAGCTCGAATCGGCGCTGACCAGCCGCATGGCCAACCTCGGGGCGCAGATCCCTGCCATACAGGGCTGGAAGTTCGCGAAGAACGAGTTGGATCGGCCGATCTGCTGGGGCTACGTGCTCGAATCGGAAGTAGCCGACGCCAAGGCGCTGGACGACTACTTGTTCCACCCACTGCACCAGGCGCTGGTCGCCGACCTCAAGCCCTATTTCGAGTGGGCTGCGGTCGACTACACCGTCTGAAGCGGGCTGCGGCCATGAGCAAGGTCCAGGCGGACGCCACGCTGTGGCCACGCGCTGCCCTCGAGGGCGATGTCATCTGCCTCTTCGTTGCCGCCGGACTCTCCGAGCCCAAGGCAGGCAGCGTCGCGCGCACGCTGATCCTCGCGGACATGATGGGCCATGCCACCCATGGACTGGCGCTGGCGCCTGGCTATGTCCAGGCACTGAAGACCGGCGACATGGCGCGCGACGGCGAGCCCGAAGTCATCTCGGATCGAGGCGCGTGCGTGGCATGGAAGGGCCATCGGCTGCCAGGCGCATGGCTGGTCGAACGGGGCATCGACCTCGCACTCGAGCGCATTGCCGCTTGTGGCGTTTTCACGCTCACGATCGCCGGCAGCCATCACACCGGCGCGCTCGCGACCTACCTGCCTCGCTTGACCGAGCGCGGCCTGCTGCCCATCCTCAGTTGCTCCGGGCCAGCGGCCGCCGGCGTCGCCCCCTTCGGTGGCACGCGCAGCCTGTTCACACCCAATCCGATTGCCGCGGGCATCCCCACGTCCGGTGATCCCGTGCTGCTGGACATCAGCGCCTCCATCACGACCAACAACCGGGCCAAGCAACTCGTGAAGGCAGGCCAGCGCTTCCCTGCCCCCTGGGTACTGGATGCCCAGGGGCTGCCCACCGATGACCCGGCCGCGGCCGTGTCCGGCGGGGGGAGCCTCCTGCCCATTGGCGGCCTGGACCATGGGCACAAAGGGTACGGCCTGGCATTGCTGGTGGAGGCATTGACCCAGGGGCTCTCCGGGTTGGGGCGCCATTCACGGCCCAGCGGGACGCTCATGAACGTCTTCCTGCAGGTGATCGACCCTGACGCATTCGGTGGCCGGGCATCCTTCGAGGCCGAAAGCACCTGGCTTGTCGAGGCATGTAGGACCAATCCGCCTCGACCCGGCGTGGCAAAAGTCCGTGTCCCAGGCGAGCATGCGATGTCGCAGCAGCGCATTGCACAGGCGCAAGGGGTGCCGCTGTCGCGTGCTGTCGCCGACGCCCTGGCGGCATGCATGGTCGAACATGGGGTCGTTCGTACGACCGCGTAGCGATGCCTGTCGGGCCTTGTGCTCGCCTTGAGCCGAGGACCGTCGCAAGTCCCGCTTAGACTTTCGACAACTTCGATTGCTTTTTCATGCTGCCGGCGCCACATCCTGAACGCGCTTCACTTCACAACGAAGTCCATGCCCGTCCGCCCGAGGCAATGGCGGCGCCTTTGGCCATCGCGCATCTGGTCATGCTGGCCGATGCCACACAGCGGGCGGACAGCCGCCGTCACCTGGCGGCACTGCTGAACGACCACCATGTCTCCGCTCCGGACGACAGCACCACTCACCTGCGCGTCGACCTGGGTGCCTTCAGGCTTCGATGGGAACTGCACACCGAGTTCGTCACCTGGACGTTCACGGTGCGCCTGCGGGACGATGAGTTCGCCGGTCACCGCCTTCCCAGCGCAGTCGAGGCGGTGTCGCAGGAATGGCTCGCACACCTGCCGGGCCAATGTCTGAGTAGTCTGGACGTGTGGGTGCTTCCCGGTACGCGAAGCGCCACCGACACCTGGCGCCCACAACTACTCAGGGAAGACGCCTTGCTGGGTTCGGCCGTGGCCAATCACCAAGCCCAGGTGTTCACCGATTTCGTCATTCATCCGAATGGCTCTTCCCGCTTTCTCGTGTATGCGGACGACCTTCCGCCCCGCAGGCTGGGCCGGTTGGTACAGCGCCTGCTGGAAATCGAAACCTACCGGATGGCCGGCATGCTGGGCCTCCCAGCTGCACGGGCAGCCGGAGCCGCACTGTCGAGTGCAGAAGGCGACCTGGCGGAGATCGCGCTGGCCATCCGCAGTGCGCAGCGGCAGGAAGAGCCCAAGCTTCTCGACCGGCTCACGCGCCTGGCGGCGCATGTGGAAAGTCAGTACGCGACGACGCATTCCCGCTTTTCCGCGAGTTCGGCGTATTTCGAGTTGATGGATCAGCGCATCGCACAAATCAACGAGGTGCCGTTGGAGGGTCTGCAGACGATCGGCGAGTTCATCGAGCGGCGCGTGACGCCTGCGCGCAAAACCTGCGAATGGGCGGCGAGGCGCCAAGATGCTCTCTCTGGCCGCGTCTCGCGGGTCAGCAACCTCTTGCGCACCCGGGTGGAGATCGAGCAACAGCAGAGCAGCCAGGCCCTGCTGGAGGCGCTGAACCAGCGCCAAGACCTTCAGCTGAAGCTTCAGGCGACTGTCGAGGGCTTGTCGGTGGCCGCCATCACCTACTACATCGTCGGGTTGGTGGGGTATCTCGCCAAGGGTGGCCAGAGCATCGGCTGGCCCTTGTCAGTCGAATCCACAACCGCGCTCGCCATTCCCATCGTGGGCCTCAGCGTGTGGTTGTCGCTTCGACGGCTGCACCGAAGCATGTTCAGGCACTGAGCGCCGGAGTTCGGCACTGCAGCGCCCGGTGCGCGCGATCACGGGCGCTTGCCGAACTCCTCGGTCTCCGCCGTCCACCGCAGCGCCTGCTCGCTCAGGCTGAAGCCCAGGCCCGGCCGGTCGGACACGTACATACGTCCGTCCTTGAGCTGCATCTGCTCGTTGAACATCGGGCCCAGCCATTCGAAGTGCTCCAGCCAGGGCTCGATCGGGTACGCGGCCGCCAGGTGCAGGTGGATCTCCATGGCGAAGTGTGGCGCGAGCTTGCGTCCCTTGAAGCCCCCCAGCGCCATGATCTGCAGGAAAGGCGTGATGCCGCCCACGCGGGGCGCGTCGGGCTGGATGAAGTCGCTGCCCTCGCTCATGATCAGCTGCGCGTGCTCGCCGAAGCTGGTGAGCATCTCGCCCGTGGCGATCGCGGTGTCGAAGCGCGCTGCCAACTGCGCATGGCCCTCGAAGTCGTAGGCATCGAGCGGTTCCTCGATCCAGGTGAGGTCGAACCCCTCGAAAGCACGACATGCTCGCGTGGCCTTCTGCCGATCCCATTGCTGGTTGGCATCGACCATCAGCGGGAACGAATCGCCCAGCAGTTTGCGCACGGCGCCGACCCGCTCGATGTCGATGGCCAGGTCGGGCTGGCCGACCTTGAGCTTGATGCCGCCGATGCCGCTTTCACGCGAGATCTCGACGTTCTTCAGCACTTGGTCCAGCGGCGTGTGCAGGTAGCCGCCCGAGGTGTTGTAGCACTGCACCGAATCGCGCTCGGCGCCCAGGAGTTTGGCCAGCGGCAGCTTGGCGCGCTTGGCCTTCAGGTCCCACAAGGCAATGTCGAAGGGCGCGATGGCCTGTGTCGTCAGCCCGCTGCGGCCCATGCTGGCGCCAGCCCACAGCAGCTGGGTGAACAGCCGCGAGATGTCGTTCGGGTCTTCGCCGATCAGGTTGGGGGCCAGTTCCTTCGCGTGCGCGTACATGCCGGGTCCGCCTGCGCGCTTGGAATAGCCGAAGCCAATGCCGGAGTGCCCGTCGCGCGTGGCGATCTCGGCAAAGATGAATGCGATCTCGGTCAGCGGCTTCTGCCTGCCGGTGAGCACCTTGGCATCGCTGACCGGTGTGGCCAACGGCAGGTACACCAGCGACAGCTTGATGTGCGCGATGCGGTCGCCGGTCTCGGCGGCCGTGCGCGCGTCGGCGCCGACCTGGGCATAGGAAACTACGTTTGATTCGACAGCTTTCATCGCTCAGTCCAGTTTGATGCCGGCGGTCTGAACGACCTTCGACCAGCGGTTGATTTCGTCATTGACGAACTTCGTGTAATCGCTCGACTTGGAGGCGAGCACCACGAAGCCGTTGGCTTCCAGTTTGCCGCGCACAGCCGGATCGCTGAATGCAGCGACCATCGCCGCCTCCAGCTTGTCCACGATGGCCTTGGGCGTGCCCTTGGGCGCCGACAGGCCGGTCCACGACACGGCGGTGAAGCCGGGGTAGCCCGACTCCGCCACCGTGGGCACGTCCGGGAAGAGCGGGTTGCGCTCGGCGCTGGTCACCACCAGGGCGCGCAACTTGCCGGTCTTCACAAACGGCAGCACCGCATCCTGGTTGGTGAACATGCCCGGGATCTGGTTGGCCACCACGTCATTAAGCGCCGGCGCGCCGCCCTTGTATGGAATGCCCACCATGTTCAATCCGGCGACCTGCTTGAGGTATTCGGTGGTCACGTGCCCCGACGAAGCATTGACCTGCCCGTAGCTGAACTTGCCCGGATTGGCCTTCACCCAGGCGATGAATTCCTTGAAGGTCTTGGCCGGAAACTCGGGGTTGACCACCAGCACGTTGGGTCCGGCCGCCAGCTGCGAGATCTGCACGAAGTCGCGGGCCGAGTCATAGGACGGCTTGGGCGTGAAGCCGTGAATGATCGCGTTGCTGCCAATGCCCGAAAGCAGCAGCGTGTAGCCGTCCGGCGCCGCCTTGGCCACCTGGTCGCTGCCAATGGCACCACCCGCGCCAGCCTTGTTGTCGACCACGAAGGGCTGCTTCAACTGCTTACCCAGGCCGTCCGCGATGAGCCGTCCCATGATGTCGCTCGTCCCGCCGGCCGGGAATGGAACGATGATCTTGACGGCCCTGTTGGGATAGTCTGACTGGGCCTGTGCGGCGATCGGCAGCACGCTCGCGAGGGCCAGGGCGGCAGCCAGAAAATGGCGCTTGTTCATGGTGTGATGTCTCCTTGAATCCAGATGCGATTGAGTTGATCTCATTGAATCGGCTTTGCCAGCGGGCAGCCATGCAGGGCGTCCCCTAAGCTGACCGGCGTGTCCCGCCCACTGGGACAGAAGTGCTGCTTGTCAGTCCGCGATGCCCAAGGGCCAGGGCACGAACTCGTTCAGGCCCACGCCCAGGGCCTCACTCTTGGTCGGCTCTCCCGATGCATGGCGCAGGATCTGCTCGAAGATGGCGCGGCCCATCTGGTCGATGGTGGCTTCGCCATCGATGACGACACCGCAGTTGATGTCCATGTCGTTGGTCATGCGCGCATACATCGGCGTGTTGCTCGCAAGCTTGATGGTCGGCGCCGGCACCGAGCCGAAGCAGGAGCCGCGGCCTGTGGTGAAGCAGATCAGGTTCGCCCCGCCAGCGATCTGGCCGGTCGCCGACACCGGGTCGTAGCCAGGGGTGTCCATGAACACGAGGCCGTGCTGCATGACGGGCTCCGCGTATTCGTACACCTCCATCAGGGGCGCATTGCCGCCTTTCTTCGCACCACCCAGCGACTTCTCCAACACGTTGGCCAGGCCGCCGGCGTTGTTGCCCGGGCTCACGCGGCCGTTGATCTGCGTGTCGCGACCCTCGTTGTAGCGCAACCACCAGTCGATGCGTGCCACCAGCTTCTCGCCGACCTCGGGCGTAACGGCGCGGGCCGTGAGCGTGTGCTCGACGCCGAAGATCTCCGAGGTCTCCGACAGGATGGCCGTGCCGCCGTGCTCGATCAGGATCTCCATCGCACGGCCCAGTGCGGGGTTGGCAGACAGGCCCGAGAACCCGTCCGAGCCCCCACATTGGAGACCGATGCTGATGTGCTCGGCCGAGACCGGCTCGCGCCGGACCGCGTTGGCCGCAGCGAGCATGCCGCGCACCTGCTCGATGCCGGCGGCGATGGCCTTCTTCGTGCCGCCAGCCTGCTGGATGACCAGGGTCTGCAGCATGGCACCCGGTACCAGCTTTTGGTGGGCCAGGAACTCATCCAGCGCGTTGACTTCATCGCCGAGTGACACCACCAGCGCGCCGACCGTGTTGGGGTGGCGGATGTAGCCGCCGATGGTTCGCCGCAGCAGTTCCATGGGCTCGCCGCTTCGCTCCATGCCAGCGCCCTGCTCGTGCACGAACGGCACGACACCATCCAACTGCGGGAAGGCCGCCAGTTCTTCCGTATCGAAATGGCTGGCAATCTTGCGTGCCACGGTGGCGGCACCATGGCCAACGATGAACACGCCGACGTAGTTGCGTGTCGCAATGCGGCCATCGGCGCGCACGATGCCCTGGAAGGTGGCCCGCTGCGCAGTGGGCAGCAGCGTCGTCGGCACATAGTCCTGGCCGTGGCGGTAGTCCTTGATCAGATCGCCGAACGCAATGTTGTGGCTGTGCATCCAGGTGCCTGCCGGCAGGTCCTCGGATGCGAAGCCGATCACGGTGTTGTACTTGAGCACGGGTTCGCCCTTGGCGATGAAACGTGCGGCCAGCTTGTGACCGGCGGGTACCGGCTGCAGGGTTGTGACGCCTTCGCTGGGCACGGCGGTGCCAGCCGGCACCTCGATCCGTGCCACGACAACGTTGTCCTTCGCGTCCAGGCGGATGAAGGGGTTGCGCTGGACGGCCTCCGAAGGCTTCACGGTCGATGCAATCGTCGGAACGATGGCGGCGGTAGTTGCTGTGTTCATGTGGGGTGCTTCCTCTTGTCTCAAGCCAGAACGCCAATCGGCCAGGGCACGAACTCATCGCGCCCCACGCCGAGCTCTTCGCTCTTGGTCGGCTCACCCGAGGCATGCGCCAGCATCCGCTCGAACACCAACTGCCCCATGTGCTCGATGCTGATCTCGCCTGCCAGCACGCTTCCGCAATCGATGTCGAGGTCGTCCTCCATCCGGGCAAAGACGGCCGAGTTGCTGGCCAGCTTCACGGTGGGCACGGGTGCGGCGCCAAAGCCCGTCCCTGCCCCGGTGGTGAGACAAACCATGGTGGCGCCGCTGGCGATCTGGCCCGTGGCGGACACGGCGACGTAAGCCGGCGCGTCCATGAACACCAGGCCGCGCTCGGTGACCGGATGCGCGTACTCGTAGACCGCTCGCAGCGCGGAGTTGCCCGCGCGCTGCAATCCGGCGCCCTCCCCATCTGCGCAGGACTTGCGGCTCATCCGTGTGTCCCGTCCGGCCGAGTAGCTTTTCCACCACTGGATGCGCTGCTCCAGTTGCGCGCCCACTTCCGGATTGGCGGCTCGCGCCACCGCCTGCCCTGCAACTGGCGCGAGATCGCTGGTGGCGGAAAGAATCGCTGTGCCGCCATGGCGAACCAGCAGGTCGATGGCCGCACCCAGCGCCGGGTTGGCCGACAGGGCCGTGTCGCCGTCGACCCCGGCGGACTGCAAGCCCACGACCAGATGCTCAACCGCAACGGCTTGTCGCTGGCAGCAATTCGCCTCGGGCAGCATCGCCTCGATCGCGGCGATGCCCGCTTCGATGGTGTTGGCGGTGCCGCCGATTTCTTGCATGACCAGCATGTGGAGCATCGGCCCGGGTACGAGCTTCTCCTGCTCGAAGAAGGCCCGGATGTTGTTGCGCTCGCAACCCAGCGCGATCACCACGGCGCCGGCGATGTTCGGATTTCGCACGGTCCCCGCGATGGTGCGGCGAAGCAGATTCATCGGCTCGCCGGTGGCTTCCATGCCGCAGCCGATCTCATGGACGAAAGGCAGCACGCCGTCCACGTTGGGGAAGGCAGCCAGGCGCTTGGCGGAAAAGTGGTCGGCAATACGCCGCGCCGCCGTGGCGCCGCAGTTGCCCACCACGAACACGCCCAGGTGGTTGCGCGTGCCGACCCGGCCATCGGGCCGCACATAGCCCTCGAAAGTGACATCCTGCATCGTGGATCCTTGAAATGGAAGCGCTTTCATTTCTAACCAAACAAAATGGGCATTTGCCCATTTGCATGTCTTGCCGTTCTTCGGCGCTGGACGAGATTGTATGGAAGCGCTTTCATCAACGCAAGGGCCGCGGTATAACCCTGCCCTTGACCAGAAAACCAAGCCCCTCTTCTGCGACGCCCTCCCAGCCCGAACGCGCCCGCATGAGCGACGTGGCCCGCGCGGCGGGCGTGTCGCTGGTGACCGTCTCGCGCGTCATCAACGAACCCGACAAGGTTGCCCCGGCCACGCTAAGCACGGTTCGCGCGGCCATCGAGCAACTGGGCTACGTGCCCAACCTCACCGCCGGCAGCCTGGCCTCGAACCGCTCGCGCATCGTTGCCGCCATCGTCCCCACCATCTCCAACCTGGTCTTCTCCGAGACCGTGGAGGCTCTCGCGCAAACCCTGGCGGACGGGGGCTATCAACTGCTATTGGGCCAGAGCGGCTATCGGGCCAGTGACGAGGCAGCCTTGGTGGACACCTTCCTCGGTCGTCGGGTGGACGGACTGGTACTGACCGGCAGCGCCCAGTCGCCTGCTCTGCGCGCCAAGCTCAAGCGAGCCGGCGTGCCGGTCGTGCAGACCTGGGACCTGCCGACGCCGCCCAACACGCCCATCGACATGCTGGTCGGCTTCTCGAACCTGGAGGCCGGCAAGGCGGCGGCGCAGCATCTCGTCGACCGCGGGCACCGCGCCATGGCTTTCATCGGCGCCGAGGAAGACCGTTCGCGCCTGCGTCTCGAGGGCTTCCGCGCCGTGGCGGCCGCGCACGGCATCGACGACGTGCAAGCGGAACTGATTCGCCCGCCGGCGCTCATCGACGACGCCGGTCCTCGGCTTGCACAGATCGTGGCGCGGCGCCCGGACGTGACGGCCGTCTTTTGCAACAACGACCTGCTCGCCGCAGGCGTTCTCTTCGAGTGCGTCCAGCGCGGCTGGGATGTGCCGGGGCGCATGGCGGTGATGGGCTTTGGCGACCTCGCAGTGGCACGCGCTGCATCGCCGCGCCTGTCCACCGTGCAGGTGCGGCGTGCCGAGATGGGGGAACGCGCCGGCCAGATGCTGCTCGCACGGCTATCCGGCGAAGCGACCGGCCCGGACTTGGTCGACATCGGCTTCGAGGTCGTTGCACGGGCCAGCACATGAGCAGCACGCAGCGCCCAGCCGCGCCGACACGCAGGCCGAAGGTGCTCATGTCGGATGTGGCCAAGGCCGCAGGCGTGGCCCGCGTGACGGTCTCGCGCGTGTTGAGCGAGCCCGACAGCGTTGCGCCCGCTACGCGCGCAGCCGTCCAGAAGGCCATTGCGCGCCTGGGCTACGTGCCCAATCTCAACGCCGGCACGCTCGCCTCCAGCCGATCGCGCATCGTCGGGGCCATCGTGCCGACACTGTCGAACGCGTGGTTCGCCGACACCATGGATGGGCTCGCCAAAGTGCTCGCGAAGACGGGCTACCAGTTGCTGCTGGGCCAGACTGCCTACGAGACGGAGGCCGAAGAGAAGCTCGTCGATGCGTTCATCGGCCGCCGGGTCGATGCTCTGGTGCTCACCGGCACGTCGCATAGTAAAGGCGTCCGAACCAAGCTGCGCAAGGCCGGCATCCCGACCATCGAATGCTGGGATCTCTGCGACGACCCGATCGACATGGTGGTCGGCTTCTCGAACGAGGCGGCCGGCGAAGCCGTAGCGGCACATCTGCTGGCCCGCGGCTGCCGGCGCTTCGGCTTCCTGGGCGCCGATGAGGATCGCGCCCGCAAGCGGCTGCAAGGCTACCGCGAAGCCATCGCGCGCTCCGGCGCAGGCAGTGTGGTGGTGCAGTCCGCCACGCCGCCCTCCTCCATCGACGACGGCGCCGCCGGCCTGGCGCGGCTCCTGGAGAGCGAACCGGGCCTGCAGGCCGTGTTCTGCAGCAACGACACCTTGGCGCTCGGCGCGCTGCTCGAATGCAGGCGGCGCGCCATCGCCGTCCCGCGAGACCTCGCGGTTGTGGGCTTCTCGGATCTGCCGGTGGCGGCCGCCTGCGTTCCGCCTCTCACCACAGTGCGGATCGATTCGCGCGGCCTGGGCGAACGCATCGGCACGCTGCTCGAGCACCGCCTCGGCCGCGATGCGCCAGAAGGCGCTCGCGTTCACGACGTCGGCTTCTCGCTGGCGATCCGCGACAGCGCCTGAGAGGTTGGCCTCAGACGCGGGCGCTGACGACCCCGTCATCGACCGCGGGCACACGCGGCGTGATCTCGAAGCGCTCGATCCGCCCGACGATCAGCCAGTAGCTGGCCACCGCGACCAGCCCATGCAAGCCGACGAACACGAGCGCCTGCTGAAAAGAGCCCGTCGCTCCCAGGATGTAGCCGATCACCACCGGGGTCGTAATGCCCGCGGTATTGCCAATCGCATTGAACACGCCACCGGTGAGGCCGATCATCTGCTTGGGTGCCGTATCTGCCACCACCGTCCAGCCCAGTGAGCCGAAGCCCTTGCCGAAGAACGCCAGCGACATCAGCACGACCACGAGCGTGTCGGACGTGACGTAGTTGCAACCGATCATCGCCACCGTCAGCACCAGGCCGATGGTGATCGGCACCTTGCGTGCGATGGTCAGCGACCCGGTGCGCTTGAGCAGCCAGTCCGACACGAAACCGGTTAATACACCGCCGATGCAGCCAGCGATCGCCGGGATCGAGGCCACGAACCCGGCCGTGAGGATGTTCATGCCACGTTCCTTGACCAGGTAGGTCGGGAACCACGAGACGAAGAACCAGGTGATGGCGGTGATGCAGTACTGCGCCAGAAAGATGCCCGACAGCATACGGCTGCGAAAGAGGTCGCGAATGCCCGGTACCTGCGTGTCGTCGATGACGGCCTCGGCAGCGCTGCCTTGCGCCGAAAGCCCGACCAGGGCGCCACCCTTTCGCATCATGTCCAGCTCATCGGTGCTGAGCTTCGGATGCTCGCTCGGCACGTGATAGCTGCGCCACCAGAGCAAGGCCAGCAGCAGGCCCAGGCCGCCCATGACCGAGAACACATGCTCCCAACCGAACTGGTGATCGAGCCAGCCCATGAGCGGCGTGAAGATGGCGAGCGACACGTACTGCGCGCTGTTGAAGATGGCGCCAGCCATGCCGCGCTCAGCTGAGGGAAACCACGCCGCAATCACGCGTGCCGATGCGGGCCCTACCGGCGCCTCGAAGGTGCCGAGCAGGAAGCGCAGCACCAGCAGCGCCGCGAAGGCGGAGGCAAACCAGCTCGCAGCGCCCATGAACATCGTGCAGATCGACCACAGCACCAGGCCGCCGATCACCGTGCGCTTGGCGCCCAGCTTGTCGACGAGCCAGCCCGCCGGAATGTGGGCCAGCACGTAGGCCCAAGCGAAGGACGAGAACAGCCACCCCATCTGCACGGGCGTGAGGCCCAGTTCCTTGGACATGCCGGCGCCGGCGACCGACAAAGTGGCGCGATCGCCGGTGCTGAAGGCAAGCACGATCGTGATGAGGGCGAGGATGAGATACCGCTGGCGGTTCTTGAACATAGGTCTCCTTGAATGCTTGTCGCGAGCAACCGCCCAGGCGGGAACAGATGAGCGCCGAAATCAGAGCCCCAATTGGAAAGGCAGGTTCATGCGGCGCGAAGGGCATCGCGCCCGCAACTGCCCGTCGGGTCCCAAATGGCGGAACGAATCGCCCGAAGTACGTGGAATCGCGTACCGCGCGCTCCACGCAAGGGGGGCGCGTTGCAGCGCCTAGAAGATGTCGGGTTCTCCGGCGGATTCGCCGAACTGCGCCTGCAGGAAGTCCATGTCGCAGCCCTGGTCGGCCTGCAGGATGTGCTCGGTGAACATCCAGCCGTAGCCACGGCCGAAGCGCGGCGGCGGCGGCACCCACGCAGCGCGACGGCGTGCGAGTTCCTCGTCGCTCACCTGCACGTCGAGCCGGCGATTGGGCACGTCGATGCTGATGATGTCGCCCGTGCGCACCAGCGCCAGGTTGCCGCCCACATACGCTTCGGGCGCCACATGCAGCGCGCAGGCGCCGTAGCTCGTGCCGCTCATGCGCGCGTCGCTTACGCGCAGCATGTCGCGCACGCCTTGTTTCAAGAGCTTCACCGGGATGGGGACCATTCCCCACTCCGGCATGCCCGGCCCGCCCTTGGGGCCGGCGTTGCGCAGCACGATGACGTGGTCCTCAGTGATGTCCGCGTTGTCATCGTCCAGCATCTTTTTGAGCGACGGGTAGTCGTCGAACACCACGGCCGGCCCACTGTGCTTGAGGAACTTCTCGCTCATCGCGCTGGGCTTGATCACGCAGCCGTCGGGCGCGAGGTTGCCCTTGAGCCTGGCCAAAGCGCCTTCGACATACACGGGGTTGACCAGGGTGCGGATCACGTCGTCGTTGTAGACCTGCGCGCCTTCGATGTTCTCGCCGATGGTCTTGCCGGTGACAGTCGCCTCGCCCAGATGAAGGTGCACGTCGATGCGCTTCATCAGCGCCGGCAGGCCGCCAGCGTAGTAAAAGTCTTCCATGAGGTACTGGCTGGTGCCGCTGGGCCGAACGTTCGCGATCACCGGCACCTTGCGGCTGATCTCATCGAAATCGTCCAGACTGATGTCGGCCTTGGCGCGGCGCGCCATCGCGATCACGTGGATGATGGCGTTGGTCGAGCAGCCCATGGCCATGGCCACGGTGATGGCGTTCAAGAAGGCATTGCGGCTCTGTATGCGCGACGGCCGCAGGTCCTCGTGGACCATCTCGACGATGCGGCGGCCCACATGGGCCGACATGCGCTGGTGGCCGGCCTCGACCGCCGGCACGCTCGATGCACCCGGCAATGCCATGCCCAACGCTTCCGCGATGGCGGTCATGGTGCTGGCCGTGCCCATGGTCATGCAGGTGCCCGGGCTGCGCGCGATGCCGCTGATGATGCTGTCCCACTCGGGCTCGGTGATGAGGCCGGCGCGCCGGTCGTCCCAGAACTTGAATGCGTCCGAGCCCGAGCCCAGGGTCTTGCCGCGCGAGTTGCCGCGCAGCATCGGCCCGGCGGGCAGGAAGATGGCCGGCACGTCGGCACTGGTGGCGCCCAGCAGCATGGCCGGCGTCGTCTTGTCGCAGCCGCCCATGAGCACGACCGCGTCCACCGGATAGCAGCGGATCATCTCCTCCACTTCCATGGCCATCATGTTGCGGTACAGCAGCGCCGAAGGCTTCACGATCGAGTCGTTCAGCGAGATGGTCGGCATCTCCAGCGGAAAGCCGCCGGCCTGCAGCACGCCACGCTTGACGTCGTCCACGCGCTGGCGAAAGTGCATGTGGCAGGGGTTGTAATCCGACCAGCTGTTCATGATCGCGATCAGCGGCTTGCCTTCCCACTCCTTGCGGTCGTAGCCCATCTGCATGATGCGGCTGCGGTGGTTGAAGGTGCGGAAGTCGTTGTTCGCGAGCCAGCGCTGGCTGCGCAGTTTCTTGAGTTCGGCCATGGCGGCGATGTACTTCAGTTTTGCGGCGCTGTCGACCACACGCCGACCGCCTGCAGCAGGCCGCGCGTGTAGCCCAGGGCGAAGGACATGAAGCGCTCGCGACCCTCGTCAATCTCGGACACGGGCACGTGGTCGGGGCACAGCGGGCCCGCATAGCCGCCCCGCTGGTAGGCCTGGATGGCCTGGTACATGTCGACGTCGCCCTCGTCGGGGAACACTTCCTGGAAGTCGAGGTAACCACCGCGGATGTTGCGGAAATGGACCATGAAGATGCGCCCGGTGGAGGCGAACTCCTCGATGACCGGGATCATCGCCTTGCCCGGCTCCTTGAACATCTCGGCCACGGTGCCCTGGCAAAAGTTCAGGCCGTGGTTCTTGCTGGGCGAGAGCGCCAGGAACTTGCGGATGCCGTCGGCCGAGCCAACCACATGCTCGATGCCGTTGAGGCCGCCCACCGGGTAGGCCGGGTCGTGCGGATGGCAGGCCAGGCGCACGCCGGCCTTATCTGCCGCCGGCACCAGGCCCTCAACCAGAAATTCGATCGCGTCCCAACCGGCCTTCTCGGTCACCGGGGGCACTTCCCGCGCCATCTTCTGCCCGCAGAGCATGGCAGAAGCCGAGCCGCCCTCTTCCTGGTTGCTGGGGTAGCCCACGCCCCAGTACGAATGCTTCTGGTCGTCCGCCGCCGAGTACTCGGCATAGACGAAGCCCGAGTTCTTCGCGCCGCCCCGTCCGGGCTTGAGGCCGGTGCGGGTGATGCCGACCATCTGCACGTTGTACTTGAGGCAGGTGATGCCGGCGTCTGCCGCCTTCTGGATGTTTTGCGCCAGCATGGCGCGCTGCTTCTTCGCACCCTCGATGTCGGTGAGCGAATCCAGCAGGATGGCGCCGACGTCGAGCGCGAAAACGTCGAGCTTGAGGCCGAAGCCCTCGACCCACTTGCGGTAGTCGCGCAGCTTGGCCGCGTCCCAGGCACTGACGCCGCCCGAGGCCGAGACCAGTTCGGTGCCGCGGTTGTCGAGCACCACGTGCTGCACGCCGAGTTGGGTCGAAAGGCGCAACCGACGCTCGTCGGGGTTGAGGAGTTGTTCGCTGATGTACACGGTGTTTGCCTCTTTGGAACGGATGCCCTCGATGTTGCATGGACACGTGTCCATTTCAAAGCAGCCAACCGGCCCCGGGCGCAGGCTCAGCGCGCCGATTCCCACATGTTGGGAAAGAAGCTCGAGCGCTGTGCCGGGGTGGTCGTTAGGCGGCCGAACGCGGCCTTCGCGCAGCCACAAAGTCGCCGATGGTGCGCAGCAGCGCATCGAGCAAGGGCGATTCCTCGTCTTTGAGCCGATAGAAATGAAGGTCCATCGATGCTTCGCCGCGTGTCTTCAAAGGCCGATAGGCAATCCCCGGAAAGTGGACGTTGAGCATCGACTCGGGAACCAGCGAAACGACTCGGCCCGTGATCACCGACAAGGTGGCCGTGACCACGTCGTGCACCGGCGGCGCGAATTTGGGTTCAAAGCCATGGTTGCGGCACAGCTGCAGGGCGCCCGCAATGAGATTGGGCGCCACGCCGGTGACCAGCGTCTCGCCCTGCAGGGCCTCCAGTTCCACCACCTCCTTCTGCGCCAGCGGGTGGCGTTCGCCCAGCGCGAGAAAGAGCGGCTCGCTCGCCAGGAACTCGCCCCGGATGTCCGGCTCGTCGGGCAGCCATCGCTCGAACACGAGTTGCACGCGGCCTTGCCGCAGCGCCGCCACCTGCTCGGCCGTCTGCGCATGGTTGAGCACCACCTCGACATCCGGATGCGTGGAGGTGAACTGCGCAATGAGTTCCGCAATGACGCCGAACACCGACGAGCCGTAGATCCCGATGCCGATTCGCCCGGCCTGACCTAGCGCCGCCTGCCGCACCCGCTGCGCCGCTTGGGCGAGCGAGGCACGCAAGCCCAGTGCCTCGTCCAACAGGATTTGGCCTGCCTGCGTCGGCAGCATGCCCCGCGGCGTTCGCTTGAAGAGCGTAGCGCCCAGCTCGGCTTCCAGGGCCTGAATGTGGCGGGTCAAAGGCGGTTGCGACACGTGCAGCCGTTCGGCCGCACGGCCGATGTGCTTCTCCTCGGCCACGGCGATGAAGTAGTTCAGCTGGCGCAGGTCCATGGATCTACATCTTAACTTTTAGGTATCGAAAGCTGCGAAATAAGAAATGGACGGTAAGAAGTAGTCCGACAAAACTTCGCCAATCGCCGCACGAAAGCCGCGATCACAAACCGAGCGAAGGCTCAACGACAGGAGACAACGAAGTGAACATCCCAGCGCTTTGCCCCATTTCGCGCCGTGCAGTGCTCCGCACGGGCCTCGGCGCAGCCGTCACCGCCGCACTTCCAGGCGCCTGGGCGCAGGCCCAGCCCAAGTTCGGCAGCAGCCCCGTGCCGCTCGGCGTTATCGACGTCGCGGGCAACCTGGCGCTTACGCAGAAGATCTTCGACGCCTACGCCGCGGCCAACAAGGAGCGCGTGTCGCGCTTCACCTTCACGCGCTCCCCGGCCCCCGAACTGGCCGGAAAGATCCGCGCGATGCAGGCAGCCAACCGCGTCGAGCTGCACATGGTGCTGACCGGCCTGGACGGCATTGCCGCCGGCATCGAGCAAGGCGTGTGGCAGGACCTGAGCCCCTACTACGCGCAAATTGGCAACCCGGCTGATCTGTACGACGGCGCTGCGGCCGCGATCCAGAAACAGGCTGGCGGCAACGGCATGCTGATCGCCTTCTCGCAGCAAGGGCCCCTGCTCGAATACGCACCGGCACGCGTGGCCAAGCCACCTAAGACGCTGGACGACCTGCTGACCTGGACGCGGGCCAACCCCAACAAGTTCTTCTATGCGCGGCCGGCCAATTCCGGGCCAGGCCGCACCTTTGTGATGGCCCTGCCCCACATGCTGGGCGACAAGGACCCGCTCGATCCGGTCAAGGGCTGGGACAAGACCTGGGCCTTCCTGAAGGAGCTCAACAAGAACGTCGAGTACTACCCCTCCGGCACCACGCCCACCATGCGCGAACTGGCCCAGGGCTCGCGCGACATGATCATCTCGACCATGGGCTGGGACATCTACCCGCGCGTGCAGGGCATCGTGCCCAAGGACATGGCGGTCACCGCCTTCGACAAGCCCGTGTTCGTGGCCGACGGACAGTTCGTCGCCATTCCCAAGGGCTTGCCCGAAGACCGGCTGGCCGCAGCGCTCGATGTGCTGAAGTTCATGCTGCAGGCGCCGCAGCAGGCCATGGTCTATGCCGATGGCTACCTCTACCCTGGCCCGGCGCGCAAGGGCGTGACGTTGGCGCAGGCGCCGGCCGAAAGCCAGAAGATCCTCGGCGAGTTCGGACGCCTGTCCTACTACGACCCGCTGCTGGCCTCCATCCCGGTCAAGGCGCCGCTGGAGCCCAAGCCGCTGATCGCCATGTTCCGCGCCTGGGACGAGCAAATCGGCGCGCAGAAGGTGAAGGCCTGATCGATGTCCAAGTTCCAAGCCCTCACGCTTGATCGCGTCGCGCTGCGCTTCGGACCCTTCCAGGCGCTGGACGACTTCTCGCTCACGATCCGGGCGGGCGAGTTCGTCTCCCTGCTGGGACCGTCGGGCTGCGGCAAGTCGACCGCACTCAACTGCCTGTCGGGCCTGCTGAAGATCTCCTCAGGCGCCATCACCCTCGACGACAGGCGCATCGACGTGCTGCCGCCAGAACGGCGCGGCTTCGGGATGGTGTTCCAGAACTACGCCTTGTTTCCGCATCTCAGCGTGCGGCGCAACGTGGCCTTCGGGCTAGAGATGCGCAAGGTGCCCAAGGCCGAGGTCGAGCAGCGCGTGGAGCGCGCCCTGGCCACGGTGCGCCTGGCCAACCAGATCGACAAGCTCCCGGGCCAGCTCTCCGGCGGCCAGCAGCAGCGCGTGGCTATTGCGCGCGCCGTGGCCATCGAGCCGCCCCTGGTGCTGATGGACGAGCCCCTGTCGAATCTCGACGCCAAGCTGCGCCTGGAGCTGCGCCATGAGATCAAGCGGCTGCACCATGCGCTCGGCCTCACCACCATCTACGTCACGCACGACCAGGACGAGGCGTTGTCGCTCTCGGACCGCATCGTCGTAATGCGCGACGGCCGTATCCAGCAGCAAGGTGCGCCCGAGGCACTCTACAACGCACCGGACAACCTCTATGTGGCGCGATTCATGGGGTATCGCAACGCGTTCCCGGTGAGCATGGACCGCGCGACGGCCGTGGTCGGCCAGGGACCTGGCGCGATGCGCTTCGACGGGCTTGCCGCGCCGTCGGGCGGCCAGGCGGCTTCGCTGGCCTTCAGGCCGGATGACGTCAAGCTCGCCTCCACGGGTATTGCCGCCGAGGTGGCACAGGTCGAGTACTGCGGCCAGCAGTGGCTGGTGGACCTGAGGGTGGCCGACGGCACGCACATCACCATGGAAACACATGAACGCGTGGCCATGGGCGAGCAGGTGAAGTTCAGCGTCGCGCCCGAACGAATCCGCCTCTTTGCCGACGCCTATGTGCCGGAGGCCGGATGAACGGCGTCGTCGCGGGGCGCGACCTGCGCGTCCTACTGCTCGTGCCTGCCGTACTGGCGGTGCTGATGCTTTTCATCTACCCCTTCGCCTATGGCGTGCTGCTGTCGATCCGGCCGGCCGAAGGCGCGTGGACGGCCAATTACGTGCGCTTCTTCTCCGAGCCGCGCCTGTACCAGACCATCGGCACCACCCTGCTGATCTCGCTGCCCGTCACCATCTTCAACCTGCTCATCGCCCTGCCGATGGCCTACCTGCTGCGGGTGCCGAGCAGGACGCAGCGTCTCATCGCGGCGGCGCTGGTAATTCCCATGACGCTCGGGACAGTGCTGGTGGCGCAGGGCATGCTCACCTATCTGTCGCCCAACGGATGGTTCAACCGCACACTGCTGCACCTGGGATTCATCTCGCAGCCGCTGCAGCTTCTGCACGGGCCATTGGCAGTCATCCTGTCATTGGTGATCACCGGGTTCCCTTTCGCGTTCCTGATGCTGCTGTCCTATGTGACGGGCATCGATCCGTCGCTTGGCCGCGCTGCTTCCACCTTGGGCGCATCACCCGCCGCGCAGTTCAAGCGCGTCTACCTGCCGCTGCTGGTGCCGGGCCTGGTTACCACGTTCTGCCTGGTTTTCGTTCAGGCATTCGCCGTATTTCCGTCCGCCGTGCTGTTGGGCTCGCCCGCTGGATCCACGCGTGTGATCTCACTGGCCGCCTATGAGGCTGCATATGAAGACTTCAACTATTCGATGGCCTCGTCCATCGCCCTCGTCATGGGAGCCGTCCAGCTCGTCATCGTGCTCTTCGCCCTCGGCATCCGACGCGCGGCCTATCGCGGGCCGGCCAGCGGCGGAAAGGGCTGATCCGATGACGCACAAGAGCGATCTTGCCCAGAGCGCATTCCGCATCGCCTTCGGCGTGCTGATGGCGTTCATCATCATCAACGTCGCCGCCATCGTGGCCGTGGTGGTGGTCAACTCCTTCGGCACGCAATGGTTCACCGGTTGGCTGCCGGAAGCCCTCACCACCAACTGGTACACCCGCGCCTGGAAGGAATTCCAACTGGGCGATGTGCTGTGGACCACCGCGCTGGCCGTGGGTGCGGTCGTGCTGCTGTCGGTACTGATCGGCGTGCCGGCGGCTTATGTGCTGGCCCGCGTCGACTTTCCGAGCAAGCGGCTCGTCACGCTGCTGTTCCTGCTGCCGCTGCTAGTGCCGCCTATGACCTACGGGATTCCGCTGGCCACGGTGCTCTACCAGGTCAACCTGGGCGGCACGCTGTGGGGCGTGATCCTCGCCAACCTGGTGCCCTGCGCCCCTTTCGTGGTGATGGTGATGACGCCGTTCATCGAACAGATCGACACGCGGGTGGAAGTCGCCGCGCGCGTCTTCGGTGCCGACACTCTCACCATCTTCCGCCGCATCCTCATGCCCTTGCTGATGCCAGGGATCATGGCGGCCGCATTGCTGGTGCTGGTGCGCACGATCTCGATGTTCGAGCTGACCTTCCTCACCGCCGGTGCCGACAGCCAGACGCTGGTGGTGGCGCTCTACTACGCCGTCTTCGCTGCCGGCATCCGCTCGGCCCAGTCGATCGACGCCATGGCCGTCATCTACATGCTGACCACGCTCGTGTGGGTGCTGATCGCATTCCGCTTCATCGACCCGACGCAGATGGTCGGCAAGGTCCGGGTCCAGAAATCATCATGAGCACCATCCAGAAGAAGCTTCTCCTCATCACCGGTGCAGCCGGACAGGTCGGCTCGGCCTTGCGCCCCTTGCTGCGCGAGCGCTATCGCCTTCGCCTGCTCGACCGCCAGCCGATCACGCCGGTCGAGGACGAGGAGGCCATTGCCGGCGACATCTGCGACGCGGCACTTGCCGAACGGGCCGTGGCCGGCGCCGACGCGGTGCTGCACCTGGCCTGCATCCACGGGCCGGCGGTGAAGTTCGAATCGACCCTGGGGCCCAACTACCAGGCCACGCTGCAGTTGCTGGAGGCATCGCAGCGGCATGGCGTCAAGCGCTTCGTCTTTGCCAGCAGCCACCATGTGTTGGGGCAGTACCGCGCGGATGCCGCTCACTTCTTCGATGCGCTCAAGCCCGCACCCGACAGCTACTACGGCATGAGCAAGGTCTTTGGCGAAAGTGCCTGCGCGAGCTATGCACTGCGCGGCGGGCCGGCGTCGTTCGTCATCCGCATCGGCAACGCGGACGCCCAGGTGAGCGATGCACGGCGCCTTCGGATCTGGGTCAGCATCCGTGACTTGGCACAGCTGATTTGCATCGGCCTGGAACATCCGGCCGTGGTCAGCGAGATCGTCTATGGCGTCTCCAACAGCCCGAACCCGCTGTTTGCCAACACGCGCGCGATCGACCTAGGCTACCAGCCGCAGGACAACGCGCGGGACTTCCTCGCGCCCGGCTTTCTCGACCGGGATGCGATGGACCCGCAAAGCTCCGGTCGCGACCATGTCGGCGGTGCCTACGCCGCCGCTGCGCTTGCATCGGTGCTGTGAGTGGCCGGCAGGGCGTTGTACGCATGACGGGCATCATCGAGCTACGGCAAGGCGGTTCGGCCGTGCGCGTGGCACCCGAACTCGGCGGCCGCATCACGCGCGCCACTTTTCTGGACAGGGACGGGCGGCCCGTCGAGCTGTTCCATCCCTATCCTGAAGGCAACAAGTCGCTCCTTCATTGGGCCAAGGGCGGGATGTACCCGCTGATTCCCTACTGGGGGCGGATCGCCAATGCGCAGCTGCTTCAACAAGGAAGGCAGATTTCGTTGAGCCCTCATCCGGATGCGGTGCCTCATACCCTGCATGGCACGGCCCACCAGTGCACTTGGCAGGTGGCGCGCCAGACGGAAAGCGAGCTCGACCTGCTACTCGACAAAGCGGCCGATTCGCATTGGCCCTGGCGCTACGAGACGCAAATGTCGATCGTGCTGCAGCCCGACTCGCTGCGCGTGAGCCTATCGCTGCGCAACGCGGACAGGGATTCGATGCCCGGTGGAATCGGGCTGCATCCCTATCTGAACTGCGCTGCCTCCTCTTCGCTTCGATTCGCCGCCCGCGAGAGCTGGTCGATGACGCAGGACTTCCTGGCGCTGGAGTCATTACCCGTCGGCCCGGATCAGGACTTCAGCAGGAAAAGGAGGATCGGAGATCCGGGTTTCACCCACTGCTACGGCGGCTGGAGCGGATCGTTGACGCTGCAAAACGAGACCGCCTCGCTGAACGTCAGCGCCTCACCCACCCTCGACCACCTGGTGCTGCATCGGCCCGCCGATGCGCCCTACATCTGCATCGAGCCCGTGAGCCACACGGCCGATGCCTTCAACCGGGCGGCCGCTGGCGTTGCGCGCACCGGCGCACGCATCCTCGAACCTGGCCAGCGCCTGCAAGGCAGTGTCGAACTGGCCCTTCACTAGTTATAGAACACGATGAACGATCTCACCCAGGACTCTCGCGCAGGGTGGACACTGTCGCAGCGCTACCCCGACCCGGCCGTCGTCATCCTCGACCCGTCGTTCGCAAAGTACCGCCTGTTCGCAGCCAGCGTGGAGAGACTGGCCACGGGCTTTCGCTGGATGGAGGGCCCGGTCTGGTTCGGGGATGGCCGCTACCTGCTTGCCAGTGACGTGGCCAGCAACAGGATCATCCGCTGGGACGAAGTCACTGGCGTCTCCTCCGTCTTCCGGGACGGCTCCAACTACGCCAACGGCAACACACGCGACCTCATGGGCCGTCTCGTCACCTGCGAGGGTGCGGTCACACGCAGGATCAGCCGCACCGAACACGACGGGCGCGTCGTCACCCTGGCCGACCGCTTCGAAGGCAAGCGACTCAACTCCCCCAACGACATCGTCTGCCAGTCCAACGGCGCGATCTGGTTCACCGACCCCCCCTTCCAATTGGGCAACGACTACGAGGGTCGGATCGCGGCGCAGGAACTGCCGCATGCGGTCTATCGCATCGATCCCGCCACTTGCGCCATGACCCAGGTCATCGATGACCTGGCCGGCCCCAACGGCCTGTGCTTCTCACCGGACGAACGCGTGATGTACGTGGTCGAGAGCCGAGCCATACCGAATCGACGCGTGTGGGCCTATTCGGTTGAGGCGGACGGCAGCTTGACGGACAAGCGACTGCACATCGACGCCCAGGGGCCTGGCGCCTTCGATGGCATCAAGTGCGATGTGGACGGGAACATCTGGGCGGGCTGGGGCAGCGACGGCTCTGCAGGCGCCGACCCGCAGACGCTGGATGGCGTGATGATCTTCAACCCTCAAGGCAAGCCCATCGGCCACATCCGACTTCCCGAGCGTTGCGCCAATCTCTGCTTCGGCGGCGCCGACAACAACCGGCTCTTCATGGCGAGTAGCCACTCGATCTACTCGCTCTATGTCAATACAAAGGGCGCGGAAAATCGTCAGTCCACCCTACAGCCCACCGCAAGTTCCTAATGCATTTGGAGTGATCAACCTGGCGCAGGCTCCGACCTCTGTGCTATGCGGCCCACCCAAGAATTGGGCCGAGCAGCCACAGGACTACGCTGATCGACGCAAACGACATGACGGTCGCCAATAGCAGCGCGGCTGCACACATTTCATCAAATCCGTAGCGCTGCGCAAGGATTGGGTAGATGCTCAGCATTGGTGTGGCGGCGAAAACCACGGCCGCGGCCCGTAGCGTTGAATCGCTGGGCGGTAGCAGCCACATCATCAAACCGACCGCCAAGGGATGCAGCACAAGCTTGCCGAACGCCACGGTGGTCACGTCTCGCCTCATGCCCTTGGTCCTCAACCCGACCAACGTGCCACCAATCACAAACAGGGACACTGCCGCCGAGGACATCGCCAGCATGTTGATAGAACGGGCAAGCACGCCAGTGATTGGAATCCCCACTAACGACACGACGAGTCCGCCCCCGATCGCCAGGATGACGGGATTTCGGGAGAGCTGAAACAGAGATTGCACAAGGATTCGATGCCACTTCCCTGCCCCCGCGCGACCGGTGTCCGCCATCACGAGAGTGAGAGGAATCATCAGCAGGTTCTCGACCAGCATGCACATCGCAAGGCCGACTGCCGCGGACGACGGTCCGGCGACAAGGATGGCGATGGGATAGCCGATAAACCCACTGTTCGAACTCGAACTGCCCAACCCAAAAAGGGCACTCAGCGTAAAGCTCGTGCCCCGCCAGCGCCAAGCCCAACCAAACGCGCCCAACATGACGATGAGCGAGCCAATTGCATAGCCCAGGACGTAGCGGCCATTCATGACCTCGCCGACCGGACGTTGGGACAGTGCCGTGAACACGAGGGCCGGGAGTGCAAATTTGACCACATAGGTGCCCAGCACACGCATGTCCAACTTAGTGAACGTGCCGGCACGACCCGCAAGAAATCCGAGGGCAATAACGAGGTAGATGGGGCCGGTAATGGCCAGTGTTTGCAGCATGTTGGTGGCACCGCACGCCGAGCCCGGGAGGTTGCGCGTGCAAGGACCGCTTAAAGCACTGCGCGTGCCAGGTGGGCGTGCCGGTCGTCAAGGGTGTCTGCTATTTGCCTTCATAGGGCCACGTCGTAGTTCGTGGTCACAGCAGAATCGTCTTTGGCGCCGAGACCCCGTGCTGAAGTGGCGAGAAAAGCCAGATAGGCAGCGTGAGCGAGCGAAGCCGGAAAGCGCGCCTCCCGTGTTGCATCCAGCACCAGCGACATGTCCTTGACAAAGATGTCCACTGCCGAGGTGACGCTTTCAAATTCACCTTCGATCATTCTCGGCCCCCGGTCAGCGAGCATCCAGGAAGCCCCTGCTCCGCTGCTCAGTATTTCCAGCGTCAAGTCCAGAGGCAGGCCCTGACGCTTGGCAAGCGCCAGGGCCTCCCCCGCCGCGGCCAGATGCACGCCGCACAGCAGTTGATTGAGGACCTTCATCCGGGCACCGCTGCCGGCCGGCCCAAGGTGGTAGACACTACTGCCAATGGCCTGGAGCACAGGGCGCGCGAGCGCGAAGGGTTCGGGCGCACCTGCCCCCATGATTGTCAGGGTGCCTCGTTCTGCTCCGGCCGCGCCCCCTGTGACCGGCGCATCGATCAGCGAAATCTCATGCTGAGCCAACCGCACCTCCAACTCTTGAACGTAGGCAGGGTCCATGGTGCTACAGGCGATGAACACAGCACCAGCTGAGAGCTGCCCAACCAGGCCGCCATCACCAAAAAGCACTGCCTCGGTCTGCCGGGAGTTGACCACGAAGCACACGACGATCTGAACCTGGCGCGCCATTTCCGAAAGCGACGTCGCCGGGATGCCGCCTTGCGAACCGAGCCAAGTCAGCGCGTCGGCACGCAAATCGCAGCCCACCACCTCATAGCCCTTGGCCAGCAGATTGGCGGCGGCACCCCGGCCCATCGCTCCGAGTCCGATGAATCCCACTCGCGTCTTGGCGTTCATGCCTTGCCGCTCTGGAGGGACCTAAAGCCAACCTTTGATCTGCTGGCTCATCGCCTGGGTCGAGATGCCATAGCGATCGTGCAGAGTCGGGAGTGCTCCCGCGTCCAGAAATGCGTCCGGCAGGGCAATCTGGCGAAACGCCGTCGTGACGCCCGAGCGCATCAGCAGGGATGCCACGGCCTCCCCGAGACCGCCAATGACTGAGTGGTTCTCTGCTACCACGACAAGCCGCCCCATTCGGCGGACCTCCGCAAGGATCGTGGCCTCATCGAGCGGTTTGATGGTGGGAACATGGAGCACCGCCACGTCGACGCCATCGGCCTGCAGCTGCTGGGCAACCTCCAGCGAGCGCATGGTCATGAAGCCGCTGGAGATCACCAGCACACTCTTGCCATCGCGGATCAGCTTGGCCTTGCCGAGCTCGAACTTGTAGTCGTACTCGTCCAGCACCAGCGGCACGTTGCCGCGCGGCAGCCGCATGTAGACCGGGCCCTTGTGATCCGCCATCTGGGGCACCGCCTGCTCGATGTCCAGCGCGTCGCAAGGATCGATGATGGTCAGACCCGGGATACCGCGCATCAGCGCCAGGTCTTCGGTCGCCTGGTGGCTCGGCCCGTAGCCGGTGGTCAGGCCAGGCAGCGCACAGCACATCTTGACGTTAAGGGTTTCTTCGGCAATCACCTGGTGCACGAAGTCGAATGCGCGGCGCGTGCCGAAGACCGCGTAGGTCGTCGCGAAGGGAATGAATCCTTCCTTGGCCATACCGCCCGCGGCCGCCATCAGAAGCTGCTCGGCCATGCCCATCTGGAAGAAGCGTTCCGGGTACTCGTTGGCAAACAGGTGCAGGTCGGTGTACTTGGCCAGGTCCGCCGTCATGCCCACGATCTCCGGGCGCTCCCGCCCCAGTTCGACCAGGGCCTTGCCGAAGGGCGCCGCCTTGACGCGCTGGCCTTCGCCGGCGATGGACGCGATCATGGCCGAGGTCTTCAGGCGCGCCTTCTTCTCGGTGTTAGTGGTGTTCATCATTCGGCTCCTTCGGTTTGCGTGCTGTCGGTGTGGGCGATGGCCTGCTGCCATTCAGGTGGATCGACCCGGATGAAGTGGTTCTTGTCGCGTGTTTCCAGGAAAGGGACGCCCTTCCCCATCAAAGTGTCGAAGAGGATGACGCGTGGTTTATCTTCCTTGAGCGCACGGGCTGCATCAAAGGCGGCGACGACAGCCGGTAGGTCGTTGCCGTCGACGCGCTGCACGTGCCAGCCGAACGCGATCCACTTGTCCGCGATCGGCTCGAACCCCAGGACCTTCCCGGAGGGGCCGTCGGCCTGTTGGTTGTTGATGTCGACCAAGCAGATCAGGTTCGACAGGCGGTGGTGCGCGGCGCCCAGCGCTGCTTCCCAGGTGGACCCTTCGTCCAACTCGCCATCGGACATCGAGTTGTAGACGAAGGCCGGGTTGTTCTTCAGGCGCAAGCCCAGCGCCATGCCAACGGCGATCGGAAGGCCCTGCCCGAGCGAGCCGCCGGACATCTCCATGCCGGGCGTATAGGTGGCCATGCCGGACATCGGAAGGCGACTGTCGTCGCTCCCGTAAGTTTCCAACTCGGCCTCGGGAATGATGCCGGCCTCGATCAGCGCCGCGTAGAACGCGATGGCGTAGTGGCCGTGAGACAGCAGGAAGCGGTCGCGCCCCTCCCACTCCGGCTCCTCCGGCCGATAGGTCATCGCGTGCTTGTAGGCGACGGCGAGCACGTCGGCCCAACCGAGGGCCTGGCCGATGTAGCCCTGTCCCTGGACTTCTCCCATCTGAAGTGCATAGCGGCGGATTCGGTAGGCGCTCTTTTGAAGCGTCGAAAGGTCAAACATGAAGAATCTCCTGCAAAGATGACTGGCAATTGGTGGGGCGCTTTCCTGGTGGTGAAGCGGCAATTCCGTGCGGCGCCTCGCGGGCGGAATTGCCGATGGCGAGTGGTCAGTTGGACTGCAAGTGCCTTGAGTCCCCCTGTCAAAGGAAACCGATCGAAATCCAGGGGATCGCCGCCACGAGAACCGTGCCGAGGAACAGGGCGACCATGTAGCCCACGATCGGCTTCATGCCCTCGTTCGGATGGATGCGGCTGATGGCACACGCCGCGTAGTAGCCGACTCCGAATGGTGGTGCGAAGAGCCCGATACCCATCGCGAGGGTTACGACCATCGCGTAATGCACTTCGTGGATGCCAACTTGGCGTGCAATGGGAAACAGCAGTGGACCCAGAAGGACGATTGCAGGAATGCCTTCGAGCACCGAGCCCAGGATGATGAACGCCACGACCGATACCGCCACAAAGGTCACGGCGCCTCCGGGCAAGGCCTTCATGGTGTCGGCCAAGGCCGTCGAGAAGCCCGACTGCGTCAGTGCCCACGCCATGCCGGTGGCGGCGCCAATGATGAACAGGATGGACCCGGAAAGCGCAGCAGTGCTCACGAGCATCGGGTAGATGCGCTTCCAGTCGAACTGCCGATACACGAGCAGGCCTGCGAGCACCGCATAGACAATGCCGATCGTCGAGACCTCCGTCGCGGTCGCCACGCCTTCCACGACGGCAGCGCGGATGACTACGGGAAGCGCCAGTGCCGGAATGGCGATGGCGAACGACTTGGCGATCTCGCGGCCGCTGGCCTTGCGAACGCCAGACAGGTCCTCGCCGCGGTAGCGCCACCAGACGAGCGCCGCCAGCGTGGCCCCCACGACCACACCAGGCAATAAGCCTCCGGTGAACAAAGCCGCGATGGACACACCCGTTGCGGAGCCGATCGTGATCAGAACCAGGGAGGGCGGAATGGTCTCGGTCTGCGCGCCGGTGGCCGACAACAAGGCAACCAGGTCGCCAGGCTTGGCACCTCGCTTGCGCATCTCGGGAAACAGCGCAGGCGCCACCGCAGCCATGTCGGCCGCCTTGGAGCCTGAAATACCCGAGACCAGGTACATCGCGCCGATCAGCACGTAGGACAGCCCTCCGCGCACATGGCCCAGAAGGTCCGCCAGGAAGGCGACCATGGCGCGTGCGATCCCTGTCATCTCGATCAGCAAGCCCAGGAGGACGAACAACGGAACTGCAAGCAGGATCAGGTGGCTCATGCCTTCGTCCATACGGCCTAGGAGAACAACTGTTGGTGTGCTGGTCGTCAGCGCGATGTAGCCGAAGGTCGCGAGACCGAAGGCAAACGCGATCGGCAAGCCCAGTAGTACCAGGGCACCAACGCCGGCGACAAAGAAGATGAGGAGGTTCCAGTTGCCCAAGGGCTTGAGCAGTGGCCCTACCAATGCCACGGCGCCAATTACTGCTGCGACGCAGGCCAGTGCGAGAGCCGCCTCCTTCAGTCGGGCAATGCGGAAGATCTGGATCACGCCGACCAGCAGCATGAGGCCCAGGCCAATGGGCAGCGCCGCTGCGCGCCAGGAGTTGGTAATGCCCATGGCCGGCGTCGTGACGAAGACCTCGTCCTGCGCGAACTCGTACGCGGGATGGACGACGAAGGCCAGGAAGGCAACCGCGGCGGCAATCGCCACCAGATCGAGGAAGGCGCGCTTGTTCCCGTCGAGTTTCCCGACGATTGCGGTCATGCGCATGTGCTCTCCGCGCTGGAACGCGACGATCGACCCGAGCATTGCGAGCCAGAGAAACAGGATCGAGGCCAGTTCATCCGACCACACCAGTGGCTCGTGGAAGACATACCGGCTCGTGACCCCGGCAAGCAGAACGAAGACCTCGGCAAGCACTAGCAGCGCTGCCGGCACTTCGACAAGCGTTGCGATGGCTTTGTTCAAAGTCTCAAGCCATGCAATCGGCTCACGCCGGGTTCCGGCGTCCGTGGTCCCGGCAAGGCCGGGCTCGTCACTGGAAATGTTCATGGAATTCTTTCAGGCGAAGGCGGCCGCCGGCCTCCGCGATGACGCGGCCACCATTCACATACTTGATTGAAGGGTTCGGCTCACCCCGGAGACCACCGGGTGAGCATGTGGCTAGGCTCAGCCCAGCTTGCCGGAGACCTTCTCCAGGAGTTCCCACGGCGCGGTGCCGTACTTCGACTTCCATTCCGCGTAGAAGCCGGTGCTGGCCAGCTTCTTGCGGAAGTCGTCCTGTTGAACGTCGATGAACGTGATGCCCTTGGCCTTGAGATCGGACACCAGGCTGGTGCTGAGCTTGGCCACGTCAGCGCGTTGATCGGTGGCCGACTTCTCGATCTCGCGCGTGATGATCTGCTGGACATCAGCAGGCAGTTTCTCGAAGGCGCGCTTGTTTCCGAGCACCCAGTAGCCGTCCCAGACGTGTCCGGTGAGGCTGCAGGTTTTCTGCACCTCGTAGAGCCGCGCCGTTGCAATGATGGCGAGAGGGTTCTCCTGCCCTTCGACGACCTTGGTCTGCAGCGCGGTGTAGACCTCGTTGAAGTTGATGGGCGAAGGCGCGGCGTCGAGCGACTTGAACAGGGAAGTCAGCGGCGGTGCGGCGGGCACTCTGACCTTGAAGCCCTTCAGGTCGGCGGCGGACTTGATCTCTCGCCCCGACGACGTGACGTGGCGGAATCCGTTGTCCCAGATCTTTGACACCGTGAAGATCGGTGTCTTCGCAATTTCGGCACGAATGTGCTTGCCCAGGTCGCCGTCCATGGCCTTCCACACGTCATCGTAGTTCTTGAAGGCGAAACCCACGCTCGTGATGCCCGATACAGGCACGAAGGTCGACAGGATCAGTGACGACAGATTGAAGAACTCGACAGATCCATTGCGCACCTGCGTCAGCAAGTCGGTGTCACTTCCCAGCTGGTTGGCCGGGAAAAGCTTGATGTTGACCCGGCCCGAGGTTGCTTCCCGGATGCGGTCGAGAGCCTCTTTTGCACGCACGTTGACGGGATGGGTCGGGTCCTGTCCGGTGGCGTACTTGAGCTCGAATTCGGCCGCGTCGGCTCGGCGCGTCGCAATCGAAAACAGCGGCAGGGCTGCGCCCGCGGCCAGCAGCTGGCGGCGGTTGAACTTGGCGGGCGTGTTCTTGAGGTCGGTCATGTCTGTCTCCTGTTTGTATGAGTAGGGAAAGTTGACTCAATGGATCAACATGCCGCCGTTCACGTCGAGCGTGATGCCCGTGCAGTACAGCGACAAGTCACTGGCGAGGAATACGCAAGCGCCGGCGATGTCTTCGGCGCGGCCCAGGCGGGCGAGCGGGATCGTTTCGGCGATCTCGGCCTTCTTTTCTTCGGTGAGCTTCCCTTTGATGATGTCGGTGCCGATCAGGCCCGGCGTGATGCTGTTGACGCGGATGCCCTCGGGGCCAAACTCCCGCGCCATCGCCCGCGCCAACCCGAGCACACCCGCCTTCGCGGCCGAGTAGTGCGGGCCTCCCAGGATCCCGCCGCCACGCTGCGCCGATACCGACGAAATGCAGACGATTGACCCGCTGCCCTCCTGTTGCATGGCAGGGAGCACGGCCTGCGACATGTACAAGGTTCCTCGCAGACTGACGTCGAGGATGCGGTCGTA
Organism: Pseudomonadota bacterium; assembly: GCA_018241225.1. GTDB lineage: Bacteria > Pseudomonadota > Gammaproteobacteria > Burkholderiales > Burkholderiaceae_C > Variovorax. The sequence continues at coordinate 72,743 of JAFEEG010000047.1, forward strand.
GTCCGCACCACTGATCTCCAGGGTCTTGACCGGTTGCGTGATGCCTGCGTTGTTAATGAGTGCATCGATCTGGCCGAACGCCTTGAGCACTTCCACTGCCGCTGCGTCGCACGATTCCTTGCTCGTGACGTCGGCGACGATCCCGATATGGTCGGGACCCAGCTGCTTCGCCGCAGCGACGGGATCAGCTCGCTCCAGATCGAGAATGGCGACTCGTGCACCGTGGGAAGCCATCAGGCGCGCAGTCGCGAATCCGAGGCCGTTAATGCCGGCGCCGCCGGTGATGACGACAACTTTGTCCTTGAGAAGCATCGGTTTGTCTCCAGAGAGGGAATGAACTCCGCGCTGCCTCGACATCCCGCTCTCTGCCTGGCGCCCGTTGCAACAACTCTGTGAGATTTGCTGCATGGGCTGAATGGTCGTCCGACGAGTGGATGACGACAAGCGATTAGTTTTCAGCCTAAGATGACGATCTCTCATCCAACGACCGGGTTGACCCTATGTCCGCATTGCCCGCTGTCACCAACTTGCAGGCCTTCGAGGCAGTCGCCCGTAGGAGAAGCTTTGCTCTCGCCGCCTCGGAGCTCAATCTCACTGCCTCGGCGATCAGCCACCAGGTGTCACGCCTGGAATCGCACCTTGGAGTGCGGCTGTTCGAGCGGAGCGCGCACGGCGTGCGGCTGAGTGCCGCGGGCGAAATCTATCTGGCTAAGGTGGGCGGTGCGCTGTCGGCCATCGCCTCGGCAACAGAGGACCTGCGACAAGGGGTGAGCAACAGCCTGTACGTGCACTCCGCGCCGAGCATCGCAAGCCTTTGGTTGATGTCACGGCTGCAAGCATTCGCGCAGGCATACCCGGAAATCGCCCTCAACCTATCAGCGGCACACACGCCCAGTGACTTCGCCCTTGGTCAAGCCGACATCGACATTCGCTACGGAATACCGAACTGGCCAGATCTGGTGGTGGAGCCGCTGTTCGAGGAGCGCATCGTGCCCCTCGCCAGTCCCGAGTTCATCCGTCAGCATCGGCTGAAGACCATCGAGCAACTGTCCACTGTGAAGTTGATCCAGAGCAACGTGAGCGTGGTGCAATGGGCGGACTGGTTTGGGGCATTCAGCGACAAGCGGGCACCGGACTGGTTTGCCGTTCGCTTCGATCGGGCACAGATGTCGTTGGACGCTGCCACCCAAGGACTTGGCGTGGCGCTAGAGAGTACGACGATCGCGGCAAGGCATATTGCCGAGCTAAAACTCAAGCCAATCTTTGACTTGGAAAAAGCTATCAAGGTCAAGGCCCACTTCGCCGTGTATCCACCGCGGCACGCAAAGCGGCCATCCGTGAAGGCTTTCCTGGAGTGGATACATGGCGAAGCAGCCAGAAGCTGACCGCTAGCTTCGTCCTATCGCGAGTTCCCAGCGTCACGCGGCGGAAGGTGCGGTCTTAGGCGTGCAGAAGCGCCTGCCATTTCGCGGGCCGTGCAGTTTCTCAAGGATTCCGAGTTTCAACTCTGAGCTTCGGCACGCAGCGAAAACAGACGTTCAGCTATGCCAGGCTGACTGGCTCCTTCGTGCCCAATGCAGGCCTCCACGTCCCTAGCGATTCATGACCGCTTCGCGCCCTCAAACGGTCCTCATCTCAAGGTCGGCAATTGCTGCTAGCTCGACTTTGGAGGGTGTCCCGGCGCTTGGGTATGGGGCACATCGTTGCCACCGGCCTACGGGAGCCAGTCGACGTTCCGGCACTCGTTTGCGCGACCAACTGCGGGCTCCTTCGCCGTCTGGCAATCTATCGAACATCGTGTCGCTTCCTGCGCGGTCCAGCTTGGACCTGGTGAGCACTGCGCAGTACACGACTCCGCCGCGGTCAACATCAGCTTGTAGTCGGCAACGCCGCGTCCGGAGGCAGCAACTAGGGCGGCCTGGTCCACTACCTTGGATCGGCCTTCGAGGTATCGCTCAAGTCGCCTAATGCCCGTTTCCGCTGTACGTATGGCGCTTTGCCGTCCTCGTTCGAGCGCAGGCTCGTCGTACTCGAGGATTTCCAGCGTGGACTTGTTTAGAGTCAGGATCGGCAGGCAGTAGGCCGACTTCAAATCGGCTTCGAGGGGTGCAGTTGGTCCCGTAGCGGCATGGATAACTGCGATGCCAAAGATCAACAGCAATCCAATGGCGTGAACGGGGGCACGCCGCGATGCCGCGGCTCGGGCAGGCCTCGGGGAGCATTTCTCCATTGTCCGCACATTGTGAACTCCCGGTTCTGCGGGATGTTCACGCCGCGCAATTGGTCGGGCACGTGGCGTCTAGCCGTGCGACGGGATGGCGCGTGGTGAATGGCCGCAGAGTGCCAGCTTGCTGTGCGTCGCGCTAGCGAGGTTGGAGGACCGCTTTCGCTGCAAGCAGCGGCAAACTCCGTTCGGGCGAGTGCGTCACGTGAAGTCTTCCAATGGACGCTTCCATCTTCGGGCGCAGAACGGGCTTTGTCCGCTTCGTCGTTTTCGCCCGGACCCTGGATGCGACAGCTGCTTTTCTGGAGGATGCCCGCCGCCATGTGTTGCCTTCGCCGCGGTATCAGAATTGCGCACGCACGGTCAATCAGGTGGTCGCAACACCCCCCGGGGTCAATGAAGGGTATACATGGATCTCGAACTCGCAGGTAAACACGTTCTCGTCACCGGCGGCAGCAAGGGCATCGGTCTGGCCTGCGCACGCGGCTTCCTTCAGGAGGGTGCGCGTGTCAGCCTGGTGGCACGCAACGAAGAGACGCTGGCCGCTGCTGCATTGAGCCTTGCCGATGCGCGGCCGGACGCCGAGCGGCTGGTGGCCACCTATGCGTGCGACCTGGGTGACCCGCAGGCAGCCGTCCAACTCGTCGAACGCGTCGAGAAGGCTCACGGACCGGTCGACGTCCTGGTCAACTCGGCAGGTGCCGCGCGTCGTTCACCGCCGGATGAACTGGATGCAGCGAAGTGGCATGCGGCGATGCAGGCCAAGTATTTCACCTACATCCACGTGATGGACCCGGTGGTCAAGCGTATGGCTGCGCGCGGGGCCGGCGTGATCGTCAATGTCGTCGGTGCGGGCGGCAAGGTAGCCAGCCCCATCCATCTGGCTGGCGGCGCTGCGAATGCAGCGCTGATGCTGGCGAGCGCAGGGCTGGCCAATGCCTATGCCGCGCGAGGCGTGCGAGTCAACGTCGTCAATCCGGGACCGGTGATGACGGAGCGCTTGCAAGAAGGGCTGTTGGCTGATGCAAGGCTGCAGGGCATCTCGCCGGAGGAAGCGCGGGCGCGCACCGATGCGCGGCAGCCGATGGGCCGCTTGGCTGAAGCACGGGAGATCGCTGACGCGGTCGTGTTCCTTGCTTCGGTGCGCGCGAGCTATGTGACCGGCGCGGTGCTGGCGATGGATGGAGCGGCTGTCCCGACGGTGATCTAGACGGCGTGCCACTCAGGCTTGCGGCGCGCTATTGGGGTGGGCAGCTGAGACAGAATAGGAAGGCCCCAAAACGGCCACAAGCGGTCGGTCGGCAGTGCCGCAAGATGCGCCCGATAGCAGCCACTCGTAGAGCGCGGGACAACTCTGACTTCAGTCATGGCGACACGACACGACTTCAACTTCGAAATCATTTCTACCCGTCTCATGGAGCAAGGGACGCCCGTCGGCTTGGAACTGGTCGTACACAAGCCCGCGCTCGCCGGGCCGCTGCCCACGTTGGTCTTCAATCATGGCTCGACTGGTTGGGGAACGAATCCCGCCGTCTTCCGCCGCACGGTGAAGTGCGCCCCAGTGGCGCAGTTCTTTGCGGAACGAGGATGGATGGTGGTTTTTCCCCAGCGTCGTGGGAGAGGAAAGTCTGGAGGGCTGTATGACGAGGGCTTCAAGCCGGACAGAAGTGGCTACTCGTGGGAGCCCGAGGTATCTCTGGCGGGCCTCGACCGCGCAGTGCAAGATCTGGACGAGGTGATGTACCACCTGGCTCAACGCCCAGATGTCAGGTCGGAGCAATTGCTCATTGGTGGTGTATCGCGCGGCGGTGTCCTTGCAATAGCCTATGCGGGTGCGCGACCTGGCATGTTCCGCGGCGCCCTCAATTTCAATGGGGGCTGGCTTGGATGCTCAGGTGCCTCGTACGCCGAGGTGAATCGGCGGGCATTTGTCCGAGGTGCAACTTTCCAGCACCAAACCCTGTGGCTGCACGGCAGCAAGGACCCGTACTACCGCATAGCTCATTGCCGCAAGAACTTCGACACTTTCCAGGCCGCCGGGGGTAAAGGTGTCTTCCACGAAATTCGCGGTGGGCATGGCCTCGCTTACCGTCCTGCCCTGTGGACGGATGCGATGGATTCATACTTGGCCTCGATTGGATAGCGCAGCCGTCGGCCAGTAGCAGTCCTTCGTTGTCAGGCCACCACTAAGCGGAAGTAGGTGCGTGCGCGCTAGCAAGCTTCAGAACCAGAATCGGTAAAACCGACATTCCAGCCTGACTCATGAAGTTCGACAAGTTGCCGCAAACATGTCTCGTAGACGAGACCCTTGCAATACGCGCTCTGGACATTCCCGCAGGTGCACAAATCACCCTGAAGCTCTGGAGTAGCTTCAGTGACGTCGTTCTTCTTTCTGAAGCCAGTTTCATCGCCGATGCGGACGGCGTCGTAGACCTCAGCAGCCATGCACCCGTCTCGGGCTCGTATCAAGGCGTCGACGCGATGGGACTCTTCTGGTCCCGTGCGCCAGTGCATTCCGATGCCGCAAAGGGCTACGAGGGCAAGAGCAAGGACCCATTCACCGCAACGCTCACTGCCGAAGCGGACGGCGTGCTCATATCTCACGCCATCAGGCGAACGTACGTCGGCCCCTCTGTTGCGTCGCGGGACGTCAACGTCAACGGACTCGTCGGCCGGATGTTCGAGCCGGTTCGCCAAGGCCCGCATAGAGCGGTGTTGGTGCTTGGAGGTTCAGGTGGAGGACTGGCATGGTCGCAGGAGATGGCGGCCCTGCTGGCATCCCATGGCTACGCAGCATTTGCGCTCGCCTATTTCAATGCTGAAGGCTTGCCGCCAACGCTCGACCGAATTCCGCTCGAATATTTCGGCACGGCGCTGGAATGGATGTCGGCACAACCTGGCGTCGCAGTGAAGCACTTGGGAGTTGTGGGTGCTTCGCGGGGTGGAGAGTTGGCGTTGCTGCTCGGCGCGACGTACCCCAGCATTCGTGCGGTCGTCGCTTATGTCCCCAGCGGCATCTCTTGGGCGGCCTACCCACCCAGCGGTCACGGTGCATGGACGCTGAACGGCAAGGATGTTCCCCACGCCGACTCCTCCACTTACGACTCATGGCGAAGGTCGTCCGCCGGAATCAAGGCGGGAAAGTTCGACGGCTACCTTGTTCCCCTGGAAGATGCGGCCTACGCCGCGATGGCATCTATCCCGGTGGAGCGAATCAACGGCCCGGTCCTCATGATTTCAGGCCTTGATGACAAGCTATGGCCTTCGACTGAGCTGACAGAGTTCGCTGTTCGACGCTTCCGAGAAAAGGCATTTCTCCATCGCGTCGAACACCTGAAGTACGCAAACGCCGGCCACAGCATTGGCTGGCCTAACGGGCCAACGACTATGTTGAAGTCGAAGCATCCTGTCTCCGGGGAGGACATGGACATGGGAGGAACGCCCGAAGGGACGGCGCATGCGCGTCGGGATTCGTGGCCTCGAATGCTCGCGTTCCTTCAGCAGGCGCTGTCAGATTGTTAGCGCATCTTTTGACGGGATGCCGCTGCCGGTCAGAACCGGGCCTTCGTCGACGAGGCCCAATTCGCCCGTTTGCTGACCTTCGCCGCGTGCGCACAACAATCTCAAACGGCGTGGAGGCACTTGAAGCGCGTGCACACAAACGCCTCCCCATGAACAATCGGCCGAACCTTCTCGCACTTCGATTCATGAACTTCGACACGGCAAGAGGTCTCGTCGACGACTCCTTAGGCAGGCGGGCGTGAAGTACAACGTCGATCAAATCTGTCAATCCCACACGCCTCGAAATTGAACGCTATGGTGACCTCTCGCGTGAGTCTGTGGGCATCGGCTTGCTTGCTAGGGTGCCTGCTGGCCTGCTCACCGCGCCCGGAAGGAAGTTTGAGTCAGATTCCGTCGACTTTCACAGGATCCTTGGATGTGCAGCCCCAGGGTCGCCTCACCAAAGATCTGTACTTCGCCATCGTCAATTTAGCCAAGCGTTATGGCATGGATCCCCGGGGCGCTTTGGCCAGTAATGGCAAAGATTGGCAAATTCAAATGTATTGTGGGGCCCAATATACGGGTGGTGGCACGACCGCAAGAGACGGAACTTTGGTGATGTTCGATCTTGCCATCTATGGTTTCCAAGACGCACAAGCCTACGAACGCTTCAAGGTTCAAATGGTGGAGTTGATGAAGCCGTATGGGACGCCCCGTGTCAATCCAGAACACCCGCACCTCAGCCAAGAGGAGTTGCTCAAGCGGGGGAAATACACCGGGTTTGACGTGACTTCAAAATGTGGACCGCAACGTAGCTGATGAGTCTCCAGTTTGGCCTTGGACCCGATGCGCATGTGGCAACGTGTTGGGGACAGCCTGGCAACTGCGATGGGGCAAGGACGTGTAACGGCCAGAACCGGACATCAAGACAAGGGCGAAAGTGCAGAGTCAGCGCGTGGTCTTTGACCGCATCATCGAGCTACATCGACGGGCGATTAAAGGTTCCCGGTGGACGGAGTTCAGCTTCGAGCACGCGGGTCGAAAGCACTACGCGGTAAGGGTGCCTGGGCATCCCAGTATCCGCGCTGGGCAGGCCGTGACCGTTGTCCTTCGTAGACCGGATGACTGGCAAACACTCGCAGGATGGGTGGACCAATCGACCGGTCAGATCATCGGACAGCCCATCTTCAGCCTGTACTTTTACTCGCTCGTCTGCCTTGTATTCGGCATTGCGTTCCTCGCGGCAATCGAAGACCACTTCCATATCCAATTGATGGGGGCGCTCATAGGGGTGTGCTTTCTTCTTTCCAGCCCCGTGCTCGCCTTTGAGGCCTACCGACGCGCTGCCGTCCGGCGCGTATTGGTCCGCATACGTGATGCTGCGTCTCGCTAGCGTCAAGGCTGCGTCGCAGTGGCAACCGGCTACAGTCGGCCAGGAGCCGACACCGTCTTCTTGCTTCCGGCGCAATCGTCAGTGCGGACTAACGACCGCAAGTGACACAATTTCTGCGGTCTGGAAATGGGCTGCTCCAACAGCAGGAAATACCGCTTGCCTCAATGGATTCCCTGGCCATTGCGCTGATAAACGTCGTCTTGGTTCTAACCGGCAAGGTGCTTGTTGCGCTCGTCTCGTTGGGCCAATGGAGAGGCGAGCGCCTGACAAAGGATGAGGCGCGCATCTACGGCCCGGCCGGCGCGCTCTCCTTTGTTCGCGACGGCCAGCGCGTGGTTACGGCCCTGGGCCTCTCAGTAGTTGGCCATCGGGCGGACCCGACCCCGGCGCATGAAGCGGGGGACGTGGACGACGGATGGCGCGTGGTTGTAGGATGAACTTGGGCGCTGCTGACGAGGTCGGCTTTCCCTTGGTGCGACAAGCCCGTTCA
>JAFEEG010000048.1 GCA_018241225.1 Pseudomonadota bacterium
GCTCGTCAGCGTGACGTTGGCGGTGATGGGAGATGCTTGCGCCGCGGGGGCGTCAGTCGACTGCGCGAGCGCCAGTCCGGGGGCCAGGAGGATCGCGCCGGCGGCGCTCAAGAGCTTGGGTTGCATGTGCATGCGTGATGCGTTGTTGAAAGGTCGGCAAGGCTAGGGCCGCCCTCGTCAAGACGCCGTAAAGACTTGGGTCCCTTGCATCAAGAATGCGTGAACGCGCCCCGAGTCGGCCCACCGCGTTTACGCCGGACCTCCGACTTTTTGCACCGCCTTTATGCGCGTGCGGCCAGACTGCAGCGCATCTGTACTGGAGAAAGGTGTTCGTCCATGGCCTATGCCGCCTACCGTGACCACGAGGTGCTCGAAGTCGCACGCTGCAAGCCGCGCCAGGCCGCGTGCTATCAGGTCTTGCACGTCACAGTGAGTTGTGCCGACGCGTGGCGGGTTCGCCAGGCGCTCGCGGGGTGTGCAGGGGCCGGTGTCGTGAGGTGCGAGCCGCTGCTGCACGAGTTGGGGTCGAGCGCCGAAAGCGTTGCGCCGCGAGCGCGGCTGGCGATTCGGCTGGCGCGGTCCGGCTATGTGGACGTCGTGCGCGCCGTGCTGCGGGCCGTGCCATCTGGCGAACTCGGATGCGTCATGAACTGGCGCGAGCACCTGCGCCGCTGCGCGCTGGAAACCGAGCGCCCATGAAAAAACCGCCCGAAGGCGGTTCTCTCGTTTTCTTTGCTGCAGCGCACCCCGATCAAACGGCGGACCGGTGAAGGTCCGGGCTGGTGGGTTGCCTGTGGTGCCTCAGGCGGCGGCGGTGGCCAGGGCCTTGACCTTAGCCGACAGGCGGCTCTTGTCGCGAGCTGCCTTGTTCTTGTGGAAGATGCCCTTGTCGGCAACCGTGTCCACGATGCTTTGCGCCTTGGCGAAGAGTTCGGCGGCCTTGGTCTTGTCGCCAGCGGCAACGGCCTTCTCGACGTTCTTCACGGCGGTGCGGTATTTGGAGCGCAGCGAGGTGTTCGCGGCGTTGATCTTGACGTCCTGGCGGACGCGCTTGCGGCCCGACGCGAGGCGCGGGTTCTTCTTTTTGGGCTTGGACGATGCCATGTTAAGTATCCTTAGGTGTCTGGGGATGTTGCAGCAAAGCCCTCGATTGTAGCCCAAGCGGCCTATTCGGGCATCTGGGCGGTTGCGAGCCCATACACTCGCCCGGTGTCGCTTTTCAAGTCCGCCTCCACCGTCTCCCTGTTGACCCTGGCTTCGCGCATCACCGGCCTTGTGCGGGACGTGCTTTTTGCCTCCGTGTTCGGCGTCAGCGCCCTGACCGACGCCTTCAACGTCGCCTTCCGCATTCCCAACTTGTTTCGTCGGGTATTTGGCGAAGGCGCCTTCAGCCAGGCCTTCGTCCCGGTGCTGGCGGCGCGCAAGGCGGAGCAGGGCGAGGCCGGCGCCAAGGTGCTGGTCGACCACGTGGCCACCTTGCTGGCCTGGGCGGTGGTGCTGCTGAGCATTGCCGGCGTGCTGGCGGCGCCGCTCATGGTGTGGGCCATGGCCAGTGGCTTGCGGCAGACCGCGCATGGCTACGAGGCCGCGGTGGTCATGACTCGGTGGATGTTTCCCTACATTGCCTTCATGTCGCTGGTGGCGCTGGCGGGCGGCATTCTCAACACCTGGAAGCGCTTTGCGGTGCCCGCCGCCTCGCCGGTGCTGCTCAACCTGTGCCTCATCGGCTCGATCGTGCTGGGCGCACCCTGGTTCCGGCGCCTGGGCATCGAGCCGATCTATGCCCAATGCGTGGGCGTGATGGTGGGCGGCGTGCTGCAACTGGCGCTCCAGTTGCCGGCGTTGCGCCACCTGGGCCTGCTGCCGAGCATCGGGCTGACGTGGGGCCGGATTCGCGCTGCCTGGGAGGACGAAACCACGCGCAAGGTCATCCGCCTGATGCTGCCGGCCTTGCTGGGCGTGAGCGTGGCGCAGATCTCGCTGCTCATCAACACGCAGATTGCCTCGCACCTGGCGCCCGGCAGCGTGACCTGGGTCACCGGCGCCGACCGGCTCATGGAATTCCCGACGGCCATGCTGGGCGTGGCACTGGGCGTCGTGCTGATGCCGCAACTGGCCGGTGCGCGCGCGGCGGGCGACGAGGCGCGCTATTCGTCGATGCTGGACTGGGGGCTGCGCCTAGTGTTGCTGCTGTCGCTTCCCAGTGCAATGGCATTGCTGGTCTTCTCGGGGCCGCTGGTGGCTGTGCTTTTCCACTACGGCCTGTACAGCGGCACCGACGTGGCGCGCACCAGCGCGGCGCTGGTGGGCTACGGCGTGGGCCTGCTGGGCATCGTGGCCATCAAGGTGCTGGCACCGGGCTACTACGCCAAGCACGACATGCGCACGCCCATGCTCATTGCCGTGGGGGTGCTGGTCTTCACCCAAGTGCTGAACTTCTTCCTGGTGCCGCACCTGCAGCATGCGGCGCTGACCTTGTCGATCGGCATCGGCGCGCTGGTCAACTCGCTGTGGCTGCTTGTTGGTCTGTTGCGTGCCGGCACCTACAAGCCCGTTGCGGGCTGGCCGCTGTTCATCGTGCGGGTGCTGGTGGCCACTGCGGCGCTGGGCGGCTTGCTGTATTGGGGCGCGCATCACTTCGACTGGGTCGCCATGCGCGCCGACCCGCTGCGGCGCATCGGCATGCTGGCGGCCTTTCTGGCGGGCGCGGCCGTGCTGTATTTCGGGGTGCTGCTGGCCAGCGGCCTCAAGCTGAAAAAGCTCTTGCGCCACTAACCAAATTGGCTTTTCTTGACGCCCATGTGGGCGTCAACTACAAAGCCACATGTCCCTGAGCATCACGGCCCCGACGGCACTCGAGTATTTCGCAACGCTGGTCCAAAGCGACGAACAGTTCCCATTGCTCGAGGCAGCCGCCAGCCTGGCGCAGGACGAATACCCCGAACTCGACGTGCAGCAGGTGCTGGGCGATGTCGACCAGTTGCTCGCCAGGCTGCGTCGCCGCCTGCCGGCCGATGCCGCGCCCCTGCAGCGCCTGCGGGCTCTCAACCAGTTCTTCTTTCACGACCTGAGTTTCGGTGGCAACGTCAACGACTACTACGACCCCGACAACAGCTACCTGAATGCCGTTCTGCGCACGCGCCGCGGCATTCCGATTTCGCTGGCGGTGCTGTGGCTCGAGTTGGCGCAAGGCCTGAACCTGCATGCGCGCGGCGTGGGGTTTCCGGGGCATTTCATGCTCAAGGTCACCATGCCGAAGGGCCAGGTGGTGATCGATCCGTTCACGGGCCGGTCGCTCTCGCGCGAAGAGTTGAGCGAACGCCTGGAGCCCTACAAGAGAAGCAGCGGCCTGGTGGGTGAATTCGACGTGCCGCTGGGCCTGTACCTGCAGCCTGCCGCACCGCGCGAAATCATTGCGCGAATGTTGCGCAATCTGAAGGAAATCCACCACACGCAAGAAGACTGGCAGCGCGCCATTGCCGTGCAGGACCGCCTGGTCGTCCTTCTGCCCGAAGCGTGGGGCGAGTATCGCGACCGTGGCCTCGCACACGCCGGCCAGGGCAACAACGCACTGGCGGTGCGCGACCTGGAAACCTATCTGACGCACGCCGAAGACGCGCTCGACATCGACGCCATTGCCGAGCGCTGTGCCAGCCTGCGCGGCGCCGCCGGCTGAGGGCGCCCGCATGTCGGCGCCACAAGACCTGGGCACCCGGCATCAGTTTCACGGCGTGCAGCCGGTGTTGCCCGTGGCCGATGCAGCGCGCGCGGCCCGCTACTTTCGCGACGTGCTGGGCTTCGAGATCGACTTCATTGCCGGTGAACCGCCGAGCTACGCAAGGGTGAAGAAGGGCGACGACCGGCGCCATGGCGACCCGGTCTACATACGGCTTTGGCAATGCACCGGTGCGCCCTCCACCGGCGGTGCCTGGAAGGGCGAGATCGTGATCCACGTGGGCCACGACGTGGACGGCCTGCACGAGGCGTATGCGCGACGCGGTGTCACCATCGTCGAGCCCCTGGTATCCCAACCCTGGGGGTTGCGCGAATTCGCCATACGCGAGCCGGACGGACACGTGCTGCGTTTTTGCGGCTACACCTGAGCCCGTGCCGAAGGCGCTGCCGCCGAAGGCGAGCCGTCCAGGCCGAACTGGCGCCACGCGCGGCGCAACTGCGTATCGGAGCCAAAGCCCGACATCTCGGCCGCACGGGTCACGCTGGCCCCCGCCTGCAGCGCCAACTGCGCGCTGGCCAGCCGCAACCTGCGCAGGTAGGCCAGGGGGGCCACGCCCGCATGTTCGACAAACAGGCGCGTCAGGTGGCGCGGCGAGGTGTGCGCCACCTCGGCCATGCGAGGCACGTTCCAGTCGTGCTGAGGCATTTCGCTGACCGCATCCTGCACGCGGTGCAGCGCCGCATGCAGGTGGTTGCGATAGGCCAGGAAGGGCGACAGCTCCGGGTCATGCGGCCCGCGCCGCTGCGCCACCACCATGGTCTGCGCCACCTGGGCTGCAAGCGCCTCCCCGCACACCTCGCCGATGCGATGCAGCACGAGGTCGATGCCGGTGGTCACGCCCGCGCTGCTGTAGATGGGCGGGTCGAGCACGAAGACGCGGTTGGCCACCACGTCGCAGCGCGCATCGGTGTCGCGCAACTCCTGCAGGTGATGGTGATGCGTGGTGGCGCGCCGGCCGGTGAGCACGCCCGCATGCGCTGCCAGCAGCGAGCCGGCGCAGATGGTCAGCAATTCGAGCTGGCCCGGGACGAATCGCTGGCCGCGCAGCCAGTGAATGAGCTGGCGCGAGGTGTTGCCCTCGACGTTGATGGTTCGCCCCGGCTGGCCCACCAGTACCACCCAGGCCGGTCCGTCCCATTGCGTGGGCAGGGGCGCCAGGCCGCTGAGTTGCACCCCCACCGAGCTGACGGCGACCGGGTCGGGGCCGGCAAACTCGACGACAAAGCGCTCGGGCTGCCCGCGCTCGCGCAGGAACTGGTTGGCGATGCGCAGCGCCTCGGCGGGGCCTGCCCAGTCGAGCACCAAGCTGCCGTCGAGCAGCGCAAAGACTACGCGGATGGGTTGCTGTTGCCCGGGGTGCTGTGGGTCCATGCAAAGTCCATTTGCCTGGCGGTGCGCAATGCCAGATCTCGCCCTGCCAGCCGTTCTACGAGATGCAGGCTCATGTCGATACCGGCGCTGATGCCGGCCGAGGTGACGATGCTGCCGTTGTCGATCCAGCGTACGTCATTCACGACCTCCAGCGCGGGAAACTTCTCGCGCAATTCGGCGATGTCTTCCCAGTGGGTGGTGACCCGGGCGCCGGCTTGCAGCACGCCGCTGGCCGCCAGGAGAAAGGCGCCGGTGCACACCGAGGCCGTGATGCGGGCGGTTTGCGCGCGTGCCGCGATCCAGGCCAGGGTTGGCCCGCTCGCCAGTGCGGCATCGACCACGCCGCCGGGGACGATGAGCACGTCGGCCCGCGCGGAATCGGCCAGCGTGTGGTCGGCCAGCAGCCTCAGGCCGGCGCGTGCGGCAACCGGGGTGCGCGCATCGCCGGCAGCCACCGACTTCACCTCGAACAGCGGCGCCTCATTCGCATGCTGGCGTCCGTGGACCCGGCTGGCCGTGGTGAAAACCTCGAACGGCCCGGCGAAATCCAGTGCCTCGACCCCGTCGAAGGCGAGGATCTGCACTTGCAAGGTCATGCTGCCGCCGCCCGCGCGAGCGCTTCGTCCACCGTGGCGACCGTGGCAAAGCGGCCGGCCAGTACCGTCGCGGTTCGCGCCTTGATCTCTTGTGCCGACAGCGGGCTGCCGTCGGGCTGCTGCATGGCCCAGGTGAGCGTGGCGTCGGTGACATAGTCGACCGTCCAGCCCAGGTCCGATGCGTGACGGGTCGTGGTTTCGCAGCATTGTTCGGTACGCACGCCGCTCACGATGATCCGGTTCAGCCCCTGCTCGGTCAGCCAGACATCCAGCCCCGTTCCCACCAGGGCGCTGTGCCGGCGCTTGTGGACCGTGAGGGCCGCATCGAAGGGCGCCAGGCCCTCGAGCGGGCGGATGTGACCGGATTCGACGGCGAAGGCATTCGACGCGTCCGCCGGCCCATCGACGTGGAAGACGCGCACGATGGGCAGGCCTGCCTTGCGGGCGCCGGCAATGAGCGCGTTCTGCGCACTCAGGTAGGCCGGGAGGTCATCGGCGGTGAAGTACGGCCGATGGCGGAAGGACTCCTGGGCATCGATCACAATGAGACAAGTGTTCATGCGCGACATCTCTGGTGAAAATTGAACAATAGGTCAATTTTCCGGAGAACGCCACGAACTGGCCGTGCGTCCTGAGACCTGTATCGATCAAATCAGGACATTGCCGGGGTGCTTGCTAGGCCAGGTCGGCCGCCTGCAGCTCTTTCTTGAGGTAGGCGTAGTACAGCGGCGCCGCCACCAGCCCCGCGGGGCCGAACACCGCCTCGGCGGCGAACATTACCGCCAGCAACTCCCACACGGCCATCTGCGTGCGCTTGCCCACTACCTTGGCATTGATGAGGTACTCGGCCTTGTGGATGAGGATGAGAAAAGCCAGGCAGGCCAGGCCCGTGATGGGCGACACCGACAGGCCGACCACCGTGATGACACCGTTGCAGATCAGGTTGCCCACGATCGGAACGAGCCCGGCCAGGAAGGTGAGGGTGATCAGCGCCGGCGTATAGGGCAGGTGCAGGTCCCAGATCGGCAGCACGAACAGCAGGAACGCAGCGGTGAGGATGGTGTTGAAGGTGGCGATCCAGAACTGCGCAGCCACGATCTGGCCAAAGGCCTCGCCGAACAGCGACACGCGCTCGCGCAATGCCAGGATGAGCGGCCCCGACGCAACGGCACGCTGGCTGACCGCCGCCAGCGAACCCACGATGATGCCGACGTAGGCGAACAGCAGGGCATTGAGCCATGCCCGGCCGGCCATGGCCAGCGAGCCGGCCTGGGCGGTGAGGTACTTGGCGACGATGCGCTGCAGGTCGGCCACGCCGTCGGGCAGGTACACCGCCATCTCGGGCGAGAGCTTGGAGCGCAGCTCCAGCACCGTGCGGGCGACGTAGTCCAGCAGCTCGCGGTATTGCGCCGGTGCATTGAGCATCACCTCGCGCGACTGGGACAAGGTGCCCGTGAGGATGGCAATGGGCGAGAGGATGATCAGCGCCACCGCCACGATGTCCGCCAGCAGGCCGATCTTCTGGGGCGCCAGGCGCACCAGGCCGATGCGCGCCAAGCCGGCCAGCAGCCAGCGCGAGATCCAGCGCGCCGAGAGAAAACCCACGCACACGGCCAGCAGGCCGATGAGCAGGTGCGCTGTCAGTGTCAACAGCAGCACGCCCGCCATCAGCACGTAGCTGGCGATCAGTACCGGGCGCGAGAAGCCTCGTTCTTCGCGTACGGGCGGGAACGCGGGCAGGCGGTCCATCGGCGGCGGGCTGCCGAAGGGTCAGGCGACCACGACCGAAGCGCCTTCGCCTCGCTGTGCGATGACGCCGATTTCATGGACGGCCTCGCCGGCAGCGCGCAGCGCGTCGGCGCAAGCCTTGGCGTGCGCGGCGTCGATCACCACCACCATGCCGATGCCGTTGTTGAAGGTGCGGTTCATCTCGATGTCGTCGATGCCGGCCACCTTCTGCAGCCAGGCAAACAGTTCGGTCTGCGGCCAGCTGCCCTTGCGCAGGTGGGCCGCCGTGCCTTCGGGCAGCACGCGCGGAATGTTCTCGAGCAGGCCGCCGCCGGTGATGTGGGCCAGAGCCTTGATGGGGTGCTGGGCCAGCGCGGCCAGCACCGACTTCACGTACAGGCGGGTGGGGGCCATTACCGCTTCGCGGAAGGGCTTGCCGTCCAGCGTGGCGGGCAGGTCGGCGCCGGCGCGCTCGATCACCTTGCGCACCAGGCTGAAGCCGTTGGAATGCACGCCGGCAGATGCCAGGCCCAGAACCACGTCGCCGGGCTTCACGTCCTTGCCGGTGAGGATCTTCGACTTTTCGACGGCACCGACGGCAAAGCCGGCCAGGTCGTATTCGCCGGCCGGGTACATGCCGGGCATTTCGGCCGTCTCGCCGCCAATGAGGGCACAGCCGCTGAGTTCACAGCCGCGGGCGATGCCGCCCACCACCGCAGCTGCCGTGTCCACGTCGAGCTTGCCGCAGGCGAAGTAATCGAGGAAGAACAGCGGCTCGGCGCCTTGCACCAGCACGTCGTTCACGCTCATGGCCACCAGGTCGATGCCGACCGTGTCGTGCATGTTCCACTCGAAGGCCAGCTTGAGCTTGGTGCCCACGCCGTCGGTACCCGAGACCAGCACCGGCTCCTTGTAGCGCTTGGGCACCTCGAACAAGGCGCCGAAGCCGCCGATGCCGCCCAGCACACCTTCGCGCATGGTCTTCTTGGCCAGCGGCTTGATGCGGTCGACCAGCGCGTCGCCCGCGTCGATGTCGACTCCGGCGTCTTTGTAGCTGAGCGGGGCGTTGGATGCGGAAGTCATGGCGTGCGTCAAAGGGAAATGGATGGGAGGAATCGGCTGCGCAAGGTGGCCTTGTAGGCATTGCGTGATGGCGTCCGGGGCCGGGCCGATAGAATTCGTCACGATTTTAAGGGCCCGGAGCAGCACTTCCGGCCTATTCCCTGACCCTTTCGCATGAAGCAGCTCGCGCTCGACATCGGCTTGACGACGGGTCCGACGCTAGAAGGCTACTTCGCGGGACCCAATGAGGCAGCCCTGCGCCACCTCCAGCTCTGGCTGGGGAGCGCAGGCCAGGCCAACCTGCACTCGCCCGTTCCCACGTACCTGTGGGGCGAGAGCGGGAGCGGCAAGTCGCACCTGCTGCAAAGCGTGGGTGCGGCCCTTTCCGCGCAAGGCGCCCGGGTCGGCTGGCTGCATGCCGACATGCACGAGCCGCCCGAGTTCGACGAGAACTGGGTGGCGGTGCTGATGGACGACGTGGAGCGCTATAACGCAGTGCAGCAGCATGCGGCGTTCAATTGGTTCGTGAATGCGCAGAGCCTGCAGCGCGGCGTGCTGGCGGCCGGCCTGCTGCCGCCGGCCGACCTGTCACTGCGCGAAGACCTGCGCACCCGCCTGGGCTGGGGCCATGTGTTCGCCCTGCAGGTGCTGACCGAGGCCGAGCGCCGGGCGGTGCTGCGCCAGGCGGCCGATGTGCGGGGGCTGATGCTGACGGACGAGGTGCTGAACTTCATGCTGCATCGCTTCAGCCGCGACCTGGGCAGCCTGATGGAACTGCTGGTGCAGCTCGATGGATTTGCGCTGCAGACGCAGCGCGCCATCACCATCCCGCTGATTCGAGCCATGCTCGAAAATGAATGAAGGGCCGAAGCCCTTCGAAGAAGAAATCCAATGATCAAGAAATTCATCGACAAGCTGCTGGGCAAATCCAGCGATGCCGCCAGTGCCAAGATGCGCTTCGGCAAGCGCCAGGAGCACACGGCCGACGTTCATGGCATCGACCCGTCGCTGGTGGACGACCGCGCCAAGAACGTGGTGACCACCCTGCAGGAAGCTGGCTACGAGGCCTATGTGGTGGGCGGCGCCGTGCGCGACCTGCTGCTGGGCCTGCGGCCCAAGGACTTCGACGTGGCCACCAACGCCACGCCCGAGCAGGTCAAGGCGCTGTTTCGCCGTGCCTTCATCATCGGGCGGCGCTTTCGCATCGTGCACGTGGTGTACGGCCGCGGGCGCGAGCACGAGGTGATCGAGGTTTCCACCTTCCGTGCCTACATGGACAACGCCGCTGCCGAGCAGGTCTCGGGCAACGAGCGCACCAGCAAGGGCGAGCTGGCCGCCATGAAGCACGCGGTGGACGCCAGCGGCCGCGTGCTGCGCGACAACGTCTGGGGCCCGCAGGACGAAGATGCCACTCGCCGCGACTTCACCGTCAACGCCATGTACTACGACCCGGCGCGCCAGATCGTGGTCGACTATCACAACGGGCTGAAGGACGCCAAGAAGCTGGTGCTGCGCATGATCGGCGACCCGGCCACACGCTACCGCGAAGACCCGGTGCGCATCATTCGCGCCATCCGCTTCTCGGCCAAGCTGGCGGCGCTGGGCTTCAAGCTCGAGCCCAAGACGGCCGCCCCGCTGGTCGAGATGAGCAAGCTGCTGGCCGACGTGCCGCAAAGCCGCCTGTTCGACGAGATGCTCAAGCTGCTGCAGACCGGCCATGCGCTGGCCACCGTGGCGCAGCTGCGTGCCCTGGGCCTGGAGCGTGGCATCTACCCGCTGCTGGACGTGGTGGTGGAGCGCGCCGACCTGCCTTTCGTGAAGGCCGCCCTGCAAGACACCGACCGCCGTGTGGGCGAGGGCAAGCCGGTGGCCCCGAGCTTCCTCCTGGCCTGCGTGCTCTGGAAGGACGTGCGCGACGGCTGGGCCCAGCGCATGGAGGGCCGCCACGGCCAGCGCGGCCAGGCGCCATTTCCCGCGCTGCAGGACGCAATCGACGACGTCTTCAACGCACGCATCGGCGACGTGTCGGGCCGCGGCAAGCTGGCCGCGGACATGCGCGAGATCTGGATGATGCAGCCGCGTTTCGACAAGCGCAGCGGCTCGACCCCCTACAGCCTGGTGGAGCAGGCGCGCTTCCGGGCCGCCTTCGACTTCATGCGCCTGCGCGCCGACGTGGGCGAGGTCAGCGAAGCCATTGCCGAGTGGTGGCAGGAATTCAGCACCGCCGACGACGTGCGCCGGCAGGACTTGCTGGATCAGGTGCGCGAGGAGCAGCACAAGGGCCGCCGGGTGCACACCCGCTCGCCCAAGCGCGAGGCGGCAGCGCCCGACGCGGAGGGCGCCGCGTTGGCACCGGACGAGGCTGGCGCCGAGGAGGGCGGCGAGGGCGCCACGAGCGCGCCGCGCAAGCGGCGCCGCCGCCGCAAGCCGCGCACCGGCGCGGCCGGTGGTGCCGATGGTGGCGCACCCACGGGCCAGTCGTGAGCTATACCCGCCGACGGGTCGCGGCGTGACAGCCAAGAGCCCCGCCGTGACCGAAACCGCCTATGTCGCCATTGGTGCCAACCTTGGCGATGCGCGTCAGTCCGTCGAAGATGCCATCGAGGCGTTGGCCCGCCTGCCGCAAAGCCGCATGCTGGCGCGCTCGTCGCTCTACCGGACGGCGCCGGTGGACGCCGGCGGGCCCGATTTCATCAACGCCGTGGTGGCCATCGACACCGGGCTGGCGCCTTTGGCCTTGCTGGAGCGCCTGCAGGCCATCGAGGCGGCCGCGGGGCGCCAGCGGCCCTACCGTAACGCGCCGCGCACGCTCGACCTGGATCTCCTGATTCACGGCGACCAGGTGCTCGACACCTCCACCCTGACGCTGCCGCATCCGAGGATGGGCCAGCGTGCATTTGTGCTCGTGCCGCTGGCCGAAATTGCGCCCGGCCGTGTGGCGGATGCGCAACTCGCCGCCGTGGCCGGGCAGGCCATCCATCGCCTGTAGAAGGCACGCTCCTTGGAATGGTCAGCGGAAGGTTTCCCCGGGTTTTCCCGGGCCAATTACACTTCCGGGTTTCGTGCCCTGTCATCAAATCGACACAAAACGACTAAACGGGATTCCACGTCATGTTCGGTAAGTTGCTGCCCCGCGAGGGCAATTTTTTTGAGATGTTCAACCAGCATGCCGAGCGCATCGTCGAGGCGGCGCGCGCTTTCGAGCAACTGGTGGCGAACTACAACGACCTCCATCTTCGCGAGCAGTACAACCGCGACGTCGACAACGCCGAGCGCGCTGCCGACCGTGTGACGCACGACGTCAATCGACTGCTGCACAAGACTTTCATCACCCCCATCGACCGTGAGCAGATCCACAAGCTGATCAACACCATGGACGACGTGGCCGACCTGATCCAGGACTCGGCCGAGACCATGGCGCTGTACGACGTGGGGCAGATGACCGACGAGATCACCCGCCTCACGACGCTGTCGGTCAAGTGCTGCGAGCGCGTCAAGGACGCGGTGAAGCACCTGGGCAAGATCAGCGACCCGGCCACCGCCGAGGCCACGCTCAAGGCCTGCGAGGAGATCGATCGCCTCGAATCCGACGCCGACCGCGTCATGCGCAGCGCCATGAGCAAGCTGTTCCGCGAAGAGCCTGACGTGCGCGAAGTCATCAAGCTCAAGGCCATCTACGAACTGCTCGAGACCATCACGGACAAGTGCGAAGACGTCGCCAACGTGATCGAGGGCATCGTCCTCGAGAACTCCTGATCGCCTCGCCATGACAACGATCCAGGCCAGCCTCTGGTTGGTGATCCTGCTCGTGGGCCTCGCCTTGGCCTTCGACTTCATGAACGGCTTTCACGACGCCGCCAATTCGATTGCCACGGTGGTGTCCACCGGCGTGCTCAAGCCGACGCATGCGGTGGTGTTCGCCGCCTTCTTCAACCTGGTGGCCATCGGAGTGTTCCACCTCAGTGTCGCGGCCACCGTGGGCAAGGGCATCGTCGAGCCCGGGGTGGTCGACGTGCACGTGGTGTTCGGTGCCTTGCTGGGGGCCATTACCTGGAACCTGGTGACCTGGTACTACGGCATTCCGAGCAGTTCCTCGCATGCGCTCATCGGCGGCATCGTCGGTGCGGTCATGGCCAAGGCGGGCTCCAGCGTCCTGGTGGCAGGGGGCATTCTCAAGACGGTGGCCTTCATCTTCGTCTCGCCCGTGCTGGGCTTCATCCTGGGCGCGTTGATGATGGTGGCGGTGGCGTGGATATTCCGCTCGTCCACCCCGTCACGGGTGGACCGGTGGTTCCGTCGCCTGCAACTGTTGTCCGCCGGCGCCTACAGCCTGGGCCACGGCGGCAACGACGCGCAAAAGACCATCGGCATCATCTGGATGCTGCTCATCGCCACCGGCCACGCCGGCGCCAACGATGCGTCGCCGCCCACCTGGACCATCATCAGCTGCTACACCGCCATTGCGCTGGGCACCATGTTTGGCGGCTGGCGCATCGTCAAGACCATGGGTCAGAAGATCACCAAGCTCAAGCCCGTGGGCGGCTTCTGCGCCGAGACGGGCGGGGCGCTCACGCTGTTCCTGGCCACGGCCCTGGGCATTCCGGTGTCCACCACGCACACGATCACCGGCGCCATCGTCGGCGTGGGTGCCTCGCAGCGCATGAGCGCGGTGCGCTGGGGCGTGGCGGGCAACATCGTGTGGGCCTGGATCTTCACCATTCCCGCCTCGGCCTTCGTGGCCGCGGTGGCCTACTGGATCAGCATGCAGCTGTTCTGAGCCGAGGCGGCATCGCGCCGCCCAGGCTCACTGCGACATCTTTCGGCCTTCTTCGACCTGGTGCTCGAAGTAGCGCTGGAAGCTGAATGCAATGCTGGACATCAGCACGATGGCGCCGAAGAACAGCGCCATCACCACCGCGCCGATGGTGAGCCAACTGGTACGTCCGGCTGGAGCCTCGGCGTCCACTTGCGGGTTGAATCGGGCGTTCCACTTCTCGGGCGTGGTCAGTCCATAGACGATGGCCGTGAGCGCGCAGGCCGCGATGGTGAACCCCAGGAATGGGATCAGCACCCAGCTCCAGCCGTCGTCGAGCCCGAACTGGCGTGCGCGCTCGATGCCGTAGAGGCCCAGGGCGGTGGGAATGGGCAGCAGCCAGCCCAGGGTGTCGCCCAGGCCGTGCAGGTAGAAGCGGTGCAAGCCCAGCGGGCCGCCAAGAAAGGCCAGCCAGGCGGCCACGGTCTTGTTTTTCATCGCAGGGACGTCCCCGGTCAATGTCATTCGGGCCGGGTGGTGCTGCCTGCACCGATGACTTTTTCCATCAGCACGATGTCGCGCCACTCGCCGAACTTCCAGCCGCAGTCCTTGATGGTGCCCACGTGGCTGAAGCCCTGCTTGCGGTGAACGCCCACCGAGCCGGCATTGGCGGAATCGCCGATGACGGCGATCAGCTTGCGAACGCCGACGGCCTCGGCTGCCTGCTCCAGGGCAGCCAGCAGCTGCGCACCCAGGCCCAGGCCCCGCGCGTCGTCGGCGACGTAGATCGAGTCCTCGGCCGAAAAACGGTAGGCTGGCCGCGGCTTGAACCAGTTGCAGTAGGCAAAGCCCAGGACCTTGCCGGCCTGCTCGGCCACCAGGTAAGGCAGGTTCCTGGCCAGCACGTCGGCGCGGCGCGCGGCCATGTCGGTGGGCGAGGGCGGCTCGGTCTCGAAGGTGCCGGTGCCGTGCAGGACGTGGTGGGCGTAGATGGCCGAAATGGCGGTGATGTCTTCGTCGCGGCTCGCGCGAATGGTGATGGGTGGCATGAAGAATTGAGCGCTCAGGCTATAATCGAAGGCTTTTCAGCGTGTCGCTGGCCGGGTGGCCATGTCGCGTGTCTCAACGCTGAAGGAAATTGGCTTGGCGGTTTCAGGTGCAAAAGCACATCCGCCAGCTCCACCCGAAGGATAAATCATGGTCGTGATTCGACTCTCGCGCGGCGGCTCCAAGGGCCGTCCTTTCTTCAACATCGTCGTCGCCGACAAGCGCGTGCGCCGTGACGGCCGCTTCATCGAGCGCCTGGGCTTCTACAACCCCACCGCCAAGGGCGGCGAGGAAAGCATCCGCATCGCCCAGGACCGCCTGACCTACTGGAAGAGCGTCGGCGCCCAGGCTTCGCCCACCGTCGCCCGCCTGATCAAGCAAGCCGCCGCGGCTGCTCCCAAGGCCGCCGCCTAAGCGCTGCTGCCAACGGTCATGCTGCCCGAACTCGAAGCCGCCGAATTGCCGGCGGACGCCATCGAAGTCGGGCGCATTGCCGATGCGTGGGGCATCAAGGGCTGGTTCAAGGTCCTGCCCCACAGCGCCCAACCCGAGGCGCTTTTTTCCTCCAAGCGCTGGTTTCTCAAGCCGCCCGGCTCTGCCGCCGGTACAACCAGTGCGTTCCGCCTTCCGATCCGCGAAGCCAAGGAACACTCCGACTGCATCGTGGCCACCTCGCCCGAGGTGCCCGACCGCAATGCCGCCGAAGCCTTGCGCGGTGCGCGCGTGTTCGTGCCGCGCTCGAGTTTTCCCTCGGTAGGCGAAGACGAGTACTACTGGGTCGACCTGATCGGCCTGGCCGTGGTCAACCGTGAAGGCATAGCCCTGGGTACGGTGCGCGAGTTGCTGGCCACAGGCCCGCAGACCACGCTGGTGCTCGAGCAGCCCGCACAGGGCGAAGGCGCCAAGCCGGTCGAGCGCATGATTCCGTTCGTCGGTGCCTTTGTCGACAAGGTCGACCTGGCCGGCCGCACCATTCTGGTCGACTGGCAGGCCGACTACTAAGAAGCGCTATCCCGCA
>JAFEEG010000049.1 GCA_018241225.1 Pseudomonadota bacterium
GCTGGGCGCCTACGTGCAGGGCGCCAACCGCGGCAGCGCCTTCCAGATGACCGGTGCCGACGGCAAGACCTTCGACCCCAACAAGGCTCGCTTCATCGTGGCCCTGACCAAGACGCTGTAGAAAGAAAAGCCGCCGGCGGGCTTCACAGCCCGGCGGCGGCTTTGGGGCTGGCTCAGCCGACGATCAGCTCAGGTCGGCCTTGAACTTGTCGATGGCGGTCTGGCCGCACTGCTCGTCCAGGTGGCCGCCCGGCGCGCCGGCGACGCCCACGGCGCCGATGACGTCATTGCCGGCCTTGATCGGCAGGCCGCCACCGAGCACCAGGAAGCCGGGGATGTCGATCAGCGTGGCAGCGCCGGGGTTCTTCTGCACGTTCTCGAGCATGGTCTTGGTGGGCGTCTTGGCCGAGACCGAGGTGAAGGCCTTGCGCTCGGAAGCCTGCACGGTGTGCGGGCCGGCGTTGTCGGCGCGTTGCAGGGCACGCAGCACGCCGGCGCGGTCGACCACGGCGGCCGACACGTTGTAGCCGCTGGCGCTGCAGGCAGCCACGGTGGCAGCAGCGATCTGGTTGGCCAGCTCGAGCGAGATGTTCTTCTCGGTGCGCACGCCGGCATTCTGGGCTTGTGCGCCGAAGGTAGCCAGCACGAGGGCGGCGGCGAGGGCGATACGGGGACGGATGGACATGATCTGCGTTCTCCAGTTTCAACAACAATCGATGTTCGCGAGGCATCGCGCCTCGCTTGGTTCGCATTGTTGAAAACGCGCCCCGCGCGGTCCATTCGTACGGCTACGCGCGCCGCTCCGTAGTTCTACGGTGCGTCGTCTGCGTCCACCAGGTCGGCGTAGTGCCGGATGAGCTGCGCCAGCGAATCGCTTTCCAGCTTGGCGAAGATGTTGGCGCGGTGGCTTTCGACGGTGCGCGGCGACAGGTTGAGCACGCGCGCAATCTCCTTGTTGGACAGGCCCCGCACGATGTGCGCGAGCACCTCGCGTTCACGCTCGGACAGCTGCCCGAACCGCGCCCGCGCCGCCTGGTCGACGCGACCACGCTCGCGCGAACGCACATGGCGGCGCACGGCCTGGCGCAGCGCCTCGAGCAGTTCTTCGTCGTCGACCGGCTTTTCAAGAAATTCAGCCGCGCCCGACTTGAAGGCGCGCCTGCACATCTCCACCGTCGCATGGCCGGTGAGCATGAGGATGGGCTGGTCCACGCCCTGCGCCACCAGCGCCTCGAGCACCGCCAGGCCGCTGATGCCCGGCATGCGCACGTCCAGCACGATGGCGCCGATGCCGCCGCGGTCGAACTCGGCCACGAAGCGCTGCGCGTCGCTCCAGGTCTGCACGCGCAAGCCGATGGTGCCGATGAGCAGCGCCAGGCTGTCGCGCACCGCCGCGTCATCGTCGATCAGGTGAATGAGCGGCGACTGGTGCGAAGAGGAAGAGGATGAAGAGGTCTGCGATTCGCTCATTGATTCCGCCATGGTCACGCCGCACGCGGCAGGCGCAGCACGAAGCATGCGCCGCGGCCGTTGTTGCCGGGCGCGGCCTGCAGGGAGCCGCCCATTTCCTGCGCCAGCGTCTCGCACAGGCTCAGGCCCAGGCCAAGGCCGTGCTCGCGGGTGCTGAAGAAAGGCTCGAAGATGCGCGGCAATGCCTCGGGCGCAATGCCGGGCCCGTTGTCGCACACGCGAAGCTCGCAATGGCGCGAGTCGTTGGCTGCGCCGAAATGAAGATCGATGCGCCGGGTATGCGCATCCTGCTGCTGCATCGCCTGCATGGCGTTGAGCAGGAGGTTGTGCACGATCTGCTCCACGGCCACCGGGTCTGCGCTGGCGGGCACCGGCTGGTGCGCCCCGCTGCCGGCGTGCAGGCGAACCTCCACGCCGTGGCGGGCGAGTTCGGGCTGCAGCAGGTCGAGCGAACGGCGCAGCACATCGTGCAGGTTCAGCGCCTGGCCGGCGCGATCGCTCGCGGGCCGCTCGATCGCGCGGCGAAGGCGCCCCACCACGTCGGAGGCTCGCCGGGCCTGCTCGGCCGCCTGCCCCATGGCGCTGCGCGCGGTGGCCAGTTCGTCGGGGCCGGCCTGCTCGTCCAACAGGCGGCGCGCGGCCTGGGTATTGGCCAGCACCGCCGTCAGGGGTTGATTGAGTTCATGCGCCATGCCGGCAGCGAGCTCGCCCAGGGCGTTCAGTCGCGCCACCTGCGCAAAGCGAACACGCTCTTCGGCGCGCCGGCGCTCGGTGCGCTGCTGCTGCAGCCAGCGTGTGCCGGCCAGCAACAGGCCCACGGCCGCGGTCCAGAGCAACATCCAGCCCCAGGGCAGCTCGCCCAGGCCCACCGTGCGCTGCGCCATGACGTCGAAATCCTGGCTGGCCGAGGCCAGGTGCTTGTGGAATTCGAAGTGCCACGGCCCCTGCGCCTTGGCACCGGGCTGCACCACGTACTCCTGCCGGTCGGTCAGCAGGCTCAGGCGCACCGGGCTGGTCTTGGGGTCCATCGGCCAGTCGGCCCAGGGCACGGTACGCGCCAGGTCCACGTCCAGCGCAAAGCTGGCAGGCTGGGCGGCCATCACCAGCCAGTAGCGGCCCGCGGGCAGGTCGTGCGGGCCGAGTTGCGGGCGCTGTGCGCTGCGAGACTGCGCTTCGGCAACCGCCAATCGCGGGTCGGGCCAGTCGGTGGCGGCGTCGCGCCGGGCCACGGCAAGGATCGAGGGATAGACGCTGGACAGGCGCTGCTCCGCGCCGGCACGCTCGCCGGCGCCGCCCAGCAGCGCCAGCGTGGCCAGCACCGCGTCGTACTGCACCACCTGCTGGCTCAGCAAGCGGTGGGTGATGCGGGCGTTGGTGTCGAATTCGTCCTGCAGCTGGCGCAGGCCGTCATGGGCGATCCATGCGGCGCCCGCGGCACTGGCGACAAGCCATGCCACGATCCAGATTCCGAGTGCGCCCCATCGTGCTTTCATCGGGCGCCATTTTGCAGTGCGCGCCGCGCCGCCCTTGGCGGGCGGCGTGCTCAGCCCTTCCTGGCTGCTTCGGGAGCGTCGGGGACGAGGCAGGCCTCGGCCATCTGCAGGTTGTTGTCGCGCGCGAAATTGATGACGAAATCCCAGGCCATGGGCTCGTAGTCGCGCAGTTCGCGGTTGACCACCACGCACTTGATGCCGTTGACCACCATGGGCACGCACCAGGGCGAATAGCTCAGGTGGCTGCCCGGCTGGGGACCGCCGGGCCTGAAAGAGCACATGACGCCGGCCAGACGCTCCGCCCAGTCGCTCGGCCGGAAGGTGCGGCCGTCTTGGGTGATGCCCTGGATGAAGATTTCTTTGGCGCTGGGAGAGACCATGAGGTGCGGGAATGTGCTGCAATGTTGCAGCGCACAAGGATTCTACCTTTCGGAACTTGGCCGACCCGGCCAGGGGGCATTGCAGTAATGCGCAATCCTCAAGGAATCCGTCATGTACGGCGCCTAGAATTTGTCCCTCTTTCCCCTGTTCACTTCCCCTTTTCCGGAGAACCGAATGAGCTCCAATGCCCAGCCCTCGTCGCCCCACGTCATGAACACCTACGGTCGCCTGCCGATCGCCTTGTCGCATGGCCAAGGTTGCCGAGTCTGGGACACCAGCGGCAAGGCCTACCTGGACGGCCTGGGCGGCATTGCCGTGAACACGCTGGGCCACAACCACCCCGAGCTGGTGCCGGCCCTGCAGGACCAGATCACCAAGCTCATCCACAGCTCCAACTACTACCACGTGCCTGGCCAGGAAAAGCTGGCCACCAAGCTCACCGAGCTGTCGGGCCTGACCAACGCCTTCTTCTGCTGCACCGGCCTGGAGGCCAACGAGGCCGCGCTCAAGCTGGCGCGCAAGTTCGGCCATGACAAGGGCATCGAGCGCCCCGAGATCGTGGTGTACGAGGCCGCCTTCCACGGCCGCAGCATCGCCACCCTGTCTGCCACGGGCAACCCCAAGGTGCAGGCCGGCTTCGGCCCGCTGGTGGAGGGCTTCATCCGCGTGCCCCTCAACGACATCGAGGCGCTGAAGAAGGCCACCGAAGGCAACCCCAACGTGGTGGCCGTGTTTTTCGAAACCATCCAGGGCGAAGGCGGCATCAACCCCATGCGCTGGGACTACCTCAAGCAGGTGCGCCAGCTGTGCGACGAGCGCGACTGGCTCATGATGATCGACGAGGTGCAGTGCGGCATGGGCCGCACCGGCAAGTGGTTTGCGCACCAGTGGGCCGGCATCAAGCCGGACGTGATGCCCCTGGCCAAGGGCCTGGGCTCGGGCGTGCCCATCGGCGCGGTGGTGGCCGGCCCCAAGGCGGCCAACATCTTCGGCCCCGGCAACCATGGCACCACCTTCGGCGGCAATCCGCTGGCCATGCGCGCGGGCATCGAGACCATCCGCATCATGGAAGAGCACAAGCTGCTTGAGAACGCCGACAAGGTCGGCTCGCACCTGAAGGAGTCGCTGCAGCGCGAACTGGGCAGCCTGCCCGGCGTGAAGGAAGTGCGCGGCCAGGGCCTGATGCTGGGCATCGAGCTGGACCGCCCCTGCGGCGTCATCCTGCAGCGCGCCTGCGACGCCGGCCTGCTGCTGAGCGTGACGGCCGACAGCGTGATCCGCCTGGTGCCCCCGCTCATCCTGAGCCAGGCCGAGGCCGACGAGATCGTGGCCATCCTGGTGCCCATCGTGAAAAGCTTTCTTGCAGAATCGAAGTCATGAGTAACGCAGCTGCACCCGCCATTCGCCACTATCTGCAATTTGCCGACTTCTCGGCCGACGACTACGCGCACCTGTTCGCGCGAGCGGCCCTGATCAAGAAGAAGTTCAAGACCTACGAGAAGCATCAGCCGCTGACAGACCGAACGTTGGCCATGATCTTCGAGAAGGCCTCCACGCGAACCCGCGTGAGCTTCGAGGCCGGCATGTACCAGATGGGCGGCAGCGTGGTGCACCTGACCACCGGCGACAGCCAGCTGGGCCGCGCCGAGCCCATCGAAGACAGCGCCAAGGTCATCAGCCGCATGGTCGACCTGGTGATGATCCGCACCTTCGAGCAGGCCAAGATCGAGGCCTTTGCCGCGCATTCGCGCGTGCCGGTCATCAACGGCCTGACCAACGAGTTCCACCCCTGCCAGATCCTGGCGGACATCTTCACCTTCATCGAGCACCGCGGCTCCATCAAGGGCAAGACGGTGGCGTGGGTGGGCGACGGCAACAACATGGCCAACACCTGGCTGCAGGCCGCCGAGATCCTGGGCTTCACGGTGCACGTGAGCACGCCCACGGGCTACGAGGTGGACCAGGCCGTGGCGGGCGTGCGCTCCAGCAGCAGCTACAAGGTCTTCAAGGACCCGATGGAAGCGTGCCGCGGCGCCGACCTGGTCACCACCGACGTGTGGACCAGCATGGGCTACGAGGCCGAGAACGAAGCGCGCCGCCAGGCCTTTGCCGACTGGTGCGTCGACCAGGACATGATGCGAATCGCCCAGCCCGACGCGCTGTTCATGCACTGCCTGCCCGCGCACCGCGGCGAAGAGGTGCAGGCCGATGTCATCGACGGTCCGCAGTCGGTGGTGTGGGACGAAGCCGAGAACCGCATGCACGTGCAGAAGGCACTGATGGAGTACCTGCTGCTGGGCAAGCTGTAAGGCTTGCCTTGCAGCCAGCGGAACTCTAGAAGGCCCAGGCGCCCAGCTGGTAGTAGTCGAAGCCGCTGCTTCTGCCGCCGAGGCAGCCGGCGAAAAAGTCCTCGGTCTGGCGGTACATCGTCAGGTTGTTGGTCCACTTGCGGTTGCCGTGGCCGTCGTCCTGAAAAGCCACGAATTCCACCTGCTTGCCCTGGCTGCGCAGCGCATTCACCATGCGCTGCGACTGCGACAGCCTGACGCGCGGGTCGTTCACGCCGTGCATGATCAGGATCGGGTTCCTGGCGTTCGCCACATGGTTGATGGGTGACTTGGCATCCATCAGCTTGCGCTGCGCCGCATCGGCGGGGTCGCCGACGTAGCGCGCCCACCACGACTTGCCCAGCTCCCAGTACGGCGGTGTTTCCTCGAACCAGGAGGCCAGGTCGGCAATGCCCACCACGTCGACCGCGCAGGCGAACACCTCGGGCGTGATCGTGGCACCCACCAGGGCCGAATAGCCGCCGTAGCTGGCGCCGTAGATGCCCACATGCTTCGGATCGGCAATGCCTTGCGCCACGGCCCAGCGCACGCCGTCAACCAGGTCGTCGTGCATCTTGCCGGCGAACTCACCCACCGCCTTTTCCATGAACGCGCGCCCGTAGCCGCTGGAGCCGCGATAGTTCACCTGCAGCACGGCATAGCCGCGATTGGCCAGGAACTGCTGCATGCTGCGATTGGTGCTCTGGTAGGTCCAGCGGTCGCGAGCCCAGGGGCCGCCGTGCACCAGCAGCACCAGCGGCAAGGGGCGCTGCCGCACGCCGGGCGGGAGCGTCAGGTAGCCCGAGATGGCCAGTCCGTCGCGGGCGGCATACGAAATCGGCTGCGTCTTGCCAAGCGATGACGCCACATCGTCCGTGTTGCTTTCGCCCAGCAGGACGGGCGAGGCCGACGCGTTCGCAAGCAGGTAGAACTTCCAGCCCTGGTCGGTGCCGACATTCACCGTCATCGACTGCTCGTCGTCGGACAGGCTGCCCACGTACACCGCCGCCGGATCCCCGCCTTGCAACGGCGCGAGGCGGGCGGCAAGCGCCGCGTCGAAGACCTTGGCGCTCGAGTAGCCCGGCATCGAATGGGCCATCAGCGGCGCTTGGGCCCGCTGGCTCATCAGCACTTCCTCGACGTCGACGGCGGCGTCTTCGTGCACCACCTGCTCGGCGCCCGTCTCCAGGTCGATGCGCACCAGGGCCTGGCGGTCGCGCCCCCGGTTGGACACGGCCCAGGCGCTGTTGCCGCCGGGAATGAAGTCTGCAATCCACCAGTTGTCGGTCTTGCCCCAGCGGATGGTGGTGCGCCATGCCTCGCCCTCGCGCAACTGCAGGTAGCCGCCGTCGTCGTCCTTCACGGAGCGCGCACGCAAGCGCCCCTCGCGATCGACCACCCAGCTCCAGACATTGCCGGGGTTCTGCGCCATCAATGCCTGCTGGCCAGTGGTGGGGTCGATGCGATACAGGTCGAACACCTTCTTGTCGCGCTGGTTCGAGGTCACGATGACGGCGGGGCTGCCTGCCACGCGCCGCACGAGATTGGACTTCGCTCCCTTGAACGGCGTCAGGTCGACCGGGCGCCAATCGCCCTGCTGCAGGTCCACCGCGAAGACATGCGTGTTCTCGTCGCCGGTCGCGTCCACCGTCAGGAAAAGGAAGCGGCTGTCGCCCGACCACACCACGCCGGCGGCGCGGATGGGAATGGCGCGCATGTCGCCCCCCGCCAGTGTCTTCACCCAGACAGCCGGCTTGAGATTGCTCACGCCCTTCCAAGCCAGCAGGCGCCCATCGGGCGAGATGCGGTAGTTGCCGGTTCCTTCCACGTTCGCCACGAAATCGCGCACCGGAACGAGCGGCGGCAACGCCTCGTCGTTAAGCGAAGGATGCGTGGGCGCCACCGCGCAGCCACCCAGCAAAGCCATTCCAAAGATTGTCAGCACCAGCTTGTTCAATCGCACGGAAACTCCTCCTCGGTTGAGTCTGCGCATTGTTGGGAATCCAACCTTTGGCTCAGCCAAAGGTCGCGGCCCCAGAATCGGGCCATGCACATCCTGCTGATCGAAGACGACCTCGACCTGGGCCGCGCCCTGCAGGCGGCATTGCGCATCGATCACTTCACCGGCGAATGGGTTCGCCGCGCCGCCGACGCGCCGCACACCATCGACGCCGCGCTGGTGGACTGCGTGCTGCTCGACCTGAACCTGCCCGACGGCAGCGGCTTCGACCTGCTCAAGCGCTGGCGCCGCAGCGGCCTGCGCGTGCCGATCATCGTGATCACCGCGCGCTCCGCGCTCGACGACCGCCTGGCCGGCCTGGACGGCGGTGCGGACGATTTCGTGATCAAGCCCTTTGCCACGGCCGAGCTGGTGTCGCGCATCCGCGCCGTGATTCGGCGCAGCGCCCAGCAAGGCAGCGAGCAGTGGACCATCGGCACGCTCGAGATTGCGCCGGCGCGGCGAGAGGCCCGGCTGGACGGGCAAGCCTTGTCGCTCTCGCCGCGCGAATTCCAATTGGTGATGGAGCTCGCACGCGATCCAGGCTCGGTGGTGGCCAAGGACGTTCTCGCCCAGCGCCTCGAACCGCTGGGCGACCCGGTGGACTTCGCCGCCATCGAAGTGCATGTGTCGAACCTGCGCAAGAAGATCGGCGCACAGCGAGTGCGCACGGTGCGCGGCATCGGCTACCTGCTGGAGCCATGAGCAGTACCGGCCTGCGCACGCTGTGGCGGCGTGCCTCCGAGCCCTCGCTGCTGTGGCGCAGCACCTGGGCCATGGTGGGCGTGTTCGCGCTGATCTGGCTTGCCCTGCTCGCCTACCTCTACCTGGAAAACCGCAAGTCGCTGGCCGAGGCGCCGGGCCTGCAGAAGTATGGCGACGCCCTGTTGGTGGCGCTGGACGAAACCGCCGACGCGCAGCAGGCGCGCGCCGCGATCGCGGCCACCGAGCGCTGGACCGCCATTCGCCGCACGCAGAGCGAGGTCGTCAGCGGCGTGGTGCTGCACGAGCTGAGCAGCCCCGATGGCCGCATCGTCTACCGCTCGCCCGCCTGGAACTGGAACGGCAGCGTGCCGTCCAGCGCGGTATCCATCACCTTGCAGGAGGGCTACTGGCGCTACGACAGGGCCAGCACCCATTGGCGCCTTCGCATCCTCAACCCGCGGCGCACCTCGGAGGCTTTTCTTCGCTACAACGCCCGCAACATCCTGCCCTATCTGCTGGTCGCCTTCCCGATCGTGCTGGGCGCCGTGTGGCTCACGCTGCGCGCCAGCCTGCGGCCCCTGCAGCAACTGGCCGGGCGCATCGGCGAGCGCAGCAGCGGCGACCTGAGCCCGGTGGGCGTGCCCGCCCGCTACCGAGAGCTCAAGCCCCTGGTGGATGCGCTCGATGCCCTGCTGCTGCGACTGCGCGGCACCGTGGAGCGCGAACGCGCCTTCATCCAGGATGCGGCGCACGAAATCCGCACGCCGCTGGCCGTCATCAACGCACAGGCGCATGTGCTGGCGCAGGCGCCGGATGCCGCGCAGCGCAACCAGGCAGAGGAGCAGTTGAACCAGGCCATCGGGCGAACCTCGCACCTGGCGCAGCAACTGCTGGACCTGGCGTCACTCGATCGCGCGGGCCCGCTGCGCAGCAGCCGCGTGGACCTGGCGCTGTGGCTGCGCAAGCTGCTCGGCCCCGCAGCCCAGGCGGCCTTGCGCGACGGCCGGGAGCTTTCGCTGGACGCGCCCGACACCCTGCCCTGCGACATCGAACTGGCATCGATGGAATCCATCGTGCAGAACCTGGTCGACAACGCGCTTCGCCATGCCGTGCCGGCCAGCACCATCGCCGTCGCCTTGCGCCTTGAAGGCCAAGCGCTGCTGCTCCAGGTGCTCGACGATGGGCCAGGCATACCGGGCGCGCACCAGGAACACATCTTCGAGCGCTTTCATCGCGCTGCGGATGCGCGGGCCAGCGGTGCCGGACTGGGTCTGGCCATCGTGCGCCAGGCTGCATTGCGGCTGGGCGGCGGGGTGGAACTGACGCAAGGCTTGTCGGGCCGGGGCGTCGGTTTTCGGGTCCGCCTGCCGCTGGCAGGGGCGCCGCGCTAGGCACTCAGCGCGCCCTTTCCTGCATTTCACGCCACCAGCCGCGCATTCCGTCGCATCGCGCTGGCGGCACGTCAGTGCGGTACGGACAGTCGGGTTCCAGGCACTCGACCCCGGGTGCCATTCCTCACACCAGGAGTACCCGCAATGTCACGCTTCGGCACTCGCCTTGCTGCCACCCTTGCCCTGCCGTTGGGCGCAGCCCTGCTGTCCCTTGGCGCCATCACTGGCGCATCGGCAGCCGATCTCACGGTGCGCATCAGCGCCACCAGCCGCGCCAGCAACGACGGCGCACCGCAGGGCCAGATCAACGCCGCGCTCTACGGCGATGCGGCCAGCTGGCCCAAGGACGGGCAACGCCTGCAAGGCGAGCGCGTGAACCTGGGCACCGGCCCCGCCACCGTCGTCTTTCGCGGACTGGCGCCGGGGCGCTATGCGGTCTCGGCCTTTCTCGATGAAGACGGCGACGGCAAGCTGGGCACCAACATGGCCGGCATTCCGCGCGAGCCCTATGGCTTCAGCCGCGACGCGCGCGGGCGCTTCGGCCCCCCGCCCTTCGACGATGCCGCCGTCGATGTGCAGGGCGACACCGCCATCGAGATGACGCTCAAGTAAGCCAGGAGCACGCCATGGACCGTCGCCACTTCCTCCAGGCACTGGGCGCCAGCACCAGCCTCGCCAGCCTGCCCACCTGGGCTGGCAGCAACCCGGCCGCCGACACCGCCGACCGCTGGCAAACCGACTTCGACGCCGCCCGCGCCACCACCCCCTGGACGGCCGGCTTCGCCGGCCTGCAGGCCGACGTGCCACCGCTGGCCTTGCGCCTGCGCGGACGCCTGCCGCCCGACCTGGGCGGCACCTTCTACCGCAACGGCCCCGCACGCTACGGGCTGGGTGGCATCCGCTACCACCACTGGTTCGACGGCGACGGCATGGTCCAGGCCTACCGGATCGAGAACGGCGGCATCACCCACCAGGGCCGCTTCGTGCGCACATCGAAGTTCGTGGCCGACACCCGCGCCGGCCGGCCGGTGCGCCCCGTGTTCGCCACCGACTTGCCCGACACCGAGCCGCTCAACGGCCCCGACGCCATGAATGTCGCCAACACCAGCGTGGTGCGCATCGGCGACGACCTGATGGCCCTGTGGGAAGGCGGCAGCGCGATCCGCATGGACCCGCAGACACTCGAGACACGCGGCCCCAAGACCTGGTCGGCCGACTATGAGGGCATGCCCTTCTCGGCGCACCCGCGCGTCGAGCCCAAGGACGGCAGCCTGTGGAACTTCGGCGTCAGCAGCGGGCCCGGCCTGCTGTCGATCTACCACGTCAGCGCCGATGGCAAGCAGGCACGCATGCACACCCTCAAGGTGCCCGACATCGGCATGGTGCACGACTTCGCCATCACACAGCGGCACCTCGTGTTCCTGATGCCGCCGCTGGTGTACGACGCCGCACGCTCGCAGGCGGGCCAGACCTTTCTCGACAGCCACGTGTGGCGGCCCGAGCTGGGCATGCGTGTGCTGCTGCTGCCCAAGGACCGGCTCGATGCGCCGCAATGGTTGCAGTTGCCGGCGGGCTTCGTGTTCCACCTGGGCAATGCTTGGGAGGAGCCGAACGGGCGCGTGATCCACCTGGACTACGTGCATTCGGACGATGCGCAAGCTGTCTTCGTCGGCGTGCGCAACATGATGCGCGGCCATCTCTCGCCCACCGAGAACACACAGGTGGCGCGCGTCACGCTCGACCTGGCGCGCGGCCGGGCCACGCAGCAGCAGCTGGCGCATGCCAGCGAGTTCCCGCGCATCGACCCGCGCATTGTCGGAAGCCGCCACCGCGAGGTGATCCTGGCCGAGCGCGTGGACCGCACCATGCCCCGCCCCGGCTGGGAAGCGGTGATGCGCCTGAACCTGGACACGGGCGCGGTCGACCGCTACAGCTACGGCCCTGACGTGATGGCGGAAGAGCACATCTACGTGCCCCGCACCGACCGCGCGGGCCGCCCCGTGGAGGGCCAGGGCTGGGTGCTGGGCACCGCGCTCGACCTGAAGCAGCAGGCCATGCTGTTCTCGGTTTTCGACGCCCGGCGCATCGCCGCCGGCCCGGTGGCGCAAGGCACGTTGGCACGGGTGATGCCGCTGGGGCTGCACGCGATCTTCACGCCGTCGGCATGACGGGCAGCGGCGACAATCGGGGCACCCGCCCGATCGCCCCTGCGCCATGAATCCCTGCCAATCCTGCGGCGCCTGCTGCGCCTGCTACCGCGTCGACTTCAGCATCCACGAGCTGCAGGAACACGGCGGCACCGTACCCGACGGACTGGCAGTGGAGCTCAACGACAGCCTGGCCCGCCTGCGCGGCACTGACTACGCCTCGCCGCGCTGCGCGGCGCTTGGCGGGCGCATCGGCGAATCGGTGGCCTGCGGCATCTACGAATGGCGTCCCGGCCCCTGCCACGAGCTGGAAGCCGGCAGCGATGCCTGCCAGCGTGCTCGGGCCCGGCACGGCCTGGCACCGCTCGCGGATTGACGGGTTCAGGCCGCTACCGGCGTGCCCGGCCTGGGCAAGCGCAGCAGCACGCCCGCGGCCAGCAGGTTCAGCAACGCGCCCACGCCAATGGGCAGCAGGTAGCTGTTCAGCAGGTCGTAGGCAAAGCCCGCCAGCGTCGGGCCCACCAGCGTGCCCACGGCCACGCTGGTGTAGAGCACGCCGATGATGCTGCTGAGTTGCCGCCCGCCGAACTGGTCCATGGTCACGGCGGGAATCACCGCCGACCAGCCACCGTAGATGGCGCCGTAGGCCAGCGCGAACACGGCCAGCGCACCCCAGCTGGTGGCCAGTGCCCACATGCCCATGCACAGCCCCATCAGCAGGTAGATGCCGGCCAGCGCGCGGCTGCGGCCGATGCGATCGACCACGCCGCCGATCGCAAATCGCCCCAGCGTGCTGCCGATGCCGATGGCGCCCAGCAGCAAGACCGCCTGCGCCTTGGGAATGCCGTGGTCCACCGCGTAGGGCACCAAGTGCGCAAAGGGCACGAAGGCTGCAAAAGACACCAGCGCACCCGAAACGTACAGCAGCCAGAAGGCGCGTGAGTGCAGCGCCTCGCGCACCGTGTAGCCGGGGGCGCAGGCAGCGGCCGCGCGCGCTGCCGGCGGGTCGCCGTCGGGTGCCAGGCCGCGGGCAGCCGGATCGCTTTCGATCAGCAACGCGGCACTGCCGCCCAGCACCAGCGCCGCGATGCCCAGCACCGTGTAGGCCATGCGCCAACCCTGCGCATCGACCAGCCAGCCGGCCAGCGGCGGCATGAGCAAGGTGCCCGCGCCAATGCCGCTGACTGCCAGACCCGACGCAAACCCGCGCCGCCGCGTGAACCAGCGCTGCACGGCCGCAATGGCCGGCACGTAGGCCAACCCCACGCCGACGCCCACCCCTGCACCGTACGCCAGGTAGACCTGCGCCAGCGTCCGCGCCCGCCCCGCCAGCAGCAGGCCCGTGCCCACCAGCAGCATGCCGGCCAGTGCCAGCCGGCGCGCACCGTAGCGGTCGGCCAGCGGACCGCTGACCACGCCCAGCGCGAAGTTCAGGCACGCCGCAATCGAGAACACCAGCGCCGCCTGGCCGCGCGAGGCGCCGAACACCTGCTGCAGCGGCTCCACGAACACGCTGAAGGTGTAGGCGCAGCCAAAGCCCATGCCGGTCACGCCGAAGGCGCCCAGCACCACCCACCAGCCACGGAACATCGACGATCGCGCGGCGGGTTGTGTCGTCACGTTGTGCATGGGGGCATTCTGCCGGCGCAGCCCTCGCCTCGCCCATGACCCCTCAGGTCATGGTCTCAGCTCGCCTCGTTCACCCATGCGGTTTGCGCCAGCTCGGCAAACTGCTTGCGCAGCACGTGCTTTTGCACCTTGCCGGTGGCGGTGGCGGGCAGCACGTCGACGAAGCGGATCAGCTTGGGCACCTCGAAGCTGCCCAGCCGCGCCTTGCAGTGCGCCAGCAGCACAGCCTCTTCCAGGTCAGCACCCGGCTTCCTGACCACGAAGGCACATACCGCCTCGGACCAGCGCGGATGCGGCAGGCCCAGCACCGCGGCGCCGGCCACGCCCGGGTGGGCGAGCACCACGGCCTCGACCTTCACGCTGGCGACGTTCTCGCCGCCGGTCTTGATCATGTCCTTCTTGCGGTCCAGGAACAGCATCTGCCCCTCGGGGCCCCACATGCCCAGGTCACCCGTGTGGTGCCAGCCGAAGCGCTGTGCGGCGGCCGTGGCCTGCGGGTCCTTGAAGTAGCCCAGCATCACGTTGGCGCCGCGGTGCACGATCTCGCCCACCTCGCCAGGCGGCAGCAAGTTGCCCTCGTCATCCATCACCGCCGTCTCGCAATGCACGAGCGAGGTGCCCCAGTAGTTGGCATCGAGTTGCGGGTGTTCGCCCGGCAGGAAGGTGAGCGTGGCCGGGTAGATCTCGGTCTGGCCGGTGGCCAGCATGAGGTGCGGCGTGAGGCGCCTGGCCATCTGCTCGCGCAGCGGGCCGGGAATGGGCGCCATGGCATAGATGGCCAGGCGCAAGGTGGCTGGCGCAAAGGCCGCATCGGCCAGCAGCGCGCCGTACATCATGGGCAGGCCGACAAACACGGTGTGGCCCTCTGACAGGATCGAGGCGCGAATCTGCTCGGGAACGAAGGCGCGCTCCAGCACCATGCATGCACCGGCCGCGCAGGCCGTGGCGGCCATGGTGTGCTGCGCGCAATGAAACAGCGGCAGCACGCCCGAAACCACGTCGCGCTCGGTGTAGGCAAAGCCGCTCATGTTGCCCAGCACCGCCGCCATCACCGACTCGTGCGAATGCACCACGCCCTTGGGGTGGCCGGTGGTGCCGCTGGTGTACATGAGCAGCACGGGCTGCCCGGAGTCGATGTCGATGTCGGGCATGGCATCGCCGTGGCCCGCTTCGGCCTGCGCCAGCGTCACCGCGCGCGGCACGGTGGTGGCCGGGCCCGAGGCCATGCTCAGGACGAGGGGCACGCCGAGCTTGTCCAGCATGGCGGCCAGCGCGGGCTGCGCCGCCAGCGCCTCGTCCACCACCACGGCCGACACTTCGGCGTGGCGCAGGATGTAGTCGATCTCGGGCACGTCCAGCTTGATATTGACCGGCACCCACACGCAGCCTGCCTTGTGGATGCCGTTGAAGGCCACCACCATGTCGGCCGAGTTCTGGCACAGCATGCCCACCTGCTGGCCCGCGCCCACGGCGCCCAGCAGGTGATGCGCAAAGCGCGAGCTGCGCGCATCCAGCTGCGCATAGCTCAGCCGGATGCCACCGTCGACCACCGCGGTGCGCTCGCCGAACTTCAGCGCCGTGCGGTGCACAAGATCGCCCAGCGCCACGCGGCGGATGCGGCGGGCCTGTGCGGATGAGGGCATCTCGATCATGGATTTGTCTCCGGAGTCAAAGCCATCAAGGGCAGCAAGGGGTTTGAGGGGCCAGGCTTGCGGGGGTACGCTTGGCTCCATCTTCGAAAGAAGCCGTGTGCCCGGCTTGCGCCAACCTGCTGAATCGTTGGAAATAACCGACACCACGCCCCAGCCGCCAGCGCTACCTTTGCCCCATGCCGACCTCTCTACGTCTTTGGGACATTTCGCCTCCGGTGCATGCGGGCTCGCCTGTGTTCCCCGGCGACACGCCCTACCAGCAGCGCTGGGCCGCCAACATCGGCCCCGGCTGCCCGGTGAACGTGAGCGAAATCACCCTCTCGCCCCACGTGGGCGCGCATGCCGATGCGCCACTGCACTACGCACCCGATGGCGCCAGCATCGGTGACACCGATCTATCGCCCTTTCTGGGTCCTTGCCGCGTGATCCATGCCATTGGCCGCGGGCCGCTGGTGGAGTGGGCGCACATCGCGCATGCGGTGGACGTCGCGTTGCCGCCGCGCGTGCTGGTGCGCACCTACGCCCGCATGCCGATCGACCGCTGGGACCCGCAGCTGGCCGCCTACGCGCCCGACACCATCGAGCAGCTGGCCGCGCGCGGCGTGCGGCTCATCGGCATCGACACCGCCAGCATCGACCCGGCCGACAGCAAGCAGCTGCCCAGCCACCAGACCATTCGCCGCCACGACATGCGCGTGCTCGAGAACCTGGTGCTCGACGACGTGCCCGAAGGCGACTACGAACTCATTGCGCTGCCGCTCAAGCTGGTCAGCGCCGATGCCTCTCCCGTTCGCGCGGTGCTGCGCGAACTCTCTTCTTCCCATCCACAGAAATGACATCCGCTCCAAGCACTCTCGAAGACTGTCGGCGCCTCGACGCGCAAGACCCGCTGCGCCCCCTGCGCGACCTGTTCAGCCTGCCCGAAGGC
The DNA here is from genome assembly GCA_018241225.1 of Pseudomonadota bacterium. GTDB lineage: Bacteria > Pseudomonadota > Gammaproteobacteria > Burkholderiales > Burkholderiaceae_C > Variovorax. The sequence continues at coordinate 16,123 of JAFEEG010000049.1, forward strand.
GTGATCTACCTCGACGGCAATTCGCTGGGCGTGATGCCCAAGGCCGCGCCCGCACGCATCGCGCAAGTCGTGGCGCAGGAATGGGGCGTGGGCCTGATCCGTTCGTGGAACGAGGCCCGCTGGTTCGACCTGCCGCAGCGCCTGGGCGACCAGGTGGCGCAGTTGGTCGGCGCGGCGCTGGGCGAAGTGGTGTGCACCGACAGCACATCGGTCAACCTCTACAAGGTGCTGTTCGCCGCGATTGCCATGCAGAAGAAGGACAGCCGCCGTCGCGTGGTGGTGTCCGAGCGCAGCAACTTCCCGACCGACCTGTACATTGCCGCCTCGCTGTGCCGCGAGCACGCGCTGGAGCTGCGCCTGGTGGACGACCCTTCGGGGATTCCCGCCGCGCTCGGGCCCGACGTGGCCGTGCTGATGCTCACCCACGTCAACTACCGCACCGGCGCCATGCACGACATGGCGGCCCTTACCCGGCAGGCCCACGAAGCAGGTGCGATTGCGGTCTGGGACTTGTGCCACAGCGTGGGCGCGGTGCCGGTCGACCTGAACGGCGCGCAGGCCGATTTCGCCATTGGCTGCGGCTACAAGTACCTCAACGGCGGGCCTGGCGCGCCGGCCTTTGCCTGGGTGCACGCGCGCCATGCCAGCGACTGGCAGCAGCCGCTCGCAGGCTGGTGGGGCCATGCGGCGCCCTTCGAGTTCACGCCCGACTACCGGCCCGCACCCGGCGTGGCGCGCTACCTGTGCGGCACGCAGCCCATCCTGTCCCTGACCGGGCTGGAGTGCGGACTGGCAGGCTTTGGCGCGGCGCAGGCGCTGGGCGGCATGGCGGCGCTGCGCGCCAAGTCGCTGGCGCTGACCGATGCCTTCATCGCGCTGGTGGAGCAGCGCTGCCCCGAGCGCTTTGCACTGGTCACGCCGCGCGAGCATGCGCAACGCGGCTCGCAGGTGTGCCTGCGCATGGCCGATGCCGGCCAGCAGTTCGGCGGGCCGGCCTACGCCATCGTGCAGGCATTGATCGCGCGTGGCGTGATCGGGGACTTCCGTGCCGGCGATTCGCCGCAGGCCGCGCCAGGCCGCTCCCAAGCGGCCTCGCTCCCCTCGGGGGACGGGCTCGGCGTGCCGGGCCCTGGGGGCACCAGGATGCCCGACATTCTTCGCTTCGGCTTCACCCCGCTGTACATCGGCTTCGAGGATGTCTGGAACGCCGTCGGCAACCTCGCGCAGGTGCTGGAGGAAGAAGAATGGCGCCGCCCCGAATTCAACACGCGCAACGCGGTGACCTGAGCAACGACCCACCATGAGCCAGACCGAAAAGATCGTCCAAGACGAAAAAGCCCAGCTGGACTTCAGCCAGTCCATGAGCTACGGCGACTACCTGCACCTGGACGAAGTGCTGGGCGCGCAGCACCCGCTGTCGCCCGCGCATGACGAGATGCTGTTCATCATCCAGCACCAGACCAGCGAGCTGTGGATGAAGCTGATGCTGCACGAGCTGCACGGCGCCACGCGATGCATTGCGGCCAACCAGCTGCCCGACGCCTTCAAGATGCTGGCGCGCGTGAGCCGCATCATGGAGCAGTTGGTGAGTGCATGGACCGTGCTCTCGACCATGACGCCGCCCGAGTACACCGCCATGCGGCCCTACCTGGCCAGCTCAAGCGGGTTCCAGAGCGCGCAATACCGCTGCATCGAGTTTGCGCTGGGCAACAAGAACGCCGCCATGCTCAAGCCGCATGCGCACCGGGCCGACCTGCTGGCCATGGTCGAGGCGGCCTACCGTGCCCCCTCGCTCTACGACGAATCGCTGCGCCTGCTGGCTCGCAACGGGCTGCCGGTGCCGGCCGACCGCCTGGAGCGCGACTGGACGCAACCCTACGAAGCCAGCGACGGCGTGGAGGCCGCATGGCTCACCGTGTACCGCGACCCGCACGCGCATTGGGACCTCTACCAGCTTGGCGAGAAGCTCACGGACATCGAAGATGCATTCCGCCTCTGGCGCTTTCGCCACGTCACCAGCGTGGAGCGCGTGATCGGCTTCAAGCGTGGCACGGGCGGCACCGGGGGCGTAAGCTATCTTCGCAAGATGCTCGACGTGGTGCTCTTCCCGGAGATCTGGAAGCTGCGCACCGACCTGTAGTATCGACAGTGAACGAACCCCAGTACCAAGGGAGGCCTGGATGGACGATTTCTTCACCAGCGACGAACTGGCCCAGTTGCGGGCGCACGGCATCGTGCTCTTTGCGGGGCGCGTGATCTTCGATGCGCAACCGCCCATCAGCGCGCAGCAGCTGGCCGCCGTCCAGGCCGCGTGCATCGGCCCGGTGCCGCCCGACCTGTTGTCGCTGTGGAGCCAGACCTGCGGCGGCGCACTCGACTACGACCTGACGGCGCGCATGAACGGCGGCGAGGAGCCCATCCACTGGGCCGAATTGTTCGGCCATGGCCCCGCAGGGTTTCACGACCTGCCCGGCTGGATTGCGCACGAGCGCCAGTCCGGCGCCACCACCGACTCCGAGGGCAGGGAATGGGCACCCAAGCTGGCGGCCCTGCCCTTCGGCGGCTTCGACGACACCGACCGCATTCATGTGGTCACCGAGCCGGGCGCCCAGTTCGGCCATGTGCTGGCCTGGAAGCGCAGCCTGCCCGAAGGCTGGCCGCATGCCATGCACGAGGACGGCCGTGCCACCCTGGCCACCGACCTCGACGGTGCGTTCGCCGCGTTGCACCTGGAGGAAGATCCGCTGGAGCCCATCAGCGACTACTTCACCGGACAGGCCCTGCTCGACTACCTGGACGAGCGCCACGGCGACCATGGCCTGGACCTCGACCTGGCGGACAAGGTGGTGGACTACTACCGGCGCGCGCTGGTCGACTGGCAAACGCCGCTGCGTGAAGGCCGCTTGTCCGAAGTCCCGCCGCTGGCCGCACAGATCGCCCAGCGCCATGCCATTGCCGCCGACGACGCATCGCTGATCAACGAACTGGCCGCTGCAGGCTTGCGTTTCGACACGCCGCTGCTGGGCAACGCCCTGCCCGCCGACCTGGCGCTCGCGCACGGCGCCTTCGACGCGGCGACGGCGCTGGTGGAAGGCGATGCGCCGTTGTCGGCCGATGCGCTGGACAGTGTCGAAGGCGCCATTTCACCCGAGCTGGCCCAGGAGGTGCTCAAGCGCGGCGCAACGCCCACCGCCCGAGCCATGGCGCAGTGCGTTGCCGCGGGCGCGCCGGCTGCCGCCCGCGTCATTGCCCAGGCCTACGAAAAGACCCACACCGACCTGCCGCAGGCCTTTGACGCAGCCCGCAGCAACTTGCTCGAGCAGTTGCAGGCAGCGCTCGCAGAAGCCAGCAGCGCCGGCCTGGGCCCGGATGCCGGCGCCGAGGGGTTGGCCGAACGCATCGAGCACCTGCAAAGCTTCAAGCTCTGAAGGCCTGCGGCGCCCGGCCCTCGCTCATCAACCCTCGTACAGCCACGGGTTGTCGAGCAGGTGCGCCCCCAGCACGCGCAGCGCGGCGTCTCGCGCCACGCGCTTGGCGCCGCTGGCGTGAAACACCTCTCCGTTGCGCCGCGCCCTGGCCTGCACCCGTGCATTGCGTTGCCAGCGCGCGGCGGCATAGCGGCTGAAGGCGCCGGGCAGGCTCTCGGCATCGCAATTGGCCACCCGCTCGGCCAGTGCCACTGCATCCTCGATCGCCATGCCGGCGCCCTGCGCCAGGTACGGGAGCATGGGGTGGGCCGAGTCGCCCAGCAGCGCCACGCGGCCGCGCACCATTTCGTGCGGACCGGTCAGTGGCGGCCTGTCGTTGAGCTGCCAGGCGCGCCAATGCGGCATGGCTTCGATCAGCGCGGACACGCCATGGCAACGGTTGCCGATGGCCGTCAGGAGCGCCGCCATGTCCGCCTGCTGGTCCCAGTCGGCAGGGTCCTGGGTTCTCGCGCCGGCGCCGCCCGGCGGCACCTCGGCCAGGATCACCAGGTTGAGCCAGGCGCCACCGCGCACCGGATAGGCCACGGCATGCAGGCGCTCGCCCAGCCAGACCTGCACCTCGGTGCTGCGCAGCGCCGCGGGCAGCGCCTCGATGCGGGCCAGCGCGCGCCAGGCGGTGTGGCCGGTGGCACGCGGCGGCGTGGGCTCTTCGACCACGCGCGCGCGCACCAGGCTCCACAGCCCGTCCGCGCCAACGAGGCCGTCGCCCTCCCAGGCACGAATGCTGCCGCTGCCCAGGCAGACGGTATCGCCACGCGCGGCCACCTGGGTGATGGGTGCTGCGGTATTGAGCTCGACGCGAGGCGCGAGGTCGCGCGCGGCCTGGAGCAGCACCGAATGCAAATCTGCACGATGCATGCAGAGATAGGGGCCGCCGTACTTGCGCTCGATGCTGTCGGCCAGGGGCATGCGCGCCAGCAGGGCACCGTCCTGGGCGTCGCGCACCGCCACGGACGTGGGGCGCGCGGCCAGTTGGCGGGCCGCATCGAGCACGCCCAGTGTCTTCAGGCGACGGGTGACGTTGGGGCCGAGCTGGATGCCCGCGCCGACTTCGGCGAACGCGGCGGCTTGCTCCAGCAGTTCCACGCTCTGGCCGCCGCGCGCCAGTGCCACGGCAGCCGCCAGGCCGCCGATTCCGCCACCGGCAATGAGAATGCGCGCCGGCATGGGCTCAGCGCAGGCGGGTGAGAGGAACCTCGGTGGGCCCTTGCTGGGCTTTGGATTTGTCGGCGCCGCCGCTCGCGCAGGCCGGCGAGCAGCTGTCGCAGGCGCCGCAGCCCGACGACTTGGCCAGCGATGCGGCGAGCTTCCCGGCGCTCTCTTCATTCACCAGGCCGGCGCGCTGCCCACCTGCCGCCAGCTTGGCGGCAAGGGCGCGGCGCCAGGACGCGGGCATCCAGCGCCAAGCCAGGTACAGCACGGCGGAAGCAACGATGAGGGTGACGATGAGTTCTTGCATGGCCTTCTATTCACGCCTTCCTAGCCGGCCCCCAGGGCCAGCGCCACGTGATAGGTGATGAAGCACGCAATATAGGCCAGGCCGAACAAATAGACCGCCATGATCCACACATAACGCCACGAGTTGGTTTCCCGCTTGACCGCCGCCAGCGTGGAAACGCATTGCGGCGCAAACACGTACCAGACCAGCAGCGACAGCGCCGTGGCCAGCGACCAGCTGCCGGCAATCAGCGGCTCCAGCGCACCCGCGACGTCGTCTCCGGTGGCCGAGAGCGCGTACACGGTGCCCAGCGCGCCCACTGCCACCTCGCGTGCGGCCATGCCGGGCACCAGCGCGATCGAGATCTGCCAGTTGAAGCCGATGGGCGCAAAGATGTGCTCCAGGCCACGGCCGATCATGCCGGCCAGGCTGTACTGGATGGCAGGGCCCGGCGCGCCCTCGGGCGGCGAGGGAAAGGTGGACAGGAACCACAGCACGATGGTCAGCGTGAGGATGATCGTGCCCACGCGGCGAATGAAGATCCAGGCACGCTCGTACAGGCCCAGCAGCAGGTTGCGAACATTGGGCCAGCGATAGGCCGGCAGCTCCATCATCAGCGGTGACTGCGTGGTGTTGTCGCGAAAGCGCTTCATCACCCAGGCCACGGCCATGGCCGAGACGATGCCGAACACGTACAGGGCGAACAGCACCAGGCCCTGCAGGTTGAAGATGCCGCCCACATCGCGCGCCGGGATGAAGGCCGCGATCAGCAGCGCATACACCGGCAGCCGCGCCGAGCAGGTCATGAGCGGCGCAATCATGATGGTGGTGAGCCGGTCGCGCCAGTTGCTGATGGTGCGCGTGGCCATCACGCCGGGAATGGCGCAGGCAAAGCTGGACAGCAGCGGAATGAACGAGCGGCCCGACAGGCCCACCGTGCCCATCACCCGGTCCAGCAGGAAGGCCGCACGCGGGAGGTAGCCCGAATCTTCCAGCGCCAGGATGAAAAGGAACAAGATCAGGATCTGCGGCAGGAACACGATGACGCCGCCCGCGCCCGCGATCACGCCATCCACCAGCAGGCTTTGCAAAAGTCCTTCGGGCATTCCGGACTTGATCAGCGCGCCCAGCGCCGCGGTGCCGTCCTCGATCCAGCCCTTGGGCACCTCGGCCCAGCTGAACACCGCCTGGAACATCAGGAACAGCGTCACGGCCAGCACCAGCATGCCCCACACGGGGTGCAGCACCACGCGGTCGATCTTGTCGCTGGTGGCCAGGCTGCCTACCGGCTCGGTGACTGCCACCGAGAGAATCCGGCGCACCTCGCGCTGGGTGGCCAGCACGTCTTCGAAGGCGGGCGCAGTCCAGTCGGCCGGCTTGGCCGGCTGCACGGGCACCTCGATGGCGGCTACCAGTTCCTTGGCGCCGTCGATGCTGACGCCGACGGTCTCGACCACCGGCACGCCCAGCTCCTGGGACAGCTTCTTCGTGTCGACCTTGATGCCCTGGCGCCGGGCCATGTCGCTCATGTTCAAGGCCACCACCATGGGCAGGCCGAGGCTGCGGGCCTCCAGCACCAGGCGCAGGTTCAGGCGCAGGTTGGTGGCGTCGGTCACGCACACCAGCAGGTCGGGAATGTCTTGGGCGCGCCGGCCGGTGACCACGTCGCGCGTCACCGCTTCGTCGGCGCTCAGCGCGTTCAGGCTGTAGGCGCCCGGCAGGTCCAGCACGAACACGCGCCGGCCGGAGGGCGTGCGCAAGGTGCCTTCCTTGCGCTCGACGGTCACCCCGGCGTAGTTGGCCACTTTCTGGCGGCTGCCGGTCAGCTGATTGAACAGCGCCGTCTTGCCGCAGTTGGGGTTGCCCAGCAGGGCAATGCGGCCGGGTTGCTGCAGTGCGATTGCGTCAGCCATGGTTCGATGCTCCCGGTACGACGCGGATCAGCGCGGCCTCATGGCGGCGCAAGGCAAAGGTGGTGTGGCCCAGGCGAACGGCCAGCGGCTCGCGCCCGGGCACGCCGGTGGCGACCACGCGCACCGCCTCTCCCGGCACGAAGCCGATCTCGGTCAGCCGCAATGCCAGCTCTCGTTCTTCCGCGCCCTCAGGCCGTTGCACGTCCAGCACCGTGGCCCACTGGTGGGTGGGGAGTTGGTCGAGGCTCATCGCGGCGGCCGCTACGCCATTCAATGTCGTCACCCGGGAAGGTCCTTGCTTCTCAAAAATGAGAATTATTCTCGAAAACTCACCCTTCCGGCTGGATGACCCCAAACAGCCTAGTTGCCGTGTCGAATTTGGCGCCCTACGCCGCATGGTTGGCGCACCCGATATCGGAGGCCATAGCGCGCCCGGCAGGCCGCCAGGGCGTCCGGCCAATTACCTGGAGCCGCCTGGCTGCCTAGACTTTGCCGCGGGTGTACTCGATGGGAAAAGGAGGAGCGGCCATGCCGGCAGCAGTAGCAGCAAGAAACATCCTGGCCTCGGTGGGCCTGGGCGGCGCCAACCTGTCGAACGACGTGGTGACGATCCAATCCATGCTCAATTCCGTGCCCTCCGGCAGCGGCGGACCGATGCCGCTGCTGGACACGGACGGCAAGTGCGGACCCATGACGATCGGCGGGATCCGCAAGTTCCAGTTTGCGCAGTTCAATTCCGCCGATGGCCGCGTGGATGTGGGCCAGCGCACCATCGAGCGCTTGCAGGGCTTCGACCAGGGACCGGGCGCCGGGCGGGCGCCGCTGCCCGGTGCCGTCGCACCGCCGCAGATCGTCACGCCGCCGGGTTTCCTGCCGCCGAAGTCCGAGCAGCCGCCCTCGCCCAGCTTCAGCATGCCGACGGGCCTCTCGCCGCTGCGGCGCAAGATCCTGGAGATCGGCATGGGCGAGGCCCTGCCCGAATCGGCCGTGTCGGACCTGAAGACCATCCGCGACGGCAACGAGACGGTGCGTGCCGGCTGGAAGCGACTGAAGCAGTACTTCGACGAAGGCGTGGAAGGCTGGAGCGAGCAGAAGTGGAAGGACAAGGCCACCTACGACGGTGTGCGCATACCCGGCAGGCGCGTACCGCAGCCGGGCACCCAGGGCGTGAGTTGGTGCGGCATCTTCGCCACCTGGGTGGCACGCACCGCGGGTGCCAAGACCCAGTGGCGCAACGGCGTGGGCCCCACCGGCCTGAAGCTCAATTTCTCGCGCAACTGCAGGCCGGGCGACATCGCCGTCATGGCCAAGAACGTGCACCACTTCATCGTGGCCAGTGCGCTGGCTGACGAAATCATCACCATCAACGGCAACTCGGACAACCAGTGCATCCTGGTCAAGCCCAGGCCCTTGAGCAGCGTCGTCTACTTCTACAGCGTAGAGGACTGAGCGCCCCGACAACCAGCCCCGCACCGAGGAACCGGCCTTGCCGGGCCTCAGGTGGGGTCGTCCCTCGGGGGTTGGTCTGCGCGACCGAAGGGAGTGAAAAGCCGGGGGGCTACTTGTTCAACAGCTGACGCAGCACGAAGGGCAGGATGCCGCCGTGCTGGTAGTAGTCGACCTCGATCGGCGTGTCGATGCGCAGGCGCACCGTCACCGTCTGCTCGCTGCCGTCGCCGCGGCGGATGACCAGCTTGACGTCCATCTGCGGCTTGAGTTCGCCGCCGATCACCACGTCGATCATCTCGTCGCCAGCCAGGCCCAGCGATTCCCAGGAATCGGCGCCCAGGAACTGCAGCGGCAGCACGCCCATGCCCACCAGGTTGGCGCGGTGGATGCGCTCGAAGCTGCGCGCCACCACGGCATGGATGCCCAGCAGCTGCGTGCCCTTGGCCGCCCAGTCGCGCGACGAGCCGGTGCCGTATTCCTCGCCGCCGAAGATCACCGTGGGCACGCCGGCGGCCATGTACTTCTGCGCTGCGTCGTAGATGTACATCTTCTCGCCACCGGGCTGGTAGAGCGTCACGCCCCCCTCTTCCCGCGTGCCGTTGGCATCGGCCGGAATCATGAGGTTCTTGATGCGCACGTTGGCAAAGGTGCCGCGCATCATCACCTCGTGGTTGCCGCGACGCGAGCCGTAGCTGTTGAAGTCGGCCTTCATCACGCCGTGCTCCTTGAGCCACTTGCCCGCGGGCGAGCTCTCCTTGATGGAGCCGGCCGGCGAGATGTGATCGGTGGTGATGGAGTCGCCGAACAACGCCATGATGCGCGCGCCCTTGATGCCCGCATCGGTTGCGGTGGGCTGCATCTTGAAGCCCTCGAAGAAGGGCGGCTGCGCAATGTAGGTGGACTTGGGCCAGTTGTAGACCTGCCCGGTCACGCCCTCGATGCTGGTCCACAGCTTGCCCGGCTCGTCCTTGATCTTGTCGTAGTTCTGGCGGAAGGCCTTGGCGTTCATGGCCAGGCGCAGGTTCTGGTCGATTTCCTTGGCGCTGGGCCAGATGTCGCCCAGGTACACGTCCTTGCCGCCCTTGCCCTTGCCCACGGGCTGGGTCATCAGGTCGACCATGACGTTGCCCGCGATGGCGTAGGCCACCACCAGCGGCGGCGAGGCCAGGAAGTTGGCCTTGAGGTTCGGATGGATGCGCGCCTCGAAATTGCGGTTGCCCGACAGCACCGCAGCGCACACCAGGTCGTTGCTCGTGATCGCCTCGTTGATCTCCGGCGCCAGGTCGCCCGCATTGCCGATGCAGGTGGTGCAGCCATAGCCGGCCAGGTAGAAGCCCAGCTTTTCCAGGTACGGAAGCAGCCCCGCCTTCTCCAGATAGCCAGTGACGATGCGCGAGCCGGGCGCCAGCGAGGTCTTCACGTGCGGCTTGACCTTCAGGCCCGCCTCCACTGCCTTCTTGGCCAGCAGGCCGGCCGCCAGCAGCACGCTGGGGTTGGAGGTGTTGGTGCACGAGGTGATCGCGGCAATGAGCACATCGCCGTTGCCGATGCTCAGCACGTTGTCCGGTGCGGGCGGCGCTTCGGTATGGGCTGCCGCCTTGGTGGCGCGGTTGGCCACCATCTCGACCACGGCGCGAGGCGCACCCGGTGCGGGTGCCGGCGCTTCGGCCACGGCCACTTCGCCACCGGCAGGCAGCGGATGGCGAAGGCGCAGCTTGTCGGCCGGCTGGTTGAAGCCGTTGGCCTCGATGGGCTTGCTGTAGAGCTCGGAGAACGTGGTCGACAGCTCGCCCAGGTTGATGCGGTCCTGCGGGCGCTTGGGGCCTGCCAGGCTGGGGGTGACGGTACCCAGGTCGAGCTTGACGGTCTTGGTGTAGTGCAGCTCGCCCACGGCCGGCATGCCGAACAGGCCCTGCGCCTTGTAGTAGGCCTCGAAGCGCTCGATCTCGGCTTCCTTGCGGCCGGTGCCCTTGAAGTACTCCAGCGTCTTGTCGTCTACCGGGAAGAAGCCCATGGTCGCGCCGTACTCCGGGGCCATGTTGCCGATGGTGGCGCGGTCGGGCACGGGAATGGAAGCGGCGCCCGGCCCGTAGAACTCGACGAACTTGCCCACCACCTTCTCCTGGCGCAGGATGTTGGTGACGTAGAGCACCAGGTCGGTGGCCGTGACCCCTTCGCGCAGTTGGCCCGTCAGCTCGAAGCCCACCACGTCTGGCGTAAGGAAGTACACCGGCTGGCCCAGCATGGCCGCCTCGGCCTCGATGCCGCCAACGCCCCAGCCCACCACGCCGATGCCGTTGATCATGGTGGTGTGGCTGTCGGTGCCCACCAGCGAATCGGGGTAGTACACCGGCGACTTGGCGCCGTCGTCGGCGCTCTTGTAGACGCCTCGCGCAAAGTACTCCAGGTTGACCTGGTGCACGATACCGAAGCCCGGCGGCACCACGCCGAAGGTGTCGAAGGCCTGCATGCCCCACTTCATGAACTGGTAGCGCTCGTGGTTGCGCTGGAACTCCAGCTTCATGTTCAGGTCCAGCGCCTTGGGCGTGCCGTAGTGGTCAACCATGACGGAGTGGTCCACCACCAGGTCCACCGGCACCAGCGGCTCGATGGTCTTGGGCGACTTGCCGAGCTTGGCGGCCACGCTGCGCATGGCGGCCAGGTCGGCCAGCAGCGGCACGCCGGTGAAGTCCTGCAGCACCACGCGCGTGACCACGAAGGGGATCTCGTCCACGCGCTCGGCGTTGGGCGCCCAGTTGGCCAGGGCTTGCACATGCTCGGGCGTGACCTTCTGCCCGTCGCAATTGCGAAGCACCGATTCGAGCACGATGCGGATGGACACCGGCAGCTTGTTGATGTTGGGGTATTTCCTGGCGAGCTCTGGCAGCGAGTAGTACTTGCCGGCCTTGCCCGACGCGGTCTTGAACGACTTGAGCGTGGAGGCGAAGGCGTGCGCCGATTCCTGGGCCATGTGCAACTCCTTTTCTTGTGCGCAGCTGGTTGTGAGGCTTGGGTGCCTTTGAAGATAGCAGGGAACGATGAATCAGGCATGGCCCGCATGACCTGCAAGGTCATGTCGAAGATGACTGGACATGCTTAGGATTGCGCGCCATGACATTGCACGCCGCAGCAGCCCTGCCCACCGCCGCCGACCCCTTCGGCAAACACCTTCGCCACTGGCGCCAGCAGCGGCGCCTGAGCCAGGAGGGCCTGGCCCAGGAGGCCGACATCTCCACCCGCCACCTGAGCTACGTGGAGACCGGCCGCGCCGCGCCCAGCCGGGAGATGGTGCTGCGCCTGGCCGAGCGGCTGGAGGTGCCGCTGCGCGAGCGCAATGCACTGCTGGTGGCGGCCGGCTTCGCGCCCATGTACCGGCAACGCTCGCTCGACGATCCGGCCATGGCGCCGGCGCGCCAGGCGGTGGACCTGGTGCTCAAGGGGCACGAGCCTTTCCCGGCCCTGGCGGTGGACCGCCACTGGCACCTGGTCGCGGCCAATGCGGTGGTGCCACTGCTCATGGCCGGGGCGGACCTGGAACTGCTCAAGCCGCCCATCAACGTGCTGCGCCTGAGCCTGCACCCGAAGGGCTTGGCGCCGCGCATTGCCAACCTCGCGCAATGGCGCGACCACCTGCTGGAGCGCCTGGCACAGCAGATCTCGGCCACAGGCGACAGTGTGCTGTCGGCCCTGCGCAGCGAGCTGGCGGCCTACCCGGTCGACCACCCCGGCCAGACGGCGCCGGCGGCCGGCGGCGAGCTGGCGGGCGTGGTCGTGCCCTTTCAGCTCAAGACGCCGCAGGGCGTGCTCAGCTTCATCAGCACCACCACCATCTTCGGCACGCCTGTGGACGTGACCTTGCAGGAGCTGGCGGTGGAGTCGTTCTTTCCGGCCGATGCACAGACGGCTCGTGCACTGGAGTCCTTGCGCGGGGCATCTGCACCCGGCTGAAATACCCGGAGCGCAAAGAAAAAGACCCGCCGAGGCGGGTCTTCTTGCGCAAAGCGAAGGGCAATCAGGCCGACACGGTGGCCGCCGCTTCGGTGAACTCCTCGATCTTGTCGAAGTTCAGGTACTTGTAGATCTGGTCGCCGTTGGAGTTGATCACGCCGATGTCGGCCATGTACTCGTCCTTGGTCGGGATCTTGCCCAGCTTCGAGCAGATGGAAGCCAGCTCGGCGCTGCCCAGGTACACATTGGTGTTCTTGCCCAGGCGGTTGGGGAAGTTGCGCGTGCTGGTGGACATGACCGTCGCGCCTTCGCGCACCTGGGCCTGGTTGCCCATGCAAAGCGAGCAACCGGGCATTTCGGTACGGGCACCGGCATTGCCGAACACGCCGTAGTGGCCTTCCTCGGTGAGTTGCTGCGCATCCATCTTGGTGGGCGGTGCGATCCACAGCTTGACCGGGATGTCGCGCTTGCCTTCGAGCAGCTTGGAGGCTGCGCGGAAGTGGCCGATGTTGGTCATGCACGAGCCGATGAACACTTCGTCGATCTTGGCACCGGCCACGTCCGACAGCGTCTTGACGTCGTCGGGGTCGTTCGGGCAGGCCACGATGGGCTCGTGCACGTCGGCCAGGTCGATCTCGATGATGGCCGCGTACTCGGCGTCCGCGTCGGGCTGCAGCAGTTCCTGGTTCTTGAGCCAGGCTTCCTGCGCGGCAATGCGGCGCGCCAGCGTGCGGGCATCGGCATAGCCTTCGGCAATCATCCACTTCATCAGCGTGATATTGCTGTTGATGTACTCGGCGATCGGCTCCTTGTTCAGGCGCACGGTGCAGCCGGCAGCCGAGCGCTCGGCCGAGGCGTCGGACAGCTCGAAAGCCTGCTCCACCTTCAGGTCGGGCAGACCTTCGATTTCGAGAATGCGGCCCGAGAAGATGTTCTTCTTGCCCTTCTTCTCGACCGTCAGCAGGCCCTGCTTGATGGCGTACAGCGGAATGGCGTTGACCAGGTCGCGCAGCGTGACGCCGGGCTGCATCTTGCCCTTGAAGCGCACCAGCACCGATTCAGGCATGTCCAGCGGCATCACGCCGGTGGCTGCGGCAAAGGCCACCAGGCCCGAGCCGGCCGGGAAGCTGATGCCGATGGGGAAGCGCGTGTGCGAGTCGCCGCCGGTGCCCACGGTGTCGGGCGTCAGCAGGCGGTTGAGCCAACTGTGGATCACGCCGTCGCCCGGGCGCAGCGACACGCCGCCGCGGGTGCTGATGAAGTCGGGCAGTTCGTGGTGCATCTTCACGTCGACCTTCTTCGGGTAGGCCGCCGTGTGGCAGAACGACTGCATGACCAGGTCGGCCGAGAAGCCCAGGCAGGCCAGGTCCTTGAGCTCGTCGCGGGTCATGGGGCCGGTGGTGTCCTGCGAGCCGACCGAGGTCATCTTGGGTTCGCAGTAGGTACCCGGGCGCACGCCCTGGCCTTCTGGCAGGCCGCAGGCGCGGCCGACCATCTTCTGGGCCAGCGAGAAGCCCTTGCCCGAATCGACCGGAGCCTGGGGCAGGCGGAACAGCGTGGAAGCCGGCAGGCCCATCGCCTCGCGCGCCTTGGCCGTCAGGCCGCGGCCGATGATCAGGGGAATGCGGCCGCCGGCGCGCACTTCGTCGAACAGCACGTCGCTCTTGACCTTGAACTCGGCGATGACCTTGCCGTCCTTCAGGGCCTTGCCTTCGTAGGGGCGCAGCTCGATGGTGTCGCCCATGTTCATCTGGTTCACGTCCAGCTCGATGGGCAGGGAGCCGGCGTCTTCCATGGTGTTGTAGAAGATGGGCGCGATCTTGGTGCCCAGGCAGATGCCGCCGAACTTCTTGTTGGGGATGAAGGGAATGTCTTCACCCGTCCACCACAGCACGCTGTTGGTGGCCGACTTGCGCGACGAGCCGGTGCCCACCACGTCGCCCACGTAGGCAACCGGCAGGCCGCGGGCGACCAGGTCCTGGATGAACTTGACCGGGCCGCGCTTGCCGTCTTCTTCGGGCGTGAAGGGCGCGCCTTCGCGCTTGTTCTTCAGCATGGCCAGCGCGTGCATCGGGATGTCCGGACGCGTGGTGGCATCGGGTGCGGGCGACAGGTCGTCGGTGTTGGTCTCGCCAGGCACCTTGAACACGGTGAACGTGATGCTCTGCGGCACTTCGGGGCGGCTGGTGAACCACTCGGCGTCGGCCCAGCTTTGCAGCACGGCCTTGGCGTTGGCATTGCCCTTGTCGGCCAGTTCCTTGACGTCGTGGAACTGGTCGAACATCAGCAGCGTCTTCTTCAGGCCGTTGGCGGCCACGGCACCCACTTCGGCGTCCGAGAGCAGATCGATCATCGGTCCGATGTTGTAGCCACCCAGCATGGTGCCCAGCAGTTCGGTGGCACGGGCGCGCGAGATCAGCGAGCACTTCTCGCTGCCGTGCGCCACGGCGGCCAGGTAGCTGGCCTTGACCTTGGCGGCATCGTCCACGCCGGCGGGCACGCGGTTGGTCAGCAGGTCGACCATGAACTCGCCCTCCTTCGCGTCGGCGGGCTTCTTCAGCAGCTCGATCAGCTCGCCGGTCTGCTGCGCGGTGAGCGGCAGCGGCGGAATGCCGAGGGCGGCACGCTCGGCGACATGGGCACGGTAGGCTTGCAACATCTTCTTTCTCTTTCGGTTCTCTGCAACTCTGGCGGCCTATGCAAGAGGCGGGCCGCCGACGCCGTGGGGCATGGGTGAACTGTTGCTGTTACTTGGGTGCGTCGGCACCTTCGAACAGGCTCTTGGGCGGGTTCTTCTTCATTTCTTCTTCCACCGCCACTTGCTGGGCTGCCTTGCAGTCGTCGGCCAGGCGCTCGCCCTTCTTCTGGCTCATGAGCATGGACTTGTTGCCCAGTTGCAGCCACATGGCTTCGGCGCGCGGGTCTTCCAGGCGGATGGCGCCGGTGCGGCTGTTGACCGGGTGCATGCGGAACTTCTGCTTGCCCAGCGACAGGTTGAAGAAGCCTTCCTTGCTGGGATCGGCTTCGATGTTCACGCTGGCACCCAGCTCGCACTTGATGTTGCCGGTGATGACCGACTTGGCGGCCGTCAGGTCTTCAGGGGTGAGCACCACGTTGGTGTCGTCGGAGATGGGCTTGGCCTCTTCGATTTCCTTGATGATGGGCTTGGGCACCACTTTCTGCGTGACCCGCTTGCCTGCCGTAGGCGCCTTGTAGGGCTTGGCGGTGGTGCCCGAGGAGGTCTGGGCGGTCGCGACAAGCGGCAAAGCCAGGGCCAGTGCTGCAGCGAGGACGATTTTTTTCATGTGGGCTTCCTTCCTAGATGAGAAAAGCTGAGGTCTGGGTTGTGATGGTTCAAGCCTGTGCACTGGCGAACCAGGCGCGGGCTATCGTTGGCAGGTTGCGGCCCGTGGCATGGGCACGCTCCAGCACCTGCCAGTAGAGCCGATAACTGGCACGGTCATGTAACACCCCGTCGAAGCTCACCGGCGCCCACTCGGCGGCGATGGCGGCCTCGATGAGCCGCGCGGCGGTCTCGATCTGGCGCTCGCCGGGTGCAAAGGCGTCCAGGATGGGACGGATCTGGTTGGGGTGGATGCTCCACATGCGCGTGTAGCCGAAATCGTCGGCCGCACGGCGCGCGGCGGCGCGCATGGCGTCGACGTTGCTGAACTCGGTGACCACGCAGTGCGACGGCACCTTGCCGTAGGCATGCGCCGCCGAGGCGATCTCGAGCTTGGCACGCACCACCAGCGGATGGCTGAACTGCCCTGCCGCGGCCATGCCCTCGGCAGGAATGGCGCCGGCATGGGCCGAGACGAAATCCATGAGCCCGAAGCTCAGTGACTGCACGCGCGGATGCGCGGCAATGTCGAAGGCATTGCGAACCGCCAGCGGCGACTCGATCAGAACCTGCAGCGGCAGTTGCGGAGCACCGGCGGCGTCGAGTGCGGCCGCAGCACACACCACATCGCTCGCCGACTCGACCTTGGGCACCATGATGTGGCACAGGTGCTTGCCGGCCCGGCCGGCAATGGTGGCGATGTCGGATTCGAAGCAAGGGTGGTCCACCGGGTGCACGCGAACCGCGACGCGCATGCCCGGCGCGGCGGCCAGCGCCAGCTCGGTCACCAGTTGCGCGTGCTCGGCCTCTGCGCCCACGGGGGCGCCGTCTTCGCAGTCGAGCGTCACGTCGAACACGCAGGCGCCGAATTCCTGCGCCATCTCGGCCTGCAACTGCAGGCTCTTCTTCATGCGCGCTTCGACGCCGCTGTAGTGGTCGCACACGGGCAACGCCACGGCACCGGCCTGCGCACCCAGCAGAACCTGGCGCGGGTGATGGAAAGCGGGGGACGTGCTCATGCCTTGCGGGTGGCGATGATGAACAGGCGCGGGAAGGCCAGCAGGCGCTTGCCGTCGGTGCGTGCCGGATAGGCCGCGTCGATGCGGCGCTCGTACTCGGCCAGGTAGCTCTCGCGCAACTGCGGCGACAGCGGGTCGATGAAGGGTCGCAGGCCTGTGCTGCGCACCCAATCGACGATGGCCTTGGCCGAATCCATGGGGTGCTGGTAGGCGGTGCGCCAGATGTCGATGCTGCCCGCCAGCGGCGCCAGCAGGTCGTAGTAGCCCTGCAGGCCGAGCAGCTCGGTGCGCAGCTTGCTGTAGTCGCCAATGGCCTGCGCCCAGGCGGGCTCGGCCGCCACTTCGCGCATCAGGCGATGCGTGGGCTCGTCCCGGTTGTCGGGCATCTGGATGGCAAGCACGCCGCCCGGCGCCAGCGACTGCAGCAGGCGCGGCAGCAGCGTTTCGTGTGCAGGCACCCATTGCAGCGAGGCATTGGCGTAGATGAGGTCGGGTGGCGTTTCGGATTGCCAGCTCGCGATGTCGCTGAGCTCGAAACGCACCTTCGGGAATCGGGCCTCTGGGAGGCGCTCGCGCGCCGATTCGATCATCGACGGCGAGTTGTCCGTGCCGACAACGGCAGCGGAAGGAAAGCGCTCGACCAACAGCTCGGTCGAGTTGCCCGGGCCGCAGCCCAGGTCGACGGCCAGGCCGGCCGACTGGAGGGGAACGCGAGCGAGCAGGTCGCGCGCCGGACGGGTGCGCTCGTCCTCGTAGCGGGTGTAGAGCGCGGGGTTCCAGTCAGCCATGCTTGGCGCTTGAGTCGATCAGAGGAGGTGCTTGACGCCGTCTTGCTCGCCTTGCAGTTCGGCCAGCGTCTTGTTGATGCGTTCCTGGCTGAAGGCGTCGATCTCGAGGCCCTTGACGATCTCGTACTTGCCGTCCTTGGTGATGACCGGGAAGCCGAAGATCACATCCTTCGGAATGCCGTATTCGCCGTTGGAGGGCACACCCATCGTGACCCACTGGCCGTTGGAGCCCAGGGCCCAGTCGCGCATGTGGTCGATGGCGGCGTTGGCAGCCGAAGCAGCCGACGACAGGCCGCGCGCCTCGATGATGGCGGCGCCGCGCTTGCCGACGGTGGGCAGGAATACGTCGGCGTTCCAGACCTGATCGTTGATGGCGTCCTTGACCGACTTGCCACCGATGGAGGCGAAGCGGTAGTCGGCGTACATCGTGGGCGAGTGGTTGCCCCACACGGTGAGCTTCTCGATGTCGCCGACCTTGCCGCCGGTCTTGGCAGCGATCTGGCTGGCAGCGCGGTTGTGGTCCAGGCGCAGCATGGCGGTGAAGTTCTCGCGCGGCAGGCTGGGCGCGCTCTTCATGGCGATGTAGGCGTTGGTGTTGGCGGGGTTGCCCACCACCAGCACCTTGACGTCGCGGCTGGCGACCTGGTCAAGTGCCTTGCCTTGGGCCGTGAAGATCTGGGCGTTGGCGGCCAGCAGGTCGGCACGCTCCATGCCGGGGCCGCGCGGACGGGCACCCACCAGCAGGGCGTAGTCGGCGTCCTTGAAGGCCACCAGCGGGTCGCCGGTGGGGATCACGCCGGCCAGCAGCGGGAATGCGCAGTCTTCCAGTTCCATGATCACGCCCTTGAGCGCCTTCTGGGCCTTCTCGTCGGGGATCTCGAGCAGTTGCAGGATCACGGGCTGGTCTTTGCCCAGCATTTCGCCAGAGGCGATGCGGAACAACAGGGCGTAACCGATTTGGCCTGCGGCGCCGGTGACGGCAACGCGAACGGGCTTCTTGCTCATGGGAAGGACTCCAGAAGTGATGAAAACGAGGGGCGGACGCGGTGGTGGACGGCAAGTCGCACATTGCAAGTCGCATATGTGACGCGCTGAGGTCCGGCGGCACGGGCGCCCCGCCTGAGGAACGTCTTCGATTCTATTCCGAATCAGCCTTCGGATGGCGCTTGTCTTATGTCTTATATAAGATACGGGGTGTTGCATTGCACCATGCGACAAACGCACGCCCCATGACTACCGCCCCGAACCCGATTGCCGCGACCGCCGACAACCCGGCACCCGCCTTCAGTCCGCTGTATCAGCAGATCAAGACCTTGATCCTGCGCAGCCTGCAGGCCGGCGAATGGAAGCCGGGCGAGCCCATTCCCAGCGAGATCGAACTGGCGGCACGCTTCCGGGTGAGCCAGGGCACCATGCGCAAGGCCATCGACGAGCTCGCCGCGGAAAACCTGGTGGTGCGCCGCCAGGGCAAGGGCACCTTCGTGGCCACGCATGCCGAACAGCATGTGCAGTACCGCTTCCTGAAGCTGGTGCCCGACGACGGCGACTTCACCGCCGAGGGCCCCGCAGTGCGCACCATCGTCGACTGCAAGCGCCAGCGCGCCAGCGCCGATGTGGCACGCGCGCTGTCATTGCGCACCGGCGACGCGGTGCTGCAGGTGCGGCGCGTGCTGGCCTATCGCGGCGTGCCCACCATCCTGGAAGACCTCTGGCTGCCGGGCGCACCCTTCAAGGGCCTGACCGCCGAGCGGCTGGAACAGTGGCATGGCCCGATGTACGCCATGTTCGAGACTGAGTTCGGCGTGCGCATGGTGCGCGCCGAAGAAAAGATCCGCGCAGTGCTGCCCGACGAAGAACAGGCCGGCCTGCTCAAGGTCGATGTCGCCACGCCGCTGCTGAGCGTCGAGCGCCTGGCGCACACCTATCACGACACACCCATGGAGCTGCGGCGCGGTCTTTATCGCACCGATACGCACCACTACCGCAACGAACTCGGCTGAAGGAACCTCGTACGTAGTTACCGTCACCCATGCTCATCCTGTCTGATGATGCATTGCAATAGAATTTTGAGTTGTTTGCTTCTTTGCCACCGAAGAACAAGCCGTCCTCCAAGAAAGCCACGAAAGTCCCCATGACAGAGCTTGCAACACCCCGGCCACCGCGCCGTGAATTTCGGAACATCAACGCACTCACCGACCTGCCGACGTACCGGCTGCCCCCGGCGGGCATCGTGTCGATTCTTCACCGCGTCAGCGGCGTGCTGATGTTCATCCTGCTGCCGTTCATCATCTGGATGTTCGACAACTCGCTGTCCTCCGAAATTTCGTTTGCCAAGTTCAAGGCCGTTCTCGACAACGGCTTTTCTTTCGTCCCGGGCTTCCTGGTCAAGCTGGTGGCGCTGGCCCTCATCTGGGCCTACCTGCATCACTTCTGCGCGGGCCTGCGCCACCTCTGGATGGACGTGAGCCACAAGGCCGTCACCAAGGAATTCGGCAAGACCTCGGCGCTGACCGTGCTCGCCATCAGCGTGCTGCTGACCGTGGTGCTGGGCCTGAAGCTTTTCGGCGTCTACTAAGAACAAGGAGCAGAACAACATGGCAGTGAACTACGGCTCCAAGCGCACCGTCGTGGGCGCGCACTACGGCATGCGCGACTGGCTCAGCCAGCGCGTGACCGGCGCCCTGATGGCGCTCTTCACCATCGTCCTGCTGGTGCAGGTGATCTTCTCCAGCGGCCCGATCGGCTACGACAAGTGGGCCGGCATCTTCGCCTCGCAATGGATGAAGGTCCTGACCTTCGCGGTGATCGCTTCCCTTCTCTACCACGTGTGGGTCGGCATGCGCGATGTCTGGATGGACTACGTCCAGCCGGTCGGCCTGCGCCTCGTGCTGCAAATCTTCACGATCGTCTGGCTTGTCGGTTGCGCGGGTTGGGCCATTCAAGTGCTCTGGAGGATCTGAAAAATGATGCCCCCACGCTCTTCGTTTCACGTAATCGCTGCCCCCCAGGGGGGCGCGGCCTCCCTCGGGGCGGCCCAGCGGGAGTCCTAATGCCCAACTACACCAAAGACCAAATCACCACGCGCAAGTTCGACGTCGTCATCATCGGCGCCGGCGGCTCCGGCATGCGCGCCTCGCTGCAACTGGCTCGCGCCGGCCTGAACGTGGCCGTGCTCTCCAAAGTGTTCCCCACCCGTTCGCACACCGTGGCCGCGCAAGGCGGCGTGGGTGCATCGCTGGGCAACATGAGCGAGGACAACTGGCACTACCACTTCTACGACACCATCAAGGGCTCCGACTGGCTGGGCGACCAGGACGCCATCGAGTTCATGTGCCGTGAAGCACCCAAGGTGGTGTATGAGCTCGAGCACTTCGGCATGCCCTTCGACCGCAACCCGGACGGCACGATCTACCAGCGCCCGTTCGGCGGCCACACCGCCAACTACGGCGAAAAGCCCGTGCAGCGCGCCTGCGCCGCAGCCGACCGCACCGGCCACGCCATGCTGCACACGCTCTATCAGAAGAACGTGGAAGCACGCACCCAGTTCTTCGTCGAGTGGATGGCGCTCGACCTGATTCGCGACGCCGACGGCGACGTGGTGGGCGTCACGGCCCTCGAAATGGAAACCGGCGACCTGCACATCCTGCAGGCCAAGACCGTGCTGCTGGCCACCGGCGGCGCAGGCCGCATCTTTGCCGCCTCGACCAACGCCTTCATCAACACCGGCGACGGCCTGGGCATGGCCGCGCGTGCCGGCATCCCGCTGCAGGACATGGAGTTCTGGCAGTTCCACCCCACCGGCGTGGCCGGCGCGGGCGTGCTGCTGACCGAAGGCTGCCGCGGCGAAGGCGCCATCCTGCTCAACAGCAACGGCGAGCGCTTCATGGAGCGCTATGCGCCCACCCTGAAGGACCTGGCACCGCGCGACTTCGTCTCGCGCTCGATGGACCAGGAAATCAAGGAAGGCCGTGGCTGCGGTCCCAACAAGGACTACGTGCTGCTCAAGCTCGACCACCTGGGCGCCGAGACCATCCACAAGCGCCTGCCCTCGGTGTACGAGATCGGCATCAACTTCGCCAACGTCGACATCACCAAGGAACCGATTCCGGTGGTGCCCACCATCCACTACCAGATGGGCGGCATTCCCACCAACATCAACGGTCAGGTCGTGGTGCAAAAGGGCGAGGACAACAGCGCCGTGGTCAACGGCCTGTACGCGGTGGGCGAATGCTCCTGCGTGAGCGTGCACGGCGCCAACCGCCTGGGCACGAACTCGCTGCTCGACCTGCTGGTGTTCGGCCGCGCGGCCGGCAACCACATCGTGCAGTTCAACGACAAGAACAAGGAACACAAGCCGCTGCCGGCCGATGCGGCCGACCGCACGCTGGAGCGACTGAACCGCCTGGAGAAGTCCACCGAAGGCACCTACGCACAAGACGTGGCCAACGAGATCCGCGCCACGATGCAGCAGCACGCGGCCGTGTTCCGCAAGCAGGTGACCATGGATGAAGGCGTGAAGAAGATCGCTGCCGTGCGCGAGCGCGTCAACGGCATCACGCTCAAGGACAAGTCGCGCGTGTTCAACACCGCCCGCATCGAAGCGCTGGAAGTCGACAACCTGATCGAGGCCGCGCAGGCCACCATGGTGTCGGCCGCCGCCCGCCGCGAATGCCGCGGCGCCCACACGGTCGAAGACTACGAGCGTCCCGCTGACGATCCGGTCGCGCCGCTGGGCCGCGACGACGCCAACTGGATGAAGCACACCTTGTGGTACAGCGCGGACAACCGCCTGTCGTACAAGCCGGTCAAGCTGCAACCGCTGACCGTCGAGTCCGTTCCGCCCAAGGTCCGTACCTTCTAAAAGACTTAAAAGGTTTCTCACGATGAAGCGCACATTCCAGATCTACCGCTACGACCCGGACAAGGACGCCAAGCCCTACATGCAGACCATCGAGGTCGAACTCGACGGCCACGAGCGCATGCTGCTGGACGCCTTGATGAAGCTCAAGGCGCAAGACCCCACGTTGTCGTTCCGCCGTTCGTGCCGCGAAGGCGTCTGCGGCTCCGACGCGATGAACATCAACGGCAAGAACGGTCTGGCCTGCCTGACCAACATGAACACGCTCAAGGGCACCGTGGTGCTCAAGCCGCTGCCGGGCCTGCCGGTCATCCGCGACCTGATCGTGGACATGACCCAGTTCTTCAAGCAGTACAACTCGATCAAGCCGTACCTGCAGAACGACACCGTCCCGCCCGAGAAGGAGCGCCTGCAGTCGCCCGAAGAGCGCGAAGAGCTCAACGGCCTGTACGAGTGCATCCTGTGCGCCAGTTGCTCGACCAGCTGCCCCAGCTTCTGGTGGAACCCCGACAAGTTCGTGGGCCCCGCCGGCCTGCTGCAGGCCTACCGCTTCATCGCCGACAGCCGCGACGAGGCCACCGGCGAGCGCTTGGACAACCTCGAAGACCCGTACCGCCTGTTCCGCTGCCACACCATCATGAACTGCGTGGACGTGTGCCCCAAGGGCCTGAACCCGACGCAGGCCATCGGCAAGATCAAGGAATTGATGGTCCGCCGGGCCATCTAAGAGCTCAAGAGCCAGTACACCAGGACCCATCATGCAAGCCGCGGACGCAGCCCTGCAAGACCAGCCGATCGACGCGCGAGCGCTCAGCCGGCTGAAGTGGCGTTGCCGCCGCGGCCTGCTTGAGAACGACCTGTTCATCGCCCGATTCTTCGAGCGATACGAAGCCACCCTCACCCGAGGGCAGGCACAGGCGCTGGAGACATTGATGGATCTGTCGGACAACGACCTGCTGGATCTTCTGTTGCGCAGAAAGGAGCCCGAGCCTGCATTGGCCGGGGCCGGCGTGGCAGAACTCCTGCAGTTGATGCGCACGACCTGATCGCTTTTCAGGCCCTGCGCGCACCGCTGCTGCCGCCACCTTCTTCAACCCCTCTCCAGCATCCTTCAGTTTCAGAAAGACCTCAGCCATGAAAGCCTCCGATACCAAGGCCACCCTATCGTTCTCCAACGGTGGGCAACCCGTCGAACTGCCGATCTACAAGGGCACGTTGGGCCCGGATGTCATCGACATCCGCAAGCTTTACGCGCAAACCGGCATGTTCACGTACGACCCGGGCTTCATGTCGACGGCATCCTGCGAGTCGGCCATCACCTACATCGATGGCGACAAGGGCGAACTGCTGTACCGCGGCTACCCCATCGAGCAGCTGGCCACCAACTGCGACTACCTGGAAACCTGCTACCTGCTGCTCAACGGCGACCTGCCCAACGCACAGGAGAAGGCCAAGTTCAGCGACACGGTGACGCACCACACCATGGTCAACGAGCAGATGCAGTTCTTCCTGCGCGGCTTCCGTCGTGACGCACACCCGATGGCCATCATGACCGGCCTGGTGGGCGCGCTGTCGGCCTTCTATCACGACAGCACCGACATCAACAATCCGGCGCACCGCGAGATCTCGGCCGTGCGCCTGATCGCCAAGATGCCCACGCTGGTGGCCATGGCCTACAAGTACAACATGGGCCAGCCGTACATGTACCCGCGCAACGACCTGAGCTACGCGGGCAACTTCCTGCACATGATGTTCGCCACGCCGTGCGAGGAGTACAAGGTCAGTCCGGTGCTCGAGCGCGCACTGGACCGCATCTTCATCCTGCACGCGGACCACGAACAGAACGCCTCCACCTCCACCGTGCGCCTGTGCGGCTCGTCGGGCACCAACCCGTTTGCCGCCATCGCGGCCGGCGTGGCGTGCCTGTGGGGCCCTGCCCACGGCGGCGCCAACGAAGCAGCGCTGAACATGCTCTACGACATCCAGAAGGAAGGTGGCGTGGAGAAGATCGGCGAGTTCATCAAGAAGGTCAAGGACAAGAACTCCAGCGTCAAGCTGATGGGCTTCGGTCACCGCGTCTACAAGAACTACGACCCGCGCGCCAAGCTGATGCAGGAAACCTGCAACGAAGTGCTGACCGAGCTGGGCCTGGAAAACGACCCGCTGTTCAAGCTCGCCAAGGAACTCGAGAAGATCGCCCTGGAAGACGAGTACTTCGTCTCGCGCAAGCTCTACCCGAACGTGGACTTCTACTCGGGCATCGTGCAGCGCGCCATCGGCATCCCGGTCAACCTGTTCACCGGCATCTTCGCGCTGGCCCGCACCGTGGGCTGGATCGCGCAGCTCAACGAGATGATCGGCGACCCCGACTACAAGATCGGCCGTCCGCGCCAGCTGTTCGAAGGCTCGCCCAAGCGCGACGTCAAGCCGATCGCCACGCGCTGATCAGCAACGCAGGCGCGCATTGCGCCCGCACATCCAGAGGCTGCCTTCGGGCAGCCTTTTTGCGTTTTGACTGACACGGCGGGATTCGGCCCGCGCGTACCGTTGCGGCCAGAGGGATCTCCCTCGCATTCGTTCATGAAACCCGTCGAAGGAGCCAATCATGAAAAGACTCGCCGCATTCGTTGCCATCGCATTCGCGCTGTCCGTCCCGCTCGCAGGCTGCAACACCATGAAGGGCGCCGGCCAGGACATCCAGAAGGGTGGTGAAAAGCTGGAAAACAGCGCCAACAAGAAGGCGCAGTAAGCCTGCCCTGCAGACGGCGACCATCGCCGCCCAGCAGTCTGGTCATCGCGGTTCGCGATGACCAGCACCCAATTTCAGTAGCAAAATGGCGGAATGCATCGCGAAATGCGATGCCCTCCGCCCCATGTCCCTCCCAGACCGCAATTTCGTCCGCCGTGTCGACCTGACTTCGCTCCAGCTCTTCGTGGCGGTGTGCGAGTTGGGCAGCATCGGGCGCGCGGCGGAGCGCGAATTCATTGCCGCCTCGGCCATCAGCAAGCGCCTGTCTGATCTGGAGGCGGCCCTTCATACCCCCCTGCTCTATCGCCACACCCGCGGCGTGGACCTCACGCCCGCGGGCGAGAGCCTGCTGCACCACGCCCGCACCGTGCTCTACAGCCTGGAGAAGATGCAAGGCGAGCTCAGCGAATACGCCGACGGCGTGCGCGGCCACGTGCGGGTGCACGCCAACATCTCGGCCATCGTGCAGTACCTGCCGGAAGACCTGGGTGTCTTCACGCGCGAACACGAGGCCATCAAGATCGACCTGGAGGAGCACCTCTCCAGCGAAGTGCTGCGCGCGGTGCAGGAAGGCGCCGCCGACCTGGGCATCTGCCACGCCGGCGAAGGCACGCACGAGCTGCAGACGCTGCCCTATCGGCAAGACAGGCTCGCGCTGGTCGTGCCGGCCGGCCACGCACTGGCCAAGAAAGGGCCGGCCATCGACTTTGTCTCCACGCTGGATTTCGACCACGTCGGCCTGCACACCAACAGCTCGATCTACGTGGCGATGCACCAGGCGGCCACGCAGGCCGGCCGCGGCGTCAAGCTGCGCATCCACGTCACCGGACTGGACGCCATGTGCCGAATGATCGAGAACGGCCTGGGCATCGGCGTGATGCCGCTGCGCGCCTTCGAGCTCATGAAAGGCGGCATTGCCAGCCGGCTCAAGAGCATTGCGCTGAACGACGCCTGGGCCACGCGGCAGATCCAGCTGGTGGCGCGCGACTTCTCCACCTTGCCGGTAGCGGCCCGCACGCTGGTCAGCCACCTGCGCGCCAACGCCGACGGGCCGCAGGCGCTGGCCGCCTGAGCCCGCCCGACAAACACGAATTTCCCCACGAAAGAACCCCATGGCACGCACGCTCTACGACAAGATCTGGGACGAACACGTCGTCCATACCGAAGAGGACGGCACGTCCGTTCTCTACATCGACCGTCACCTGGTGCACGAAGTGACCAGCCCGCAGGCCTTCGAGGGGCTGCGCGAGGCCGGCCGCAAGCTGTGGCGCATCAGCTCGGTGGTGGCCACCGCCGACCACAACACGCCCACCACCGGCTGGGAGCGCGGCTACGACGGCATCGAAGACCCGATCAGCAAGGAACAGGTCACCACGCTGGACAGCAACATCAAGGAATTCGGCGCGGCCGCTTTCTTCCCGTTCCTGTCCAAGCGCCAGGGCATCGTGCACGTGATCGGCCCCGAAAGCGGCGCCACGCTGCCCGGCATGACGGTGGTGTGCGGCGACAGCCACACCAGCACCCACGGCGCCTTCGGTGCGCTGGCGCATGGCATCGGCACCAGCGAGGTCGAGCACGTCATGGCCACGCAGACCCTGCTGGCCAAGAAGGCCAAGAACATGCGGGTGTTGGTGGAAGGCAAGCTGCCCATCGGCTGCACCGCCAAGGACATTGTGCTGGCCATCATCGGCAAGATCGGCACCGCCGGCGGCACGGGCTACACCATCGAGTTCGCAGGCTCGGCCATTCGCGACCTCACCATGGAAGGGCGCATGACCGTGTGCAACATGGCCATCGAGGCCGGTGCACGCGCGGGCATGGTGGCGGTGGACCAGAAGACCATCGACTACGTCAAGGGCCGCCCGCTGGCGCCCACCGGCGTCGAATGGGACCAGGCCGTGAGCTACTGGAAGACGCTGCACACCGATGCCGGCGCGCATTTCGACACCGTGGTCGAGCTCGACGCCGCGCAGATCAAGCCGCAGGTGACCTGGGGCACCTCGCCCGAGATGGTGCTGCCCATCGACGCGCGCGTGCCCGATCCGGACAAGGAAAAGGACGCCAACAAGCGCGGCGCCATCGAACGCGCCCTGACCTACATGGGCCTGGAACCCAACAAGGCCATGAACGACATCTTCGTGGACAAGGTGTTCATCGGCAGCTGCACCAACAGCCGCATCGAGGACATGCGCGAAGCCGCCGCCGTGGTCAAGAAGCTGGGCCAGAAGGTGGCCAAGAACGTCAAGCTCGCCATGGTGGTGCCCGGCTCGGGCGTGGTGAAGGACCAGGCCGAGCGCGAAG
The DNA here is from genome assembly GCA_018241225.1 of Pseudomonadota bacterium. Lineage (GTDB taxonomy): Bacteria > Pseudomonadota > Gammaproteobacteria > Burkholderiales > Burkholderiaceae_C > Variovorax. The sequence goes on from JAFEEG010000049.1 coordinate 43,417, forward strand.
GCCTGCACGAGATCTTCAAGGCTGCCGGCTTCGAGTGGCGCGAGCCCGGCTGCTCGATGTGCCTGGCCATGAACGCCGACCGGCTGGAACCGGGCGAGCGCTGTGCCTCCACCAGCAACCGCAACTTCGAAGGCCGCCAGGGCGCTGGCGGGCGCACCCACCTGGTCAGCCCCGCCATGGCCGCTGCTGCCGCCATCAAGGGGCACTTCGTCGACGTGCGCACCATCGCCTGAAGCAGGGCCAAGGAAACATCATGCAGAAATTCACCGTGCACCAGGGCCTCGTGGCCCCCATGGACCGCGAGAACGTCGACACCGACGCGATCATTCCCAAGCAGTTCCTCAAGTCGATCAAGAAGACGGGCTTCGGCCCCAACCTGTTCGACGAGTGGCGCTACCTCGACCACGGCGAGCCCGGCATGGACCCGGCCAGCCGCAAGCCCAATCCCGACTTCGTGCTGAACCAGCCGCGCTACGCAGGCGCTTCGGTGCTGCTGGCGCGCAAGAACTTCGGCTGCGGCTCCTCGCGCGAGCATGCGCCCTGGGCGCTGGACCAGTATGGCTTTCGCGCCATCATCGCCCCCAGCTTTGCCGACATCTTCTTCAACAACAGCTTCAAGAACGGCCTGCTGCCCATCGTGCTGCCCGAGGCGACGGTGGCCCAGTTGTTCGACGAAGTGTTGGCCTTCCCCGGCTACAAGCTCACGGTCGACCTGGAGCGCCAGGTCATCGTCAAGGCTGACGGCCAGGAGATCGCCTTCGAGGTGCAGCCCTTCCGCAAGTACTGCCTGCTCAATGGCCTGGACGACATCGGCCTGACCTTGCGCCACAAGGACAAGATCGCCGCCTTCGAGGCCGAGCGCCTGGCTGCCAAGCCATGGCTCGCGCACCAGATGATTTCCTGATCAACCTTCTCCCTTCAAAGAAACGACAACCGTTATGAAAATCGCAGTCCTTCCCGGTGATGGCATCGGCACCGAAATCGTCGAGCAGGCCGTTCGCGTGCTCAAGGCGCTCGACCTGAAGTTCGAGATGGAAGAAGCCCTGGTGGGCGGCGTCGCCTACGACGCGCACGGCCACCCGCTGCCCGAGTCGACCCTCAAGCTGGCCAAGGAAGCCGACGCCGTGCTGTTCGGCGCCGTGGGCGACTGGAAGTACGACAAGCTCGAGCGCCAGTTCCGTCCCGAGCAGGCCATTCTTGGCCTGCGCAAGAACCTGGGCCTGTTCGCCAACTTCCGCCCCGCCATCTGCTACGAGCAGCTCACGCACGCCTCCAGCCTCAAGCCCGAGTTGGTGGCGGGCCTGGACATTCTCATCATCCGCGAGCTGACCGGCGACATCTACTTCGGCCAGCCGCGCGGCAAGCGCACCTCGCCCGACGGCAACTTCCCCGGTGCCGAAGAAGCGTTCGACACCATGCGCTACACGCGCCCCGAGATCGAGCGCATTGCCCGCGTCGCCTTCGAGGCCGCTCGCAAGCGCAACAAGCGCGTGACCAGCGTGGACAAGGCCAACGTGCTGGAAACCTTCCAGTTCTGGAAGGATGTGGTCACCGAGGTGCACAAGGACTACCCCGACATCGAGCTGGACCACATGTACGTGGACAACGCCGCCATGCAGCTGGTGAAGGCGCCCAAGAAGTTCGACGTGGTGGTCACCGGCAACATGTTCGGCGACATCCTCTCGGACGAGGCGGCCATGCTCACCGGCTCGATCGGCATGCTGCCCTCGGCCTCGCTCAACGCCAGCAAGCAGGGCTTGTACGAGCCCAGCCACGGCAGCGCCCCCGACATCGCCGGCAAGGGCGTGGCCAACCCGCTGGCCACCATCCTGTCGGCGGCAATGATGCTGCGCTACTCGCTGGACCAGGAAGAAGCCGCCCAGCGCATCGAGAACGCGGTCAAGAAGGTGCTGGCCCAGGGCCTGCGCACGCCCGACATCTACAGCGAAGGCACGACCAAGGTCGGCACGCGCGAGATGGGCGATGCGGTGCTCAAGGCGCTCGGCTGATCGGCCACTGACCGATCCACACACCCAGGGCGGCCCGATAGCCGCCCTTTTTTCATGCCCGCCCGCCTGCGGCATCAACCCGCGGGCCGCTCGGCGTGCCGCTTCATGGCGGCCAGGCCTGCCTCGATCATCGAGGCGATGGCCGGCGCCATGTCGTGCGGCAGCAGATCCGCAATCCACACCACCAGGCAGGCCGCGGGGCCCTGCGCAAAGACCTGTGCCGAGGCGTTGTGGTGGGAAAGGCGTCCTCCCACGGCGGTCCATGCCACGCGGCGGCTTTCATCGTCGACGTCGACGATCAGCTCGCGTGCCTTCACCCCGTTCACGAACGTGATGTCGCGGCCCTCGCCGTCCCATTGGCAGTCGGTCACGAATCCAGGCACCAGCCGGGTGTGCAGCGCGCCGACGTCGCGCAGCGCGCTCCAGAGCTGGTCTGCCGGCGCCAGGATCGATATCTCGCGTCGAATGGATGCCATTGAACGGTCTCCTTGGCTGGAAGTGTCGCAATCACGCAAGTTTGGGCCCGCAACAGGCGCGTTCCAAGCGGCTTTTCGCCGCCTTCCAGTACAATTGCCGGACATGTTTGCCGCCCGCCCGTTCGTCCTGAATCTCCTGCCCGCCGCCACGGCTGGCAAGGCTGCGCGCGCAACCATCGTTTCCTCCACCAAAACCACGACCAAGATTAAGGGCTGATCCAGCCTGGTTCGTCGTGCGCCGTTGCCTGGCCCCGGACGAGCCAGGCGGGCAGTCCCTTCGGCGCGGTCTCACTGTTTGACACTGAAAGGGCATCTGAAATGAGCAAGTTGGTAGGGTTGGTCGGTTGGCGCGGCATGGTCGGCTCCGTGCTGATGGACCGCATGGTCGAAGAAAAGGACTTCGATCTCATCGAGCCTGTTTTCTTCTCCACCTCCAACGCCGGTGGCAAGGCACCCGCCATGGCCAAGAACGAAGGCACGCTGCAAAACGCCTTCGACATCGAGGCCCTCAAGCGCTGCGACATCATCGTGACGGCCCAGGGCGGCGACTACACCACCGAGGTGTTCCCCCGCCTGCGCGCCGAAGGCTGGAAGGGCCACTGGATCGATGCCGCCTCCACCCTGCGCATGAAGGATGACGCGGTCATCATCCTCGATCCGGTCAACATGCCGGTCATCAAGAACGCCCTGGCCAAGGGCGGCAACAACTGGATCGGCGGCAACTGCACCGTCTCGTGCATGCTGATGGGCGTGGGCGCCCTCTACAAGGCCGGCCTGGTCGAGTGGATGACCAGCATGACCTACCAGGCTGCCAGCGGCGGCGGCGCGCAGCACATGCGCGAACTGCTCACCCAGTTCGGCACCCTCAACGCCGAAGTGCGTGACCTGCTGCACGACCCCAAGTCCGCCATCCTGGAAATCGACCGCAAGGTGCTGGCCAAGCAGCAAGGCCTGTCGGCACAGGAAACCGCCAACTTCGGCGTGCCACTGGGCGGCTCGCTCATTCCCTGGATCGACAAGGACCTGGGCGACGGCATGAGCAAGGAAGAATGGAAGGGCGGCGCCGAGACCAACAAGATCCTGGGCCAGGGCGCGGGCTTCAGCGCCCCTGCCGTGCCGGTGGATGGTTTCTGCGTGCGCATCGGCGCCATGCGCTGCCACAGCCAGGCCCTGACCTTCAAGCTCAAGAAGGACGTGCCGCTGGCCGACATCGAAGCCATGATCGCCGCCGACAACCAGTGGGTGAAGGTCGTCCCGAACACCCGCGAGGCCACCGTCAAGGACCTGACGCCGGTCGCCGTGACCGGTACCATGACGATCCCCGTCGGCCGACTGCGCAAGCTGGCCATGGGACCGGAGTACCTGGGTGCATTCACCGTGGGCGACCAACTGTTGTGGGGCGCGGCAGAACCGCTGCGCCGCATGCTGCGAATCCTGCTCGAGGCCTGAGGCATACGGCGGGCGCCCTGGGGGCGGCCCGTCGTTGCGAGCTAGCAACGACCGGGGTGCGACGAATGTCGTACTACGCGGTTTAACAGTCCTTGTTGCCTTGTCATCTGCGGGGCTTAGGTGTTAACGTCCACTTACACTTTCGGGCCGAACTTGCCCCCTATCAGCATGACAAGACTTTCGTTGCCTGCCGCCCAAGGGGCGGCGACCCTTGCGATCTCGAAAAATCCTGGTCGTTGGCAGCTGACTGTCCTGGGCGCGGCCGTCGCGGTCGCCCTCAGCACGCTGGCTACCAACGCGAGCGCGCTGGCGCTTGGCCAGTTGAACGTTCGCTCTTCCCTGGGCGAGCCGCTGCGCGCCGAGATCGAGATCACGGAGATGACCGCGGCCGAAGCCGACGGTCTGCGCGTCAACATCGCCTCGCAGGCTGCCTTCAGTGCAGCCGGCGTCAACTACAACTCTGCGCTGGGCGACGTTCGCGTGAACATCCAGCGCCGGGCCAACGGCCGCTACGTCATCAACCTGACGGGCAACCGCTCGATGAACGATCCGTTCATCGATCTGCTGCTGGAAGCCAACTGGAGCTCCGGGCGCATGGTGCGCGACTACACCGTGCTGCTCGATCCGCCGAGCAGCCCGAAGTCGCAGGCGGCCATCTCGCCTGTTGCGCCCCAGCTCGCGCCCGCTGCCCCCGGCACGGTGCCGCGCTCCAGCCGTACCGCACGTCCTGAGGCAGCCGCCGCCCCCGCGCCTGTCGCTCCGGTCGAAGCCGCTCCCGCCGCGCCGCGTCAACGGCCCGCCGCCGCCCCTGCAACCACGCCGGCCGAATCGCAAGTGCGCACGGGCAGCGGCGAAGAGCAGCAGGTCACCGTCAAGGCCGGTGACACCGCCGGCAAGATCGCGGCTGCCCACAAGCCGGCCGAAGTCTCGCTCGACCAGATGCTGGTCGCCATGCTGCGCGCCAATCCCAATGCCTTTATCGGCGGCAACGTGAACCGCATCAAGGCGGGAGCCGTCCTGAACGTGCCCAGCGCAGCGCAGGCCGAGGCAATCACCAGCGACGAGGCAAAGCGCACCGTCACGGCCCAGAGCCAGGACTTTGGCCAATATCGCCGTCGCCTGGCAGAAAACGCCCCGGATTCACGCGTGGACAGCGCCGACCGCAAGGCGGCCGGCAAGCTGCAGGCCAACGTGGAAGACCGCAATGCGGCTGCCGTCTCGCCCGACAAGCTCACCATTACCCAAGGCAGCGCTGGCAAGCAGGCGGTGGCCGACGACAAGCTGGTCAAGAACCGCCAGGCAGCCGACGACAGCGCCCGCGTGGCCGAGCTGTCGAAGAACCTGAACGATCTCAACAAGCTGCAGGCAGCCAGCGGCTCCTCTGCCGCTGGTTCCGGCGCTCCGGCCCAAGGTGCTGCAGCCCCCGGCGCCGGCATTCCTGCGCCGGCTGGACTGACCCCGAGCACCCCGGCTGCCGCACCTGCCGCACCGGCTACTGCACAAGCTCCCGCACCTGCGCCGCAGGTTGCCGCAGCGCCCGCAGCCACCCCGGCGGCGGCCGCTGCACCTGGCGCAGCCGCTGCGCCGACCACCCCGGCAACGCCCGCGCCCGCAGCAGATGCCACCGCGACCCCTGCTGCTGCCGCAACTCCTGCCGCTGCCGCACCTGAGGCTGCCCCGGCCGCGCCCGCCACCCCGCCACCGGCGGCCGTCGCACCGCCCAAGCCCAAGGTTGCTGCGCCGCCCCCGCCCCCACCCAAGGGCTTCTTCGACGATCTGATGGAGAACCCGCTGATGCTTGGCGGCGGTGCCCTGGCGCTCCTGCTGCTGGGTTGGCTGGGCTACCGCGTGGCCAGCCGTCGCCGTGCCAACGCCAGCGAAAGCGTTTTCCTGGAAAGCCGCATCCCGAAGGATTCCTTCTTCGGTGCCAGCGGCGGCGAGTCGGTCGACACCAAGAACCAGAGCCTGAGCGCTACGTCTTCGATGTCGTACTCGCCCAGCCAACTGGACGCGGGCGACGTCGACCCGGTAGCCGAGGCCGACGTTTACCTTGCATACGGCCGGGACCTGCAGGCCGAGGAAATCCTGCGCGAAGCGCTGCGCATCAATCCCGAGCGCACCGCCATTCACCTGAAGCTGCTGGAAATCCACGCCAAGCGCCGCGACCTGCGCGCCTACGAGGCCCTGGCTTCGGACGTGCACAAGCTCACCGGTGGATCCGGCACCGAGTGGGCCCGCGTGGTCGAACTTGGCCGAGACCTCGACCCGGGCAACCCGCTGTACCAGCCTGCCGGCGGATCGGCCGCCGCGCCCGCGCCAGTTGCTGCCGCGCCTGCCGCTGCCGTGAAGCCGGTCGCGCCGCCGCCGCCCGCGGCACCCGCGCCCGCCTTCGTGCCCTCGGTCGCCCCCCTGGACTTCGACCTGGAGCTCGACAAGCCTTCCAGCAAGCCGATCACCAAGCCGGCGCCGCTGACGGCCAGCCTGCCGCCCATTGCCGCGCCGGCGGTTGCTGCCGTGGCCGCGACCCGCAGTGCGATCAACGGCGCCGGACACCACGCGAGCGACCTCGAGAACGATTTCGACACGGCACCCGCCGCCCTGGAGCCCTCTGCCCGCCGTGCACCCCGCATGGCCGACGACGAAGAGCACACCCAGCCGGCCACCTTGCGCGCCGGCCTGCCCGGCGACACGGGCTACGTCGAATTCGAGATGAGCACGCGCGGCGGATCGTTGGGCACCAACACCTCGCCGGCTCGCCTGGAGCCCTCCTTCGAGGACAGCGGCGAGAACCCCCATGCCATCAAGCTGACCCTGGCGCGCGAACTGCACGCCCTGGGCGACGCCGAAGGTGCCCGCTCGCTGGTCGAGGAAGTGGCCGCCGAAACCTCGGGCGACCTGCGCGCGCAGGCGCAGCAACTGCTGGGCCAGCTGCGCTGAGGGCGTCGTGCTTGAGGGTTGACGATTGAGGCTGGCCCTCGGCATTCGATATCTCGGTCGCGCCTACGATGGCTGGCAAAGCCAGCCATCGGGCAAGACGGTGCAGGACAAGCTGGAGGCCGCGCTCGCGGCCTTCGCCGCTTCCCCCGTCTCGACCCTGTGCGCAGGCCGTACCGACTCGGGCGTGCACGGCCTCATGCAGGTGGTCCACTTCGACACCGAGGTGGACCGCACGCCCTTCTCCTGGGTGCGCGGCACGAACCGGTACCTGCCTGAAGACATCGCCGTTCAATGGGCACAGGTGGTGCCACGCGAATTCCATTGCCGGGCCAGCGCGCTCGGGCGGCGCTATCTCTACGTGCTTTCGCAGTCGCCGGTGCGCCCGAGCATCGACGCCGGCCGCGTGGGCTGGACGATGTATCCGCTCGATGGCGATGCCATGCGCGCCGCGGCGCAGTTGCTCGTCGGACAGCACGACTTCAGCTCCTTCCGCGCCTCCGCCTGCCAGGCCCTGTCGCCGGTCAAGGAGGTTCGACGCATCGACATCCGGCGCGATTCGCCAGACGAGCGCTGCCGCTGGTATTTCGAGTTCGAGGCCGATTCCTTCCTGCACCACATGATCCGCAACATCATGGGCTGCCTGGTGCGCATCGGCCAGGGGCAGGCCCAGCCGGAATGGATGGGCGAAGTGCTTGCCGCCAGGAGCCGCCTGATTGCCGCACCGACCTTCTCGCCGGCCGGCCTGTATTTCCTCGGGCCGCAATACGGGCCGCAGTGGGGTCTCCCGCCCGAAGTGACGGTGGGCGCCAGCTCGGCTGCGTATCATGGCCTGCCATGAGTGACCCGCACCCAACCCGCACCCGGATCAAGATCTGCGGCATGACCCGCGAGCAGGACGTGGATGCGGCGGTGGCGGCCGGTGCCGACGCGGTCGGCTTCGTGCTCTACCCCAAGAGCCCGCGGGCGGTCAGCGTCGAGCGGGCGGCAGAACTGGCCTTGCGCCTGCCGCCATTCGTGACGCCGGTGCTGCTCTTCGTGAACGAGGATCCGGCTGCCGCCAACCGTGCCCTGGCCGCCGTGGCGGGCGCCACCGCCCAGTTCCACGGTGACGAGACGCCCGAGCAGTGCCGCGCCAGTGCCGCCGGCCACCGTTTCCTTCGTGCAGCCCGAATTCCGCTGGGGCCGGCCGGAATCGACTTCGACCTCGTAAAATACGCCCAGGATTTCTCAGACGCCCAGGCCATCCTGCTCGACGCTCATGTCGAGGGATACGGCGGAGGCGGCAAGGCATTCGATTGGTCACTCCTTCCACACGTCGCAAACGCTCACCTCGTCTTGTCTGGTGGGTTGACGCCTGCCAACGTCGGCGATGGCATTCGCGTGCTGCGGCCGCGTTGCAAGACGCTGGCCGTTGACGTGAGTTCCGGCGTGGAGGCCTCCAAGGGCATCAAGGACGCCGGCAAGATCCGCGAATTCGTTGCGGCCGTGCGCGCCGCCGACGCCTTCGCCTCCCAGTAAGCGCTGGCAGACCGCCTCCTTCCTCGACACGACGAATGGAGCCGGCCATGCCGGCAACCATCGAGGCTTTTGGAAACACCATGTTCGATTACCACCAACCCGACGCCAGTGGCCATTTCGGCACGTATGGCGGCACCTTCGCCAGCGAGACGCTCACGCACGCCATCAACCAGCTGCGCGATGCCTACGAGCGCTACAAGAACGACCCCGACTTCCTGGCCGAATTCCGCTACGAGCTGGCGCATTTCGTCGGCCGGCCCTCGCCCATCTACCACGCGGCACGTTCCAGCCGCGAAATGGGCGGCGCGCAGATCTATCTCAAGCGCGAGGACCTCAACCACACCGGCGCCCACAAGGTGAACAACACCATCGGCCAGGCCATGCTGGCGCGTCGCATGGGCAAGCCGCGCGTCATTGCGGAGACCGGCGCAGGCCAGCACGGCGTGGCCACCGCCACCATCTGCGCCCGCTACGGGCTGGAATGCGTGGTGTACATGGGCGCGGAAGACGTCAGGCGCCAAAGCCCCAACGTGTATCGCATGAACCTGCTGGGCGCCACCGTGGTGCCGGTGGAATCGGGCAGCCGCACCCTCAAGGACGCGCTCAACGAAGCCATGCGCGACTGGGTCACCAACGTGGAAGACACCTTCTACATCATCGGCACCGTGGCCGGCCCGCACCCCTACCCGACCATGGTGCGCGACTTCCAGAGCGTGATCGGCAACGAATGCATCGAGCAGATGCCCGGCATGCTCGCGCAGCAGGGCATCACCGGCGAAATGCAGGGCAAGCAGCCCGACGTCGTGGTGGCTTGCGTGGGCGGCGGCAGCAACGCCATGGGCATCTTCTACCCATACATCCCCTTCGAGAACACCCGGCTGATCGGCGTCGAGGCGGCCGGTGAAGGGCTGGACAGCGGCAAGCATTCGGCCTCCATCCTGCGTGGCAGCCCCGGCGTGCTGCACGGCAACCGCACCTACCTGCTGCAGGACGACAACGGGCAGATCACCGAGACGCACAGCATCAGCGCCGGCCTGGACTACCCTGGCGTCGGCCCGGAACACGCCTACCTGGCGGACATCGGCCGTGCCGAGTACGTCGGCATCACCGACAAGGAAGCGCTGGAGGCCTTCCACTACCTGTGCCGCACCGAAGGCATCATCCCCGCGCTCGAATCGAGCCATGCCGTGGCCTATGCGCTCAAGCTGGCCAAGACCATGCGGCCGGACCAGTCGATATTGGTCAACCTCTCGGGCCGGGGCGACAAGGACATTGGCACCGTTGCCGACCTGTCGGGCGTCGATTTCTACGACCGTCCGTCCATGCGCGGCCTGTCGGTGAAGGGAGGCAAGCAATGAGCCCCACCACTCGCCGGATTGCCGCCACCTTCGACAAGCTCAAGGCCGAGGGCCGCCGCGCCCTCATTCCCTACGTGACCGCCGGCTTCCCCTACGCCGACGTCACGCCCGAACTGATGCACGGCATGGTCGCTGCAGGCGCCGACGTGATCGAGCTGGGCGTTCCCTTCTCCGACCCCATGGCCGACGGGCCGGTGATCCAGAAGGCCGGGGAAGCCGCCCTGGCCCTGGGCATCGGCATGATTCAGGTACTGCAGATGGTGGCCACCTTCCGCGAGAAGGACGCCACCACGCCCGTGGTGCTGATGGGCTACGCGAACCCGGTGGAACGCTACGACCAGAAGCATGGCCAGGGCGCCTTCATCCGCGACGCTGCCGCGTCCGGCGTGGACGGCCTGCTGGTAGTGGACTACCCGCCGGAAGAATGCGAGGCCTTTGCCGAGCAGCTTCGCGCCAAGGGCATCGACCTGATCTTCCTGCTGGCCCCCACGAGCACGCCCGAGCGCATGGCGCAGGTGGCGCGCATTGCGTCGGGCTACGTCTACTACGTCTCGCTCAAGGGTGTGACGGGCGCTGGCCACCTCGACACCGAGGCCGTGGGCCAGATGCTGCCGCGCATTCGCGAACACGTGAAGATTCCGGTGGGCGTGGGCTTCGGCATTCGCGATGCGAAAACCGCCCAGGCCATCGGCAGCGCCGCCGATGCCGTGGTGATCGGCAGCAAGATCATCCAGCTCATCGAGGAAGCCCCGCGCGAGCGCGTGGTGCCGCTGGTGGGCGAGTTCCTGTCGGGCATCCGGCAGGCGCTGGACGCCCTGCCGGCCAACACCGCCAAGAACGCCTCCGGCCGTTGAAAAACCGCATTTGGCAAAATAGAGGCAACACCCACCTGGAGTGACAGCATGAGCTGGCTAGAAAAACTTCTTCCCCCCAAGATCACCCCGACCGACCCGAGCGAGCGCCGCCAGATGCCCGAGGGCCTCTGGATCAAGTGCCCGAGTTGCGAGACGGTGCTCTACAAGACCGACCTGGAGCACAACCAGAACGTCTGCCCGAGCTGCGCGCACCATCACCGCATTGGCGCCCGTGCCCGCCTCGACGCCTTCCTCGACCCCGAGGGCCGCTATGAGATCGGCCAGGAAGTGCTGCCGGTGGACGCGCTCAAGTTCAAGGACAGCCGCAAGTACCCCGAACGCCTCAAGGAAGCGCTGGAGAACACCGGCGAGACCGATGCGCTGGTGGTCATGGGCGGCGCCATCCACAGCATCAATGCGGTGGTGGCCTGCTTCGAGTTCGAGTTCATGGGTGGCAGCATGGGCAGCGTGGTGGGCGAGCGCTTCGTGCGCGGCGTCGAAACCGCCATCGAGCAGAAGGTGCCCTTCATCTGCTTCACTGCCACCGGCGGTGCACGCATGCAGGAAGGCCTGCTCTCGCTGATGCAAATGGCCAAGACCAACGCCTCGCTCACCCGCCTGGCGAAAAAGGGCTTGCCCTACATCAGCGTACTGACCGACCCGACCATGGGCGGCGTGAGCGCCGGCTTTGCCTTCATGGGCGACGTCGTCATTGCCGAGCCCAAGGCGCTGATCGGCTTTGCCGGCCCGCGCGTGATCGAGTCCACCGTGCGCGTGACCTTGCCCGAAGGCTTCCAGCGCGCCGAGTTCCTGCAGACCAAGGGCGCCATCGACTTCATCTGCGACCGCCGCGAGCTTCGCAAGACCATTGCCGACACGCTGGCGATGCTGCTGCGCCAGCCGGCCGATGCGGTGATCTGAGGGGTAACGCCTCGCCGCACGCAAGGGCTGCCGCTGGCAGCCCTTTTATTTGGCGCTAGGAGTCCGCGCGGCAGAAGCGTGACGAACGCCTGATGGCTTGGTAGATTGCGGACCCATGCCCGCAAGCTACCTGCCCTACGAGCCGCAGCAACAACGACTGCTGCCCGACGCACTGCAAGACTGTCTGCCTGAGGGGCACCTGGCGTATCTCATCAGCGACAGCGTCGACAGTCTTGATCTGAGCGCATTCCACGCCCGGTATGCCATGGGCGG
>JAFEEG010000004.1 GCA_018241225.1 Pseudomonadota bacterium
GACTCGAACAGGGCCTTGAAGTTGCCCTCGCCGAAGCCCTCGCGGTAGTTGCCCTTGCGCTCGATGAACTCGAAGAACACCGGGCCCAGCAGCGGCTCGGAGAAGATCTGCAGCAGCAGGCGCGGCTGGCCGCCCTCGGTCGTGCCGTCCAGCAGGATGCCGCGCGCCTGCAGATCGGCCACCGGCTGGCCATGGCCCGGCAGGCGCTTGTCCAGGTTCTCGTAGTACACCTCGTTGGGCGCGGTGAGCAGCGGAATGCCCGCCAGCTGCAGCTGGTCGATGGCCGTGGGCAGGTCCTCGCACAGCAGCGCAATGTGCTGAATGCCCTCGCCGCTGAACTGCATCAGGAACTCCTCGATCTGCCCGCCGCCCTGCTTGGCTTCTTCATTGAGCGGAATGCGGATCAGCCCGTCCGGTGCCGTCATGGCCTTGGAGGTCAGGCCCGTGTACTCGCCCTGGATGTCGAAGTAGCGGATTTCCTTGAAACCGAACAGCCGCTCGTAGAACGCGGCCCAGTGGGCCATGCGCCCGCGATACACGTTGTGCGTGAGGTGGTCCACCACCTGGAAGCCGTGGCCCACCGGGCGGCGCTGCACACCGGGCAAGAACTCGAAGTCGATGTCATAGATGGACTTGCCGTCTTCGAAGCGGTCGATCAGGTACAGAGGCGCGCCGCCAATGCCCTTGATGGCCGGCAGGCGCAGCTCCATGGGGCCGGTGGCCATCTCCACGGGCTGGGCGCCGAGTTCGAGTGCGCGCTTGTAGGCCTGGTGCGAGTCCTTGACCCGGAAGGCCAGGCCGCAGGCCGAGGGGCCGTGCTCGGCCGCGAAGTACGAAGCCGGGCTGTGCGGCTCGCGGTTGACGATGAAGTTGATGTCGCCCTGGCGGTACAGCACCACGTCCTTGGAGCGGTGCTTGGCCACCAGCGTGAAGCCCAGCTTCTCGAACAGCGGCTCCAGCGTGCCCGCCACGGGCGAGGCGAACTCCACGAATTCGAAGCCTTGCAGGCCCATGGGGTTGTCGAACAGATCAGCAGAAGCAGCCATGCCAGTTGTCTCCATCATCAAGGGTGGGTGTTAGATGGATGTCGATGCTACGAATTCAGCGCGCAGAGTTACTGCGTTTTTCAGCTATTGTTAAATGCCATTTGCAGGATTCATGCAGAATCCCTTGAATGAACGCACAAGTCCAACTCGACAAGATCGATCTGCGCGTGCTTGAGGTGCTCCAGGCCGACGGCCGCGCCACTTACGACCAGGTGGCCGAAAAGGTGGGACTGTCGCCCTCGGCCACGCTGCGGCGCGTCAAGCGGCTGGAAGAGTCGGGCGTCATTGCCGGCTACGTGGCGCTGGTGCAGCCAGAGCGGGTCGGGCTCACGCTCACCGCATACATCAATGTGCGGCTGGAAAAGCATGCCGAGACGCACAAGCGCAGCCCCATGGACGCTTTTCGGGCCTCGGTGCACGGCTGGCCCGAAGTGGTGGAGTGCAGCTCGCTGACCGGCGAGATGGACTACCTGCTGCGCGTGCTGGTGGCGGACATGGCGCACTACTCGCGCTTTGTCATGGACACGCTGCTCAAGCACCCCAGCGTGCAGGATTGCAAGACGAGCTTTGTGCTCGAAAGCATCAAAAGGACGACGGCGTTGCCCTTGTAGGGCCAAAGTGCAACTTTGTCGTTGACAATTGTTGCGTCTTGTTTTGGTGCCTTCAAGTGGATACCTCGGCAATTTCCGGACTCACAGCCTGCCCTGGCTGCAAGGCCATGAACCCGGTTGGCAGTCGTGCCTGCCTGAGTTGTGGCGAGGCACTTCAGGGCTTGTGTGTTCGTTGCGGCGAAACATACCGGGTGGGCGCACGCTTTTGCAGTGCCTGCGGAACGCCTGTCGACAAGCGCACCTTGGTCGACATTGCCGCCCCATCCGCCGAGATAAAGCAAGCCACGATTCTTTTCGCAGACATCGTCAGTTCCACCCGCCTGATCTCGGCGATGAGCGCCGAGGAAACGATGCTCTTCCTGGCGCCGGTGGTGACCGCCATGGCGGAGATCGTCCTGCGCTTCGAGGGGACCATTGGCCGCACGCTGGGCGATGGTGTCATGGCGCTTTTCGGTGCGCCTCAGGCCCACGAAGGCCATGCCGTGCTGGCGTGCGAAGCGGCCACGGCCATGCATGCCTTGAGCGAGCGCTTTCCAGGCGTTGAACTTCGCGTGGGAATGCATTCCGGCGAGGTGGTCATCAACTCATCGTCGAGCAATGTCGAGCGGGCGTTGCTGCTGCACGGCGTGGCGATCCATCTGGCCAGCCGTGTCGTCGCCATGGCCGAGCCCGGCACGACCTGCCTGACGGCCGAGACCCTTGCCGCGGCGTCGCCACACTACGAAGCCGTTTCACTGGGAGCACGCCAGGCTCAGGGATTCGACCGGCCGGTCCAGATTCATCGATTGACCGGACCGCGGCCCCCACACCCTGTCTACGAAGCTACGCGCGGCGTCGGCCGAGGCGTCTTGCGTGGGCGCGCAATCGAAATGGCCGCGCTGCAGCAGGCCTTGGCAGATGTTCAAGGCGGGGCCAGTCGCGTTGTCGGCGTCGTGGGGCCCCCGGGAAGCGGCAAGAGTCGCCTGTGCGGCGAGTTCCTGGCGTGGTGCCGCCAGCAGCGGCAGCAAGTGGTCGTCGAGGCGCGGGCGCAGATCTACGGAAACGCGACGCCCCTTCAACCTCTGCTGGAATTCGTTCGCTCGTCCTTGCTGGACGTGTCTGCCGAGGACGAGCCTTCCGCCGTGCGCGAGCGCATCGCAGAGCTGACGCAAGCCACCCGCGAAAACCCAGTCCAGAAGCGCCTTCTCCTGGCCGAGTTTCTGGGCGTTGCCCAGGACGACGCTGAACCTGTCGGCATGGCCGCGCACGCGCGTCGGGAGCGCCTGTTCAGCCTGGTTTGCGAGTTGGTCCTGCACCGCGCGCAAGACGGCCTGATTCTCTTTTTCGAGGACTTGCATTGGCTTGATGCGGGGACGGCCGAGTTCCTGTCGACCTTGATTCAGGCGGTGCAGGGCAAGCGCATCTTGCTGCTGGTGAACTACCGTCCTTCCTTCGCCGCGCCGTGGATGAAGGAAGAGGCGTTCAGCGAAATCGCCTTGAAGGATCTTGAAGAAGGTGAAGTGGTCGAGCTGGTCGAGGACTTGATCGGATCGCGATCGGAGATCCGCGAACTCGCCATGCGCATTGCAAGGCGCAGCAGCGGAAATCCATTCTTCGCCGAAGAGATGATTCGCGCCCTCATGGCCGACGGCACCCTGGTGGGCGAGGCCTCTGGTTTCACCGTGGCTGCGAAGGCACAGACGGCGCCGCTTCCGAATTCGGTACAGGCGGTCATCGGCGCACGTATCGACCAGTTGGACGAGTCCAGCAAGTCTCTTTTGCAGCTGTGCGCCATCCTGGGCAAGGACTTCCATGCGGGCGTCCTGGGGCGAATCATGGGCCTCGACAACGTCGAGGTCGCAAGATTGCTGGACGGCCTGTGCGAACTGGAGTTTCTTGTCGCCCAGTCGCGCGCGGACATGTACGCGTTTCGCCACCCCTTGATTCAAGAGGTGGCGTACCGCACGCAACTCAAGACACGCAGGGCGCCGCTGCATGCGCTTGTGGCGCGCGCCATGGAGGACTTCCATGCAAGGCGGATCGACGAGTTTGCGGGCCTGATTGCCCATCACTACGAAGCAGCCGGCCAGACACTGGATGCTGCCCGCCAGGCGGCACGGGCCGCCGGATGGATCAGTGCAACGGACACTTCTCGTGCCATCGAGTACTGGCAGAGTGTTCGTGAGTGGATGATGGACCAGGCAGACACGCCGGAGAACAACGTGCTTCGAAGCAGGGCCAGCACGCAGATTGCGTGGCTCGGATGGCGCGAAGGCATCACCGTCGAGCAGGCCAAGCCGCTGATCGACGAGGCATTGGCCTGGGCGCGGCGTGACGACCACCGCATGATCCCCATGTTGCTGTTCCTGGAAGGGCGCATTCATGTGGCCAGCGGCGGGGCCTCGGACTACTACGCGGATCTCGTGCGCCAAGGCTTGAAGTTGCTCGATACGGGTGACGCCGGGCGCAGGGCGACCCTCAATGTTGCACTTTGCCAGGCCCTCGGGCGGTCCGGCCTGCTCCTGGAGGGGCTGGCTGCATGCGATGCGGCTCTGGCGGAAATCGAGCATGTCGATGCGGCTGACGAGCAGTTCCTGGGCTATCGCCCGGTGCATTGGGCGATGAATCTGCGTGGCCGGATCCTGCTGCGCATGTGCAGGTTCTCGGAGGCCCTGGATTCCTTTCGGACCATGCTCGCGATCGACGAGCGCGAGGTCGATCCCACCGTCCGTTTCATAGCCCACATGGGTTGTCTTGAAATCGCTGCCGCAAAGTCGCAGCCGGAGATCGCCGCGGAGCACGCAATGGAGGTCGAGCGGATCGCGACGCGGCATCCGAGTCCTTACTTGCGCGTGTTCTCGCTTACCGCCCACGGCTTGTCGGCCGAGGTGGCGGGTCAGACCCAATTGGCGATCGATGCGTATGCCGAGGCCTTGGCGTTGCTGCGAAGCTCGCGTGCCGCCATGGAATATGAATCGGAGCTGGTTGCCAGTCTTGCTGAATGCCACCTGCAACTGGGTGCAACTGATCGGGCGCAAGAGTTCGCGAAGGTGACGCTGTCCATGGCGCGCTCGCGCACGCAACGCCTGCCGCAGTGCAGGGCGTACATGGTGTTGGCGGCGCTCGCCATGGAGGCCAACCCCTTGGATCGCCAGGAATGGTCGCAATACCTGGCACTCGCCGAGCAACTGATCGATCGCACCGGTGCGGTGATCCACTTGCCGCAGTTGACCATGCTGCGTGCGCGCACGCTTTCGCTACGCGCCTGAGCGGCTTCTTGCGAGAAGGGTGAATTCCGGCAGGCCGTAGTTCGCCACCAGTTCGACGTCGCAGTCCAACGCCTGCCGGCAGTGCTCGATCCATCTTGCCGCGTCGACGCCATAGAGTTGCCCGCGCGCATCTGGCCGAACCACCAGCGCTTCCGTTCTCATGAAGTTCACGGCAAAGCCTCGTCGGCTTGCAGCGCTCATGGCTTGCAATGTGTCCGTCACGTAGCGTTCCCACTCAAGCTGGGCATGGCCAAGGCAGACGTTGAAGACGCCGCTGGCGACGGTGTAGTCCACCTCGGGTGGCGAACTGCCGCTCAACGCGAACCGGGCATGCGACGCCTTCTTCCAACGACGCTGCGCCAGTCGGATCATGGTGTCGGAGATGTCGGTTCCGACGTATTGGATGTCGGCTTGTGCGTGCCGGTCTTCGATGTGCTCCAGCATGGCGCCGTAGCCGCAACCGAGGTCGTGCAGCGAAAGGGAGGGCTGCGCCCAATCCACCACCTTCAGCAGTTGCACAAAACGCAGGCGCTGACTCATGGGCGAATTCCAGTCCACGCCCAAGGCAGTCGCGCCGTATTGCCGCGCCTTCGCCGAGTAGTACCTTTCGACGTCCTGCAAGATTGAGCCGGACGCCGAAGAGGGTTCAGCCATCAAGGCGTGGCCGGCTTGGGTTTCATCGGAATCGAGATCGTCAGGTAGTCCTGCTCGATGTAGAAGACAGGCCGATCCTTGGGCGTGATCAGGACGTCCTTGCCGTCTGTGCGCATGTCGTGCGCCTTGAAGTAGACAGGATCAGGGTTCTCGGACTGCAGGTGCTGCGCCAGGGCGTCTGCAATCGCCTTGCCGCCCGTCAGGCCACCACGGTTGGAGCCGTGGTCGTCCAGGCGTTGAATCAGCATGTACCACTTGCGCTTCAACTCGCGATTCCATCGCCCGCCCACGCCGAGCGCGCGCAGGCTCTGCACCAGCGGCCGGTTGACATCGAACAACTTGAACTCTGCCTGGACGGCGCGCATTTCCTGGACGCCGCTGAGTTGCAGGCCGAGCTTGTCCTCGGTTGGATTCAATTGAACATCATTGGGCCCCGGCGCCGCCGTGGGGAGTCCCGCGAAGACCTGATTCAGAACTTCAAGAAGACCGCCGATGTACGGGTCGTCATCACCAACAAAAATGCCCATGGCTTTCCCTCAGAGTGAATGAATTCGTGCGCAGTCCCGGAGTGCGGATTAAGCAGAAAGGACGAAGCGCCAGAGCTTATTGACACGCAGTTCAAATTGCAAGCAAATGTGAGGAGCTGGGATGAAAGGGGATGGCATCAGTCCAGGAGCATTCCCCGCTCCTCGATGAAGCGAATCACCTGATCCAGCCCCGCTTGCGTCTTGAGGTTGGTCATGACATAGGGCCGGCTCTTGCGCATGCGCTGGGTATCGCTTTCCATCACGCCCAGGTCGGCGCCCACATACGGCGCCAGGTCGGTCTTGTTGATGACGAACAAGTCGCTCTTGGTGATGCCGGGTCCGCCCTTGCGCGGAATCTTCTCGCCGGCGGCCACGTCGATCACGTAGATGGTCAGGTCGCTCAGTTCCGGGCTGAAGGTGGCGGCCAGGTTGTCGCCGCCGCTTTCGACGAACACCACGTCGGCGTCGGGGAACTGCGCCAGCATGCGGTCGATGGCCTCGAGGTTGATCGACGCGTCTTCGCGGATGGCGGTGTGCGGACAGCCGCCTGTTTCCACGCCCATGATGCGCTCGGCCGGCAAGGCGCCGGCCACCGTCAGCAGGCGCTGGTCTTCCTTGGTGTAGATGTCGTTGGTGATGGCCACCAGGTCCCACTTCTCGCGCATGCGCTTGCACAGCATCTCGAGCAGGGTGGTCTTGCCCGAGCCCACCGGCCCGCCGATGCCCACGCGCAGCGGCGGCAGCTTCTTGGTGCGGTTGGGGATGTGGTGCAGTGCGGCGCTCATGGTTGCGAACTCGTGGTCGGGGTGGGGAAAGGGTCAGCTTCTGAAAAGCCGGGAATACTGGGTTTCGTGCTGTGCCGACAGCACGGCGAGCATGGGCGAAAACGCCTGGCGCTCATCATCGGACAAGGCCATCGCCCGCCGCACCGCATCGGGAATCTCGGCGGCCAGGCGGCCGAGCATGCGCTGGCCGGCGCTCTGGCCCAGCGGCACCGCCTTCACGGCGGCGCCCACCATGTTCTCGGCCCACCCAAAGGCAAAGGCCAGGCACCCGTCGCGCAACGTGGCGCCCGCGCGCTGGGCTGCGAAGGCGAAGGCAATGGGGTAGCTCACGCTGCCGTTGGCGAAGATGCTCGCCGCGTCCGAGTGATGCAGCTTGAGCCACTCGACAAAGGAGTGGCCCATCTGCACGGTCTGCAAGACAAACTCCGCGCTCTCGCGTGTCTGCAGGACCCAGGCGTTGAGCTGGGCGATGCGTTCGCTGTTGCCGGCGTTCCAGGCGGGCATGGCCTGCGCCACCACGGCCAGGTCGCCGCGCGCCAGGCTCAAGTGCAACTGGTCGGCAAGCCATTCGGCGGCGGCCTGTTCGGTGCCCACGCCAGCGAGCTCTACCGCAGCCTCCAGCCCCTCCGAATAGGAGAAGCCACCCACCGGCAGCGCAGGAGAAGCCAGCCAGATGAGCTGGAGCAGGCTGGAGGCGGTGGCTTCTTCCTTGTCCGGCATCAGTGCGAGTGGCCGCCGTGCGAGTGGTTGTGGTGGTGGCCGTGATCGTCGTGCGCGTCAAGCAACTCCGGCGCAAGCACGAGCGGCTTGGCCTTGACATCGCCGCCGCCATGCGAATGGCCGTGACCGTGGTCGCCGCCGCCGTGCGAGTGGCCGTGCGACGCATAGGCGCCGCCCTCGGGTTCAAAGGCCTCTTCCGACTGCACCACGATCAGGTGCATGGCGCGCAGCATGTCGGCCAGCACATGGTCGGGCTCGATCTTCAAGTGGTCGGGCTTGAGCTCGATGGCCACGTGCCGGTTGCCCAGGTGATAGGCGGCGCGTGTCAGGTCGAAGGGCGTGCCGTGGGCGCTGCAGTGGGTGATGCGCAGCACCGGCTGCGGCGCAGCGATGACACGGATGAGCGAGCCGTCTTCGGCTACCAGCACGTCGCCCCCGCGCACGGCGGTGCCGCGCGGCAGGAAGACGCCGATGCTGCGGCCCTGCGAGTCGGTGGCGTCGAAGCGGCTCTTCTGGCGCACGTCCCAGTCCAGTTCGATGGTGGCGGCGCGCTTGATGAGAACCGAGGCCAGGCCCTGGCCCTGCGGCATGAGTTTGTTGGCGGTGAGCATGTCAGGTTGCGACAAGTAGCAGGGTCGAATAATATAACGATTGTTATAACTCAAGAGTCACGAAGGCTGCCATGTCTGCGATCAAGCTGACCCAGATCGGAAATTCTGTCGGCGTCATCCTGCCAAAGGAATTGCTGTCGAGCATGAACGTGGGCAAAGGCGACACGGTCTACGCCACCCGGTCTGCAGATGGTGGCGTCACGCTCAGTCCATACGACGATGAGTTTGCACGGCAGATGGAGGCTGCGCGCCGCATCATGAAGAAGCGCCGCAACGTCCTGCGTGAACTCGCCAAATGACCGCGGCCAATGACAACTGGATCTGGCTGAATCCGAGGGTCCTCAAAGCGGTGCACGATGAGCAGTTGGCGGAGCACGGCGGGCCTGGAGGGGTCAGGGATGAGGGCATGTTGGCGTCTGCGTTGGGGCGTCCTCAGCATCGTGCAAGCTACGAATCGCCGGACGCAGCCGATCTGGCGGCGAGCTATGCCTTCGGTATTGCGCGCAACCATCCGTTTGTCGATGGCAACAAGAGAACGGCATTCGTGGCGGTCGAACTTTTCCTTGATCAAAATGGATTCGAACTCACCGCCTCGGACGAGGACTGCGTGCTCAAGACCTTGCAGCTTGCGGCAGGTGAGGCTGACGAATCTTCTTTTGCGCAATGGATTCGTGACAACCTCAAGGCGAGCCAAGGCTGACATTCAAAACAGGAAATACCGCTGCGCCATCGGCAGCAGCGTCGCCGGCTCGCAGGTCAGCAACTGCCCATCGGCCCGCACCGCATAGGTCTGCGCGTCGATCTCCATCCTGGGTGCCAGGCCGTTGTGCACCATGTCCTTCTTGCGCACGCCGCGGATGCCCCGCACTGCCGACAGCGTCTTTTGCAGCCCGTAGCGCTCGCCAATGCCCGCCGCCAGGCCCGCCTGCGAGACGAAGGTGAGCGAGCTCTTGGCCAGCGAGCGACCGAAGGCGCCGAACATGGGCCGGTAGTGCACCGGCTGCGGCGTCGGGATGGATGCATTCGGGTCGCCCATTGCCGCCATGGCAATGCTGCCGCCCTTGATGATGGCAAAGGGCTTCACGCCGAAGAAGGCCGGCTTCCACACCACCAGGTCGGCCCACTTGCCCACCTCGACGCTGCCCACCTCGTGGCTGATGCCGTGGGCGATGGCCGGGTTGATGGTGTACTTGGCCACGTAGCGCCTGGCGCGGAAGTTGTCGTTGCGCTCGTTGTCTTGCGCCAGCTTGCCGCGCTGCAGCTTCATCTTGTGCGCGGTCTGCCAGGTGCGGATGATGACTTCGCCGACCCGGCCCATGGCCTGGCTGTCGCTGCTCATCATGCTGATGGCGCCCATGTCGTGCAGGATGTCCTCGGCCGCGATGGTCTCCTTGCGGATGCGGCTCTCGGCAAAGGCCAGGTCCTCGGCAATGCCGGCGTCCAGGTGATGGCACACCATGAGCATGTCCACGTGCTCGTCCAGCGTGTTCACCGTGTAGGGCATGGTGGGGTTGGTGGAAGAAGGCAGGAAGTTTGCCTCGCCCACCACGCGAAGAATGTCCGGCGCATGGCCGCCGCCCGCGCCTTCGGTATGGAAGGCGCAGATGGCGCGCCCGCCCACGGCCGCAATCGTGTTCTCCACGAAGCCCGATTCGTTGAGTGTGTCGGAGTGGATCGCCACCTGCGTGTCGGTGGCATCGGCCACGTCCAGGCAGTTGCTGATGGCCGCTGGCGTGGTGCCCCAGTCTTCATGCAGTTTCAGCCCGATCACGCCGGCATCGATCTGCTCGTGCAGTGCATCGGGCAGGCTGGCATTGCCCTTGCCCAGAAAGCCCAGGTTCATGGGGAATGCATCGGCCGCCTGCAGCATGCGCTCGATGTGCCAGGGGCCGGGCGTGCAGGTGGTGGCAAAGGTGCCGGTGGCCGGGCCGGTCCCGCCGCCCAGCATGGTGGTCACGCCCGAGGCCAGCGCTTCTTCAATTTGCTGCGGGCAGATGAAGTGGATGTGGCTGTCGATGCCGCCGGCCGTGACGATGTTGCCCTCGCAGCTGATGACTTCGGTGCCCGGGCCGATGACGATGTCCACGCCTGGCTGCACGTCGGGGTTGCCAGCCTTGCCGATGGCGACGATGCGGCCGTCGCGCAGCCCGATGTCGGCCTTGACGATGCCCCAGTGGTCCAGGATGAGGGCGTTGGTCATCACGGTGTCGACCGTGCCCTGGGCGCGCGTGCGCTGGCCCTGGGCCATGCCGTCGCGGATGGTCTTGCCGCCGCCGAACTTCACTTCCTCGCCGTAGCCGCCGGCGCGCAGGGTGTAGTCCTCTTCCACCTCGATCACGAGGTCGGTGTCGGCCAGGCGCAGGCGGTCACCCACGGTGGGGCCGAAGATTTCGGCGTAGGCACGTCTTCCGATGGTGGCCATGTTCAGAGTTTTCCTTGCACGAGGCCGCGAAAGCCGTAGACCATGCGTTCGCCGCCGAAGTCGCACAGCTCCACAGTGCGTTGCTGGCCCGGCTCGAATCGCACGGCCGTTCCCGAGGCAATGTTCAGCCGCATGCCATGCGCCGCTTCCCGGTCGAAGCCGAGAGCGCCATTGGTTTCGGCGAAGTGGTAGTGCGAGCCAACCTGGATCGGACGGTCCGCGGTGTTTTGCACGACCAGGGTGAGGGTGCGGCGGCCGCGATTGAGCACGTGGTCGCCGGCGTCGGTGATGAGTTCGCCTGGAATCATGATGACGACCGCGCGGCTCAGACGGCTTGCGCCAGCAGTGCCCCGCCCAGCGCCAGCACGCCGGCACCTGCAATGCGCGGCAGCCAGGCGTTTGCATGGCGCAGCGCCCACCCGATGGCGATGCCCGCGGTGTGCAGCAGCAAGGTGGCGCCCACCATGCCGGCCAGGGTGAGCGCGGCATCGTGCTCGCCCGCCAGTTCATGGCCGTGGGCCACGCCGTGGAAGATGGCGAACAGCCCCACCACCGAGACCGCCACGCCCACCGGCAAGTGAACGCGCGTGGCCACCAGCAGCCCCAGCACCAGCAGCGAGGCGGCAATCATCGGCTCCACGGCCGGCAGTTGCAGCCCGGCCAGGCCCATCAGCGCGCCCACCAGCAGCATGCCGGCAAACGCCAGCGGCGCCCACAGCAGGTCGGGCCAGGCGCGGCGCGCGGCCAGCGCGCTCCACAGGCCCACCGCGACCATCGCGGCAAGGTGGTCGGCGCCGGTCAGCGGATGCATGAAGCCGGCGGCCAGGCCGTGGTGGTGCCCGCCGGCATCGGCGCCGGTGTGGGCCAGGGCCGCCAGCGGCAAGGCGAGGGCGGCCACGGCCAAGGTCTTGATTGCTGCGTTGCGCATGAGGTTTTTTTTCCTTCTTGTTGGTTGGTCGGTCAGACGATGGGCTGGTGGACGGTTACCAGCTTGGTACCGTCGGGGAAAGTGGCTTCCACCTGGATGTCGGGAATCATCTCGGCCACGCCTTCCATCACGTCGGCGCGGGTGAGCACGGCGCGGCCCTCGCTCATGAGCTGGGCCACGCTCTTGCCGTCGCGCGCGCCCTCCATCACGGCGGCGGAGATGGTCGCAACGGCTTCGGGGTAGTTGAGCTTGAGGCCTCTTGCCCGGCGGCGCTCGGCCAGCAGGGCGGCTGTGAAGATCAGGAGCTTGTCTTTTTCTCGGGGTGTGAGTTCCATGGGGCCGGACCTTATCGACTGCCCCTTGGGCTTGCAACGATCGTGCCTTGCATGTGTCCCGGCACGACTGTTGCACCGCAGGGAGTGTGAGTTCGCCCCTTCCACCCGTTGTTGCAGCAAGCCCCGCGCCGGACGCCACCGAGGCGCCGCAGCGCATCGTCAAGATCCGGCGCGACTACAACAGCTGGGTGGCCAGCGAGACGCTGGAAGATTACGCCCTGCGCTACACGCCGCAGCGCTTTCGCAAATGGTCGGCGTTTCGCGTGACCAACACGGCCTTCGGCGCAGCCTCGTTCCTGATCCTGGAGGCGGTGGGCGCCACGCTGCTGGTTCAGTACGGCTTCATCAACGCCTTCTGGGCCATCGTGTGCACGGGGCTCATCATCTTCCTGGCGGGGTTGCCCATCAGCGTCTATGCGGCGCGCTATGGCGTGGACATGGACCTGCTCAGCCGTGGCGCCGGCTTCGGCTACATCGGCTCGACCATCACCTCGCTCATCTACGCGTCCTTCACCTTCATCTTCTTCGCGCTGGAAGCCGCGGTGATGGCCTATGCGCTGGAGCTGGCGCTGGGCGTGCCGCCGGCCTGGGGCTACCTAGTGTGTGCGCTGGTGGTCATTCCGCTGGTCACGCATGGCGTGTCGGCCATCAGCCGGCTGCAGTTGTGGACCCAACCCATCTGGCTGCTCATGCTGGTGGTGCCATTTGCCTTTGTGCTGGTGCGCGATCCTGGTGCGTTTGCAGGCATTGCGCACTACAACGGGGCAAGGAGCGCATCGGCCGAGTTCCAGCTTCCCCTTTTTGGTGCTGCGCTCACGGTCGGTATCGCGCTGATCACTCAGATGGGCGAGCAGGCCGACTACCTGCGCTTCATGCCGGCGCGTACAGAAGCCAACCGCGGCCGGTGGTGGATGGGCGTGCTGGCCGGCGGGCCGGGCTGGGTGGTGCTGGGCGTGGCCAAGATGCTGGGCGGCGCGCTGCTGGCGTACCTGGCCATCTCGCACATGGTGCCGCCCGAGCGCGCGGTGGACCCCAACCAGATGTACCTGGCGGCCTACGAATACGTCTTTCCCAACTTCGCGTGGGCGGTGTGGGCCACGGCGCTTTTCGTGGTGATCTCGCAGCTCAAGATCAACGTCACCAACGCCTATGCCGGCAGCCTGGCGTGGAGCAACTTCTTCTCGCGCGTGACGCACAGCCACCCGGGACGCGTGGTGTGGGTGGTGTTCAACACGCTCATCGCCTTCATGCTGATGGAGATGAACGTGTTCGAGGCGCTGGGCGACGTGCTGGGCCTGTACGCCAACATCGCCATCGCGTGGATGATGGCGGTGGTGGCAGACCTGGTGGTCAACAAGCCGCTGGGCCTGTCGCCACCGGGCGTGGAGTTCAAGCGGGCGCATCTGTGGGACATCAACCCGGTGGGGGTGGGCGCCATGGCGCTGGCTTCGGCGCTGTCGATCACGGCGTACCTGGGCGTGTTCGGGCCGCTGGCACAGGCGTTCTCGGCGCTCATCGCGCTGGGAACGGCCTTCGTGGCCGCGCCGCTCATCGCATGGGCCACGCGTGGCAAGTACTACCTGGCCCGGCCCGCGCAAGAGCAGCATCGCTACCAGCGCATGGACGTGCGGCGCTGCGTGATTTGCGACCGCGAATACGAAGGGCCCGACATGGCCCATTGCCCCGCCTACCAGGGCCCCATCTGCTCGCTGTGCTGCACGCTCGACGCGCGTTGCGGCGACCTGTGCAAGCCGCACGCAAGCCTGGCTTCGCAGTGGTCCGCCGTGCTGCGCTGGGTGTTGCCCCGGCGCAGCTGGCGCTACCTGGACACGGGCCTGGGCCACTTCGTGCTGCTGGCCCTGGTGATCGTGCCGCTGCTGGCGGCGGTGTTCGGTGTGCTCTACCAGCAGGAGCTGCGTGCACTGGCCGATGCCAATGCTGCGGCCGAGGTGCAGTCGGCATTGAGGTCCGCCTTCCTCAAGGCCTACATGGCGCTGCTGGTCATTGCCGGCATCGTGGCCTGGTGGCTGGTGCTGGCGCACCAGAGCCGAAAGGTGGCGCAGGAAGAATCCAACCGGCAGACCCATTTGCTCATGCGCGAGATCGAGCTGCACCGCGAAACCGATCGCGCCCTGCAGGCCGCCAAGCACAGTGCCGATGCCGCCAACCAGGCCAAGAGCCGCTACATCAGCGCCATCAGCCACGAGCTGCGCACGCCGCTCAACAGCATCCTGGGCTACGCGCAGCTCATGGGCGAAGACAGCGCCGTGCCGCCGCACCGGCGCCAGGCGGTGGCGGTGATCAAGCGCGGTGGCGAGCACCTTCTCTCGCTCATCGAGGGTACGCTGGACATCGCCCACATCGAGGCCGGCAAGCTCAGCCTCAATGCGCGGCCCATGCGCTTTGCCGACGCCATGCAGGAGCTGGCCGACATGTTCGAGCTGCAGGCCTCGGAAAAGGGCCTGGCGTTTCGCTACGAGGCTGCCGGCAAGCTGCCCGACGTGGTGCGCGCCGACGAGAAGCGGGTGCGCCAGATCCTCATCAACCTGCTGGGCAATGCCATCAAGTTCACGGCGCGCGGTCAGGTGTGCTGGCGCATCCGATATGCGCGCGAGTTCGCCACGCTGGAGATCGAGGACACCGGCCCGGGCATGTCGGCGCAGGAGATCGAGCGGGTGTTCGAGCCCTTCGCGCGCGGCGCGAGCGCAGGCCAGTCGACCACCGGCGCCGGGTTGGGGCTGACCATTGCCAAGATGCTCACCGACCTCATGGGCGGCGAGATGTCGGTGCGCAGCACGCCCGGTAGCGGCACGGTGTTCAGCGTGCGGCTGTTCGTGCCAAGGGTGCACGAGCCGCTGGGGGGCGACTCGGCGCAGGGTCAGCGTTCGCTTCCGTCTTCGCCCAGGCCCGCAGTCGCGCGGCGTGGCTATGAAGGCCTGCGGCGACGCGTGCTGGTGGTGGACAACGAAGAGGCTGACCGCCAGTTGCTCGAAGACCTGCTCGTGCCGCTGGGCTTCGAACTGCGCACGGCGGCCAGCGGCCACGATGCGCTCGACCTGATTGCCGCGGGCCTGAAGCCCGACGCCATGTTCGTCGACCTGGCCATGCCCGGCATCGACGGCTGGGAGACCATCCGCCGCGCGCGCAGGCTGGGCCTGGCCGCGACCGCGGTGGCCATCGTCTCGGCCAACGCCTTCGACAAGCGCCTGGAGAACGACGTGGGCATCACGCCGGAGGACTTCCTGGTCAAGCCGGTTCGCCACAGCGAACTGCTCGACTGGCTGGAACAGCGCCTGCAACTGCGCTGGACCACCGGCGAAGCCGCCAGCGTGCCGCCTGGACGCGGCGCGGCCGATGCGCCGCTGGTGCGCCCGTCGCACGAGCGCATCCGTCTGCTGGAGGAGGCGGTGAACCTGGGCTATTTGCGCGGCATCATGAACCAGCTCGACGAGATCGAACGCGTGCAGCCCGAATGCGGCCCGTGGGCCGACAAGCAGCGCGCAATGGCCAGGC
The DNA here is from genome assembly GCA_018241225.1 of Pseudomonadota bacterium. Classification (GTDB taxonomy): domain Bacteria; phylum Pseudomonadota; class Gammaproteobacteria; order Burkholderiales; family Burkholderiaceae_C; genus Variovorax. Next base: position 15,401 of record JAFEEG010000004.1, read on the forward strand.
AGTTCCAGCTGGACGCGCTGGCCCGTTCGCTGGCGGAGCTCGAATGAACACCCTGGTGCACAACCTGCGTGATGCCGCAAGCGGCACCGGCGACCTGGTGCTCATCGTGGACGACGTGCCCGACAACCTGGCGGTGCTGCACGATGCGCTGGACGAAAGCGGCTACACGGTGCTGGTGGCGACCACCGGCGAGCAGGCCCTGACCCGTGCCGCGCAAGCCCGGCCCGACGTGGTACTGCTCGATGCGGTGATGCCGGGCATGGACGGCTTCGAGGTCGCGCGCCGCCTGAAGGCCGACGCGGCCACTGCGCACATTCCCATCATCTTCATGACGGGCCTGACCGACACCGAGCACCTGGTGGCCGCGCTGGAGGCGGGCGGCGTGGACTACGTCACCAAGCCCATCAAGCCCAAGGAAGTGCTGGCACGCATGAACGTGCACCTGCAGGGCGCCCGGCAGGCCAGGCAACAGGCGCGCCAGGCCGGGCAGGCGCGCAATGCGCTCGACGCCTTCGGCTATGCCAGCGCCACGGTGCGCTGGCCCGAGGGCCGCATCATCTGGCAGACCGCGCTGGCGCGCGAACTGCTGGCGCGCTACTGCGGCACCCAGGCCCCCGAGACGCCCGCGCCGGTGCTCGACTGGCTGCGCCGCCACCTGCCCGACGCACAGTTTCGGCACATCGAGCCGCCGCCGCTGGTCATCGAGCAGGGCAGCGAGCGGCTGAGCCTGCGCCTGCACCAGCAGACCGGCCACGACGACGACGGCGACGAGTGGCTGATCATCATGCGCGAGGCCTCGGACACGGCGGTGATCGAGGCCATGAGCCTGTCGCTGGGGCTCACGCCGCGCGAGGCCGAGGTGCTGTACTGGGTGGTCAAGGGCAAGACCAACCGCGACATCGGCGAGATCATCGGCAGCAGCCCGGCCACGGCCAAGAAGCACCTGGAGCGGGTGTACGTGAAGCTGGGCGTGGAGACGCGCACCGCCGCGGCGGGCGTGGCCATCAAGCGCATTCGGGAGCTCATGCCGGGCGCCGAGATCTGAGGGCCGGCGCCGGGCCGTTCATGTTTGTGTCGTGCTGCGCGCGCATGATCGGCGGTCAATGAAAAGAATGCGCATGAATTCCTGGAGGGGCCGCGGGCCTGCCGCGCTGGCCTGCCTGGCTGCTGCGACGGCGGTGCATGCCGGCGGCCATTTCGAAGTGGACGACGCCGGCACGCTGGATGCGGGCCAGTGCCAGGTGGAGCTGTGGGACAGCTACGGCAAACGCACCAACACCAACCTGGCCCACGTGGGGCCGGCGTGCGGCGTGGGCGTGGTGGAGCTGGGCCTCAATGCGGACGCCGTGCGCAGCCGTGCCAGGGCCGACTTTTTCGGCCCGCAGGTGAAGTGGACCTTCTTCGGCCGGGAAGCCAACGCACCGTTGTCGGCAGCCGTGTCGGCCGGCGCACAGAAGGACGTGAGCCGCGGCGGCCGCTGGGGCGGGCAGGGCGTGCTGGCCCTGACCTGGCAGGCGCTGGAGCCGCTGGCATTCAATGCCAACCTGGGCGCCGACTGGGCGCCTGGCAGTGGCGAGCGCACCTCGCGCGGTGGCCTGCAAGTGCAGTGGAATGTGCTGCCCGAACTGGCGCTCATTGCCGAGCGCAACCGCGCCTTCTCGCAGTGGGGTTCGCGTGTGGGCCTGAGCTGGCAGCTCTCGCCGCGGACCAGCATCGACCTGAGCGTGGCGCGACTCGGGCTGGGTGGTGGCGAGACGGTCTACACGGTGGGGCTGAACCAGGTCTTCGATTTCGCCGGCAAGCCCTGAGCCCCGGCGCCTGCGCTGCTTGCCCCTGGCAACGACAATGCAGCCTTCAAGCAATACCTCACAGCGAGACAAGCGAATGAAGAAACTGAATGTCGGCCTGATCGGCGTGGGCCTGATGGGCCACGGCATTGCCACCAACATCCTCAAGCACGGGCATGCGCTCACGGTGCTGGAGCACGCGGGCAACCAGCCGCTGGACAGCCTGCGGGCCGCCGGGGTGCGTACCGCGCAGCGTGCCAACGAGCTGGCCGCGCAGGTCGATGTGCTGATGCTGTGCGTGACCGGCAGCCCCCAGGTCGAGGCGGTGCTGCTGGGCGAGCAGGACGGCGCACTGCTGGGCCTGCGAGCCGGCACGGTGGTCATCGACTTGTCGACCGCCATTCCCGCCTCCACCGAGCGCCTGGCGGCGCGCGTGGCACAGGCCGGCGGCCGCTTCATGGATTCGGCCATGACGCGCACCCCCAAGGAAGCGGCAGAAGGCCGGCTGAACCTGCTGGTGGGCGCCGACCAGGCCCTGTTCGACCAGGTGCGTCCGCTGCTGGCCTGCTTTGCCGAAAACATCACCTTGTGCGGTCCGGTGGGCAGCGGCCACCGCATGAAGCTCTTGCACAACTACGTGTCGCTGGGCACCGTGGCCCTGGTGGCCGAAGCCGCCGCGCACGCAGAGCGCGCACAGGTGGCGCCCGAGGTGCTGGTGGACGTGCTGGCCAAGGGCGGCGGCGGCGGCGTGGCGCTGGAGCGCCTCAAGCCCTACCTGCTGGCGCGCGACGCCACCGGCCTGCGCTTTGCCATGAGCAACGCCTTGAAGGACCTGGGCTACTACACGCAGATGGCACAGGACAGCGGCGCCGCCCGTGCCATTGCCGAAGGCGTGCAGCTGACCTACGAGCGCGCCGTGGCGCAGGGCACGCCCGATACGCTGGTGCCCGAGCTGGTCTCGCTGCTGGCCAAGGCGGGCGACGGGGCGGCCTGATTTCCGCTCAGGCGGCGCGGCCCCACCACAGGGCCACGACCGCAACGGCCAGCACCACCACCACGGCCACCAGCCAGCGCACCAGCACCCGGTTGGCTTCCACGCGGCTGACCAGCAGCGTGTTCTGGCTGGCCAGGGTCTCGATCAGCTTGGTGGAGGCCACCATCTGCGTGTGCAGCTCGGTAATGGCCACCTCGCATTCATCCACGCGCGACTGCAGCTCGACCAACTGGTCGGCGGGCGAGCGGGCCATCAGCGCGGCCTCGGTGGTTTCGGCGTCGCCCGGCCCCGGTGGCGGGCGCTTGGCGACGTTGCCCCACAGCTTCTTGGCAGCATCCGCGATCTGCGGTGCATTGCTGATCACGTCGGCCCAGGGGACCATCTTCAGCATCGAGTACCAGCCCACGGCCATTGTTCCTTTTCCGTTCGTCTGATTGCTTGTTCGTTCAACCGGTTGCGCGCACGCAAGTCAGGGGCGCGGCATAGGGGCCCCAGCGCAACTGCACCTGGCCCTGGTGTTCCCAGAAGCTCACGTCGGAGCCTTCGTAGCGCGAGCCGCTGGCCGCCGGCTGCGACTTCAACTCCGCCGCGCCGTCGGCGCGGCGCAGCCACAGCGTGCGGGTGTCGGGCTGGCTGTAGCGTGCCACCAGCTTGGAGCCGTCGCTGCAGCTGAAGTGGATGGGCGGGCCCTGCGGCGCCGACGAACCCTGGTTGTCGGGCGATGCAGTGGTGCAGCCGGCGAGCGCGGCGGCAAAGGCTGCGCATGCCCAGGCGGCATGGCTGATTCTTCTCATGATTTTTCTCCTTGCTTGGCGACATCGGCGGGCAGCTCGGCGCCCTCGATCATCAGGCGCACCCTGCGCACGCCCTGCCACTCGTCGGCCTCCAGTCGGAAGGCGAGCATGGCGCGTGCAGGCAGGGGCTCGGTGTGGCCGAACCAGATGCCATCCACCGGTCGCCCATGATGACGCAGCTTCAGTGCCAGGTGCTTTTCCCCCACAAGGCGCTGGGACAGCACTTCGAGTTCTTCGCTGAAGGTGGGCGGCGCGAATCCCTGGCCCCAGACCTCGCGCTGCAGCGTGTCGACCAGGTCGATGCGCAGGTACTCGGGGGCCAGCGGCCCGTCGGTGTCGAGCCGGCGGGTGAGGGTGGAGGCGTCCAGCCATTCGGCGGCCACCTCGGCCAGCGCGGCCTGGAATTCGGCCAGCCGATCGCGTGCCACGGTGCAGCCCGCTGCCATGGCGTGGCCGCCAAAGCGCAGCAGCACGCCGGGATGGCGCTTGGCCACCAAGTCCAGCGCGTCGCGCAGGTGAAAGCCCGGAATCGACCGGCCAGAGCCCTTGAGCTCGTGCGCCTTGCCCTCGGCGCCGCTGGCGGCGAAGACGAAGGTGGGCCGATGAAAGCGGTCCTTGATGCGCGAGGCCACGATGCCCACCACGCCTTCGTGGAAGTCCGCGTTGAACACGGTGACGGCCGCTGGCGCAGCCTGCCCTGGCGCAAAGAGCGATTCGGCCACGCGCAGCGCCTGCTCGCGCATCTCGCCCTCGATGCCGCGGCGCTCGCGGTTGATCTCGTCGAGCATGCGCGCCAGCTCCTCGGCGCGCGTTGCGTCGTCGGTGCTCAGGCATTCGATGCCCAGCGTCATGTCGGCCAGGCGCCCGGCCGCGTTGATGCGCGGGCCCAGTGCAAAACCGAAGTCGAAGGTGGTGGCGGCCGCCGCCGTGCGGCCCGCTGCCTTGAACAGCGCCGACAACCCGGCCGGCATGGCACCCGCGCGGATGCGGCGCAGGCCCTGCGCCACCAGTCGGCGGTTGTTGGCGTCCAGCCGCACCACGTCGGCCACGGTGCCCAGCGCCACCAGGGGCAGCAGGTCGTCGAGCTTGGGCTGCTGCACGACCGTGGGGGCTGGCCCGCCTTGGGGCTGCCCGGCGGCGGGCCGTGCCTCGAAGGCGCCGCGTTCGCGCAACTCCGAGCGCAGCGCCATCAGCACATAGAACATGACGCCCACGCCGGCAATGCTCTTGCTCTGGAACTCGCAGCACGGCTGGTTGGGATTGACCAGCACATCGGCCGCCGGCAGCTCGGGGCCGGGCAGGTGGTGGTCGGTGACCAGCACTGAAAGGCCCAGCGCCTTGGCGGCGGCCACGCCTTCCACGCTGGCGATGCCGTTGTCCACGGTGATGAGCATGTCGGCGCCTGTGTCGGCCACGCGCTGGGCAATGCCGGGCGTGAGGCCGTAGCCGTCGGCCACGCGGTCGGGCACCAGGTAGCTCACGTTTCTTGCACCCAGGCGCCTGAGGCCGCGCAGGCCCACTGCGCAGGCCGTGGCGCCGTCGCAGTCGTAGTCGGCCACGATGCACAGGCGCTTGTCGTTCTGGATGGCGTCGGCCAGCAGCACCGCGGCTTCGCGCGTGCCATGCAACGTGTTTGGCGGCAGCAGCCGTGCCAGGCCGTCGTCCAGTTCGTCCTTGGCGCACACGCCGCGTGCGGCGAACAGGCGCGCCAGCAGCGGATGCACGCCGGCTTGCTCCAGCGCCCAGGCGCTGCGTGGGGGAATGTCGCGGGCGGTGATCTTCATAGGGTGCCCAACACTTCTGCGGTGGTGGGAGCGCGCTCGAACAACCGTCGTGCGAAGGATGCGAGCCCTGTGCTCGCGCGCGGTGCAAAGCTGCGGGCGGCGCGGTCGCCGCACAAGGTGATCTGCACGGCCACTCCGCGCTCCGCCTGGGCCACGAGGGGCGCGATTCGCTGCGCGTCGAGCGCCTGCCAGGCCTGTGCCCAGGTGGCGTCGTCGTCCCGCGTTGCCGCGGCGCGCAAGCTGTCGTCCAGCGCAACGCCGGCCGGATCGGGCTGCGTTTCGTGGGCCAGCGCGCCGGTGCCGCTGAGCCAGAAGGAGTTGATGGCCGGCACGCCGCGCTCGGCGCGTGCGTCGTTGACCGGGTGGGTGTAGAGCAGCATCTGCATTTCGTTCTGCAGCCGGCGCAGCGGGCGGGCCGCTTCGCCTTGTGGCGACCATTCGGAAATCGGGAAACCCACCGCCCGGTCGATCGATGCAGTCGGCAGGCCGTCGAACAAGGGGCTCAGGGCCAGCCAGCGGCTGGGGTCGGGCGTGGGGTGGACGGCGATGCCGTCTTCGTCGAAGAAGGGGCGCACGGCCGCAAGCAGCGCAGCCGATTCATCGGCGGCAATCTGCAGCATGCCCGGGTCGCCCAGCGCCACGTCGTCGATGCCCACCTGCCAGTGGCACAGCGTCATCAGCCCCCAGCCCTGGCCGGGCGGTGCCGGCGGCAGGCCGAACTGCCGTGCCTGCCTGGCGGCCCAGGGAATGAGGCCGTCAGTGGTCGGCAAGCCCAGCGCCGCGGCCAGCGCCCGCTCGTGCGGCGGCGACTGGCTGGATTCGTCCTGCATGTCCTGGCCAACGGGTTGCAGGCGGGCGAGCAGGCGCTGCAGGTTCGGCAGCTTCAGCGAGGGCAGGGCGGCGCGGATTGCTGGCGTGCTGCGCCCGGCGTAGGCGATGAGGAGATGATGGGGGGAACTGGCGGGCACCGATGCAGGCATGGGCCTATTGTCCGGGATGCCACAATTCCCCGATTGGCTCATCCCGCGGCCGGCGTGCCGTGTATTCGTCGAAATGAAACTTCCCTACGAGCTGCAGCTGGGCTGGCGCTATACGCGCGCCGGCCGAGCCACGCGGCGCAACGGCTTCATCAATTTCATCTCCGGCGTCTCGATGCTCGGCATTGCGCTGGGCGTGGCGGCGCTGATCATCGTGCTGTCGGTCATGAACGGCTTCCAGAAGGAAGTGCGCGACCGCATGCTGGGCGTGGTCTCGCACATCGAGATCTTCTCGCGCGACGGCCAGGCCTTGCCGGACATCGACTCCATCACCGCCGACGCGAAAAAGAACCCGCAGGTGATAGGCGCCGCGCCCTTCATCGGCGCGCAGGCGCTGCTGGCGCGCGGCGAAGACATGAAGGGCGTGCTGGTGCGCGGCATCGAGCCCACGCTGGAGCCGCAGGTGACCGACATTGCCACCACGGCCAACAAGGGCGCGCTCGACCGGCTGGTGCCCGGCGAATTCGGAATCGTGCTGGGCGGCGACCTGGCGCGTTCGCTCTATGTGCGCGAAGGCGATACGGTCACGCTCATCGCCCCTGGGGGGCAGGTCACGCCGGCCGGCGTGGTGCCGCGCCTGAAGCAGTTCAAGGTGGTGGGCACCTTCGACTCAGGCCACTACGAATACGACTCGGCGCTGGCCATGATCCATGTGCAGGACGCGGCCAAGGTGTTCCGGCTCGAAGGGCCCAGCGGCATCCGCCTGAAGCTCAAGGACCTGCACCAGGCCCGCCAGGTGGCGGACGAGCTGGCGGTGACGCTGCCTGGCTCCTTCCTCATCCGTGACTGGACGCGCCAGAACCGCACGTGGTTCGCGGCGGTGCAGGTGGAAAAACGCATGATGTTCATCATCCTCACGCTGATCGTGGCGGTGGCGGCCTTCAACCTGGTCTCGACGCTGGTGATGACGGTGACCGACAAGCGCGCCGACATCGCCATCCTGCGCACGCTGGGCTCCAGTCCGCGCAGCATCATGGGCATCTTCGTGGTGCAGGGCGCCATGGTGGGCGTGATCGGCACGCTGGGCGGGCTGCTGCTCGGCCTGGGCATCGCCTACAACATCGACGTGATCGTGCCTTTCCTCGAGCGGCTCTTCCACGCCAGCTTCCTGCCCAAGGACATCTACCTCATCAGCCGCATGCCCAGCGATCCGCAGCAATCGGACATCGTTCCCATCACCGTCATCTCGCTCATCCTCGCCTTCGCCGCCACGCTGTATCCGAGCTGGCGCGCGAGCCGCGTCAACCCCGCGGAGGCGCTGCGCTATGAGTGATCTCGCAAGCAGCAAAAGGGCCCAGGGCGTCGTGCTGCGCGTGCGCGGCCTGGCCAAGCGCTTTCACGAAGGACGCATCGACCTCACCGTGCTTCACGGCGTGGACCTGGACGTGAACGCCGGCGAAACGCTGGCCATCGTGGGCGCATCGGGCTCGGGCAAGAGCACGTTGCTGCACCTGATGGGCGGGCTGGATGCGCCCACCTCCGGCACCGTGGAGCTGCACGGCAAGGACCTGGCGCACGTGGACGCTGCCGAGCAGGGACGCCTGCGCAACCGGCACCTGGGCTTTGTCTACCAGTTCCACCACCTGCTGCCCGAGTTCAGTGCGCTGGACAACGTGGCCATGCCGCTGAAGATCCGCCGCGAGCCACCGGCGGCGGCACGCGACGCCGCCACGCGCATGCTGGCAGCGGTGGGCTTGGGGGAGCGCCTGGCGCACCGCCCGGCGGAACTCTCGGGCGGCGAGCGCCAGCGCGTGGCCATTGCCCGCGCCCTGGTCACCCAACCCGATTGCGTGCTGGCGGACGAACCCACCGGCAACCTGGACCGGGCCACGGCCGACAGCGTGTTCGCCTTGATGCTCAAGCTGGCGCACGAGCGCGGCACGGCGTTCGTGGTGGTCACGCACGATGAGCAACTTGCGGCGCGCTGCGACCGGGTGCTGCGATTGTCGACCGGGCGGCTGGCGAATTAGGTCACGCGCCCTTGCCGCCCAGCCTGGTCGTTTGGCGCGGTAGCTGCTTAGCTTCCGACTTCAGCCGACGTTCGAGCTTCTTGGTGTCTTCGGCAGCGGGCAGTTGTTCGGGCACGATGTCCCGGTCGGTCAACAGCTTGCGCACATCGCGGTTGTTCTTGACGTGCTCCCGGGTGATGCTGTTTTCGCCGTGCAGATCCTGCTGCTTCACCTGGGTGTTGGTGATCTCGTTGGCGAAGTCCTTTGCCTTGATCGTGATCGTCGGCAGAAAGTCGGCAAGTGGTCGACTATCGGGGACGGTTAGGCGATCCTTCATGTTCTGGGTGCTCAGGCCGCCGAACAGCGCGGCGTCGCCCTTGCTCAAGATGCGGCCGAAGCCCTGGCTGTCGATGCCGCGCTCGAACAGCACGCCGGAAAGTTCCTTCTGGGACAAGGTGAGTTTCTCGCGCGCCTGCAGTCGTTCCCATTCGGCAATGCGCGTCTCGATGAGTTCCTGCTTGCGGGTCTGCACCGCAAAGTAGGTCATGGCAAAGGCAATGGCGTCCTTGCGTGGATCGCCGTTCTGGGCGATCAGGTAGCAGGCGTAGCGGGTGAGGGCGATGTCCCCCACATCGCGCTCGGCAGAGTTTCCCAGCTCGATCATTTTGCTGACGTCAGCAAAATGATCGGCAATCACTTGTCCAGTTTTCTGGCAAGCGATCTTTGCCTTGTCGATGACCAATTCAAAATTGCGCCATTGGGCATAGCCCAGCAGCACTTGCAGCTCCCGAGCCAGCCAGTACTCCACGTGGTTGTCTTGCCGCGCGCAGTCTTCAAAGCTTCGGTGCAGTTTGTGGATCAATTCTTTCTTCATGCTCGCTCCCTGATGTTGTTCGACTAGTCTAGTTCGTCGTCATCAGGGGCGAGGCTTCGCCGCAGGCGGCGCACCGCAGGGGGCGCCAGTGGGGCGCGAACTCGTGCGGCTACAGAATCCGGTTGAACCAGAGCAGCGACAGCCCCGCAGACAGCAGCATCAGCGCCGCCGCGCCCAGCGCGAACAGGGCCGAGATCTCGGTTTCCTTCTTCTCGACCGTCAGGCGCGAGCTGAGCGTTTCGTAGACCTTCTTCAGGTCTTCGGCCGTGCCGGCGTAGAAGTACTCGGCCTGCGTCTTGTTGGCGATGGCCTTGAGCGTGTCCTCGTCCAGCCGCACGCGCATCGACCAGCCTTCGAAGCCAATGGTTTCTCCGTCGACCGTGCCCACGCCCACGGTGTAGACGCGCACCCCTCGGTCGGCCGCCATCTTCGCGGCGTCCAGCGGGTCGACACCGGTGGTGCGCTGGCCGTCGGTGAGCATGATGATCGCCGCCGAGGTGTACGACCCCGGCGTCACGGGCACGAATTCCTTGCGGGGCTCCTTGCCCGCCTGCTCGATGGGCGTGCCGCGCTGCATGGACTTGGGCGCGAAGTCGTCGATGCCGATGCCCGCATCCGGGAACAGCGTGGACAGCGCCATCACCAGCCCGTTGCCGGTGGCGGTGCCGCGCTGCAGCTGGAAGGAGTCGATGGCGGTGACCAGGTCCTCGCGGTTGGTGGTGGGCAACTGGGCCAGCTGCGCCGTGCCCGCGAAGGCGACGATGCCCACCTTCACGGTGCGCGGCAATTCCTTGATGAACTTCTTGGCCGCGTCCTGAGCGGCGGCCAGCCGGGTGGGCAGCACGTCGGCAGCGCGCATGCTGCCCGACACGTCCATGGCCAGGATGATGGTCTGCTGGTTGGACGGCAGCATCACCACCGCCAGCGGGCGCGCCGCCGCCACCACCAGCGCGGCCATGGCCAGCAGGAACAGCATGGGCGGAATGTGGCGCCGCACGCTCTGGCCCACGCCCATGGCCTCGCGCACGATGGACAGGCTGGCGTAGCGGATCGCCATCTTCTTCTTGCGCCGCAGCAGCCACAGGTACAGGAGCACGAGCACCGGCAACGCCGCTGCCAGCCAGAGGAACTGGGGCCAGAGGAAGTTCATGATCCCACCACCTTCACTTGGGGCCCGATGGCACGTATGCGCCGCTTGCGCAGGTCGACGAAGCGCACGATCGCCTCCACCAGGTTGTCCTCGGTCGACAGCTCCAGCGTGTCGACGCCGGCGCGGGCCAGGGCCTCGCGCAGCGCCACCTCGCGTTCATGGGCCAGGCGGACAAAGCGCTTGCGAAACCCGCGGTCGTGCGTGTCCACCCACAGCTGCTCGCCGGTTTCGGCATCGGTCAGCGGCACCAGGCCCAGGTCGGGCAACTGCTGCTCCAGCGGGTCGGACAGGCGTACCGCCACCACCTCGTGGCGCTGCGTGAGGCGGCCCAGCGGCTTTTCCCAGCCGGGTGCGCTCAGGAAGTCGGACACCACGAAGACGGTGGAGCGGCGCCGGATCATGTTGCCCGCCGCATCGAGCAGCTCGGCCAGTCGGGTGGTGCCCCCGGGCTTGGCGCCGCGCGGCTCGGCGCGTCGTTCCATGGCGTGCAGCAGGTGCAGCACATGCGCGCGGCCGGTGCGCGGCGGAATCACGGCTTCGAGTTCGCTGCCGTAGACCAGGGCGCCCACGCGGTTGCCGTGGCGAGTGAGCAGTCGCGCCACCACGCCCACGAAGCCCGCCGAGATCTCGCGCTTGGCGCGCGGGCCGGAGCCGAAGTCCACCGAGCGGCTGAGGTCGAGCACGAACCAGGCGGCCATCTCGCGGTCTTCGGTGAACACGCGAACGTGCGGCACCTGCAGCCGGGCGGTGACGTTCCAGTCGATGTGGCGCACGTCGTCGTGGTGCTGGTATTCGCGCAGGTCCGCCAGGTCCAGTCCGGCGCCGCGCATCAGGGTGCGGTAGTCGCCCTGCAGCAGGCCGTCGAGGCGGCGGATGACGGTCCACTCCAGCCGCCGCAGCGCACGCTCGGCACCGGCTGCCGCCGCCTGCTCGTGCAGCAGGGCGTCGTTGGCAGCCTGATGTCGCTTGCGGGTCCAGAACGCCATATCAGTCTCTACGCCACCAGCTTTTCATGATCCATGACCCGTGCCGGCGCCGGCACCGCACGCATGATGCGGTCGATGAGGCCGTCGGGCGTGAGCCCTTCGGACAGCCCCTCGTACGACAGCGTGACGCGATGGCGCAGCACGTCGGCCACCAGGTCGGTCATGTCCTCGGGCAGCGCATAGCTGCGGCCGCGCAACAGGGCCAGGGCGCGCGCGCCTTCGGTCAGGTTGATGCTGGCGCGCGGACTGGCGCCGAAGGTGATGAAGCGGCGCATGTCCTTGAGTCCGTGCTTTTCAGGCGTGCGCGTGGCCGACACCAGCTTCACCGCGTACGTGATGAGCGATGGGTCGACGTAGACACGCCGCGCCTGCGCCTGCAGCAGCGCCAGTTGCTCGGTGGTGGCGATGGGGCTGGCCTGCACGGGCGGGCCGATCACCCGCTCGACGATGACGAACTCTTCCTCGTCGGTGGGGTAGTCCACCAGCACCTTCATCATGAAGCGGTCCACCTGCGCCTCGGGCAGTGGGTAGGTGCCTTCGGTCTCGATGGGGTTCTGCGTGGCCATGACCAGGAACGGGCGCGGCACCTTGTGCGTCTCGCCGGCAATGGTCACCTGGCGCTCCTGCATCACCTCGAGCAGCGCACTTTGCACCTTGGCCGGCGCGCGGTTGATCTCGTCGGCCAGCAGAAGGTTGGCGAACACCGGGCCCAGCGAGGTGCTGAAGTCGCCCGTCTTCTGGTTGTAGATGCGCGTGCCCACCAGGTCGGCGGGCACCAGGTCGGGCGTGAACTGGATGCGCTTGAAGCGGCCCTGCACCGTGTCGGCCAGGGTCTTCACGGTGAGCGTCTTGGCCAGGCCCGGCACGCCTTCGACCAGCAGGTGGCCCTCGGCCAGCATGGCCACCATCACGCGTTCGAGAAAGCGGTCCTGCCCCACGACCACGCGCTTGACCTCGTAGAGGATCTGCTCCATGAGTTCGCTGCTGCTGGCCGCGGCAGCGGCAGCGGCCTGGTGGGCGGCGGTCTGGACGTCGGGGGTGGCGGAGCTCATGCGGTGCTTCCTCTCGTCGGTGGTTCGAAGTTCAGAACGGCGGCATGCCCGCGGCCGAGGCCGCGTTCTCGATCGGCACTGCAAATCCGATGCCGATGAAGGTGCGCTGCTGCGTGGGGTTGAGGATGGCGGTGACGATGCCAAGCACCTCGCCGTCCATGTTGACCATCGGGCCGCCCGAATTGCCGGGGTTGGCGGCGGCGTCGAACTGGATCAGGTTGTTCATTTCCTGCTTGCCCTCGGGCGAGCGGAACGAGCGCTTCAGGCCCGACACCACGCCCGCCGACACCGACGGCCCGATGCCGAACGGAAAGCCCACGACCGCCACGTTGTCGCCGGGCATCAGGTCTGCCGTGGAGCGCATGGTGGCGGGCACCAGGTCGTCGGGAATCTTGTCGGCCTGCAGCACGGCCAGGTCGTTCTCGGGCTGCATGCCGATGACCGAGGCATTGGCCTCCAGGCCGTCGAAGAAGGTCACCTTGATCTTGTCGGCTCCGGCGATCACGTGCAGGTTGGTCAGGATCACGCCCTTGTCGACGATGACCACGCCGGTGCCCACGCCGCGCTCCACTTCGCCGCTGGGTCCCGGCGGCGGATCGGCCTGCGGCGGCTTGCCGCGCGCCAGGTTGCGGCCGCGCTTTTCGACCTTGGCCGCGGGCGTGTTCTTCTCGGTGCCCAGGGCCGTGATCTCGACCACGGACGGGCGGATGATGTCGGCTGCGCGCGCCGCGGCGGAGGGCAGGGTGGCCGTCTGCAGGCTGCGCATCACGGCCGCGTCGATGTCTTTCTGCGTGAGCTGGTGGGAGGCGTGGCGCGGCAGAAACTCATAGCCGCCGACGCCCAGTGCGCCCAACAGCAGCACGCCGAGCAAGGTGTTGCGCCATACATGCCGGCGAGGCGCGGCGGGCGGCGCCGCTACCTGCGTTGTTGCCTGTGCGTCGGGCGCGACCGAGTCGTCGGCCGCACCGGCCTGGGCCTGCGGCTCGTCCACTTTGCCTGCCCAGGCCTGCTGCTGCGGCACGCTGGGCGAACGGCTGTACAAAGCAGGCCTGCGCATGGGCACCTCCGCCTTTTCACCACCAAGAGGACATGTGAGGCTTCACGGTAGCACGCTTTGCGCGCGCGTGCATCTGCCGGGATGATGGGTTCTGGCCCTGGGGCATGATCGGCCCTTCATGCCTACGCGTTTCATCGATACGCACTGCCACCTGGACGCCCCGGAGTTCGACGCCGACCGCGCTGCCATGCGCGAACGCGCCGCAGCCGGCGGCGTGATGCTGTGCGTGCTGCCCGCCGTGGCCGCCTTCAACTTCGACACCGTGCGCGAGCTGGCCCACGCCCAGGGCGACGCCTATGCACTGGGCATCCATCCGCTGTGTGCCGGCACGGCCACCGACGCCGACCTGGCGACGCTGGATGCGGCCCTGGCCGAACACCGGCACGACCCGCGCCTGGTCGCGATGGGCGAGATCGGCCTGGACTACTTCGTGCAAGGTCTCGAGCCCGGCCGGCAGGAGCGCATCTTCGAGGCGCAGCTGCGGCTGGCACGCAAGTACGAGTTGCCGGTGCTGCTGCATGTGCGCCGCTCGGTCGACCAGGTGCTCAGGGCCCTGCGCGTGGCGGGTGGGGGGCGGCCGTGGCACGGCATTGCCCATGCGTTCAACGGCAGCGAGCAGCAGGCCCAGGCCTGCATCGACCTGGGGCTGCTGCTGGGCTTTGGCGGAGCGCTCACTTTCGAGCGGGCGCTGCGCCTGCGCCGACTGGCCGCGGGTGTGCCGCTTTCGGCCATCGTGATGGAGACCGATGCGCCCGACATCCCTCCGCACTGGCTTTACACGACCCAGGCCGAGCGCAGCGACGGGCAGGCCCAGGGGCGCAACGAACCGGGCGAGCTTCCGCGCATTGCGCAGGTGGTGGCGCAGCTGCGCGGCCTGCCGCTGCAGGCCGTGGCGAAAGCCAGTACCCACAACGCGGTGGCGGCGCTGCCCCGCCTGGCCGGGCTGCTGGGCGCATGGGAAGAATGACTACATCGGCGTAGTCGAAGTCCCCGAAATGCAACGCCGGGCTTGGCCCCGGGCAAATTGCTGTCATCCTTGAGGGTGCGAATTGCATTCAATAAGAAGTGGCACATTCGCAAAGCCACAAAGACCTACAAGGAGCTAACAGCATGATTCGTTCTTTTCACAAGCGCCTTTCCGTCGCTGCCGTCGCGCTCTCGCTGACGGCGCTGGCCGGATCGGCCCTGGCCCAGACCGAGAAGGCCGCGGAGCCCAATACGGCCGAAAAGGCCTGGGACGCAACCAAGAGCGGTACCGAAAAGGGTTGGGACGCAACCAAGAAGGGCAGCGAGAAGGCCTGGGACGCCACCAAGAGCGGTACCAAGAAGGGCTGGGAAGCCACCAAGAAGGGCACCCACAAGGCAACCACCGCCGCAGGCAATGCCGGCGACGCCGCCATTTCGGGCACCCGCAAGGCTGGCGAGTCCATCGCCGAGAAGCTGCCGCCTGATCCGGCCAAGAAGCCCTGAGCCCCAGGCTCCGTGCAAAAGCAAAAACCCGCCCTTGGGCGGGTTTTGCTTTTTGGGCTGTCAGGCCTTGGCGGGCACCGGTGGCACCGTGGTGCGGTAGCCGATGGGCGTCTCCGGCGTGGGAAAGCCTGCCGCGCCGAACACCTTGACCACCGCGCGGTGCGTGTCGAAATACACCTGCCAGTAGTTGTCGGTATGGGTAAAGGGGCGCACCGCGAGCATGGGGCCTTCCGGCGTGAACTCCAGGATCTCGACAACCGGCGGCTGTTCCTTCGAGACGTTGGGAATGTTCACCAGTTCGGCCTTGAGCAGTTCGATGGCCTTGTTCACGTCCACCCCGTTGGCCACCTTGGCGATGGTGTCGACCCGGCGAACGGCGGGCGTGCTGAAGTTCTGGATGTTGTCGCCCAGCACCTTGTTGTTGCCCACCAGGACGACCGAGTTGTCGCCGGTGACCAGCACGGTGCCGAACAGGCCCAGTTCCTTGACCGTGCCGGTGACGCCGCCCACGCTGACGAAATCACCCACGCGATAGGGCCGCATCACCTGCAGGAAGACGCCGGCCGCGAAGTGCGTGAGCAGGCCGCCCCAGGCCGTGCCGATCGCCAGGCCGGCGCCGGCCAGGAGGGCGGCGAACGACGTGGTGCGCACGCCGAACATGTCCAGCAGTGCCAGGATCAGCACGATGTTGAGGATCACGCCCAGGATCGACACCAGGTAGTTGCTCAGCGTCGCGTCCATGCGCTTGCCGCGCTCCAGGGCCGTGCTCACCAGCTTCTGCGACAAGCTGATCAGCCAGCGGCCGATGACCCATGCAACCAAGGCACCTATCACCTTGAGCCCGAAGCTCGCACCCTGGGTGGTGATGAAGGTCCAAATCGCTTCCGTGTTCAGCATCTTCTTGTTCCCCTTGTTGCGCCGTGGCCGCTTGCGGGCGTCGGCTATCGTTGAGAGACGAGCAGTCCTGGCAATCGCATGCAACCTCCCGGACTCGCTTGCGAGCCTCGTGCCAGGTCCGCTCAGCACAGGGCTGCGGGTGCCACGAGGCAGCGGTATTATGCAGACGCGCCTTGTTGCGCCAATCTTTTTTTCTAACTGTCATACCCCTGAAGGCCCGCTTGTATCGGGCCTTTGGTGCTATTGAAAACGTAGCATTTGATGTCGTCTGCCCGCCCATGAGCTCCTCCTTGCCCGAAGTCAATTTCTCCGACTGGGGAGACGTGCGCTACCTGCACCTGGGCACCGAGTGGGTGCAAGGCTCGATGAAGCTGGACGCGCCCTTCGAGATCGAGCTCGAGTACGTGCAGCGCATGATGGCCTGGCTGCTGTTCGTCGAACCCACCAGCGTGATGAATCGCCACGCCATGCAGCTGGGCCTGGGGGCGGCGGCACTCACCAAGTTCTGCCGCAAGCAGCTGCGCATGCGCACCACCGCCATCGAACTCAACCCGCAGGTGGTGGCCGCCTGCCGTGGCTGGTTCAAGCTGCCGCAGGACGATGCCAAGCTGCAGGTCGTCATTGCCGACGCGGCACAGGAAATTCGCAAGGCCCAATGGCACGAGAGCGTGGACGCACTGCAGGTCGACCTGTACGACCACGAGGCTGCCGCGCCGGTTCTTGATACGGAAGACTTCTATCGCGACTGCCGCGCCTTGCTCACCGACACCGGCTGCATGACGGTGAACCTGTTCGGCCGCTCGTCCAGCTACGAGCGCAGCCTCGAGAAGATCGTGGCGGCCTTCGGTGAAAAGGCCGTGTGGGCCTTCCGTCCGACGCGCGAAGGCAACACCGTGGTGCTGGCCCAGCGCGAGGTCAGCCGCCCGAGCCGCGCCACCCTTGCCGAGCGTGCGCAAACCATACAGACTCGCTGGGGCCTGCCTGCGCCCAAGTGGCTGCGGGTGTTCAAGGCCCACAGCTTATGAGTGCCTCGCCCCTTCCAGTCTCCTCTTCCTCTGCAGCCGCCGCGGCCCATCACGGACCGCTCGAATTGAAGCTGGTCATCGAATGGCTGGCGCGCGATGGCGTCATTTCGCCCACCGAGGCACAGCGCACCATTGCCCGGTGCGCGCGCGCCGAGAGCCGGCAGACGCCGCTGATACGGCTGGCCGCGGTGGCCATGACGCGCGAGAGCGACGGCAAGCCGCTCGACCTGGAAATGCTCACGCAGTGGCTGGCCCAGCGTGCGGCGCTGCCCTATCTGCGCATCGACCCGCTCAAGGTCGACGTGGGCAAGGTGGCCGACATCATGAGCGCGGCCTACGCCGAGCGGCACAAGGTGCTGCCGGTGCAGGTCACACCCAACGAGGTGGTGGTGGCCACCTGCGAGCCATTCATTACCGACTGGGTGAGCGAGGTGGAGCGGCAGGCGCGCCGCACCGTGCGCCGCGTCGTGGCCAGCCCCACCGACATCCAGCGCTACACGGCCGAGTTCTTCGCGCTGGCCAAGTCGGTACGCGCGGCGCAGAAGGCTGGCGGCGCATCGAGCGCGGCCAGCTTCGAGCAGCTGGTGGAACTGGGCAAGAGCAACAAGCAACTTGACGCGAATGACCAGAGCGTGGTGCAGGTGGTCGACTGGCTGTGGCAATACGCCTTCGACCAGCGGGCCAGCGATATCCACCTGGAGCCGCGGCGCGAGCAGGGCGTCATCCGCTTCCGGATCGACGGCGTGCTGCACCCGGCCTACCAGATGCCCATGGGCGTGATGAACGCCATGGTGGCGCGCATCAAGCTCCTGGGCCGCATGGACGTGGTCGAAAAGCGCCGTCCGCTGGACGGGCGCATCAAGACGCGCAACCTGCGCGGCGACGAAGTGGAAATGCGCCTGTCCACGCTGCCCACTGCCTTCGGCGAGAAGATGGTGATGCGCATCTTCGACCCCGACACCACGGTGAAGAACCTGGACGAGTTGGGCTTTGCGCAGCACGACGCCAAGCGCTGGGAGCAGTTGGTGACGCGCCCGCACGGCATCGTGCTGGTGACCGGGCCCACCGGCTCGGGCAAGACCACCACGCTGTATTCCACGCTCAAGCGCGTGGCCACCGAAGAGGTGAACGTCAGCACCATCGAAGACCCGATCGAGATGATCGAGCCTTCGTTCAACCAGACACAGGTGCAGCCGCAACTGGACCTGAACTTCACCGAGGGCCTGCGCGCTCTCATGCGGCAGGACCCGGACATCATCATGGTGGGCGAAATCCGCGACCTGGCCACCGCCGAGATGGCGGTGCAGGCTGCGCTCACCGGCCACCTGGTGTTCAGCACGCTGCACACCAACGATGCGCCCAGCGCCATCACGCGCTTGATGGAACTGGGCGTGCCCAACTACCTGATCAACGCCACCATGCTGGGCGTGCTGGCGCAGCGCCTGGTGCGAACGCTGTGCCCGCACTGCAAGCAGCCCGACGAAGACGTCACGCGCGAGCGGCTCGACCAGTTCGTCAAGCCCTGGCAGATCTCCGGCTCGGTGCGGGCCTACCGCCCGGTAGGATGCGTGGACTGCCGCATGACCGGCTATCGCGGCCGCATGGGCCTGTACGAACTGCTCACCGTGAGCGAAGAGTTCAAGGTGCAGGTCAACAAGGAGCCCAACATCACCTCACTGCGCCGCCAGGGCATTGCCGACGGCATGAGGCCATTGCGCCTGGCCGGGGCGCTGCGCGTGGCCGAAGGCTTGACCACCATCGAGGAAGTTCTCAGCGCCACGCCGCCCCTGGAATAGGCCCTTGCGCACCCCTCGCATGCGGTTGTGACGCAGGGATTACCCTAGCCGCGCGCTAGGTGGAATCCACATCGAGAGCGCCCTTGGCGGCCATGAGAATACCGCTCGGTCGGATGCTTTCATTCGACTTCCAAATCGAGGAGAGTGTTCGTGAAAATCAAAAGTCAGAAGGACTTTTTCGCGGGCCTCATGTTCACTGTGGTGGGTGTTGCCTTCGCATGGGGCGCAACGACCTACAACGTGGGCAGTGGGGCGCGCATGGGGCCGGGCTACTTCCCGCTCATGCTGGGGGTCGTGATGTCGGCCATCGGCCTGGTCATCATGTTCACCGGGCTGACGGTCGAGACCGCCACCGGCGATCCGATCGGCAAGTGGGCCTGGCGGCAGGTCGTCTTCATTCTCGGCGCCAACCTGGCCTTCGGCGTGCTGCTGGGCGGGCTGCCCAGCTTCGGCATTCCGGCCATGGGCCTGATCATCGCCATCTATGCGCTGGTGGTCATCGCGGCGCAGGCGGGCAGCAAGCATGCGCTGCCGTCCGTGCTGGCGCTGGCCACCGTGCTGGCCATCGGCAGCTACGTCGCTTTCATCTGGGCGCTGAAACTGCAGATCCAGGTCTGGCCCACCTTCATTACCGGTTGAGGCCGAGCACATGGAACTGATTCACAACCTGTCGGTGGGTTTTGGCGTTGCCTTTACCTTCACCAACCTGCTGTACTGCCTGATCGGCTGTATCTTGGGCACGCTCATCGGCGTGCTGCCCGGCATCGGCCCGGTGGCCACCATCGCAATGCTGCTGCCGGCCACCTACGCACTGCCGCCGGTGTCCGCGCTCATCATGCTGGCCGGCATCTACTACGGCGCCCAGTACGGCGGCTCCACCACGGCCATTCTGGTCAACCTGCCGGGCGAGTCATCGTCGGTGGTCACAGTGATCGACGGCTACCAGATGGCGCGCAAGGGGCGAGCCGGTCCGGCGCTTGCCGCTGCTGGCCTGGGTTCGTTCTTCGCTGGCTGCGTCGGCACGCTGATCCTGGCTGCCTTCGCACCGCCGCTGACCGAGCTGGCCTTCAAGTTCGGTCCTGCCGAATACTTCTCGCTGATGATCCTGGGCCTGATCGGCGCCGTGGTGCTGGCATCGGGTTCGCTGCTCAAGGCCGTGGCCATGATCGTGCTGGGCCTGCTGCTGGGCCTGGTGGGCACCGACGTGAACTCCGGCGTGGCGCGCTTCTCGTTCGACATTCCCGAACTGACCGACGGCATCGGCTTCGTGGCCATCGCCATGGGCGTGTTCGGCTACGGTGAAATCATCTCGAACCTGTCGCAGCCCGAGGAAGATCGCGAAGTGTTCACTGCCAAGGTGTCGGGCCTGTTCCCCACCAAGGAAGACTTCAAGAACATGCTGCCTGCCGTGATTCGCGGCACGGCGCTGGGTTCGTCCCTGGGCATCCTGCCCGGTGGCGGCGCGCTGCTGGCGGCCTTCGCGGCCTACACGATCGAGAAGAAGACCAAGCTGCGGCCCGGTGAAGTGCCGTTCGGCCGAGGCAACATCCGCGGCGTGGCGGCTCCCGAGTCGGCCAACAACGCCGGCGCGCAGACCTCCTTCATCCCGCTGCTCACGCTGGGCATTCCGCCCAACGCCGTGATGGCGCTGATGGTGGGTGCCATGACCATCCACAACATCCAGCCGGGCCCCCAGGTGATGACCAGCAACCCCGAGCTGTTCTGGGGCCTGATCGCCTCGATGTGGATCGGCAACGCGATGCTCGTGATCCTGAACCTGCCGCTGATCGGCATGTGGATCAAGCTGCTGTCGGTGCCTTACCGCTTCCTGTTCCCCTCGATCGTGCTGTTCTGCGCCATCGGTGTGTACTCGACGAACAACAACACCTTCGACATCTGGATGGTGGGCGCCTTCGGCTTCATCGGCTACCTCTTCTACAAGCTGGGTTGCGAACCTGCCCCCTTGCTGCTGGGCTTCATCCTGGGCCCAATGATGGAAGAGAACCTGCGCCGTGCGCTGCTGCTCTCGCGTGGCGACTGGAGCGTGTTCGTCACCCGCCCGATCTCCACGGGCCTGCTCGCGGCCGCCGTGCTGCTGCTGGTGATCGTGCTGCTGCCGGCGGTGAAGTCCAAGCGGGAAGAGGCTTTTGTCGAAGAGTGATCGGCGAGCTGTCCTGCAAATGAAAAACGGCGCCCTCGGGCGCCGTTTTTTTTCGTCCGTTCAGCTCGTCTTGCCTGCGCGCGGTGGCTTCAGGTATTGGCGCGCAATGTCGAGAAAGGCCATGGCCGCGGGGCTCAGCGGATGCTTGGCCAGGCGCAGCGCCATGACCGGATATTCGAGCGTGGGCCGGGTCACCGAGACCGCCCGCACGTTGGGCGGCATCAGCACTTCGACGTAACGCGGCAGCAGCGACACGCCTGCGCCGGCCTGGATCAGCCCGAAGGCGGTGGAGAGCATCGACACGTGGTGCAGCACCTGTGGCTCCAGGTTGGCGATGCCGCTCAGCTGGCGGCCCACCGAGCGCCAGATGTTGGCGTCGGGGTTCACGTGGATGAAGGGCAGGGCCTCGAGCAGCCTGGCCTCGACGGCGCTGCGCGAGGCCAGGGGATGGTCGTCGCGCACGAACAGCGCCATGCGTTCGGTGAACAGGGGCTCGGTGGCCAGTTCGGAGTGCGAGGGGCCGATGTCCGAGCCGAAGCCGAGGTCGGCTTCCTTGGAGACCACGCGCGAGATCATCTGCTCGGCCGTGCTGTCCAGCAGCGAGGTGGCCAGGCGCGGATGCGCCTTGGCAAATCGGCCCAGCAGGGGCGGCATCAGCGCGCCGGCCGTGAGGTGACCCACGGCCACCACCACGCGCCCTTCGCGCAGCTGCGCCTGCGAGCGGCAGGCATTGACCGACTCGTCCACCAGCCGCAGCGCGCGCACGGCGGTGTCGACCATCATCTGGCCGGCATCGGTCAGTTGAAGGCGCCGCCCGCGCACCACCAGCGCCTGGCCCAGCTCGTCTTCCATGCGCTTGACCAGGTGGCTGATGGCCGGCTGGGTTAGCTGCAGGCTTTCGGCCGCCAGGGTGAAGCTGCCGGTTTCGGAAACGGCGGCCAGCGCGCGCAGCTGCTGCAGGGAGATCTCGTCCGTGGGGTTTCCTCGTGCCATAAATAGAACTAATACCGGAATAACTTGGATTATCTGGCTTGATGGCAGAGTGCTGCTTAGCATCAAAGGTTTGTCAACCACGCTCCACACACCATGCAACGCCACCAGTTTCTGAAGGCCCTTGCCGCGGCGGCGATGTGCCTTTGCGCATCCGGCGCAGCCCTGGCCCAGGTCTATCCGGCCAAGCCGATCCGCCTGATCGTTCCGTTCCCGGCGGGCGGTGCCACCGATCTGTTTGCCCGCACACTCAGCCAGAAGATGGGCGAGCGACTGGGCACGACCCTGGTGGTGGACAACAAGCCGGGTGCCGGCGGCGCCATCGGCTCCGACCTGGCGGCCAAGGCTGTGCCCGACGGCTACACGCTTCTGCTGGGCACCACCAGCACGCACGCCATCGGCCCGGTGATCAGCAAGGTGCCCTACGACACGGCGCGCGACTTCACCCCGATTGCGCATGTGGGCGATGCGCCCAGCATCATGCTGGTGCCCAACAGCTCGCCGGCCAAGACCGTGCGCGAGTGGGTCGACTACGCGAAGAAGAATCCCGGCAAGCTGAACTACGCGTCCAGCGGCAACGGCACCATCGTGCAGCTCACGGCGGAGCTGTTCAAGGCACAGGCAGGCTTGTTCGTCACGCACATTCCGTACAAGGGCACGGCCCTGGCCATGCCCGACCTGATGAGCGGCAAGGTCGACGTGCTGTTCGACTCCCTGCCTACCGGCATGCCTTTCGTGCGTGACGGCCGGCTGCGTGCGCTGGGCGTCACGTCGCTCAAGCGCAGCCCGCTGGCGCCTGATCTGCCCGCCGTGGCCGAGACGCTGCCCGGCTTCGAGTCCAACACCTGGTTCGGCCTGTACGGGCCCAAGGGCTTGCCCGCCGACATGGTGGCCCGCGTGAACAAGGCCGCCAACGAGGCGCTGGCCGATCCGCAACTGCGCGAGAAGCTCTCCAGCCTGGGCATCGAGCCTACCCAGAGCGCGCCCGAGCAATTGGCCAAGCTTGCGGCCGCAGACACTGCCAAGTGGAAGCAGATCATCATCGAGCGCAAGATCACCAACGAATGACCGAGCCGCGCTCGCGGCGAGCGCGCAAACTGAGACGACTGGACCCTTGAAATGAACTTCGACTTCCACAATCCCTACCTCAGCACCCGCCTTCCGGTGTTCGCCCGCAACGTGGTGTCCACCTCGCATCCGCTGGCCGCGCAGGCTGGCTTGCGCATCCTGCAGCAGGGCGGCAACGCCGTCGATGCGGCCGTGGCTACCGCTGCGGTCATGACGCTGGTGGAGCCGGTCAGCAACGGCCTGGGCAGCGATGCCTTCTGCATCCTGTGGGACGGCAAGAAGCTGCATGGCCTGAACGCCTCGGGCTGCTCGCCGCAGGCCTGGACGCCCGAGTACTTCAAGAAGAAGTACGGCCCCGATGCTTCGGCACCGCCGCAGCGCGGCATCGATTCCGTCACCGTGCCGGGTGCGGTGGGGTCGTGGATGGCGCTGTCCGAGCGCTTCGGCAAGCTGCCCTTTGCCGACCTGATGGGGCCGGCCATCGAAGTGGCCGAGCGCGGCTACCTGATGCCGGTGGTCGTGCAGGAAAAATGGGCCGCCGCCACGCCGCTGCTTCAATCGCAGCCGGGCTTTGCGCAAGGCTTCCTGCCCTGGGGCCGCGCACCCAAGGTGGGCGAGCTGTTCAAGTTCCCCTCGGCGGCGCGCGCGCTCAAGTCCATTGCACTGACGCGTGGCGAATCCTTCTACCGCGGCGAGATCGCCCAGGCGCTGGAGAAGTTTTCGGCCGAGCATGGCGGCAGCCTCAAGGCCAGCGACATGGCCAACTGGAAGCCCGAGTGGGTCGAGCCCATTGCGCGCAACTACCGCGGCCACACGCTGCACGAGATCCCGCCCAACGGCCAGGGCATCGCGGCGCTGATTGCGCTGGGCATCCTGGACAAGTTCGACATCGCCTCGCTGCCGGTCGATTCGGTGGCCTCGCAGCACCTGCAGATCGAGGCCATGAAACTGGCCTTTGCCGACGTGTACCGCTACGTGGCCGAGCCATCGTCGATGGAGGTGACCCCCGCGCAAATGCTCGATGACGCCTACCTGGCATCGCGTGCGAAACTCATCGACGTGAACAAGGCTCAGGATTTCAAGGCGGGCAACCCGGTCAAGGGCGGCACCATCTACCTCACCGCCGCCGACGAGAGCGGCATGATGGTGAGCTTCATCCAGAGCAACTTCATGGGCTTCGGCTCGGGTTGTGTCGAGCCCTCGTTCGGCATCAGCCTGCAAAACCGCGGCCACGGCTTCAACCTGAAGGAAGGCAGCCCCAACCAGGTGGCGCCGGGCAAGCGTCCTTTCCACACCATCATCCCGGCCTTCCTGACCAAGGACGGCCAACCGGTCATGAGCTTCGGCGTGATGGGCGGCAACATGCAGCCGCAGGGCCACATGCAGACCCTGGTGCGCATGCTCGACTACGGCCAGAACCCGCAGGCCGCCTGCGACGCACCGCGCTGGCGCTTCAACGCCGGCCTGGAGATCAACGTCGAGGCCGCCATGAAGGGCGACACGGTGGCAGGCCTGAAGGCGCTGGGCCACCAGGTCGAGGTCATCAACGATTCCTACCAGGACTTCGGCGCCGGCCAGTTCATCTGGCGCGCGGGCGATCCGTCGGTGGAAGGCTACGTGGCCGCCAGCGACCCGCGCCGCGACGGCCTCGCCGCAGGCCATTGACCACCTGATGCCGGAACAAGCCGCCCGACCCACCACCGCCGCGCCAGTTGCGCCGCCATCTGGCGGCGCACATCCGCAGCAGCAAGGGCTGGGCACGGGACTTGTTCTGGCCACGCTGGGGGCCATTGCCTTCAGCGGCAAGGCCATCATCGTCAAGCTGGCCTACCGCTACCACGTCGATGCGGTGACGCTGATCATGCTGCGCATGCTGTTTGCGCTGCCGTTGTTCGCGGTCATGGCCTGGTGGGCCGGGCGGGGCAAGCCACCGCTGACCCGGCGCGACTGGATGGGCGTGCTGGGGCTGGGCCTGTCGGGCTACTACCTGGCGAGCTTTCTCGACTTTGCCGGGCTGGCCTACATCACGGCCAGCCTGGAGCGGCTCATCCTCTACCTCAACCCGACGCTGGTGCTGTTCTTCGGCTGGGTGGCCTACCGCCGCCGCATCACGCGTGGCCAATTGATGGGCATGGCCATCAGCTATCTCGGCGTGCTGCTGGTCTTTGGCCACGAGGCGGCCGTCGGCGCAAGCTGGGAGGCTGCCTGGGGTGCGCTCCTGGTGTTCCTCAGCGCGGTGAGCTATGCCGTCTACCTCGTGGCCAGCGGCGAATTCGTCAAGCGGCTGGGGTCTCTGCGCCTGGTGGGCCTGGCCACCAGCGTGGCCTGCCTGCTGTGCATTGCACAGTTCCTGCTGTTGCGGCCGTTGGACGTGGCGTTCAATGTGGCGCCGCAGGTGATCTGGCTGTCGGTGCTCAACGCCACCCTGTGCACCGCGGTGCCGGTGCTGATGGTGATGATGGCCATCGAGCGCATCGGCCCTGCCATGGCGGCGCAAACCGGCATGGTCGGACCCATGTCCACCATTCTCATGGGCGTGGTCATTCTGGGCGAGCCGTTCACTGCCTGGATCGCTGCGGGTACGCTCCTGGTTATCGCCGGAATATTCGTCTTCACGCGCGCAGGCCGCTGAAGCACGGTTGCGGCGCTGTCAACATTCGCTTTTCTTCGGAGCTTTCCACATGGATCTGGGTATTGCAGGCCGCACCGCACTGGTGTGCGGTGCGAGCAAGGGTTTGGGCTTTGGCTGCGCGCTGGCGCTGGTGCAGGAGGGCGTGAACGTCCTGATCGTCGCCCGCGGGCAGGAGGCCCTGGACAGCGCGGCGGCCCAGCTGCGCGCCTCGGCCACCGGCGGCGCCACGGTGCGCGCACTGGCCACCGACATCACGACCGAGGCCGGCCGTGCGCAGGTGTTCGCGCTGCAGCGCGACTTCGACATCGTGGTCACCAACGCCGGTGGCCCGCCGCCGGGTGATTTCCGCGACTGGGACCGCGAGGCCTGGATCAAGGCCGTGGACGCCAACATGCTCACGCCCATCGAGCTGATCAAGGCCACCGTGGACGGCATGGCACAGCGCGGCTTCGGGCGCATCGTCAACATCACCTCCAGCTCGGTGAAGTCGCCCATCAACATCCTGGGCCTGTCCAACGGCGCGCGCAGCGGCCTGACCGGTTTCGTGGCCGGCGTGGCGCGCAGCGCCGTGGCCGCCAAGGGCGTGACCATCAACAACCTGCTGCCGGGTTCCTTTGCCACCGACCGCCTGAAGACCACGGTCAAGAGCGGTGCGCAAAAGAGCGGCGAAGACTTCGATGCCGCCTGGGAGGCGCGCCAGAAGACCATTCCGGCCAAGCGCTTCGGCACGCCCGAAGAATTCGGCGCCATCTGCGCCTTCCTGTGCAGCATGCAAGCGGGCTACATGACGGGGCAGAACGTGCTGGCCGACGGCGGGGCGTACCCCGGCACGTACTGATTCGTTGCTTCCTTCAAGAAAGAAAAAGGGCCGGTCTTGAACCGGCCCTTTTTCTTTGCGGCAGTCCGTTACGGGGCAGGGCAAGCCTTGGCTTGGGCCAGCAATGCGCGCACGCCCTTGATCTGGTCCGAATCGTCCGGGCTGCTGGGCACCACTTCGGAGAAGGTGCAGCCATAGCCGCCGGCAGCCACGGTTGCAGGCGTGAGCACGTCGTCGCCGACAGGCTTCACGTTGTTCTCCACCCAGTTGATCATGTCGTCAAACGCCTGCGTCTGTTCGGCAATGGTGAAGTCGCAGTGGGTGATGCCGCGGATGGCGCGCTGCACCAGCAAGCCGTCGCTGCCCTTGGCCTGCGCGCGCTTGCGGTAGATCTGCTCCATGCTGAAAGGCACGAACAGGTCGCCCAGTGTGTGCAGCGTTACCACCGGCACGCTGAACTCGCCGTTGACCTGCGGAATCCAGCGCAAGCCGTCGGTGCGCAGGCGGTTGGCGTCCGGCGTGGCCGTGATCTTCTGGACGATGGCGTTGAGCTGCGCCGAAGAGGGCGCATCGCCGGTGTTGTAGACGATGCTGTTGGTGTCCAGCACATTCTTGTTGAGGATGCCGTCCACCGTGCCGTCGCCGCCGAAGGCCAGCTGCATGGGCGCCAGGAACGACTGGCCCTTGCCGAACCCGACATCGAACAGCGGGCGCGGGCCGCCCGTCAGGTTCATGACAACGCCGGCATAGGCCGCACCGAGCTGGCCAACGGGCGTGATCGAGCCATCCTGGCCGACCGTCATCAGCTTCGGAACCACGTTGGCCTGGATGTTCTTCCACTCCGTCATGGGCGAATTGGCGTTGCCGGTCAATGCCTGCGCGGCCAGCTGTGCGCCCGCGAAATAGTCGAACAGCTGGGTGTCGCCCACCACGCCGCACATGGGCACGGCGCCGGCGTAGCTGACCTTGTGGTTGGCGGTGGCCAGCGTCTCTTTTTCCACCGCCGCGCCGGCAATGTGGCCGCCCATCGAGTGGCCGATGATGAAGGTCTTGGTCGGTGCGCTCAGCGTGCGGCCGTTGTTCTTCGCGATGTCGGTGAAGGCCAGCGCCAGGGCGTTGGTGTCTTCCACGCCGGCACGCACGTCGTAGTAGTTCTTGCTGTAGCTCGAGGCCGCCCAGGCGTAGCCCTTCTGGATGAGGTGGCGACGGATGCTTGGATCGGTGATGCCCAACACGGCCCCCTGGCCCGCATAGCCGTGCGCGTACATCACCAGCTTGCCGTTCCAGTTCTTGGGCACTTCGACGTGGTAGGCCGCGCCACCCAGCATGCCGGCCCAGCGGCTGGTGGTGCTCATGTCCACCGTGTCGGACGCGGCGGCAGCCATCGCATCGAAGGTGGTGGCCTGGGCGTCTGCGGGCGTCGGCGCAAAGCTGCGGTCGTCTTGTGCGCGCTTTTCTTCCGGTGCCGGTGCGGGCGCGGGTGCGGGCGCTGGGGCCGGCGCGGGGGCGGGAGCTGGGGAGCTGCCTCCTCCGCACGCTGCGAGCGAAAGGAGGGCGGCGGCCATCAAGGCCTGGCGGGTCATTTGCATCAGTGAGTCTCCGGGCGTTGTTGTGATGAGCAAAGGCAGACCCAGGGCCCTCGCGGGCACTGGATCCGCCGGCCGAGCGTAGGGGGCGCAAGCCATGGGCCCGGGCTGGGCTTTCCCGAATTCAGTATCGCCTAGGCGACAACGCAAACTCTGTTGCTTTGTCACTTTGTGACCCGCCGCCTGCGCATGCCCGGTCTTCATGGCACCATCCGCCGGTTTGCAAGCACTTTCCTAGGATCGAACGATGAAGAGCAGAGCCATCCGCATCGACCGCAATGGCGGTCCTGAAGAACTGAAGCTGGTCGAGGTCGAGGTGGGCGAACCCGGCCCCGGCGAGATCCGCATCCGCCACCATGCGGTGGGCCTGAACTTCATCGACACCTACCAGCGCAGCGGGCTCTATCCCTTTGCCATGCCGCTGCAGCTGGGCATGGAAGCGGCCGGCGTGGTCGAGGCGGTGGGCGAGGGCGTGACGCACCTCAAGGCCGGTGACCGCGCCGCCTACGCCAGCCAGCCACCCGGCGCCTACTGCGAGCTGCGCGTGATGCCGGCCAAGAACGTGTGCAAGCTGCCCGACGCCATCTCCTTCGAGACTGGCGCGGCCATGATGCTCAAGGGCCTGACCGCCCAGTACCTGCTGAAGAAGACGCTGCCGGCCGAAGGCCTGCAGCCGGGCGACCACATCCTGTTCCATGCGGCCGCAGGCGGTGTGGGCCTGATCGCCTGCCAGTGGGCCAAGGCCCTGGGCCTGCAGCTCATCGGCACTGCGGGCACCGATGCCAAGTGCCAGCTTGCGCTTTCGTACGGTGCTGCGCACTGCATCAACTACGGCAAGGAAAACTTCACCCAGCGCGTCAAGGAGATCACCGGCGGCAAGGGCGTGAAGGTGGCCTACGACTCGGTGGGCAAGGACACCTGGGAAGGCTCGCTCGACTGCCTGCGCCCGCTGGGCCTGCTGGCCGTGTTCGGCAATGGGTCGGGGCCGGTGCCGCCGGTGAACATGGGCCTGCTGGCCTCCAAGGGGTCGCTGTACATGACGCGGCCCACGCTGTTCACCCACATGGCCACGCGCGAGGGCACGCAGGCCATGGCCGACGACCTGTTCGCGGTGGTGCAAAGCGGCGCGGTGAAGATCCCGATCGAGCAGCGCTACGCCCTGGCCGATGTGCAGCAGGCGCATCGCGACCTGGAAGCGCGCAAGACCACCGGCTGCACCATCCTCACCCTGCAATGACGCGGCGCTGGCGGCGCAGCGGGACGGGTACCGCGTCGTGAAGAACGCCACCCTGCGCCAGCTCAAGGTGTTCGAGGCGGTGGCGCGCCACCTGAGCTTCTCGCGGGCGGCCGAGGAACTGCACCTCACGCAACCGGCCGTTTCCACGCAGGTGGGCAAGCTCGAGGAACACGCGGGCAATGCGCTGTTCGAGCAGTTCGGCAAGAAGGTCTACCTCACGGCCGCGGGTGCAGAGCTGCTCACCATCAGCCGCAGCATCATTGCGCAGTTCGAGGCGGCCGAAGCGGCGATGACGCAGTTTCGCGGCGTCACCGGCGGGCGCCTCAACGTGGGCGTGATCAGCGCGGGCGACTACTTCCTGCCGCGCCTGCTGGTGGAGTTTGCCGGCCGCAACAAGGGCGTGACGCTGAACTTCACGGTGCACAACCGGGCCGAGCTGCTGGCTTGCATCAGCGACAACCAGACCGACCTGGCCGTGATGGTGCGCCCGCCCACCGACATGGATACGGTGGCGCAGGCCTTTGCGCCGCACCCCTATGTGATCGTGGCGGCGCCGCAGCATCCGCTGGTGGGGCGCAGGCGGATTCCGATGGCACGCATCATGAAGGAGCCCTTCGTGCTGCGCGAGAAAGGCTCCGACACGCAGCACGCGCTGGAAGACGCCTTTGGCGAGCACTTGCCGCAGTTGCGCATGGCCATGGAAATCCGCAGCACCGAAACGATCAAGCAGGCGGTGATCGCCGGCATGGGGCTGGGCTTTCTGTCGGCGCACACGCTGAGCCTGGAGCTGCGCACGGGCACGCTGGCCGTGTTGGACGTGCAGGGCTTTCCGCTCATGCGCAACTGGTACGTGGTGCATCGGCGCACCAAGCGCCTGCCGCCGGTGGCGCAGGCCTTCAAGGACTTCCTGCTGTCCGATGGCGAAGCGTTGATACAGAAGATCGTGCCGCTGGGCCCCGTGGGCGAGTGACAAATTCAAGGCGCATCCGGAAGGCACGATTTTTTGTCATATAATCGTGGTCTTCGCGGGAATAGCTCAGTTGGTAGAGCGCAACCTTGCCAAGGTTGAGGTCGCGAGTTCGAGTCTCGTTTCCCGCTCCAAGTTCTTCTTTCATTGCAAGCAAGAAGCAAAAAAGCCACCTTCGGGTGGCTTTTTTGTTTTGCGCGAAGCCCTGGCTTGCTTCAGGTCTGCGCGTTCTGCTTTGCCTCTTCGTCCGGCAGCTTCAACACACCCGCGTTGAAGTCGTACTCGTACACCTCGCCGTAGCGGCCCCATTCGATGGCGATCTCCAGCGTGCGCTTGGCTTGTTCTGCATCGAGCGATTCCTTCAACACCGACAGGAAGGGCTCCTCGCCCAGCGTGCCCGACAGCTCGGCCTCCAGGTCCTTGCGGATCAGGGCGGCCAGCGGAACGTGCATGAGCAACTGCTGGCCGAAGAATTCCTGCCGCAGCGTGTGCGAGGCTTCGGCATACCGATAGCCCAGCGGCGTCAGGCTGATGTCGCCTTTCTCTACGTGCGCCAGGCCAAGCAGGCCCAAGGCCTCGTAGGTGGGGAACAGTTCCTCGTCGGGCAGCTCCGCTTCGTCTGCAAGCTGGGGCAGGTCGGCGCGGCCGTTGAAGGGCGCTTGCGCCAGCAGGTCGAGCACGGCTTCGATGCGGTTGACGTCGGTTTCGGGCAGGCGGTAGTCCACCACCGGCGCTGCGGCAGCGGTCGTTGCGGGTGCAGGTGCCGGGCGCATCGTCATCAGGCCGTACACCTCGTCGATCATGGCGCGTACCTGGGGCGAATCGGCATCGCGCGGACGCGGCACGTCGATGACGTATTCGCTGCGAATGCGCCCCGGGTCGCTCGAGAGGATGACGATGCGGTCGGCCATCATCACGGCCTCTTCGATGTTGTGCGAGACCACCAGGATGCCCTTGGTGGGAATGCTCGCGCTGTCCCACAACTCCAGGATGTCGGTGCGCAGCGTCTCGCCGGTCAGCACGTCCAGCGCGGAGAAGGCCTCGTCCATCAGCAGCACATCGGGGTTGGTCACCAGGGCGCGGGCAATGCCCACGCGCTGGCGCATGCCACCGGAGAGTTCGCGCGGCAGCGCGCCGCCGAAGCCTGCCAGGCCCATGAGTTCGAGCATGGCATCGGCGCGCTCCTGGCGCACGGCGGGCGCAACGCCTTGTGCCTCCAGGCCGAGTTCGACGTTCTGCTGCACCGTGAGCCAGGGAAACAGAGCAAACGACTGGAACACCATGGCCACGCCCTCGACCGGACCATGGATGGGTTTCTTGCGATAGGTGAAGGTGCCGCCATCCGCGGGAACGAGCCCCGCCATGATGCGCAGCAGCGTCGACTTGCCGGAGCCGGACTTGCCCAGCAGGGCAACGATCTCGCCTTCGCCCAGCGAGAAGTTCACGCCTTCCAGCACCATGCGCGGTGCGCCGTCCGCGGTGCGGAACGACTTGGAGACGCCTCGGAGGTCGAGCAGGAGTTCTTTCATCGCAAATATTCCTAGCTGCTGCGGTTTTCCGCCAGCAGATACAGGCGCCGCCAGAAGAAGCGGTTGAGCAGCATCACGAACAGGCACATGACGCCGATGCCCATGGCAATTCGGTGGAAGTCGCCGGCGTCGGTCATCTGCTTGATGTAGCTGCCCAGTCCGTCGGCCACCAGCGAGGTCTGGCCCCAGGTGACGTACTCGGCCACGATGCTGGCGTTCCACGAGCCGCCGCTGGCGGTGATGGCGCCCGTGACGAAGCTGGGGAACACGGCCGGAAGGTACACGCGCTTCCACTTCAGCCAGCCCTTGAGGCCCAGGTTCTGCGCGGCCAGGCGCAACTCGTTGGGCAGCGTCGACGCGCCGGCCACCACGTTGAACAGGATGTACCACTGCGTGCCGAACACCATCAGTGGGCTGAGCCAGATGTTCGGGTTGAGTCGGTAGGTGACCAGCACATACACCACCAGCGGGAACATCAGGTTCACCGGAAAGGCGGCCAGGAACTGCGCGACCGCCTGCACCTTTTGTGAGTACGCGGGCCGCAGGCCGATCCACACCGAGATCGGCACCCAGATGATCGAGGCCAGCGCAATGAGGATCAGCACGCGCGCCAGCGTGATGAAGCCCAGGCCCACCACGTGCGCGGCTTCACGCCAGCCCACCACGCTGTGCACGTAGTGGAAGAACGCAAAGGCCATGACCACGCCGGCCGCGAGCAGTGCGGCGTCCCAGATGCGTGTCCAGGCGAGCGCGCGCGTTGCTGCGGCAGCCTTCGGGTCGGCCTTGCGCCCGTTCGATGACGCATTGCTGAACCAGCCGAGCGTCTTGCGCATGTTGGCCCAGAAGCGGTCCGTCAGGGCCCGCACCAGCCTGCTGCGGCGGCCCCAGTCGAGCAGCCAGGAGTTGTTGGCGGCATCGCCCTGCGTTTCCTCGAAGCGGAACTTGTCGGCCCAGGCCAGCAGCGGGCGGAAGAACAACTGGTCGTACAGGATGATGCCGGCCAGCATCGCGCCGATGGCCCAGAGGATCGCGCGTCCGTTCTCGTCGGCAATGGCCACCGCGATGTAGGCGCCGATGCCGGGCAGCTTGATGTCCTGGTTGGCCACCGACACCGCCTCGGCGGCGACCAGGAAGAACCAGCCGCCGGACATGGACATCATCATGTTCCACAAGAGGCCGGGCGTGGCGTAGGGCAGCTCCAACCGCCAGAAGCGCTGCCAGCCCGACAACCGGAACACGCGCGCTGCCTCGTGCAGTTCGGGCGGAACGGTCTTCATCGACTGGTACAGGCTGAAGGCCATGTTCCACGCCTGCGAGGTGAAGATGGCGAAGATCGCCGCGCACTCGACCCCCAGCAGGTTGCCGGGGAACAGGGCGATGAAGGGCGCGATGGCAATCGCCTGGAAGCCCAGGATGGGCACCGACTGCAGCACGTCCAGCAGCGGAATGAGCACCTTCTCCGCCGCGCGGTACTTGGCCGCGAGCGTGGCGAACACGAAGCTGAAAAGCAGCGCGCAGCCCAGCGCCATGAACATGCGCAAGATGGTGCGCAGCAGGTAGTAGGGCAGTTGTGCCGGGTCCAGCGAGATGGGTGTGGGCTGGCCGACCACGAAGGGCCGGCTCATCTGCATGGCGCCGAAGGCGAGCGCCGCCAGCACGCCGAGAACGATGGGCAGCAGCGCCCAGTCCCAGCGGTTCGGCGTGGTCGCCAGAAGCGAAGTGCCCGTGCGGCGAGGAGAGAAGACGGAGAACATCCGGTTGCGTGTGTGCATGCACTCGCAGTGCGGGTGCGAAAGGAATTTGGAAGCTGGTGCCTCCAGGCTCCATCGTCCTGCGCGAGGGCACCGGCGCCCCAGCACACGAGGAATTTGGATGAGCGGCCGCGATTATCGCCTTGCCTTGCACGCCCCAAAAGGAAATCGCCCGGCACTCGGCCGGGCGACTGTCCTGATCGATGCGCAGGCGTGATGTAGATGCCGCCCGCGTTACGCGCCTTGTGCGCGGCTCAGGCCGCAGCTTGCATCTGAACGCCGCTGCCGGCTTCTTCCATGCCGTGGGCCAGCAGCTTCACCAGCGCATACACCGTGTCGATGTGCGGCGTGGGTGTTTCGGTCAGCCGTGCCAGCTCGGCCACCGAGCCCACCAGCGCGTCGATCTCGGGTGCGCGGCCGGCCTCGACGTCCTGCAGCATGGAGGTCTTGTGCTTGCCCACCTTCTCGGCGCCCGCAATGCGCTTTTCAAGCGGCACGCGAAACTCGATGCCCAGCTTGTTGGCCGCGGCCTGGGCTTCGCGCATCATCGCGGCGGCCAGCTCGCGCGACAGCGGGTACTGGCAGATGTCCACCAGCGTGGCGTGCGCCAGTGCACTGATCGGGTTGAAGGTCAGGTTGCCCCACAGCTTGAGCCAGATCTCGGCGCGGATGTTGTCCAGCACCGGCGACTTGAAGCCGGCGCGGGTGAGTGCTTCGGCCACGCGCTGCACGCGCTCGGTCGTGCTTCCGTCGAGCTCGCCCAGCGGAAAGCGATCGCCCTCGATGTGCTGAACCACGCCCGGAGCCACGAGCTCCGAAGCCGGGTACACCACGCAGCCCAGAATGCGCGAGGCAGGAATGCCCGCGGCCACGGCGCCGTTGGGGTCGACGCTGCGCACCGTGTGGCCCTCCAGCGTGCCGCCATGCTTCTGGAAGTACCAGAAGGGGATGCCGTTCTGCATGGTGACCACGACCGTGTCGGGGCCGAAGAGCTTGGGCAGGTCCTTGACGATGGCTTCGAGCTGATGCGCCTTCATCGCCAGGATCACCACGTCCTGGGGGCCGGCTTCGTCGTAGCGGTCCGTGGCCTTGACCTGACGCGCGACTTGCTCCTCGCCTTCGGCGCTGATCAGCCGAAAGCCGTTGGCGCGAATGGTCTCCAGGTTCTTGCCGCGGACGATGAACGTGACGTCCTCTCCAGCCAGGGCGAGCTTTGCGCCCACCAGTCCGCCGATGGCACCGGCTCCGATCACTGCAATCTTCATGAGAGTCTTCCTGCGAGTTTTGAAATCAGGTCGGTGCGCTGCCGTAGGGGTTGGACAGGCGGCCGATGCCGGCAATGTCCACCTCCACGAGGCTGCCAGGCTTCATCGAACCCACGCCGATGGATGTGCCGCACAGAATCACGTCGCCGGGGTAGAGCGTCATGTCCATGGAGATGAGGCTCACCAGCTGCGCTACCGAAAATCGCATGTCGCTCACGGGGTAGTTCTGGCGGATCTGGCCGTCCAGATGCGTCGTGACCACGAGCGTGGCCGGATCGAGGCCGGTGGCGACCACCGGGCCCATCGGGCAGAAAGTGTCGAAGCCCTTGGCCCGCACCCACTGGGCGAAGGAGGCATCGCGATTGAGGATGTCGGCCACCGTGACGTCGTTGGCGCAGGTGTAGCCGAACACATGCTTGGGCGCATCCGCCTCGCTCACCGCGGTGGCGGTCTTGCCGATGACGATGCCCAGCTCGCCCTCGAACACCACCTTGCCGCCGCTGACCGGAGGCTTGATGGTCAGGCCGGGCGCGAGATAGGAGTTGGGCGTCTTCACCAGGTAGAGCGGCTCTGCCGGCACCGCCAGCTGCAGCTTCTCGCCCAGCGCCTTGAAGTTGTTCCACAGCGCAATGACCTTGGTCGGTTGCGTGGGCGTGAGCAGCTCGATCTCGGCCACCGTGAAGATGGAGCCGGTGGGCGAGCATTCGCCGAACATGTCGCCTTGCCACTCATGGACCGTGTTGCCGTGCAGAACGCCAAAGCCGGTCTTGCCCGCATGGCGAAAGCGCAGCCAGCGGCGCTGCGGTGCGGGGGGCGCGTCCACGACTTGATGGGCGCGGGCCGGCGCGGGGCCGGGGCTGGTGTTGTTGTCGATTCTCACGGTGTGGTCCCTTCAGGCTTCGGGTTGCTCAGATGCCGAGTTCGCGTCCCAGCGTCTCGGCCCAGTTGAACGGCGCGGTGGCCATGGAGCCGGCTTGCGCCATGCGGCGCTTGTGCTCGGCTGTCTTGTCGAGGATGACCCCACCCAGGAAGTCGATGTCGTAGGCGCGCAGAAGATGCGGCTGCTGCGACTCGAGGTAGTAGCGCACGCGGGCCGGTGCATCGGCACGTTCGCGCAGCAACGACACGTAGGTGTCGCAGTCCCAGTGCCAACGAAGGCCCAGCTCATTGAAAGCGGCGTTGAAGGCATTGCGGTCTTGTTCTTCGTCGAGGTATTGGGTGGGCAGATCGTTGACCATGACCAAAGATTCCTTGTGCTTGTGCCGCGGGTTGTTGATGAATGCGGAGAGCGGAAAAAGCGACGGCACTGAGTGAATCTTGGGTGGGTTGATGGATAAATAACAGTCAAAGTATTTAATTCAGATCATCAACGATAGGTTATGTATTTTGGCGAGCGGTTCTCCCTGGGCTGCATGCCGCAGCCCTCAGGCCGAAGCCGCTCGCGCAGCTGGGCTCAGACCACCTTCTGTTCGCGCAGCACCGCGACTTCGTCGGCGCTGTAGCCCAGCTGGCCCAGCACCTCGTCGGTGTGCTCGCCCAGCAGGGGAGAGCGGGTCACCTCGGTCGGGCTGTCACTGAGCTTGATGGGGTTGCCCACCGTCAGGTACTTGCCGCGCTTGGGATGGTCCACCTCCACCAGCGTGCCGCTGGCGCGCAGCGACTCGTCCTCGGCGATCTCCTTCATCGACAGGATCGGGCCGCAGGGAATGTCGTACTCGTTGAGGATGTCCATGGCCTCGAACTTGGTCTTGGTCATGGTCCATTGCTCGATGCGCTTGAAGATCGGCTTGAGGTGCAGCAGGCGTGCCTGCGGCGTGGCATAGGCCTCGTCCTCGATCCAGCCTTCCTCGCCGATCACGCGGCAGATGGCCGGCCATGCCGCCCCTTGCGTGATGAAGTAGATGTAGGCGTTGGGGTCGGTCTCCCAGCCCTTGCACTTGAGGATGGAGCCGGGCTGGCCGCCGCCCGATGCGTTGCCCGCGCGTGGCACCGCGTCGCCGAACTTGCCGTCGGGGTACTGCGGGTACTCGTGCATGGTGCCGGTGCGTTCCAGGCGCTGCTGGTCGCGCAGCTTCACCCGGCACAGGTTGAGCACCGCGTCCTGCATGGGCGCGAGCACCTTCTGGCCGCGGTTGGTCATGGTGCGCTGGTAGAGCGCTGCCACGATGCCCAGCGCCAGGTGCAGCCCGGTGCCGCTGTCGCCGATCTGCGCGCCGGTGACCATCGGAATGCCGTCTTCCATGCCGGTGGTGGAGGCCGCGCCGCCTGCGCATTGCGCCACGTTCTCGTAGACCTTGCAGTCCTCGTACTTGCCGGGGCCGAAGCCCTTGACCGAGGCCACGATCATGCGAGGGTTCAGCTCGTGGATGTGCTCCCAGGTGATGCCCATGCGGTCCAGGGCGCCGGGTGCAAAGTTCTCCACCAGCACGTCGCAGGTCTTGATCAGCCGATCGAGCACCTTGCGCCCTTCGGGCTTCTTGGTGTCGAGCGTGATCGACCGCTTGTTGTGGTTGAGCATGGTGAAGTAGAGGCTGTCGGCGCCCGGTACGTCCCGCAGTTGGCCGCGGGTGGCGTCGCCCTCACCGGCGCGTTCCACCTTGATCACGTCGGCGCCGAACCAGGCCAGCAGTTGCGTGCAGGTCGGTCCGGACTGGACGTGCGTGAAATCGAGGATGCGAACACCCTCCAAAGCCTTGCTCATCGAGCATCTCCTGTGGAATTGATCATCCGTTCAGCCTCTGCGAGCCTTGCCCGCAGCTTGCGCTCCTCCTGGAAGCGCTCTGTCTCGTCGCGAACCATGGCGACGATGGCGTTGACCTTGCCGTCGCTGCTCTTGAGCAGCGATACGGTGAATGCGATGGAAATGGTGTGCCCGTCCTTGTGCAACGACGGCACCTTCAGCAAGGTGGTGCCGTAACGGGTGATGCCCGTTTCCATCGTCTTTTCGTAGCCGTCCCAGTGGCGCTGGCGCTGCCGCTCGGGAATGATGAGGTCGAGCGAGCGGCCCATGGCCTCTTCGCTCGAGAAACCAAAGATGCGTTCGCAGGCGGCGTTCCACAGGATGATGTTGCCGCGCGCATCGCACACGCAGATCCCGTCGCCTGCACCGTCTACTAGCTGCTGCAGGTCCACAGCCGGGGCATTCGTCTTGTTGTTGTCGTTCGCTTCACTCATGTCAGTCTCCGTGGGGCAAAAGAAAGGCCGGTGCGCACGAAAGCTTGCCGCCTTCGCGCCACCGGCCACATTTCACCGCAAGTCCCTTTCGGGTTAACCCGCGCGGCCGGCCCTGCCGGGCCGCCGGGGGCCCGGCGGAGTCAGGTCAGACGACCTTGCTGTCGTGGAGCTTGGCGATCTGTTCCTTGCTGTAGCCCAGTTCGGCCAGCACGTCGTCGGTGTGCTCGCCCAGCAGGGGCGAAGCGGTCACTTCGGGCTTGAGGTCCGAGAACTTGATCGGGCTGCCGATCGTGAAGTAGCTGCCGCGTTCCTTGTGCTGCACTTCCACGATCGAGCCGCTCTTGCGCAGCGACTCGTCGCGCAGCAGTTCGGCCATCGACAGCACCGGTGCGCAGGGGATGTCGAACTTGCGGAAGATGTCCACGGCTTCGAACTTGGTCTTGTCCTTGATGAAGTCCTCGATGGTGGCGAAGATCTGCTCGATGTGCGGCTGGCGTGCCTTGGCGGTGGTGTAGTCCGGGTCGGTCTTCCACTCGGGCTTGCCCAGTGCGTCGCAGATGGGTTCCCAGGCGTGGCCTTGCACCGTGAAGTAGATGTAGGCGTTGGGGTCGGTCTGCCAGCCCTTGCACTTCAGGATCCAGCCCGGCTGGCCGCCGCCGCCGGCATTGCCGCCGCGCGGCGTGACCTTGCTGGCGAAGGCTTCCATCTCGTGCGGGTACTGCGGGTACTCTTCGAGGTAGCCGATCTTTTCCAGGCGCTGCTGGTCGCGCATCTTCACGCGGCACAGGTTCAGCACGGCGTCTTGCATGGAGCAAGCCACCTTCTGGCCCTTGCCGGTCTTCTCGCGGCCGATGATGGCCGTCAGGATGCCGATGGCCAGGTGCATGCCGGTGTTGGAGTCACCCAGCGCTGCGGCCGAGATGGTGGGCTCGGAGTTCTCGCCCTTCCACCAGCCGGTGGTCGAGGCGGCGCCGCCGGCGCACTGCGCCACGTTCTCGTAGACCTTCAGGTCTTCGTAGTGGTGGCCTTCGGAGAAGCCCTTGACCGATGCGTGGATCAGGCGGGGGTTCAGTTCCTGGATGCGGGGCCACGAGAAGCCCATGCGGTCCAGCGCGCCGGGGCCGAAGTTCTCCACCAGCACGTCGGATTCCTTGACCAGCTTTTCCAGCACTGCCTTGCCTTCGGCCGTCTTGGTGTCCAGCGTGATCGAGCGCTTGTTGCTGTTGAGCATGGTGAAGTACAGCGCGTCCACGTTCGGGATGTCGCGCAGCTGCGTGCGGGTGACGTCGCCGGCGCCGGGGCGCTCGACCTTGATCACGTCCGCGCCGAACCAGGCCAGCATCTGGGTGCAAGCCGGACCGGCCTGCACGTGCGTGAAGTCGATGATCTTGATGCCGCTGAGAGGTTTGTTGCTCATGTTCGTTCTCCTTGAACTTGCCTGGGTTACTTCTTCTTGGCCGTGGCCGGGTTGAGACTGGTGATGCGACCGCTTTCCGTGCCGGCGGTCTCGTCGATGACTGCGTTGATGAGAGTGGGGCGACCGGAGGCAACGGCTTCGGCCAGCGCCTTTTGCAGTTCATCGGCGGTGGTGGCATGGACACCCACGCCACCGAAGGCTTCCATCAGCTTGTCGTAGCGCGCGTTCTTCACGAACACCGTGGGCGCCACGTCAGGCGTGCCGCTGGAGTTCACGTCGGTGCCGCGGTACACGCCGTTGTTGTTGAACACGATCACGCACACCGGCAGGTTGTAGCGGCAGATGGTCTCCACTTCCATGCCGGAGAAGCCGAAGGCGCTGTCACCCTCGACGGCGATCACCGGCTTGCCGGTGACCACGGCGGCGGCCACTGCGAAGCCCATGCCGATGCCCATGATCCCCCAGGTGCCGACGTCCAGGCGCTTGCGCGGCTCGTACATGTCGACGATGGAGCGGGCAAAGTCCAGCGTGTTGGCGCCTTCGTTGACGAACATCGCGTCGGGGCGCTGGCGCACCTGCTCGCGGATCACCGCCAGGGCGCTGTGGAAGTTCATGGGCGACGGGCGTGCAGCCAGCGTCTGGGCCATCTTCGACAGGTTCTTTTCCTTGCGCTCGGCAATGCCGCCGGTCCAGTCGGCCGGTGGCTTGGCCCAGTTGCTGCCCATGCCGGCCAGCAGTGCGGCCACGCAGGAGCCGATGTCGCCGATCACCGGGGCCTCGATGGCCACGTTGCTGTCGATCTCGGTGGGGGCGATGTCGATCTGGATGAACTTCTTGGCACCCTTTTCGGCGCCCCAGGTCTTGCCCTTGCCGTGCGAGAGCAGCCAGTTCAGGCGCGCACCCACCAGCAGCACCACGTCGGCTTCCTGCAGCACGTACGAGCGGGCGGCGGCGGCCGACTGCTCATGCGTGTCGGGCAGCAGGCCCTTGGCCATCGACATGGGCAGGTAGGGGATGCCCGACTTCTCGACCAGTGCGCGGATGTCGGCATCGGCCTGCGCGTAGGCGGCGCCCTTGCCCAGCAGGATCAGCGGACGCTTGGCGCCCTTGAGCAGGTCCAGTGCGCGCTTGACTGCGTCGGCAGCGGGGATCTGGCGGGGCGCCGGGTCCACGACCTTGATCAGCGAGGCCTTGCCGGCCGCGGCTTCCATGGTCTGCGAGAACAGCTTGGCCGGCAGGTCCAGGTACACGCCACCGGGGCGGCCCGACACTGCGGCGCGAATGGCGCGTGCGATGCCCACGCCGATGTCCTGTGCGTGCAGCACGCGGAAGGCGGCCTTGCACAGCGGCTTGGCGATGGCCAGCTGGTCCATCTCTTCGTAGTCGCCTTGCTGCAGGTCGACGATCTCGCGCTCCGAAGAGCCGCTGATCAGGATCATCGGGAAGCAGTTGGTGGTGGCGTTGGCCAGTGCGGTCAGGCCGTTGAGGAAGCCGGGTGCCGACACCGTCAGGCAGATGCCGGGCTTTTGCGTCAGGAAGCCGGCGGCAGCGGCGGCGTTGCCGGCATGCTGCTCGTGGCGAAACGAGATCACGCGCATGCCCTCGGCTTGCGCCATGCGGGTCAGGTCGGTGATTGGGATGCCCGGCAGACCGAAGATCGTGTCGATGCCGTTGAGCTTGAGCGCGTCGATGACCAGGTGGAAACCGTCGGTGGTTTCCTGCTCCGGCGTCTCGTCGGCGATGTTCTTGATGGCACGCGCAATCGCTGGGTCCAGCGCTGCTGCCTGCTTGTCGGTGGTGACTGAAGACATGTCTCTCCTTCTGCGTATTGCTTGAACGGTCAGACTATGATTCGCGCCATGCCTTCGAGGCGTTGACCAAGATCAACTTTCCAAAAAAGGGCATCTGCACGCGGCTGTTCGGCGACAGGCAAAGAGAAGAAAACACCCCCCATGACCTTGTTGGAAAACCACCCGGAGAAAAACATCATTCGTCTCCAGCTCCGGGAAAACGTGGTGCTCAAGGACCTGAGCGACAGCGAGCGGACCGAGCTGGAAAGCCACCTTGTGGTGGTGGACGGCAACAAGGGCGATTTCCTCCTGCACCAGGGTGTGCGCGAGATGGCCCAGTACTTCATCCTCGAGGGCATCCTCAAGCGCGTGGTGAGCAATGCCGAGGGCAAGGAAATGATCCTTCGCTTTGCCGACGAGCACGAGATGGAGACCAGCTATGCCGCGCTGCGCCTGGGCACCCCCACGCCCTACGGCATCGTCTGCGTGACCAAGGCGCGCGTGGCCACGCTGCCGCTGAAGGAGTGGATTGCCTTCCTCAACCGGCACCCCGAGGCCAAGGAGCATTTCGAGTACGCCGTGATGAAGGGCATGAGCGAAATCATGGCCCACACCATCACGCTGCACCTGCTGGATGCGCCCGGGCGCGTGCACCGCTTCATGCGCAAGCACCCGGAGCTGATCGACCGCATTCCGCGCAAGGAACTGGCCTCGTACCTCAACCTCTCGGCCGAGACCCTCAGCCGCTTGCGGGCCAAGGGAAAGATCTAGGGTCTTCCTAGGGGGCGGGCGAGGCCAGCGGCTTGCCCTTTTCCACCACGTACACGCCCACCAGGTGCACGGGCGCCGCGCTGCTGTTGTGTGCGTCGTGCACCACGCCGGCCGGAATGACGAAGGATTCGCCGGCCTTTACCGTCCTGGGCGCCTGCCCGTCGATGAGCAGTTGCACTTCACCGTCCGAGACATAGCTGATCTCGTCGCCGGGGTGCGTATGACGCCCCGCCTTGGCGCCAGGCGCCACCTCGACCTTGGCCACCACGGCCTCGCGGCCCGGCACCGAGACATCGGCCTTGCCCACATGGTGCGCGTGAGGCCGCTGGCCTGTGCGTGGGCGCCCGTCGCCGCCAAGAGCAGGCAGGCCATCAGGCCCAGGGAGCGCAAGCTGCTGGTGTGGAAGCTCATGTGCAATCACCTTTTCTGAGGAATGGGGACTGCACTTGTAGCGGCTGCCATCGACCGCCGTTGTTGGTGTTTGCCCGTGGCGCCGACAAAAGCAAAGGGCGCCCGAGGGCGCCCTTGCATTGACCGTAGCCTGTCGAGGCTCAGTCCACCGGACGCTCCTTGTGGAATTCATCGGCCTTCGGCGTCTTGACGAAGGCCACCAATTTGCCCAGCAGCGGCCACACCAGCATGAGCAGTGCCAGCGTCGTGATGCTGCCCACCAGCGGGTTGGAGAACATGATCATCACGTCGCCTTGCGACACCAGCATGGCCTGGCGGAACGAGTCTTCCGCCTTGTCGCCCAGCACCAGGGCCAGCACCAGCGGCGCGAGCGGGTAGTCGAGCTTCTTGAACAGGTAGCCCACCACGCCGAAGCCCAGCATGAACCAGATGTCGAGCATCGCGTTGTGCACCGTGTAGGCCCCGATGGCGCAGATCACGATGATCACCGGCGCGATGATCGAGAACGGAATGCGCAGGATGGACGCGAACAGCGGCACCGTGCTGAGCACCACGATCAGTCCGACGATGTTGCCCAGGTACATGGAGGCGATCAGGCCCCACACGAAGTCCTTCTGCTCGACGAACAGCAGCGGTCCGGGCTGCAGGCCCCAGATCAGCAGGCCGCCCAGCAGCACGGCAGCGGTGGGCGAGCCCGGGATGCCCAGCGCCAGCATGGGCAGCAGGGCGCTGGTGCCGGCGGCATGCGCGGCGGTTTCGGGGGCGATCACGCCTTCCATCTCGCCCTGGCCGAAGCTCTTGCCGTTGCGCGACATCTTCTTGGCCAGGCCGTAGCTCATGAACGAGGCCGGCGTGGCACCACCGGGGGTGATGCCCATCCAGATGCCGATCAGCGAACTGCGCACCGAGGTCACCCAGTACTTGGGCAACTGGGCCCAGGTCTTGAGCACCACCTTGGGATCGATCTTGGCGGTCTTGCCCTGGAAGCTCAGGCCTTCTTCCATCGACTGCAGGATCTCGCCGATGCCGAACAGGCCGATCACCGCGATCAGGAAGTCGAAGCCGCGCATCAACTCCGGCTGGCCGAAGGTCAGCCGCAGCTGGCCCGTGACGGTGTCCATGCCCACGGCGGCCAGCGCGAAGCCCAGCGCCATCGACGCCAGGATCTTGAAGGGCGAGCCCTTGCCCATCCCCACGAAGCTGCAGAAGGTCAGCAGGTAGACCGAGAAGAACTCGGGCGAGCCGAACTTGAGCGCGAACTTGGCCACCAGCGGCGCCAGGAAGGTGATCATGATCACCGCCACCAGCGCGCCGATGAAGGACGAAGTGAAGGCACTGGTGAGCGCCTCGCCAGCCTTGCCCTGTTGCGCCATGGGGTAGCCGTCGAAGGTGGTGGCCACCGACCACGGCTCGCCCGGGATGTTGAACAGCACCGAGGTGATGGCGCCGCCGAAAAGGGCGCCCCAGTAGATGCACGACAACATGATGATCGCCGAGGTCGGCGACATGGTGAAGGTCAGCGGCAGCAGGATGGCCACGCCGTTGGCGCCGCCAAGTCCCGGCAGCACGCCGATCAGGACACCCAGGATGATCCCGACGAACATCAGCATGACGTTCATCGGTGTGATGACCACTGCGAAGCCCGACATCAGGGCATTGAGCTCTTCCATTTCTTGTCGCTCCGCTTGTGCTTAGTAGCCGAGGAAGGCGAGCGGGTCGAGCGAGCCCTTGTACAGGGGCACCTTGAACCACACCTCGAACATGCAGAACAGCACGACGTTGATCGCCAGTGCTGCAACCACGCTCTTGATCCATGAGTACTTGCCCAGCACGATCATGAACAAGGCGATGTAGATGGCCGAGGCCACGTAGATGCCCACCAGCGCAATGGCGCCCACGTACACCGTGGCCGGCAGCAGCACGCTGAGCACCCGCACGAGCTGCTCGCGGTCGACGAAGACCTCGGTGTTGCGTTCCTTGCCCAGCACCGATTGGTACAGCACGCCCAGCGACGAGATCGTGATGATCAGTCCGATGTAGAACGGGAAATAGCCCGAACCCGGCCCGTCGCTGGTCCATCCGGCGCCCAGGCGCCGGCTCTCGATCACCACCACGATGCCCACGACCAGCAGCACCGCTGCAACCACCGCTTCCACCACCCAGGTGGCGATGCCCGTTCGGGCCGACTCCTCATGCTCCATGGATCTTCTCCGCCATAAGTCTCAAGAAATAAACAGGCAGCACCACCCCATCCACCGCCCCGGTGGGGCAGTGGAGGTGTTCGGTCGATCCGGCACGTCGGGGCGGTGGAGGTTGCTTTGCGCTTACTTGGCCGCCATGAAGCCGGCTTCGGTCATCAGCGTCTTGTGGGTGGCCTCTGCTTCGGTCAGCCACTTCTTGAAGGGCTCGCCCGTCATGTAGGTCTGGTTGAAGGCACCCTTTTCCATGTACTCGGCCCAGTCGGGCGTGGCCTTGACCTTGGCCAGCAGGTCCACGTAGAAGGCCAGTTCCTCGGGCTTGATGCCAGGCGGCATG
This sequence comes from Pseudomonadota bacterium, assembly GCA_018241225.1. Classification (GTDB taxonomy): domain Bacteria; phylum Pseudomonadota; class Gammaproteobacteria; order Burkholderiales; family Burkholderiaceae_C; genus Variovorax. The sequence goes on from JAFEEG010000004.1 coordinate 60,154, forward strand.
AAGATGCCGCGCAGCATGGTGTAGGCCGTGGGCACGCCTGCTTCCTTGCAGGTGGGGATGTCGTTCCACGACTGGGTCTCGGTCACCTTGGCCTTGTAGGGCATGCGGTGATCGTCGAACACGCACTGCGCACGCAGCTTGCCCGCGCGCCACTGCGCCACCGCTTCGATGGGGTTGTTCACCGTGGAGTTGATGTGGCCGCCCACCAGCTGCACCGCCACTTCGCCGCCGCCCTTGAAGGGCACGTAGATGAACTTGGTGCCGGTGGCCTTTTCCAGGGCCACGGTGATGATCTGGTCTTCCTGCTTGGAGCCGGTGCCGCCCATCTTCATCTTGCTGGGCCCGGCGGCCTTCACGGCAGCGATGTATTCGTTGGCCGACTTGTAGGGCTCGTCCGCGTTGGTCCACAGCACGAACTGGTCCAGCGCCATCATCGCCACGGGCGTCATGTCCTTCCAGTTGAAGGGCACGCCGGTGGCCATGGGAGTGGTGAAGAGGTTCGACAGGGTCACCACGATCTTGTGCGGATCGCCCTTGGCTTCCTTGATCGCGAGAAAGCCTTCGGCACCCGCGCCGCCCGACTTGTTGACGACGATCAGCGGCTCTTTCATCAGCTTGTGCTTGACGACGATGCCCTGGATCAGGCGTGCCATCTGGTCGGCACCACCACCGGTGCCTGCGGGCACCACGAATTCAACAGGCTTGGTCGGTTCCCACGCATGAGCGGGTACTGCGGCGGCCAGGGCCAGCACGGCAGCAGCGCAGACTTTCGTACGACAGGACCGAACACGGGACGCGAGGCTCTTGATCATGTTGTCTCCTAGAGTTGATGCAGCTTCTTCTTCTCATGCTTGAGCTTTCGTTCGTGCGCACGACACGAACGAAAGCTCAACGAAAGCGGATGCTGCGCGCTGCTAAAGTTTCGCGGATTGACCGTGGTCAACTTTTCGAGCAATCCCTATGCGGGTCAACCCGCGCCCGAGCGGACGCGCTTTCAAGCCTCAGGGCGTGTATTTCAGGCGTTCATCAGCGCGCGCACGTGCGCGGCCGTGCCGCTGGCCAGTGCCTGCAGGCTGTAGCCGCCTTCGAGAACGGAGACGATGCGCCCTTGCGCAGTGGCATCGGCCACCTTCACCAGTTCGGTGGTGATCCAGTTGAAGTCGTCGTCGGTGAGGCTCAGTCCGCCCAGCGGGTCCTTGAAGTGCGCATCGATGCCGGCCGAGATGATGAGCAACTCGGGCTCGAAGCGACGCAGCGCCGGCAACAGGTCCTGCGTGATGCGCGCGCGGAAGGTCGGGGAGTCGCAGGCCATCGAAAGCGGCACGTTCACGATGTTGTGCGACACGCCGCTTTCTTGCCGAGCACCCGTGCCCGGATAGAAGGGAGACTGGTGGGAAGAGCCATAGAACAGCTCCGGGTCTGACCAGAAGGCGTGCTGCGTGCCGTTGCCGTGGTGCACGTCGAAATCCACCACCGCGATGCGCCGCAGGCCATGCGCCTGCCTGGCATGCAGTGCGGCAATCGCCGCCTGGTTGTAGACGCAGAAGCCCATCGCGCGGTCGGCCTCGGCGTGGTGGCCGCACGGCCGCGTTGCGCAGAAGGCATTGCGCGCTTCCTTGGCAACCACCGCATCCACTGCCGCGCATGCGGCGCCCACGCAGCGCATCACCGCTTGCAGCGTACCGGGCGACATGATCGTGTCGCCGGCATCGAGCAGCTGATAGCCCTCCATCGGGGCCATGGCCTCGACACTGGCCACGTAGTCGGGCGTGTGGACCAGCAGCACCTGCTCGCGGGTGCCCAGCGGCGCATCGCGCCAGCGCGCCTTGGCAAACTCCGGCGCCTCGAGCGCGGCCAGCACGGCGCGCAGCCGCTCGGGCGACTCGGGGTGATGGGGTCCCGGGCGGTGTTCCAGGCAGTCTTCGTGGGTGTAGATCAGTGTGGTCATGCCGGCGGCCTGGTCGATGGGTGATTCGAAAATTCAGGGTATTCCCTAATATTCGGGAAAACCCTATAAAATTGGGTCAATTCGTAGATTCCACATCCGAGGAGTTCCGTTCCATGTCCACGCTGACCCCGTCCTCCGTATCCACCGTTTCTGGCGGCCTGTCCGGCGCGCTGAAGGCCTTCATTGGTGAAGCCTCGGCGCTCATGGAAGCGCTGTTGAGCCCCGGCAAGATCCTGGGTGAAGTCGAACAGATGCGTGCACTGCTGGTCGCTGCCAACGCGGCGCAAGCCACGGATCCCGCGCGCGCCGCCGCGTTGCGCACGCGCGCTTCGCGCATTGGCCTGAACTGAAGCTGTTCTCTGGATCACACGAGTCCGCTTTCCTGGCGGATTCTGTGTTCCGGTGCGCCGCGCCGCGCTTGACCCGCGTCAAGTTTCGGAAAGCGACACCCTAGGCTTTTTCCTGATATGCGGTCGCCAGGTTGCCTGGCGGCAGCCTGCCGGCCATCTCGCGCAGGCCTTCAAGGGCTTCGTGCAGGGCAGGCGGCTCGGCGCCGGCTGCGTACACGGCATAGGCGGGGTAGAGAAACTCCGGCGTATCCGGCACCCGGTGCAGCCGTCCGGCCTCCAGATGGGGCCGCGCCACTTCCAGCCGGAAGTAGCCGGTGCCGCCGGCCGCCAGCACGTATTCCAGGCCCAGCGGCCCCAGGCCCGCCTGCACGGGCGCATTGGACAGCTCCGGGAAGGCCAGCCCATGCTGGGCTTCAAACTCCGGCCCCCAATCCACATTCACATAGTCGGCCGCCTGCGGCATGCGGGCTTGGGCGTCGGTGCTGACCATGACCAGCCGCTCCTCGATCAGCAGTTCGACCCGCAGGCCCGGGCGTTGCTGAGGCGCGTAGGCAATGGCCACGTCCAGCACGCCGCCGGCAACCTGGTCGAGCAATTCGCGTGCGGGGCTCACCGTGCAGCGCAATGCCAGGTCGGGCGCCCGCTCGCGCATGTGCACCAGCCAGCGGGGCAGCAGCGGATGCCACAGGCTGATCTCGCAGCCCAGGGCCAGCACGGCCCGCCGGCCCGCAGGCACTGCGACCTGCTGGCGGGCACGCTCCCAGACTTGCACCAGCGTGCGCGCATGCGGCATGAACTGTTCGCCCGCGGAAGTCAGCACCGCTCCGGCCTTGTTGCGCACGAACAGTGGGCGCCCAAGTTGGTCTTCGAGAGCGCGAACTCGTGCACTGATGGCCGTCTGAGTGACGTGCAGGCGATCTGCCGCACGCTGAAAGCTGCGGGTCTCGGCGATGGCGAGAAAGGTCCGCGCGAGGCCGATGTCCATGGTGCTTGCCTCCAGAATGACTGCAAAACTATTGCTGTCATCTGGCAATAAAACTCGTTGTACTTATATCGGTGCAGACCCTAGGATCGACTCACCTCAACAAGGAGCCGTTCATGTCTACCGCCGCAAGAACCCTTTCCACAGCTGCTGCGCCCAATCGCCTCCAGACTGCGGTGAGCACCTTGGCCAACGAAGCCCTCGCCCTCGTTGGCGCACTGCTGCAACCCGGCAAGGTGCTGGCGGATGTCGACCAGATGGGCAAGCTGCTGGCGGCTGCCAACGCGCTCGATGAGCGCGACCCTGTGCGCGCGCGGTTGCTGCGCCGTCGAGCCTCGGCCATTGGCCTGAACTGAAGGCCGCTTCTGTTGCCTGAACACTGCGCGTAGGGAAGCTGCTAGGTTGCCGCTTTTCGAACGTGCATGGTAAGAAGCGGTCAGGGAGCCTAGCCATGACTGCGGAGAGGCCATGCACAAGAAAAATGGAGACAAGCGCGCCACGATGCGCGCGACAGAAGATCGCGGCGATTCCTCGGCGGCGCGTGTTGCGTTCTACGGACGTGCGCTGAAGGTCGTCATCGCGCTCATTGCGCTGGCCGCAGTGGCCGCCTCGGTGCCGGCGCTGTCGCGCGCGGACTTCCCGCTGGCGAGCCTTCTCATCTACACCATCGGCATGGGCTTCATCGCCATGCCGCTGTGCCTGTATCACGAGCTCTTGCTCAAGCGCCGCATGCACGGCGCCTGAAACTTTTCGTCCCTTACGAACCCAGTTCGCCCAGTCGCGACGCGCGCAGGCGGCTGGGCGCCAGCGCACCGGCCGAATCCAGGATCGGGTAGGCGATCGAGCAGATGTGCGAGTTGATCCGCTTGAGCTCGCTGATCAGGTCGATGTGCAGCGAGCTGGTCTCGATGCTCGATGTGGTCTGCTCCGACAGGCGCACCAGGTGCGTGCTTGCGTAGTGATGCTCCAGTTCGCGAAAGCGCACCTTCTCTTCGAGCAGGCGCTGCGCATCGTGCAGGTTGCCGTTGAGGAACACGCTCATGCCCAGGCGCAGGTTGGCCAGCAGGCGCTCGTGCAGCTCGACGATCTCGTTCATGCCCGCTTCGGAGAAATTGCGATGCGGGCGGATCTTCTTGTCCTCGATGTCGATGATCACCCGCTCGATGATGTCGCCGATCTGCTCCATGTTGATGGTGAAGCTGATGATGTCGGTCCAGCGCCGGTTCTCCGATTCGCCCAGGGCCTCGCGCGAGATCTTGGTCATGTAGTACTTGATGTCGGAGTAGAGCTGGTCGACGTCGTCGTCCATCTTGCGCAGCTCGGCGGCCAGGCGCAGGTCGTTGCGCTTGATCACGTCCAGCATACCGATCAGCATGGTCTCCACCAGGTCGGCCTGGTGCATGGCTTCGCGCGCGGCATTCGAGATGGCCAGGCTCGGCGTGGACAAGGCCGATGGGTCCAGGTGCTGCGGGCGGCGGCTTGAAGGCGGCTGGGGCGGCTCGGGCAGCAGCCGCTGCATGGCCTTGGCGACCCAATCGGTCAGGCCGATGAACAGCAGGCTCATTGCCACGTTGAGCCCCAGGTGGAACATCACGACCAACTGCGGTGCCGCCAGATGCGGACGCAGGTACTGCAACCACAGGTCTACGAAGGGGGCGGCCAGGGCCACGCCCAGTATCTTGAACACCAGGTTGCCCATGGTCACCTGGCGCACCGCTGCGGCGGACTTGGCGGTGGTGAGCACCGCCAGCAGGCCGCTGCCGAGGTTCGCACCCAGCACCAGCCCCAGCGCCACGTCCAGCGGCACCACGTTCGAGCTGGCCATGGCCGCCACCAGCAGCACCACGGCCAGGCTGGAGTAGGCCAGCACCGACAACGCCGCGCCCAGCGTGATTTCCAGCAGTACGTCGCTTGTCAGCGACGCGAGCAGTGCGCGCACGGGCGGTGCTTCGAACAGCGGGCCCGTGGCCTCGACCACCATCTGCAACGCCAGCAGCATCAGCCCCAGCCCGATCAATATCCGGCCGAAGCGCCCGGCCGGCGTGGACTGGCGCGAGATGTACAGCACCACGCCCACGAAGATGAACAGTGGCGACAGCCAGGACAGGTCGACCGAGAACAGCACTGACATCAACGCGGTGCCGATGTCTGCGCCGCGCATCACGGCCAATGCCGCCGGCAAGGCCACCAGGCCCTGGCCGACGAAGGAAGAAGTCATGAGCGAGGTGGCGGTGCTCGACTGCACCAGCGCGGTGACCCCGATGCCCGACAGAGCCGCCGAGAAGCGATTGCGCATGCTGCGCGCGAGGAATTCGCGCAGTCCGGCTCCGAACACCCCCACGACGCCGGTTCTGACGAGATGGGTCCCCCATACCAGCAGCGCGATCGCTGCGAGCAAGTTCAACAGATGTTTCATGGATCGGGGCAACTATACGCGCCGCTATCAGCGGCGCGCGTTGCGCCGACTACTGGCGCGGCTTGCGCATGCGGCGCAGCTCGTCGAGCACGAGCAGGATTGCGCCCAGCGTGATGGCGCTGTCGGCCAGGTTGAAGGCCGGGAAATGGCTGCCCGCCCAGTGAAAGTCGAGGAAGTCGACCACGTAGCCGTGCATCACCCGGTCGATCACGTTGCCGATGGCACCGCCCAGGATGAGCGTCATCGCCATGGAGAAGAGCGTCTGGCCCGCATGCGAGCGCAGCATCCAGGTGATGAACACCGCAGCCGCCACCCCGATGCCGGTGAACGCCCAGCGCTGCCATCCGTCCGCGTCGGCCAGAAAGGAAAAGGCAGCGCCGGTGTTGTGCGCCCGCACGATGTTGAAGAAGCTGGTGACGACCGTCTGATCGGCGTAGCGGTAGTTGGCCAGGATCACCGCCTTGGTGAACTGGTCGGCCACCACGATGAGCAGCGCGACCAGCAGCCAGGGCCAGATGGCGGCCCGGGTGCCGGTGGCAACGGATGGCGTACCCGACATCATGCGACTTGGCGTTGTTCGCCAGCACCCCAGAGGTTGCTGGTGCAGCGGCCGCACAGCGTGGGGTGATCCACGTCATGACCCACATCGGTACGCCAGTGCCAGCAGCGCTCGCACTTCAAGGCGGTGCTGGGCAGCACCTGCACGGCCAGTTCGGGGCCGGCCAGCAGCTCCACGGCCGAGGTAATCAGCACGAACTTCAGGTCGTCGCCCAGGCTCAAGAGCAGGGCGTGGTCCTGCTCGTTGGCCGCGAGTCGCACATTGGCCTGCAGCGAGGAGCCGACCTTGCCTTCGGTGCGCACGTTCTCGATTTCCTTGTTGACCGCGTCGCGCACTTCGCGAATGCGCGACCACTTGGCCAGCAGCGCCTCGTCCGGCTCGCCCAGCTCGAGATAGGTCTGCGTGAAGATCGACTGGCCCTTGTCGGCGTCGGATGCCACGATGGCCCATGCCTCTTCGGCGGTGAAGCTCAGGAAAGGCGCCATCCAGCGCAGCATGGCCTGGGTGATGTGCCACAGGGCCGTCTGCGCGCTGCGGCGTGCCTTGGAGTCGGCGGCCGTGGTGTAGAGGCGGTCTTTCAGCACGTCGAGGTAGAAGGCGCCCAGGTCTTCGCTGCAGTACACCTGCAGCTTGGCCACCACGGGATGGAACTCGTAGACCTTGTAGTGCGCCAGGATCTCGGCCTGGAACTGCGCCGCGCGGCTGAGCGCGAAGCGGTCGATTTCGAGCATCTCGTCGAAAGGCACGAGGTCCTTCTCGATGTCGAAGTCGCTGGTGTTGGCCATGAGGAAGCGCAGCGTGTTGCGGATGCGGCGGTATGCATCCACCACGCGGGCCAGGATCTTGTCGTCGCCGGCGATGTCGCCGGAATAGTCGCTCGCAGCCACCCACAGGCGGATGATTTCGGCGCCCAGCTTCTTGCTGACCTCTTGCGGGTCGATGCCGTTGCCCAGCGACTTGCTCATCTTGCGGCCCTGGCTGTCCACCGTGAAGCCGTGGGTGAGCAGACCCTTGTAGGGCGCGCGGCCGTACAGGGCACAGGCCAGCAGCAGCGACGAATGGAACCAGCCGCGGTGCTGGTCGTGGCCTTCGAGGTACAGGTCGGCCTCGGGGCCGCTTTCATGGAACTGCGGCGCGTGCGTGCCGCGCAGCACGTGCTGGAAAGTGGAGCCCGAATCGAACCACACCTCCAGGATGTCGGAGCTCTTGGTGTAGAGCGGCGCGTCCTGTGCGCCGAGGATCTCCTCGGCCGTCACGCGGCTCCAGGCCTCGATGCCGCCCTTCTCGACGATGTCGGCGGCCTGGTCGAGGATCTCCATGGTGCGCGGATGCAGCTCGCCCGAATCCTTGTGCAGGAAGAAGGGGATGGGCACGCCCCAGCTGCGCTGGCGCGAGATGCACCAGTCGGGCCGGTTGGCGATCATGTCGTGCAGGCGGGCCTTGCCGTTCTCGGGGTAGAAGCTGGTCTGCTCGATGGCTTCCAGCGCCATCTGGCGCAGGGTCTTCTCGGCCTTGTCCTTGGTGAACACGCCAACGCCTTCGTCCATGCGCACGAACCACTGGGCCGCCGCGCGGTAGATGACCGGCGTCTTGTGGCGCCAGCAGTGCGGATAGCTGTGCGTGATGGTCTCGGTGGTGAGCAGTCGGTTGGCATCGCGCAGCGCGCCGATGATGACCGGCACGGCCTTCCAGATATTCTGGCCGCCGAACAGGGGGAAGTCGGGCGCGTAGCTGCCGTTGCCCTGCACCGGGTTCAGGATGTCGTCGTACTTCACGCCATGCGCGATGCAGGAGTTGAAGTCGTCCACGCCGTAGGCCGGCGACGAGTGCACGATACCGGTGCCGTCGGTCGCGGTGGCGTAGTCGGCCAAGTACACCGGCGAGAGGCGGCGGTAGCCGGCATCCACGTCGTACAGCGGGTGTTCGAACTCCAGGCCACCGAGCTTCTCGCCCTTGACCGTGGCCAGCACCTTGCCGTCCAGCGCATAGCGGTTCATGCACATCTCGACCAGCGAGGCGGCCAGCACCAGCAGGCCGCGCTCGGTGTCGACCAGCGAATACTCCAGCTCGGGGTTGAGGTTGAGCGCCTGGTTGGCCGGGATGGTCCACGCGGTGGTGGTCCAGATGACGATGAAGGCGTCCTTGTCCAGCTTGGGCAGGCCGAAGGCGGCCGCCAGCCTGGCCGGCTCGTGTGACTTGAAGGCCACGTCCAGCGTCTGGCTCTTCTTGTCCTGGTACTCGATCTCGAACTCGGCAAGCGACGAGCCGCAGTCGAAGCACCAGTACACAGGCTTGAGGCCGCGATAGACGAAGCCGCGCTCGATCACGCGCTTGAAGGCGCGGATTTCGCCAGCTTCGTTGGCGTAGTCCATGGTCTTGTACGGATGCGTCCACTCGCCAAGCACGCCCAGGCGCTGGAAGTCGACCATCTGCTGCGCGATCTGCTCGGTGGCGTAGGCGCGGCTCTTGGCCTGCATCTCGTCGCGGCTGAGGTTGCGCCCATGCTTTTTCTCGATGGCGTTCTCGATCGGCAGGCCGTGGCAGTCCCACCCGGGCACGTACAGCGCGTCGTAGCCCTCGAGCTGGCGCGCCTTGGTGATCATGTCCTTGAGGATCTTGTTCACCGCGTGGCCCATGTGGATCTGGCCGTTGGCATACGGCGGGCCGTCATGCAGGATGAACTTGGGCGCGCCGTGGCGGGCGTCGCGCAGGCGCTGGTAGCGGCCTTCGTGGTTCCATTCCTTGACCCAGCCCGGCTCGCGCTTGGGCAGGTCGCCACGCATGGGGAAGGGCGTGTCGGGCAGGTTCAGCGTGGCGCGGTAGTCGGTGGCGGCAGCGCTGCTCTCTTCGGTGGGGGTGTCAGCCATGGTGTGTCCGTAGGAATTCCGAGGTGTCCGAGGAAATGCCGCCTTGCGGCATCTCGATCATTGGTTCTTCATGAAGGACGCGGCCGATGCCGGCGGGCGTCCTCGTCTTCTGGTCGGGGACCGGCGGAAAGATTCTTGGCAGCAGCGGTGGGCGTTGGAAATCCAGGCCCTGCGGAAGCGAAGTGAAGCCTTCCGCCGCTCAAATTCGGTCGCGCGTGGTCTGCCGGTGGGTGGACCCGAAGAACGCACGCGCGTCGTCCCGGTCCTTGGCGATACCCGCCGTCAGGGCCTCGAGGCTGTTGTAGCGCAGCTCGTCGTGCAGTTTGTGCAGGAGTTCCACGCGCACGATTTTACCGTAGGCCCCCTCGGAACCCAGGTGGGACGGCCATTCGAGGCAGTGCGTTTCCAGCAGCACCCGCCCGCCGTTGACGTCGTTGGCGTCCAGGGAAGGGCGCACGCCCAGGTTGGCCACGCCCGGCAGGGGCGTTTCGTGCAGCCCGTGGACGAGCACCGCGAAGATGCCGCTGGCGGCAGGCTTCCAGTGCTTGAAGCGCAGGTTGAGCGTGCGAAAGCCGTCGTCGCGTCCGGGCTCGGTGGCGCCCAGCCCGCGACCGAGCTTGCGCCCGTGCACCACATGGCCGGAAATGGCGTAGGGCCGCCCCAGCAAGGCATGCGCATGCGCCATGTCGCCGGCGGCCAGCGCCTCGCGCACGGCCGAGCTGGACACGCGCTGGCCGTGCACCTCGTAGCTCATCATGCGGGCCACGTCGAAGCCGCGTGCCGCCCCGGCCGCGTCGAGCATGGCGTAGTCGCCGGCACGCTTGGCGCCGAAGCGGAAGTCGTCACCCACCAGCACGTAGCGCGCGCCCAGGCCTTCGATCAGCACCTGCTCGATGAATTCCTCGGGCGAGCGGCTGGCCAGGCGCTGGTCGAAAGGCAGCACCACGGTCTGGTCGACCCCGCAGGAGGCCAGCTCGCTGAGCTTGTCTCGCAGGGTGCCGATGCGAGCGGGTGCCAGCTCGGGCTTGCGCGCCACCTGCGCGAAGTAGTCGCGCGGATGCGGCTCGAAGGTCATCACGCAGCTTGGCACGCCGCGGTGGCGCGCTTCCGTGGTCAGCAGGGCCAGCATGGCCTGGTGGCCCCGGTGCACCCCGTCGAAATTGCCGATGGTCAGGGCACAGGCCTGGGCCACACCGGGATGACGGAAACCACGGAAGATCTGCATGAGTCGAGTATCTTTTTGATAGCACGCTGCGCCCGGCCTATGGCCCCCAGCAGGCTATTTGTCATGAAAGCGGTATATATTGTGACGCGTTGATCGGAATCAATTGCCCGTTCCTATTCTGCAAAGAGGAGGCGTAGGTGGTGAAGGTCTTGAAGCTGTCGGCCCAAGGGCTGCCGCAATCGTGGATATCGCTGGAGCAGGCGGTTACCCACTACGCGGCGGATGAAGTGCGCTGGGAAGTCGGCGCCCAGGTGGCGCTGTTTCGCGGCGGCACCAATGCCATCACGGGCCAGCAGTCGCAAATTGCGGTCAACAGCATCATCGGCACCAAGGGCGTGCCCAAGATCAATCCGTTCACGCAGCGCCCGGGGCTGACCAACAGCAAGCTCTTTGCGCGCGACCGCAACATCTGCGCCTATTGCGGCGGCCACTTCCACGACGAAGACCTGACGCGCGAGCACATCCGCCCCTTTGCCCAGAACGGGCAGGACACCTGGATGAACGTGGTCACGGCCTGCCGCGCCTGCAACCACCGCAAGAGCAGCCGCACGCCGGAACAGGCGGGCATGTCGCTGCTGTACACGCCGTACGTCCCCAGCCTCTGGGAAGACTTCATCCTGCGCAACCGGCGCATCCTGGCCGACCAGATGGAGTTCCTGATGGCGCATCTGCCGCGCGATTCGCGGCTGCACGCGTAGCTGCCGCTAGCGCCAGTCGGGCTTGCGCTTCTCGATGAAGGCCTGCACGCCTTCCTGGGCGGTGGGGTCGATCATGTTGCAGGCCATGGTTTGCCCGGCGTCCGCCAGCGCATCTTCCAGCCCCGTTTCCAGTTGCCGGTAGAACAGCGCCTTGCCCATCTCCAGTGCAATGCGGGGCTTGGCGACGATGCTGGCAACCAGCGACTCGACTTCGGCATCGAGCCGTTCCGGCGCCGCGACGCGATTGACGAGGCCTCGCTCGCGAGCGGTTTCGGCGTCGATGAAGTCGCCCGTCACCAGCATCTCGAAGGCGGCCTTGCGCGAGAGGTTGCGCGACAGCGGAACGCCGGGCGTGGCGCAGAACAGGCCGACGTTGATGCCGCTGGTGGCAAAGCGGGCGTCGCTGGCGGCCACGGCGAGGTCGCACATGGCCACCAGCTGGCAGCCTGCCGCCGTGGCAATTCCGTGCACCCGGGCGATGACCGGCACGGGCAGGCCGTGCAGCGCCAGCATCATGGCGCCGCAGCGTGCAAACAACTCGTCGTAGTAGGCCTGGCTCGGGCTGGCTTGCATCTGCCGCAGATCATGGCCGGCGCAGAAAGCCTTGCCGGCCCCGGCAATCACCACCGCACGCAGGGTGGCGTCGGCCTGCAGGCGTTCGGCGGCAGCATGCAGCGCGGCGATGAGATCTTCGGACAGCGCGTTGAAGGCGCCCGGACGGTTCAACGTGAGGGTGACAACGCCGCGGTCGTCACGGCTCTCCAGCAGCACAGGAGCATCGTTCATGGCCAGGCCAGCATAGTGACCGCTGCGCCCGGCTGCAAGAAAGAACGCCCGCCAGCGCAGGGCTGGCGGGCGTCGGTAGCCGGAAAAGGCGCGGGACTCAGGCAAAGACGCCGGCGGTTTCCTGCATGCGTGCCGACACCTCGCCCAGGTGGTGCAGGCTGTCGCCAAACACCACTTCCATCTGCGTGAGCTTGCGGAAGTAGTGGCTCACGATGTATTCGTCGGTCACGCCGATGCCGCCGTGCAGCTGCACCGCCTGCTGGCTGACGTAGCGCATGGACTGGCCCAGCTGGTACTTGGCGCGGGCAATGGCCTGGCGGCGCTCGGCAGCCGGCGCATTGAGCTTGAGGCTGGCGTAGTAGCTCATCGAGCGGGCCAGCTCCAGCTGCATCTTCATGTCGGCCGCGCGGTGGCGCAGGGCCTGGAAGCTGCCGATGAGAACGCCGAACTGCTTGCGGGTGTTGAGGTATTCGACGGTGATGGCCAGGGTCTTGTCCATCACGCCCACGGCCTCGGCGCACAGGGCGGCAATGCCAATGTCCACTGCGTGCTCCAGCACCGGCAGGCCGTCGGCGGCAACCAGCGTCGCGGCGGCGTTGCTGAACACCACTTCTGCGGCGCGGCTGCCGTCTTGCGTGCCGTAGCCCTTGGTCTCCACGCCGCTGGCGGCGCGCTCGACCAGGAAGAGGGCGATCTTGCCGCCGGCCTGCGCCGGCACCAGGAAGGCATCCGCCTCGTCACCGGCCGGCACCACGCTCTTGGTGCCCGTCACGGTCCAGCCACCACCGGCCTGCGCGGCCTTGGCCTCGCACACGTCGAGCTTGTAGCGTGCCTTGCGCTCCTGGTAGGCCAGCACCACCAGTGCCTGGCCACCTGCGATGCGGGGCAGCCAGTTGTCCTTGGTGTCCTGGTCGGCGTGGCCGGCGAGCACGGCGCCGGCGATGAAGGCTTGCGCCAGCGGCTCGAGCACGATGCCGCGGCCCAGCTCTTCCATCACCACCATGCCTTCGACGGCGCCCATGCCCAGGCCGCCTTCGTCTTCGGGAATGTACAGGCCGCCCAGGCCCAGTTCGGCCAGTTCGTCCCAGGCCTCGCGCGAGAAGCCGCCTGCCTTTTCGATCTCGCGGCGGCGCTCGAAGGTGTAGCCCTTTTCAACCCACTTGGCGACGGCGTCGCGCAGCTGCTGCTGGTCGTCGGAAAAATTGAAGTCCATGTCGATGTCTCCTCAGCCCAGCAGGGTTTGCGCAACGATGTTGCGTTGAACTTCGTTCGAGCCACCGTAGATGGTGGTCTTGCGCATGTTGAAGTAGGTGCTGGCGAGCGGAGCCAGTTCGGGGTGGCCGCCGGGGAAGTTGCCTTGCCAGCCTGCTTCCATCGCCTCGCGGATGAGGGGCAGGGCGTAGGGGCCGCCGGCCAGCATCATCAGCTCGCTGTAGCGCTGCTGGATCTCGCTGCCGCGGATCTTCAGCAGGCCGGCGATGTCCAGCGAGTTCTTGCCCGACTTCTCGGCCGAGAGCACGCGCAGCACCAGCATTTCGAGGGCGACCACGTCGATTTCGAGCTTGGCGATCTCGTCGCGAAAGCGCGTGTCTTCCCAAATGCCTTCTTTCTTCGCGATGCGCTTGAGGCGCTCGAGTTCGCGCTTGGCGCGGTTCACGTCGGCAATGTTGGTGCGCTCGTGGCTGAGCAGGTGCTTGGCATAGGTCCAGCCCTTGTTCTCTTCGCCGATGAGGTTCTCGGCGGGCACCTCGACGTTGTCGAAGAACACGTCGTTGACTTCGTAGCCGCCGTCCATCAGCTTGATGGGGCGCACCGTGACACCGGGCGACTTCATGTCCAGCACGATGAAGCTGATGCCCGTTTGCGGCTTGCCTTCGTTGCTGGTGCGAACCAGGTTGAACATCCAGTCGCCGTGCTGGCCCAGCGTGGTCCAGGTCTTCTGGCCGTTGATGATGTACTTGTCGCCCTTGCGCTCTGCACGAGTGCGCACCGAGGCCAGGTCCGAGCCCGAGCCGGGTTCGCTGTAGCCCTGGCTCCACCAGACTTCACCGCTGGCGATGCCGGGCAGGAAACGCTTGTGCTGCTCGGGCGTGCCGAAGGCCATGATCACCGGCGCCACCATCACGGGGCCGAAGGGGATGATGCGCGGCGCACCGGCCAGCGCGGTCTCTTCTTCGAACAGGTGCTTTTGCACGGCAGTCCAGCCGGGGCCGCCGAATTCCTTGGGCCAGCCGTAGCCGAGCCAGCCCTTCTTGCCCAGGATCTTGGCCCAGCGCTGCATATCGTCGCGCGTGAGTTCAAGGGCGTTGTGCACCTTGTGCGAAAGCTCCTTGGGCAGGTTTTCCGCCACCCAGGCGCGGATGTCTTCGCGGAACTTCTGTTCCTCGGGGGTAAAGGCCAAATCCATGGGATGTCTCCAGAGAATCCAAGTTTTTAGCACGCTCGTTCGTGCCGCCCAGTCCGAAACGCGACACAAGGATAATCCGTGCCGGCATGACGAAGAACATCGTGATATTGATATCGGGAGGCGGCTCCAACATGGCTGCCATCGTGAACGCGGCAGCATCGAATGGGTGGGCTCAAAGGTTCGGCGCTCGGGTGGCTGCCGTCATCAGCAACAAGGAGGAGGCCGATGGCCTGGCCTTCGCCCGCGAGCGCGCAATTGCCACGGCTGTGGTGAAGCACCGCGACTTCGCATCGCGCGAAGACTTCGATGCGGCGCTGGCCGCCGCCATCGACAGCCATCGGCCGGCGCTGGTGGTGCTGGCCGGATTCATGCGCATCCTCACGCCAGGCTTCGTGGCGCACTACGCGGGGCGGCTGCTCAACATCCATCCTTCGCTCCTGCCGGAATTTCCTGGGCTCAACACACACCAGCGTGCCATCGATGCCGGCCACAAGGTGGCCGGCGCAACCGTGCATGAAGTCACCGCCGAACTCGACCATGGGCCGATCCTTGCCCGAGCCGAGGTGCCGGTGCTGCCCGGCGACACCGCCCAGAGCCTGGCGGCGCGCGTGCTGGCGCAAGAGCACGTGATCTACCCGCAGGCCATCGAGTCCTTCCTGGCCCGCCCAAAGCTCGACTGAAGCAATTTCACCACGGGCTTAATTCACGGAAGGTGCTCGCCTGTCGCGCTTGCACCTTGCACGGCAAAGTTGACGTTTAACATTCCCTTAAACATCTAAGGGATTGATTTGGATCGGGCCGATTTCGTCCACCTGGTGCGTTTGAGCGAACACGACAGCGCCGATGACAGCGCGCGCTATCGGCGTGGCGTCGCGCTTTTTGCTGCGCTGGGCTACGCCTGGGTTCTGGCTTGCCTGCTGCTGGCCGTGGGCCTGCTGGTGTGGATTGCCAGTTCGCTGGGCCGCCCGGGGGTGAGTACGTTCACCCGAATCTGGGTAGGACTGTTCGCCCTGGGCCTGCTGTGGGCGACCTTGCGTGCGCTGTGGGTGAGCTTCGACAAGCCGGCCGGCGTGCGGCTGCAGCGTGAAGACGCCCCGCGCCTGTTCGATGCGCTGGACCGCATCCGCGACCGCATCGACGGGCCGCCCGTTCACCATGTCTATCTCGATGGCGACTTCAACGCCAGCATCCGCCAACTGCCTCGATTCGGCCTGCTGGGTGGCGCCGTCAACTACCTGAGCGTGGGCCTGCCGCTTCTGATGGCGCTGGATCGCCGGCGGCTGCTGTCGGTGCTGGCGCATGAGTATGGGCATTTGCGTGGCAACCATGGCCGCTTGAGCGCCTGGATTTACCGTACGCGTCTGTCCTGGCTGAAGCTGGACGAAAGCCTGCAGCGCAACGAAGGGTTGATGGCTGCGGTGTCCCAGGCCTTCTTCCGCTGGTACTTTCCGCGATTCGCCGCCAAGACCTTTGCACTGGCGCGGCAGGACGAATACGAGGCCGACCGGATCTCGGCCAAGCTGCTGGGTACCTCGGTGGCCGCCGCTGCACTGACCGAGATCGCGGTGAAGGGCGCCTGGTACGCCGAGAGCTTCTGGCCAGCCCACTGGTCGCGCGCCGCGGGCGAGGCGGTACCTGTCGGCCCCTTTGCCGTGCTGCGCTCGCAGCTGCGCGCCGCGCCCGAGCCTGCATTCGCCCGCGAGGCGCTGCGCGGCGCGATGCGCCGGGTGAGCGATGTCGACGACACCCATCCGGTGCTGCGAGACCGCCTGGAGGCCTTCGAGGAAAAGCCGGTGCTTCCCGAATGGTCGGCCAAGCCCGCGCTGGACATGCTGGCGGAGCAGGGCGGCAAGTGGGTCGAGCATTTCGACCGCGAGTGGTGCCGCGAGCACGCCAGCGACTGGAAGCAGCATCACGTCTACCTGAAGCGGGTGCGTGAGCGCGTCGATGCCCTGGCGGCCAGCGCCGCTCGCATCAACGCGGATGAAATGGTGGAGTGGGCGGACCTGGAGCGGCGCCTGGACATCAACGCCGACGTGCGCGAGCGCTATGAACGCGCCCTGGTACTCACTCCCGAGCATCCTGGCGCCTTGCGCGGCTACGTCCAGATGCTGCCGGCCCTGGACCGCGGGGCGCGGTTGCCCGTGCTGGCGCGCCTGTATCAGTCGGGCAATGCCAGCCGCTGGTGGGCCGCCAAGACAGCCGTCGCCCTGCTGGAGAACCCGGACGCCGGCGCGCACGACGAAGCCGCGCTCAAGCAGTGGCGCGGCCGCCTGAAGGAAGCCGAGGAAGGCGAGCGCCGGGCGTGGGACGAGATCACCGGCACTCCGTGCTTCAGCCAGATCTCGATGCACGACCTGAGCGACTTCGAGATGGGAGAGCTGCAGGCCGACCTGGTTCGTTGCCACCCGATCGCCCGGGCCTGGCTGGTGCGCAAGAACCTGCGCGAGTTTCCCTGGCGCCGCGCGTTCATCCTGTTCGTGGAGCTGCCCGGCATGGTCGACGAAGAGCGCTACCAGCTTTGCCGCCACCTGGAGCAGACCCTGAGCCTGCCGGGCGCCGCCCTGGTGCTGTGGGCCGGGCAGTCGCCCACCTTGCACGACATCCAGCGCGAGACGCGCGGGCCCATCTGGACACGATAGCCAGCGAATTCCGCGCAGCGCGGCGAAGTGAAAAGCCGGCAGGCCCTGTTCCCTGGACAATCGGGGGATGCATCCCAAAGCCTTGTTGGACGCCACCGCCGAACTGGTGGGGCTGGTCCTGAAATTCGATCATCCGGCGGACGCCGTCGTTTCGCGCTACTTCCGCGAGCACCGCGAACTGGGGCCGCGCGAGCGCGCCACCCTGGCCGAAACCGCCTACAACGTGCTGCGCAACAAGCTGCGCTACGACCATTTCGCGCCCTCGGGCAGCGGGCCCAAGGAGCGGCGCATGGCCATCCTGGGCTTTCATGGGCCGCGCGATTTCCTGCACGGCGCCCTGAACGACACCGAATCGGCCTGGCTCAAGGCCTGTGACGCCGTCAAGCCCGCCGACCTGCTGGAGCGGCATCGCCACAACCTGCCCGAATGGCTGGTGGGGCCCCTCAAGGCCCAGCTGCGCGATGAGTTCTGGCCCCTGTCAGAGTCCTTGTTGAAAGCCGCGCCGCTGGATTTGCGGGTCAACGCCCTGACCGACAAGCGCCCGGACGTCCAGAAAGAGCTGAAACTGGCCAATATCAAGGCGACGCCCACTTCGTACTCGCCCTGGGGCCTGCGCATCGAGGGCAAACCGGCGCTCACCCGCCTGGACGCCTTTGCCCGCGGCGCCATCGAGGTCCAGGACGAAGGCTCCCAGTTGCTGGCGCTGCTGCTGGATGCCAAGCGCGGCGAGATGGTGGTCGATTTCTGCGCCGGCGCCGGCGGCAAGACCTTGGCGATCGGCGCGTCCATGCGCAGCACCGGGCGCTTGTACGCCTTCGACGTTTCGGCGCATCGGCTGGATGCGCTCAAGCCGCGGCTGGCCCGCAGCAAGCTGTCGAACGTGCATCCGGCGGCCATTGCGCACGAGCGCGACGACCGGGTCAAGCGCCTGGCCGGCAAGATCGACCGGGTCTTGGTCGATGCCCCGTGCTCCGGCCTGGGCACCCTGCGGCGCAACCCCGACCTGAAATGGCGCCAGTCGCCTCAATCCGTGGCGGAACTGACCGTGAAACAGGCTGCCATCCTGCAAAGCGCGGCGCGGCTGGTGAAGTCGGGCGGGCGGCTGGTCTATGCCACCTGCAGCGTATTGCCCGAGGAAAACGAGGCCATTGCCGAGGCTTTTGGCGCCGCCAACCCCGATTTCGAGCCCCAGGAGGCCGGCGAGCTGCTCACTGCCCTGAAGGTGCAGGACGCGGCCGGGCTGTGCACCGGAGGCGAGAGCGGCGCGCGCTATTTGCGGCTTTGGCCCCACCGCCACGACACCGACGGGTTCTTTGCCGCCGTCTGGAAGCGCAAGTAGCTGGAAATCCCGCCAGGGGCCCCCATCTTTGAATTCGCGTCATTTCTTGAGGGAAATCAAAGGTCTTTTCTGGGGCCCTCCGGTAAAATGACGACTTCAACCTAAGAGCCGTGCCTTCGCGCGGCCATGGAGAACCAAAGTTGTTTTTTACTGATTCTGCTGTTGTGAGCTCTGCCATCGACTGGCTCGCCAATGGCCTGTGGGATCTCAGTTGGTGGCAGATCGTGCTGTACACGCTGGTGACCACGCACATCACGATCGCGGCCGTCACGATCTTCCTGCACCGTACCCAGGCGCACCGCGCCATGGATCTGGGGCCCATTCCATCGCACTTCTTCCGCTTCTGGCTGTGGATCGGCACCGGCATGGTCACCCGCGAGTGGGTGGCCATCCACCGCAAGCACCACGCCAAATGCGAAACGGAAGACGATCCGCACAGCCCGCAAACGCGCGGCATCGACACCGTGCTGTGGCGCGGCGCCGAGCTGTATCGCGCCGAGGCCAAGAACGCCGAGACCATCGCCAAGTTCAGCCACGGCGTGCCTGACGACTGGGTCGAGCGCAACCTGTACAGCCGTTACAGCTGGCAGGGCGTGGGGCTCATGCTCATCCTGAACGTGGCGCTGTTCGGCGCCCTGGGCCTGACCGTGTGGGCCGTGCAGATGCTCTGGATCCCCATTACCGCCGCCGGCATCATCAACGGCATTGGCCACTACTGGGGCTACCGCAATTTCGAGGCACCGGATGCGAGCACCAACATCTCGCCCTGGGGCTTGATCATTGGCGGCGAAGAGCTGCACAACAACCACCACACCTACCCGACTTCGGCCAAGTTCTCTGTCAAGAAGTACGAGTTCGACATCGGCTGGGTCTACATCCGCATGATGCAGGCCATCGGCTGGGCCAAGGTCAAGAAGGTGCCGCCGAAGCTGCAGATGGGCACCGTGCAGGCCGTGGCGGACGAAAAGACGCTCGAGGCCGTCATTGCCAACCGCTACGAAGTCATGGCCCGCTACGCTCGCGAAATGCGCCGCGCCTGCAAGGGCGAAATCGAGGCGATGCAAGCCAAGGGTGCCGACCTGTCGGTGCTCCAGGGTGCCAAGCGCTGGCTGCATCGTGACGACGACAAGGTGCCGGCGTCCGCCCGCCAGAACCTGGCCCAGGCGCGCGCCGCTCACCCGGTGCTCGACAAGATGGTCACGATGCGCGAAGAGCTGCGTCAGATGTGGCTCAACACGTCGCAATCGCGCGAACAACTCGCTGCCGAACTGGCTGCCTGGTGCCATCGTGCGGAAGCCAGCGGCATCGCTGCGCTGCGCGACTTCTCGGTGCGCCTGCGCGCTGCCCGCACCTGATCTTCGAGTCAGTGGGCTGGTTGCCCACCAACAAAAAACCGACCCACATGGGTCGGTTTTTTTATGCCTTTGGCCTGGAGGGGGAGGGCGCCAGGCAATAAAAAACCCGCTGGGAAACAGCGGGTTTTTTGCGGGAAAGAAGGCCGAATTACTTCAGCTTGATTTCCTTGTATTCGACGTGCTTGCGCGCCTTGGGGTCGAACTTCATGATCGACATCTTTTCAGGCATCGTCTTCTTGTTCTTGCTGGTCGTGTAGAAGTGGCCGGTACCCGCGGTGGATTCCAGCTTGATCTTTTCGCGTCCGCCTTTGCTCGTTGCCATGATCGTGCTCCTTAGGCTTGGCCACGTGCACGCAGGTCTGCGAGCACGGCGTCGATGCCGTTCTTGTCGATCAGGCGCAGGGCTGCGCTGGAAACGCGCAGGCGAACCCAGCGGTTTTCGCTTTCGACCCAGAAACGGCGGTATTGCAGGTTCGGCATGAACCGGCGCTTGGTTTTGTTGTTGGCGTGGGAAACGTTGTTCCCGACCATCGGGCCCTTGCCCGTGACTTCACATACGCGTGCCATGAGGACACTCTTTCATGAACAGCTGGCACCACCTCGGGAAGGCCCCAGGGCAGTGGGTTTCAGCTTGACCTCGCCAGTAAACGGGTGGCGGTAACCCGGCTTTGCCTGTGCGCAAGTGCTCGAAGCTCCGTTGCAGAGCTCGCGCGCCATTTTTGGCAAAGCCATGGATTATAGCCTGACCCGGTGCCGGGCGCTTATTCCTGTTCCAGGAAGCGCTGAGCGTCCAGGGCGGCCATGCAGCCGGTGCCGGCGCTGGTGATGGCCTGGCGGTACACGTGGTCCTGCACGTCGCCGGCCGCGAACACGCCCGGAACGCTGGTCATGGTGGCCATGCCCTGAAGGCCGGACTTGGTCAGGATGTAGCCGTCCTTCATCTCCAGTTGGCCCTGGAAGATATCGGTATTCGGATGATGGCCGATGGCGATGAAACAGCCCTTGAGCGTCAGGTCTTCGGTGCCGCCCGTCTGTGTGTTCTTCAGCCGGATGCCGGTCACGCCCGAATCGTCGCCCAGCACTTCGTCCAGCGTGTTGTGCAGCTTGAGCTCGATCTTGCCTTCGGCCACCTTCTCGTTGAGCTTGTCCACCAGGATGGGCTCGGCCTTGAACTTGTCGCGGCGATGCACCAGCGTGACCTTGCTGGCAATGTTGGAGAGATACAGCGCCTCTTCCACGGCGGTGTTGCCGCCGCCGATGACGCAGACCTCCTGCTCGCGGTAGAAGAAACCGTCGCAGGTGGCGCAGCCGGACACGCCGCGGCCCATGAAGTTCTGTTCGGAGGGCAGGCCCAGGTACTTGGCCGAGGCACCGGTTGCAATGATCAGCGCGTCGCAGGTATAGGTGCCGCTGTCGCCGGTGAGGGTGAAGGGGCGCTTGCTGAAGTCGACCTTGTTGATGTGGTCGAACACGATCTGCGTCTTGAAGCGCTCGGCGTGCTCCAGGAAGCGCTGCATCAGCTCCGGGCCTTGCACGCCGTGCACGTCAGCCGGCCAGTTGTCGACCTCGGTCGTGGTCATGAGCTGGCCACCTTGCGCGATGCCCGTGATCAACATGGGCTGCAGGTTGGCGCGGGCTGCGTAGACCGCAGCGGTATAGCCTGCGGGGCCGGAGCCGAGAATGAGTACCTTCGCGTGCTGGGTAGAGGACATTGGGGAAAGCCTGTAAAAGATGTAAATACACGCCGTGTGCGTGTACATTTTCAAGAAATTGATGGATACGAAGTATCCGTGCCCAGTTCCACCGGGCATCACGGTGTTTTCAATGCGCGCGATTGTATGAATCCATGAAAAGCCGCGCGCCTTTAAAGAGGGGATCCTGAAGAATGTCGATGCTTTCCAACCTCGAACTCCTTCGGCGTGTGCCGCTCTTTTCGGCATTGACTGCTGCGCAGTCGGCAAGCATTGCCGACGCCATCGTCAAGAAGCGCTTCAAGCGAGCGGAGGTGGTGGTGGAGCAGGGCAAGAAGTCCGACGCGCTCTACATCATCCTGACGGGCCGGGCCCGCGTGATGAGCACCGACAACCGGGGCAGGGAAGTCATCCTGGCCACGCTTCAGCCCGGTGACTACATCGGCGAGATGAGCCTGATCGACGACGAGCCGCACTCGGCCACGGTCCGCACCGAAGTGCAGACCGACGTGCTCATGCTCGGTCGCGAGGCCTTCTCGCGCGTGCTGCCCGAAAACAATTCGATGTCGTTCAACATCCTGCGCGGCCTGGTGACGCGCCTGCGACATGCCGACCGCAAGATCGAGTCGCTGGCGCTGATGGATGTGTATGGCCGCGTGGCCCGGTCCCTGCTCGAATTTGCGGTGGACGACGGCCAGGGCAACAAGAAGATCCGCGAGAAGATTTCCCGCCAGGACCTGGCCAAGATGGTCGGTGCCTCGCGCGAAATGGTTAGCCGCGTCATGAAGGACCTGGAAGAGCGCGGCTTCGTGGACACGCAACCCGACGGCTCCATGCTCGTCAAGGACCGGCTCTCATCGCTCGCCTGAAGCCGCTGCATCGCGGCCCGTCCTTTTGTGACAATGGGGCATCTGCACGGTGCCCTGCCAATGATTTGACTGCAAGGGCGCCCTCGCGCATTCGCGCGGGCAGGCCGCTGCTTTTGCCATGACCTATTCGCTCAACACGCTTCAATCCGCCGGCGGCGCAGCAGCGCAGCCGGCACGCACCCGTGCGCTGCGCTTTGCGCACGAGATCTCCCTGATCGCAGGCTTTGTCCTTCTGTTGTTCTGGCTGCTGGCCATGCTCAGCTACACGCCCTCCGATGCGGCGTGGTCCACCTCCGGCACGGGTGGTGAAGTCAAGAACTGGGGCGGGCGCATCGGCGCCTGGCTGGCCGATGGCAGCTACTACCTGGCCGGCTATTCGGTCTGGTGGTGCGTGGCCGCCAGTTGGCGCGCGTGGATGTCGTCGCTGGCCGGCTGGCTGCGTGGTGCCGAAGGCCAGGTCGAGCAGCCGCCCAAGGGCCGCTTCAATCGCAGCCGACTGGCGTTCTGGGGCGGGCTCATCCTGCTGCTGTGCGCCAGCGCGGTCCTCGAATGGTCGCGGCTGTACCGGCTGGAGTTTCGCCTGCCGGGCCATGGTGGCGGCGTGCTGGGCTATCTGGTGGGGCCGCCGAGCGTGAAGTGGCTGGGCTTTACCGGCTCGGCGCTGATGGCCATTGCCTGCGGCGTCGTCGGTTCGGCCCTGGTGTTCCGCTTTTCCTGGACGCAGATTGCCGAGCGCATCGGTGCCTGGCTGTACCAGCTGTTCGAATCGCGCCGCGAAAAGCGCGAGATCGCCCAGGACATTGCCATGGGCAAGCGCGCCGTGCGTGAACGCGAGCGCGAGGACAGCGTGCTCGGCGCCGAGCGCGACATGGAAGAGCTCGAAGGCCCCGACGAGGAACTGCGCATCGAGCCGCGTCCCAAGCGCCGGCCGGCCGCGCCGCCCGTGCAGATCGAGCCCGCGCTGGCCGAGGTGCCCAAGAGCGAGCGAGTGGTCAAGGAACGGCAAAAGCCCTTGTTCAAGGAGCTGCCTGACAGCAAGTTGCCGCAGGTCGACCTGCTCGATGCCGCGCAGGCACGCCAGGAAACCGTGTCCGCCGACACGCTGGAAATGACCAGCCGCCTGATCGAGAAGAAGCTCAAGGACTTCGGCGTGGAAGTGCGCGTGGTGCTGGCATCGCCCGGCCCCGTCATCACCCGCTACGAGATCGAGCCTGCAACGGGCGTGAAGGGTTCGCAGATCGTGAACCTCGCCAAGGACCTGGCGCGCTCGCTGTCACTGGTGTCCATCCGCGTGATCGAGACGATCCCGGGCAAGAACTTCATGGCGCTGGAGCTGCCCAACGCCAAGCGGCAGTCGATCAAGCTCAGCGAAATCCTGGGCTCGCAGGTCTACAACGAGGCCAAGTCCATGCTCACCATGGGCCTGGGCAAGGACATCGTGGGCAACCCCGTGGTGGCCGACCTGGCCAAGATGCCGCACGTGCTGGTGGCGGGTACCACCGGTTCGGGCAAGTCGGTGGGCATCAACGCGATGATCCTCAGCCTCTTGTACAAGGCCGAGGCGAACGATGTGCGCCTGCTCATGATCGACCCGAAGATGCTCGAAATGTCGGTCTACGAAGGCATTCCGCATCTGCTGGCACCTGTGGTCACCGACATGAAGCAGGCCGCGCACGGCCTGAACTGGTGCGTGGCCGAGATGGAGCGCCGCTACAAGATCATGAGCAAGGTGGGCGTGCGCAACCTCGCCGGCTACAACACGAAGATCGACGAAGCCAAGGCCCGGGGCGAGTTCATCTACAACCCCTTCAGCCTGACGCCGGACGACCCGGAGCCGCTCAAGCGCGAGCCGCACATCGTCGTCGTCATCGACGAACTGGCCGACCTGATGATGGTGGTGGGCAAGAAGATCGAAGAGCTCATCGCCCGCCTGGCGCAGAAGGCCCGTGCCGCCGGCATCCACCTGATCCTGGCCACGCAGCGGCCCAGCGTGGACGTGATCACCGGCCTGATCAAGGCCAACATTCCCACGCGTATCGCCTTCCAGGTAAGCAGCAAGATCGACAGCCGCACCATCCTCGACCAGATGGGCGCCGAGGCCCTGCTGGGCATGGGCGACATGCTCTACATGGCCAGCGGCACGGGCCTGCCGGTGCGGGTGCACGGCGCCTTCGTGTCGGACGATGAAGTACACCGCGTCGTCGCCTACCTCAAGTCGCAAGGGGAGCCGGACTACATCGAAGGCGTGCTCGAGGGCGGAACCGTGGACGGCGAAGGCGATCTACTGGGTGAAGGTGGCGGCGAAGGCGGCGAGAAAGACCCGATGTACGACCAGGCCGTGGAAGTGGTGCTCAAGCACCGCAAGGCCAGCATCTCGCTGGTGCAGCGCCACCTGAAGATCGGCTACAACCGCGCCGCGCGGCTGGTCGAGGACATGGAAAACGCTGGCCTGGTCAGCGCCATGAGCGGCAGCGGCCAGCGCGAGATTCTTGTGCCTTCGCGCGCCGAGTAGCTCACGGAAGAAGTAGGACGATCGAAACGATGAAGCGTTTGTTGTCAGGGATGTCGCTCTTGCTGGCACTGGTGGCCGGCCAGGCCTGGGCCGGCGGCATGGAAAGCCTCGAGAGCTTCGTGAAGAACGTGCGCTCGGGTCGTGCCCAGTTCACGCAGACCGTGACGCCTCCGGCCAAGGAAGGCGAGGCGGCGCGCAACCGCGTATCCACCGGCAGCTTCGAATTCCAGCGGCCGGGCAAGTTCAAGTTCGACTACAAGAAGCCCTTTGCGCAGCAGATCGTGGCCGATGGGCAGTCGCTGTGGCTCTACGACGCCGACCTCAACCAGGTGACGCAGCGCAAGCAGGCCCAGGTCCTGGGCTCGACGCCCGCCGCGCTGATTGCCTCGGCCTCCGACCTGCACGCGCTGCAGGCCGACTTCCAGCTCGAAGCCGCGCCCGAGCGCGACGGCCTGCAATGGGTCAAGGCCAGCCCCAAGGCCAAGGACGGCCAGCTGCAGTACGTGCTGGTGGGATTTGCCGGCGAATCGCTGGCCGCGCTCGAGATTCTCGACAGCTTCGGCCAGCGCTCGGTGCTCAAGTTCGACAAGGTCGAGGTGAACCCGACGCTGCCGGCAAGTACCTTCGCGTTCAAGGCGCCGCCCGGCGCCGACCTTATCCGCCAATAGGCGAGTGGCCGGCGCGCCGGGGACCGAGCCCGTCAGGCGAGCAAGAGCGGAAAGGCCACCGCCCCAGCGGGCGAGGCCCAGTTCTTCACCAGCTCGGCGACCATGGCATTGGTGCTGGTCAGTCCGATGCCGGCGCTTTCCATGCGCCGCCAGGACATCTCCTCGGCGATCTGGTTGGAAGAGCCGCACGCATCGCACACCACTTTCACCTCGAAGCCTTCCTCGTGTGCGCTGATGGCGGGTGCCACCATGCAGACGTCGGTGGTGACGCCGGCCATCACGAAGTTCTTGCGGCCCGTCTTTCTGCAGGCCTCGGCAAAGGCTGCGTCGTCCCACGCGTTGACCACCCCCTGGCGCCGGATGCGCGCGGCGAAGGCTTCCGGAAGGACTTGCTGCAACTCGGGCATCAGCGGCCCTTGCACGTCGATGTTGGTTTCCTGGCTGGACGTGAGGACCACCGGCATGCCCGTTCCCTTGGCGAACTTCGCGAGAATGACGACATTGCGCTGAAGCAGCGCAAGCGGCGTGGTGCTGGCCCAGGTGTTCGTGCCGACCTGGTGGTCGATGAGAATGACGGCGGTATCGTCCGTATTGAAAGTCTTCATTTGTTTGCTCCCTGATTTGATGACTGCCTGCAGTGCAGGCAGTCACATCTTAGGTTGGCCGCGGCCGCTTGCCGGTCGGCCAGCCATGTGCGCTATTTCGGCCTTGCCATGAACTCACTACCTTCCGGCACGGGCGTGCCGCTTGCCGAACGCCTTCGGCCCCGCACCCTCGACCAGGTGATCGGGCAGCAGCACCTGCTCGGGCCCGGCATGCCCCTGCGCATTGCCTTCGAATCCGGCCAACCCCACTCCTTCATCCTGTGGGGCCCGCCCGGCACAGGCAAGACCACCATCGCGCGGCTGATGGCCGATGCCTTCGATGCGCAGTTCATCGCCATCAGCGCTGTTCTGGGCGGCGTAAAGGACATCCGCGAGGCGGTCGAGCGCGCGCAACTGGCGCGGGATGGCCTCACGCAGCAGCGCACCATCGTCTTCGTGGACGAGGTGCACCGCTTCAACAAGAGCCAGCAGGACGCCTTCCTGCCGCACGTCGAAAGCGGCTTGTTCACCTTCATCGGTGCGACCACCGAGAACCCTTCCTTCGAAGTCAACTCCGCGCTGCTGTCACGGGCCGCCGTCTATGTGCTGCAGCCGCTGGCCGAAGCCGACCTCAAGCAGATCGTGGCCAAGGCGCAAGACCTGGGAGCACTTCCGCCCATCGAGCCCGCGGCGCTGGAGCGGCTGATTGCCTATGCCGACGGCGATGCGCGGCGCCTGCTCAACACGCTCGAGACCCTGGCGGTGGCCGCCCGCACCGAGAAGTTGGCCGAGATTGCCGACGCCTGGCTGCTGCGGGTGCTGGGCGAGCGCATGCGCCGCTACGACAAGGGGGGAGAGCAGTTCTACGACACGATCTCCGCGTTGCACAAGTCGGTGCGCGGCAGCGACCCGGACGCGGCTTTGTACTGGTTCGTGCGCATGCTCGACGGCGGTGCAGACCCGCGCTACATGGCGCGCCGGCTGGTGCGCATGGCCAGCGAGGACATCGGCCTGGCCGACCCGCGCGCGCTGCGCCTGGCGCTGGACGCCTCCGAGGTCTACGAGCGCCTGGGTTCGCCCGAGGGAGAGCTGGCCCTGGCCCAATGCGTGGTCTACCTGGCGGTGGCGCCCAAGTCCAATGCCGTCTACAAGGCCTACAACGAGGCCCGTGCCTTCGTGCAGAAGGACGGCACCCGTGCGGTTCCCATGCACCTGCGCAATGCGCCGACCAAGCTGATGAAGCAGATGGACTGGGGCAAGGGCTACCGCTACGCGCATGACGAGGAGGGCGGCTTTGCCGCCGGCGAAAACTACCTGCCCGAGGGCATGGAGCCGCCAGGCTTCTACCGGCCCGTGGAGCGCGGGCTGGAAATCCGGATTGCCGAGAAGCTGCGCGAGCTGCGAAAGCGGAACGAAAGCGCCTGAAACCCGGCCGGCAGAACGCCCGTTCGTGGCGCGACGTGTAGCGGGAAAACCCCGCCCAGTTTGGCCCGATTTGGCCATTTCGTTTGACTACAATCCCGCCCACTAACCCGCAGCCAACCCGTCGCTGGCGGGTTTTTTGCTAAGTAAAAGGCCTCTGCGCCGACCGGGCGTCATGGTCAGTGGAAGCAGCTCCAAAGGCTGCAACGAAAAAGGGAACCCTCATATGGACATCTTGCTGCAACAGATCATCAACGGTCTGGTCCTCGGCAGCATGTACGCCCTCATAGCCCTTGGCTATACGATGGTGTACGGCATTATCAATCTCATCAACTTTGCCCACGGCGAGGTCCTCATGGTCGGGGCACTGACCAGTTGGACCATCATCGGGTGGATGCGCGAGGCCATGCCCACGGCACCCGGCTGGATCATCCTGATCCTGGCGCTCATCATTGCCTGCATCGTTGCCGCGGCACTGAACTTCGTGATCGAGAAAGTGGCCTACCGGCCGCTGCGCAACAGCCCCAAGCTGGCGCCCCTGATCACCGCCATCGGCATGTCGATCCTGCTGCAGACGGTCGCCATGATCATCTGGCGGCCCACCAACAAGGCCTATCCGACCTTGCTGCCGGGCGATTCCATCCACATCGCGGGCGCGTCCATCTCGCCCACCCAGGTCATGATCCTGGGGCTCACGGCGGTGTCCCTGGCGATCCTGATGTGGGTCGTGAACTTCACCAAGCTGGGCCGCGCGATGCGGGCCACCGCCGAGAACCCCCGGGTGGCGGCGCTGATGGGCATCCGGCCCGACATGGTGATTTCCGCCACCTTCATCATCGGCGCCATCCTGGCGGCCATTGCGGGCGTGATGTACGCGTCCAACTACGGCATTGCGCAGCATGCGATGGGCTTCATCCCCGGCCTCAAGGCCTTCACCGCAGCCGTGTTCGGCGGCATCGGCAACCTGGCCGGTGCCGTGGTGGGCGGCATATTGCTTGGCGTGATCGAAGCGGTGGGGGCGGGTTACCTCGGTACCCTCACCGGCGGCGTGCTGGGCAGCCAGCACAGCGACATCTTCGCGTTCATCATCCTGATCCTGACGCTTACCGTGCGCCCCTCGGGCCTGCTGGGTGAACGCGTGGCCGATCGCGCTTGATGAGGAGGGACACGAGATGAACGACTCCTTCAAGAAAATCGCGACCTTCCTGGTCTGCGCAGTGCTGCTGGTGGCCTTGCCGCTGGTGCTGCAGACCCAGGGCAATGCCTGGGTGCGCATCGTCGACATCGCCCTGCTGTACGTCATGCTGGCGCTGGGCCTGAACATCGTGGTGGGCTATGCCGGCCTGCTCGACCTTGGCTATGTGGCGTTCTTCGCCATCGGCGCCTACCTGTACGCGCTGCTCGAGTCACCGCACCTGAGCGAGGCCTTCCCGGCCATCAAGGCGATGTTCCCGGGCGGGCTGCACCTGTCGATCTTCCTCGTGATCCCGATGGCATTCCTGCTGGCGGCGATCTTTGGTGTGATCCTGGGGGCGCCAACGCTCAAGCTGCGCGGCGACTACCTGGCCATCGTGACACTGGGCTTCGGCGAAATCATCCGCGTGTTCCTCAACACGCTGGACCAGCCTTACAACATCACCAACGGACCCAAGGGCATCCTGGCCATCGAGCCGGTGAAGATCGCCGGCCTGAACTTCGGACGAACGCTCAAGCTCGACGGCTTCTCGATTCCCTCGGTCACGCTGTACTACTACCTGTTCCTGGTGCTGGTGATCATCACCGTGGTTATTTCGCATCGCCTGCAGCTCTCGCGCGTAGGCCGTGCCTGGATGGCCATTCGCGAAGACGAGATCGCAGCCAAGGCCATGGGCATCAACACCCGCAACCTGAAGCTGCTGGCCTTCGGCATGGGCGCGAGCTTCGGCGGCGTGTCCGGCGCCATGTTCGCCTCGTTCCAGAGCTTCGTGTCGCCCGAGTCCTTCAGCCTGATGGAGTCGGTGATGATCGTGGCCATGGTGGTGCTGGGCGGCCTGGGCCATCTGCCGGGCGTCATTCTCGGCGCCGTGCTGCTGGCGGCGCTGCCGGAGGTGCTGCGCTACGTGGCCGGTCCGCTGCAGGAAGCAACGGGCGGCCGCCTGGATGCATCCATCCTGCGCCAACTGTTCATCGCAATGGCCATGATCGTGGTCATGCTGGTGCGTCCGCGCGGCCTGTGGCCGTCGCCCGAGCATGGCAAGTCGCTCAACCGCCGCAAGGCACCGGACCCGGTGCCCGGCTCTACCCAGGCCATCAAGCCCGGGGTGGACAACCCTGCGGACGAATTGCCTGGTGATTCCTCGCGTCCCATGTCGATCAATCCCTGAACCAGCGAGGAACCATTTTCATGACTGAAACGATCCTCGACGTCCGGGGCATTTCCAAGCGCTTCGGCGGGCTGCAGGCCCTGTCGGACGTGGGCATTACCATCAACCGCGGCCAGGTGTATGGGCTCATCGGCCCCAATGGCGCGGGCAAGACCACCTTCTTCAACGTGATCACGGGCCTTTACACGCCCGACAGCGGCAGCTTCCAGCTGGCAGGCAAGCCCTACCAGCCCACCGCGGTGCACGAAGTGGCCAAGGCCGGCATTGCCCGCACCTTCCAGAACATCCGCCTCTTTGCCGACATGACGGCACTGGAGAACGTGATGGTGGGCCGCCACATCCGCACCCACTCGGGTGTGATCGGCGCCATCCTGCGCACCAAGGGCTTCAAGAACGAAGAGGCCGAAATTGCCGAGCGCGCACATCAGCTGCTCGACTACGTGGGCATCGGCAAGTACGCCGACTACAAGGCCCGCACGCTCAGCTACGGCGACCAGCGCCGGCTCGAAATTGCCCGTGCGCTGGCCACCGACCCGCAGCTCATCGCGCTGGACGAACCCGCGGCTGGCATGAACGCCACCGAGAAGGTGCAGTTGCGCGAGCTGATCGACCGCATCCGCAAGGACGGTCGAACCATCTTGCTCATCGAGCATGACGTGAAGCTGGTGATGGGCCTTTGCGACCGCGTCACCGTGCTGGACTATGGCAAGCAGATCGCCGAAGGTACCCCGGCAGACGTGCAGAAGAACGAAAAGGTGATCGAGGCCTACCTCGGCACCGGAGGACATTGAAATGAGCGGCAAGACTCTGCTGAAGGTCAGCGGCCTGAAGGTGGCCTATGGCGGCATCCAGGCCGTCAAGGGCGTGGATTTCGAGGTGCGCGAAGGCGAACTGGTGTCGCTCATCGGCTCCAACGGCGCCGGCAAGACCACCACCATGAAGGCCATTACCGGCACGCTGCCGCCACTGGGCGGCGACATCGAGTTCCTGGGCAAGAGCATCAAGGGCCGGGGCGCCTGGGACCTGGTGGCCGACGGCCTGGTCATGGTGCCCGAGGGCCGCGGCGTGTTCACCCGCATGACCATCACCGAGAACCTGCAGATCGGTGCCTTCATCCGAAACGACAAGGAAGGCATCGCGCAGGACATCGATCGCGTGTTCACCACCTTTCCGCGCCTGAAGGAGCGCGCCACCCAGCTGGCCGGCACCATGTCGGGCGGCGAGCAGCAGATGCTGGCCATGGGCCGCGCACTCATGGCGCGCCCCAAGGTGCTGCTGCTGGACGAGCCCTCGATGGGCCTGTCGCCCATCATGGTCGACAAGATCTTCGAAGTGGTGCAAGAGGTCTACAAGCAGGGCGTGACGATCATGCTTGTCGAACAAAATGCCAGCCGCGCACTGCAGCTGGCCGACCGCGGCTACGTCATGGAATCGGGCCTGATCACCATGAACGGCGATGCCAAGATGATGCTCAGCGACCCGAAGGTGCGAGCCGCCTACTTGGGCGAATGAAAAAAGCCGGCGACAGCCGGCTTTTTTCATTCATGGAAGCGCGCAAGGCGAATCAGTCGACGCGCGCTCCGGTGGCTTTCACCACCTTCTCGTACTTCGCCAGCTCGCTCTTCATGAACGCACCGAACTGCGCGGGGGTGTTGCCCACCGGCTCGGCCATCAGGTTGGCGAACTTGGTCTTGGTCTCCGGCGTGGAGAGCGCCGCGACAAAGGCCTTGCTCATCTTGTCCAGCGTTTCCTGCGGCGTGCCGGCGGGCGCCACCAGGCCCCACCAGGTGTCGATGGAAAAGCCCTTGAGCGTGTCGGCCACCGGCGGCGCTTCGGGCAGCATGGGGCTGCGCGCCAGCGTGGTCACGGCCAGGGCCTTGAGCTTGCCCGAGCGGATGTTGGGCGCAGCCGTTGCCAGGTTGTCGAAGTTGAAATCCACCTGCTGCGACAGCAGTGCCAGTTGCGCCGGATTGCCGCCGTTGTACGGAATGTGCGTGGCGAAGATGCCGGCTTCCTTCTTGAACATCTCGCCGGCCAGGTGGCCCGCGCTGCCGTTGCCGCCGCTGCCGTAGTTGAGCTTGCCGGGGTTGGCCTTGGCATAGGCAATGAGATCGGCCAGCGTGTTGATCTTCAGCCGCTGCGCCGCCTGGGCGTTCATCACCAGCACATTGGGCACGCGCACCATCTGCGTGATGGGGGCGAAGTCGGTGGCCGCATTGAAGGGCATCTTGGCAAACAGCCACGGATTGACCGCGTTCGTGGCGGTGGCGGCAATGCCGATGGTCAGCCCGTCGGGCGCGGCCTTGGCCACCGCGTCGGCGCCGATGTTGCCGCCGGCACCGGGCTTGTTGTCGATGATCACGGTACCCAGCGAGTCCTTCACGCCTTCTGCCAGCACGCGCGCGGTCACGTCGATGGGGCCACCGGCGGCGTACGGAACGATCAGGTGAATGGGCTTGCCCTGCGGCTGCGCCTGCACGGGCAGGGCGGATGCGACCAGTGCCGCGACGGCGCTGGCGATGAGGATTCGTCGTGAATTCATGGAGTCTTCTTCTTGAATGATGGCGATGGGTGCAAGGCCGCTCAGGGCACGGCCTTGTCCGCTTCGGTGGTAAAGGCGTCGGCGAAGAATTCCTCGTCGGGCAGGCCCGCGCGCGCGACGTAGTCCTTGCGCGCCGAATCGACCACGATCGGGGCGCCGCAGGCGTACACCTGGTGGCCCGAGAGGTCGGGGATGTCTTCCAGCACGGCCAGGTGGACGAAGCCGGTGCGGCCGGTCCAGTTGTCCTCTGGCACCGCGTTGGACACCACCGGCACGTAGCGCAGGTGGGGCATGGCAGCCATGCGCTCGCGCAGCCACTCGTCCATGTAGAGGTCTTCGGGACGGCGGCCGCCCCAATACAGCACGGCAGGGCGCGTGATGCCCTTGTGGGCCATGTGCTCGATCAGTGCCTTGATGGGCGCAAAACCGGTGCCCGATGCCAGCAGCACCACAGGCTTGTCGGTGTCTTCGCGCAGGAAGAAGCTGCCGTAGGGGCCTTCGATGCGAAGGATCTCCTTTTCCTTCATGGCGCCGAACACATGGTCGGTGAAGCGGCCGCCCGGCATGTGCCGCACGTGAAGCTCCACCCCGTGGCCCGGCTGCGCCAGCGTATGGGGCGCATTGGCCATCGAGTAGCTGCGGCGCACGCCGCCTTGCAGGATGAACTCGATGTACTGCCCGGCATGGAACTGCAGCGGCTCGCCGGCGGGCATCTGCAGCCGGATGGCCATCACGTCGTGCGACAGCCGCGTCAGCGCCTGCACCCGAACCGGCATCTTGCGGATGGGGTAGGCGCCGGCCTCGGTGACCTGGCGCGATTCGAGCACGACGTCGGTCTTGGCCCGCGAGCAGCAGGTGAGCACGTAGCCGTTGATCTGCTCCTCGGCGCTCAGCGCCTTGCTCTGGTGGGCGCCGATCTCGACCTCGCCCGAGAGCTTCTTGCATTTGCACGAGCCGCAGGCGCCGTCCTTGCAGCCATAGGGCAGGCCGATGCCTTGGCGAATGGCGGCGGCCAGGATGGTCTCGTCGCCATGCGCGGCGAAGTTGCGTCCGCTTGGCTCGACGGTGATGGAAAAGCCCGCCTCGGGCGACCCTGAACTCATGGGTATTCTTCGTCTCCAGTAAAGGATGAATTTTGCCTGCAATCCATAGTCCCCTCGGCGCGCTGCCCGCGCGCTTTCGCCGCGAGCGCGTGCTGATCGTCGGCTGCGGTGATGTCGGCTTGCGTGCGGCCCGCCTGCTGAAGGGGAGGGTGCGCCTGCTGGCCCTGACCTCCTCGCCGGCACGCGTCTCGCAATTGCGCGCCGCCGGCGTGACGCCCATCGTGGCCAACCTGGACGAACCCGCCACCCTCCAGCGCCTGGCCGGCCTGGCCGACCGTGTGCTGCACCTGGCGCCGCCGGCCCGGGTCGAATCGGGCGCCTGGTGGCGCGATGCGCGCACCACATCGCTGGTGCGCACGCTGCGCAGGCGCAGCGCACCCCTGTCGCTTGTCTACGGCTCGACCAGTGGCGTGTACGGTGACTGCCAGGGCGAGCGGATCGATGAAACGCGCGCACTGCGGCCGGACACGCCGCGCGCGCATCGGCGCGTGGATGCCGAGCGTGCCGTGCGCTGGCTGGGCCGCTCGGGCGTGAGTGTGCGGGCGCTGCGCATTCCGGGCATCTATGCGCCCGACCGCGAGGGCGGCACCCCCCGCGAGCGCCTTGCCCGTGGTACGCCGGTACTGCAGCGCGAGGACGATGTCTACACGAACCACATCCACGCCGACGACCTGGCCCGCGCCTGCATGCTTGCCCTCTGGCGCGGCGGCCCACAGCGCATTTACCACGTGAGCGACGACAGCGAGTTGCTGATGGGCGACTACTTCGACCTGGCTGCCGACCTGTACGGCATGCCTCGTCCACCCCGGCTCGGGCGCAGCGATGCGCAGGGGCAACTGCCTTTGCAGCTGCTGAGCTTCATGGGGGAGTCGCGGCGGCTGGACAACGGACGCATGAAGCGCGAATTGCGGCTTCGGCTGCGGTATCCGACGGTGCAGGAGGGCCTGAAGGCCCGTTGAAACAGCCTTGCGAGGCTGGTGCCCGAGGCCGGAATCGAACCGGCACGCCTTGCGGCGGGGGATTTTGAGTCCCCTGCGTCTACCAATTTCACCACTCGGGCTGTGAGGGAGAAGAGAGCCCGAAATTATGGCACAGTGCTTGGCATGAAGTACCCGACGATCGAAGACGCCATTGGCAAGACGCCCCTGGTGGCGCTGCAAAGAATCGAAGCGGCGGACAGCGCCCGGCGCGGCAATGTCATCCTCGCCAAGCTGGAAGGCAACAACCCCGCGGGTTCGGTCAAAGACCGGCCGGCCCTGTCGATGATCAAGCGCGCCGAAGAGCGCGGCGAGATCAAGCCCGGCGACACGCTCATCGAAGCCACCTCCGGCAACACCGGCATTGCGCTGGCCATGGCGGCGGCCATTCGCGGCTACCGCATGGTGCTGATCATGCCCGAGGACCTTTCTGTGGAGCGCGCGCAGACCATGAAGGCCTTCGGTGCCGAGCTGGTGCTCACGCCCAAGAGCGGCGGCATGGAATACGCGCGCGACCTGGCCGAGCAGATGGTGGCGCAAGGCAAGGGCCGCGTGCTCGACCAGTTCGCCAATCCCGACAACCCGCGCATCCACTACGAGACCACCGGCCCCGAGTTGTGGGAGCAGACCGGCGGGCGCATCACGCACTTCGTAAGCGCCATGGGCACCACCGGAACCATCACCGGTGTGTCGCGTTTCCTGAAGGAAAAGAACCCGGCCATCCGCATCGTGGGCGCGCAGCCCGACGAAGGCTCGCGCATCCCGGGCATTCGCAAGTGGCCGCAGGAATACCTGCCCAAGATCTACGAGCCCAGCCGCGTCGACGAAACCATCAACGTCAGCCAGGACCATGCCGAAGACATGTGCCGCCGGCTCGCTCGCGAGGAAGGCATCTTCTCCGGCATCTCGGCCGCGGGAGCCCTGTGGGTGGCCCTGCAGGTGTCCAAGACCGTGGAGAACGCGACCATCGTCTTCGTGGTGTGCGACCGCGGCGACCGTTACCTGTCCACCGGCGTCTTTCCGGCCTGAGTCCCGACATGCCCCATCCCCAGTTCTGCCAGGCGTGTGCCACGCCCCTCGAATGGATCGCATTGATGGAAGACGGCGGTCCCAAGGAGCGCCTGCGCTGTCCCGCCTGCGGCCACACGCACTGGAACAACCCCACGCCGGTGCTGGCCGCCATCGTCGAGTACCGCGGCCAGGTGCTGCTGGCGCGCAATGCGGCCTGGCCGGGCAAGATGTTTGCGCTCATCACCGGCTTCATGGAGGCCGGCGAGACGCCAGAAGAGGGCGTTGCCCGCGAGGTGAAGGAAGAAACCAACCTCGACGTCAGCTTCACGAAGATCGTGGGTGCCTACGACTTCCAGCGCATGAACCAGGTCATCATCGCCTACCATGTGGTGGCCGATGGCGAGGTGCGGCTGTCGCCCGAGCTGGTGGACTACAGGCTGTACGACCTGCCCGAGCTCAAGTGCTGGCCCGCCGGTACCGGCTATGCGTTGGCGGACTGGCTGCGTACGCGCGGCCACGAGCCTGTGTTTTTTACCCAAGAAGAGAATGAAGAGCGGCGACGGGGCCTGAACCTGCCGCCCGAGGAGCCCAAACGTGCAAGTTGATCGCGAAATCGACACCCGCGGCCTGAACTGCCCGCTGCCCATCCTGAAGGCCAAGAAGTCGCTCAACGAGATGCAAAGCGGCCAGCTGTTGCGCGTGGTGGCCACCGACCCTGGTTCGGTGCGCGACTTCCAGGCCTTCTCGCGCCAGACGGGCAATGAACTGGTCGAGCAGCTCACCAGCGGCACCGACTACATCCACGTCCTCAAGCGGCGCTGAGCCAAGAAAGAAAAAGGCCGGGCACCTGTCCCGGCCTTTCTTCTGCTTGGTCAACGCATCGAATCAGAGCTTCAGGCTCTTGAGGTATTCGCGGAATTGCGCGCCCACCTCGGGGTGCGCCAGCGCCAGCTCCACGCTGGCCTGCAAGAAGCCTTCCTTGCTGCCGCAGTCGTAGCGGGTGCCCTCGTAGGCAAAGGCGTGCACCGGCTCCTTGTCCAGCAGCGCGGCAATGCCGTCGGTGAGCTGGATCTCGCCGCCCGCGCCCTTGGGCTGGTTGCGGATCTGCGCAAACACCGAAGGCGAGAGGATGTAGCGCCCGGCCACGCCCAGGCGCGAAGGCGCGGCTTCGGGGCTGGGCTTTTCCACCATGCGGCGCACGCGGGTGAGCCGGTTGTCGACCGCGTCGCCGGCCACGATGCCGTAGCGCTTGACTTGTTCCAGGGGCACTTCCTGCACCGCGAGGAAGGAGCCGCCCAGCCGCTCGTAGGCTTGCACCATCTGCGTGAGGACGCCTTCGCCGCCGTCGGGTCCGACCATCAGGTCGTCGGCCAGCAGCACCGCAAAGGGCTCGTCGCCCACCAGGTGCTCGGCGCACAGCACCGCGTGGCCCAGGCCCAGCATGCGCGGCTGGCGCACGTACGAGCAGGTCATGTCGTCAGGTGCCACCGAGCGGGCGATGTTCAGCAGCGCGTCCTTGCCGCTGGCTTCGAGCTGGCTTTCCAGCTCGTAGGCGGTGTCGTAGTGGTCTTCGATGGCGCGCTTGTTGCGGCCGGTGACGAAGATCATGTCGCGAATGCCGGCCGCGTAGGCTTCCTCGACCGCGTACTGGATCAAGGGCTTGTCGACCACCGGCAGCATTTCCTTGGGCTGCGCCTTGGTGGCCGGAAGAAATCGGGTGCCGAATCCCGCCACGGGAAAAACGGCCTTGCGGATACTCGTCGTCGTCGAATTGGGCATGCTAAGGCAGGTTGGAATGACTCAAAGTCCTATCGTAAGGGCCGCGAGCGGCCTTGCACGTCAGCCAAGACGCACTAACTGGTCTTTCAGCCGAGTCAACATGGCCGAAAAGTCTGCCACGCGTTGCTTTTCCTGCTCGATGACGGCCGGCGGCGCCTTGGCCACGAAGGCCTCGTTGCCCAGCTTGCCGTTGGCCTTGGCGATCTCGCCTTCGATGCGGGCCAGTTCCTTGGCAATGCGCGCCTTCTCGGCGGCCTTGTCGATCTCCATGTGCAGGCACAGGCGGGCCGGGCCGACCACGGCCACGGGGGCTGCTTCGGCGGCGGCAGTCCAGCTGGCCTCGTCGTCGAACACCTTCACTTCGCTGAGCTTGCCCAGCGCTTGAAGCACCGGCGCGGCGTCGCGCAGGACCTGCGCGCCGGCTGTGTCGTCGGCCACCGCATACAGCGGCAGGCGCGTGGCGGGCGAGACCTTCATCTCGCCGCGCAAGGTGCGGCAGGCATCCACCAGCGCCTTCAGGCGGGCGACGTGCGCCTCGGCCGCTTCGTCGATCTTCTCGCTCTGGCTTTCGGGGTAGGCCGCGATCATGATCGATTCGCCCGGCCGGCCGGCAACCTGCGCCACCTTCTGCCACAGCTCTTCCGTGATGAAGGGGATGAGCGGATGTGCCAGGCGCAGCAGCGCTTCGAGCGTGCGGATCAATGTGCGGCGCGTCGCGCGCTGCTGCGATTCATTGCCGGTCTGGATCTGCACCTTGGCGATTTCCAGGTACCAGTCGCAGAACTCGTCCCAGGCGAACTGGTAGATGGCGTTTGCCACGTTGTCCAGGCGCAGGTCGGCAAAGCCCTTGGCCACTTCGGCTTCCACGCGCTGCAGGGCAGAGGCGATCCAGCGGTCGGCCTGCGAGAAGCTCATGTAGCCATGGAACTCGCCGCCGGGTTGGCATTCTTCCTTGGTGTGTTCCTTCAGGCCGCAGTCGTAGCCTTCGCAGTTCATCAGCACGAAGCGCGTGGCGTTCCAGAGCTTGTTGCAGAAGTTGCGGTAGCCCTCGCAGCGCTTGCTGTCGAAGTTGATGCTGCGCCCCAGCGAGGCCAGCGACGCGAAGGTGAAGCGCAGCGCATCGGCGCCGAAGGCCGGAATGCCTTCGGGGAATTCCTTCTGCGTGTTCTTGCGCACGGTGGGCGCGGTCTCGGGCTTGCGCAGGCCTTGGGTGCGCTTGTCCAGCAGCGTGGGCAGGTCGATGCCGTCGATGAGGTCCACCGGGTCGAGCACGTTGCCTTCGGACTTGCTCATCTTGTTGCCGTGCGAATCGCGCACCAGGCCGTGGATGTAGACCTCGCTGAAGGGGACCTTGCCGGTGAAGTGCTTGGTCATCATGATCATCCGGGCGACCCAGAAGAAGATGATGTCGTAGCCGGTGACCAGCACGCTGGAGGGCAGGTACAGCTCCAGGTCCTCGGTCTTCTCGGGCCAACCCAGGGTGGAGAAGGGCACCAGCGCCGACGAATACCAGGTGTCGAGCACGTCCTCGTCGCGGCGAAGCTTCTTGCCAGGGGCCTGGGCCTGCGCATCGGATTCGTCATGCGCGACGTACACGTTGCCCTGCTCGTCGTACCAGGCCGGAATCTGGTGGCCCCACCACAGCTGGCGCGAAATGGTCCAGTCCTGGATGTTCTCCATCCAGTGGTTGTAGGTGTTGACCCAGTTCTCGGGCACGAACTTCACCTCGCCCGAGCGCACGGCCTCGATGGCCTTGTGGGCGATCGACGTGCCGTCGTTGCCGGGCTTGGTCATGGCCACGAACCACTGGTCGGTCAGCATGGGCTCGACCACTGCGCCGGTGCGCGCACAGCGCGGCACCATCAGCTTGTGCTTCTTGGTCTCGACCAGCAGGCCCAGCGCCTCCAGGTCGGCCAGCACCGACTTGCGGGCCACGAAGCGGTCTTGTCCGCGGTACTTTTCAGGGGCGTTCTCGTTGACTGCCGCATCGAGCGTGAGCACGCCGACGATGGGCAGGTTGTGGCGCAGGCCCACGGCATAGTCGTTGGGGTCGTGCGCGGGCGTGACCTTGACCACGCCGGTGCCGAATTCCTTGTCGACGTATTCGTCGGCGATGACGGGAATGAGCCGGTCCACCAGCGGCAGGCGCACCTGCTTGCCGATGAGCGCCTTGTAGCGCTCGTCTTCCGGGTGGACCATGACGGCCGTGTCGCCAAGCATGGTCTCGGGGCGGGTGGTGGCCACGGTCAGCGAGCTGCTGCCGTCGGCCAGCGGATAGCTGATGTGCCAGAGGAAGCCGTCTTCCTCTTCGCTTTCCACTTCCAGGTCGCTCACGGCGGTTTTGAGCACCGGGTCCCAGTTGACCAGGCGCTTGCCGCGGTAGATGAGGCCTTCGTTGTAGAGCTGCACGAAGGTCTGCGTGACGATCTTGGACAGCCGATCGTCCATGGTGAAGTACTCGCGGCTCCAGTCCACCGTGTCACCCATGCGGCGCATCTGGTTGGTGATGGTGTTGCCAGACTTTTCCTTCCACTCCCACACGCGGGCGACGAAGTTCTTGCGGCCCAGGTCATGGCGGCTCTGGCCTTGCTCCTGCAACTGGCGCTCCACCACGATCTGCGTGGCGATGCCGGCGTGGTCCGAGCCTGGCACCCACAGCGTGTTGTCGCCCTTCATGCGGTGGTAGCGGGCCAGGCTGTCCATGATGGTCTGGTTGAAGGCGTGGCCCATGTGCAGCGTGCCGGTCACGTTGGGCGGCGGCAGCTGGATGGCGAAGGAGGGCTGGCCCGCCTTGGCGGCCTGCGTGCCGCGATAGCCCGCCTTGGCATAGCCGCGCCGCTCCCATTCGGGGCCCCAGTGCGCCTCCAGCGCAGCGGGTTCGAAGGACTTGGACAGGCTCTGGAGGCCGGGCTGATTGGGGGTGTCGCTCATGGCAGGTGGGGGCGCCAGGTGGCGCGGGCAGATGTGCGCGGCGCGAAGGCCAGCAAAGCTGTCGATTTTAAGGCGACACGGGATAATCCCTCGATGCTCTTCCTGCTGTCTCCCGCCAAGTCACTCGACTACGAAAATCCGCTCCCCGAGCACCTTGGTGCCGACCTTCCCGCCACCATCCCGCATTTCGAGAGCCCGCGCGGCCCCTCCACCGAACTGATCCGCATCCTGCGCCAGAAGTCACCGCAGGACATTTCGCAGCTGATGGACTTGTCGGACAAGCTCGCCGTGCTCAACGTGGGCCGCTATGCGCACTGGCGCGCCAAGAGCACGCCCGACAACTCGCGCCAGGCGGCCATGGCCTTCGACGGCGACGTGTATGGCGGGCTGGAGGCCAAGTCCCTCTCGCGTACGCAGCTGGACTGGGCGCAGGAACACATCGTCATCCTCAGCGGCCTGTACGGCGTGCTGCGACCGCTCGACCGCCTGCAACCCTACCGCCTGGAAATGGGCACGCAGCTGGCCAACCCGCACGGCAAGAACCTGTACGACTTCTGGGGCAGCCGCATTTCCGACTACCTCAACAAGCGAGCCGCGGCCGACGCCACGCCGGTGGTGATCAACCTGGCATCGCAGGAGTATTTCCGCGCGGTCGACCTCAAGGCCCTGAAGGCCCGCGTGGTCGAATGCGTGTTCGAGGAGTGGAAGCCCGCGCCGGGCAAGGCAGGCGGCGGGCACTACAAGATCATCAGCTTCTTCGCCAAGCGCGCGCGCGGCCTCATGGCCCGCTGGGCCGTGCTGCACAAGGCCGCGACACCCAAGGCGCTGGAGCGATTCGACCTCGAAGGCTATGCTTTCGATGCCGCAGCCTCTCGTCCCGATCGCATGGTATTTCGCAGGAAGAGCTCATGACCGATACGCAGCAAGCCTCCCCCTCCAGCCAGCCCATCAGTCCCGAGTTGCGTCGCTGGGTAGCCGAGCAGATGGCCGCCGGCCACAGCAACAGCGCCCTGCGCCAGTCGATGCGCGACGCCGGATGGATGCAGGACGCCATCGATGCAGCGCTTGGCCCGATGGCGGTGGTGGCCGCTGCACCTGCGCGGCCGGCCGCGGCCGCAGCAGCAGCGGTTGCGAGCGACGAGGCACGCGCCAGCATGCCTGGCCCGATGCTGGAGGGCTCGCCCCTGTACCTCGATGCCGGCGATCGACAGGTGCAGGTGATGCTGACCATGAAGAACCCGCGCGTGGTGGTGTTCGGCGACCTGCTGACGGGCGAGGAGTGCGAGGCCCTGATTGCCGGTGCGCGCGAGCGCCTGGCGCGCTCGCTCACGGTGGAAACCAAGACCGGCGGCGAAGCGCTCAACGTGGACCGCACCAGCGACGGCATGTTCTTCACCCGCGGCGAGAGCCCGCTGGTGCAGCGCATCGAGGAGCGCATCGCGCGCCTGCTGCACTGGCCGGTGGAATTTGGCGAGGGGCTGCAGATCCTTCGCTATTCGCCCGGTGCGCAATACCGCCCGCACTACGACTATTTCGACCCGGCCGAGCCCGGCACGCCCAGCATCCTGCGCCGCGGCGGCCAGCGCCTGGCCACGCTGGTGATCTACCTGCAGGAGCCTGCGCAGGGCGGCGGCACCACCTTCCCGGATGTCGGGCTCGAGGTGGCGCCGCGTCGCGGCACCGGCGTGTTCTTCAGCTACGACCGGCCCGACCCTTCCACCGGCACGCTGCATGGCGGCGCGCCCGTGCTCGCTGGCGAGAAATGGGTGGCCACCAAGTGGCTGCGGGAGCGCGAGTTTTCGTGAAGAAGGGGCAGGGCGTGGCATGAAAGTCCGGGCCAACGGCATCGAGATCGAGGTGGACGACGCCGGCCCGCGCAACGGGCCGGCGGTGCTGCTCATCATGGGCCTGGGCATGCAGCTCATCGGCTGGCCGCAGGATTTCGTCCAGCCGCTGGTGGATGCGGGCTTTCGCGTCATCCGACACGACAACCGCGACATCGGCCTGTCCGAAGGCTTCGACCACGCGCCGCGGCGCAACTTCCTGTGGCAGTCCGTGCGGGCCCGCCTGGGCCTGCCGGTGCGCTCGCCCTACACGCTGCAGGACATGGCCAACGATTCGCTGGGCGTGCTCGACGCGCTTGGCATCGGGCAGGCCCATGTCATCGGCGCGTCGATGGGCGGCATGATCGCGCAACGCGTGGCGTCCAGTGCGCCGCAGCGCGCGCTGTCGCTCACCAGCATCATGAGCTCCAGCGGCGCGCGCGGCCTGCCGGGTCCGCATCCGCAAGTGGCGGCCAGCCTGTTCCGACGTCCGCCGGGCCGCACGGAAGAGGCGCTGGTCGCCTACAGCCTGGGTTTCATCCGCCTGATCGAGAGCCCGGCCTATCCGTGCGACGAGCAGGAGCTGCGCGAGCGCCTGACGCAGAGCATGCGCCGCAGCTACCGCCCGGCGGGCCTGTTGCGCCAGATGCTGGCCATCGGCGCGGACACCGACCGCCGTCTCGACGAGCTTGGCCGCATCCGCTGC
Organism: Pseudomonadota bacterium; assembly: GCA_018241225.1. Lineage (GTDB taxonomy): Bacteria > Pseudomonadota > Gammaproteobacteria > Burkholderiales > Burkholderiaceae_C > Variovorax. The sequence continues at coordinate 102,709 of JAFEEG010000004.1, forward strand.
CCCTCGCTGGTGTTGCACGGCGAGGCCGACCGCCTGGTTCCCATCGAAGGTGGCCGTGACACGGCGCGCCGCATTCCGGGTGCGCGCTTCGTCGGCATTCCGGGCATGGGCCACGACCTGCCGCCACCGGTCAACCAGCTGCTGCTGGCCCAGATCGTTCCTTTCCTGAATTCGGTTCCTGCTGAGAAGGACGCCGCACCATGACCATTTCCAACACTCCCGAGCAATCGCAACTGGGCCGTGCATCGGCCTACGTCGACAAGTACGACCCCAGCCAGCTTTTTCCCATTGCACGCGCCACGCAGCGCGAGGCCATGGGTATCCACGGCGACACGCTGCCCTTCTTCGGTGCCGACATCTGGACTGCCTTCGAGCTGAGCTGGCTCAACGCGCGCGGCAAGCCGCAGCTGGCCATTGCGCACTTCACCATTCCGTGCGAGACGCCCAACATCATCGAGAGCAAGTCCTTCAAGCTCTACCTCAACAGCTTCAACAGCAGCGTGTTCGCAGACGCCGCCGCTGTGCGCGAGCGCCTGGTCGAAGACCTGAGCGAGGCCGTGTGGCGCGACAGCGGCAAGAGCGGCCGCGTGGGCGTGAAGCTGCTGGCGCCCGACATGTTCGACCGCGAACCGGTGCATGAGCTCGACGGGGTGGATATCGACCGGCTCGACCTCGATTGCACCCACTACCAGCCCGCGCCCGAGCTGCTGAGCGCCGCCTTCGACGAGCAGCCCGTGACCGAGACCCTCACCAGCCGCCTGCTCAAGAGCAATTGCCTGGTCACCGGCCAGCCCGACTGGGGCAGCGTGCAGATCCGCTACAGCGGCCCGCAGATCGACCAGGCGGGGCTGCTGGGCTACATCGTGAGCTTTAGGCAGCACAACGAGTTCCACGAGCCCTGCGCCGAGCGCATCTTCACCGACATCATGAAGCACTGCCGGCCCACCAAGCTGTCGGTGTATGCGCGCTACACGCGTCGCGGCGGGCTGGACATCAATCCGTTTCGCACCAGCTGGCCGCAGCCGCTGCCGCCAAACGTCCGCACTGCGCGGCAATAGCTGTAGACCTGCTCCTACAGGCACGGGGAGCAACGCGGCCGATACTGGCCGGATGATGAAGGCCTCGCCCGCCGCCCGCAGCTGGATTGCGGCCGGCGTTCGATACGAACTGTTGACCCGCGTCCTTCCCGCGTTACGCCACGACATGGTGGGACCCGTGTCGGTCATGCGCATGGGTGTGCTGATGCTCAAGCGCCAGGTGGAAGCGCCCACCATCGACTCCCAGGCCTGCAACGAGCGCGTGGCGCTCATCGATGCCCAGGTGGCCGAACTGCTGGACGGGGTGCGCCTGCTGCGCAACTGGGAATTGTCGGGCACGGACGAAGGCATTGCGCGCTCGGAGCTGGTGCAGATGTGCGTGGCGCTGCTGCGTCCCGCCTTCAGCCTGCAGGGGATCCAGCTCGAGATGGATGCCACGCTCGAGGAGCCCACCGCCGACACCGAGGAGCGCCTGCCCCGCGCGTCGGCGTTGCGCTACCTGTTGCTGTGCGGGCTGAACTTCATCCACGATGCATGCACCGACGAATGCATCATCCGCATCGAGCCCGAGGGCGAGCATGGCTTGGTCTTGCACACCGTCCCCAGCCTGGATGGCGGAGTTCACGACGGCATGCCTGAAAGCACCGTGGTGCACTGCGCGCCACGCCGCCTGGCCATCGACGCCGTGGCGTTGCAGAACCTGGCGGACGACCTGGGCTACGAGGTGCATGCCGACAGCGAAGCGTCGGTGCGCGTGTCGCTCATCGAGCGACAGGAAAAGGCCTGATCGACGGCGCAAGGGGGGAGAATCGGGGCCTGCTTTTTGCATCAGGTCCTTTATGACTTCCTTCTTCTTCTCCTCCATCTCCCGCCGCGCCGCGCTGGGCGCCGCAGTTCTGGGCCTGGCTGGCGCACTGGCCGGCTGCGCCGCTCCCGGCACATCCGCCAATTCTTCTTCTTCTGCGCAGGCGACCAAGGCCGCCCCGGTCCAGGTCAAGGTGTTCGTCGCCGCCATGTTCGAGATCGGCCAGAACACGGGCGATCGCGCCGGCGAGTTCCAGCATTGGTACGAGCGCTATTGGAAGGACGCCAAGCCCGTTGCCGTGCCTGGCGCACTGAACCCGGTGTACTGCAACGCGGACGGCGTGTGCGGCTCGGTGCTGGGCATGGGCAAGGTGAATTCGTCCTCGTCGATGCAGGCCATCCTGCTCAACCCGGCCTTCGACTTTTCCAAGGCCTACTACGTGATTTCCGGCGTGGCTGGCACGCCGCCTTCGCGCGGCACCATCGGCGAGGTGAACTGGGCCACCTGGCTGGTCGACTACGACCTGGGGCACCGCTGGGCGCCCGAAGAAAACAAGGCGGGCGAGCCCACCTTCATGCCGCGCAAGGGGTACGAGGAATACCGTCGCTTCAAGCTCAACCCCGACCTGGTGGGCTGGGCGATGAAGCTCAGTGCCGACACCCCGCTCAAGGATTCGGAGTCGGCCCGCAAGTACCGCCAGCGCTACCCGCAGGCGGCGGCGCGCCGCGCGCCTTTTGTCGGCACCGGCACGCACATGACGGGCGACACCTTCTTCCATGGCCCGGGCATGTCGAACCAGGCGCAGTACATCGCCAAGCTCTACGGCGCCGACGACTACGTCATCACCGAAATGGAAGCGGCTGCCATTACCCTGGTCATCAAGCGCACGCACGGCACCGACCGTGTGATGAGCCTGCGTGGCGCGGTCAACTTCGACCAGGGCAATCCGCGCGAGACTACGCTGCAGCACCTGGACCCGGCGCCTGGCGAGACGGCTGGTGGGTTTGCCGAGACTGTCGAGAACATCGAGCTGGTGGGGTCGCGTGTTGTGGACCACATCACCGCGAACTGGGCACAGTGGCAGGCGGGCGTGCCGCCTCTTTCCAAGTAGTTTTCTCCTTATGGTCCGCCCGGTCTGCGCTGCGCGCCGACGCAGCGCCCCCGCAGAACAAGGCTAGAACAACGACCCCGTCGTATCCGTCAACCGCGCACGCCGCTCGGGCGCCGGTGACGTTGCCTCGGGGCTGTCCGCCTTGGCCAACGTACCCACACGCACGCCCAGCAGCCGCAAGGGCCGCTCCAGCGACACGCGCCGCAGACAATGCCCGGCCGTCTGACGGATCACCTTCCCGTCCGCCGTGAACGTGGCCACCGTCTGGTCCCGCGTGGCGATCTTGAAGTCGTCGTAACGCAGCTTGATGCCGATGGTCTTGCCCACATAGCCCTTGCGTTGCAGGTCTTCGGCAACCTTCTCGCACAGGTGCGTGAAGATCGCGCCCAGTTCCGCGCGGTCGCGCACCGCATGCAGGTCGCGCTCGAAGGTGGTCTCGCGGCTCATCGACACCGGCTCGCTCTCGGTCACCACCGGGCGGCTGTCGCGTCCCCAGGCCACTTCGTGCATCCAGGCGCCGGTGGATTTTCCGAAGTTGGCAATGAGCCAGTCGCGCTCGCAACCCGCCAGCTGCCCAATGGTCTCGATGCCAAGGCGCTTGAGCTTCTCGTCGGCCTTGGGGCCGATGCCGTTGACCTTGCGGCAGGGCAGGGGCCAGATGCGCGCCTGCAGGTCGGCTTCATGCACCACCGAGATGCCGTTGGGCTTGTGGAACTCGCTGGCCATCTTGGCGATGAGCTTGTTGGGCGCCACGCCGATGGAGCAGGTCAGGCCGGTGGCCTCGAAGATGGATTTCTGGATGAGCCGCGCCAGCACCCGCCCGCCTTCGCGCTGGCCACCGGGCACGTCGGTGAAGTCGATGTACACCTCGTCCACCCCGCGGTCTTCCATGAGCGGCGCGATGTCGCGGATGATGCCCTTGAACTGGCGCGAGAAGCGCCGCACCTCGTCGAAATCCACCGGCAGCACGATGGCCTGCGGGCACAGCTTGGCCGCCTTCATCATGCCCATGGCCGAGCCTACGCCGAACACCCGCGCCGGGTAGGTGGCGGTGGTGATCACGCCGCGCCCCACGTAGTCCTTGAGGAGCGGAAAGGCATGCACCGGAATGTCGGCCAGCGTGCCGCCTTCGGGCATGTGGCGCATGATGGCATCGTCTACTTTTCGCCGGCCGCCGCCGATCACCACCGGCAGGCCCTTGAGCTGGGGATAGCGCAGCAACTCCACGGACGCGAAGAAGGCGTCCATGTCAAGGTGGGCGATGCGGCGGATGGTGTCGGTCACGGAACCCCCGATTCTCGCGCGTGCCGCTGCCAGGCACCTGCCATACGCCATATCTCCCGCACGGCGCTACCCACTGGTGCGCGGCGCGCTTCGATGCCATCATTGCCGCCATCATGCAGACCATCGCCACCATCTTCTGGCGCCGGCTCGACGCTCCGGGACATGACGCCTGCCGTCTGGAACGGCACGGTGAGTCCTGGCAGCTGGACGGGGCGGCTGTTTTCCAACACACCGACGGCCGTCCCGCGCGGCTGGACTACCGGGTTTATTGCGACAAGGCCTGGCACACCAAATGGGGCCGCGTGCGCGGCTGGGTCGGCTCGGCGGCCATCGATTTCTCCATTGCCCGCAATGCGCGCGGCGACTGGACGCTCAACGAGGAGGTCGTGCCCGAGATGGCGCACTGCATCGACCTCGACCTGGGCTTTACGCCGGCCACCAACCTGGTGCAACTGCGCCGCCTGAACCTGCAAAAAGGCGAGTCGGCCGACGTGCCGGTGGCCTGGATCGACCTCGATGGCGATTCGCTGGCCGCGGTGGCGCAGCGCTACAAGCGGCACGGCGACGGCGAATATGCCTACGAGTCGCCGCGCTTCGAATACAAGGACACGCTGAAGGTGGGTGCCGAGGGTTTCGTCACCCGTTATCCGGGTCTCTGGGAGTCGGTCGGCTAGCTCAGCGCTGCGGCATGTCCTTGTAGGAATAGCCCAGGCTTACCGTCGCGTCTTCCGGAATGGGCGGCATGGTGTCGTTCCAGGCCTCCCACGCGGCGCGCATGGCATCGAGTCGCCCGGGTTCCTTCTTGGCCTGGTTGGCGCGTTCGCGCTCGTCCTGCGGGATGTTGAACAGGTAGTCGTTGCCGTCCACCCGCAGGTACTTCCATTCGCCATCGCGCATGGCGCGCTGGCCGCGGTGGTTCATGCGCCAGTGCAGCGGGCGCGCAAAGCTGTGGCTCGCATCGCGCAATACCGGCATGAGCGAGACGCCGTCGAGCGGGTGATTCGCATCGGCCGCAACGCCGGCTGCGTCGAGCATGGTGGCCGACCAGTCCATGGTCATGCACAGCTGCTCGCTGGTGCCGCCGGGGCGGATCATGTCAGGCCAGTGGGCGATCCACGGCACGCGGATGCCGCCTTCGGTGAGGTCCATCTTGCCGCCCACCAGCGGCCAGTTGTCGGAAAAGCGCTCGCCGCCGTTGTCGCTGGTGAACACCACCAGTGTGTTGTCGGCCATGCCTGCCTTTTCAAGCGCCTGCATGATCCAGCCGATGCCTTCGTCCATGTGGTGGATCATGCGGCGGTAGACGTGGATGTTGCCGCCGGCCAGGTCGAACAGGTTGTTCTTCACCAGGGGCGCCTTGCCGGCGTCTTCGCGCGTTTCCCAGGGCCAGTGCGGGGCGGTGTAGTGCAGGCTGAGGAAGAAGGGCGCATCGTCCTTGGCCATGCGCTCCACATACTCCACCGCACGGCGCGAGAGCAGGTCGGTGAGGTAGCCCTCGGCCTGGTGGTCTTCGTCGCCCTGCCACAGGTCATGCGTGCCGGTGGAATCGCAGTGGGTGAAGTAGTCGACCCCGCCGGACATGGGGCCGAAGAATTCTTCGTACCCTGAGCGCAGCGGCCCGAAGTGCGGCTGCGAGCCCAGGTGCCATTTGCCGATGAGGGCCGTGCGGTAGCCCGCGCCCTTGAGCAGCGAGGGCAGCGTGGGGTGCTCGGGCGGCAGGCCCAGCGTCTTGCTGCCGCGGCTCTTGCTGTTGATGGGCTCTTCGGCCGCGCCGCGCAGGCGATATTGATAGCGGCCGGTGATCATGCCGAAGCGCGTGGGCGAGCACACCGGCGAGTTCGAGTAGCCCTGAGTGAATCGCACGCCCTTGGCTGCCAGGCCGTCGAGCACCGGGGACACGCGCCCGAAGGCTTCGTCGCGGCCGCCATAGCAGCCCAGGTCGGCAAAGCCGAGGTCGTCGGCGACGATGAAGATGAAGTTGGGGCGCTTGGTGTTGTTCATCATGGTCGGTCGGTCCTTGCGTCAGTCCACCTTCATGCCGGTGGCCTTCACGATGGCTCCGTAGCGTACCTTGCTGGCCTCGAGCCGGTCGGCCGCGGCCTTGCCGGTTTCGCCCAGCGCCACCATGTCCAGGCTGGCCAGGCGCGACTTGAGCTCGGGCGTGGCCAGCGCGGCGCTCAGGGCCTTTTGCAGCTTGTCCACGATCGGCTGCGGCGTGGCGGCCGGCACCATGGCCATGTAGAGCACTTCGAACTCCATGCCCTTGAGGCCAAGCTCGCCCACCGTGGGTACATCGGGCAGCAGCGGCGAGCGCTGGCGGCCCGTGACGGCCAGCGGGCGCACCTTGCCGGCCTGGATGTGCGGCAGCAGCCCCGGCGTGGCCAGGATGCCGGCCTGCACCTCGCCCGAGAGCAGGGCGGTGACGGCAGGCGCGTTGCCCTTGTATGGCACGTGCATGATCTTCGCGCCGGTGGCGTCGGCAAAGATCTCGGCCGCGATGTGGCCCGGGCTGCCGTTGCCGGCCGAGCTGAAGCTGGCCGCTTCCTTCTTCGAGTCGGCAATGAAGGCCGGCAGCGTCTTGGCGGGCACCGAGGGGTTCACGCCGAAGGCCAGGCCCGAGGAACTGAAGATCATCAGCGGCTTCAGGTCCTTGGCGGCAAAGGGCATCGTCTTGTAGACGTGCGGATTGATGGTGAAGGTGGTGTCGATGGTCAGCAGCACCGTGTAGCCATCGGCCGGGCTCTTGGCCGTCAGGTCGGCGCCGATGTTGCCGCCCGCGCCTGGGCGGTTGTCCAGCACGAAAGGCTGCTTGAACTCCGCCTGCAGCGGAATCGCCAGCGCGCGGCCCAGGATGTCGAGCGGGCCGCCTGCCGGGAAGTTGGTGACCAGGCGCACCGGCTTGTCTGGGTAGCTGTCCTGCGCCTGGGCGGCGAGCGGCAGCAGGGCCGCGAGCGGCGCGCAAAGGAGCAGGCTGGCAAAGCGGCGGCGGCGACGCGTGCCGCCATGGATGGCAGGGGAAGTCATGGGCAAACGCTTGTCTCGGGTGTTATGGGAATGCGGGCCACTGTAGGAGCGGCCGAGGCGCCTCACAACTGAAAGCTCTTCTGCCTGCCATTCCTGATGGTTATATTTGGGCGGCACTTTCCCTAATGCGCCCAAGCTCCAGCCATGAACTTTGATCGACTCCAGTTGCGCCATCTGCGCTGCCTTGCGGCGGTCGGGCAGGAACGCAATCTGGTGCGCGCAGCCAGTGCGCTTGCGCTCACGCAGCCGGCGGTGTCCAAGACCATGGCCGAGCTGGAAGACATCGTGGGGCGGCAGTTGCTGGTGCGCCGCCGGCGTGGGGTGGACCTGACCGCCGCTGGCGAAGTGCTGCTGCGCCATGCGGTGGCCACCCTGCGCAGCCTGCGCGAGGGGGTGTCGCTGGCGCTGGACGAGGCCGAGGGGCAGCAGCTTCGCGTGGCGGTGGGCGCCTTGCCCAACATGGCCGCCGGCGTGCTGCCCGAAGCCATCGCGCTGCTGGTCGGCGAGCATCCGCAACTGAGGGTGCGGGTGGTCAGCGGCACCAACGCGCAGCTCATGGCGCAACTGCGCCAGGGCGAAATCGACCTGGTGGTGGGCCGGCTGGCCCAGCCGGCGGCGCTGGTGGACCTGAGCTTCCAGCAGCTCTACAGCGAGCCATTGCTCCTGGTGGCGCGGCCCGCGCATCCGCTGGCCGGCAAGCCGCAGCCGCCGGTGGCCGCGCTGGCCGCCTATCCATTGGTGGTGCCGCTGCAGGGCACGCTGGTACGCGACACGGCAGACGCCTTTCTCTATGCGCGGGGCAACGCGCTGCCGGGCGCGGTGGTCGAGGCCACCGACAACAGCTTCATCCTGAGCCTGCTGGCCCGCACCGACGCCATCTGGTTCGCACCCAAGGGCGCGGCAGATGGCGCCCTGGCCCAGGGCAGCCTGGTGCGCATCGACGTGGACACACGGGCGACGGACGGCCCAGTGGGCATCACCTGGCGACGGGTCGGCGAGCCGGGCGATGGCGCGCGGCGGCTGGCAGAGGCGATCGAGCGGGTGGTGCGCAGGCGCGCCCGAGCTGCGTAGAGACACCCCGATGTAGAGAGTCAAAGTTCTCGCGCGTTGGCCAATATTCCTGACGCGTGACGGGGCGTGGATTCCCTAGGCCGGGCTATGTCATGCTGAATGGCCGGCCGCACCCGGCCACAAGCAGTCATCACAGCAGCATGCCGTGCCAGGTTTCAGTGCACCCAATCCGGGATGGGGTACGGTTGATCGTCGGGCGTTTCGAGCTGAAGCGCCCTGTGCTGCCGATCCCAGCCGGCCGAGAAGCTACGGGGATCCCGCGCCGCAAGGTAGGGCACGAGATCGAAGTGGTTGATATTGTGCGTGCAGGGCTGCAGGCCGAGGTCGGCGGTGCCGCAGATGTGCGACATGATTGAACGGCACAGCAGCGCGTAATTGAACGACGTGGAGCCGATCCCTTCGAGGCCCGTGCCGAGGAAGTACAGCTGCGGCGCATCGAGGCTGCGCACGGCACCGCCTGTCCGGCTGCGCAGCTCTTGCGCATTGCGCACGGCTTGCAGCGCGGGCACCTCAATCCATGACAGGTTCGTCGCATATCCCGTCCCCCACAACAGGAGATCGGGCTTGACGGTGGCGCCATCGGCAAAGGTGACCGTGCGGGCTTCTATCCGCTCTGGTGGCGCGGCGATGCGCCGGATGCCTGTGAAGTGTTCGAGCATGCGGTGTCGGCCGGGAATCAGCTGATGGTGCAGCACGTCAAACGACTGCCCGGGAAGCACGTCCTGGATACCGAACTTTGCGTAGCGTCCCCGCAGTTCGGCCTCGATGGCGGCGCTTTGCTGTGGGTGCGTGAGCCCGGACGCCTGCAGCCGCGAGAAATCGCGCACGCTGCCGGCGATCGCCTTCGGCTTGCGTGTAGGAGTGAACCAGCGAGCGCCGCGATGCGACCACGAGATCGCGGCGGCGCCGTGCAGCACGGCCAAGTCCAGCAGATCCAGCGCGGACGCGCCGGCACCGACAACCAGCACCGATCGATCTTTGAGCTGGGCCGGGTCGCGCAATGCGCAGGCGTGCAACTCCGTAACTTCGCTGCTCACGCGACGCACGGCCGGAACGACCGGCTCGTTGTGCACGCCGGTCGCCGCTATTAGGTGCCTTGCGAACGCTGTGCGGCCGGGAAGCGCAAGGGCCCAGCCGCCGCTCACCGGCCTGGCATGAACGGGTGTGTCCAGTTCGATTTGCGGCGCGAGCTTGAAGCGATCCACCCACGCCTGGATGTTCGCGCAGATGTCCGGCTGGAACGTGCCCGCGATCGGCACGTCACCAGCCGTCCAATCTGCGGCGGCGATCTGGATGTCCTGCCAAGCGGGAAGTGTCGACCACAGCCCGCCGCACGCGGCGGCCCGGTCGAACGCCCTCGCGCGCAGGCCGGCTTGCCGCGCGTAGTGCAGCGCGATGATTCCTCCGATCCCGGCGCCGACGATCGCAACGTCGAGCACCTCAGTTGGGTCGTCCATGCCGCACCTCGCTCCGTCATTGTTCGGAATGATTTGCCGAACGCGTGTGCGGAGAGATCGGGCAAACCCTGGGCTGCGCAACGGCCGCTGTCGGGCCATGAGCGGACGTCCGGTAACCGCTGCAGCAACCGCCCGATAGCAGACCGTCGAGGCGCCTCAGTCAACTGCGGGTTCGCTCGCGGTGCCGAAGTCTTCAACAGAGAGGCGCTCAAGGCTGCGCGAATACTGAGTCGCCACTCCCCCAAGGGCCACGGTCGCGTCGCGAGCGGCCTCCAGTAGCTGACGACACGCGGCATGCATTGCTTCAGGCGGGGTGAGACGCTGTCGAGGGCCGGAAATTGCCAAGGCCCCATGGAGTTCCCCCGTGACGCCGAAAACAGGAGCCGCAGCCGATGCGGTCTCGGGGTCTCGCTCCCCATACGAGACCGCCCACAGCTGCTCGCGAATCGCCTGGTACTCGGCCGCGACAGGCGGTGAGAAGGCGAGCAGAACTTTTCCGGACGCCCCTTGGGCGACGGCGTACTCCTGACCAATCTGTACCGACGCTCGCACGGCCCGCGATGGCTCGACGCGGAACAGCGCAATGCGCTTGTCCTCGTGCCTCACGTAGAAGGAAGCCGTTTCGCTGGTGACCGCGCTGAGTTGCTTCAGGATTGGTTCGATGACATGTCCCACCTGGAATGAGCGCTGATAAATCGAAGCCAAGCGAAGCGGTTGCGGGCCTATGGCGTATTGCCCGTCAGGCAGCTTCCGGATGAAGCCACCGTGTTCGAGCGCCGCGAGCAGGCGTAGCACCGTGCTCTTGTAGAGGCCCGTGCGCTTGGACAGTTCGGTCAGCGTAAGCGCCGCGTCCGTGGCCCCGAAAGCGGCGAGCAGCGAGAAGGCCCTGTCCAAGACTGCAACGCCGCTGGATTCGGCGCTCTCGGCAGGTTGGGAGGCAGGGGTCGGTTCTGACATAGGAATCACCAAGCAATCGGAAAAAAAGCTTCGTCGGGAGCTGCGAGGACGAGTGTGACACGCCCGAACCAACGCTTTGCGATGTCACAAAGCTGAGGGTTTGCCCGCATTTATAGGCTTCGCCTTCGCTCCTATAGTTCTATTCAATAGATCATCGTTCTGTTAGATAGAACTTAACAGAATTCAGGAGACTCTTCAATGTCCAGCAGCAATTACCTAGCCGTCCGCCCCGACTGGCTCGCGCTGCGCGCTGAAGAAATCCTGGAGCCGGGTCTTCCCATCGTCGACGCGCATCACCACTTCTACGAGCGCCCTGGTTGGACGTATCTCGTCAATGACTACCTGGCCGATGCCCGCTCGGGTCACAACGTCGTCGCTTCGGTCTACATGCAGGCGCAGACCCGTTATCGGCAGGAAGGGCCGGTCGCCCTCAAACCGGTCGGCGAAACCGAGTTCATTGCTGCCGTCGCTGACGAGCATGTCAATAGCCTTCCTCAAGCTGCCAAGGGCATCGTGGGCCATGCTGACCTGCGCCTCGGCACCGGGGTGCTCGAAGTGCTCGAGGCTCACGTGCAGTCAGGGCAAGGCAGGTTCAAAGGTGTGCGGCACCTCAGCACCTGGGATGCAGACTCTTCCCTCGTGAACCCGCTGTCGGCGGCGCCCAGAGGCTTGCTGCTGGACTCAAGCTACCGCCAAGGCGTGGCACAGCTGGCTGCTCTCGGGCTCTCCTATGACGCCTGGCTGTTCTTCCATCAACTGCCGGAACTGTTCGACCTGGCAAAGGACATTCCGGACACGCCGGTGGTCATCAACCACTGCGGCGGCATCGTCCGAATCGGCGCCTATGAGGCAATGCGCCCGGCGGTGGCCGACACCTGGCTGCAGGGCATGCGGCAGCTCGCACAACTCCCCAACGTCTTCGTGAAGCTCGGCGGCCTCGGTATGCGCATCAACGGCTTCGAGTTTGAGAAAGGCGCAACGCCGCCGACTTCTCGCGAGCTGGCCGAGACCTGGCGTCCATGGATGGAGCCATGCATCGAGCTGTTCGGTGCAGACCGCTGCATGTTCGAAAGCAATTTTCCTGTCGACAAGGGTTCCTACAGCTATGCCACCTGTTGGAACGCCTTCAAACGACTGACCTCCAGCGCGGGGGCCGACGAGCGGCGAGCGCTGTTCGAGGGGACGGCGAGTCGCGTGTACCGACTCACCTGAGCCCCGCCCCTATTCCGCTGTCCACATCCATCAGGAGACTCCCTTGAAAGCACAGAAACGCCCTTTGCGCCTTGCCGCGTACGCCGCACTCGCACTCTGCGGGGCGGTCGCCGGCGCCCAATCCAACTACCCGTCACAGCCCATCAAAGTCGTTGTGCCATTTCCTCCAGCCGGGGGCACTGACGTGCTGACTCGCCTCGTCGCGAACGAGGTGACCCTGAAGGACAACAAGTGGACCTTCATCGTCGACAACAAGCCCGGCGCTGGCGGGAACATCGGCATGGATGCGGTCGCCAAGGCCAAGAAGGATGGCTACACCTTCGGCACTGGCCAGACCGCCAACCTGGCCATCAACCCGACGCTTTACACCAAGATGCCCTTCGATGCGTCGAAGGACTTTGAACCTGTCGTGCTGCTCGCCTCGCAGCCGCTCATCCTGGTGGTGCGGGCAGACTCGCCTATCAAGAACCTGGCAGACCTCAAGACGCAGGGTCAGGCCAAGCAACTCATCATGGCCTCCGCAGGGACGGGGACTGTTGGGCATGTTGGCGGTGAAATGTTTGCCAAGCGCGCTGGCATCAAGGTCATGCACGTGCCCTACAAGGGCGCCGGCCCTGCGACGACCGACCTGCTTGGCGGCCAGACCGACATCTATTTCGCCACACCGCCCACCGTCATCTCCATGGTGAAAGCCGGCAAGCTGCGCGCCGTCGCGGTCACATCGCTCAAGCGCATTGACGTGCTGCCTGACGTGCCCACGGTCGCCGAATCCGGCTACCCCGGCTTCGTCGCAGAAGACTGGAAGGCGGTGGTCGCACCAGCCGGCACCCCTGCTGAAGCCATCAACAAGCTGAACCAGGTCTTGAACGCCGCGCTGGCCCGTCCCGAGGTCATTGGGCGGCTGAAGGATGAAGGGAGCGTCGCACGTGGTGGAACACCCGCGGAACTGGGCGCATTCCTGAAGACCGAGAACACCCGCTGGGGTACCGCAGTCCGTGAATCGGGCGCGAAGCTCGATTGATTGTTCTCTTAAAGACTCTGGAGCCCCCCATGAAGCTCAGCTCATTGCGTCGTGCCTTTATCCTCGCCGGCGCGGCCTGCACGTTCAGTGCATCGGTGCTTGCTCAAAAGCCCATCACCATCATCGTTCCGTATGCACCGGGTGGAAGTGCCGACCTTGCCACGCGCGTCCTGGCACAGTTCGCAGCCCCTGGCGTGGGAGCCCCCATGGTCGTCGACAACAGAACCGGTGGCGGCGGTGTCGTCGGCTGGGGCGCTGCTGCCCGCTCAGCTCCCGATGGGACCACGCTGCTGACGGTGGAACTTTCGTACGCCATTGCGGCAGGGCTGATTCCTACGCTGCCCTTTGACCCGCAGAAGGCGTTCACGCAAATCACGACCGCCGTGAAGGTGCCGCACGTGCTGGTGGTGAATCCGGCCGTGCCGGCAAAGAACGTGCAGGAGTTCATTGCCTTGGCCAAGGCACAGCCCGGCAAGCTGAACTACGGCTCCGGGGGCAATGGCACGAACACGCACCTTGCAGGCGAGCTCTTCAAGAGCACGACCGGGGTGGACATCGTGCACGTTCCATACAAGGGCGCCGGAGCCGTGCTGACGGACCTGATGGGCAATCAGGTGCAAGCGCTCATCACTTCCGTTCCTACGGCGCTGCCTCATATCAAGAGCGGCAAGCTGCGTGCTCTGATGGTGACCGGCTCCGAACGCAACGCGATGCTGCCTGACGTCCCGACCGCGAAAGAAGCCGGTATCCCCAAGATGGACATCGACTACTGGATTGGGATTGGCGCTCCAGCCGGCACGCCGCAGGCGACCGTCGACAAGCTGAACAAGGAGTTCAATGCGGCTCTCGCCCAACCCGAGGCCAAGAAGAAATTCGCCGAGATGGGGATGACGGTTGTCGCCAATACGCCGGCTCAAGCGACGCAACTGGTGAACAGCGAAATCCAACGCTGGAGCGCTGTCATCAAGCAGGCTGGCATCAAGGCCGATTGAGAGGGCCATCATGAGCAACGCCCTTCAAGGCATTCGGGTCCTGGACCTGACGAACGTGCTGGCAGGCCCCTTCGCCTGCCACCAGCTTGCGCACATGGGGGCTGACGTCGTCAAGGTCGAGACTCGCAACGGCGGGGACCTCGCACGTCAACTCGGCGCCGACGCGGACCTGAACAAGCGCTACATGGGGGTGTCCTTCCTGGCACAGAACCCAGGCAAGCGCTCCATCACCATCGACTTCAAGCATCCATCTGGGAAGGAAGTCTTCCGCAAGCTTGTGCGAACTGCCGACGTGCTCGTGGAGAACTTCCGGCCCGGCGTGATGAAGCGCCTCGGGCTCGGCTATGAGGACCTGCTCAAGGAGAACCCGAGGCTCATCTACTGCGCTATCTCCGGCTTCGGGCAAGAGGGGCCACTTCGGGACTTGCCGGCGTACGACCAAATCATCCAGGGCATGTCCGGCGTCATGAGCATCACAGGTGCACCTGAGAATGCGCCGTATCGGGTCGGCTACCCCATGGCAGACACCATTGGCGGTATTACGGCGGCCTTCGCCGTCGCAGCAGCACTCGCGGATGGAAACCGGAAGGGCGGCACCTTCATCGACGTGTCCATGCTGGAGGCCGTCATGGCGACCATGGGATGGGCTGTGTCGAATCATCTGGTGGCCGGTCGCGAACCCAAGCCGATGGGCAATGAAAACGTCACTGCCAGCCCCTCCGGAACCTTCCGAACGGGAGATGGCCTTCTGAACATCGCGGCCAACAAGCAGGAGCAGTTCGAGGCCGTGTGCCATGTCGTGGGGCGACCGGAACTCATTCAAGACGCCAGATTCAGCGAGCGCCAGAGCCGGCTGCAGCATCGCTTCGCGTTGAAGGCGGTGCTGGAAGAGGCGATGACGTCGAAGTCCACGGACGAATGGTGGAAGCTGTTCAACCAGGCCGGCGTACCTGCAGGCCCCGTGTACAGCGTCCCTCAGGCCTTGGAGCACCCTCAAGTCGCTGAGCGCGGAATGGTGGGCACTTTCCCAGATGCGCCGGGTGTTGGTCGCGACATTCGCCTTGTCCGCACGGGCTTCAAGGTGAACGGGCAAGCGCCCCGAGTCGACTCTCCTCCTCCAACGCTCGGTCAGCACTCAGAGGAAATCCTCGCAAGCTTGGGATATTCAGCCGCGGATATTGAAGCACTCAAAGCGGAGAAGGCCGTATGACCGCTACCACGCCTGCGGACGCCCGCAAGGCCATTGAAGACTGGTGGCGCACCAGCATCATCGACATGTCTCCAGGGGTTATCCGCTACCGTGGGTACCCCATCGAAGACCTCATTCGCCAGAAGGTCAGCCTGGCTCAGATGATTTGGCTGATGACGCGGGGCGAATTG
Source organism: Pseudomonadota bacterium (assembly GCA_018241225.1). Lineage (GTDB taxonomy): Bacteria > Pseudomonadota > Gammaproteobacteria > Burkholderiales > Burkholderiaceae_C > Variovorax. The sequence continues at coordinate 118,060 of JAFEEG010000004.1, forward strand.
CCAACTCACACTCAAGGGCAATTGCTGGAGGCGGCCTTGATGTCGGCGGTCGACCATGGACCGCAGGCGCCGAGCATCGCTATCGCGCGCATGGCGGCAACGTGCGGAGTGGGGCTGAACAGTGCCATGGCATCTGCAGTGAACGTTCTCGGGGACGTGCATGGCGGTGCAGGCGAGCAGGCCGTGGAACTTTATGAGGCCGTCGCTGCGCGCCTAGATGCTGGGTCCGGCCTGGAGGATGCCGTTGACGCGGGCCTGCGAGCGTTCGCTGAAGCACATGGGAAAGTCATCTCTGGCTTTGGCCATCGCTTCCATCCTGTGGACCCCCGAAGCGCGCCGCTGCTGGAACTTGTTGACGCAGCGGCCCGCACCGGGGAGGTCAGTGGCCGATTCGCGCGCATCGGAAGAGCCGTGGAGACCAAGCTCAGTGCGAGCAAGGGCAAGCCCATTCCGATGAACATCGATGGCGCGACGGCGGTCATCTACGCGGAGCTCGGCTTTCCCGCTCCATTGGCTCGCGGCCTATTTTGCCTTTCAAGGTCAGTTGGTGTCCTTGCACACGCCTGGGAGCAAACCCAACAAGGTGGCCGTATCAAAGGGCCGATACCGCGCCAGTACATCCCGACCTACGAAGGTCAGCCGGTTCGGGATGTGCCGGACCAGGTCGGGCGGCCCAGCGATCAAAGTTGATGCGCAAGTGCCTGTCGTGTCGAGCGCGGCGCTCAGCAACTGCGGCTTTGCATAAGACGTCGGGGTGTGCGGCGCGTGGGCGCTTAGTGCGCGTGCCCAGCCTCCAGCCCCGAATCCCCATCTCCCCGATGCGCCCACTGGTACAGCAGCGGCAGCAGCAGCAGCGTGAGCGCGGTGGCCGAGAGAATGCCCCCGATCACCACCGTGGCCAGTGGCCGCTGCACCTCGGCGCCGGTACCGGTGGCCAGCGCCATCGGCACAAAGCCCAGCGAAGCCACCAGCGCCGTCATCAGCACCGGCCGCAGGCGGTGGGTCGCGCCTTCGCGCACCGCCTCGACCAGCGGCATGCCCTCTTCGCGCAGGCGGCGGATCAGCGTGAGCATCACCAGCCCGTTGAGCACAGCCACGCCCGACAGTGCAATGAAGCCGATGGCCGCGGAGATCGACATGGGCATGCCGCGCGCCCACAGCGCCAGCACGCCACCCGTCAGCGCAAAGGGAATGCCGGTGAACACCAGCAAGCCGTCCTTGAGGTTGCCGAACATCGCGAACAGCAGGGCCAGCACCAGCGCCAGCGACAGCGGGATCACCAACTGCAGGCGCTGCGCGGCTGATTCGAGCTGCTCGAAGGTGCCGCCCCAGCGCGTCCAGTAGCCTGAGGGCACCTGCACCCGGGCGTCAATGGCCTGCTGCGCCTCGGCCACGAAGCTGCCGATGTCGCGGCCTTGCACGTTGGCACTGACCACGATGCGCCGCTTGCCGTTCTCGCGCGAGACCTGGTAGGGGCCCGGCTTCAAATCGAGCGTGGCAAGCTCGGACAACGGCAGGTAGCTGGTTCGCCCGTCCGCGCCCTTGGGCAGCGCAATGGGCAGCCGTGCCAGGGCATCGACCTCGGAGCGCACCTGCTCGGGCAGGCGCACCACGATGTCGAAGCGGCGGTCGCCCTGGAAGAAGGTGCCGGCCTCGCGCCCGCCGATGGCGATCTGCACCGCCTCCTGCACTTCGCTCATGCGCAGCCCGTGGCGCGCCGCTTTGGTGCGATCGACGTTGACGGTGAGCATGGGCAGGCCGTCGTTCTGCTCCACCTTCACCTCGGTGGAGCCGCGCACGGTGCCCAGCACTTCGGCAATCTCCTGCGCGGTGGCATTGAGCACCTGGCTGTCGTCGCCGAAGACCTTCACCGCCACGTCGGAGCGCACGCCCGAGATCAGCTCGTTGAAGCGCAGCTGGATGGGCTGCGAGAACTCGTAGTTGCTGCCCGGAATCTGCGCCACCTCGGCGCGCACGGCGGCGAGCAGTTCATCGCGCGTCTTGCGCGGCTTGGGCCATTCGCCTTGCGGCTTGAGCATGATGTAGCCGTCGGAGATGTTGGGCGGCATCGGGTCGGCGGCAATCTCGGCCGTGCCCGTGCGCGCGAAGATGCGATCGATTTCCGGAAACTTCTTCGTCAGCCGCTCTTCGAGCTGCTGCTGCATCTGCACCGACTGGCTCAGGCTGGTGCCCGGCAGGCGCAGCGCCTGGATGGCGAAGTCACCCTCGTTGAGGTTGGGCACGAACTCGCTGCCCAGCCGCGTGGCCAGCAGGCCCGACACCGCCACCAGCACCACCGCCAGCGTGACGGCCACCGGCCCGTTGGCCATGGTGCTCTTCAGTGCGGGCTGGTAGATGCGGCGTGCACGCTCCATCAGCCGGTTCTCGCCCTCGGCCACCTTGCCATTCATGAGCAGCGCCACGGCCGCCGGCACGAAGGTGATCGACAGGATCATCGCGCCGATCAGCGCGAGCACCACGGTGATGGCCATCGGGTGGAACATCTTCCCCTCCACGCCGGTGAGCGCGAAGATCGGCAGGTACACCACCATGATGATGAGCTGCCCGAACAGCAGCGGTCGCCGCGCCTCGCGCGATGCCAGCATCACTTCATGAAAGCGCTCGCTGCGACTGAGCACGCGGCCCAGGCGGGCCTGCGCATGCGACAGCCGCCGCACGCAGTTCTCCACGATGACCACCGCGCCGTCGACGATGATGCCGAAGTCCAGCGCACCCAGGCTCAGCAGGTTGGCGCTTACGCGCCACTGCACCATGCCGGTGAAGGTGAAGAGCATCGACAGCGGGATGATCATGGCCGTGATGAGTGCCGCGCGGATGTTGCCCAGGAAGGCGAACAGCACCACGATCACCAGCACCGCGCCTTCCAGCAGGTTCTTCTTCACCGTGGCGATGGCCTTGTCCACCAGCACGGTGCGGTCGTACACCGTGACGGCACGTACGCCCTGGGGCAGCCCCTTGTTGATGGCCGCCATCTGCCGGTCCACCGCCTGCGAGACGGCGCGGCTGTTTTCGCCGATGAGCATGAACACGGTGCCCAGCACCACCTCGCCGCCGTTCTCCGTGGCCGCGCCGCTGCGCAGTTCGCGGCCCAGCTCCACGGTCGCCACGTCGCGGATGCGGATGGGCTGGCCCTGCGCGCTGCCGACCAGCACATCGCCGATGTCCTGCAGTGAGCCGAGTTGCCCCGGTGCGCGCACCAGGTACTGCTCGCCGCGCCGCTCGATGAAGCCGGCGCCCAGGTTGTTGTTGTCCTGCTGCAGTGCGCTCACCAGTTCCGACAGGCTCAGGTTGTAGGCCGCCAGTCGCTCCAGGTTGGGCGCCACGAGGTACTCCTTCTCGAAGCCACCGATGGTGTTGACCTCGGTCACGCCGGGCACGCCGCGCAGTTGCGGCTTGATCACCCAGTCCTGGATCTCGCGCAGGTCGGTGGGCGTGTAGGGCGTGCCGTCGGCCATGCGCGCGCCATCGTCGGCTTCAACCGTCCACAGGTAGATCTCGCCCAGTCCGGTGGAGATGGGGCCCATGGCTGGCGTGGCGTTGGCAGGCAGGTGGCTGCGCGCTTCCTGGATGCGCTGGTTCACCAGCTGCCGCGCAAAGTGGATGTCGGTGCCGTCCTTGAAGATCACCGTCACCTGCGACAGCCCGTAGCGCGAGAGCGAGCGTGTTTCCTGCAGGCCGGGCAGGCCGGCCATCGCGGTCTCGATGGGGTAGGTAATGCGCTGCTCGGTCTCCAGCGGCGACGAGCCCGGCGCGTCGGTGTTGATCTGCACCTGCACGTTGGTGATGTCGGGCACGGCATCGATGGGCAGGCGCGAGTAGCTGTACGCACCCAGCAGGCCCATGGCCAGCACGGCGAACAGCACCAGCCACCGCTGCTCGATGGCAAAGCGGACGATTCTCTCGAACATGTCGTGGTCGCCTCGCTGCTTCAGTGCGTGTGGGCGGCGCTGGACTTGCCCAGCTCCGACTTGATGACGAAGGTGTTGCCGCTGGCCAGCTGCGCTCCGGGCGCGAGGCCGTCCAGCACCTCGACGTTCCTGCCGTCGGAGCGGCCCAGCTTCACCACCTGGGTCTTGAACTCATTGCCGGGCAGGGCGAGGTAGACCACGCTCTGTTCGCCCTGCGCCTGTACCGCATCGACGGGCACCGCAATGGCCGAGGGCACGGGTTCCTGCGCCAGCGTCACGCTCACGAAAAGGCCCGGGCGCCACGCCATGCGCGGGTTCTCCAGCCGCACGCGCGCCTTGGCGGTGCGGCTTTGCTCGCCCAGCAGCGCGCCCACGTAGGCGACTTCGCCCGGTGCCTTCTCGTCGAAGGCGCTCGATGTCACGATGGCTTTGCGCCCGGTCTGCACGCGGCCCAGGTCCTGTGCCGACACGTTGAACTCGGCCCACACGCTGCGCAGGTCGGACAAGGTGAAGACGGTGGTGTCTTCCTTCACCGCCTCGCCCAGGCTCAGGTGCTTCTCGATCACCACGCCATCCTGTGGCGCGCGCAGCTCGAAGCGGTTGAGGCCGCCATTGCCACCGGCGTTGGCGCTGGCGCCCACTGCCTGCAGCCTTTGCGAAGCGTTGCCTACCGCGATGTCCGCTTCGCGCAGCGCGGCCTGCGCGGCCAGGTAGTCCTGCTGGGCGGAAATGCGTTCTTCCCACAGCTTCTTCTCGCGCTCGTAGTTCTGCGCGGCCAGGGCGCGGCGCTGCTGGGCGGCGAGCAGCTCGCTGCGCTGCTGCGAAAGCCCCGCGCTGGCGATCACCGCCAGCAGCTGGCCCTTCTTCACCGTCTCGCCCAGTTGCACCGGCACGGCCTGCGCCACGCCGGCCACCACCGGCACCACGTGCGCGGTGCGGTCCTCGTCGAGGCGGATCTCGCCGGGGAAGCTCTGGCTGCCTTGCAGCACTGCGGGGCCGGCAGTTGCGATGCGGATGCCCGCGGCCTGCAACTGTTCGGGGGTCAGCTTGAGCGTGCCGGCTTCCTGCTTGTCGCCGGCATGGCCGCTTTCTTCGCCGCGGCCTTTTTCTTCAGCGTGACCCTTCTCGTCGCCGTGGCTGTGCTCCTTTTCTTCGGCATGGCCGTGGGCCGCTTCTTCGCCATGCGAATCGGCCGATGCGCCCGCACCGTCGTCGCGCCAGAGGATGGCACCGGCGCTCAGCAGGCCGGCGGTGATGATGGCCGCCATCGCGGCCTTCTGCTTGTTCGAAATGCTCATGAGGGTGTTCTCTTGCTTGTTCGGTTCACTGATCGCCGAGGACGCGGTCGATGGCGCTGGCGGCCTGCCAGGCACGGGCCTGGGCGTCGAGCAGTCGTTCGCGCGCTTCCAGCAGCGTGCGCTGCGCATCGAGCACGTCGAGCTGGTTGAACTTGCCGGCCTCGAAGCCGACGGTGGCGGCCTCTTGCGCCTGCTGGGCCGCGGGCAGAACCACGGTGCGCAACTGCTGCTCGGTGTTGCGCGCAGAGTCCAGCTGCGCGCTGGCGTTGCGCAGCTCATGGCGCAGTGACGCCTGGCGGGCGCGGTGCTCGTCCTCGGCCTTGAGCGCACGCTGGTTCGCCTCCTGCACGTTGCCCTGGTTGCGGTCGAACAGCGGCAGCGGAATGTTCAGCCCCACCACCGCCTGGTTGCGCCCCAGCTCGTTGTCGCGCTTGGCGCCCACCACCAGGCTCATGTCGGGCGTGCCCTTGCTCACCTCCACATCGACCAGCGCGCGCCGGTGCTCCAGCGACAGCCGGCTGGCGCGCATGGCCGGCGATTCATCCAGGCGGCCGAGCAGTGCGTCCAGGCCGGGGCGCTGTGGCATGGCCGGGTTGGCTGGGGCCGCGCGTGCGAAGTCGGCCGCGTCGGCGCCCCACTGCAGCGCGAGCTGGCGACGCGCGGCCTCCAGCGCGGCACGCGCCTCGCTCAGCGCCAGTGCTGCATTGGCTTGCGCCACTTGCGCGCGCGTGGCGTCCACCGGCGAGATGCGGCCGGCCTGCACGCGGCGCTGCGCAGAGGTGGTCGCGCGCGTGGCGATCTCGTGGGTGGCGGCGGCCACCTGCACGCGCTCCTGTGCAACCAGCAGCTCGAAGTACGCGGCAATGGTCGCGGCGCGCACGCTGGCGCGCGTGCTCTCCAGCTCGGCACCGGCCAGTGCGCGCCCGCGCTCGGCGGCGCTGACGCGGGCTGCTCGCTTGCCGCCCAGCTCCAGCGGAATGCTGAGCGTGGCGGTGGTGGTGCGGGTGGCCTTCTGGAAGTCCTCCAGCTCCACTCCCAATTCGGGGTTGGGCAGCACGCCGGCTTGCACGACGCTGCCTTCGTTGGCGGCCAGCTCGAGCCGCGCAGCCGAGAGTTGCGGGCTGCCGGATTCGGCACGGGCCAGCGCCTGTGCCAGGGTCAGGTCAGGCGAGGTTGAAGGCGTCGCTGGCTGCGCATGCAGCACGAATAGGGCGGCCGCAAGCGCAAGCGGCCAGAGTGAACGTGGCATTGAATCTCACCGAAAGGAATCCTTGGGATTCGGCGAGACGTGCTTGTCAGCGAAAGAGAAGAGGTGCTGGTGTCGCGTCTCGCCGGGCTAGGCGAGAGCGGGCCACTGAGGGCGATCGGGCGCGTCCATGGCCATGGACACTCTGGGCGGTGGTGCATGCGCCGGCGGAGAAACGCCCAGCATCACGGGCAGGCGCGCATCGGCATGCGAGCGCAGCGGCGGCACGCAGGACGCATGGCACACCGTGCAGTCCGAGTCGGCCACCAGCTTGGTGTCGCCGGACTTCTTCTGGCCCAGGTCGGGGTGCGCGTGCTCGTGGTGTCCCCAGTGGCCGCTGGTTTGCGTTGTCGTGCGCTCGTGCTGGCAATAGGCAGCCGCGCTCGCCCAACTGAACTGGGTCAGCAGCACGAATGCCAGCAGGAAGAAAAAAGCGCGACGCATGGGGCCGCGCAGTATATCGGGCGGGCCGAATCCCTCAGCCCGCGTGCGGACTCATCGGCTCAATGGTCGTGATGCAGATAGCTCGCCTGTCGCGGCAGCCGCAGGCTGACCAGGAAGGCCACCACCATCATCACCGTCACGTACCAGAAGAAGCTGGTTTCGAGCCCTTGCGCCTTCAGTGCCAGTGCCACGTATTCGGCCGAGCCACCGAAGATGGCATTGCCCACCGCGTAGGCCAGCCCCACGCCCAGCGCGCGCACCTCGGGCGGAAACATCTCGGCCTTCACGATGCCGCTGATGGAGGTGTAGAAGCTCACGATGGCCAGCGCAATGATGATGAGCACGAACGCCATGTACGGGCTGCTCACATGCGCCAATGCGGTGAGGATGGGCACCGTGAACAGCGTGCCCAGCGCGCCGAACAGCAGCATGTTGTTGCGCCGCCCGATGCGGTCCGACAGCATGCCGAACAAGGGCTGCATGCACATGTAGACGAACAGCGCGCAGGTCATCACGTAGCTGGTGGTCTTGATCGGCAGGTGCGCCGTGTTCACCAGGAACTTCTGCATGTACGTGGTGAAGGTGTAGAAGATCAGCGAGCCGCCCGCGGTGTAGCCCAGCACGGTGAGGAAGGCCGGCGTGTGGTGCCGGAACAGGTTGCCGATGGTGCCCGCTTCCTTGTTCTTCGCGCCTTGCTCGCCGTGCGTTTCGGACAGCGAGCGGCGCAGCAGCATGGCCACCACCGCGGTGATGGCACCGATGACGAAGGGAATGCGCCAGCCCCAGGCCTTGAGCTCGGCCTCGTCGAGCAGTTGCTCCAGGATGACGATGACCAGCACCGCCAGCAACTGTCCGCCGATGAGCGTGACGTACTGGAACGACGAGAAGAACCCACGCTGGCCGCGCAGCGCGATCTCGCTCATGTAGGTGGCGGTGGTGCCGTACTCGCCGCCCACCGACAGGCCCTGGAACAATCGCGCGAGCAGCAGCAGGAAGGGCGCCCAGGCACCGATCTGCGCATAGGTCGGCAGGCAGGCGATGACCAGCGAGCCGGCGCACATCATGGTGACCGAGATCACCATCGACGTCTTGCGTCCCTTGCGGTCTGCAATGCGGCCGAACAGCCAGCCGCCGATGGGCCGCATGAGAAAGCCCGCCGCGAACACACCCGCGGTGTTGAGCAGTTGTACCGTGGGGTCGGACTTGGGAAAGAACGCGCCGGCGAAGTAGATGGCGGAGAAGGCGTAGACGTAGAAGTCGAACCATTCCACCAGGTTGCCCGAGGAGGCACCGACGATGGCGAAGATGCGGTGGCGCTTTTCTTCGGCCGTGTATTGGCGCGGCGCGTTGGCCGCGTCAGAGAGAGTTGCGCTCATGTGACAGCCTCTTGGTGTTGTTGTAGGTGAGCGGACATTCTGCGCCCGCTCCCCCAACCCATGCTGCCAGGCGGTTACTACGATTGCGGTGTCAGTAGGTGCCGGGCAGCAGGATGCCCGAATCGACGTTGTCGATCTGCGTGTGGCCGCAGAAGGCCATGGTCACGTCCAGTTCCTTGTGGATGATCTGCAGCGCGCGGGTCACGCCCGCCTCGCCGTAGGCACCCAGGCCATACAGGAAGCTGCGACCAATGAGCGTGCCGCGCGCGCCCAGTGCGCGGGCCTTGAGCACGTCCTGGCCGCTGCGGATGCCGCCGTCCATCCACACCTCGATGCGGTTGCCCACCTCGGCCGCAATGCCGGGCAGTGCGTCGATGGAGGCCGGCGCACCGTCGAGCTGGCGACCGCCGTGGTTGGAGACGATGAGTGCATCGGCGCCGCTGTCCACCGCCAGGCGTGCGTCTTCCGCGTCCATGACGCCCTTGAGCACCAGCTTGCCGCCCCAGAGCTTCTTGACCCATTCCACGTCGGCCCATGACAAGCTGGGGTCGAACTGGTCGTTGGTCCACGAGGCCAGCGACGACATGTCGGCCACGCCCTTCACGTGGCCCACGATGTTGCCGAAGTAGCGGCGCTTGGTGCCCGCCATGCCCAGGCACCAGCGCGGCTTGGTCGCCAGGTTGATCATGTTGGCCAGCGTGGGCTTGGGCGGGGCCGACAGGCCGTTCTTGATGTCCTTGTGGCGCTGGCCCATCACCTGCAGGTCGAGCGTGAGCTGCAGTGCGGTGCAGTTGGCGGCCTTGGCGCGATCGATCAGGCGTTCCATGAAGTCGCGGTCGCGCATCACGTAGAGCTGGAACCAGAAGGGGTGGCGGCCGGTGTTCTCGGCAATGTCTTCCAGCGAGCAGATGCTCATGGTCGACAGCGTGAACGGAATGCCGAAGGCCTTGGCTGCGCGCGCTGCCAGGATCTCGCCGTCGGCATGCTGCATGCCGGTGAGGCCCGTGGGGGCGATGGCCACCGGCATGGCCACGTCCTGGCCGATCATGGTGGTGCGGGTGGAGCGGCCTTCCATGTTCACCGCCACGCGCTGGCGCAGCTTGATCTTCTTGAAGGCGGCTTCGTTGTCGCGGTAGGTGCCTTCGGTCCAAGCGCCGGAGTCGGCGTAGTCGTAGAACATGCGCGGCACGCGGCGCTTGGCGACGACGCGCAGGTCTTCGATGCAGGTGATCTTGGAAAGGTCAGGCACGAGAGGGGTTCCTTCTTGAGCGGGATGGGAATGGGGTGCGCAAGGGAGCGCGAAGCCTGCATTATCGGGAACGCGCAACGCCGGCGCCGCGCACTTCGAGCCGAAGCTCGTCCAGCACGGTGCCTTGGCGGGCGTCCACCAGTTGCACGACGTGGCGGCCGGGCCAAGGCAGCCAGGGCAGGCGCGGGCCCTGGCCGGCCGAGCGGCCATCGATGCGCCATTGCAATGGCTGGCCGGCGGCGCCGCCTTCGGCTTCGAAGATCAGGCGCTGGCGCTGCGGTGGAATGTCGGGGTCCAGCGCGACGATGGTGCCATCGGCCGGGGCGCTGATGCGCGCCGTGCCGCTGCGCAGGGCGCTGCTGCCGCCGTCCGGCGCGAACACGGCTTGCTCGGTGCCGGCGATGAACCACTCCTCGCGCGCGGCCTCCAGGCCGTCGCCGAAGCTCACGCGCGTGTGCAGCAAGCCGGCCGGCGCCTGGGGTGCGCGGCTGGGTTCACGACGGTGCAAATAGGCCATCAGTTCTGCCCACACGGGCGCGGCGCCGCTGCTGCCGCTCACGTCCCACATGGGGGCGCCTGCGGCGTTGCCGACCCACACGCCCACCGTGTAGCGCTGCGACCAGCCCATGGCCCAGTTGTCGCGCATGTCCTTGCTGGTGCCGGTCTTCACCGCCGTCCAGAAGCGCGTGGCCAGCACGCTGTCCAGCCCGAAGGTGGGGGCGCGTGCATTGGCGTCGTGCAGGATGTCGCCCACGATGAAGCTCGCGCCCGCATCGATGGCTTGGGCAAATGCCGGCGCGGCGCTGCGGGGCAGGCCATTGCCTGCTTCGCTGAAGCGCCCGCCGTTGGCCAGCGTGCGGTAGGCGTTGGCCAGCTGCAGCAACGAGACCTCGCTGCTGCCCAGCGCCAGGCTGTAGCCGTAGTAGTCGCCGTTTTCGCGCAGCTGGATGCCGCTGGCGCGCAGCTGGCGTGCGAACGCTTCGGGCCCGACCATCACCAGCGTTCGCACGGCGGGCACGTTGAGCGAGGCTCCCAGCGCGCTGCGCACCGACACCAGGCCCTTGAAATGCCGGTCGTAGTTCTGCGGGATGTACAGGCCGCCGGCTGTGTTGATCTGCGCGCTGGAGTCATCCAGCAGCGAGGCCGCGGTCAGCCGATGCTGCGCAATGGCCTGTGCATAGAGGAAGGGCTTGAGCGTGGAGCCGGGTTGCCGCTGGGCCAGCACGCCGTCCACTTCGGATGCACGGCTGAGCGTGTCGCCGGACGAGCCCACCCAGGCCAGCACTTCGCCGCTGGCGTTGTCCAGCACGACGACGGCGCCGTCTTCCACATTGCGCCCGCGCAGCTCGCGCAGGTGCCGCTGCAAAGTGGTCAGCGCAAATCGCTGCAGCGGGGCGCGCAAGCTGGTGCGCAATTCGCCGGTGCCGGACTGCGCTTGCTGTTGCACCAGGCGGCGCGCGAGATGCGGCGCGATGCCGTCGCTGGCCGGCCAGTCGCGGCGCGCGAGGGATGCGTTGGCGAAGGCTTCGAGCGCCAGGCAATCGGTACGGCTGCCCGGCTGCATGGCGCGCAGCAGTTCGCAGCCGCGCTGGGCCACCAGCGCGGGCTTGGCGTTGGGCGCGCGCACGAGGGCGGCGGCCAAGGCCGATTCGCGCGCATCCAGCCCGTGCGGTGCCTTGCCGAACAGGCTGCGCGAGAGCGCGTCGATGCCCACGATCTCGCTGCGAAAAGGCACCGTGTTGAGGTAGGCCTCCAGGATCTGGTCCTTGCGCCAGCTGGCTTCCAGTTCGCGCGCGGCCCAGGCCTGGCCGAGCTTTTGCTGCAGGCTGCGGCCGTCGCTGCTGCGCCGGCGCAGGTCCTCGTCGATCAGGCCCGCCAGCTGCATGGTGATGGTGGACGCGCCGCGCGTGCGCGTGGCCCACAGGTTGCCCCAGGCGGCTGCCGACACGGCCTGCCAGTCGACCCCGCTGTGTTCGTAGAAGCGCTTGTCTTCGCTCATCAGCATGGCCTGGCGCAGCGCTGGCGAAATGTCGGCCAGCGCCACCCATTGGCCGCGGCGCACGGTGGTGTCGGTGCGCACCCGCTGCAGCAGCTCGCCATTGCGATCGCGCACCAGGGTGTCGGAAGGGTGGAAGTCCTGCCGCACCTGCTGGTAGGTGGGCAGTGCGGACGCCACGGCCTGCGCGCTGCAGCCAAGCAGCAGCGCAGCGCAACAAAGCAGCAATGGCAGCGATCGACGCATGGCTCAGTCGGGCTCGGCCTCTGCCGGCGCTTCCTTGTCCACCCGCTCCATGTTCTCCAGCATCTTGAGCAGGTAGTGCAGCGTGTGCGTCAGGTCGTTGACCGAGAAGTCGGCCAGCACGCCTTCGTAGTAGTTGCGGATCTTCGGCTGCGCCAGCACTTGCCAGACGTGCTGGCCGGACTCGGTCATGGTGACCAGGCGCGAGCGCCGGTCGCGGCCGTCGGGCTCGATCTTGACGTGGCCGTCGCGCTCCATGCGGCTGATCAGGCCCGAGAGGTTCTGGCGGCTGACCATCAGGTAGCGCGCCAGGTCGCCAATGCTCATGCCGGGCTGCGCGCTGTCGCGCGACAGCGCGCCCAGCACCGCCCATTGCTGCGTCGTCAGTCCCTCGTTCTCCACCGCACGGGAGCCGGTTTTATGCAACATGTTTGCACATTGATAGAGCCGGAAGAAGAGCCGGTTGGCCAGTTCCATTCGGGCTTCTGTCGCTGAATTGCTAGGGTTTTCCATGGGTTTCCGGGCTTGCGCGAGCGCTTGCCAAGCCTTGTCTCGAAGACTAATATTACGTAAACATATTTACCCAAATGCTCCGATGCCTCGCTGGAGCACCTGGGAATCCGATGGAAACGATAGCAAGGCCGAACCGAGAAAGGGAAACACCATGACGAAATTTGCAGGCAAGACCGTGGTCATCACGGGCGGTGGGGGCGGCATTGGCGGCGCCACGTGCCGCCGCTTTGCCAAGGAAGGCGCGACGGTTGCCGTGTTCGACCTGAACCTGGAAGCCGCCGAGCGCGTGGCCGCCGGCATCCGGGACGAGGGCGGCCAGGCACGGGCCTACCGCTGCGACATCACCGACCGCGCCAGCGTGGACGCCGCCGTGGCCGCCACGCAGGAAGCACAGGGCCCCATCGACGTGCTGGTCAACAACGCCGGCTGGGATGTGTTCAAACCCTTCACCAAGACCGAGCCGGCGCAGTGGGACAAGCTCATTGCCATCAACCTGACGGGCGCGCTGCACATGCACCACGCGGTGCTGCCGGGCATGGCGGCGCGCAAGCGGGGCCGCATCGTCAACATCGCCTCGGACGCGGCCCGCGTGGGTTCTTCGGGCGAGGCGGTGTACGCGGCCTGCAAGGGCGGGCTGGTGTCCTTCTCGAAGACGGTGGCGCGCGAGCATGCACGCCACGGCATCACGGTGAACGTGGTGTGCCCCGGCCCCACCGACACGGCGCTGTTCGCCGAATACAAGGAAGGCGCGGGCAACCCCGAGAAGCTGATGGAGGCCTTCACCCGCTCCATTCCGCTGGGACGCATCGGCCAGCCCGAGGACCTGCCCGGCGCGGTGCTCTTCTTCGCCAGCGACGACGCCGCCTTCGTCACCGGGCAGGTGCTGAGCGTCTCGGGCGGCCTGACCATGAACGGCTGAACTCTTCAACCCCCAGACGCGACACCAAGGAGCATGAGCATGAACTTCGAAGACATCCTGTACGAGGTCCGCAACGGCGTGGCCTGGATCACCATCAACCGCCCCGACAAGATGAACGCTTTTCGCGGCACGACCTGCGACGAGCTGATCAAGGCGCTGAACAAGGCGGGCTACGACCGCAGCGTGGGCTGCATCGTGCTGGCCGGTGCGGGCGACCGCGCCTTCTGCACCGGCGGCGACCAGTCCGCGCACGACGGCAACTACGACGGCCGCGGCACCATCGGCCTGCCGATGGAAGAGCTGCACGACGCCATCCGCAACGTGCCCAAGCCCGTCATCGCCCGCGTGCAGGGCTTTGCGATCGGTGGCGGCAACGTGCTGTGCACCATCTGCGACCTGACCATCTGCTCCGAGAAGGCCGTCTTCGGCCAGGTGGGCCCCAAGATGGGCTCGGTCGACCCCGGCTACGGCACCGCCTTTTTGGCGCGCGTGGTGGGCGAGAAGAAGGCGCGCGAGATCTGGTACCTGAACAAGCGCTACTCGGGCGCCGAGGCCGTGGCCATGGGCCTGGCCAACATCTGCGTAGCGCCCGAGAAGCTGGACGAGACCGTGCAGGAATGGGCCGAGACCATCTGCGAGCGCAGCCCCACGGCCATTGCCATTGCCAAGCGCAGCTTCAACATGGACACCGCGCACCAGAGCGGCATTGCCGGCATGGGCATGTACGCGCTCAAGCTGTTCTACGACACCGAAGAGTCGCGCGAAGGCGTGGCGGCGCTCAAGGAAAAGCGCAAGCCCGAGTTCCGCAAGTACAGCAAGTAGGTGCCGCCATGAACCCGTACATCGATGAAGACCTGGCAGCGCTGGGCGAGCATGCGCGCCGCTTTGCCAGCCAGCGCATCGCGCCCGGCTTCCAGGAGCGGGACAAGACCCGCGTGCTCGACCGCGCACTGATGGCCGAGATGGGCCAGATGGGCTTCATCGCGCCCGAGCTGCCAGAGGAGCTGGGTGGCCAGGGCATGGGTTGCCTGGCCGCCGGCGTCATCCACGAAGAGGTGGCGCGCGCCGACCTGAGCATTTCATACATCAACCTGCTGGCGTCGCTGAATGCGCAGATCCTGTCGCACCACGGCAAGCCCGAGGTGGTGATGCCGTGGCTGCAGCGGCTCACGCGCGGCGAGGCACTCGTTGCCATTGCACTGACCGAGCCGCGCGGCGGATCGGACGCGGCCAACCTGCGACTGCGCGTGGAGAGGGTGGGGGACGAATACGTCATCAACGGCGAGAAGACCTCCATCTCCGCCGCCGACCAGGCCGATGCCACGGTGGTGTTCGGGCGCACCGGCTCGGTGGAATCCGGCGCACGCGGCGTGACAGCCCTGCTGGTGCCCATGGACCTGCCCGGCGTTACCAGCAACCGCTTCGACTGCCACGGCCAGCGTGCCATCGGCCGCGGCTCCATCTTCTTCGAGAACGTGCGCGTGCCCGTGTCGCACCGGCTGGGCGACGAGAACCAGGGCTTCGTGCAGGTGATGCAGGGCTTCGATTTCTCGCGCGCGCTGATCGGCCTGCAGGTGCTGGCCGTGGCCCGCGTGGCGCTGGAGGAAACATGGGAATACGTGGCGCAGCGCGAGGCCTTCGGCAAGCCGCTGTCGGCCTTCCAGGGCGTCTCGCACCCGCTGGCGGATTTCGATACGCAGGTGGAGGCCGCGCGCCTTCTGTGCCTGCAGGCGCTGTGGCTCAAGGACAAGGGCGCGCCGCACAGCGCCGAGGCCGCCATGTGCAAGTGGTGGGCGCCCAAGCTGGCCTACGACGTGGTGCACCAGTGCCTGCTGAGCTTCGGCCACGGCGGCTACGACCGCGGGCCGATGGAGCAGCGCCTGCGTGACGTGCTGGGCTTCCAGATCGGCGACGGCACGGCCCAGATCATGAAGACCATCATCGCGCGCACCCGCGCGGGGCGCGAGGCGGTGCCGGCCTGACCAACACAACGAGAGGAGACAGACCATGGAGTTCGACCCCGTCCTGCTGCCATCGCGCCGCGACCAGAGCGTGCGCCTGGGGCACTGGCATGACCGCACCATCAACGACGCGCTGGATGACTGCGTTGCGGCCCATCCGGGCAAGACCGCGATCACGGCGGTGCGCGCGGACACCGGCGAGACGCGCCGCTTCAGCTACGCCGAGCTGGCACGCTTGGCAGACCGCATGGCCGTGGGGCTGTCGCGCCTGGGCGTGGGCCGCAACGACGTGGTGGCCATGCAGTTGCCCAACTGGTGGCAGTTCACGCTGCTGTACCTGGCGTGCTCGCGCATCGGTGCGGTGCTCAACCCGCTGATGCACATCTTCCGCGAGCGCGAGCTGTCCTTCATGCTGGCGCACGGCGAGGCCAAGCTGCTGGTGGTGCCCAAGGTATTCCGAGGCTTCGACCACGAGGCCATGGCGCGCGGCCTGCAGGCCAAGGCGCCGGCGCTGCAGCGCATCCTGGTGGTGGGCGGCGGCGGGGCGGACGACTTCGATGCGCTGCTGGTGCAGCCCGAGTGGGAAAAGGAGGCCGACGCGAAGGACATCCTCATGCGCAGCCGCCCAGGCCCCGACGACATCACCCAGCTCATCTACACCTCGGGCACCACCGGCGAGCCCAAGGGCGTGATGCACTCGGCCAACACGCTCATGTCCAACATCGTGGCGTATGCGCAGCGGCTGCAGCTCGGGCAGGACGACGTGGTGCTCATGGCCTCGCCCATGGCGCACCAGACCGGCTTCATGTATGGCCTGCTGATGCCCGTCATGCTGCGCGCCAGCGCGGTGCTGCAGGACGTGTGGGATGCGCGCAAGGCGGTGGAGCTCATCCGTGCGGAGGGCGTGAGCTTCACCATGGCGTCCACGCCCTTTCTTACCGACCTGACGAAGACGGTGCACGAAAGCGGCCTGCCCGTGCCCAGCCTCAAGACCTTCCTGTGCGCCGGTGCGCCCATTCCCGGCCCGCTGGTCGAGCAGGCGCGCACCACGCTGGGCAGCAAGATCGTGTCGGCCTGGGGCATGACGGAGAACGGCGCCGTCACGCTCATCCGCCTGGACGACGACGACCAGCGCGCCTTCACCACAGACGGCTGCCCGCTGCCGGGCGTGGAGGTGAAGATCGTCGACGTGGATGGCAGCACCATGCCCACCGGCGAGGTCGGCAAGCTGGTGGTGCGCTCCAGCTCCAACTTCGGCGGCTACCTCAAGCGCCCGCACCTCAACAACACCGACGCCGATGGCTGGTTCGACACAGGTGACCTGGCGCACATGGACGCAGATGGCTACATCCGCATCAGCGGGCGCAGCAAGGACGTGATCATCCGCGGCGGCGAGAACATTCCGGTGTTCGAGATCGAGACGTTGCTCTACAAGCACCCGGGCGTGGCGCAGGTGGCCATCGTTGCGTACCCCGACGAGCGGCTGGGCGAGCGCGCGTGCGCCGTGGTCGTGCCCAAGGCGGGGCAGCAGCTGCAGTTCGCCGACATGGTCGACTTCCTCAAGGCGCAGAAGGTGGCGTTGCAATACATCCCCGAGCGGCTGGTGCTGCGCGAGACGATGCCGGCCACCCCCTCCGGAAAGATCCAGAAGTTCAGGCTGCGCGACATGCTGCAAAGCGGCCAGATCTGACGACGCGCCCGCTGCCGCGCCGACTGCCCGTCCAGAGTTTTCCCAACCAAGAGAGAAACAGGAGACAAGCCATGACCCGAGTTTTTTCGCGCGCCTTTGCGGGCGCGTCGGCAGCGCTTTGCCTGCTCGCCGCCGGCATGCAGGCCCATGCCCAGGCGAGCTGGCCCGCCAGGCCCATCCGCCTGGTGGTGGGCTTCGCGCCCGGCGGCACCACCGACGTGATGGCCCGCACCATGTCGCAGGTGCTGACCGAGGCGCTGGGGCAGAGCGTCATCGTCGACAACAAGCCCGGCGCCAGCGGCAACGTGGCGGCGCAGGAGGTCATCAAGGCCGCGCCGGACGGCTACACGCTGCTGGTGGCACCCACGTCGGTGGAGACCGCGAATCCCTCGCTCTTCAAGGCCAGCTTTCATCCGGCCAAGGACATGACCGCGGTGGGCGCGGTGGGCCGCAGCGCGATGTACGTGGTGTCGAAGAACGCGCTGGACGTGAAGGACGCCAAGGGCCTGGTTGCCTACGGAAAGGCCAACCCGGGCAAGCTCTCGTACGCGTCGGCCGGCACCGGCACGCCGCCGCACCTGGCGGCCGAGCTGTTCAAGCAGCAGACGGGCATCTTCGCCACGCACATTCCCTATCGCGGCGCCGCGCCGGCGCTGCAGGACGTGATGGCCGGGCAGGTGGACTATGTGTTCGACCCGGGCATCGCCTTTCCGCACATCCGAACCAACAAGGTCAAGCTGTTGGGCGTGGCCAGCAGCAAGCGTTCGCCCTTCTTCCCCGATACGCCCACGCTGGCCGAGCAGGGCATCGAGGGCGCGGAAATGGACATCTGGTTCGGCGTGTGGGCGCCCAACGGCATTTCGCCGGAAGTGATTGCACGCCTGAACCGCGAGCTGGCGCGCGCCCTGGTGCAGCCGGCCATCGTCAAGCGCTTTGCAGACCTGGGCGCCGAGCCCGCGCCCATGGACGCCGTCGCTTTCCGCAAGCTGCTGGACGACGAAGGCAAGGTGCTTACCGCCCTCATCAAGGACCGCAAGGTCAGCGTTGATTGACTTCACACAAGGAGGCGCACCAGTGCATGAAGAAGAAACCATCGTCGTCGTGCAGCGCGAGGGGCGCGTGGGCATCGTCACGCTCAACCGGCCCAGGCAGCTCAACGCCTTGAACGACGCGTTGATGGACGCGCTGGGCGAGGCGCTGCTCTCGCTCGATGCCGATCCTGGCATCGGCGCCATCCTGCTGGCGGGCGGGCCCCGGGCCTTTGCCGCCGGTGCGGACATCGCGGCCATGGTGGACTGGAGCTACATGGACGTGGTGCAGGGCGAGTTCATCACGCGCAACTGGGAAGCCATCCGCCGCGTGAGAAAGCCCGTGATTGCCGCGGTGGCCGGCTTTGCCATGGGCGGCGGCTGCGAGCTGGCGCTGGCCTGCGACATCGTCGTGGCCGCCGAAAGCGCGCGCTTCGCGCTGCCGGAAATCAAGCTCGCCATGCTGCCCGGCGCGGGCGGCACGCAGCGCCTGCCGCGCGCCGTGGGCAAGGCCAAGGCCATGGACATGTGCCTGTCGGCGCGGCAGCTCGACGCGCACGAGGCCGACCGCTACGGCCTGGTCTCGCGCGTAGTGCCCGAGGAGCAGCTCATGCCCGAAGCGCTGGCGCTGGCCACTGCCATTGCCGGCTACTCGCTTCCGGCGCTCATCGCCATCAAGGAGTCCGTCAACCGTGCCTACGAAGGCAGCCTGGCCGAAGGCATTGTGTTCGAGCGGCGGCAGCTGTACGGCCGCTTTGCCAGCGAGGATGCGCACGAAGGAATGAAAGCCTTTCTCGACAAGCGCGAGCCTGGCTTCTCGCACCGTTGATACTTTTGGGGCCGCCTTTCCTTCCCGGGGGAAATCGGTCAAAGTCGCCGCTTTTGCCATCAGCATGAACAAGAGCAGTTCCACGCAAGATCAAGACGGGCAATCGGCTGCGCAGCACATCGACGCCAAGATCGCGGCGCTGGACGACTGGCGCGGCGAGACGCTGGCGCGCCTGCGCAAGATCATCCTCGAGGTCGGCCCCGAGATCATCGAGGAATGGAAGTGGGACGTGCCCGTGTGGTCGTGCAACGGAATCATCTGCACGGGCGAGACCTACAAGGCCGCCGTGAAGATGACCTTTGCCAAGGGCGCCTCGCTGGAAGACCCGAAGGGCCTCTTCAATTCCAGCCTCGAGGGCAATGTGCGGCGCGCCATCGACGTGCGAGCGGGCGAGAAGATCGATGAGAAGGCCCTGAAGGCGCTGGTGCGCGCGGCGGCCGAGCTCAACGCGTCTTCCGCGAAGAAGCCGGCGCGCAAGACCTCGAAATAGCCAGGCCGGTGCAGGCGGGTTAGCGCGCCTGCAATTGCGCCACGTGCTCGCAGATGGCGCCGGGCGTGGTGAACCAGATCCGGCCTTCGTCGCGCAGCTGCGCCAGGTGCTGCAACGCCCGCCGCAGGTGCCGCAGCCGGTAGGGCTGGCCGACGATGTAGGGATGCAGCGCCAGGCCCATCACCAGCGGCTGCGTGCGCGACTGCAGCAGCATCTCGTCGGTGTTGTCGACCACCATCTGGGCAAAGTCTTTCGCATCCATCTGGCGGGCGATGATCATCGGGATGTCGTTGAGCTCCTGCGGATACGGAATAGACCACAGCGTGGCGCCGCCGCGCGTGCGCATGGGCACGGGCTGGTCGTCGTGTGCCCAGTTCAGGGTGTAGCGGTAGCCGGTTTCGACCAGCAGGTCGGGCGTGGTGCGGCTCTCGGAAATCCAGGGTGAGAGCCAGCCGGTGGCCTGCACGCCGCTTTGCGTTTGCATGCGGTCGCGGCAGGCGGCGAGCAAGGCAGCCTCGTCGGCTTCGGACAGATCGGCCTGGCGGATCGAGTTGGTGTGGCCGTGGCCCACCAGTTCGTCACCGCGTGCCACGCAGGCGGCCACCAGCTCGGGGCAATGGTCGTACAGGGCGGTGTTCAGCAGGGTGGCTGCTGGCAGGCCCAGGCTGTCGAACAGTTCCAGGCAGCGCCAGGCGCCCACGCGGTTGCCGTATTCGCGCCACGAGTAGTTCAACACGTCGGGGTGTGGATGCGCCGGCCCGATGTTGGCACCCAGCCCCTCGCCAAAGGCAAAGTGCTCCAGGTTGAAGCCCAGGTACACGGCCAGCCGCGCGCCATTGGGCCAGGCGTAGTCGGCGCGCTGGGTGATGGGCTGGTAGTGAAAGCGGCCATGGTGCGCCACGGGCGCCAAGGGGGCGAAAACGGCTTTGGACATCGGGTTCCCAGGTTGAGCATCGCACGAGAGAAACACCCGGGCGCGCCACGCGGCGCGGTCCGGGTGCCCCAGGATACGTGTAAATGGTCAACAATTGAATAGGTAGTTTGTCGACCAAAAAGCCTGATTGCCTGTGCTTCCGAGGGCCGGATCGGCCCGCTTCACCGTTGGGCGGCGGCCGACTGCCGGCATTGCGCCGACTCGTTGGCGTACCGCAGATACGCGATCAGGTCGGCCCGGTCTTTCGCATCGGGCACGCCGTCATAGGTCATCGAGGTGCCGGGCACGGCCTTCAAGGGGCCGGACAGGAACTGGTTGAGCGTCTTCTCGTTCCAGGTGATGCGCGAATCCTTCATGGCCTGGGAGTAGGCAAAGCCCGGCACGCTGCCGGCCCGCCGGCCCAGCAGGCCGCAGTGGTGCGGCCCCACCCGGTCTTGCGCGAGTGCGTGGCAGGCCTGGCATCGTGCATAGACCTGCTCGCCGCGTTGCACCTGTTGCTGGTCGGGTGGCGTGGCCGTGGGCGCGGGTGTTGCGGCGCTGGCCGGGCCGGCAATCGTCATCGGCATGAGCGCGCCGGCAAGCCACTTCGGCAGGCGGCGGCCGGGGCCGTTCATGACACGAAGGCCGCCGGCACCGGCGCCTCGCCCAGCGCGTTGCGAAGGATGGCCCAGTGCATGGCTTCGTCGCCCAGGATGCTGGCGGCCGCCTTGGACAGGTCGCGGTTGCCGAACAGGGGCACTGCCCCCAGGTAGGCGCTCACGGCGCCTTGCTCCAGCTTGGCGGCAAAGCGAAGCACGTCGGCCTGCGACTTCAACTGGTCCACCGGAAAGTCGTACTTGGACTTGGCCAGCGCAGGCTTGCCGCCCAGCTTCTCCACCGTCTTGGCCAGCACGTCGGCGTGCGCCTTGTGGTGGCCCTGGAAGGTCACGGCCAGGTCGAGCACCGGCTTTTCCAGCAGCTTGCTTTCGGCGCCGAGCTGGTAGGCTGCGATGGCCTCGAGTTCGGCGCCCAGCGCGGTGTTCAGGATCTGGATGTCCTGGTGCGCGCCACCGCCCTTGGCGCCGGACTGTTGCGCTGCGAGCACCTCGTTGCCGGCCAGCAGCGCGATGGCGGTGCCGGAAAGAACAAGGCCGGATGAGCGACCAAGAAATGCGCGGCGTGCAGCGGCGGGGTGGGGCATCTGAAAGAAGGACATGGCGATTCTCCAGGGAGTGGGGCAGGGGACCCGACGGGTCTGCCCATTCGATGGAGCGGCTTTTCGCCACGTTCCCGTTCGTGCATCGCTTCAGGCGACGCACGCGCGCCAGCGAATCAGTGCTTGCCCTGCACCTCGGCAGGCGCACGCGCCAGCACGGCGGCAACGATGCGGTCGCAGCGTGCGCCGTCGAAGGCGAATGCATCGCCAAGCGCCATGTCGATGTCGCTGGCCAGCCCTTCGCGCAGCAGGCTGCGGGCGCGGAAGAAGCGGGTGCGCACGGTGGCCTCGGGTATGCCCAGGGCCTGGGCGACTTCTTCCACGTCCATCTCCTGCACGGCGCGCAGCATGAACACGCTGCGAAAGGCGTCGGGCAGCAGGTCGATGCGCGCTTCCATGAGCTGGCGGATTTCGGCGCGCATGGCCACGCGCTCGGGTTGCCGATCGGGGTCGGCGGTGAATGACGCCTGGGTTTCGGGTTCGGTCGAATTCATGGCGGCATCCAGGGGAATGACTTGGGTATTGCGCTGCCGCACCCGCCCCAGCGCCTCGTTGATGACGATGCGCACCAGCCAGGTAGAGAGCTTGGCGTCGGCACGAAAGCCGCCCAGGGCGCGCCAGGCGCGCAGGTAGGCGTCCTGGAGCGCATCCTCGGCTTCGGCATCGCTCTTGAGGATGCTGCGCGCGGTGCGAAACAACAGGCGGTTGTGGCGCCGCATGATGGTTTCGAAGGCGTGCGCATCGCCGCGGGCGGCGCGTGCTGCAAGTTGGGCGTCGTCAGGCGGCGGGTCGCACGAGGCGGCGGCGAATGCGTGTTGCAGGGTTGGCATGGGACCTCCGCACATTGGATGGCGGGTGGCGCCGCGGCGTTCCCGCCAGCCTAGCCGAAGCGCGCAGCCGCGCGCGCCTTGGCCCGCTGCGCCTCCACCTCGCGATCGCGCGGGTCTGCCGTGGTTACCAGCGAATCGACCAGTCGCCGCGCGCTGGCGCCGACCTCTTCCACCGCCTGGTGAAAGGCCGCCTCGTTGGCCTTGGACGGCGCATTGAAGCCGCTGAGCTTGCGCACGAACTGCAGCGCCGCCGCATGGATCTCCTGATCCGTTGCGGGCGGCTCGAAGTTGAACAAGGTCTTGATGCTTCTGCACATGGCTTGGAATCTCCGCCTGAGTTGCCGCCCGGCCCTACTGGCCCGGCTCCACCTTCATCCGCGCATTGGGCACCATGCCGAACATCTCGGGTGCGTACAGGGCTTCTACCCGGCTGGGCGGCAGCGCGAAGTCGCCCACGTTGTTCAGCCGCACGGTGTACTCGATCTTGCTGACGCCCTTGGGCAGGTACTCGTAGTACGCGCGGAAGGCCTCGAAGCTGCGCTCCTCGAAGGCGGGCCACGCGCGGCCGGCGTCCTTCTTATTCTCGCCCTGGGTGGCGATCTGCGAGTCGCGGCCCAGCCCGCTGCCCAGGATGGCACTGCCGCCGGCAATGGGGTCGGTTACAGCAACCCAGGTCATGTCGGCGGTGGCGTTGATCTCCAGGCTGACGCGCAGCACGTCGCCGCGGCTCAGGCGCCCAGCCTTGGCCTGTTCCACGGGCGTCACGGTCTTCTTGAGCGTGTAGCCCGCCGCCACGGGGGCGGTGAGCGGCACGGCGGCTGTCGACTGCAGCGTGAGCCAGGGCTTGCCGCCGCCTTCATGGCGCACGCGCAGCACTTCCTTCTCGGCCTTCGATTGCGCCTGCCATGCAAAGGCAAGGGTGTTGTTGCGCAGGGCAGGGGCTGCAGGGTCGCTCGAAGGCTTGACCTCGCGCCAGTCGATGCTGCCGGTGGCCACGGCGATGTCGCCGGCGCCGGTGGCGCTGAGCGTGGCATGGGTGGTGCCCTGCACCGGCGCGCTCTCGAAGGCGCGCGAGAACTTCTCCAGCGCCAGGCTGCCCCACAGGTTGGCGGTGGTGGTGCTCCAGGCACCGTTGCGCTGCTGCCGGGCGAGCGCGCCGGCCACCAGCTTGCCCATGTCTTCCTTCCAGGCCGGATCGTCGACGGCGGCCAGCAGCATGCGGTTGGTGTTGACGTCGGCGCCGCTCATCAGCCACCACCAGTTGTCGTCCGATTCGGTGCTGAACACCAGGCGCGTGCCCTGGTAGGACACGCGGGCCTTGAGCACCTGTTCGGCCTCGGCCAGGCGCTGCTCGCGCTGCGGCACGTCCTTGACGCGCTTCAAGATGCCGATCCAGTCGAGCACTGCGCCGGTGGGCCACTGGTTGGGCGCAATGGTGATGCTGGTGGTCATGCGGCCCTGGGCCTTGCCGCTGCGCGAAAGCGCCTCCAGCGCGGCGAGCTTGCGCACGTCCATGTCCTGGCGCGGGCTCCAGAACTTGCGCTCCAGCCGGCCTTCGACGAAGGCGACCAGGCCGGCTTCCATCTGCGCGCGCAGCTCGTCGGGCAGGGCCAGTGCCGGGTCGAGCGTCGCTGCTTCGCTGGTGGCGGCCAGCAGGTAGGCGGTGAGCGTATCGCTGCCGCTGTCGGCGCTGCCGCCCTGCGGCGGGAAGTAGCTGGCCAGGCCATCGTTGTCGAGGTAGGCGGGCATCTGCGCCACCACGCTCTTCCACATCTTCGCGTCGCGCAGGCCGATGGCCTTGCTGGTCTTCTGCTCCAGGCAGGCGTAGGGGTAGTTGGCAAACCAGTCGCGCACGCCCGGCAGGCTGGTGCCCAGGCTGGGCTGCAGGGCCAGGCGCAAGCCGCCGCGGCCGGGCAGGGCGCCGGCGGGCGCCCCGACGTCCAGCGCGAGGGGCGCGGCGGCATCGAGCTGAACCAGGTTCGCCTGCTGCACCGTCACCGGCACGGCGGGCACGATGCGCTGGCTGACCTTGAGCGCGTCGCGCGCCTTGTCGTTGCCCGATGTGTCGTGCGCCTCGATCTCCCACAGGATGGCTTCGGCGCGCGTGGCCGCCAGTTGCGCCGGCGCCTTCACGCTCCAGGCGACTTCGCGTGCTTCACCCGCGGGAATGTCCACCGTCTGCGGCTCAAGCGTGAGCAGGGTGGCGCGCGGCGTGGCTTGCACCTTCATGGCCTTGGTCGTGGTGTTGCGCAAGGTGATCTGCGCGCGGAACTCGTCGTCCTCGCGCACCAGGGGCGGCAGGCCGCTGATGATCTGCAGGTCCTGCGTGGTCTGGATGCGGGCCTCGCCGGTGCCGAACAGGCCTGTGCCCAGCTCGGCCACCGCCGCGATGCGGAAGGTGGTGAGCGCATCGTTGAGCGGCACGGTGATCCTGGCCTGCCCGTTGGCGTCGAGCACCACGCGCGGGTTCCACAGCAAGAGCGTGTCGAGCAGCTCGCGCGTGGCCGACTTGCCGCCGCCGCCACCGGCGGGCACGGCCTTGCGGCCGTAGTGCCTGCGGCCCACGATTTCCATCTGCGCGGTGGAGGTGGACACGCCCCAGCTGCGCCGCGCCAGCATGGCGTCCTGCAGGTTCCAGCTGGTGTTGGGCATCAGCTCCAGCAGCGCCTGGTCGACCACGGCCACTGCCACTTCGGCGTTGGCGGCGGGCTTGCCGTCGGGCAAGGTGCCGGTGAGCGTGATCTGCGCCTGGCCGCGCACCGTGTAGCTGGGCTGGTCGCTGGCCACCTTCAGCGCGATCTGGTGCGCCTGGCTGCCCACGCGGATCTCGGTGGCACCGAGCCGGTAGGCGGGCTTGCTCAGGTCGACCATGGCCGTGGGCGCGACGTACTCGCGGCCTTCGTACCAGAAGGCCGTCCACCACTCGCGTGGCGACTTGAAGCCCCAGGTGAAAAAGCTGTACCAGGGCACTTCGCGCAGGCGGCCGCGCAGGGCCAGCACGCTCACGTAGACGTTGGGGCCCCAGCTGTCTTTCACCTGCAGTTGCACGGTCGGGTCCTGCCCGTTGAGTTGCACCACCTGCGTCTCGACGATGCCTTCGCGCTCCACCGACACCAGCGCGGTGGCAAAGCGGAAAGGCATGCGCACCTGGAACTTCGCCGTCTCGCCGGGCTGGTAGTTCTTCTTCTCGGGCAACAGGTCGATGCGGTCGTGGTCCTCGCCGCCAAACCAGAGTTCGCCCTGGCGCGTGACGTAGACCGACGTGGCCGCCACGCTGGGCCGGCCTTGCGCGTCCTTGGCCGTGGCCACCAGCTCCACCTGGCCGGGGTCGGACAGCTTGGCCTCGCACAGCAGCAGGCCGCGGCTGTCGCTCTTGCCGCTGCACACGGTGCCCAGGTCCTTGGTCTCGGTCTTGTTGTCGTAGGTATAGAAGCCGCCCACCATGCGCTTGCGGCTGGTGGTGGTGATGCGCGAGATGGCCTTCACTTCCACCGCGACATCGGGCTGCGCCTTGCCCGACAGGTCCAGCGCCAGGGCCTGGAAGCGGATCTTCTGGCCCACCGAGGCCCAGCCCTCGGTCTTGAGGCCGGCCACCACTTGGGAGGGCCACAGGGTCTGCGTGCTGCGCAGGGTCTGCACTTCGCCGTTGGGGTCGGCGTAGCTGGCTTCGAGCAGCAGCTCGCGCGGCGCCGGCGCGGCCGCGATCGGCTCGATCACGACCTGGCCGGCACCGCTGCGGTCCAGCGTGAGCGGCAGCTTGTCGGCCACCACGCGTGCGCCTTCGTCGCTGCTGTCTTGCGCGTCGCCTTCGGTCTCGTTCGATTTCTGCGGTGGCGAGAAGCTGAACCCGTCGTAGTCCGCAAAGTCGACCCACTTGGGCTTGACCAGCGCCGACACGCGCACCGGCAGGCCGGAGGCGCCGCCCCCGGCCACGTAGTTCACCTGCACGGCGGTGGGCAGGCTGCTGGTGGCCACCAGCGGCTTCTTGCCGTCGACCGGCCCGATGCGCCCTTCCATGACGGGCAGGCGGAACTCCTCCACGCGGAACTGGCCGCTCGACCAGGTGCGCGTCGGCGCATCGGCCGGGCCCTCGGCCAGTTCGACCTGGTACAGGCCCAGCTTGGCGGCCGGCGCAATGGCGAAGCTGCTTTCGCTGCTGCGACCGCCGCCGGCGGTGCTGCGCCATTCGAGCTTCTGCTTGAACTGCTGGCCGCTGCCCACGTGGGTGATGACCAGCGTCTGCGGCCATTCCTTGGGCAGGCCGAAGCCGCCCTGGTTCTGCGTGCGCAGCACATGCTTCATCGATACGGTTTCGCCCGCGCGGAACAGCATGCGGTCGAAGACCGTGTGGGCCACGCGGTCGGGCTGGGTCTGGCTGCTGGTGGGCAGGTTGAAGCGCCAGGGTTCGATGCCGCGCTGCCAGTCGCTCCAGGTGAAGGCGAGGTCTTCCACGCCCTTGGCATCGGTCGCGCGCGCGCTCACGAAGTAGGCATTGCGCCATTCGCCGTCGTCATCGCCACCCGAGCAGGTGGGCGCTTCGGACGAGATCCTTGCGGCCTCGAAACGTGCAACGCCGCTCGCATCGGTGACGGCCGTGGCCAGCTCTTCGCCGCGGCAATTGGACACGCGCACCTTGGCGCCCGCCACCACCTGGCCCTTGTCGAGCGTGGTGACCCAGGCGAGCGAGTTCTCGCGGCCCAGCTTGAAGTGCACCGCCAGGTTGGTGGCCAGCGCACTGGTGCGCACGTACATCGTGCGGCCGCTGCCGTATCGCGCATCGAGCAGCGATTCACCCAGGCGCTGCGAGGCGATCTCCAGCACATGGAAGCCGGGCGTGAGCGGAATGCCGACGACCTCGAAGGGGCGCGGGTCGTCCTGGGCCTTGGGCATGTCCAGCGTCTTCACGCCGTTCTGGCCGGCCAGCAGGGACAGCATGCGGCTTTGCACCCAGTCCTTCTCCTCGGGCTCCAGCACCTTGGGCAGCGGGCCCTTCACGTCTTCGCGGGCCTTCTTGCGCGGCACCTGCCGCGCCTCGTAGCGCTGCAGCTTGCGCGACCAGGCAATGATTTCTGCATCAGTCCTGGGGCTCACGTCGCTCACCTGGCCTGGCGTGTAGGCCTGCACGGCAAGAGCCGGCTCCACGCGCCGTACCGTCACCGGCATCATCGCCACGCCGCCGGGTTCGGCCAGTCGCTCGATCACGCCGAAGGGCGATGCCGCGAACTTGGCCAGCGGCGGCATGGCGCCTGTGCTCACCTTCATCGGGAAGCGCCCCGGCTCGCCCAGCGGGCGCGCCGATGCATCCTGGAAGCCCGAGGGCACTTCGATGGTGTAGCTGGCCTGTTCGGCAAAGGGCGGCGCGAACTTCACCGAATCGACCAGGGCGTCGGCCTGTGCCTCGTTGCCTTGCTCGAACGTGGGTGTCGCGGTCTTGCCGCCGGTGCTGTTGGCGCGCAGCACGATCTGCGCCGCCAACTGGCGCGGCACCGGCGCGTTGAAGCGCAGTTCCATGGGCTTGAGCGGCAGGCACCCGGCCTGTGCGTTCTCTCGCTCGCAGGTGAAGCTGGCCGCAAAGGGCTCGCGCACCTTGTAGTCGTAGCGTTTTTCCACGCGGTTGGCCACGCCCGACGGGGTGGCCACGCCCTGGCCGTACACCAGCGTGACGCGGCTGGCCGGCGCCAGGCTGCGCCGGCATTGCAGGGTCAGAAAGCGCTGCGGGTCCTTGGCGGCGGCTTCGGTCAGGCCGCTGGACTGGAGCAGGGCGGCGCGTTGCTCGCCCTCGATGAGGTTCACCGGAATGCGCTCGCCCAGACCCTCTGCCGCGCACCAGACGTTGTCGCGCACGCTTTGCGGCGTGGCCGCGCCGTTGAGCTGCAACAGGAAGATCTGCTCTTCGTCGATGGTGCCGCCGCCGGGGCGGATCGACCGCACAAAAGGTCCGCCGGTATTGAAGCGCCAGCTGGCCGTGCCCACCAGCGGCTGGCCACCGGGCACGGTGAAGCCGGCAGAGCGGGTAACGGTGCAACGCACGCCCGGCGGCAGGTCGTTCTCGAAGTCGAAGACCCACTGCTTCTCGTTGAGCCAGCGGCCGCTGCCCTTGGCGGCCTGTGCATCGCTGCAGCTCACCGACAGCGGCGCGGCGGCCGTTGCGTCGCCGAATTTCACGGCCGCCTCGTCGAACCTGGCAACCACCTGCCGCACCCGCGCCACTTCCCCTTGTGGTGTCAGGCTGCTGACCTGCACGGCCCCCGCAGCAGCACTTGCAAACGACAGCCAGAGCGCAACGAGCGCCACCGGCATTGAACAACGTGAGTCCCCTGAACGCATTCAGCCCCCTTCGATGGAGGCCGAAGCGTAACTGCTTTGGCGCTCCATCAGCCGGGGGCTGATGGTCGAGGGAAGAAGTAGGCCGCTTAGCCGATGCGCACCGGCACGAAGATCTTCTCGTCGCCGCGCTGCACCAGCAGCGCCACCGACTTGTCGGACTTGGCCACCGCTTCGCGCACCTGGTCGATGTTCTTGATCGGCGTGCCGTTGATCGCCAGCAGCAGGTCGCCCGGCTGCACACCCGCCATGGCCGCGGCGCCGGCCACGTCGGCGATCAGCATGCCGGCGTCCACGCCCGCCTGGCGGCGCTCCTGCGGTTGCAGGGGGCGCAGCGCAAGGCCCAGCTTGCCGCCGCTGGCGTCGCTGTCGCGCGCACTGGCCACCTTGGCGGCCTTGTCGTCGGCATTGCCCAGCTTGGCGTCGATTTCCTGCATGCTGCCCTTGCGCCAGACTTCGAGCTGCACCTTGTCGCCAGGCGAGGCCAGGCTGATGGCGGCCGGCAGGTCACCGGACGAAACCACCGGCTTGCCGTCGACCTTGCGGATCACGTCGCCGGTCTGCAGGCCGGCCTTGTCGGCGGGCCCGCCCTTCTCGACATCGGCCACCAGCGCCCCCTCGGGCGAGGCGAGCTTGAACGAGTCGGCCAGGCTCTGGTTCACTTCCTGGACCACCACGCCCAGGCGTGCGTGCTCGACCTTGCCATGGGCCACGATCTTGTCCTTGATCTTGGTCGCCAGGTCGATCGGGATCGCGAACGACAGGCCCTGGAAGCCGCCGGTGCGGCTGTAGATCTGCGAGTTGATGCCCACCACTTCGCCGCGCGCATTGAACAGCGGGCCGCCCGAGTTGCCGGGGTTCACCGCCACGTCGGTCTGGATGAAGGGCACCGCGCTGTCGTCGGGCAGCGAGCGGCCCTTGGCACTGACCACGCCGGCCGTGACGGTGTTCTCGAAGCCATAGGGCGAACCGATGGCCAGCACCCATTCGCCCACCTTCAGGTCGTTGGTCGAGCCCAGCGTGACCACCGGCAGGTTCTTGGCGTCGACCTTGAGCACCGCGATGTCGGTCTTGGGGTCGCTGCCCAGCACCTTGGCCTTGAGTTCGCGCCGGTCGGTGAGCTTGACGGTGATTTCCTTGGCACCCTTCACCACGTGGGCGTTGGTCAGGATGATGCCGTCGGCACTGACGATGAAGCCCGAGCCCTGGGCGCGCACCGGCTGTGCCTGGCCGCGCTTTTGCTGCATGCCCGGCGCGCCGCCGAAGCGCTTGAAGAAGTATTCCGCAAACGGATCGCCGGCAAAGGGGCTGGCGTCGTCATCGTCGGCGGCCACCTTGTCGCCCTCGTCGCGCGTGCCCACCACGCTGATGTTGACCACGGCGGGGCCGGCCTTCTGCGTGATCTGCGAGAAGTCGGGCAGGGCCACCGGAATGCCGGTGGTGGTGGTGGCGGTGGCAGCCGGCAGCGGCGCGGCATGTGCGTTGCGGGCCTCCAGCATCGAGACGCTCGCGCCGCCGATGGCACCGGCGGCGACGAGCGCAACGATCATTCGGGAAGGCGTCAGGGAGTCGAGTCGCATGGCTTGGTCCTTGGAATTGGAGGAAGACTGTGTGACCCGAATGATGGAAACACAGCCTTAGGACGGCCTTAAGCAAACACCCGGCGCTCAGCTGGTGGTGGTGGCTTCTTCCGGTGGCGGCGTGGCGTCCGCCTTTTGCGTGAAGCGGCCCACGCCCCACATCGTGCCCAGCACCGCCGCCAGCAGCAGTGCATCGCCCCACCAGGGCCGTGCCAGCTGGTTGTCGCCCCAGAGGGCCAGCACCAGCAGCACTGCGATCAGGTGCGTGCAGAACACCGGCAGCGAGGCAGCGCCCATGGTCTCCAGCCAATGCTGGCGCGGCAGTGCGCGCGCCAGCCGCGGCCCGAAGCGAATGGTGAGAATGCCCAGCACCACCAGGTTGGCGATGCGCAGCGGCCCCAGCACCCACTTGTCGAACAGCAGGTTGTGCCGCACGTCGCCACCGAAGGGCGCCTGCCCATGTATGCCGTGGTGGCGCCACCAGAAGAAATACGAAGCCAGCGCGAGTGCAGCGGCCAGCACCCACGGCGGGAAATGAAATGGCCTGGCGTCGGGCGCATTGCGGCTCGCGCCCATCCACAAGCCGGCCATCCACAACAGCTGCCATGCAAAGGTGTTGAACGAGCCGGTGTCGGCGTAGGGCACCGGCAGGTGCAGCCATTGCACCGCCAGCGCATGCAGCCATTCGGCCAGGCCGTACTGGGCCAGGGCCCACACCGCCACGCTCACCGCCATCACGCCCCACCAGCCGTGCCGCATGCCGAAGGCCAGCACCCAGGGGCTGAGCAGCAGGAAGAAGATGTACATCGGCAGGATGTCGAGCAGCGCCGGCTCATACACCAGCAGCAGGCTGAAGACAAAGCCCTCGAGCGGCTGCGCAAGGTAGAACGACACCAGGTTCTTCACGGCCGGCTGGTCGATGCGCAGCCCCACCGCAGTGATCACGGTGAAGAGAAAGAACAGGATCGCCGCCTGGATCAGGTAGATCTTGAAGGCGCGTTTCCAGAAGGCGCGCTCCATTTCAACGATGCCCTTGCGGTAGGCAATGCGGCTGTACACCAGGCCGGCCATGTAGGCCGACAGCAGCACGAAGCCCTCGGCCGCCGAGACAAACCCGAAGGGCTGGCCCAGCGGGTCGGTCAGCCGCGTGGGCAGGTGGGTGAGCGTCATCAGCACGAGCATCAGCCCGCGCAACGCGTCGATCTCCCACGAACGCTTGCCGGATCGCTCTGGGGTCATTCGACGGTTGTCGACCGCATCGCGGCACCGGACACTACACACATGGGCATCGGGCGATTGTGCCCGCCCGCTCTTGCTCGCCGCCGCGGCGGGGGAATCGCCAGGCGCTTCGACTATTCTTGGCGCTGCCAGCCCCATCGCCCCATCCGCACCGATGATCGTTCTCTCGCATCCGACCGGCAATGCCAATTCCCGAGCAGCGGCGCTGGCGCTTGCCCAGCATTCGCAGCTCAGCGCGTTCCACACCTGCATTGCCACCTTCTCGGACGATTGGCTCGACCACCTGGCCGGGCTGCCCGGCATGGGCGAGCTGCGCCGGCGCACCTTCGATCCTTCGCTGCGCCGGTTGACGCGCTCGTGGCCCTGGCGCGAGGCCGCCAGGCTGCTGGCCTCGCGTGCCGGCGCCTCGGCACTGGTGGCGCACGAGCGCGGGCCTTTCAGCGTCGACGCGGTCTACGCCAGCCTCGACAGGCGCGTGGCCTCCACGCTGGGCCGCCAGGGCGCGCCGCGTGCCGTGTATGCCTACGAGGATGGCGCGCTGGCATCGTTCCAGGCGGCCAAGTCCCAAGGCATTGCCTGCCTGTACGACCTGCCCATCGGCTACTGGCGCACCGCGCGCCGGCTGCTGGCCGGCGAGCTCGAGCGCTGGCCCGAGTGGGCCTCCACGCTCACCGGCCTGTCCGACTCGCAGAACAAGCTGCTGCGCAAGGACGAGGAGCTGCGCCTGGCCGACCGCATCTTCGTGGCCAGCAGCTTCACCCGCAAGTCGCTGCAGGACTTTCCGGGGCAGCTCGCGCCCATCGAAGTGATTCCCTACGGCTTTCCGCCCGCCGCGCCGCCCAAGACGACCGAGCGCAAGGAAGGCGATCCGATCCGGCTGCTCTTTGTCGGCGGCCTGTCGCAGCGCAAGGGCATTGCCGACCTGTTCGCCGTGATGGACCGCGTGGGCGACGCGGCGCAACTGACCGTGGTGGGCCGCAACGCCGGGCCGCCCAACGCCGCGCTGGACGCCGCGCTGGCCAAGCACCGCTGGATACCCAGCCTGCCGCATGCCCAGGTGCTCGAGCAGATGCGCGAGCACGACGTGCTGGTGTTCCCCTCGCTGTTCGAAGGCTTCGGCCTGGTCATCACCGAAGCCATGTCGCAGGGCACGCCGGTGGTTACCACCGACCGCACGGCGGGCGCCGATCTCATCGAGCATGGCCGCGATGGCTGGCTGTTCGAGGCGGGTAGCACGCGCCGCCTCGGCGCGATCATCGAAGGCCTGATCAACCGCCCCGGGCAGATCGAGGCCGCGGGCCGCGCCGCCCTGGAAACTGCGCGCAGGCGCACCTGGGCCGACTACGGCAGCGAACTGGCCGCGGCGGTGGCCAGGGCGGTCGAGCAGCATGAACGCTGAGCACCCGGTTTCAGCCTCTCTTAAGTTGGGAACTGGAGGATGCAGCCATGCGCCTGCTGCTCGTTGAAGACGACCCCATGATCGGCGAAGCCCTGCTGGAGCTTCTGCGGGCCGAACAGCACTATGCGGTTGACTGGGTGCGCGATGGCGCCATGGCCGACACGGCGCTGCGCTCGCACAACTACGACCTGGTGCTGCTCGACCTGGGCCTGCCCAAGCGCGACGGGCTGGAGGTGCTGCGCGCGCTGCGCCAGCGCCGCGACCG
Source organism: Pseudomonadota bacterium (assembly GCA_018241225.1). Lineage (GTDB taxonomy): Bacteria > Pseudomonadota > Gammaproteobacteria > Burkholderiales > Burkholderiaceae_C > Variovorax. The sequence goes on from JAFEEG010000004.1 coordinate 151,037, forward strand.
CGTCCCGGTGCTGGTGGCCACGGCGCGCGATGCGGTGGCCGACCGGGTGGCTGGCCTGGATGCCGGTGCCGACGACTACGTGCTCAAGCCCTACGACCTGACCGAGCTGCTGGCGCGCATCCGCGCACTGCTGCGGCGTGGCGCCGGGCAGGCCGAGCCGGTTTTCTCCGCCCACGGCGTGAGCCTGAATCCGGCCACCCGTGAAGCCACCTGCAATGGCCAGGGCGTGACGCTCTCGGCCAAGGAATGGGCGGTGCTCGAGCCGCTCATTGCCCGTCCGGGCATCGTGCTGTCGCGCGCCCAGCTCGAGGAAAAGCTCTACGGCTGGAAGGACGAGATCAGCAGCAACGCGGTCGAGGTCTACATCCATGGCCTGCGCAAGAAGCTGGGCAGCGGCTTCATCCAGACCGTGCGCGGGCTGGGCTATCTGGTGCCGCGCGAATGACGGCCAAGAGCGCGGAGCTACAAGGCGCGGACATCCACTTCTCGCTCAAGCGGCGCATGCTGGGCTTCGTGCTCGCATGCATCCTGGTGGCCGCTACCGCCCTGGGCGTCAACGCCTACCGCAGTGCGCTGCACGACGCCGACGCCATGTTCGACCTGCACCTGCAGCAGATGGCGCATTCGCTGCGCGGCGGCGTGCCGCTGGGCCTGGGCTTCGACGACGAAGACCGCGAAGGCTACGACCTGTTCGTGCAGATCTGGGGCCCCGACGGCACACCCATGTTCCGTTCGGCCCGCTCGGCCTTGCCACCGCGCGCGGTGCTGGGCTTTTCCGATGCCAAGGTCGGCGGCCGGCGCTTTCGCGTGTATTCGCTGCAGACGCCCATGCAGACGGTGCAGATCGCCCAGGACATGGACGCCCGCGAGGCCCGGGCCCGCGCCATTGCCTTGCGTGCCACCTGGCCGATGGCGTTGATGGCGCCGTTGCTGATGCTGGCGGTGGGCTGGATCATCACCCGCTCGCTGGCACCGGTGGAGCGCATGCGCCGCAACGTGGCGCGGCGCGCCGACGACGACCTGTCGCCGCTGTCGGAAGAAGGCCTGCCCGACGAAGTACGGCCGCTGGTGCAGGAACTCAACCTGCTCTTCGGGCGCGTCAGCTCGGCCTTCGAGGCGCAGAAGACTTTCGTGGCCGATGCCGCGCACGAGTTGCGCTCGCCGCTCACCGCCCTGAAGCTGCAGGCCGAGGCGCTGCGGCGTGCCGGCGACGAAGGCAGCCGCGAGACAGCCATCGTCCGCCTGCAGGGCGGCATCGAGCGTGCCATTCACCTGGTCGGGCAGTTGTTGCAACTGGCGCGGCAGGAGGCGGGCGAGACGGCCCACACCGTGCCGCGCGGACCGGTGTCGCTGGACGACCTGGTCACCCAATGCGTGAGCGCCGCCTTGCCGCAGGCGCAGGCCCGGGGCATCGACCTGGGGGTGGCCCAGGTTGACGCCGGCGCCGTCACGCAGGGCGACGCGTCCGCCCTGCGCACTTTGCTGGGCAACCTGGTGGACAACGCGGTCAAGTACGCGCCGCAGGGCGGGCAGGTCGACGTTTCGCTGCATGCCGCCGATGCCGCGCGTGCAACGGGGCCCATGCTGGTGGTGGAAGACAACGGCCCGGGAATTCCGGAAAACGAGCGCGAGCGCGCCTTCGACCGCTTCTACCGCCTGGGCGACCGCAACGGCTCGGCCGAAGGCAGCGGACTGGGCCTGGCCATTGTGCGCACCATTGCGCAGCAGCACGGTGCGCAGGTGCTGCTGGACAGTTCGCAGCGCCTGGGCGGCTTGCGGGTCACGGTGCGTTTCGCCGCGAGCATCACGCCGCCGGCCCAGTCGTGACGCGGGCAGCTTCGCCGGAGCGCGTCAGCGTTCTTCGAGCGTGAACTTGTAGACGTTGTTCGGTTCCACGAAAGTGGCCGAGCGGGTGCGGCCCGTTGCTGCGAAGTCGTTGCTTCGCGCAATGCCGTATTCCTTGAACAACACGCCGGCGGGGACGTCTTTCCCCTCGTCGTAGCGGTACTCCGTCTTGTCGAAGCGGATTTCGCCCATGTCGCGGCGAACGTTGGTGCACGACGCAAAAAGGCTCGGGAGCTTCCAGGCGATTGTCTGGGCGCCTCCGATCCGCAGCAGATAGACCGACTTGTGCCGGACCGCCGTTCCGGAGGCTGACGAAGGCGTGTTCTCGAGGCACGCCCAGCCGGAAGCGAAGTAGGCGAGGGTGCCTCTTCCAAGGTCGCCGTTGCCGGCTGCTTCGTCCGCAAACACCCGTGCAGCTGCGAGCCGCACCACCTGCCTGTCGATGACGAGGCTGCCGTTGCCGATCTCGATCGTATGGTTGCCGTAACCGTTGGTCATGCCACGCCACCTGAGGTGCACGGAACCGTCGCTCGGGGACGTCCGGGCAATGAGCGCGATGGCGCTCGTTGCCTTGAACAGCGCACCTGGCAAGGTGGCGTAGTACGCCTCGTAGCCCTCGAACTCCCTGGGGCCTGCCGCGGCGAGCGCAGGTGCCAGCAACAACATGGCGAGCAGCTTCATCTGTAGGCCTTTCCCCGGTTGCGCGCGGCGGATTGCCGTGGGTGCCGCCGCCCACCCTTGCCCGGCCGGCGAAGCCTCAGCCCAGGCGCTTCTTGTGGCGCGCCACCTGCGCCTTGACCTGCACCGGCGCCGTGCCGCCCAGCACATTGCGAGCGTTGAGCGAGCCGCGCAGCGAGAGCACGTCGAACACGTCCTTCTCGATGCTCGGATGAAAGCCCTGGAGCACCGTCAGCGGTAGTTCCGACAGGTCGCACTGGTGCGAGATGGCGGCCTTGACGGCATGCGCCACCGTTTCGTGTGCGTCGCGGAAGGGCAGGCCCTTCTTGACCAGGTAGTCGGCCAGGTCGGTGGCGGTGGCGTAGCCGCGCAGGGCGGCGGCCTCCATGGCCTCCTTCTTGACGGTGATGCCGCCCACCATCTCGGCAAAGATGCGCAGGGTGTCCTTGAGCGTGTCGACCGTGTCGAACAGCGGCTCCTTGTCTTCCTGGTTGTCCTTGTTGTAGGCCAGCGGCTGGCCCTTCATGAGGGTGATCAGGCCCATCAGGTGGCCCACCACGCGGCCGGTCTTGCCGCGTGCCAGCTCGGGCACGTCGGGGTTCTTCTTCTGCGGCATGATCGACGAGCCGGTGGTGAAGCGGTCGGCGATCTGGATGAAGCTGAAGTTCTGGCTCATCCAGAGAATGAGCTCTTCCGAGAAGCGGCTGATGTGCACCATGCACAGGCTGGCCGCGGCGGTGAATTCAATGGCAAAGTCGCGGTCGCTCACGGCGTCCAGGCTGTTCTGGCACACGCCGTCCATGCCCAGCGTCTTGGCCACCAGCTCGCGATCCAGCGGGTAGCTGGTGCCGGCCAGGGCTGCGGCGCCCAGCGGCAGGCGGTTGACGCGCTTGCGGATGTCGGCCAGGCGCTCGGCGTCGCGGCTGAACATTTCCACGTATGCCAGCATGTGGTGGCCGAAGCTCACCGGCTGGGCCACCTGCAGGTGCGTAAAGCCCGGCAGGATGACGTCGACGTTCTTCTCGGCAATGTCGACCAGCGCCTTCTGCAGATCGGTCAGCAGTCCGCCGATGAGGTCGATTTCGCTGCGCAGCCACAGGCGCACGTCGGTGGCGACCTGGTCGTTGCGGCTGCGGCCGGTGTGCAGGCGCTTGCCGGCGTCGCCCACCAGCTGGGTCAGGCGGGCCTCGATGTTCAGGTGAACGTCTTCCAGTTCGAGCTTCCACTGGAAGGCGCCGGATTCGATTTCCTCGCGAATCTGCTTCATCCCACCCTGGATCGCGGCGAGGTCCTGCTCGCTGATGATCTTGCGGGCGGCGAGCATGCCGGCGTGGGCCAGCGAGCCTTCGATGTCGGCCTGCCACAGGCGCTTGTCGAAGAACACGCTGGCGGTGTAACGCTGCACCAGTTCGCTCATGGGTTCGGAGAACAGGGCGGACCAGGCTTCGGACTTCTTGTCGAGTTGGTTTTCAGACATGGGAGGCAATAATGGGCTTGTCACCCAATGTTTCTGTAGTGCGCAACTTGTCGATTTTATCGGCCACCCGAGCTCGCACGCCTGCGCCCCATGCGCAAGGCGGGGCTGGCGCGTCCGCGCCCGCGCCGCTGGCGGTCTTCGATGTCTGCCAGGTGGGCGTCGTGCTGCGGGCGGTGCTGTTTGTCGAAAGCGTGCTGGCGGTGGCGGCGCTGTTCTTTGCGGCGGACCCTGCGGACTGGCTGGCCCAGGTGGCAACACTCACCGGAGGGGGATTGCCGTCGGCGCTGCTGTGGCTGGTGGCGATCTGCGCCCTTCACAAGCGCATCGCGCGTTGGCGGCCGTCCGTCCAGTACACCTTTGCGGCGGCCATGGGCGGGGTGGCCGGGCTGTATGGCTGCGGGCTGCTGCGGCTGACCGGGGCGCTGGGTGCCACGGCCCCCTGGGTGGCCAGCATGCTGGCCGGGGTGCTGTTCGCGCTGGTGGCCACGGGCTGGCTGGTGCTGCGCGCGCGCAGCCGCATGCCGGCGGCCACCACGGCCAAGCTGGAAGACCTGCAGTCGCGCATTCGTCCGCACTTCCTGTTCAACACGCTCAACAGTGCCATTGCCCTGGTGCGCGAGGAGCCGGCCAAGGCCGAGACCATGCTCGAAGACCTGGCCGAGCTGTTTCGCCAGGCGCTGGCCGACCCGCGGGACTCGGTCACGCTGGCCGACGAGATCGGCCTGGCCGAGCGCTACCTGGCCATCGAGCAGGTGCGCTTTGGCGAGCGCCTTCGCATCCGCTGGGACCTGGACATGGCCGCCGGCAGCGCGCGCCTGCCGCCGCTCCTGCTGCAGCCGCTGGTGGAAAACGCGGTCAAGCACGGTGTGGAGCCCAGCCCCACCGGTTGCAAGCTGCGCATCCGCACGGAGCGGCGCGGTGCCCGCGTGCTCATCGAGGTCATCAACACCCTGCCGCCGCTGCGCTGGGCCGAAAAGCCGCTGCCGCGCGGCCACGGCATTGCCCTGGCCAATGTGCGAGACAGGCTGCGACTGTTGCACGACGTGCAGGCACAGTTTCGCGCCGGGCCGGACCAGGAAAATTACCGCGTGCGCATCGAGATCCCGGCGCCGACGAAGGAGTGATGAGGAGCAACGAGCCCACCATGAGCACACCCCTGCGGACCCTGATAGTCGACGATGAATCCCTGGCGCGCTCGCGCCTTCGCACGCTGCTGGGCGACTGCAATGCGCCGGGCGCCACGGTGCTGGGCGAGGCGGCCGATGGCGAGCAGGCACTGCGCCTTCTGGACCAGCTCGCGCTGGACCTGGTGCTGCTGGACATCCATATGCCGGGCATCGACGGCATCGAGCTGGTTCGGGCCCTGCGGCATACGAGCCATGCGCCGGCGGTGGTGTTCGTCACCGCCCATGCCGCGCACGCAGTCACAGCCTTCGAGCTGGAGGCGGTCGACTACCTGACCAAGCCGGTGCGTGCCGAGAGGCTGCAGCAGGCATTGCAGAAGGCCCAGCGCTTCCTGAAGGAGCAGCGCACGCCAGACGCCGAAGTGAAGGACACGCTGGTCATCCAGGACCGGGGCCGGGCCGAGCGGGTGCCTCTGGCCGAGGTGCTTTACCTCAAGTCGGAGCTCAAGTACCTCACGGTTCGCACGGCCCTGCGCAGCCATATCCTGGACGGCTCGCTGGCGGATTTCGAAGAGCGCTACCCCAGGCGGTTCGTGCGCGTGCACCGCAATGCGCTGGTGTCGCGCGAGGCCATTCGGGCGCTTGAGAAGCACGACGGCGGCGACGAGGCCGAAGGCTGGGTGCTGCGCCTGCATGGCGTGAGCGAGCCGGTGCCGGTATCGCGCCGGCAACTGTCGGCGGTGCGGGACGCGCTCAAGGAGGCCTGATGTCCGAGGAGCAATCGCAAACCCCGCCGACGGCTGCGCCAACCGCGCCCGAGGCCGTCGTCGCGCCCGAGCCGCCGTCACTGGCGCAAGCGGCCGAAGCCGCCCAGGCCCCGGCGCCAGAGCCCGGGCGCGTGCTGCTGGACATGCCGGTGGACGTGCGCAGCGCCGCTCTGGTCTTCCTGGCCGTGCTGGCGGCCGTGTTCACCCTGCGCTGGGCGGCGGCCGTGTTCATTCCGTTGATGGTGAGCCTGCTCATCACCTATGCCCTGGCGCCACTGGTCGACAAGCTGCAGGAGTGGCGGGTGCCGCGCTGGCTGGGCGCAGCCGTCGTCCTGCTGGCCATTGGCGGCAGCGTCGGCTGGACGGGCTATCGCCTTTCCGACAGCGCATCGGAGCTGCTCGACGCGCTGCCGGCCGCGGCCCAGAAGCTGCGCCAGGTGGTGCGCGCCAAGCCGGTGGGCGGCAATCCGCTGGACACGGTGCAAAAGGCTGCAGCGCAACTGGAGCAGGCAGCGCAGGAAAACTCGGGCAGGGCGCCTGCCCCGCGCGGCGTGCAGCGGGTGGTCATCGAGCGGCCCGGCTTCAATGTGCGCGACTACCTCGTCAGCGGCACCCTGGGCCTCATTACGGCCGTGGGCCAGCTCACATTGGTTGCCTTCCTCAGCTATTTCGCCTTGTGTTCGGGCGACACCTTCAGGCGCAAGCTGGTGCGCATGGCCGGGCCCAGCCTGCAGAAGAAGAGGATCACGGTGAAGGTGCTGGACGACATTACCGGCCAGATCGAACGCTATCTGCTGGTGCAGATCCTCACCAGCGCCGTCGTGGGCCTGGCCACCGGGCTGGCCTTCTGGGCGCTGGGGCTGGAGAACGCGGCCGTCTGGGGCATCGTGGCCGGGGTGACCAACCTCATTCCCTACGTGGGCTCGCTGATCGTCATGGGCGCATCGTCGCTGGTGGCCTTCCTGCAGTTCAACGGCATCGAGATGACCCTGGCGGTGGGTGGGGCCTCGCTGTTCATCCACACGCTGGTGGGCAACCTGCTCACCCCGTGGCTCACCAGCCGCACCAGCCGCATGAACCCGGTGGCGGTGTTCGTGGGCGTCATCTTCTGGGGCTGGCTGTGGGGTATCTGGGGGCTGCTGCTGGGCGTGCCGATCCTGATGGTGGTCAAGGCGGTCTTCGACCGGGTGGAAGACCTGCAGGCCATTGGCGAATTGCTGGGCGACTAGGGCCTGCTCCCGGCAGGCTTGGTCGCCCGCAATGCCTACGGGGAAATGACCTGCATCGTGACCGGCCCCTGCAACGTCTCGATACCGCCAAGAAGGCACCCGAGCAGGCCATTCTGCGGATTGAGCAACTGGTCAATCGGCGTAGCCAGGGCCAGGGTCTGCGTCATGGTGGCGCCGTTGAACCGGCCGGAGTTGATCGTTGCCGTCAGCACGATGACCGTCTGGCCCGCCGGACGCGTCGCCACCGGCGTGGTGTACGCAAAGGTGCTGGTGTCCACGGGGTTGTTGTTCCAGGTGATCGTTGCCGAGCCGGCGGATGGTCCGCCCAGGCAACTGAGGTTGCCCGACCCCGCCCACTGGATCCTTGCCGAAGCAACCCCCTGGGCAGTGACCGGGCAAGCCGTGAAGTCGGAGGTGGCGTTGAGCGTGGTTGGCTGCGCCGCGAAAGTCAGCCCGGGGGCGTAGTGCGCAACCTCGTTGCCCGTGCAAAACAAGAGATCGGCGGCCTGCGCAGGGGACGCCTGCACCAAGGCCAAACTCACCGCCAGGACCGCGCCAAGGTTGTACGCACAACCTTGTCGAACAAACGACGTGTTCATGGTTCACCCCTCCCTTTCGCAAATATTGGTGGAGCACCCCAGGCATAGCAAAGGATCTATGTAAGAAATTGTGTTGACATTGATGTTGCGGTGCGAGACGCTCGGCGTTCCATTTAGAAAACATTCAGTGACAATTCTTGATGCCCGCGAGTCGGCACCCGCTGAGGGAGGTCCGAGCTTTTCCCTCGAGAACCGCCTGATCCGCGCGGTCTGGATCGGCGTTTGGCTGGCCTGCGCCGCCTGGACCCCGCGGCAGTTCGCGCCCTGGCGGCGGTTCCTGCTGCGCTGCTTTGGCGCGCGGATGGCGCCGGGCAGCGACGTGCGGGGCAGTGCGCGCGTGTGGTTCCCGGCGCACCTGGAAATGGCGCAGGGCGCCGTGGTCGGGCCGGGCGTCAACGTCTATTGCATGGGCACCATTTCGCTGGGCGAGGACGTGCTGATCTCGCAAGGGGCGCACCTTTGCGCTGGCACGCACGACTACGATTCGCCGCAGTTCCAGCTGGTGGCCAGGCCCATCCACGTGGGCGCGCGAGCCTGGATCGCGGCCGAGGCCTTCGTCGGCCCGGGCACGCGCGTCGGCGAAGGGGCCGTGCTTGGCGCACGCGCTGTTGCCTTTGGCGAACTGGAGCCCTGGACCGTCTATTCCGGCAACCCGGCCAGGCCGATTCGCAAGCGCAGGGCGTCATGACCCAGGCTGCATCCGACACCCGCACCCGCGCGCCCGACAACTGCGTGGTGGTGCTGCTCACTTTCGATTCCGCCGGGATCATCCGTGAAACCGCCACCGCCGCGCTGCGGGTGAGCCCGCACGTGTATGCCGTGGATTCGGGCTCCACCGACGGCACGGTGCAGATCCTGCAAGAGCTTGGCTGCACAGTGGTGCGCCGGCCCTTCGCCAACTACAGCGACCAGCGGAACTGGGCCATTGCCCAGGTGCAGGCAAGCCACGAATGGCAGCTGCACCTGGACGCCGACGAGGTGCTGGACGAGACCTGCATCGACGAGATCCGCGCATTGCTGCAAGGGGCCGCTCGCCACGACGCCTACATGCTGCGCCGACGCGACTACTTCATGGGAAAGATGCTGCGCTTCTCGGGCGTGAATCCGTGGCACCTGCGACTGTTCAAGAGCGGCGCCGGCCGCTGCGAGGCGCGCCTGTACGACCAGCACTTCATCCTGGTCGGCGCCAATCGCACCAGCGCGCAGCTGCGCGGCTTCATGCACGACAAGAACGCCTTGTCGCTGTCGGACTGGATCGCACGCCACAACCGCTGGAGCGATTCCGAGGCGCGCGAGAAATCAGGCCCGCAGGCGGCGGGCGACGACGTGCTGCAGCCGCGCCTGCTGGGCGATGCGCGCGAGCGCACCCGGTTCATCAAGCAGCTGTACTACCGCCTGCCGATCGGCCCGCGCGCACTCGGCTATTTCTTCTATCGCTACTTCCTGCGCCTGGGCTTCCTGGACGGCAAGCCCGGTTTCTATTTCGCCTTCTTCCAGGCCCTTTGGTTTCGCATGCTCGTGGACGCCAAGCTCCACGAGATGCAATCGAGCAACGACGACAACCCTACTGCGGGAGTGAACACACCATGCGCCAATACAACCCGTCAAAACGCATCCTCGTGACCGGCGGTGCCGGCTTCCTGGGCAGTCACCTGTGCGATCGCCTCATCGAGGCGGGCCACGACGTGCTGTGCGTGGACAACTTCTTCACCGGCACCAAGCACAACATCGAGCACCTGCTGGGTCACCCACAGTTCGAGCTGATGCGCCACGACGTGACCTTTCCGCTGTACGTGGAGGTCGACGAGATCTTCAACCTGGCCTGCCCAGCCTCGCCCGTGCACTACCAGCACGACCCGGTACAGACCACCAAGACCAGCGTGCACGGCGCCATCAACATGCTGGGGCTGGCCAAGCGCGTGCGCGCCAAGATCCTGCAGGCCTCCACCAGCGAGGTGTATGGCGACCCGGAGGTCCATCCGCAGGTGGAGCAGTACTGGGGCCGGGTCAACCCGATCGGCCTGCGCAGCTGCTACGACGAAGGCAAGCGCTGCGCCGAGACGCTGTTCTTCGACTACTACCGCCAGCACCGGCTGCGCATCAAGGTGGCGCGCATCTTCAACACCTATGGCCCGCGCATGCACACCAACGACGGGCGGGTGGTGTCCAACTTCATCGTGCAGGCCCTGCGCGGGCAGGACATCACCATCTACGGCGACGGCAGCCAGACCCGCAGCTTCTGCTATGTGGACGACCTGCTGGAAGCCATGCTGCGCCTGATGGCCACCGGCGACGACTTTCCCGGTCCGATCAACATCGGCAACCCGGGCGAGTTCTCGATGTTGGATTTGGCACGAAAAGTCATTGAACTTTCAGGTTCGCGTAGCAAACTCGTGCACATGCCGCTGCCGGCCGACGATCCCAAGCAGCGGCGTCCCGATATTTCGCTGGCGCAGGAGATGCTTGGGGGGTGGACCCCCAAGACGCAGCTCGACGAAGGGCTGGCCAAGACCATCGCCTACTTCGATCAACTGCTTTCATCTTCGGGCGCAAAGGCGACTGAGCGCGAATTTTCTCTTACATGAACATCACCATCATCGGCACCGGCTATGTGGGCCTCGTCACTGGAACCTGCCTGGCCGACCTGGGCAACCCCGTCTTCTGCCTGGACGTGGACAAGGCCAAGATCGACCTGCTCAACGGCGGCGGCGTTCCCATCTACGAGCCCGGCCTGGCCGAGTTGGTGCAGCAGAACCTGGCTGCCGAGCGCCTGACCTTTTCCACCGACGTGCAGGCGTCGGTGAAGCATGGCGACGTGCAGTTCATCGCCGTGGGCACCCCCTCGGACGAAGACGGCAGCGCCGACCTGCAGTACGTGCTGGCGGCCGCACGCAACATCGGCCGCTACATGGAAGGCTTCAAGGTGGTGGTGGACAAGTCCACCGTGCCCGTGGGTACCGCCGACAAGGTGCGCGCCGTCATCCAGGAAGAGCTGGACAAGCGCGGGCGCGGCGACATTTCCTTTGCCGTGGTGAGCAACCCCGAGTTCCTCAAGGAAGGCGCGGCGGTCGACGATTTCATGCGGCCGGACCGCATCGTGCTGGGCGTGGACGACAACGAGTCGGGCGCCCAGGCGCTGGCCGTGATGCGCAAGCTGTATGCGCCCTTCAACCGCAACCATGAGCGCACGCGGGTGATGGACGTGCGCTCGGCCGAATTCACCAAGTACGCCGCCAACGCCATGCTGGCCACGCGCATCAGCTTCATGAACGAGCTGGCCAACCTGGCCGACCGCGTAGGCGCGGACATCGAGCTGGTGCGCCAGGGCATGGGCTCGGACCCGCGCATCGGCTACAGCTTTCTCTATGCCGGCACCGGCTATGGCGGCAGCTGCTTTCCCAAGGACGTGGCTGCGCTGGCGCGCACCGCCGCGGAGTACGGCCAGCAATTGAAGGTGCTGGGCGCGGTGGAGGCGGTGAACGACGCGCAGAAGACCGTGCTGGTGGACAAGGTCACGGGCCGCTTCGGCAAGGAACTGAAAGGACGCAAGTTCGCCGTATGGGGCCTGGCTTTCAAGCCCAATACCGACGACATGCGCGAGGCGCCCAGCCGGGTGCTCATCGGCGCGCTGTTGCGCGCGGGCGCCCGTGTTGCGGCGCACGACCCGGTTGCGGTCACCGAGGCCAGGCGTGCATTCGCGCTGGACTTCGCCGATGCGCCGGCGCTGCTGGACAACCTGGAGTTCTGCACGAGCCCCATGCAGGCGGTGGAGCAGGCCGATGCCCTGGCCATCGTCACCGAGTGGAAGGCCTACAAGGCGCCGAACCTGGAGCGCTTGAAGGCGCTGCTGAAGGCGCCGGTCATCTTCGACGGGCGCAACCTTTTCGAGCCCCTGTCCATGCGCGCAGCCGGCTTCGACTACGTCGGCATCGGGCGCGGCAGCAGCCGCTGATCCGGGCAGGCGGCCGCCCGCGTGCCGCCCGCTCCACCAGATCTCAATTCAGTCCCCTGGCTTGGGCCCGCTTTTGCAAAAGGCGGGCCTGATTACATTTGCAACGGACGAGTTGTATATCCGATTTGTCTTTTGTTTAAATGAATTCATATGTAATTGTCAATTTTTGATTTGTCATCAAAAATTGCAACGGACTGTATAGAATCTATTTTCCGTTGAATCGTGCATTACATTGACAACGCTCGCTGATTTTGGTGCTGATGCACCGAGGCGTGTCGTGTGTCATAGGGTGCATGAATTGCCTCGGTGATTGATTGCGGCCGCCCATTCATTTCTATTGGAGGGTCTGTGGTGGCTTTGCGATCGATTTCTAATTTGGCCGGATCGAAGGCCAATTCGTTTCTGTATAAATCCGTGGCCATGAAAGGTGGCGGTGATATTTGTGATTGCCTGACGGCCTCGCTCGGAAACAAGGTCTGGAACGACAGCAATGGAAACGGATTGCAGGATGCCGGCGAAACCGTGCGCGCCGGCGTCAGGGTGGAGCTTTACGAGGTCAATAACGCCAAGCTCGGGCTCATGGTGGCTTCGCAAACCACCGATCAATACGGAAATTACCTCTTCAGCGAGCTGCCGCCCGGTGACTATGCCGTCAGGTTTATTGCACCTGAAGGCACCATGTTTACCAGTGCCAATATGGGTTTGGCCGACGAAATCGATTCCGACGCCGATCCCACCAGCGGCTTTACCGGCATCTACACCCTCAATGCAGGCGATCGCAACACCACCGTCGATGCCGGCCTGATCGAAAAGGAGTGCCCGACCACGCCCAACCCCGACGCTGCGCAGGTCTGCGAAGACCGGAGCACCACCTTCAACGTGCTCGCCAACGACCTGGGCGTGGGGCTGACGCTGATCAATGTCGCCCACGAAAGCGCGGCCCTGGACGTCACCTTCAAGTCCAAGGGCGGTGTCATCAGCTTCAACGCGCAGGGCGATGTCACCTACCAGTCCATGGCCAACTACTACGGCTTCGACAAGCTGGTCTATACGCTGCGGGATGCTTCGGGCAAGACCTTCACGCAGACGGTCGACATCGAGGTGCAGGCGGTGTCGGACGCCCCGAACCCCGCAGCCGGCGCCGCCTACCACCCCGGTGGCTGGGAAACGAGCTATGTCGGCGCCGACAAGCTCAGGCACTGGGTGCATGGCTACACGCTGAACGACTTTGGTCCCTTCAAGGACAGCGCCGACGCACTGCAGCAGTTCGGCACCTACAACAAGGACCACAGCGTTGCCGACGACACCGACAAGGCCGCCTTCGTGCGCCTGTACGGGCTGACCACGAATGCGGGAACGGCAGACATCCTGTTCGACGGCAAGGTGCTGGATTTCAGCGCCGGCCAGACCTACGACATTGCCCTGGACGACATCAAGGCCGGCAAGCTCGATCTCGATTTCCACAAGGCCTATGTCACCTACAGCCTGAAGTTCGCCTGGGTGGATTCCGGCAGCGAGGTGGCAGATGCCGATTGCCAGGGCAGCATCGTCTCGACCGACGGCCTGGTGAAGATCAGCACCCCCGTTGCGCTGGACCTGAACGGTGACGGCCACATCGGCGTGACCGGTGCCACCAGTTCATCGCAGAAGGACACGGGCGCGCCGTTGGGCCACACGGTGCAGTTCGACATCGACGGGGACGGCAAGGCCGACACCATCGAGCGGTTCGACGGCTCGGGCGACGGCATCCTGGTGGACAACCGCGATGGCCTGGTGGGCACCCAGATGGACGGCACGCGCCTGTTCGGCAACGACAACGGAGCCTTTTCCAACGGCTACGACAAGCTGGCGCAGCTCGATGTCAATGGCGACGGGCGCCTGGACGGCAGCGAACTGCAGGGGCTGCTGGTGTGGGTGGACAACGGCGATGCGCAGGTGCAGGACGGCGAGCTTCGAACGCTGGGCGCAGCGGGCATTGCCGCCGTCTCCACGCAGATGCACGTCACGGTGGACGACCAGGGGCGCGGGCACCTGGAGTCCAGCGCCACGCGCGTGGACGGCAGCGAGCTGATGAGCGAGGACGTGTTCTTCGCCCGCGTCGAAGAGCTGCCGTCGCCATGCGATGTGATCGCGGGTGGTGACCACACGATGGACTCGCTGATCGGCGCCGCCGTGCCCGAGACCGCCGCGCTGGCCCAGGCGGCGGACGTGCACGACGTCTCCGAGGCCGCCGAGCTCTTGCGCAAGATTGGCGCGGCCTTGCATTGGGAAGCCGCGCCGGCCTGACGAAGCATGGGGGCTCGCCGCAATTGCGGGCCGCCATTTGCCTTCGGTGATGTCGACTGATGGGTCGACTGGTTCGTCAATTTCGAAAGGGAGGATTGATCATGAAGTACCCGTATTCCTGGGGCTACCCCAACCAGTTCAGAGGCGGATCCGAATCCTGGGACGACTGGGGCTCGAACATGCGCGGCGGCGGCCACGGCCATGGCCACCGTGGAGGCCATGGCCACGGCGGTGGCGGTAGCGGTGGCGGCGGAGGCCACTGCGGCCAGATATGCGGTTGCGTGCCCGAGCCCACGTCCAAGACGGCCACGCTGGGCGACCGGGTCTGGAACGATGCGAACGGCAACGGCCTGCAGGATGCCGGCGAAACCGGACGCGCCGGCGTCCGGGTCGAGCTGTACGAAGTGCAGAACACGCACATTGGCGCCTTGCTGAGCACGCAGGTCACCGACGCCAAGGGCAACTACCTGTTCGCCGACCTGCCGCCGGGCGACTACACCGTCCGGTTCGTGGCGCCCGACGGCACTGTCCTGACCAGCGCCAACAGTGGCTTCAATGACCAGCTGGATTCCGACGCCGACGCAAGCAGCGGCTTCAGCGGCATCTACTCGCTGCGCGCGGGCGACCAGAACACCAGCGTCGACGCCGGCATCGTGAGCACCACGGTGTTGGACAAGGATGATGTGAGCGCCTGCGAAGACGACGCCATGGCCTTCAACGTGCTTGCCAACGACAGCGGCGACGGCTTGAAGCTGATCGGGGTGGCGCACGAATCCGCCGCGCTGGACGCGCAATTCAAGGCCAAGGGCGGCACCATCAGCTTTACCGCGGATGGCAACGTCAACTATCAGTCGATGCTCAACTACTATGGCAAGGACACGCTGGTCTACACCGTGCAGAACGCGCAGGGCCAGGTGTTCACCCAGAAGGTGGATATCGGCGTCAATGCCGTGTCCGACGCGCCGATCGCCCCTGCCGCCGTGATCTACACCTGGCGCCACGACAGCGGCGACCAGTTCCATGGCGAGGTGGATGGCAAGGAAATCTGGATCCACAACTACGCGGTCAGCGAGTTCTCCCCGTTCTCCGACGCGAACGACGCGCTGCAGGACTTCGGCGGCTACAACAGCGCAGGCGGCGTCGCCTCCGACATCGATTCGCTCAAGACCATCCGCCTGTACGGGCTGACCGACGGGGCCCAGTTCGGCACGGTGCTTTTCGACGGAAAACCGGTGGACTTCAGCAACGGGCAGACCTTCGACGTGACGCTGGACGACATCGCGGCAGGCCGCCTGGACCTGCAGATCATCGCCAAGAAGGGCGTCACCCTCAATTGGACCTATGTCGACACCGGCGACGTGCAGGGCTGCACCGCCTGCGACGGCGAGATCGAGTCGACCCAGACCAAGACGACCATCTACACCCCCGTTGCGCTGGACCTGAACGGCGACGGCCACATCGGCGTGACCGGTGCCACCAGTTCATCGCAGAAGGACACGGGCGCGCCGTTGGGCCACACGGTGCAATTCGACATCGACGGGGACGGCAAGGCCGACACCATCGAGTGGTTCGACGGCTCGGGCGACGGCATCCTGGTGGACAACCGCGACGGCATGGCGGGCACCCAGATGGACGGCACGCGCCTGTTCGGCAGCGACAACGGGGCTTTTGCCAACGGCTACGACAAGCTTGCGCAGCTCGATGCCAATGGCGACGGGCGCCTGGACGGCAGCGAACTGCAGGGGCTGCTGGTGTGGGTGGACAACGGCGATGCGCAGGTGCAGGACGGCGAGCTTCGAACGCTGGGCGCAGCGGGCATTGCCGCCGTCTCCACGCAGATGCACGTCACGGTGGACGACCAGGGGCGCGGGCACCTGGAGTCCAGCGCCACGCGCGTGGACGGCAGCGAGCTGATGAGCGAGGACGTGTTCTTCGCCCGCGTCGAAGAGCTGCCGTCGCCATGCGATGTGATCGTGGGTGGTGACCACACGATGGACTCGCTGATCGGCGCCGCCGTGCCCGAGACCGCCGCGCTGGCCCAGGCGGCGGACGTGCACGACGTCTCCGAGGCCGCCGAGCTCTTGCGCAAGATTGGCGCGGCCTTGCACGCCGACCAGGCGCTGGTGTAAGTCGTTCCGGGTGCGCTGGGCCGGCAAGGCTTGGCGCGCCTGGCGGGCGAGAATTTGATTTGCACAAACTAATTAGAGAATGCAAATCTGAATTTGCAATTCTGTTGCACGCAAATTGCGACAGAAATGAACATTTAGTTGAATTGGAAACGGGTCGTCTCAATTGCAACATTGGCAAATTGAATTGCATTTTGTGCGATAGCATCCGCCGCGCTACCTGGGCTCGCAGAGTCTCGAGTCGACGCGCAACTTTGATTTGCCGTGGCTTGCGATTTTCAGGCCTGAGTTGCAATTGAAAAATTCAATTCAAAGGAATATTCATGGCAAAAGTGTGGGAAGATTTGAACGCCAATGGCATTCAGGACGCTGGAGAGCGTGGTATTGCTGGCGCGACCGTCACATTGTTCACGGATCGAAATGGGGATGGTCAAATTTCGGCCAACGAGGTATCGGAGGTTGGCGTCACTGATGCCACTGGGGAATATATCTTCACCCGCAATTCTGGCACGCTGGGGCAAATGACGTTTACCCTGCCGCCGGGGTATGACGCGGCAAGTCCGCGCCATGTTGGCGCAAATAAATCCGTGGATAGCGATGGTCCGACAACCGATCTTTTCCGATTTGGTCAGAGCGACCCCATCGCCAGCGGTTTTTTCAAGTTTGCCAAGCTGGGTGACCGTGTCTGGAACGACACCAATGCCGATGGCATCCAGGATCCGGGAGAGACTGGTCGCGCGGGGGTGACGGTTGAGTTGTATCAGGCCACTGTCGATGGCGAGCCAGGCGCACTTGTTGGCACGCAAACGACCGACGCCAACGGCAACTACCTGTTCACCCAATTGACGCCGGGTGACTACATCGTCAAGTTCGTGGCACCCGACGGTACCTATATCTCCCCGCCCTATGTCGGCATCGACAACAGCATCAATTCAGACGCCGAAGAGACTTCCGGGAGGACGGCGGTCTACACGTTGACCTCTGGCCAGGAGGAGTTGGCGGTCGACATGGGCCTGTATGTCACCACATCGGTCAAGGACGAGGTGTCCTTGTGTGAAGACCGCTCCGCGACCTTCAACGTGCTGACAAATGACATCGGCATGAGATAGCCCCCAGATTCACCG
>JAFEEG010000050.1 GCA_018241225.1 Pseudomonadota bacterium
CGTGATGGAGCGCCAGTTCGATGCGATGGTCAGCGAGATCCTGACCCGAGAGCACGACCGGGTTCGGCCGCCCTAGGCACCTGCCTGAGCACGGTTTCTCCCGCGCGCGGGTTCGTCGGCGCCGGGCTGGCGGATAGGTTCACGCTGCGCTCCAGCGGAACACATGATGGGCCCGCACACGCGTCGACGCCACCAGCACCGCGTTGGGCCCATCGGTCTGGGCAGCCCATTGCACGGCCTCCTGCGGGCTGCGGCCAAAGGCCTGGTGCCGCGCAATCAGTCGCTCGGTGCGCAGGTTCTCGTCCACATCCACGTACCAGCATTCGTCCAGCAGGGCCGCGGCGCCTCGCCACGCGCCCTGGTCTACCAGCAGGTAGTTGCCTTCGGTGATGACCAGCCGGTGGTGCGGCTCGATGGCAATGGCACCGGCAATGGCCTCTTCGATCTCACGGCGAAACTCCGGCGCATAGATGGTCTGGGTGGCCTGCTCGGGGTCGTGCAACCGCTGCAGCAATGCCACGTAGCCTGCGGCATCGAAGGTGTCGGGCGCGCCCTTGCGCCCTGCCCGGCCCAGTCGCTGCAGTTCGCTGTTGGCCAGATGAAAGCCGTCCATGGGCAGAACGACCGACACATCCGCAAAGGCCGATTGCAAGGCGGTGGCCAGGGTCGACTTGCCCGCACCCGGCGCACCCACCAGCCCAAGCACCACGCGACGGCCCGGCTCGGCTTGCGCCATGAGCGCCTGCACGCGCGCCACGCTTTCTTGCGGCAGGTGCGCCTTGCTGCTGGGCGTTGTCATGCAGGCAACGGCAACAGGGCTCAGCCGCGGGCCGGAATGCCCAGGCCGCGCACCACGGCCGGTCGCGCGACGAAGGCATCGAGTGAGCGCTTCACGTTGGCGAAGTCGGAAAAGCCCACCAGGTCGCCCGCCTCGTAGAAACCCACCAGGTTGCGAATCCACGGGAAGGTGGCGATGTCGGCGATGGTGTATTCGTCGCCCATGATCCAGTTGCGGCCTTGCAGGCGCTGGTCGAGCACGGCCAGCAGGCGACGCGACTCGGCCACGTAGCGGTCGCGCGGTCGCTTGTCTTCATAGTCCTTGCCGGCGAACTTGTTGAAGAAGCCCACCTGCCCGAACATGGGCCCGATGCCGCCCATCTGGAACATCAGCCACTGGATGGTCTCGTAGCGCGCGGCCTGGTCCTTGGGCATGAGCTTGCCGGTCTTGTCCGCCAGGTAGATCAGGATGGCACCCGACTCGAACAGCGCCAGCGGCTTGGCGCCAGGGCCGTTGGGATCGATGATGGCCGGGATCTTGTTGTTGGGGTTGAGCGAAAGAAACTCCGGCGAGGTCTGGTCGTTCTTGCCGAAGTCCACCAGGTGCGGCTCGTAGGCCAGGCCCGTTTCCTCCAGCATGATGGACACCTTCACGCCGTTGGGCGTGGGCAGCGAATACAGCTGCAGCCGCTCGGGATGCTTGGCAGGCCACTTGTGGGTAATGGGGAAGCTGTGAAGGTCAAGGGGTTGGGTCATTCGCCCATTCTGGCCTACGCAAGAAAACCCTGGGGCGCTGCGGCAACGCAAGCTGCCATGCAGAATCTCGCGGTCCGTCAATGCAGGAGAACACGATGCCAGTTCCCCCAACGCCAGCCGCGCAATTCGAAGGCGGCTGCGCATTTGCCGATGGGGCGTACGTCCCCTTGTCCGAGGCGAAGATATCCCTCTTCGACTGGGGCTTTACCCGCTCGGACGCCACCTACGACGTGGCCACCACCTGGCGCGGCGCCTTCTTCCGGCTGGACGCACACATGGACCGCTTCTTCGCCAGCCTGGACAAGATGCGCCTGGCCATCCCCTACACCCGCGCCGAGCTGCGCGAAGTGCTGCACGGCTGCGTGCGCGCCGCCGGCCTGCAGGATGCGTACGTGGCCATGGTGTGCACCCGGGGCGTGCCGCCGCGCGGTGCGCGCGACCCGCGCATGGCGCAAAACCGCTTCTATGCCTACGCACTGCCCTACGTATGGATCGCCTCGCCCGAGAAGCAGGCAGCGGGCATCGACCTGCACATCAGCAGCCGCCAGCGCATCGGGCCCGCGTCGGTGGACCCGACAGTCAAGAACTACCACTGGATCGACCTCGTGCAGTCGCTCTTCGACGCCTACGACCTGGGCCGCGACACGAGCTGCGTGGTGGATGCCGATGGCTGCGTCACCGAAGGCCCGGGCTTCAACGTCTTTGCGGTGAAGGACGGCGTGGTGCACACCGCCGACCGGGGCGTGCTGGAGGGCATCTCGCGCCGCACCGTGATCGAGCTGTGCGAGCGCATGGGCATCCCGCTGCGCATCGCGCCGCTGCCGGTGGAGCTGGTGCGCGGTGCGGACGAAGTGTTCCTCAGCTCCAGCGGTGGCGGCGTGCTGCCCATCGGCAAGGTCGACGGACAGACTCTGGTGGGCTTTCCGGGCCCCGTCACCCGCCGGCTGCAGGACGGGTACTGGGCGCTGCATGAAGAAGCCGCCTACCGCGACCCGGTGAGTTACCCGTAGAGACCGCCCGACCCCTATGGCCACACGAAGCCAAAAGGTCTAGTCTTCGCGCCGCGACGCCCGCGAGCTCGGGCGATCTGCAGCGCAGGGCCGGTGCGTCCCGCTCCGGCACCTACAACGACAACAAGGGCCTGGGGGCCCGAGGAGACACGATGAAATCCAAAGGTCTGGCGGCCGCATGGGCCGCGTGTGCAGTGCTGCTTGCTTCCTGTGGCGGAGGCAGCGGGGATGGAGGTTCCGCGTCGGGTATCGGCGCGGGCAGTGCGAAGAGCACGGCTTCTTCTTCACCGGCAGCGTCCTCCGACAAGGCGCAGGACAACGGCAACAGCGTGCGCCTGCGCGTGCTGTCCAGCGCGCCCGAATTCGTCTCGGGCGGCGATGCGCGCATCGAGGTGCGCGCCGCCCCGGGCCTGCGCGACAAGCTGGAGCTGTGGCTCAACGGCGAGAAGCTTGACGCGACGCTGGCCGAATCCGCGGCCGGCCTCGAAGGCGTGATCGGCGGGCTCAAGGTGGGCGCCAACACGCTCGAAGTGCGCCACCGCAGCGGCAACGGCCAGCCGCGCGACCAGATCCAGCTCACCAACTACCCGATCACCGGCCCGATGTTCACCGGGCCGCAGCAGACGCCTTTTGTCTGCACCACCAACCAGGGCGCGGTGAACAAGCAGCCGCTGGTGGACAGCGTCTCGTCGCCCGGCTACCCGGTGCGCGACGCCCAGGGCAATGTGCTGGGCTACAGCCGCAACTGCTCCATCGACACCTTCGTGGGCTACCAGTACCGCAGCACGGCGGGGTCGCTGAAGCTGCTGCCCACCGACGGCTCGCGGCCGGCCGACATGAGCCAGGCCACGCTGGCCGACGGGCGCACGGTGGACTTCATCGTGCGCCGCGAGATCGGCAGCATCAACCGTTTCCTCTACAGCATCGCGATGCTCGCGCCCATGCCTGCGGCCGACAACACCGCGCAAAGCGACACCTCGCTGTGGAACGGCAAGCTGCTGTACTGGTTCCAGGGCGGGGTGGCCATTGGCCACAGCCAGGGCACGGTGCACGGCGGCTCGATGAACCTCGACATCCTGGGCCAAGGCTGGGCCATCGTTCACTCCAGCGGCAACAACACCGGCACGCACTACAACATGAACCTGGCCGGCGAGACCGCCATGATGACCAAGGAGCGCTTCATCGAGCGCTACGGCGTGCCGGTCTACACCGTGGGCCTGGGCGGCTCGGGCGGTGCCATCCAGCAGTACATGATTGCGCAGAACAACCCCGGCGTGCTCGACGGCCTGCTGCCCGTGCAGAGCTACCCCGACATGGTCACCCAGACCATCCACGTGGGCGACTGCGAGCTGCTGGAGCACTACATGGACGCGACCGACCGCATCAACACCAAGTGGCAGGTCACCAAGAACCGCACCTGGCTGGTGGGCATGAACGCCGAGGAGAACCCCGACGGCGGCCCCAACCCGAAGGTCAACGATGCGCTCGCGCCGCTGAAGAAGGCACTGGGCTACAGCACCGCCAAGGGCAGCACCGAATGCGTGCCCGCCTGGCGCGGCCTGACCCCGCTGGCCATGAACCCCCTGTACGGCCAGGCGCCCAACCAGGAGCAGTACGTGCCACAGAGCGACATCGCCGCCATCCGCTGGACGCACTACGACGACCTGCGCAACGTCTACGGCGTGGACGCCACCGGCGCCGCTCGCCCCACCTGGGACAACGTGGGCGTTCAGTACGGCCTGAAGTCGCTGCGCGCGGGCCACATCACCATGGCCGAGTTCGTGCACCTGAACTGGAACGTGGGCGGCTGGAAGCACCCGAGCGACATGGTGCTGGAAGGCTTCCCCTTCTTCGGCACCTCGTCGGCGGAGGTTGCCAAGGCGCTGAGCGTGCCCGGCTACTTCGACCCGTGGAGCGTGCGCAACATGCGACTGCCCCCTGCGCCCGATGCACCGGCACCGCGCACGGCCGGCGACCCGATCGCCATGCGCGCGGCCTACACCTCGGGCCATGTGTTCACCGGGCGCCTGAACGTGCCTGCCATCGACCATCGGCAATACCTTGAGCGCGAGCTGGACATGCACAACAGCCACCAGTCCTTTGCGGTGCGCAAGCGCGTGCTGCAGAAGATGGGCAACAGCGACAACCTGGTCGTGTGGTTTACCGACACCACGCCGGGTGTACCCAAGGCCAGCCAGTCGCTGCAGGCCTTGTCCGTGATGGACCAATGGCTCACCAACATGCGCAGCAACCCGGCCGGCGGCATCGTGGGCAACAAGCCGGTCGATGCAGTGGATTCGTGCTTCGACCTGCAGGGCAAGCGCATGAGCGCGGGGGCCGGCGTGTGGAGCGGCATCCTCGACAGCCAGTCGGCGGGCGCGTGCACGCAGGCCTTCCCGCTGTACGGCACCTCGCGCACCGTGGCCGGCGCGCCCATCGAGGGCGCCATCTATCGCTGCGCGCTCAAGCCGGTGGATCAGGCGCTGGCCGACGGCACATATGGCAATGCGGTGCCCAATGCGCAGCAGGTGGAGCAGCTCAAGCGCATCTTCCCGCAGGGGGTGTGCGACTACTCGAAGCCTGACCAGGCGCGGCCTGTGGAAGGGTAGGTAGCCCGGCGTCACCGCGCTCGTTGCGCACCAACGAGCGCGGTGGATGGTGAGGCTCTACTCACTCACGAAGAGCGGCAACTCCATTTCCACGACACGGATCGCCGACCCTTCGGACAGCTGCTGTTGACTCCCCGTCTCCTTGAACCCCGCCTTGCGGTACAGGGAGCCGGATGCCAAATCGTCCGCCACGCACCATAGCTTCAGGCATTCGAAGCCTCGCTCGCGGGCCCAGTCGATGACCCCTTGCAGCAACGCCTGGCCAACGCCCTGCCTGCGCCATGCAGGGTCCACCCACATCCCGCCGACACGGCCGGTTCGCACTTGCGACTGATCGACAAGGCCGAATGCAGAGCCAGCCGCCTGGTCGCCCTCGCATGCAAGAAGCAACACGTTCCTGCCCGGCTGGGTGACGGAAAGAGTCAACTCCTCCCAGTACGACGACGGACGCGCCGCAATGTCGGCGTACGTATCGCGAAACGAACCCGGTGCGTTCCTCAGCGCACTCAGGCGCAGTTCGCGCAACAGGCTCGATTCGTGCGGCTGCAGCTTTCTCAGGCGCATGGGCGGCTTCCTTTGCGCCGTGCACTGTGCACTCAGCCGCGCCGGAAATCCAGCTCCCGCAGCAACTGCGCCGTGCCCCGCGTGAGCCGCGTGGCCGGCCGCGCCAGCGGCGTGGCCAGCACCAGCGAGTTCCAGATGCCGGGCGGCCCGATGGGCGCGCGTTGCAGTGCGTCGTCGCCCTTGCCGCTCAATGCGCTCTCGGGAAGGATGGTGCACCCCACGCCCTTGGCAACGAGATCGAGCACGGTGCGCACGGCCCCGACTTCCGCCAGCACGTTCAGGTGGATGCCGCGCGGCACCAGCGCGTTGTCGAGCAACTGGCGAATGGCGTTGGGCGCGCTGGGCAGCACCATCGGGTAGCTCGTGAGGGACGCGAGGCTCACCCGCGCGGGCAGCTTGCTGCTCGCCGGCGCCACCAGCAGCAGCTTCTCCCGGATCAACGGCTCGTACGACAGTTGCGGCGCAGCAGCCGGATCGAACAGAAGCGCCATGTCGAGCCGGCCCGCAATCAGCGATTCGCGCAGCGACGCGCTCAGCCCCTCCAGCACCGTGATGACCGCGCGCGGAAACTGCTCGCGAAAACGCTGGATGAGCGCCGCGCTCATGCCCAGCGCCACCCTCGGCGGCAGGCCCACCACCACCCGCCCGCCAGGGCTCTCGTCCATGTCGCGCAACTCGTCGCGGGCACGCCGCTCGAGGTCGAGCATTGCACGCGCATGGGTCAGCAGCGCCTGGCCCGCTTCGGTCAGCGACACGCCGCGCCCGGTGCGCACCAGCAGGCGCTGGCCCAGCTCCGACTCCAGCAAGGCAACCTGCCGGCTCAGGCTGGGCTGCGCCAGGTTCAGCGCGACCGCGCCGCCGCTGAAGCTGCCCGCCTCGGCCACGCTGACGAAGTACTGCAACTGCCGCAATTCCATATATAGCCAACAAGCATAGCTGGTATAGGTGCGATGCCATTACGCTTTGACTGGGCGCCCGACAAACTCAGGGCCATGACAACGCCTCTTCCGCCCAACGCCTGCAACGCGCACTGCCACGTGTTCGGGCCGCGCGAGCGCTTTCCCTACGCACCCGACGCGAGCTTCGTGCCTCAGCACGACGCGCCCAAGGAAGCCCTGTTCGCGCTGAACGACCGCCTGGGCCTCAAGCGCTGCGTGGTGGTCCAGTCCGCCTGCCACGGCCTGGACAACCGCGCGGCCGAAGACGCCATCGCCGCGCGGCCGCACGACTACCGCGGCATTGCGCTGCTGCCCACCGACGTGGCCCAGGGCGAGCTCCAGCGCCTGGACGCCGCCGGCTTTCGGGGGGTGCGCTTCAACTTCATGGGACACCTGGGGCGCCAGACGCCCATCGAGGACGTGCTGGCGCTGGCAGGCCGCATCGCGCCGCTGGGCTGGCACCTGCAGATCCACGGCGACCCGTCCCTGCTGACCGACCTGGCGCCCGCCCTGCGGCGTGCGCCGACGCCCGTGGTCATCGACCACATCGGACGCGTCGATGCGTCGCAGGGCATGGCGCACAAGGACTTTCGCGCGCTGCTCGCCCTGATGGACGACTCGCGCTTCTGGGTCAAGGTCAGCGGCATGGACCGCATCACGCGCCTGGGCCCGCCCTACGAGGATGCCCAGCCCATTGCCGCCCGGCTTGTCGCGGATTTCGCAGACCGCGTGCTGTGGGGCAACGACTGGCCGCACCCCAACCATGCCGGCCCCGTGCCCGACGAGCAGCAACTGGTCGATCTCATCGCCCGCATTGCACCGGACAAGGCCGCCCGAGAAGCCCTGCTGGTGGACAACCCCCAGCGCCTCTACCGATTCGGAGACCAGCCGTGACGAACGCACGATTCAACAACAAGGTGGCCATCGTGACCGGCGCGGGCTGCGTCGGCGCCGGCTGGGGCAACGGCCGAGCCATTGCCGTGCGGCTGGCCGAGGAAGGCGCGAAGGTCTTCGCCGTCGACCGCGAGCGCGAGCGCCTGGACGAAACACTGGAGCTTGCCGGTTCGGTGCGCGACGCCATCACCCCTTGGGTCTGCGACGTGACCAGCAGCCAGAGCGTTGCCGCTATGGCGCAGGCCTGCATCGACACCTACGGCACGATCGACATCCTGGTGAACAACGTGGGCGGCTCGGCGGCGGGTGGCGCGGTGGAGTTGGCCGAGGAAACGTGGGACCTGCAGGTGGACGTCAACCTCAAGAGCGTGTTCCTCACCTGCAAGCATGTGCTGCCGACCTTGCTGGCCAAGGGCTCGGGCGCCATCGTCAATATCTCGTCCACCTCCGGCATGCGCTGGACGGGCAGCGCCCAGGTGGCCTACGCGGCCACCAAAGCCGGCGTCATCCAGATGTCGCGCGTGATGGCGGTGCAGCATGCCGCCCAGGGCGTGCGGGTGAACAGCGTGGTGCCGGGGCAGCTGCACACGCCCATGGTGGAGACGCGCCTGGCCAGGCAGCGCACCGGTGGCGACGTGAGCGCGCTGCTGGCGCAGCGGCAAAAGCGCATTCCCCTTGGTTTCATGGGCGACGGCCGGGACACCGCGAGCGCGGTGCTCTTCCTGGCCAGCGACGAGGCACGTTTCATCACCGGCACGGAGCTGGTGGTGGACGGCGGGATGACCGCGCGGTGCGATTGAAAAGCAAGAAACTCATGAGCAAACGGAGACAAACCCGATGATGACGAAGACTCTTCTCCTGGCCGCATGCATGGGCGTTGCGCTGGCGGGCGGCCCCGCCGCGGCGCAACCCAAGACGACGCGCATCGTCGTGTCGTTCACACCGGGCGGCCCGGTGGACACGGTGGCCCGCACGATCTCCGAGCAGCTGGGCAAGGAGCTTGGCCGCACCGTGATCATCGACAACAAGCCCGGCGCCAACGGCGCCATCGGCGCGGTGGACGTGGCCAAGTCGGCCGCCGACGGCAGCACGCTGTGGTTTACCAGCGTGGGGGCGGCGGCCATCAACGCGTCGCTGTACGGCAAGCTGTCCTACGACATGCAGCGCGACTTTGCGCCGGTATCGCTGGTGGTCAACAACGTCGAGGTGCTGGTCGTGCAGCCCAGCGACCCGGCCAAGGACGCCGCCGAATTCGTGGCCGCCACGAAGAAGCGCGCCGAGCCCACGGCCATGGCCTCGTCGGGCACCGGCAGCATCCCGCACCTGGCCATCGAGCAGCTGGCCGATGCGACCGGCGCCAAGCTCATGCACATTCCCTACAAGGGTGCGGCGCCCGCCATCACCGACCTGATGGGCGGACAGGTCGGCGGCTTCTTCGGCGACGTAACGGGGTTGCTGGGCTATGTGCAAAGCGGCCGGCTCAAGCCGCTGGGCGTGGCATCGAGCAAGCGCCACCCTTCGCTGCCCGACGTGAAGACGCTGGAAGAGCAAGGCATCAAGGGCGTGGACACGAACAACTGGTACGCCTTGTACGCACCCGCCAAGACGCCAGCCAGCGTCGTGGATGCGCTCAACAAGGCGCTGCGTGCAACGCTGGCCAACCCGGCGGTACGCGACAAGCTGCTCAAGGCCGGCACCGAGCCGGCTCCCTCCACGCCCAGGGAACTGGCCGAGCTGCAGATGCGGGACACCGACAAGTGGGCCAAGCTGATCCGCGCCAAGAACATCAAGGCCGACTGATGGGCACCCATGGCAACATCCGCGTACCGCTGGTGGCACCCGGCACGCGCGCCGAACTGGCGGACATCGAAGGCCGGATCATGGCCGAGCGGGGCCGCATCTCGCTGCTCTACCAAGTGCTGCTCAACAGTGGCCCCATTGCCTCGGGCTGGGAGCGGCTTCTCACCGCGGTTCGCAACGAGACCGCCGTGCCGGCCGACCTGCGCGAGCTGATGATTCTTCGGGTGGCCGTGCTCAACGGCGCCAGCTTCGAGTTCGATGCCCACGTGCCCCACGCGCAGAAGGCCGGCGTGAGCGACGAGAAGATCCAGGCCGTGCGTGATCCGGGCCTGTCGACGGTGTTCGCACCGCAGGAGCTGCTGGTGCTCGAACTCACCGACGCCATGACCCGCAACATCGTCGTGCCCGACTCGCTGATGCACCGCCTGCAGGCCAGCTTCGACGCCAAGGGCGTGGTCGAGGTCGTGACGACGGTGGCGGCCTACAACATGGTGTCGCGCCTGCTGGTGGCCCTGAACGTCGTGCACTGAACCCATGGAACAACGAACAATGCAAGACCTTTGGCTGCTCAAGCTGGACTCGCAAGACGCGGCAAGTGCCGCCGCCGCATTGACGTGCAGTTCGTCGCCGGCATCCCTTCGGCTTTGGCGGGCGCTGGAGGCTCCGCTCGCGTATGCCTACCTCTCGGGGCCGACTTCTCCCGAGGCGTCGACGGGTCCTTGGATCCGCCTGCAATGCGTGCAAGAGCTTGCCGGCGCATCGCCGGGCGAGGCTCCGCGCTTTCACTACATCGTGGAGACCGACGTGCTGCCCGAAGCCGAGCAGGACTTCAACGCCTGGTATGGCCAGGAGCACCTGCCGGGCCTGGCCGCCGTGCCGGGCGTGGTGCGTGCCGCCAGGTACGTCGACGCAAGCGGCTCTCCGCGCTACTACGC
The DNA here is from genome assembly GCA_018241225.1 of Pseudomonadota bacterium. GTDB lineage: Bacteria > Pseudomonadota > Gammaproteobacteria > Burkholderiales > Burkholderiaceae_C > Variovorax. Next base: position 10,284 of record JAFEEG010000050.1, read on the forward strand.
CTGCTACGACCTGACCAAGCTCGATGCCTTCGGCAGTCCGCCATGGCTGGCGGTCAGGGGCACGACATGGAGCTCGAAGGTGCGGCCTTCGTTTCGAAACACGCGGCGGACCATGTTCGCCCTGGCCGGCGAACATTGAGTGGAGAACAGGCGACCTAGGCGTCGTCCTTGAGGAACAGGTCGCGGTCCGGCGAGAAGCTGCCATACAAGGGCAGCAGCGCCCCGCCCACGGCCCGCGCATCCGCGCCGATGGCGCCGGCCATCAGGCTGGGCCGCGTCAGCCCTTCCCAGTCGTAGCGCGCCAGCGCCACATCCACCTGGGTGAGCGTGGCGGCCAGCAGCTCGCGGCCGAAGGAGCCATCGATGATCACGCTCTCCAGGTCGAGCAGCGCCGCCGCGTTGTGGGCCGCCAGCGCAATGCCCGGCGCGGCCAGCGCCAGCCAGGCCTGGGTCACCGGCAGCCACGGCGCCCGCATGGCACGTGCGTCGGCCACCGCCCCGGTGTCCAGCCCCGCGTCGGCATACATCTTCTCCAGCGTGAACAGCGAAGCCACGCTCAGCAACTGGCGCGGCGGCTCGCCGTGGGCCACGCCCAGGCCGGTCGACATGGAGCCGATGGCGCCCGCATTGCCCGTGGCGCCGCTGCGCAGGTGGCTGTCGATGACCAGGCCGCCGCCGATGAAGGTGTCGACGAACACATACAGAAAGCTGCGCACGCTGCGCCCGCGCCCTGCCACCAGTTCGGCCACGCAGGCGGCGGCCGTGTCCTTGCACAGGGCCACGGGCAGCTGCGTCATTTCCTGCACCTGCGCCTCGATGTCGATCTCGTTCCAGCGCGCGGCCTGCAGCGGCGCCACGCCCAGCAGCGACTGCCAGCCGCCCAGCGACAGCGGCGCGGCAATGCCCACGCCGCGCAGCAACTGCGCGCGCTTGGGGCCCAGCGACTTGCGCAGCAGCTTGAGCCGCGCACGGATCTCGTCGAACAGCGTGTCGGGGTCGGGGAAGTCGTAGTCGAGCGTGAGGCGCTCGCGCACGTGCGCGGCAAAGTCCAGCAGCAGCACGTCGAGGCTGCGCCGGCCGATCTTGATGCCGATGGAAAAGGCGCCGTCGGGGTTGAGCGCCATCGGCACCGAAGGCTGGCCGATGCGCCCGCGCAGCGGCGCATGCTTGAGCACCAGGCCCTCGGCCTCGAGCCGCGCGATGATGATCTGCACCGTCTGCGCCGTCAGGTTGGTCAGGCGCGCGATTTCTGCCTTGGGCAGCGGGCCGTGCAGGCGGATGGCCTGCAGCACAACCCGCTCGTTGAACTGGCGCATGCCCACCTGATTGGAGCCGCGCGGACGAAGGCGCTGACCGCCCTCATGCGCACCGCTGCCGTGGCCGCCTGCAAACCCTGCATCCTCCACCATGTCGGCTCCCTCCCGCTCGGAGCTCATCGTCAAGCAAACGCCTGGTGCGGCAACTCTTCCGGGCGCATGGCGCCGGTCATCACGGCGACGGTGTCGCTCATGCTGATGTTCTTGGGGTTGACGATGCAGGCACGCTTGCCAAGACGGGCGATATGGATGCGGTCGGCGATCTCGAAGACATGCGGCATATTGTGGCTGATGAGGATCACCGGCAGCCCGCGGTCGCGCACGCGCCGGATCAGCTCCAGCACCATGTTGCCCTCCTTCACGCCCAGCGCCGCCGTGGGCTCGTCGAGGATGACCACGTGCCGCGCAAAGGCCGCGCTGCGCGCCACCGCCACGCATTGGCGCTGGCCGCCCGACAGCGTTTCCACCGCCTGCGTCATGGAGCGGATGCCCACCTTCAGGTCGTTCATGCGGGCAATGCTCTCTTCCAGCATCTTCTTCTTGTCGATGCAGCGGAACATGCGCGAGAAGAAGCCGGGGCGGATGATCTCGCGGCCCAGGAACAGGTTCTCGGCAATGGTCATGGCGGGCGCCACCGCCAGGTCCTGGTACACCGTCTCGATGCCTTCGCGCCGCGCGTCCATGGGCGACTTGAAGTGGATGGCCTTGCCGTCGAGCTTGATCTCGCCCTCGTCCGGAATGGTGGCGCCCGACAGCGCCTTGATGAGCGAGGACTTGCCGGCACCGTTGTCGCCGATCACCGCCATGATTTCACCGGCGCGCAGCTCGAAGTCGGCGCCGTCCAGCGCGGTGACGCTGCCGTAGCGCTTGACCAGGCCGCGGGCCTCCATGACCAGCGGGCCGTGGGAGTGTGCGGGGGTGTTCATCTCAACGCACTCCTTTGCGAGAAAGTTGGTCGGTGGCCACGGCCAGGATGACCAGCACACCGGTAATGAGCACCTGGTACACCGAGGACACGCCCATGAGCGTGAGCCCGTTGCGAAACACGCCCACGATGATCGCGCCCAGCAAGGTGCCCAGGACAATGCCGCGCCCGCCGAAGAGACTGGTGCCGCCCAGCACCACCGCGGTGATGGCGTCCAGGTTCTCGGTCTGGCCCGCGTTCGGGTCGCCCACCGCGGTGCGCGCCACCGACAGCAGCGAGGCAATGCCGTAGAACAGGCCGGCCGTGACATACACCGCCAGCAACACCTTGTCGGTGCCGATACCCGTCAGGCGCGTGGCCTCGGGGTTGTTGCCCACCGCGTAGACGTGGCGCCCGGGCTGCGTGTCGCGCAGGCCCCACCACATGAACGCGTACAGCGCAATCATCAGGATGGTGCCGTAGTTGATGGCCGCGCCGCCAACGGCGATGGTGTTGCCGAAGAAGGTCATCTCCGGCGGCAGGTCGGTCACCGTCTGCGCATTGGAATACAGCTGCGTGACCGCGAAGGCGATGTTCATCGTGCCCAGCGTCACGATGAACGGCGGCAGGCGGATGCGCGTCACCAGCAGGCCGTTGACCAGGCCGAAGCCCATGGTCACCAGCACGCCGCACACGATGGCCAGGTACGCGTTCATGCCGGTGTCCACCGCCAGCTTGGTCATCACGATGCCACCCAGCGCCATCACCATGCCGCAGCTCAGGTCAATGCCGGCGGTAAGGATGATCAGCGTCTGCCCGATGGCGATGGTGCCCACCACCATCACCTGCTGCAGGATGAGCGAGAAGTTCTGCACCGACAGGAAGCGGTCGCTCTGCGTGGCGAAGAAGCCGCAGGCCAGCAGCAGCGCGATCAGCGGGCCCAGGGTGGCCAGCGGCGGCAGCCGCAGGCCGCCCGCCGATGCGGCCGGGGAAGACGGAGGAGTGGTGGTGGCCGACATGACGCGTCCTTGGCTCAGGTAATGCCTTGCTTGCTTACTTGCTTGCTCACTTGCCCCAGCACAGCTCGGTGCCGACCTTGGTGTCCTTGCTGTCCACGCCGGCCATGGGCTTGTCGGTGATGAGGGTCACGCCGGTGTCGGTGTAGCCCTTGGCCTTGGTGCCGTTCTTGGCGTACTGCACGCCGGCGGCCACGCCCATGGAGGCCATCTTCAGCGGGTACTGCTGCGAGGTGGCGGCAATCACGCCCGACTTGACGTTGCGCACGCCAGCGCAGCCGCCGTCCACCGACACGATGAGCACGCCCTTTTCCTTGCCCGCCGCCTTCAGCGCCTGGTAGGCACCGGCCGCTGCCGGCTCGTTGATGGTGTAGACGAGGTTGATGTCGGGGTTCTTCTGCAGGCAGTTTTCCATGGCCGTCTGGCCCTTGGCCTGGTCGCCGTAGCTGTCGGCGCTGCACACCACTTCGGGGCTCTTGGACAGTTCATTGCTCTTGGCGTCGGACGCCGGCAGGCCGAAGCCCTTCATGAAGCCGTTGTGCCGCTGCGCACCCACCGGGTGGCCGGGAAAGAGGTCGAGCGTGGCGATCTTGGGGGCCTTGCCGGCCATGGCGACCTTGGCGTATTCGCCAATGAGCAGGCCCGCCTTGTAGTTGTCGGTGGCAAACAGCGCGTCGGTGGCGTCGGCCGGGTCGGCCGGGCTGTCCAGCGCGATGAACATCACGCCCTTTTCCTGCGCCTTCTTGATGGCCGGCACGATGGCCTTGGAGTCGTTGGGCGTGATGAGGATGGTCTTGGCGCCGCCCGCGATCATGTTCTCGATGGCCGTCACCTGGCCCGCGTTGTCGCCGTCGGCCTTGCCTGCAGCGCTCAGCAGCTTGGCGCCCTGCTCCTTGGCCGCGGCCTGGGCGCCTTCCTTCATCTTCACGAAGAAGGGGTTGGTGTCGGTCTTGGTGATCAGGCCGATGACCGGCGCGTCGGCGGCAAAGGCGCAACTCGCGGCGGCGGCGAGCCCGGTGACAGCAATGACGCAAGCGAAGTTCAGGCGAGTCTTGTTCGGCATGGGTTGTCTCCTTTTGGTGTTGGACATGGAACGCGGGGTAGCGCGTGATTGAAATTCTGGTCGCCCGGACTTGATAAATCAATTAGATTTATTAAGTACTTTCCCGGGTTCCGGCCCTACCCTTCCTGCGCGATGCTCGCCCGCGGCCAAGGCGTAATCTCGCGCCCTGGCACTCAATGAATGGGAGAGAAGCAAATGTTTGTCGTATGTGGCGAAGCCCTCATGGACGTGTTCGCCGCCGGGGACACCCCCACCGGCACCACGCTGGACGCACGCGTCGGTGGGTCGCCTTTCAACGTGGCCGTGGGGCTGGCGCGGCTGGCCCAGCCGGTGGCTTTCTTCAGTGCCGTCTCCAGCGGCTTCCTGGGCGAGCGGCTGATGCAGACGCTGCGCGCCGAAGGCGTGGACTGCGCCACCGTGACGCGCCTGGACGCGCCCACCACGCTGGGCCTGGTGGGCCTGGACGCCAAGGGCGTGCCCTCGTACAGCTTCTACGGCGACAACTGCGCCGACCGCCTGCTGGGCGCCGATGCATTGGGCCTGCTGCCTGCGCGCATCAGCGCGCTGCAGGTGGGCTCGTACGCCACCGTGGTGCAGCCCATTGCGGGCACGCTGCGCACCCTGGTGGAGCGCGAGCACCGCCGCACGCCGGTGTGCTACGACCCCAACGTGCGCCTGAACGTCGAGCCGTCGCTGGCGCCCTGGCGCGAGATGCTGCTCTGGATGCTGCCGCGCACGCACCTGCTCAAGATCAGCGAGGAAGACCTGCACCTGCTGCGCCCCGGCACGGAGCCCGCGCAGTTTGCAGGCGAGGCCCTGGCCGCAGGCGTGGGGCTGGTGGTGGTCACGCGTGGCGCCGACGGTGCGGCCGCCTGGACGCGCAAGGGCGAAGCAGTCGTGCCCGCGCAGGCTCTCACGGTGATCGACACCGTGGGCGCAGGCGACACCTTCCAGGCCGCGCTGCTGACCTGGCTGGCCGAGCATGCCTGCCTGGGCATCGAGCCCATTGCCAACCTGTCTTCGGCGCAGCTGCACGACGCTGTCGGCTTCGCGGTGGCGGCCGCGGCCATCACCTGCTCGCGCCGAGGCGCCGACCTGCCCCGCCGCAACGAGCTGGCCTGAGGCAAGCCAGGCCTGCACCGGAATCAGGCATCATCCGCCGCAAAACTCCACCGGCAAGTGATCGCGCCGGTGAGCAAAAACGGAGGAAACCAATGTCCCGATTCCTGGCGCTTCTCGCGCTGCTGATGTTCGTGCTGGGGGCGCCCGGCGCCGCCACGGCGCAAACCACCCCTTCGGCAGGTTCCCCGGCGACTGCGCTGGCCCTGCCCGGCCCCGCCGAGCCGGCCCAGGTGGTGGTGCAGCATCGCAAGATCGCACTGCTGCGCGGCACCTTCATCGGCGTGTCGCCCGCGGAGCGCGCACGCCGTGCCGAGCAGGGCATCGACGAGCTGCTAGACAAGGGCGGGCCGGGGCTGGTCACGGTCACCGACGCACCTCAAGGCAAGGTGCTGCTGATCGATGGCGCCTTCGCCATGGTGCTCATGCCCGAAGACGCCGACGCACCGCGCGGCCAGACGCTGGACGTTCTCGCCAACGACGCGGCGCAGGCGCTGACCGGCGCCATTGCCGAAACCCGCGAAGCGCGCGACAAGGGGCGGTTGCTGCATGCCGCGCTCTACAGCGTGCTGGCCACCGCGATCTTCGTGCTCGTGGTGTGGGCCGCCCTGCGCATCCGCAGCGCCGTGGCGGCGCGCACCACCGCGCTGCTCGAATCGAAGGCAGCCGACATCCAGGTGGGCGGGCTGGGCATCCTGCACCCGGGGCGCATCCGGCTTGCGGCGCGCCGGCTGGTGGACGTAGGCATCGTGCTGGTGGTGGCCATGCTCACCTACGAATGGCTGGTGTACGTGCTCAAGCGCTTTGCCTACACGCGGGCCTGGGGCGAAGAGCTGGGCAGCTTCCTGCTGGGCGTGCTGCGGCGCATTGGCAACGGCGTGCTGGGCGCGCTGCCCGATCTGGCCGTGGCCGTGTGCATCTTCCTGCTGGCGCGCGGCGTGGTGGTCATGGTGCGCCCCATGTTCGATCGCGCCGAGCGCGGCTGGAGCAACCTGCCGTGGCTGGACCGCGACCTGGCCGTGCCCACGCGCCGCATCTTCAATACCGCGGTTTGGCTGTTCGCGCTGGCCATGGCCTACCCCTACCTGCCCGGCGCGCAAAGCGATGCGTTCAAGGGCATCTCGGTGCTGGTGGGCCTGATGCTCACGCTGGGCGGCTCCAGCCTGGTGGGCCAGGGCGCCAGCGGCCTGATCCTGATGTATTCGCGCACCATCCGTGTGGGCGAATACGTGCGCATCAACGACCAGGAAGGCACCGTGACCGAGCTGGGCACCTTCACCACCAAGATCCGCACCGGCCTGGGCGAAGAGATCAGCATGCCCAACTCGGTGATCATGAGCTCGGTCACCAAGAACTATTCGCGCACGGTGCGCGGGCCGGGTTACATCCTCGACGCCACGCTCACCATCGGCTACGACACGCCGTGGCGCCAGGTGGAGGCCATGATGGTGGAGGCGGCGCGCCGCACCGAAGGCGTCCTGGACGCGCCGGCGCCCAATGTGTTCAAGACCGCGCTGTCGGACTTCTACGTCGAATACCGCCTGGTGTGCCAGGCCATTCCCTCGCAGCCGCGCCCGCGCGCCGAGGTGATGCAGTTGCTGCACTCGCACCTGCTGGACGTGTTCAACGAGCATGGCGTGCAGATCATGTCGCCTCACTACTTCGGCGATCCGCCGCAGGCCAAGGTGGTGCCGCAAAGCCAGTGGTGGACCGCGCCCGCGCAGCGCACGGGCAACGGGGCCTGACGTTGCTCGGTTCACTCGAGGAACTGTGTCCAAAGCAATGCGACGCAGCGCGCGAGTCCATCCACGGCAGCGCATGCGCGCGTGACTCGTGCCGCACAGTCGGGCACTCCCCGAAAGTCATCCTTCTTCACTAGACTTGCCCCTACATCAACAGCCGCGTCAATCGAAGAAAACCCATGCACCGCCTGTCGACTTCCAAGCCCGCATCCCTGCCCCGTGGCAAGCGCCTGGGCGCCGTTTGCCTTGCCGCAAGTGCCCTGCTGCTTGGCGCCTGCACCACCGTCTCGCCCTCGTCCCACGACATGACGACGAAGGTGCCCAAGCAGATCCTCACGGACGAGCTCGTGGACACCCGCCTGGGCACGCTGAAGTACTTCGACGGAATTCCCACCGCGGCCACCGCGCAGAAGGTGTACGACCAGATCGATTTCAGCCGCGGCATCGAGACCTTCCTCAACGGCATTCCCGGCGCCTCGCTGGTGGCCATGCGGCGCGGCCTGCGCCAGGTGGGTGCGGTGGACGGCACCATCGGCATCTGGGACGAACTGCTCGACAGCAAGTCGCTGCTGCTCACCGGCAACACCGAGAGCGTGTACGCCTTCACCTGGATCGACCTGAAGAACGGCCCGGTGGTCATCGAGAGCCCACCCAACACGCTGGGCGTACTGGACGACTTCTGGTTCCGCTACGTCATGGACCTGGGCAATGCCGGGCCCGACAAGGGCCAGGGCGGCAAGTTCCTGGTGCTGCCGCCGGGCTACAAGGGCGAGGTGCCGCCGGGCTACTTCGTGGCGCGCTCGCCCACCTTCGGCAACTGGCTGGTGTGGCGCGGCTTCCCGGTCAATGGCGACCCGAAGCCGGCCGCCGAGGGCATCCGCAAGGTGGCGCGTGTCTATCCGCTGTCCGAAGCCGGGCAGGCGCATGCACCCAAGTTCGTCAACCTGTCGGGCCGCGACTTCAACACCGTGCATGCCAACGACTTCAGCTTCTACGGCGAGCTCAACGAGATCATCCAGGAGGAGCCCGAAGACTCGTACGGGCCCGACATGATGGGCCTGTTCAACAGCATCGGCCTCGTCAAGGGCCAGCCCTTCGAGCCCGACGGGCACATGAAGCGCCTGCTGAGCGATTCGGTGGCGGTGGGCAATGCAGTGGCGCGCTCCATCGACTTCCGCAGCCGCGACAAGCGCGTCAAGATCTACCCCGACGGCAACTGGAACACGCCTTTCGTTGGCGGCAGCTACGAATGGCTCACGCCCGGCGGCGCGCGCAACTTCGACGCGCGCACCATGTTCTATTACGCCGCCACGGTCAACACGCCGGCCATGGCGGTGGCGATGCCCGGCGTGGGCTCGCAGTACGCATCGGCCAACCTCGACGTCGCGGGCAAGCCCTTCGACGGCAACCTGACCTACCGGCTGCGCGTGCCTGCCAACGTGCCGGTGAAAGACTTCTGGTCGGTGGTGGTGTACGACCCGCAGACCCGCTCGCTGCTGCAGACCGACCAGCGCTTTCCCAGCCTGTCGAGCAACACCAGGCCGCAGGCCAATGCCGACGGCAGCGTGGACGTGTACTTCTCGCCCAAGCGCCCGGCAAACGCCGCCAACTGGATCCAGACGGTGCCTGGCAAGAGCTGGTTCACCATCTTCCGCCTCTATGGTCCGCTGCAACCCTGGTTCGACAAGAGCTGGCGGCTGCCGGACATCGAGCCGCTCTGACGCCCGCAAAGCAAAAAGCCCGCTGCAAGCAACGCAGCGGGCTTTTTTTTTGTTTGCAGTCGAACGCGGGAAGATCAGCGGTAGCCGGTCTCGTTGGGATTGTGGATGATCCAGATGAGGTTGCCGCTGCTGTAGTCGCCCATGCCGCCGCCGGCGAAGATCAGGCGGCCCTGGCCCTTGTAGGTCATCTCGAAGCGGTGACGGTCGCCACCGAAGTAGAACGGGATCCAGGCCTTGCCCGTGACGTAGCCGCCCTGGTCGGTGGGCTGGCCGGCGATGTCGGTCACCTGCTTCATCGGCATGCCGATCTGCAGGCCGGTGAACTTGGAGTTCTTCGCGGGGTTGCCGGTGATCTCGCCTTCGTAGCCATTGATGCCCTTGACGGTGCGGCCGCTGCCGGCCTCGACCTTGGTCGAATCGATCACGTTGCCCTGTGCATCCATGCCGGGCTTGGCGGCGCCACCCGTTGCAGCGGGCTTGGCGGCCGGCGCGGCGGCGGCAGCCGTTGCCGTGGTTGCGGCGGCGGCAGCAGCGGCCGGCTTCGCGGAGGCCGATTGCGCGGCCGGCGCGGCTTCGAGTGCGAAGTTGCTCGAGCAGTTGTCCAGCTCCAGCGATGCGTCCTGGCTCTTGGTGGCCGGCTTGTACGAGCGCACCTTGGCGGTCACTTCACCGCCGTCGAAGCCGCTCTCGCTGGCGCGGCACGCAAAGGTGGCGCCGTCCACGCCGCTGGCGTCCCAGCTCTTGCCGTCGCCCTTGGCCAGTTCGACCGTCACGGTCTTGCCCACCAGCGCGCTGCGGATCTTGGCCGCGTTCTTGGTGGCCAGTGCCTGGCCGACCTGGTCGGACGTGAGGCCTGAAGCCGGCTTGCGGCGAACCATCTTGGGCGCGGCCGGTTCGGCCGGTGCTGCGGCGGTCTTGGCCGCGTCCGCGTCGGCGGACTTCTGGCCCGATTGCATGGTGCTGCAGCCCGCGGCCAGCAATGCCAGCGCCAGCGAACCCGTCAGAGAGAGATTGAGTGCCTTCATTCTTCTTTCTTGGAAGTGCTTGGGAGGTTGTGCGGGCAAGCCCAGTGAAGGCGCCCAATTGGTAACAGCAGTTACCACTGGAATCCTACACGGGATCGCGAGAAACGCATCCCTTCCAGAGGGGACCCAGGCACATCAGGCCCCGCGCGCATAGCGCGCCGGCGGCTGGCCGACATGGCGGCTGAAGGCGGTGCTGAAGGTGCTGGCCGAGCTGTAGCCCACGCGCTCGGCGATCTCGGCCAGCGCAAGCTCGCCGCCGCGCAGCAACTTCTTGGCCAGTGCCATGCGCCAGGCAAAGAGGTATTCCATGGGCGCCACGCCCACCGCGCGGCTGAACCGCTCGAAGAAGGCCGAGCGCGACAGCGCGGCCTCACCCGCCAGTTGCTCGACCGTCCAGGGCTGCGAAGGCTTTTCGTGCATCTGCCGGATGGCGGCGGCCAGGCGCGCGTCGCCCAACCCGCGCACCAGCCCGGGCGCCGCCGCGGTGCCGCTGGACGAGCGCAGCGCCTCGATGAGCAGCACCTCCGCCAGGCGCGTGAGCACCAGGTCGCGACCTGCACGCTGCTCGCGCGCCTCGTCGCCCACCAGTTGCACCAGCGCCGACAGACGTGCCTGGCCGCGCACATGCACCAGTTGCGGCAGCAGCGACACCAGCAGCGCTGCATCGGGCGACTCGAACACGAAGTACCCGCCCAACAGGCGCACGTCCGGTGGCCCGCCCTGCCTTCCGTGCCGCAGCTCGCCCTGCTGCTGCAACGCGCTGGCATGCGGGTCCATCTTCTTGAGCGTGGCCGGCGGCTCGAAGCCCGTCATGGTGAAGCCGGGCGTTGCGGGCAACAGCACGAAGTCGCCCACCTCGAGCGTGATGGGCTCATGCCCGTCTACCGCCAGCATGCATGCGCCCTCGAGCACCGCGCAAAAGCTCGGCTGGCCAAAGGCCGAGTAGCGCACGCCCCAACGCCCGGCACCGCTGATGCCCTTGGAGAACACCGTGCCGGGCCGCAGCAGCGAGATCACTTCCGACAAGGGATCGGTCATTGCTTTGCCTTCTGGACTATTGCAAATGAATTGGCGACTATTGATTGTAGATAGTCCTGCCGTTGACTCCTAAAGTCGAGTCCATCCCAACCCACCAAGGACTTGTGCAAATGAAGACCGTCTTGATTACCGGATGCTCCTCCGGCTATGGCCTCGAAACCGCCCGCCACTTTCTGGACAACGGCTGGTGCGTGGTCGCGACCATGCGATCGCCGCGCGACGGCGTACTGCCGCGCAGCGATCGCCTGCGCGTGCTGCCGCTGGACGTTACCCAGCCCGAGAGCATTGCCGCCGCGCTGGCGGGCGCGGGCCCCATCGACGTGCTGGTCAACAACGCCGGCATCGGTGCGCTGGGCGCCTTCGAGGCCACGCCGATGCGCACCGTGCGCGAGCTGTTCGAGACCAACACCTTCGGCACCATCGCGATGACCCAGGCGGTGCTGCCGCATTTCCGCCAGCGCGGCGCGGGCGTGATCGTCAACGTGACCTCCAGCGCGGTGCTGGCGCCATTCCCGCTGGTGGCGGCCTACACGGCGAGCAAGACGGCCATCGAAGGCTTTTCCGAATCGCTGGCGCTCGAGCTCGGCCAGTTCGGCGTGCGGGTGAAGCTGGTGCAGCCGGGCTACGGGCCGGACACCCGTTTTGCCGACAACGGCGCGCTGCGCATGCAAGGCCTGATCCCCGAGCCCTACGGCGCCTACGCGCAGCGCGTGTTCGGCGAGTTTGCGGATGTACGCGTCACGACCCACCCGGCCGATGTGGCGCAAGGCATCTGGCAGGCGGCCAACGACACCTCGGGCCGGTTGCGCTTTGCGGCGGGCCCCGATGCCGTGGCATTGGCCCGGGCAGCCTGAGCAGACGAAAAAAAGGCCGACCCCGCAGGGCCGGCCGAGCCTCGAATCAAGAATACGAATATCAGTTGGCGGCCGCTCAGGCCTGCCCGAGGTACGCACGCTCCAGCGCCGGATCGTCGCGCAGCGCGTTGGCGGTGTCGGCGTGAACAACCGCGCCAGACTCCATCACGTAGCCGCGGTCTGCCACCGCCAGTGCCAACGCCGCCATCTGGTCCACCAGCAGGATGGTCATGCCCTGGTCGCGCAGGTCGGCCAGCACCTTGAACAGCTCGTTGATCAGCGCCGGCGCCAGGCCCAGCGAGGGCTCGTCCAGCAGCAGCACCTTCGGCTTGGCGATCAGCCCGCGGGCAATGGCCAGCATCTGCTGCTCGCCGCCCGAGAGCAAGCCCGCACGGCCATGCATGCGTCGCGAGATCGAGGGGAAGCGCTGCACCATCTCCTCCACCTCGCCGGGCTGGAGGTCGGTGCGGGTGTAGGCGCCCATGCGCACGTTGTCGAGCACCGACATTTCGGGGAACACCTGCCGGCCTTCGGGCACCAGCACCAGCCCTTCGCGGGCGATGCGGTGCGGCGCCAGCTTGGCGATTTCCTTGCCCAGGAACATGACGCTGCCCTCGCTGGGCTTGAGCAGGCCCGACAGCGACTTCATCACCGTCGACTTGCCCGCGCCGTTGGCGCCCAGCACCGCCACCAGTTCGCCCTGGTGCAGCGCCAGCCCCACGTCGTGCAGCACCTTGGTGCCGCCGTAGCCGGCATGCAGGCCCTTGACCGTGAGCAGTGGCTCGGGCGCCGCATGCCAGCCCGGTGCGCGCGGGCTGGTGGTGAACTGCGCGCCACCCAGGTAGGCCTCGATCACCGCCTTATCGGCACGCACCGCCTCGGGCTTGCCGTGCGCCAGGCGTCGGCCTGCATCGAGCACCACGAGGTGGTCGGAGATGCCCATCACCAGCGTCATGTCGTGCTCGATCAGCACCACGGCCAGGCCCGCATCCGCAATGGTGCGCAGCAGCTTGGCCAAGGCCACCTTGTCGGAATGGTTCAGGCCGGCCGCCGGTTCGTCGAGCATCAGCACGCCGGGCCGCAGGGCCAGCGCGCGGGCGATCTCGAGCAGGCGCTTGTCGATGTGGGCCAGGTCGCCGGCCATGCGCTGCAGGTCGCCCTGGTAGCCCACGTAGTCCAGCAGCGCACGAGCCCGGTGCACGGCCGCGCTGCCCGCCTCGGCTTCGAGGTCGTTCACCGGCGAATGCAGCGCGCCGCCTTCCATGGCCACCAGCAGGTTCTCCAGCACCGTCATCTGGTCGAACAGCTGGGGCGTCTGGAAGGTGCGTGCAATGCCGGCGCGCGCCACCTTGAATGCGGGCTCGCCCGCCAGGTCGACCGAGCCCAGCCGCACCACGCCCGCACTGGGCTTGTAGAAGCCGCAGATCAGGTTCAGCAGCGTGGTCTTGCCCGCGCCGTTGGGCCCGATGATGCTGGTGACCTGCCCCGACTCCATGCGGGTGGACACGTCCGACACGGCACGCAGGCCGCCGAAGGAGATGCCCAGCGTGTCGATGACGAGCGACTCGCGCGTCGGGCGGGCACCCACCAGCAGTTGCGCGGAGACGGGCGCCTGTGCCGGCTCTTCGGACCGGGTGCGGCCCCAGCGCTTGGCCAGCGCACCGGCCACGCCGCTGGGCGCAAAGCGCAGCACCGCCAGCAACAGGATGCCGAACAGCAGGATGCGGTACTCGGCCAGGTCCGACAGCGCCTCGGGCAAGGCCACCACGATGGCCGCGCCGATCACCGGCCCGTAGGTGCGCCCCGAGCCGCCGATGACCACTGCCAGCACGAACAGGATCGACTGGAAGAAGTTGAAGGCGCTGGGCGTGACGAAGGTGGTGGCCACCGCGTAGAAGGAACCCGCAATGCCCGCCAGCACCGCCGACAGCGTGAAGGCCAGCGTGCGCACGGCCAGCGGGTTGACACCCATCGAGCCGGCCGCGATTTCCGAGTCGCGCACCGCGCGCATCGCCAGGCCCCAGCTGCTGCGCACCATGAGCTTGTAGAACACCAGCGTGGCCAGCATCAGCAGGATGGCGGCCACGGCCACGCCGCGCTCGCCGATGGACCAGCCGGCCAGCGTCGGGTAGGGGATGTTCATGATCCCGTTCTGCCCGCCGGTTACGTGTTCCCACTCCACCGCGGTGAACTCCACCACGAAGCCGAAGGCGATGGTGACCATGGCCAGGTAGGGCCCCTTCACCCGCAAGGCCACCAGGCCCAGCAAGGCGCCCAGCGCGCCGGTGATGACGATGCTCACGGGCAGCGTCCACCAGAAGCCCCAGCCCAGCTTGGTGCTCAGCGCCGCGGTGGCGTAGGCGCCAATGGCGTAGAAGCCGACGTGGCCGAAGGAGACCAGGCCCGTCAGGCCCATCAGCACATTCAGGCCCACGCCGACGATGACGGTGAGCGCGCCGATGACCAGCAGGAACAGGTAGTACTGGTCTGCCAGGCCGGCGAATGCGAGCGTGGTTGCAGCCAGCGCCAGCAGGATGGTGTCGCGAGGTGCCTTCATACCTTCTTCACTCCTGCCGTGCCCAGAAGCCCGTGCGGCCGGATGGCCAGGGCGAAGATCACCAGGCCGAAGGCCAGGATGTTGGTGTAGGCCGACCCCAGCATGGAGGTGATGAGCGCCTCCACGATGCCGAAGATGAAGCCCGCGAGCACCACGCCGCGCGCACTGCTCAGGCCGCCGAGAATGCCCACCGCGAAGGCCTTCACGCCGAACAGCGTGCCCATCTCGGCAGACACCGAGAACAGCGGCGCGATCAGGATGCCGGCAATGCCGGCCAGCACCGTCGACGCGGCGTAGCAATACATCACCGCGCGCGGCACGTCCACGCCCATCAGGCTGGCGGCCTGCGGGTTCTGCACCACCGAGAGCAGCGCCTTGCCGTACTTGGTGTGGGTGGAGAAGGCATGCAGGCCCGAGGCCACGCCGATGGCCACCACCAGGATGGCGATCTGCAGCGGCGAGACCGCCAGGCCGCCCACCGAGAAGGCCTCACCCGAGACCGGCAGCACCAGCGAGCGCGGCTCCTTGCCGAAGGTGAACATCACGGTGTGCTCCAGGATGATGCCCACCGCGATGGTGGCCATCAGCCATGCGTTGGAGCCCGCACGCACGAAGGGCCGCACCGCGGCCTTCTCGATCAGCATGCCCCACAGCGCACACAGCACCAGCGCGCCGACGATCGCCAGCCCGATCGGCCAGCCCCAGGCCGCCGAGAAGATGTAGCAAAGCACCGCGCCCAGCATGAGCGAGGTGCCTTGCGCAAAGTTGACCGTGTTCGACACGGCAAAGGTGATGTGGAAGCCCAGCGCAAGGAGGCCGTACATGCCCCCCATGCACAGGCCCGAGACGAGTGCCAGAGATATCAATTTATGTCTCCATCGTTATGGGGCCCGTGGCGAGGCCCTGTTCAATCAACCACCACTTGCTCGCACTTCTTCAAAGTCGTCCAAGGTCAAAGGGCTGCAACCAACCCGTCCGAGCGCGGATCGGACGCGCCCGAGATCATTCCGTTGGGGTGGCGCACCAGCGCGCCGGCATGTCCCACGAAATCGGAGAAACCAGGAATCAGCTCCACGTCGTGGCCGGCCTTGCGCAGCGCGGCGACCACGGCGGGATCGAGGCGGTCTTCCACCTTCAGGCTCACGCTCATCTGGCCCCAGGTGCGGCCCAGCAGCCAACGCGGTGCGGTCACCGCCTGCTGCAGGTCCTGCCCGAACATGGCGTAGCGGCTGAACACCGCGGCCTGGCTCTGCGGCTGGCCGTCGCCGCCCATGTTTCCGTAGACCATCTCGCGCCCGTCCGACAGCCTGGCCAGCGCCGGGTTGAGCGTGTGAAAAGGCTTGCGGCCGGGCTCCAGCGCAATGTGCGAAGACGGATCGAGCGAAAAGCTGGAGCCGCGGTTCTGCCAGTTGATGCCCGTGTCCTGCAGCACCACGCCGGAGCCGAACTCCCAGTACACGCTCTGGATGTAGCTGACCGAGCAGCCTTCGCTGTCCATCGCACCCATCCACACCGTGTCGCCCTTGATGGCCGGCTCGGGCCATGGGCGCGCGCGTGCCGGGTCGATGGCCTTGGCCCGCTCGTCCAGCGCCGCGGCCGTGAGGAAGTCGGCCGCATCGACCGTCATCGCCTCGGGATCGCCCACATGGCGGTTGCGCACCAGGAAGGCCTGCTTGGTCGACTCGACCAGGCCATGCACATGGGCAAAGCTGTCGATGCTCGCGCCTTCGCGGATGCGATCGAAGATGCCCAGGATCATCAGCGAGGCCAGGCCCTGCGTGGGCGGCGGCATGTTGTAGCCGGTGCCCACGGAAAGCTTCACTTCCAGCGGCGTGACCAGCGATGCATGGTGGCGCTGCAGGTCCTCCAGGCGAACCGGGCTGCCCAGGCGTTCCAGCTCGCCGGCCAGCGCATGCGCGACCTCGCCGCGATAGAAGTCCGACAGGCCCCGCTGGCTCAGTTGCTCCAGCGTGGACGCCAGCGCCGGAAAGCGCTGCACGCTGCGCACATCCGGCAAGGCGCCGTCGCGAAGAAAGGCCTTGGCAAAGCCGGGTTGCGGCTCCAGCTCTTCGCGGAACTTCTGCGTGTAGTCGATCTGGCTCTGCGTGACCGGTGCGCCGTTGCGTGCGTACCAGATCGCGTCCTGCAGGATGCGCGACAGCGGCAGCTTGCCGTCGGCATGCTCCAGCGCCGCCTGCCAGCCCGACACCGCGCCGGCCACCGTGTTGGCGGCCAGCGGACCGCGCGACGGAATGGCCGTTTCGTGCCCGGCGTTGCGGTACCACTCGCGCGTGGCCAGGCCCGCGGCGCGGCCACACGCTTCCACGCCGCGCGGCGCCTTGCCCGGCTGGCTGATCAGCCAGAAGCCGTCGCCGCCGATGCTGTTCATGTGCGGGTACACCACGGCAATCACCGCGGCGGCCGCCACCATGGCCTCGACCGCATTGCCGCCGTCGCGCAGCACGCCGGCACCGGCCTGCGCGGCCAGGTGATGCGGCGCGGTCACCATGCCGCGCGGGGAACTCAGCGCCCTCAGCATGCCGACTTCGCCTGTGCGAGCGCCATCACCGCCTGCGTGAAGCAGCCCATGGGCGAGCGCACGATGCCCGCGCCGATCTGCCCCACCCCGGCCTGCTTGTGCGCAATGCCGGTGGTCACCACCGGGCGCATGCCGTTGTCCACCACCTTGCGGATGTCGATGCCGCACGGTGCGCCGGCAAAGTCGAGGTTGGGCAGCGACAGCGCCGCGTTGCGCGCCGTGGTGATCTCGTACATCTCGCGCGAGTAGCCCACCGCCTGCGCCACCGTGCCGCCCACCAGTTGCACCAGGGCCGGCGATGCCGCCAGCGACGAGCCGCCGTAACCAGCCGTCTCGCAGATGGCGCTGTCGCCCAGGTCGGGGTTGCCGTCGGTGGCCACGAAGCCGGGGAAGTACAGGCCTTCGGGCATTTCCGAAGCGGCCTGGAACCACTGCTTGCCCAGGCCGCTGACGCGTACGCCCGTGGTCACACCGTTGCGCGCGATGGCGGTGACGATGCTGCAGTTCTCGATACCGTGCACGGCGTCCATCGTGGCCTTGGACGATGACATCGACAGGTTCAGGAAGAACTGGGAGTTACCCGCGATGAATTCCAGCGTCTCGCGAATCGGGCCGCGGTCGCCGGGCGCATCGGCCAGCGGCACCGAGATGGCAGCCAGGAACTGCAGCGTGGCCGCGGCATTGCGGCTGTGCACTTCGTCGCCCATGAGCAGCGCCTGGGCCTGGATGGCGCGAAGGTCGAGCCCGCCGATGGCGCGTACCGCCGTCTGCAGCGTGGGTGCCAGCACGTTCTCGATCCAGCGCAGGCGGTCGATCACGTCCTGCCCGTTGGCGCCGAAGCGCAGCACGCGGCCAATGCCCTCGCTCATGTTCGAGTAGGCCATGTTGCCGAAGGTCTCGTTGCGCACCACGAACACCGGCATCGACGAGGAGATGACGCCGGCCATCGGGCCGACGGCGCCGTAGTCGTGGCACTGGGCGAACTTGAACTCGCCGCGGCCCAGCATCGCTTCGGCCTGTGCCTCGGTGTCGGCCCAGCCTTCGTACAGCACCGCACCGACCATGGCGCCGCGCATGGGGCCGCACATCTTGTCCCAGGCAATGGGCGCGCCGGCATGCAGCAGCGTGCGGCCGATGTCGGGCCACACGTCGCGGGCGTGCAGGGCCACGTCCACCAGCATGGGCTGGGCCGCGACGATGCGCTCCACCGCTTCCTTGTTGGCAACATCGATCTTCGAGCCGATGCATTGCGGGTCATCGGCATCGCCGGCCAGGTTGGCCAGCGCCCAGGCCAGCGATGCATCCGCATCGCCCGGCGGCTGCCAGTCCAGTTGCAGGGCCTGGCCGCCACGCTCGGTCACGCTGCGCGTGAACGACTCCAGACCCACGTTCATGACGGACAGGCCGTCTTGTTCGAGAAGCGCGACACTCATGTTTTCTCCTAATCGTGTTCTTCAGCGGCCCGCGTTCACGGGACGATGCGGGTTCCGGCGGTGCCCTGCAGCGCACCGTGCAGGCATTCGATCGAGGTGATGATCACTTCGGTGCCGCCGGCGTCCAGGTAGCGCAGCGCGGCTTCGATCTTTGGGCCCATGCTGCCGGGCGGGAACTGCCCGTCGGCATGGTGGGCACGGGCCTCGGCGGCCGTCATGCGGTCGATGGCGCGTTGCGTCGGCTTGCCGAAATCCACGGCCACGCGGTCCACGCCGGTGAGCATCACCAGCGACTGCGCGCCCAGTTGCGCGGCCAGCATCGCGCTGGTGAGGTCCTTGTCGATGACGGCCGACACGCCGTGGTAGCAACCCTTCTCGTCGCGGGTGACCGGAATGCCGCCGCCACCCACGGTGATCGGGATCACGTTGGCCGCCAGCAGTGCCTCCATGGCACCCAGCTCGACGATGCGCAGGGGCTGGGGCGAAGGCACCACGCGCCGGTAGCCGCGCCCCGAGTCTTCTACAAAGCGCCAGTCCTGCTCGCGGGTGAGCTGCTCGGCATCCGTCTCGCTGAAGAAGCGCCCCACCGGCTTGGTCGGGTTGGCAAAGCCGGGGTCGTTGGCATCCACTTCCACCTGCGTGACGATGGAGCTGACCTCCATGTCCACGCCGTGCTCGTGCAGCACGTTGGCCAGGGTCTGCTGCAGCATGTAGCCCATGCCGCCTTGCGAGTGGGCCACGCACACATCCATGGGCATGGGCGGCAGCTCATTGGCGGTACGCGCCATGCGAAACAGGATGTTGCCCACCACCGGCCCGTTGCCGTGCGTGAGGACGATCTTGAAACCCTCCTGCACGATGCGCGCCAGGTGCTCGCAAGCCTGCGCCATCAGCGCCATCTGCTCCGAAGCCAGGCCCTTGATGCCCGGCGGATACGCGGCATTGCCACCGAAGGCGATGACGACGCGGCGCTGGGCCGCACGGAGGTCGCGCTGCGCGGCGACGGCGTCGATTCGGCTGTTCATTTACTTCACCGCTTCCAGAGTGGGTTTCTTGGCACGCGCCGCGGCGCGCAGTCCGATCTCGCCTGCCATGCGGGCGGCTGCCGTGCTGCTGGGCAGCACCAGGGCGCCGGCTTCGCGCAGGCGGGCCTGCTGCACCGACAGGCGCTGCGGGTCACGCTCGGTGCCGCACACGAAGGTGATCACCGACAGGTGCCGCCCGGCCTTGGCGCACGAGGCCTTGGCCGCGGCAATGGCCGGAGCCAGCGCACCGGCGGGGTCTTCGTGGCCGGCGTAGCCCAGCACCACGTCCAGCACGATCACCGCGGTGGTCGGGTCGGCCGCCTCGCGCTCGATGTGCTCCAGGCGGGCACTCGGGTCGATCATGGGATGCGGGCGGCCCACGGTGTATTCATCGTCGCCCAGGTCGACGGCCTCGTGGCCGTCCTGCACGCCCAGGCCCAGGCGGTTCCACAGGATCTGCGCCTCGGAAGCGAAGGTGCCGCCCGAGTACAGGCCGCGCACGGCGCGCTGCGTGGGCGCCAGGCTGTCGGCCTCGCTCTGCGAAACGCGCACCGACTCGTCGCTCTGGCGCGAGGGTGCGTAGGTCTTGCCTTCGAGCAGCGCCACGGCGCCCGCGGCTGCATCGAAGAGCGTGGTGGCCACCACGATGTGCGGCGGCAGCTTGCGTGCCGGCGCCTCGGCGCCCAGGAACAGCACCACGGCCGGCTTGCCCACCGCTTCGAGCTGCTCGAAGATGCGCGCCGCCACTTCGGGTGCCGGCGGCTTGGAGACGATGCCGATCACGCGCGTGGCGGCGTCGGCGGCCAGCAGGTCGATGGCCTGGCGCATGGTTGCGCCGCCGATCTCGGCATACACGTCGCGCCCGCCGGTGCCGATGGCATGGCGGATGCCCTGGCCCAGCGTGTCGATCTGGCTGCTGACTTCCTGCAGGCCGGTGCCGGAGGCGCCCACCAGGCCGATGGCGCCGTCGCGCACCACGTTGGCAAAGCCCAGCGGCGTGCCGCGGATGATGGCGGTGCCGCAGTCGGGCCCCATCACCAGCAGGCCCTTGCGCGCGGCCACTTCCTTGAGTGCGCGCTCCTGCTCCAGCGGCACGTTGTCGCTGAACAGGAAGACATGCATGCCCTTGCGCAGCGCCTTCATCGCCTCGCCGGCGGCGTAGGGGCCGGGCACGGAGATCTGCGCCAGCACGGCATCGGAGCGGGTGCTTGCCATGCCGATGGAGCGCAGCGGCAGCTTGAAGCCCTCGCCGCCGCCATCGTCCTTCTTCTGCGAGCCTTCGAGCTGCGCGTCGACGTCGGCCTGCGCGGTGGCCACCAGCGCATCGGAGTCTGCATCGATGCTGACCATCACGTCGCCGGGGCGCGCGGCCTCGAAGGCGGCGTCGAGCAGGCCCGAGGCGGCCATGATGGCCTTGTTGGCGGGGGTTCCCATGAGCAAGGTCACGCGCTTCACGCCTTCTTGGGCCAGCACGAGCTGCCCGATGCGCATCAACGCAACTGAATCCTTGTACAGGTTCGGTTTGATAGAGACGGAGACTGGCACGTGGATACCTTTCGTCGAATCGGTGCAACGGTTGTGTTGTGAGGGCACTGTATGAATGGGGTGCATGGGGTGTCCAGACGGCATCGGATATGTTTAAGATTCACGCCGTGGATAACAGCCTCCGCCTCAGTTCCCTGGACCTGAACCTGCTCGTGGTGTTCGATGCGATCCTGAAAGACCGCAACATCACGGCCGCAGGCAGGCGCATCGGCCTCTCGCAACCGGCGATGAGCAACGCGCTCGCGCGGCTGCGCAAGACCTTCAACGACCCGCTTTTCGTGCGCACCGGCGGAGGCATGCAGCCCACGCCGTATGCCGAGATGCTGGGGCCGCCGATACAGCGCGCGTGCGAGCTGGTGGCCAACTCGCTGAACATCGACACCACCTTCGAGCCGCTGTCGGCCACCTGCACTTTCAACTTCTACGTGACCGACATCGGTGCGGCGGTTTTCCTGCCCAAGTTGCTGCGCACCATGGTGCAGCGCGCACCCAACGCCAAGGTCAATGTGCTGCGCATTCCGGAGTACGGCGAGCAAGCCGCCATGGCCTCCGGCGACGTGGACCTGGCCATCGGTTTTTTCCCCGATTTGAGAGCGGGTTTCTACCAACAGCGTTTGTACGTAGACAACTTCGTGTGCCTCATGCGCGCCGACCATCCGCATGCCCACAGCCCGGTCGGCATGGACGAGTTCATGGAGATGCGCCACGCCATCATCACCACGCCCGGCACCGGCCACGCGGCGGTGGTCCAGCGGGCGTTTGCGCGGCATCGGCTGCCGGTGGCGCTGACCATTCCGCACTTCACCGCGGTGCCCATCATCGTGAGCCAATCCGACTACGTGGTGACGGTGCCGCGCCGCCTGGCGCTGGCCTTCTCGGACTTCCCCGGCATCAAGATGATCGAGCCGCCGATCAAGATCCCGTCCTTCGAGATCAAGCAGCACTGGCACGAGCGCTACCACCACGATCCGGCCAACCGCTGGATCCGCTCGCTCATCGCCGAAGTGCTGGTGCAGTAGGCCGCGGCGGCGCTGGGCCGCCTTTCAGGAGCTGCGCCCCTTTATTCAGTTCATGAATTCGGACTATGCGCCTGGGGAGGCTGCGCAGGCCCGGTGCTGCGACTAAATTGCGCTGGCGTTCCTCACTCATACAAAAGGAGACAAGCATGCCCGCAACCACTTCCAGCCGAGTGCAGATTGCGCGCCGGCACCTGATCGCCGCCGCCTGCGGCGTCCTGATCGCCGGCCCGGCACTCGCCGCCGACCCCGTGAAGATCGGCCTGGTAACGGCCTTGTCCGGCCAGTCGGCCAAGGCGGGTGAAGCCATCCAGCGGGGCCTGACCATTGCCATCGACGAGATCAACGCCAAGGGCGGCGTGCTTGGCGGCCGGCAGCTGGTGCTGGTGCGCCGCGACGACGAAGCCAACCCCGCCAAGGGCCAGGTGGCCGCGCGCGAGCTGATCTTCAAGGAAAAGGTGGCGGTGCTGATCGGCGGCCTGGACACCCCCGTGTCGCTGGCCATCATCCAGATCACCAACGAGCAGAAGGTGCCCTTCATGGGTCCGTGGGCCGCGGGCACGCCCATCACCCACAACGGCGCCAACCCCAACTACGCATTCCGCGTCTCGGCCGTGGACGAGATCGTGGACAAGGCCATGCTGCAGTACGCGCAGAACAAGTACTCGGTCAAGAGCCCC
This sequence comes from Pseudomonadota bacterium, assembly GCA_018241225.1. Lineage (GTDB taxonomy): Bacteria > Pseudomonadota > Gammaproteobacteria > Burkholderiales > Burkholderiaceae_C > Variovorax. The sequence continues at coordinate 32,877 of JAFEEG010000050.1, forward strand.
GGCGTGATCGTGGTCAACAACCCATGGGGCGAATCCAACATGAATGGCCTGGTGGCCGCGCTCAAGGCCAAGGGCGTGAAGCCTGCCGGCCTGGAGAAGTTCGAGGCCAACGACGTGGACGTGACCCCGCAACTGTCGCGCCTGAAGTCCGCCGGTGCCGATTCGCTGCTGATGGTGGGCAACGTGGGCCCGTCGGCGCAGGTGGTGAAGTCGCTCGACCGCATGGCCTGGAAGCCGCCCATCGTCTCGCACTGGGGTCCGGCCGGCGGACGCTTTTCCGAACTGGCAGGCCCCAATGCCAAGGACGTGGTCTTCGTGCAGACCTACAGCTTCTTCGGCAAGCAGACGCCCGTGGGCGACCGCGTGCTGGCCGCGCTGAAGAAAAAGTACCCCGACATCAAGGGCCCGGGCGACGTGACCCCCGCCGTGGGCGTGGCCAATGCCTACGACGCGATGAACCTGGTGGCCCTGGCCATCGACAAGGCCGGCAGCACCAAGGGCGACGACATCCGCGAGGGCTTCTACAAGATCGGCAAGTACGAGGGCCTGATCAAGACCTACGACAAGCCCTTCACGCCCGAGAACCACGACGCCCTCAACGAGAACGACTACGTGTGGACGCGTTTCATCGGCAACGAGATCCTGCCGGTGGACATGAACGCCAAGTAGGTACCCTTCCTCTCTCCCGGGCCGCCATTGGCCCGGCACAATGGGCACATAAGAATTTGGAGACATTTCTGGTGCCCACCGAGAATTCCCCCGGGGCCGCACATGCGGCCCCGTCTTCTTCTGCCCTGCCTTCGGGTTCGCGCATTCGCGTGCTGGTCGTGGACGACCAGGTGCTGATCCGCCGCGGCATGGCCTTGCTGCTGGATGCCGCGCCCGACATCGAGGTGGTGGGCCAGGCGGCCGATGGCGTCGAAGCAGTGGCGCTGGCCAGGCAACTGCTGCCCGACGTGGTGCTGATGGACCTGCACATGCCGCGCAAGGGCGGCGTGCTGGCCACCCGCGAGATTGCCGCCGCCCTGCCCAATACCCGCGTGATGGTGCTCACCACCTTCGACCGCGACGAGCTGGTGTTCGATGCCGTGCGCGCCGGCGCGCAGGCCTACCTGCTCAAGGATGCGTCGGAAGACGAAGTGCTGGACACGGTGCGCGCGGTGCACCGGGGCGAATCTCGCCTGACACCGCAGATCGCGCGCAAGGTGATGGACCAGTTTCGCCTGCTGGCCAACCGGATGGTGCAGGAGCCGCAGGACACCGTGCTGCCATCGGAGCCGGGTACCGCCTCCCCCGCTTCCGCAGCGGCAGCAACCACAACAGCGGCGCCGATGCCTGCCGCCGCAGCCGGGGTGCCCGCGCCCGATGCGCTGACCGACCGCGAAGCCGCCGTGCTGGAACTCATTGCCAAGGGCCAGAGCAACCGCCAGATCGCCTCGGCGCTGCACCTGGCCGAGGGCACGGTGAAGAACCACGCGAGCCGCATCATGCAAAAGCTCCATGCCAACACCCGCACCGAACTGGCGGTGCTGGTGCTGGCGCGCGGCGGCGCCAAGCCGGACGGCGCCTGAGCGCGGGACGAAAAACAACAGCCGCTTCGCCTGCGTGTTTTCGATGAGGGTCGATGCACGCCGGCTTGGTCATACTTGCCTCCCCCATCACAAGGCGATCCATGTCAGCAGGCGGTTATCACGTGCACGGTCCGCACGACCACGAACTCGAGCACGCAGGTGCGCACGACCATTCCGATCATCGGGCCGAGGAGGCCTCCAGCGCCTCCGGCCGCAAGAGCATGACCAGCCAGATTGCCGTGTGCACGGCGGTCATCGCCACGGTGGGTGCCATCTTTGCGTACATGGGCGGGCTCACGCAGGCGAATGCAGGCCTGTACAAGAACAACGCCGGCATGAAGAAGACCGAGGCGTCCAACCAGTGGAACTACTTCCAGTCCAAGAGCACGAAGCAGTCGCTGGCCGAGTTTGCCAGGGACACCTCGCCCGAAGACCGCAAGCCGGGCTGGCAGGCCAAGGTGTCGCGCTACGAGCAGGAGAAGGGAGAAATCCTGCTCGTTGCACAGAAGCTCGAGGCCGAGGCCAACGACTGGGACCAGAAGTCGGACGCACAGATGCACCAGCACCACCGCTGGGCGCAGGCCACCACCGCCCTGCAGGTCTCCATTGCACTGGCGGCCATGGCGCTGCTGACCCGGAAGAAATGGCTGGAGCGGGGCATGCTCGGGGTTGCGGGCATCGGCCTGGCCGTGGGTGGCCTGGCGGCGCTGCACATCTGAGTGCGGCGCGGGCCCATTCGCAAGGAACGCCAATGACGGAAACGAACAAGGTAAAAGGCCCCGCCTCCTACTTCCCTTCCATCGAAAAGACCTACGGCAAGCCGATTGCCCATTGGATGGGCGTTCTCAAGGACGCCGGGCCGCAAAAGCACATGGAGCTGGTGAGCATGCTCAAGACGCAGCACCAGCTCGGGCACGGACACGCGAACGCCCTGGTTGCAGCCTTCCTGGCCAAGGCATAGCGAAGCAAGCAAACGAAAGGCAGATGCCATGCGCCTGATGCCATCGAAGCCCGCACGCGCCCTTCCGGCGGCAGCAACGGGCGCCCATGCCGTCGGTACGGCCGCCCTGGGTTCCATCCTGCTCGGCGCCGCGGCCTTCGGTGCGCTGGCCATCGGGGCCTTGTCCATCGCGCGGCTCTCCGTGGGCCGGGCCCGGATCCGGCGCCTGGAAATCGACGAACTCGTGGTCCGCCGCATTCGGTTCATCGACGAGGCGAGTTCATCGCCCATGCCGCAGGACAAGCCAGAAGGCGATTGAAGGCCGGCGGCGCAAAGCTGCACAACGCGGTGCAACAGGCGCAAAATTGTCCCCCCCTACGCCCGGGACAACAACATGGCCGCCAATCCATCGATGACCAGGAAGGTCATCTACGATTTTGGGTCGAACAACGGCGACGACATTCCCTACTACCTGAAGAAGGCGGATGTGGTCGTGGCCGTGGAGGCCAACCCGATGCTGTGCGAGCGCATCCGGCAGCGGTTTTCAGGCGAGATCGCCAGCGGCAAGCTCCACATGGAAAGCTGCGTGGTCACCACGGATGACTCGAGCGACCAGGTCTACTTCTACATCCACAAGTTCAATCACGTTCTCAGCCAGTTTCCGGCACCCACCGACGACGTCGGTGCCTTCGAGAAGATCCTCCTGCCGTCGAAGTCCGTGCTGGACATCATCGCGGCGCACGGCGAGCCCTACTACATCAAGATAGACATCGAGCACTACGACCAGGCCATCCTGGCCGCGCTGTTTGCCAACGACATCCGCCCGCCCTTCATCTCGGCCGAGTCGCACAGCATCGAAGTCTTTTCATTGCTGGTCAGCCAGGGCAACTACCGCGCCTACAAGCTGGTGGACGGCAACTCGGTATCGACCAGGTACAAGGACTGCAGCATCCGGGTCAACGGAAGCACGGAGCAGTACTCCTTCCCCCATCACTCGGCTGGCCCGTTTGGCGAAGACGTGGCCGGCGACTGGCTCAACGCCGAGAACTTCTTCAAGCTGCTGGCCTACGAGAAGCTGGGCTGGAAGGACATCCACGCCACCAACATCTTCGCGCCCAACGACGACCTGGCGCCTACGCTCGGGCCCTATGTGGTGGCGGCGATCAAGGACGAGGCCATGACCACCTTGCGCACCGCCCTTCCCAAGCCCGTCAAGCAGCTGATCAAGCGGGTGCTGCAGATGCACTAGCCGTGCCCGGCTCAAGCACGGCGGACCCCGTCGTCGACGACCCGCTCGCCATCCTCCTTCGTGAACGGAGCCAGCTTCGGGCTCGGCAGGATTTCGAGGACAGCCTCGGACGGACGGCACAGCTTCGTGCCCAGGGGCGTCACCACGATGGGCCGATTGATGAGGATGGGGTGCGCGAGCATGAAGTCGACCAGTTCCTCGTCGGACCACTTGGGGTCGGACAACTGGAGCTCGGCGTAGGGCGTGCCCTTTTCCCTGAGCAGCGCGCGAACCGGAATACCCATCTCGCGCACGAGCGCCTGCAGCCGCTGCTTGCTGGGCGGCGTCTTGAGGTACTCGACGACCTCGGGTTCCACGCCGCTGTGGCGGATGAGCGCCAGGGTGTTGCGCGAGGTTCCGCAGGCGGGGTTGTGATAGATGGTGATGGTGGTCATGGCAATGATCGATTGGCGGCGCCGGGTCGGCCTGCTGCGATGCGAGGCAGGCCCAACGCCTTGTGGATGGCGGCACCGATGCCGGCGCCGGCCAGCTGGGCGACCACGAAGGCCGCAACGCTGGCAGGAGCGATGCCTGCAAAGGTGTCGGTGAACATGCGGCCGAACGCGGCCGCAGGGTTGGCAAAGGAGGTCGATGCCGTGAACCAGTATGCCGCCCCGATGTAGCAAGCCACCATCGCGGCCACGCGGCTCGCAGGCGCCCGCAGGATCACCAGCACCAACCCCGCGGTGGCAACCGCCTCCGCGACCCACTGGCCTGCACCGCTCCTGGCCTTGGTCGACAACTGAAGGATGGTGATGTCGAACATCGCGTGAGCGAGCCAGGCACCCAGCACGGCACCAGCGAACTGGACGACGACATAGGGTGCCAACAGCGAGCGAGGCATGGCGCCGCGGGCCGCCATGACCAGGGACACCGCCGGGTTGAAATGCGCGCCGCTCACGGGCCCGAACACCTCGATGAGGATATACAGCCCGCCCACGGTGGCCAGCGTGTTCGCGAGCAGTGCAATGGCCATGTTCCCGCCCGCCAGCCGCTCGGCCATGATGCCCGAGCCGATGACCACGGCGAGCAGCAGCGCCGTGCCGAGTGCCTCGGCCAGCAGGCTTCTGCCAATGTGGTTCATGCCAAGCCCCTTGCCCCTGCGGTGCGACGCGTCAGCACTTGCACGCCGCGCCATCCAGGCCGACCGCACAAGCTTCCCCTTGGCAGCAGTTCTGCGTGAGATAACCCAGCAGTGCATTCATGCGCTCGAACGAGGCACGGTAGATGAGGTTGCGGCCCTGGCGTTCCTGGGTGACCAGGCCCGCGTTGAGCAACTCCTTGAGATGAAAGGACAGCGTGTTGGCGGGGATGCCCGAACCCTCGGCCATCACGCCAGGCGTCATGCCGCGCGGCCCGGCAATGACCAGGGCGCGGAACACCTGCAGGCGGGCAGACTGCGCAAGCGCGGCCAACGAGCGGACAACTTCATTCTCTTCCATATTTCCATGTTACTAGAACTATATGAAGAATCGATGAAGGACTTGCCTCGCGCCCTGAAATTAAAAAAGCGGGGCGCAGCCACCAGCCGCGCCCCGCGAAGACCCCGTGCCACACGGGGGACAGAGAACTTGTTTGCTTCTGTAGATCAGCCAGCGGTTGCCAGGCCGTTCATCGGCGCACGCGGCGGCTCGGGCGGCGGCAGCTTGCTGTCGGACACGTGGGCCTTGAGCATCGGGCGCAGCGCCACGATGGCCAGGAAGGCGGCGAACAGGTCCAGCCCCGCCACGGTGTAGAGCACGGTCGACCAGGTGCCGGTGGCTTCCATCATCAGGTTGCCGATGGGCACGAACAGCGCGCCGATGCCCTTGGCGCAATACAGCACGCCGTAGATCTTGCCGATGTGCTTGGTGCCGAAGGCATCGCCGGCCAGGGCCGAGAACAGCGAATACACCTCACCCCAGGCCAGGAAGACCACGCCCGACAGGATCAGGAAGGCCCAGGGGTTGTGACCGAAGTAGCCCAGCGCGATGATGCCCAGGCCTTCCAGCGTGAAGGCGATCACCATGGTCTTCTCGCGGCCGATGTGGTCGGAGATCCAGCCGAACATGGGGCGCGAGATGCCGTTCATGATGCGGTCGAGCATGAGCGCCAGGGGCAGCGCGGCCATGGTCACGAAGTACAGGTCGACCTTGAAGTTCTTCACGCCGAGGTCTTGTGCGATCACGCCCAGTTGCGCCACGGCCATCATGCCGCCGGTGACAACGCAGGTGAACATCAGCAGCATCAGCCAGAACAGCTTGGTGCGCAGGGCCTCGCCCAGCGTGTAGTCGCGCCGGCTCTGGTTGAGCTTGGTCGAGGCGACACGCATCTCGCCACCCTTGGGAGCGCGCAGGAACCAGGCCGCGGCAAACGCCAGCGAACCTTGCAGCAGACCGAAGAACAGGAAGGCCTGCTGGAAGCCCGACGATTCGATCATGGCCGCGATGGGCAGGATGGTGGCGGCCGAGCCGGCACCGTAGCCGCCGGCCGTCAGGCCCACGGCCAGGCCGCGGCGGTCGGGGAACCACTTGAGCGCGTTGTTGATGCAGGTGGCGTAGATGGAGCCCACGCCGATGCCGCCGATGGCCGCGCCGACGTAGAAGCCCAGCAGCGTGGTGGCCTGCGAGTTGATGACCCAGGCCGCGCCGATGAACACCGCACCCAGGGCGACGATCACGCGCGGGCCGAACTTGTCGATGAAGTAGCCCTCGATGGGGGCCAGCCAGGTCTGCACCAGCACGAAGATGGTGAAGGCGATCTGGATGGAAGCGCGCTCCCAGCCGAACTTGCCCTGGATTTCCGGCACGAACAGCGTCCAGGCGTACTGGATGTTGGCCGTGGCGATCATGCAGACGATGCCGACAACCAGCTGCAGCCAGCGGTTGTCGGACCAGCGCACGGGCTGGCCGCTGTCGGCGCCGTGCTTGAGTGGGGTGGTGTTCATGGGCTCGTGTCTCCGTGCTGAGTAATGGGCAAACTTGAAGGGCGAACTCGATGGGCGAACTGTGGGCGTGATCGCCCGAACGCGCGCCTGCCGGAAGTCACGCGCGGAATCGAGACAAACCCCAATGAATCAGGGCAAGCACTCATGACCAAAGTCATGGCGGCAAAACGCTGCGCATGACCAGAATCTGCAACGCATGACCGATTCACCCCCGTTCCACCCCAAGGGCAGCACCCCCGCATGGCCAGCGCCGTGATCCGCAACCTGCTGCAGCGCATGGACCCGCGGCGCAGCCTCGCGGCCGCCGTCGGCTGGCTGCTGGTTGCCCTGGCCCTGTGCCTGGCGCTGGCGGCCAACCTGTGGCTGAGCTCCTTCGTGCGCTCCACGCTGCTGGAGCAGTACAGCCGCCGGCTCGACGCGGCGGGCGAGCACGTCAGCGCCGAGCTCGACACCGCCCTGCTGCTGCGTCTGCAGTCGGTCAGCGTGGTGGCGGCCATGCTGTCCGAAGACGTGCAGCAAAGCGACAGCGAAGGCATCAAGCGCTCGCTGCAGGCGGTGCGCCTGGGCGTGCCCGACCTGGTGTGGCTGGCGGTGACCGATGCCGACGGCTTCATCGTCGGCGCCACCGACCAGGGCGTGATCGGCCAGAACGTGTTCCAGCACGCCTGGATGTCGCAGGGCCTGGACGTGGCGTGGATCGAAGAGGGCCGCGCCCCCGGCGAGCACTTTCTCAAGCTCACCGCGCCGGTGACCAACGCCGACGGCGCCATCGTCGGCGTGGTGGCCGCGCAGATGGAGTGGCGCTGGGTGCAGAAGCTGGTCTCCAGCGTGCGCGCCTCGCCCGGCGAATGGCTGCTGATCGACCGCGACGGCGTGGTGCGCGAAGGCCCGCAGGCCCTGGTAGGCAAGCGCTGGCGCGACGCGGGCGAGCCCCTGGTTCCCTTCGACCGGCGGGTGGCCAACCTGGGCAACGACGGCTCCGACCTGCCCGAGCGCATCCGCCTGCGCCGCCTGATGGGCAACGCGCCCTACCTGATCGCCACGCCGCCGCAATCACCCGATGGCACCCTGCGCCGCCTGGGCTGGCAGGTGGTGGTGATCCAGCCGGTGGAATCGGTGGCCGCCTTCGCCACCGCCATCGAGTGGCGCATTGCGCTGATGCTGAGCGTGCTGGGCCTGGTGGCGGCCGTCAGCGGCGTGGTGGTGGCGCGTCGGCTCACCCGGCGCGTGAGCGTCATGGCCAAGTCGGCCGACGCGCTGCTGGCCGGCAGCGCATCGCACATCGAGGTGCCCGAAGGCAGCGACGAGGCGGCCCGACTGGGCACGGCGCTCGACCGCCTGCTGGCCAACCTGCAGCAAGAGCGCGACGAGCTGCGCCGCCTCAACGCCGAGCTGGACGAGCGCGTGCGCGAGCGCACCGAGGAAATCAGCCGCCTGGCCAAGGAATCGCGCGACGCCGCCGTGGTGCGCGAGCGCCTGCGCCTGGCGCGCGACCTGCACGACACGCTGGCCCATTCGATGATGGCCATGCTCACCGAGATCCGCGTGCTCAAGCACATGGCCGTATCCAAGCCCGAGGCCCTGCCCGACGAACTGGTGCGCGCCGAGCAGGCCGCGCGCGAAGGCCTGTCCGAAGCGCGACTGGCCATCGACCAGCTGCGCAGCAACCCGGTGCGCGACCTAGGCCTGGGCGCCGCGCTGTCGGAGCTGGCCAAGACGCTGTCCGAGCGCTCGGGCATCGCGCTCGATTGCCGCATCGACCCCGGGCTTTCGAGCCTGGCCGCCGAGCCGGCCGATACGGTGTATCGCATGTGCGAGGAAATGCTGCGCAACGTCGAGCGGCACGCGGGTGCCCAGCAACTGCGGGTGCAGCTGGCACGCAGCAACGACGGCAGCGACGTGGAACTGGAAATTGCCGACGACGGCGTGGGCTTCGAGACCGGCGCCGACGCGGCCGGGCACTACGGGCTGGTGGGCCTGGCCGAGCAGGCCGAGGGCATCGGCGCGCAGTTGCAGATTTCGAGTCGACCCGGCGCGGGCACGTGCATCCGGCTGCGCTGGGCGCGGCATGAAGTGGCCACGGCGCCCTGAACCGGTCGCACAAGCCCAGGCAACCCGGGCTTGCCACAACGCCCACTTGCATCTCCAATTGTTAATCTATGTGATCTCGGACGACCGCATTTCTTAAGATGGCGGCCTTCCGGCCGGCATGCGCCGGCACCCGCAACCCCTTCGAGAATCCCGTTCGATAGATGAATTCAAGCTCGCCGATTCGTCCCGGGGCGCTGGTCGTCGAAGATGACGACAACATCGCCTACCTGCTGCAATTCATGCTCGAACGCGAGAACTTTCGTGTCGATCTGCAGCGCGAAGGCCGCAGCGCCATGGCCTATGTGCAAAGCCAGCCGCCGGTCGACATCGTGCTGCTGGACGTGATGCTGCCCTTTGTCGACGGCTTCCAGCTGGTCGAGCTGATTCGCGCCACGCCGGCGTGGGACGCCGTGCCGGTGCTCATGCTCACCGCCAAGACGCGCGAGCAGGACGCTGTCCGCGCGCTCGATTCCGGCGCCAGCGACTACATCCACAAGCCCTTTGCTCCCAATGAGCTGATGGCGCGCGTGCGGCGCTACACGAAGGCGCCCAAGTGAGGCGCGCCGTTGCCGGCCTCGTCGCCCTGGGCCTGGGCAGCCCCTTGCTGGCCAGCGCGCAGACAGCGCAACTGCCCACCGCGGTCGAGCTGGGCTATTCCCGCGAGTCGCTGAGCAACGACTCGCCCGACTGGCAGGACGCGGGCGTGGACATCACCCACCGCTTCGGCCAGCGCGAGTACCTGGGCGTGTCGCTGCACGACGTCAAGCGCTTCGGCGTGGAAGACGTCAGCGCGGCCGCCTACTACCTGATGCCGCTGACCGACAAGCTGGCCTTCAATATCGAAGGCAGCCTCAGCCCCGACGCGAGCTTCCTGCCGCGCAACATGGTGGCGGGCCAGCTGCAGTGGGAGTTCGCGCCGGCCTGGCTGCTGTATGGCGGCCTGAAGTCGGCCAACTACGCCGAAGACCACGTCACCGAAGGCTCGCTGCGGCTGGAGCAGTACGTGTCCGACTTCAGCTGGTCGGTGGCTTGGAAGCCGGTGCGTGCCCTGGGCACCTACGCGCAGAGCTTCGAGGTGCGGGGCAACTACTACTACGGCGAGCGCAACATGATCGGCGTCATTGCCGCCTACGGCCAGGAAGCCACCTCGATCGCGCCCAACGACGTGGTGATTTCCGACGTGCGCTCCATCGCCCTGCTGGGCCGCCACCACCTGACCCCGCGCTGGGCACTGACCTACGCCCTCACGCGCGTCGAGCAGGGCACCTTCTACACGCGCACCGGAGGCCGGTTGGGTGTTCAGTACTCGTTCTGACATCTTCCTGGAATCGGCACTGGTGCTGGCGGCGGCCATCGCGCTGCTCACGCTGGTGCTGCTGGGGCTGATCGTGGTGCTGCGCTGGCGCCGCGCGCGCGAGTTCGCGCGTTCCCAGTCCTTCGAGAAGCGCTGGCGCCCGTTGTTGATGGCGGCATCCATGGGCCCGGTCGACACACAGCTGCCGGCCCTGGCCGCACGCGACCAGTTCGCCTTCCTCAAGCTGTGGAACTACCTGCATGAATCGCTGCATGGCGAAGCTTCGCAGCACCTCAACCAGCTGGCCCGGCGCCTGAAATGCCAGGAGATGGCCCGGCGCATGCTCGACGGCCGCCACCGCGCCACGCGCCTGCTGGCCATCCTCACGCTGGGCCACCTTCGGGAAGACTCGGCGCGGCACGCGCTGCGCAGCGCCGCGGCCAGCGACGACACCGTGCTGTCGCTGCTGGCGGCGCGCGCGCTCATCCAGATCGATGCCAGCGGCGGGGCCGAGAGCCTGTTTCCCCTGGTGCTGTCGCGGCGCGACTGGGACATAGCCCGCCTCACCCGCATCCTCTCGCCGGCCCGCGATGCCTGCCGCACGCTCATCACCGAATCGATCGTGCGGCTGGGGCACCCGGGCCGCCTGCGCGCGCTGGAGCTGGCCGCCGCGCTGCGGCTGGACCTGCCAACGCGCCACCTGGCCCTGCTGATGCAGCCCGGCGAGCCGCCCGAGGAAATCGCCGCCGCGCTGCGTCTGGTGCGCCACCCGCAGCATCTGCCGGCATTGCGCACCCTGCTGCGCCATGCCGACTGGCGCGTGCGCAGCGAAAGCGTTGCCGCCGTGGCCCGCCTTGGCGCAGCGGCCGACATCCGCCTGCTGGCGCAGCTGCTGCAGGACGAGCAGTGGTGGGTGCGCTACGGCGCCGCGCAGGCGCTGGCCGCCTCGCCGCTGCTGCCCCCGGGCGAACTCGACGAACTCTGCGCCAGTGCCAGCCCCGAGGCCCGGGGCATCCTGTCGCACGTGATTGCAGAACGGAGCCTGGCCTGATGGCGACACTCATCGACGCCGCCACCTGGTTCGTACTGGGCTATTTCGTGCTGCTCAACCTGAGCTACTTCGGGCTGAACCTGCTGGCCATCACCTCGCTCATGCGCAACAGCCAGGAGCGGCTGCTCGAAGAGTTGCCGCAGGCCTACTCGGGCCTGGAGCCGTCCATCAGCGTGCTCATGCCGGCCTTCAACGAGCAGGCCACCATCGTGGCCTCGGTGCGCTCGATGCTGCAGCTGACGTATGCCGACTTCGAGGTCATCGTCATCAACGACGGTTCGCGCGATGCCACGCTGGACGTGCTGCGCGAGGCCTTTGCGCTGGAGCCCTTTCCGCAGGCCTACGCGGCGCGCCTGCCCACCCAGCCGATCCGCGCGGTGTACCGCTCCACGGTCCACCCCAACCTGTGGGTGATCGACAAGGAAAACGGCGGCAAGGCCGACTCGCTCAACGCCGGCATCAACATCGCGCGCCACCCGCTTTTCTGCGGCGTCGACGCCGATTCGGTGCTGGCGCGCGACAGCCTGCAGCGCGTGGTCAGGCCCTTCCTGAGCAACCCGGACATGGTGGCCAGCGGCGGCACGGTGCGCGTGGCCAACGGCTGCGTGGTGCGCGACGGCCACCTGGTGAGCGTGGGCCTGCCGAGCAACGGCTGGGCGATGTTCCAGGTGGTGGAGTACCTGCGGGCCTTCCTGTTCGGGCGCCTGGGCTGGTCGCGCCTGAACGCGCTGCTGGTCATCTCCGGCGCCTTCGGCCTGTTTCGCACCGAGACGGTGGTGCGCGTGGGCGGCTACAAAACCCGCTCCATCGGCGAGGACATGGAGCTGGTGGTGCGCATGCACCACGAACTGCGCGCCCAGGGCGTGCCCTACCGCATGGAATTCGTGCCCGAGCCGGTGTGCTGGACCGAGGTGCCCGAGGACTACCGCAGCCTGCGCAACCAGCGCGTGCGCTGGCAGCGCGGCCTGGGCGAAAGCCTGGCGGCGCACTGGGGCCTGATGTTCGGCAGCCGGGGCGGCGCGCCCGGTTGGCTGGCCTTTCCCTTCATGGTGCTGTTCGAGTGGCTGGGGCCGCTGGTGGAGGTGGGTGGCTACCTCTTCATGGTGCTGGCCATTGCCTACGGAATGATCTCGTGGACGGCTTTTGCCGCCTTCCTGCTGGTGGCCATCGGGCTGGGCGTGCTCTTCTCGGTCTCCAGCCTGCTGATGGAGGAGATGTCCTTCCACCTCTATCCCAAGTACCGGCAGCTGGCCCTCCTGGCCCTGATCGCAGTGGCCGAGAACTTCGGCTACCGCCAGATCAACAGCCTGTGGCGGCTCAAGGGGCTGTGGCAGTGGGCGCGCGGCAAGCAGGGCCAGTGGGGCGCCATGACGCGCAAGGGGTCGTGGCAGGGCCCCTAGCGCCTCGCATGGTCGGGGCGATGTGCGAAGGTCGGCTATGGGCGAGTGCTAGTGACCGGATAGTGCCCATTCCAGACCGAAAGGGCGGAACGCCGGGAGGGCTGGTTTCTGTGATCGAAGCAGTCATCGCCTGAATCCAGCCACCTCGGCAACTGCGTGTCCAAGGAAGACCTCGTTATAGCGGCGGTGAACAGGGTTGCTCTGGCCTGCTGTCGCTCAAAGATGGAGAACGCGGCCCGGATTCAGGATGCTTTCGGGGTCAAGCGCTCGCTTGATGGCGCGCATCATTTCGAGTGCTACCGGTGACTTGTGCTTTTCTAGCTTGTCGACCTTGAGTGAACCTACGCCGTGCTCGGCGGAGAAGGACCCGCCGAACTTCTCGACGGCGTCATACACCAGCGTGGCAATGCGCTCCTCCTGATCGCGCAGGAACGCAATGTCGTCGCCGCCCTCGGGCGCCTGCACGTTGTAGTGCAGGTTGCCGTCGCCCAGGTGCCCGAAGTTGACCAGGCGCACGCCAGGAACCTCGCGCCGAAGAGTTGCATCGGTCTCCGCAACGAAAGCCGGGATGCGCGAGACGGCGATCGAAATGTCGTGCTTGATGTTCAGGCCTTCCTCGGCTTGCGCCAGCGGAATGCTTTCGCGCGCATGCCAGAGGGCGCGGGCCTGCCCGATGTTCTCGGCCACCACCGCATCCACCACACAGCCGTCCTCGAAGGCCGATTCGAGCAAGGCCTCGAAGCGGGCGCGTGCATGGTCTTCGGACTCGTTGTCGGAGTTCTCTAGCAGCACGCAATAGGGCACGTCCTCGGCATCGATAAAAGGTACGCGCAGCTGCGGCATGTGTTTACCCACCAGCGATAGCGCGAATCGGCCCATGACCTCGAAGCCCGTGAGACCGGCGCCCAGGCATTGGTGGGCCATCCCCAGCAGCGTCACCGCATGTTCCAGCGAGGGCACGGCTGCCCACGCGGTGAGCCGCGCGGCAGGCATGGGATAGAGCTTTAGGGTGGCCGCAGTGATGATGCCCAGCGTGCCTTCGCTGCCGATCATCAGATCGCGCAGGTCGTAGCCAGTATTGTCCTTGCGCAGGCCCGTGGTGCCTTCCCAGACTTGCCCCTGCGGCGTGACGACCTCCAGGCCCAGGCACAGGTCGCGGGCGTTGCCGTAGCGCACGACCTGGGTCCCACCCGCGTTGGTTGCGAGGTTGCCGCCGATGGTGCAACTTCCTTCGGCAGCCAGGCTCAAGGGAAACAGGAAACCGGCCTTCTCGGCTGTCTCCTGCAGCACCTGGAGCACGCACCCAGCCTCGACGGTGACGGTGAGGTTGGCCTGGTCGATGTCGCGCACCGCATTCATGCGTTGCAAGCTCAGCACGATCTCGCGACCGCTTTCGTCAGGCACGCCGCCCACTGCCAGGCCGGTGTTTCCGCCCTGCGGCACGATCGGCGTGCCAGCAGCGGCACAGGCTTTCACGACGGCTGCCGCTTCTGCCGTGCTCGCTGGGCGCACTACTGCGAGCGACTTTCCACGGCTGCGCTTGCGCCAGTCCTGTTCCCAGGCGCTGAGGTCGCCCTCAGTGAGCACGTTGTTCAGGCCGACGATGTCCCTCAGGGCACGGAACAGATCCGTCTTCTCGTCTGCATTCATCTTGCGGTCTCGATCCTTGGACGATTTCATTGGCACCCAAGCCCGCTACGCGATCTTGCGGTCTTGGGCACGCGTAGGCATCGCGACGCGACGTGTCGCTCGCGCCGCGGGGTTTGTCGACCGCTTGCGGGCTGGCGCCACCTTGGCGGGCACGCTCTCGGGGAGCTCCGTGTACGCCAGGTGGGTCAGTGCGTCTCGCATCGTCGCCAGCGCATCCGCCCCGATTTCGCGCTCCAGGTCCTTCTCGACGTCACGCACAGCTGCGAGGACATCGGCCTTGAACTTCAGGCCCGTTGGCGTGAAGTTGATCAAGTAGGAGCGCCGGTCCACTGGGTCGCTGGTGCATTCGACCAACCCGCGGTCGACCAGCGTATTGATCTTGGGGCCAACCGCCTGTTTGGTCACCCCCATTCGCCGCGCCAGCTCTACGCTGCGGGTGCCTCCCACGTCGATGAACGGGAGCATTGGGCTGCAAACCCGCAGCGTCTGCGCATCGAAGTTCTGCGCTGTGGCCCGCTCTACCCGCTGGAAGAACATCTCGCGCGCCAGCAGCAAGAGCCGGCCAATGCCAGGTTTGTAAGGGGGGGCTGTCGGCTCACCATCTTCGGCCGGCCGTTCGGCCTGATTCGCTTGTTTCATGGTCCTTCGTTCCGAATGCTGCTGCCGTGGATGGTAGTACTGATTCATGGTATTGACCATCAATCATATTGACCGTCAATGCTATTGATCGTCAGTACTATTAACTATCTCGCTCGAAGCTTCTAAATTTCGGTTCACCGGGGCAGACCGGCTCAACCAAGGACCACCACCATGAAGCGCGAACCCATTTCCTACCAGACCATCTCCGTCGTGCCGCTCACGCCCACCATCGGCGCCGAGGTGTTCGGCATCGATCTCTCCCAGCCGCTCAGCGACGTTCAGTTCGAGGAGGTGCACCGAGCGTGGATGGAGCACCAGGTCATCTTCTTTCGGGACCAGAAGCTGACGATCGAGCAGCACATCGCTTTTGGGCGTCGCTTTGGCGAGTTGCACGTGCATCCGATGGCCTCGCTGCCCGGCTATCCCGAGGTCATCGAGATCAAGGCTGACGAAAACACCGGCTATGTCCAGGGCGAACGCTGGCATTCCGATGTCACTTGTGCGGAGAAGCCACCTGCTGGCTCCATCCTGTACATGCACAAGATTCCGGAAAACGGCGGCGGAGACACCCTGTTTTCCAGCATGTATCTGGCCTACGAAACCCTGTCCGAGCCCATCAAGAAGTTGATCGAGAACTTCACCGCCATCCATGACGGGGAAGACGCGTACCGCGTGCGCCAGAACATCCAAAGAGAGTCCTATCCCCGGGCCGAGCACCCCGTCGTGCGCACCCATCCGGTCACGGGCCGCAAGGCGCTGTTCGTCAATCGCAGCTACACGCTGCGCATTCCGCAACTCTCCGAGCGCGAGAGCCGCGCGGTGCTGGACATGCTGATCGAGCATGCCGAGCTCGATGTCATGAAGTGCCGATTCAAGTGGCAGAACGGCTCCATCGCCATGTGGGACAACCGTTGCGCTATGCACCAGGCTATTCCCGACTACTTCCCGCTCGCGCGCTACGCCCAGCGCGTCACCCTGGCCGGCGACAAGCCGTTCTGAACGACGGCGACCGAACTCGCGCTAAAGGAGCAACGAATGGACAAGAACCAACACCTCAGCGCTGGGCACTTCGATGTCATCGTCGTTGGCGCCGGCATCTCGGGCATAGCTGCAGCCCACTACCTGACGACCCTGTGTCCTGACCACACCTATGCGGTGCTCGAGTCGCATGCCAGTTTCGGCGGCACCTGGCTGCTTCACCAGTACCCGGGCGTGCGTTCGGACAGCGATCTCTATACCTACGGCTACGCCTTCAAGCCCTGGACAAGGAAGCCGATCGCAACGGGTGACGAGATCCTGGGCTACATGGAAGAAGTGATTCGCGACGACGGCATCGAGCCGCACATCCGCTACGGGCACACGATCCGCTCGGCATCCTGGTCCAGCACGACGAATGTCTGGACCCTGGAGGTCACCCGTGCGGCAGACGGAAAGACCGTTCGATTTACCACCAACTACCTCTGGACCTGTCACGGCTACTACCGGCACGCTGAAGGCTACACGCCGGAGTGGCCCGGTATGGACGCCTTCCAGGGCCAGCTGGTGCACCCCCAGTCCTGGCCCGAGGATCTGGACTGCACGGGCAAGCGAGTGGTCGTGATCGGCTCCGGGGCCACTGCCGCCACGCTTTTGCCGGCACTGGCCGGGAAATGCGCCACCGTGACCATGCTGCAGCGCTCGCCGACCTACTTCAACATCGGTCGCAACGAGGTACCGCTGGCCACCGAGTTGCGCAAACTGAACATCGACGAACGCTGGATTCATGAAATCATCCGCCGCAAGCTCCTGAGCGACAAGTACGTCACGATCCTGCGTGCACGCAACGAACCCGACGACTATCGCCGCGAACTCCTGGCCAACGTGCGTGCCCATCTGGGCGAAGGCCACGAAGCCATTCCGCATTTCGACCCGCACTATCGTCCCTGGACACAACGCATCGCGTTCGATCCGGACGGCGGCCTCTTTGCGAGCGTCCGCGAGGGACAGGCTGGCGTCGTGACGGGTGAGATCGAGCGCTTCTGCGAGAACGGCATCCAACTCAAATCCGGCGTGGTGCTTGAAGCCGACATCGTCGTGACGGCAACCGGCTTCCACCTGTCGGTCATGGGCGACATAGCCTTCACTGTGGACGGTGAGCCTGTGGACTTCGCGCAGACGGTGGCGTACCGTGGCACCGCACTGACCGGCGTGCCTAATTTCGCCTGGGTCTTCGGCTATTACCGCTCGAGCTGGACGTTGCGGGTCGGCATGGTCGCCGAGTTCGTCTGCAAGATGCTGAACCACATGCGGCGCACGGGAGCCAGCCGGGTCACGCCAGTGCTTCGGCAGGAGGACGAGGGAATGCAACTGCGCCCGTGGATCGATCCCAAGGACTTCAATCCTGGATACGTCCAGCGCCGAGTGCACCTTTTGCCGCGTCAAGGCTGCAAGCCGGAGTGGCGCATCGGCGAGGACTATCAGCAGGAAACCGATGAGTTTGCCTGCATCGACCTCGAAGACCCGATCTTCGAATACGTGCGCAGCGACTCCGTCGCGGAAGCCGGCGCCTGACGCTGGCGCCACAACTCTCCATCGTACTTTCCGAGGATTTGAAATGAAGCGCTCTACCTTCCTCGCCAGCTTGGCATCCCTGGCAGTGACAGGCCTTTCCCGTCCCGCAATTGCCCAGGACACCTGGCCCTCGCGACCGGTCAAGATCCTGATTCCTTCGGCCGCCGGCACCGGAAGCGACATCGTCCTGCGGGGCATTGCGGACCGACTCACAACCACCTTCAAGCAACCGTTTACGGTCGACAACAGGCCCGGTGGAAGCGGATTGATTGCCAGCCGCGCGCTCATGAGCGCGCCTCCGGATGGCTACACCATCCTCTATTCAAACGCCTCCGCCACGGTGATGCTGCAGGCATTGAGGCCGGACTTGGGCATCGACTTCGCAAAGGATATGGTGCCGGTCTCGCTCACCGTGGTGGGTGGGGTGTTCCTGCTGGTCAACCCCCAGGTTCCTGCGAAGAACCTCAACGAGCTGATCGCCTTGGTCAAGGCAAACCCGGCCAAGTACAGCACCTATGGCAGTTGGGGGATCGGGTCCAATGGGCACTTCACCATGGAGTGGCTGAAGAAGCAGACGGGCATGCAGATCGAGCACGTGCCGTACAAGACCATCCCGACGCTGTTGACCGAGCTGGCCACGGGCGTCCTCTCCATCGCCTGGTGCGATTCCATCACGCCGGTGCCGTTTATCCAGGCGGGCAAGGTGCGCGCCATCGCGGTGACCGGCCCCTTGCACATGCCGCAGGTGCCTGACGTGGCCACTATGGGCGAGCAAGGGTACCCCTTCGATCTGGTGGGCTGGCAGGGTTTCTTCCTGCCAGTCGGAACGCCTCAGCCCATCGTCAGCCGCCTAAACGAGGAAGTGATGCGTACCATGAGCACGCCCGAACTCAAGCAGATGCTGAACCGAATGAATGCATCGTCGTCGCAACTACGCACGCCAGAGGAGTTCAGGGGCATGATGCTTCGCGACGTGGGAGGCTGGCGTCGCATCGCGCGCGATTCCAACATCCAGGCGGTCGACTGAGGGGCGCGCGCCGGTCCTCGGTGCCACTTCGGCACCAGAACGGCCTTCAGGGACGACGTGCCCAGTCATTCGACCGCCGCAGTTGAATGACTGTAAGCCGTTCCGGAAGCCGACAGTCAGAAGAGGCTTGCCGAGTGTCCGCTCCTGGCCGAATACGGCCTTGGTTGCATCGAATCTACTTCTTCTCGCCTGGGCTCGTTGGATTGGTAGTTCGCCTTGCAGCAAGCAAGGCAAGAAACAAGACCGCGCAGAACACCATGAAAAGTACGTCCACCCACAAGGGCGTGAAAGCTAGCAAGAACCTATGCGCTACCAACAGGACGAGAGTCAGGGCAAGAACCGTAAGTCCTGCTCGCTGCCAAATTCGTTTCATGAGCTGCCAGGCGCGGCAGAAGAGTCGGACACTTCAACCTCCATCGCCGATGACGACGGCGAATCATCACCCAAATTGGCCGCCGTTGGCGAGCGGCCCCATGCAGGGGCTCAGCCAGCCAGCGGCAGCTCGAAGTAGAACTCGCTGCCCTGCCCCACCACGCTGGTGTAGTCGATGCGCCCGCCGTGTTCTTCCACGATGCTGCGGCAGATGTTCAGGCCCAGGCCGGTGCCGCCCTTTTGCCGGCGGTCGGAGCTGTCGGCCTGCGAGAAGCGCTCGAAGATGCGCCCGCGGAAAGATTCCGGAATGCCCGCGCCGTCGTCGATCACCGAGACGCGCACGGCCGAAGGCGCCGCGCTCATGCGGACCGTCACGCGCTTGCTCGGCCCGGTGAACTTCACCGCGTTGGACAGCAGGTTGACCATCACCTGGACGATGCGGTCGGCATCGGCCAGCACCCGCACGTCGTCCTGGCGCGCCTGCAGGTCCAGCTCCACGCCGTGCTGGTGCGCATAGGCGCGGGTGGCGTCCACGGCCTGGTCGACCAGCGGCGCCAGCGGCTGCACGCTCATGGCGTAGTGCATGAGCCGCGCCTCGATGCGCTCCACGTCCAGCACGTCGTTGATGAGGCGCACCAGCCGGTCGCTGCTCTGGGCCGATCGCGCCACCAGCTCGCCGGCCGCCTCGGGCAGCGGCCCGGCCATGCCCGAGGCCAGCAGGCTCAGCGCGCCGTGGATGGCGGTCATGGGTGTACGCAGCTCGTGTGTGACGGTGGAGACGAACTCGCTCTTGAGCCGCTCCATGTGGCGCCGCTCGGTGATGTCCATGTAGGTGGTCACGAAACCACCGCCGGGCATGGGCGCGCTGCGCACTTCGAGCGCCCGGCCGTCGGGCATCTGCCGCTCCGACAGCATGTGCCTGGGCACCTGGGCGCCCTTGACCAGGCGCTCGACGATCTCGTCGACCGTGCCCGGCCCGTAGTCGCCGCGCGCCGCGTTGTGGCGAATGACGTCGGCAAAGGTGGGCTCCGGCGCCAGCAGCAGGTCCAGCGGCAGGTCCAGCAGCTCGCGATAGGCCGCGTTGTAGGCCGCCAGCTTCAGGTCGGCGTCGTACACGCTCAGCCCGCAGGGCAGGTTGTCCAGGATGCTGCGCAGCACGGCATTGCTGCGACGAAGCTCCTCGCGGACGTTGCGCATGACCGAGATGTCCTGCAGCGTGCCCACCAGGCGCACGGGCACGTCGTCTTCCACCTCGACCGCGCCCACCGAGCGAATCCAGATGGCCGCGCCGCCTTGCGTGGTCAGCGGCAGCTCCAGGTTCCAGGGCTTGCGCTGCTCGATGCATTCGCGCGCCGTCTGCTCGACGATGGAGCGCTCGGCCGGGGCGAAGAAATCGAAGGCACCGGTCAGCCGGGGCTGCTGCCCCACGGGCACGCCGAAGATGCGGAAGGTCTGCTCCGACCAGGTCAGCCGGTTGGTGCGCAGGTCGACCTCCCAGCCGCCCACGCCGGCCACCCGCTCGGCGCGCTCCAGGAAGGACTTGCTGGCGCGCAGCTGTTCTTCGGCGCCCTTGCGCTCGGTGATGTCGGTCTGCGTGCCCGACATGGTGCGCGGGCGGCCCGCGGCCGTGCGGTCGAACACCCGGCCGCGCAACAGCACCCAGATCCAGTGGCCCTCGCGGTGCTGCATGCGCATCTCGCACTCGAAGTAAGGCAGCTCGCCGTCCAGGTAGCGCTGCATCAGGCTCGCGGCGCTGCGCAGGTCGCCGCGATGGCACAGGGTGCGCCACTTGCGAATGCTCAGCGGCTCCAGCTCCTGCAGCGTGTAGCCCACCATGCTGGCCCAGCGCTCGTTGCAGATCAGTCGCCCGCTGGGCAGGTCCCACTCCCACGCACCGGCGTCGGTACCTTCGATGATCTGGTCCAGCCGCTGGCGTTCGCGCCCCAGGTTGGCCATGGCCTGCGACAGCTCGGCGGCGGCGTGCTTGATCTCGGTGATGTCCTGGCCGATCTGCATGAAGCCCACCAGCTTGCCGGTTTCGTCATGGTGCGGCTGGATCTCCAGGTCGATCCAGTACTCATGCCCGTCCTTGGCTCGATTGACCACCTCGACCCGGCAGCTGCGCCCCGCCGCGTCTGCCGCGTCGATGGCCGCGTAGCTGGTCGGATCGGTGCTGCCGCTGCCCAGCAGCTCCTTGGGCGTGTTGCCCAGTGCCTCGTCCATCGAATAGCCGTACACACGGGTGAAGCCCTCGTTCACCCACAGGATCTTGCGCGCCCTGTCGGTAATGACCACGGCGTTGGACGTATGGCGCACCACCTCGGCCAGCCTTCGCAGGTCGCGCGTCATGCTCTGCGCCAGTGCCCGGGCGCGCGCTTCGCCAGAGGCCAGCAGCCACACGGCCAGCGCCAGCAGCGCCGAGATGCAGGTGCCGGTGACACGGATCAGGCTGGGCGACCAGTAGTCGAGCACGGGCCAGAAGTCGGTGTCGGGCGCCATGCGCATCGAGAACTGCCGCCCGCCGATGTCCAGCAGCGCCACGCTGGACTCCACGACCGGCAGCGGCCGCCACGACAGCCAGTCGGGCATGTCGGTGGACGGGGGATTCTGGGCCGAGAAGACCAGGTGCCCGCCCTCTTCGGGCCCGTCGTACAGGCTGAATGCAAGGTCCGCGTCGATGCTGTCCAGCGTGCCGCTGAGCAGGTCGGCGGCCACGATGGGCGCGTACACCAGCGCCCGCAGCGTGGCCGTGCGCTGCTGCGGCGTCATCGGATCGGTGCCGGCGCTGTAGACCGGCACCATGTACAGGAACCCGGCGCTGCGCCCCTGGTCCTGCACCAGCGTGAGGGGCGCGCTGAGCGTGGGCTGTCCGGTGCGGATGGCCTGCTCGATGGCGCGGCGCCGCGTTGGCTCCGAGCCGGCGTCGTAGCCCAGCGCCGACCGGTTGAGCTCCAGCGGTTCGACGTACTTGATGGCGTACAGGTCGGTGCCGCCGTTGTTGTTGTTGTTGTTTTTGCCGTTGGTGCTGGCGCGCAACTCGTAGTCGGCCTGGCCTTCGGCGCGCCGCGCCGCAACGAAGCGATCGACCTCGGCTTGCGGCACGCGCTCGATGATGCCCAGGCCGCGCACGCCCGGAAACTCCTGCATCAGGTTGCGCGACTGCACGTAGCCCTGCCAGGCATCGCGGTCGATCCGCGCCCCCGTGGCGTACAGGGCCCGCCCGCCGGTCAGCGCGTAGGCCGGCAGCCTGAAGCGCCGCTGCACCTCGGACACCAGCCGGTCTTTCTGGCGCTCGTACTTGGCTTGTGCAGCGGCGCTGATGGTGCGCTGCAGCCAGTGCGCGGCCAGCATGGTGCACACGATGCCCACCACCAGCACCACGGTCGACAGGGCTCGCGGCGAGCGCGCCAGGCCGCTGGTGTAGGCCGCGGGAGCCTCGCGCCCGCGCAGGGCCGCCGAGCGCCAGCGTATCCACAACGCCACTGCCGCGAACTCCAGCGCGATCTGCCACAGCACATCGAGCTGGCTGGACGGGCTGCCCCGCATGGTCATCCAGCTCAGGAACAAGGCCTCGGTCGCGATGATGAGGCCACCGGCCTCCAGGCCCAGGCGCAGGATTCCAACTCGGGATGTCATGGGGCCCGAGTTTAGGGGCGGCCCCCGCCGAACCTCAGTACGACACCTGGTAGAGCTGCGACGGGTCGAGCTGCGACACGCTGCCCACGCCGATGAGCGCCATGTTGCGCAAGGCCTCCGAGGCGAGGATGCCGATGGCGTGCCGCACGCCCTCTTCACCCGCGATGCTCGCTGCGTAGTTGAAGGGCCGGCCGACGAAGACGAACTTGGCGCCCAGCGCCAGTGCCTTGAGCACGTCGTTGCCGCGCCGGAACCCGCTGTCGATCATCAAGGGGTAGTCGGGCCCCAGGGCGACCGCGGCCTCGGGCAGCATCTGCATGGGCGAGACCGCGCCGTCGAGCTGGCGCCCGCCGTGGTTGGACAGGATCACGCCATCGGCGCCGTGCTCGCGCGCCATTACCGCGTCGGACGGATGCAGCACGCCCTTGACCACCAGCGTGCCCGTCCAGCGCCTGCGGATCAGGGCCAGGTGGTCCCAGCCGAGGTGGTCGCGCGCACCGAAGTCGCGCAGCACCGACGACGACAGGATCGGCGCGCCGCGCGTGGCCTGCGAATTCTCGAAGTGCGGCATGCCGTGGCGAAGCAGCGTCTTGAGCGCCGTGCCGAACAGCCAGCCCGGGTGCGTCATGCCCTGCCACGCCAGCGACAAGCTGGGCCGAAGCGGCGTCGAGAAGCCCGCGCGGATGTTGTTCTCGCGGTTGCCTGAGACGGGCGTGTCCACCGTCACCACCAGCGTGCGAAAGCCGGCCTGCTCCACGCGGTCGAGCAGCTTGTGGATGCGCTGCACCTCACCCGGAACGTAGGCCTGGAACCAGGCCTGCGGATTGGCCTTGGCCACCTCTTCCATCGGGATGAGCGAGGTGCCGCTGAGAATCATCGGCACATTGGCCGACAGCGCCGCGCGCGCCTGCACCAGGTCGCCCTGGTAGGCCGACAGCGCGCTGATGCCCATGGGCGCAATGCCGAAGGGCGCGGCCCACTCCTGGTCGAACATCCTGGTGGCCAGGCTGCGGCCCGAGGTGTTGTGCAGCACCCGCGTGACCCATGCGTGGCGCTCGAACACTTCGCGGTTGCCGCGCAGCGAGCGGTTGGTTTCGCAGCCGCCCGAAACGTACGCAAAGATCGGGTGCGGCAGGAAGCGCCGCGCCTGGACCTCGAAGTCGTCCAGCGACAGCACATTGCGCAGCCGCCGGGGCAACTTGTCGGCGCCGGCCTGCGCGGGCGCGCTCGAGCTGCGCGCGGCAAAGTCCTCGACCCGAAACGAGTTCTGCTGCATGCGCTGCCTCGTTCCTAGTGTCCTGTCCCAGTAATTC
>JAFEEG010000051.1 GCA_018241225.1 Pseudomonadota bacterium
CTCGCTGTTCGGGGACATGCACGCTTACGGCGAAGAGGGCGTGCGCTTCTACACCAAGCAAAAGAGCGTGATGCAGCGCTGGCCCGAGAGCATCGGCAAGGGCGCTGAGTTCACCATGCCGGTGGCCAAGTAGCACCCCCGGCTTCTCACTTCGCTTCGCTACGTGTAACTCCACCCCCCGAGGGGGGGCCCACCTGAGGACTGGCAAAGCCAGATCCTCGGTGCGGGGCTGGGTTCGCGGGTTGATGAACTAGTTGTTTGCCCAGAATAAAAAGGAGACACCACTTGAGCGACACGACCTTCGACTACATCGTCATCGGCGGCGGCACGGCCGGGGCACTGATGGCCAACCGCCTGTCGGCCGACAAGGGCAAGCGGGTGCTTCTGATCGAGGCGGGGCGCAAGGACGACTACCACTGGATCCACATCCCGGTGGGGTATCTTTACTGCATCGGAAATCCGCGCACGGACTGGCTCTACAACACGGAGCCGGACGCGGGGCTGAACGGGCGCTCGCTGCGCTATCCGCGCGGCAAGACGCTGGGCGGGTGCTCGAGCATCAACGGGATGATCTACATGCGCGGCCAGTCGCGCGACTACGAGCACTGGGCCCAACTGACGGGCGACGACACCTGGCGCTGGAACGAGGTGCTGCCGGCCTTCAAGCAGCACGAGGACTACTACCTGGGCGCCGACGAACTGCACGGCGCCGGCGGCGAATGGCGGGTGGAAAAGCAGCGTCTGCGCTGGGACATCCTCGACGCCTTCGCGCAGGCGGCGCAGCAGGCAGGCGTGCCGCATTCCACCGATTTCAATCGCGGCAACAACGAAGGCGTGGGCTACTTCCAGGTCAACCAGAAGGACGGCTGGCGCTGGAACAGTGCCAAGGCCTTCCTGCGGCCCACCTGCTACGGACGCCCCAACTTCGAGATGTGGACGGCCGCGCAGGTGGCCAAGCTGGACATCGAGCGCCAGGAGGACGGCAGCCTGCGCTGCGCCGGCGCGCAAGTGTGGGACGGCCACCAGATGGTGCATGCGCGCGCCACGCGCGAAGTGCTGCTGTGCGCCGGCAGCATCGGCTCGCCGCAGATCCTGCAGCTCTCGGGCATCGGCCCGGGCAAATTGCTGGACGCCCAGGGCATCGGCGTGCTGGCCGATGTGCCCGGCGTGGGCGCCAACCTGCAGGACCATCTCCAGATTCGTGCGGTGTTCAAGATCGAAGGCGCACCCACGCTCAACGTGCTGGCGTCTTCCCTGGTCGGCAAGGCGCGCATCGGGCTGGAGTACGCACTCAAGCGCAGCGGGCCGATGAGCATGGCGCCTTCGCAGCTGGGCGCCTTCACCAGGAGCTCGCCCGAGCTAGCCTGGCCCAATCTCCAGTACCACGTGCAGCCGCTGTCGCTGGACGCGTTCGGCGAGCCGCTGCACAGCTTTGCGGCCTTCACCGCGAGCGTGTGCAACCTCAACCCCACCAGCCGCGGCACGGTGCACATCAAGACACCGCGCTTTGCCGACGCCCCGGCCATTGCGCCCAACTACCTGAGCACCGACGAAGACCGCAAGGTGGCCGCCGATTCGCTGCGCGTCACGCGCAACATCGTGGCCCAGCCGGCGCTCGCGCCGTTCAAGCCGACGGAATGGAAGCCCGGCGTGCAGTACCAGAGCGACGAAGAACTGGCCCGCCTGGCAGGCGACATCGCCACCACCATCTTCCACCCCGTGGGCACCACCAAGATGGGCGGGGACAATGACCCCATGGCCGTGCTCGACTCGCGCCTGCGCGTGCGCGACGGCCGCGGCGGGCGCATTGCAGGCCTGCGGGTGGTGGATGCGGGTGCCATGCCCAGCATTACCAGCGGCAATACCAACAGCCCCACGCTCATGATCGCGGAGAAGGCCGCGGCCTGGGTGCGCCAGGACAGCGCTACCACCATGGCGGTGCATGAGGCGGGTTAATCCTGATGCACCCCGGGGGTGCATTGCTTCACAATTCATGCACTCGCAGCCGGGGGCCTCCCGCAGCGCGGGGGCCGAGGAGACAAATTCGGTAACCACAAAACGAACACACAAGGCATCCGATACGAGATGCTATTTTTTGATCAAGGCGCCGCTGGTCGGCGCCTTTTCTTTTGTGCGTTCGGTTCTGTCGCTATCAAATCAATAGCAGCCGCAGTGGGACAATGCCGCCCCTTATGGAATGGCTCGTCATCACCTTCGCCTCGCTGTTCGCGGGTTTTGTGGATTCAATCGTCGGCGGTGGCGGACTGATCCTGGTACCCGCTCTCTTTTCCGTCTTTCCCGGTGCGCCGGCCGCCACGCTCTTTGGCACGAACAAGAGCGCCTCGGTCTGGGGCACGGCAGCAGCCACGGCGCAGTTCAGCCGCCGCGTGCACATGCGCTGGCACGCCCTGCTGCCGGCGGCGGGTTGCGCCTTTGCCGGCGCCCTCACCGGCGCCTGGGCCCTGACCCTGGTGCCGGGCGACTTCCTGCGCAAGCTGCTGCCCTTCATCCTGATGGGCCTGTTGCTCTACACGCTGGCCCGCAAGGACCTGGGCCGGCATCACGCGCCTAACTTCGCGGCGCGCGCCGAACTGGCGGTGATGTGCGCGGTCGGCTTCGTCATCGGCGTGTACGACGGCTTCTTCGGGCCCGGCACCGGCAGCTTCTTCATCTTTGCGATGGTGCGGATCCTGGGCTATGACTTTCTCAATGCGTCGGCTTCGGCCAAGCTCCTCAACACCACCACCAACCTCGGCGGCCTCCTGCTGCTGGCCATGAAAGGCCACGTGTGGTGGCAATACGGCCTGGTGATGGCGGTGGCCAATGTCACCGGCAGCCTGCTGGGTGCGCGCGTGGCGCTCAAGCATGGCGCCGGATTCGTGCGCAAGGTGTTCATGGGCGTGGTCAGCGCCCTGATCGTAAAAACGGCCTACGACGCGTTCTTCAAGTAGCCCGCCCTTCTCGGGAGGGGCTCAGGGGGCCGAGGTCGAGCTGGTGGGCGCCGGCCAAGCCACTTCGCTGGCCACACGCGGCTTGCCGATGGGCGCTGTGGCCTTGCCCTGGCGGATGGCGGCCATGTCGGCCTCGCTGGGGTATTGGTCCAGCAGCCAGTAGTCGAAGATGCGGCGTGCAATGGGCGCCGCCGCGCCCGCGCCCCAGCCGGCGTTCTCGACGATCACGGCCACGGCGATCTTCGGATCGTTCACCGGGGCGAAGGCCATGAACAGGGCGTGATCGCGCTGGTGCTCTTCCAGCGCCTTGGCGTTGTACTTGGTGTTCTGCGCCATGCCCACCGCCTGCGCGGTGCCGGTCTTGCCCGCGGCCGCATAGCCGGCGCCGGCGAACACGCCCCGGGCCGTACCACCGGTGACCACGCTGGCCAGGCCTTCACGGATCACGGCCACGTTGCTCGGCTTCAGGCCCAGGTCCTCGGCAGGCGGCTGCGGCAGTGGCGTGGTTTCGCCGGTCACGGTGTCGCGCGTGGCCAGCACCAGGTGCGGGCGATGCTTGATGCCGCCTGCTGCCACGATGCTGGTGGCCTGCGCCAGCTGCAGCATGGTGAAGCTGTTGTAGCCCTGTCCGATGCCCAGCGAAATGGTTTCGCCGGCATACCACTTCTTCATCTCCGGGCGCTTATAGGCGTTGCGCTTCCATTCGGTACTGGGCAGCACGCCGCGCACCTCGCCGCCGATGTCAATACCGGTGATCTGGCCGAAGCCCAGCGGCTTCATCTGGTCGTGGATCATGTCCACGCCCATTTCATTGGCCAGCGAGTAGTAGTAGATGTTGCTCGACACCTGAATCGAGCGGCGCATGTCGACGTTGCCAAGATACCCCTCGGGGCTGCCGAAGCGATGGCCGCCGAAGTTGAAATAACCCGGGTCCAGCACCTGCACGTTGGGGGCGCGCTTGCCGGTCTGCAGCGCGGCCAGCGCCATGAAGGGCTTGTAGGTGGAGCCTGGCGGATAGGTGCCGCGCAGCGCGCGGTTGAGCAGCGGCTTGTCGATGGACTCGGACAGCTCCTTCCAGCTTTCGGAGTCGATGCCTTCCACGAACAGGTTGGGGTCGAAGGTGGGCTTGCTCACGAAGGCCAGCACTTCGCCCGTCTTGGGGTCGATGACCACCACTGCGCCGCGCCGGTCGCCGTACATGTCCTCGATGAGCTTTTGCAGCTTGATGTCCACGGCCAGCATGACCGTGTCGCCCGGCGTGGCCGGATGGCTGGCCAGGCGGCGCACCGCGCGCCCGCCGGCCGAGGTTTCCATCTGCTCGACGCCGGTGTGGCCGTGCAGCGGTCTCTCGTAGCTCTGCTCCACGCCCAGCTTGCCGATGTAGTCGGTGCCCTTGTAGTTGGCCTGGTCCTCGTCCTCCCAGTCTTCCATCGCCTCTTTCTCGCGCTGGTTGATCCGGCCGATGTAGCCCAGCACGTGGCTGGCCGTCTCGCCGTTGGGATAGTTGCGAAACAGGCGCGCCTTGATCTCGACACCCGGGAAGCGATAGCGCTGCGCGGCAAAGCGGGCCACTTCCTCGTCCGTCAGGCGCGTGCGGATGGGCACCGAGTCGAAGCTGCGCGAGTCTTCGCGCAGGCGCTTGAAGCGGCGGCGGTCGCGCGGCGAGATGTCGACCACGGCGGACAGCCCGTCGATGGTTTCCTCCACGTCGCCGGCCTTCGAGGGCGTGATCTCCAGCGTGTAGGCCGAGTAGTTGGAGGCCAGCACGATGCCGTTGCGATCGAGGATGAGCCCGCGGTTGGGCACCACCGGCAAGATCGCCGTGCGGTTGCTTTCGGCCTGTTCGGCCAGGTCTTCGTGGCGCACCACCTGCAGGAACACCAGGCGCGAGGCCAGCAGGCCAAAGGCGAACAGCACCGCCAGCCCGATCACGACCACGCGGCGGCGAAAGCGCGCCAGGTCTGCAGCGACGTTGCGGATCTCGGTCATGGCAAGCGTAGGAGCTTAGGAACAGCCCAGGAGTTTCACAAGGGCCGGTTGGCGTCCGGCTCGGGCGCACGACGCTGCGGCGCCAGCAGCAGGATCGTCGCAAAGGGCCACAGCGCCGCCTCGACCAGCGGCGCCAGCAACAGCGACCAACCCGGGAACACCCCGCCGCCGATCAGCCGCAGGCCCAGCTCGATGAGGTGCGACAGCGCAAACAGCGGCAGCACCTGCAGCGCCTGCGAGAACAGGGGGTACCAGAGCAGCCGCCGATGGATCATGGTCGCCATGAAGCCCAGCGTGGTGTAGGACAGCGCATGCTGGCCCAGCAGCGCCGACTGCTGCACGTCCATGGCCAGGCCGAACATGAAGGCGATGCCGATGCTCACCCGGGACGGCTGATGCACGCCCCAGAACACGATGACCAGGGCCAGCAGGTCGGGCATCCAGCCGATGCGGCCCAGGGGCAGCATGTTCAGCAACATCGCCACGAACAGGCTGGCCCACATGAAGCCGGGGTTGAGCGGCAGCAGGAGCTGCTGCTGGCCGGGACGCATGATCATGGCGCCCTCCCTTCGGTCGTCTTGGGTGCCGCAGCGGCGGCCGGCTTCGCCGGTGGCTTGGCGGCGGGCTTTTGCGTCGTGGGCTTTTGCGCAGCGGCCTCGGGCGCCTTGTCCACGGGTTTGTCGGCGGCAGGGTCGGCTGGCTTGTCTGCCTTATCGGCCTTGTCGGCCTTGCCCTTGGCCTTGCCGTCTGCCTTGGCCTTGTCGGCCTTCTCTTTTTCCTTCTTCTTGGTCACGGCCAGCGGATCGGTCGCGGCGGGCGCCGGCCGCAGGCCCTGCTGCCCCACCGGCGCGAGCACCAGCACATAGCGCGCACCCGACACGGTGGCCAGGGGCATGCAATAGATGCGGGCAAAGGCCGAATCCGCGCGCCGCTCGATGCGTTCGATGCGCGCCACCGGGACACCGGCAGGGTAGACACCATCGACACCGCTGGTGGCCAGCAGGTCGCCTTCGCGCAGGTCGGCATTGGCGCCCATGAAGCGCAGCTCCATGCCGGCGCCATGCGCGGTGGCGTCGCCAAAGGCCACGCTGCGCGCTCCGGTGCGCGTGTTCTGCACGGGAATGGACAGGTCGCGGTCGATCACCAGCGTCACCTCGCTGGTGAAGGCGTTGACCAGGGTCACCTGCCCCAGCACGCCGTCGGCGTCGATCACGGGCGAGCCCGGAACGATGCCTTGCGTCTGGCCCTGGTCGATGATGATCTTGCGGCTGTAGGGGTCGGCCGCGTCGTACAGCACCTCGGCGGCACGGCCGGGCGTGATGGTGGTCTGGCGCAGCTCGAGCAAGGAGCGCAGGCGGGCGTTGTCCTGCGCCATGGCATCGGCCTGGCTGGCACGCTCGGCCTGGCTGGCCAGCGCCTTGCGCGCCTGGTCCTCGTTGTACTGCGCGGTCTGCAAGTCGTCGAAGTACTTGGTGCCACCCAGCACCATCTGCACCGGCTTCAAGGCCAGCCACTGCACCGGATAGAGAACCGTGCCGATCACGCTTCGGATCGGTTGCACCAGATGAAAGCGCGCATCCGCCACCATGAGGAAGATGGCCAGCGCACTGAAGAGAATCAGCTTGGAAAGCGCCGACGGCCCCTGGTTGAACAGGGGCGGCGCGGTTCGATCAAGAGTGCCGAGCGGCATGCTTGTTTATGCCACGTGCAGAAGAGTTGAGCGAGAGGACCCCGACCGCAGCTTGCAGGCTGGGGGCGGGCTTCATTCACTCGCTCGTGAAGATGCTGCCCAGCCGGTCCATGCGCTCCAGCGCGATGCCGCAGCCGCGCACCACGCAGGTTAGCGGGTCTTCGGCCACCAGCACTGGCAGGCCGGTTTCCTCGGCCAGCAGGCGATCGAGGTCGCGCAGCAGCGCGCCGCCGCCGGTGAGCATCATGCCGCGCTCGGCAATGTCGGCGCCCAGTTCGGGCGGCGTTTGCTCCAGGGCGTTCTTGACAGAAGAGACGATGTTGTTGAGCGGCTCGGTGAGCGCTTCCAGCACTTCGTTGGAGCTGATGGTGAAGCTGCGCGGCACACCTTCGGAGAGGTTGCGGCCCTTGACTTCCATTTCCTTCACCTCGGAGCCGGGGAAGGCCGAGCCGATGCTCTTCTTGATGACTTCCGCCGTGGGCTCGCCGATGAGCATGCCGTAGTTGCGGCGGATGTAGTTGATGATGGCTTCGTCGAAGCGGTCGCCGCCCACGCGAACGGAGCCCTTGTAGACCATGCCGCCCAGCGAAATGACGCCCACCTCGGTGGTGCCGCCGCCGATGTCCACCACCATAGAGCCGGAAGCTTCCGACACCGGCAGGCCCGCGCCCAGCGCAGCGGCCATGGGTTCCTCGATGAGGTAGACCGAAGTGGCGCCGGCCGCCTCGGCCGCGTCCTTGATGGCGCGACGCTCCACCTGGGTGGAGCCGCAGGGCACGCAGATGATGATGCGCGGGCTGGGGGTGAGCAGCGAGCGCGGGTGAACCATCTTGATGAACTGCTTGATCATCTGTTCGGTGATGACGAAGTCGGCAATGACGCCGTCCTTCATCGGGCGGATGGCTTCGATGTTGCCCGGCACCTTGCCCAGCATGGCCTTGGCTTCGCGGCCGACGGCCTGGATGACCTTCTTGCCGTGCGGGCCGCCTTCATGACGGATGGCAACCACCGAAGGTTCGTCCAGCACGATGCCCTTGTTGCGGGCAAAGATCAGGGTGTTGGCAGTTCCGAGGTCGATGGCAAGGTCGGTGGAAAGATACCGACGGAAAGCTCCGAACATGTGCAGGATCCTCTGGGTCACGCATGCGCTTCGGCATGTCGTCGCCCATTTTTCGTTTTTGAAGGGGATGAATTGATCGCTTTTGCAGCAAAAGCCGGCGCGTTCGCGGGCGTTGCGGCAAAGGCGGGATAATACCCGAATCCCCTCTGAGTCCAGCGTCCGCGGCCCTCTGCCGGGCCGTGTTTTATGCCGGTTTTTCCGGCCTTTTCAACGATGTCCCTGTCCTCATCCGATATCGCGCGCATTGCGTCGCTCGCCAAGCTCGACTTGAGCACTGACGAGAGCGAGCGCATGCTCACTCAGATCAACGGCTTCTTCGGCCTGGTCGAACGCATGCGCGCCGTCGACACCACCGGCGTCGAGCCGCTTTCGCACCCCGTCGCGGCCATCGAAGACGTGACCTTGCGCCTGGCCAATGACGAGGTCACCGAGCCCAACAACCGCGAAGCCAACCAGAAGAGCGCCCCGGCGGTGGAAGCCGGCCTGTTTCTCGTGCCGAAGGTGATCGAGTAATGACGAGCGAAATCCAGAATAAAGACCTGCACCAACTGGGCGTGGCACAACTGGCCAAGGCCATGGCCGAGCGCAAGGTGTCGGCCGCCGAGACCGCCCAGCACTTCCTGGCCCGGGTGAAATCGCACCCCGAACTGGGCGCCTTCGTGGCGCTCAACGACGACGTGACGCTGGCACAGGCCCGTGCCGCCGACGAGAAGATCGCCGCAGGCAATGCCGGCGCCCTGGCCGGCGTGCCGGTGGCCCACAAGGACATTTTCGTCACCACCGACTTCCCCACCACGGCGGGCTCGCGCATCCTGTCGGGCTACCAGTCGCCCTACGACGCGACCGTGGTGCGCAAGCTGGCCGAAGCCGGCGTCGTCACGCTGGGCAAGCTCAGCTGCGACGAGTTCGCCATGGGCTCGGCCAACGAGAACGTGGCAGTGCCGGCCGTGGGACACGACAAGGTCGTGCCGGTGCGCAACCCCTGGGACCAGGACCGCATTCCGGGCGGCTCCTCGGGCGGCAGCGCCGCCGCGGTGGCGGCCCGCCTGGCACCCGCGGCCACCGGCACCGACACCGGCGGTTCGATCCGCCAGCCGGCCTCGTTCTGCGGCATCACCGGCATCAAGCCCACCTATGGCCGCGCGTCGCGCTACGGCATGGTGGCGTTTGCTTCCAGCCTCGACCAGGCAGGCCCGATGGCCCGCAGCGCCGAGGACTGCGCCTTGCTGCTGTCGTCGCTGTGCGGACCCGATCCGGACCGCGACTCCACCTCGCTCGATCGTCCGGCCGAGAACTACTCGCGCTCGCTCAACGATTCGCTCGAGGGCCTGCGCATCGGCGTACCCAAGGAGTTCCTGGGCGACGGCGTGGCGCCGGGCGTGCGCGCCGCCATCGAATCGGCGCTGGCCGAGTACGAGAAGCTGGGCGCCAAGCGCGTGGAGGTCTCGCTGCCGCGCACCGAGCTGTCCATTCCGGTGTACTACATCCTGGCCCCGGCCGAGGCATCGAGCAACCTGAGCCGCTTCGACGGCGTCAAGTTCGGCCACCGCGCCAACCAGTACGCCGACCTCAACGACATGTACCGCAAGACGCGCGAGCAAGGCTTCGGCGACGAGGTCAAGCGCCGCATCATGATCGGCACCTACGTCCTCTCGCACGGCTACTACGACGCCTACTACCTGCAGGCGCAGAAGGTGCGCCGCATGATTGCCGACGACTTCCAGAACGCCTTCAAGGACTGCGACGTGATTGCCGGCCCTGCCGCGCCCACGGTCGCCTGGAAGATCGGCGAACACGGCGACGACCCGGTGGCCGACTACCTCGCCGACATCTTCACCCTGCCCGGCTCGCTGGCCGGCCTTCCCGGCATGAGCCTGCCTGCCGGCTTCGACGGCCACATGCCTGTGGGCCTGCAGTTGATCGGCAACTACTTCGGCGAGACAAAGCTGCTCAATGCGGCGCACCGCTTCCAGCAGGCCACCGACTGGCACACGCGCACGCCGGAGGGCTTCTGACATGAGCGAACAACAAGTGAACACCTTCGAGGCGCAGCAACAAGGCCGCCCCACCGGCCCGCTGGTGCAGGGCTATGAAGTCATCATCGGCTTCGAGACCCACACCCAGCTTTCCACCGCCAGCAAGATCTTCAGCCGCGCGGCCACCGCCTTCGGCGCCGAGCCCAACACGCAAGCCTGCGCGGTGGACCTGGCCCTGCCCGGCACGCTGCCGGTGATGAACAAGGGCGCGGTCGAGCGCGCCATCAAGCTCGGCCTGGCGCTGGGCAGCACCATTGCCCCGCGCAGCGTGTTCGCACGCAAGAACTACTTCTACCCTGACCTGCCCAAGGGCTACCAGATCAGCCAGTACGAAATCCCGGTGGTGCAAGGCGGCACGGTGTCCTTCTACCTGGGCGAGGAGTTCAAGACCGTGCGCCTGGTGCGCGCGCACCTCGAGGAAGACGCCGGCAAGTCGCTGCACGAGAACTTCGTGGGCCAGTCGGGCATCGACCTGAACCGCGCCGGCACGCCGCTGCTGGAAATCGTGACCGAGCCCGACATGCGCTCCACCGCCGAGGCCGTGGCCTACGCCAAGGAGCTGCACAAGATCGTGACCTGGATCGGCATCTGCGACGGCAACATGCAGGAAGGCTCCTTCCGCTGCGACGCCAACGTGTCGGTACGCAAGCCGGGCCAGCCGCTGGGCACGCGCCGCGAGATCAAGAACCTCAACAGCTTCCGCTTCATGCAGCAGGCGATCGACTACGAGATCCGCTGGCAGATCGAGCAACTGGAAGACGGCCATCAAATCCAGCAGGCCACGGTGCTGTTCGACCCCGACACCGGCGAGACGCGCGCCATGCGCACCAAGGAAGACGCGGCCGACTACCGCTACTTCCCCGACCCCGACCTGCCGCCGCTGGCCATATCCGCCGATTGGATCGAGCGCGTGCGTTCTGCCATGCCCGAATTGCCGCGTGCGATGGCCGAGCGCTATCAGCAGGCGCACGGCCTGTCGGCCTACGACGCCACCCAGCTCACGCAAAGCGTGGCACTGGCGCGCTACTTCGACGAGGCCGTGACCGCAGGCGCCGCGCCCAAGCTGGCCAGCAACTGGATCACCGGTGAAATTGCCCGGCGCCTGAACGCGCAGGAAATCGGCATCGAGGCCGCGCCCGTGAGCGCCAGGCAGTTGGCGCAACTGATTGCCCGCATTGCCGACGGCACGGTGTCGAACAACGCCGCGCGCCAGGTCTTCGATGCGCTGTGGAGCGGCGAAGGCCAGGACGTGGATGCCGTCATCGAGGCCAAGGGCCTCAAGCAGATGAACGACACCGGCGCGCTGGAGAAGATCGTCGACGACGTGCTGGCCAAGAACCAGAAGAACATCGACGAATACCGCGCCGGCAAGGGCAAGGCCTTCAACGCCCTGGTCGGCCAGGTGATGAAGGCCAGCGCTGGCAAGGCCAACCCGGCCCAGGTCAACGCTTTGTTGAAGTCCCGGTTGGGGTAACGCCGCCGGTGGCCGCTGCGGGCTGCGGTGGCCACAGCTTGGACAGGCGGACTCGTTCGTCATCGAAGCGCGCATTCACGCGCTTCTTCTCGTCTTCCTGGTCGGCGATGAAGCGGTTCTGCACCGCCACGCTCTGCAGGATGTCGTCCAGCTCGCGCTTGAGCGAGGCGGGCGCGCGGCTGATGTCCTTGCTGTAGAACTCCAGTTCCTCGTCCACCTTCTTGCGGTCCTGGGCCAGCTCGCCCACGCGCTTGCGGGCGGCCTGGATCACCGCGTCGATCTGGGCCAGCGCGTCGGCGCGCTCGCGGTCGTGCGCGGCCGGCGTGGGGTAGCGGATGAGCAGGGCACGCTCGCGGCGGCGCTCTTCCTGGGCGCGCAGTGCAGCCTGCTGGGCCTGGCGGTCCTTCTCGTCGCGCTCGGCCTGCTCGCGGGCAGAAAGCGTCGGGTCGACCTTGCGCTTGACGGTTCCACTGGGGTTGAGTTCGCGTTGCTCGCGGTCGCTGCAATCGGCAATCGGACGGTCGGCCGTGATGGTGCGCCCGCGCGAGTCGACACAGGAGTAGATACCCGCGCTGCTGGCGGCGGCGTCACCGCGCTGCTGCTGCTGGGCCTGCGCAGGCAGCGTGCAGGTCAGCAGCGCAAGGCTGCCGGCAAGGGCATGAAAGGCGAACTGGCGCACCGGCAACACCTCGGTCGGTCGACGACAAAAGAATGGATGGAATCGAACAAGCGCCGCTGGCTTCAGGCCGCCCCGTAGCGGGCCCGGTAGGCCAGCACAGCTTGCTTGTGCTCGTCCAGGCCGTTGTCGGCCCGGGTGCTCAGATACTGAAGCAAGTCGCCCAGCGAGGCAATCGAGACAACCTGCATGCCCAGTTGATTGCGCACGTACTGCACGGCGCTGTGGTCCACGTCCACGCCGTTTTCGGTGGCTTTCTCCTGCCGGTCCAGCGCAATGGCCACGGCATGCGGCGTGGCGCCGGCAGCCCGGATGGCAGCAATCGACTCTCTGACAGCGGTGCCTGCGGACATCACGTCATCGACGATCAGCACCCGGCCCTTGAGCGGTGCGCCCACCAGGGTGCCGCCTTCGCCGTGGTCCTTGGCTTCCTTGCGGTTGTAAGCAAAAGGAATGTTGCGTCCGCGCCGCGCCAGTTCGGTGGCAACCGTGGCGCCCAGCGGAATGCCCTTGTAGGCGGGCCCGAAGATCATGTCGAACTCCAGGCCGCTGGCGATCAGCCGGTCTGCATAGAATTCCGCCAGCCGCGCCATCTTGGCGCCATCGTCGAACAGGCCGGCATTGAAGAAGTAGGGGCTCATGCGCCCGGCCTTGGTCTTGAACTGACCGAAGCGAAGCACCCCCGAATCCAGCGCGAATTGCACGAATTGCTGGGCAATCTCGCCTTCGCCGGCGTTGCCCTTTTCCACCACCTCTGAAGCCATTGGGAATCCTTCCTTGTTCAAACTGACCAGCCTCAACCTCAACGGCTTGCGTTCGGCCACCACCAAAGGCGTCGCCGACTGGGTGGCGCAAATGTCGCCGGATTGTATTTGTATGCAGGAGATACGCGTGCAGGCCAGCGACATCGAAGGCCGCTTCGAGGAAATGGCCGGTCTCAAGGGACATTTTCACTTCGCCGAGAAGAAGGGCTACGCCGGCACCGCCGTCTATACCAAGCATGCACCCAGCGACGTGAAGGTGGGCTGGGGAGACAAGGAATTCGACGCCGAAGGCCGCTACCTCGAGCTGCGCTTTGACACCCCCAAGCGCAAGTTCTCGGTGATCAGCTGCTACTTTCCTAGCGGCTCGTCGGGCGAGGAGCGCCAGGCCGCCAAGTTCCGCTTCCTGGCCAGCTTCTTCCCGCACCTGGTGCAGCTCAAGAAGCAGCGCGAATTCGTGCTGTGCGGCGACATCAACATCGCGCACAAGGAAGCCGACCTGAAGAACTGGAAGGGCAACCTGAAGAACAGTGGCTTCCTGCCAGAGGAGCGCGCCTGGATGACGCGGCTGCTGGACGCCGGCGCCGAGGGCGCGGTCCTGGTGGACGTGTACCGACTGCTCAAGCCCGACACCACCGACGACTGCTACACCTGGTGGAGCAACCGCGGGCAGGCGCGCGCCAAGAACGTGGGCTGGCGGCTGGACTACCACCTGGCCACGCCGGCCTTCGCCAAGCTGGCCAGGAACGAAGAGATCTACAAGACCATCCGCTTCAGCGACCACGCGCCCATCACGGTGGACTACGAGTTCACCCTTTGAGCGCTGGCGGGCACGGCCTCACTCCGCTTCGAACAGCACGTCCTGCGCGCCTTCCCACAGCACCTTGCGGCCCAGCGCGGGCAACTGTTCGCGCCCTTCGATGATGGTCAGGAAGTGGTTGCCGGCCAACTGGCCCAGCTTGCTCGAGAAGCTGCAGGGGCCGTAGGCCAGGATGATTTCCGTTTCGCTGTAGCCGCCGGGGTAGAAAAGGATGTCGCCCACCGACGGATGGCTGTGCGCATTCTCGAAGCCCACGCCGAGCTGGAATTCGCCCAAAGGCACCCACACGCCCTCGCCGCTCCAGCGCACGTGAATGAGCTTTTGCCGATAGGGCAGCAGCTTCTCGAAGGCGGCCACCGTCAGCGGCGCTTGGGGGTGTGTTTCGGCCACGAAACGCAGGCCGGCGGCGATGATTCGAATTCGTTTGCTTGTCATGCCATCTCCATCATCTGTTCTGCTGCAGCAAAGGGCCGCAGCATAGACAAAAATCGCCCGCGATCGATCAACCCGGAAAGGAAGCCATGACCACCCACGAGAACCCGCCCGTCGCCATCGTCACCGCAGCCGGCCGCGGCATGGGGGCGGCCATTGCACGCGAGCTGCATTCGCGCGGCTACCGCCTGGCGCTCATGTCGCCCTCGGGCTCGGCCGAAGCACTGGCCAAGGAGCTGGGCGGCTTCGGCCTGAGCGGCTCGGTCGCCAACCCCGACGACCTGAAGCGACTGGTGGATGGCACCGTGGCCGCATTCGGCCGCGTGGACGCCGTGGTCAACCACACCGGCCATCCGCCCAAGGGCGACCTGCTGGACATCGCCGACGAGAGCTGGGCGCTGGGCAACGACATGATGGTGCTGTCGGTGCAGCGCATGGCGCGGCTGGTCACGCCGTTGATGCTCCAGCAGGGCAAGGGCGCCTTCGTGAACATCACCACCTTCGCGGCCTTCGAGCCTTCGCCGAAATTCCCGGTGTCGTGCGTCTACCGCGCGGCCGTGGGCGCCTTCACCAAGCTCTACGCCGACCGCTACGCTGCCAGCAACATCCGCATGAACGCGCTGCTGCCCGGCTATATCGACAGCCTGGCCCACAAGCCGGAAATCGCCGATGGCATTCCGATGGCGCGACTGGGCACGGTGCAGGAAATCGCCAAGACGGCGGCCTTCCTGCTGTCGGACGACGCGGGCTACATCACGGGGCAGAACATCCGGGTGGACGGGGGCATCACCCGGCACGTCTGAGTCATCGGCTTGCCGGCTATCCGTAGGCCAGCAGCATCTTCATGAAGCTGATGCCGTTGCGCTGGCCTTTGTCTTCGTCGCAGTTGTTGAACACGATGTGCGCGTGCCTGGTCTTGTAGGCCAGGCGCACCAGTTCCGCCATCAGCTCGCGCAGTTCCGCGTCGGGGTAGTCGTAGTCGAATCGCTCGGCCGCCGACGCGGCGCCCTTGGCGTTGTAGGTCAGCGTGTTGCGGCCGTGCAGGCGAAGCAGCAGGTAGTCCGGGTGCGTGAGCTCCCACACCTGCGGCACGCTGTTGTCCGCCCCCTGGGGACCGTCGACGATGGTGTGCACCAGCCCGTGCTCGCGCAGAAAGTCCAGCGTGCTGGCGGTGCGCTCGGGCCCGTCCCACCATGACCTGTGCCGGAATTCGATGCTCAGCGTGTGCTGCGGCAGCCAGGTCAGGCACTTCTCGATGTGCGCCATGGCTTCCTTGCTGAAGCGCACGGCAGGCGGAAACTGGAAGTCCACCAGGCCCAGCTTGCCGGACAGGCGCAGCGGCTCCAGCGCCTGGGCAAAACGCAGCCACAGCTCCGCGCGGATCTCCTCGGGCACGGTCTTGTAGTACAGGCGCTGGCCGCCCCCGCCCAGGGCCTGCTGCAAGTCCTTGTGCAGTACCTTCGTCTCGGTCCAATGGCCGGTGAAGAGGCGAAACGCCTTCACGTTGAAGACGAATTCGTCGGGCGTGCGCAGCGCCCAGGCCTGCGCGGTGGCAGGCGTCGGAATGGCGTAGTAGCTGGAATCGACTTCCACCAGCGGGAAGTTCGATGCGTAAAAGCGCAGCCGCGCCTCGGGCGTCTTGCAGTCGGGCGGGTAGAAGCGGCCGCAGTCGATCAGGGTCTTGTCAGTCCACGACGCGGTGCCGACAAGGAATCTCATGCAGCAGCTTCCTAGCGCCTGGCCGCCTGGTAGAGCCCCTCGACCTTCGGAATGTTCTCCTGCAGGTTGCGGATGCGATCGGGGCCGGTGGGGTGGGTGGACAGGAAGCTCAGGCTGCCGCTCTGGCTGGACGCCGATGCATTGCCCATCTTCTGCCACAGCGTGACCGAGGCTTGCGGATTGAAGCCGGCGCGCGCAGCCAGCTCGAGGCCCACCAGGTCGGCTTCGGATTCGTCGGTGCGGCTGAACTGCAGCGACAGCAGCTGCGTGGCGCCTCGCGCCGCCAGGTCACCCACCTGCCCCAGCCCCAGGAGCTGCGCACCAATGGACAAGGCCAGGCCGGTGCCGGTGCGTTTGGCCAGTTGTTCGCGCGCATGCTCGCGCAGCGCGTGCGCCACCTCGTGGCCCATCACCATGGCGACCTCGTCGTCGGTGAGCTTGAGCTGGTCGAGGATGCCTGTGTAGAAGGCGATCTTGCCGCCTGGCATGCAGAAGGCGTTGACCTGCTTGCTGCCGATCAGGTTGACCTCCCACTTCCACTGCGCGGCGCGCGGATTCCACT
Source organism: Pseudomonadota bacterium (assembly GCA_018241225.1). Taxonomy (GTDB): domain Bacteria; phylum Pseudomonadota; class Gammaproteobacteria; order Burkholderiales; family Burkholderiaceae_C; genus Variovorax. Next base: position 16,231 of record JAFEEG010000051.1, read on the forward strand.
GCGGCGCAAAGGGAATGATGCGCCCGGCGATGGTGCGCAGCCGGCGCAGCTGCGCATTGCCGTCGGGGGCCAGCGCGCCTTTTTCCCGGGCCTGGGCCAGCAACTGGGCATATTGCTGCGCGCCGGCCTGCTCCAGGTCTTCGGCCGGCACGATGTTGCGGGCCGCCGAGGGCGCACCCACGTTCACCTGCGCCAGCACCGGCGATGCGATGCCCGCGCCGGCAGCCAGCAGGAAGGCGCGGCGCGCCCGCTCTGGCAGGCCGCGCCCGGAGGAAAAATGGCAGTTCAAGCACATGCGGGAATAATAAGGAGAGCTCACCTCACTGTCTGCATGCATCTTCCTTCGCAGGGCGCCGAGCCGTCCACTTCTCCCGCCCCGTCGACCGACAAGCCCACACGCTCCTGGCGCCAGGCGCTGGCGGTGTATCTCGAGCCGGCCACGCTGCGCATGCTGGCCCTGGGTTTTTCGGCCGGGCTGCCGCTGTTGCTGGTGCTGGGCACGCTGAGCTTCCGCCTGCGCGAGGCGGGCATCGACCGCGCCGCCATCGGCTACCTCAGCTGGGTGGGCCTGGCCTACGCTTTCAAGTGGGTCTGGGCCCCGCTGGTGGACCGGATGCCCCTGCCACCGCTGACGCACTGGCTGGGCCGCCGCCGCGGCTGGCTGCTGCTGGCGCAGGCCATGGTCATCGCCGGGCTGGTGGGCATGGCCTTCAACGACCCGAGCGCCCAGCTCCCGCCGCTGGTGTGGTGTGCGCTGCTGGTGGCCTTCGGCTCGGCCACGCAGGACATTGCGCTGGACGCCTACCGCATCGAATCGGCCGCCACCGACAAGCAGGCGGCGCTGGCCGCCGCCTACCAGACCGGCTATCGCGTGGCCATGATCTGGGCCGGCGCCGGCGTGCTGTGGATCGCGGCGCGGGCCGAGGTGGCGGGCACCAGCGGCTACCAGAACGGCGCATGGCAGGCGGCCTACCTGGCAATGGCCGCCTCGATGCTGGTGGGCGTGCTCACCGTGCTGCTCTCGCCCGAGCCGCAGCGGCGCGAGCTGCCCGCCCCCCGCAATGCCGGCGAGTGGGTGCGCGACGTGCTCGTCGAGCCCTTTGCAGACTTCATCCGGCGCTACCGCTGGCAGGCCGCGCTCATCCTGTCGCTCATTGCCGTCTACCGCATCAGCGACGTGGTGATGGGCATCATGGCCAACCCCTTCTACGTGGACATGGGCTACACGAAGGACGAGGTGGCCTCGGTCAGCAAGGTCTTCGGCGTGATCATGACGCTGGTGGGCGCCTTCGTGGGCGGCGTGCTGTCGGCGCGCTTCGGCGTGGCCCGCATCCTGATGCTCGGCGCGGTGCTCAGTGCCGCCAGCAATTTGCTGTTTGCCTGGCTGGCCGGACACGGACACGACCTGTACGCGCTGATCGCGGTGGTCTCGGCCGACAACCTGGCCGGCGGCATTGCCTCGGCCGCCTTCATCGGCTACCTGTCGAGCCTGACGAACGTCAACTACTCGGCCACGCAGTACGCGCTGTTCAGCTCGATGATGCTGCTGCTGCCCAAGTTCATCGCCGGCTTCTCGGGCGAGTTCGTCGACCACTTCGGCTACGCCACCTTCTTCACCGCCACCGCTGCGCTGGGCTTGCCGGTGGTGGTGCTGGTGGCGCTGGCCTTGCGCAGCGCCAGCCGGCCCAGGGCATTGCCCGAAGCGCAGCCGCTGCGCTAGGGCCGGCCAGCTGTTACAAACACCGGTTTCGTTCACCCACCGCTTGCATCCAGTGCCTTCTTCCATCCCTCCCCTTCGCATCAGCGCCTACACCGCCACCACGGCTGTGGGCGTCGGCAAGACGGCCCTGGCCGATGCCCTGCAATCCGCCCGCAGCGGCCTGCGCGCCAACGATTTCGGCGCCAACCCGCTGCCCACCTACATCGGCCGGGTCGAAGGCCTGGAAGCGCTCGCGCTGCCGCACGAGCTGGCCAGCTGGGACTGCCGCAACAACCGCCTGGCCTGGCTCGGCCTGCAGGCCGACGGCTTCATGTCCGCCGCGACGGCAGCGCGTGAGCGCTATGGCGCCAGCCGCGTTGCGCTGGTGCTGGGCACCTCGACCTCGGCCATCGGCGAGACCGAGGAGGCCTACACCCAGGTCGATGCGGACGGCCGCTTCCAGCCCGAACAGCGTCGCCCGCTGGTGCACACGCCGCACTCGCTGGGCATGTTCGTGCAGCAGGCGCTGGGCCTCGAAGGCCCGTGCGAAACGATTTCCACCGCCTGCTCGTCCAGCGCCAAGGCCTTTGCCTCGGCCGAGCGGCTGATCCGCCTGGGCCTAGCCGACGCGGCGGTGGTGGGCGGGGTCGACACGCTGTGCGGCAGTGTGCTGTTCGGCTTCAACTCGCTCGAACTGGTGTCGCCCGCACCCTGCCGTCCCTTCGACGCGCAGCGCGACGGCATCAGCCTGGGCGAAGCCGCAGGCTATGCACTGGTCGAGCGCGCCGATGCGGGCAATGGCGCAGCGCCGCTGTTGCTGCTGGGCTATGGCGAGGCCAGCGACGCACACCACATGTCGACACCCCACCCGCAAGGTCTGGGCGCCGAGCGCGCGCTGGACGATGCGCTGGCCCGTGCGGGCCTGTCCACCGACGTCATCGACTACATCAACCTGCATGGCACGGCCAGCAGCAAGAACGACGAAGTCGAGGCCGCCCTGGTGGCCCGGCGCTTTCCGGCCGGCACGCATGCCAGCTCGACCAAGGGCTTCACCGGCCACACGCTCGGCGCCGCCGGCATCGTCGAGGCCGTGATCAGCCTGCTGGCCCTAGAAAACGGCTGGATGCCCGGCACCATCAACAGCAGCACGCTCGATGCGGACTGCGGACCGCAGATCCGCCTGAAGGGTGCGCGCGGCGAGGTGCGCTATGCGCTCTCCAATTCCTTCGGCTTTGGCGGCAACAACTGCGCCCTGATCTTCGGCAAGGGAGCCGCAGCATGAGTTCGTCCACCCCCACCCTCTACATCGAAGGCCCGGCCCTGTGGGCACCCACGCTCCCGGGCTGGGACATCGCGCGCGCGACGCTGCGCGGCGAAGGCGCGCCGACCGATCCGCCGGCAAAGCGGCCGGCACCGCAGGTGCTGGCCCCGGCCGAGCGCCGTCGCGCGCCCGACTCGGTGGCCATTGCCCTGGAAGTGGCGGCAGCCGCGGTGGCCGCCGCCGGCCGGCAGGCCGCGGACCTGCCGTGCGTCTTTGCATCGGCGCATGGCGACCTGGCCATCAACGACTACATGTGCGCCACACTGGCCAGCGAGCCAACGCTGCTGTCGCCCACCAAGTTCCACAACTCGGTGCACAACGCGGCGGTGGGCTACTGGACCATCGGCACGGGTTGCATGGCGTCGAGCAACTCGGTGGCTTCCTTCGACGCCACCTTTGCCGCCGGCCTGCTGGAGGCCGCCGCACAGTGCGCCTGCGACCATCAAGCGGTGCTGCTCACCGGCTTCGACGTGCAGGCCGTGGGCCCGCTGGCATCGGCGGTTCGCAGCGAAGGCATGCTGGCCGCGGCCATGGTGATTGCGCCCGAGCGCAGCGAGCGCGCGGTGGCCGCCTTCGAATGGTCGCTGGCCACCGGCCCTGCGCAGCCGATCGCCCTGCAATCCGAGGCAGCGCGCGCGCTCAAGGGCAATGCCCTGGCCGACGCCCTGCCGCTGTACGAAGCCCTGGCACGCGGCGGCGAGGCGCAACTTGCACTGCCGCTGTCCGCGCGCCTGGCTCTGCGCTTGACGCTTCGACCGCTCTGACCCGCACGAGGGGCCGGCACAACGCCGTGTCCCGCGAATGACGGACGCTGCTTCCTTTACCCAACTTTACAAAGCATTCAACCCTGCTTGCCGGGGAAGCGCGAGCATGCCGAAGATGAGTACCCCCCAGCTCCTGATGATCGAAGACGACCTGCGCCTGGCGCAGATGGTCAGCGAATACCTCACCCAGTCCGGCATGGCCGTGACGCACGCGGGCGACGGAGCCGGCGGCATGGCCGCGCTGCAGGACAAGACGCCTGACCTGGTCATCCTCGACCTGATGCTGCCCGACACCGACGGGCTGGAGGTCTGCCGCCGCATCCGCTCCCTGCCCGGAGCGCTGGCCAAGGTGCCGGTGCTGATGCTTACCGCCAAGGGCGATCCGATGGATCGCATCATCGGCCTGGAAATCGGCGCCGACGACTACCTGCCAAAGCCTTTCGAGCCGCGCGAATTGCTGGCGCGCATCCGCGCGGTGCTGCGCCGGCGCGGCGACGGCGCCCCGACGAGTGCCGCGCCCACCAGCGAAGTCATGCGCTTCGGCTCGCTGGAAATCGACCGCAACGCGCGCAGCGTGACGGTCAACGGCAGCGAGGCCGACCTGACCTCCTACCAGTTCGACCTGCTCGTGGCCATGGCCGAGCGGGCCGGCCGGGTGCTCACGCGCGACCAGATCATGGAAGCGGTGCGTGGGCGCGAGCTGGAAGCCTTCGACCGCTCCATCGACGTGCACATGGGCCGCATCCGCGCAGCCATCGAGGCTGACGTGAAGAACCCCAAGCGCATCCTGACGGTGCGCGGCGTGGGCTACGTGTTCGCCAAGCAGCAGGACTGACGCCTGCGACGACAGACCGCCACGAAAGCACTGCCGATGGCCAAGCTCTTCAATCCCTATTCGCGCCACCTGTACGTTCGCATCTGGCTGGCGGTGGTCGGCGGCGTGATCGTGCTGACCTTTGCCGCCAGCTGGCTGCTGCGCCTGGCCATCGAGAACGAGCGTGACCGCGTCTCGCAGATCCCGCGGGTCGTCACCGTCACCGACGAGCAGGACAAGGTGATCGGCGGCGGCTCGGCCATGCGCGTGCCCGGCGCCAAGATCCTGTTCGACATCTCGCTGGAAGACGGGCGCAAGTTCACGCTCGAGATGGCGCGGCGCGAAGACACGCCCGGCCCCGACGGCAAGCGCCCGCCTCCGCCGTGGTGGCGCACGCCCTATGGCCCCGGCTGGTTGATTCCGCTGGTGGGCATGGCGGTGGCCCTGGGCGTCTACCCGATCGTGCGGCGCCTGACCAAGCGACTGGAGGCGCTGCAGCGCAGCGTGCAGCGCTGGGGCGAGGGTGACCTGTCGGCCCGCGCGGCTCAGGATGGAGACGACGAGGTGGCCGACCTGGCTGCCCGCTTCAACGAATCGGCCGCGCGCATCGAGACGCTGGTGCGCTCGCACAAGTCGCTGCTGGCCAATGCCAGCCACGAGCTGCGCTCGCCGCTCACCCGCATCCGCATGGCGCTGGAGCTGATGGGCGAACACCCCAGCGCGGTCACGCGCGCCGAGATCTCGCGCAACATCGCCGAGCTGGATCAGCTCATCGACGAGATCCTGCTGGCCAGCCGCCTGGACGCCCGCGAGGCCGAAATGGGCACCGTCGAAAGCGTCGAACTGGTGGGCCTGGCCGCCGAGGAATGCGCGCGCACCGATGCCGAGCTGGACGTGCCCGAGGGCACCAACACCGACGCCCTCACGGTGCGCGGCGTGCCGCGCCTGCTGCGGCGCGCCATCCGCAACCTGCTGGAGAACGCGCGCCGCTACGGCGCCGGCGAAGTCAGCCTGCAGCTGCAGGCCGACGGGCCGCAAGCCAAGCTGGTGGTCAGCGACCGCGGGCCGGGCGTGCCGCCGGCGCTGCGCGAGCGCATCTTCGAGCCCTTCTACCGCCTGCCCGGCGCCAGCGAGCGCGAAGGCGGTGTCGGCCTGGGGCTGGCGCTGGTGAAATCCATTGCCGAGCGCCACGGCGGCAGCGTGCGCTGCGAGGCGCGGGCCGGCGGCGGCGCCAGTTTCGTCATCACGCTGCCGCGCTGAGCGCCGCTGGCGCGGCGCCGTTCAGGAAGCGGTGGGGCGGCATCCCTAGAATCGCGCCCCATGTTCCGTACTCGTCTCGCGCGCCATGCAGCCGCCTTCTGGGGTTTCGTGGTCTACATGCCGGTGGGCGTCAACTACGCCGCCTTCCTGTTTCTCATGATCGCCATGGCGGTGGGCGGCGACTGGCGCGAGCGGGTTGCCAGGGTGCGCAACCACCCGCTGTTCTGGCCCATCATGATCTACCTGGGCTGGACCTTCATCGTTCTGGCCTTTCGGCCGCACTACAAGGAAACCGGGCTGGACCTGTTCCACGGCTTGCGCATCGGCATCACCATGCTGCTGGCCCTGGCCCTGTCGCGCGAGGAGTGCGTCTGGTCCTTGCGGGCCTTCCTGCTGGTCTCGGTCATCAACCTTGGGCTGATCCTGCTGCACAACCTGGGCCTGCTGCCCGATGCGCAGATCTGGCGTGCGGTCGTCAGCGTGCAGGGCAACAAGTCCATCAACGATGCCCTGCAGTTCGCCACCATCGGCGCGGCTGCCGCCGTGCTGGGCATTGCGCACCTGAGCGAGGCACGGCGCTGGCACTGGGCGGGCCCCGCCTTTGCGGTGACCTTGCTCATGGCCATCGTGGTGAGCCTGGCGCTGCCTTCGCGCACCTCGCTGCTGGCCATGCTGGTGTGCATCTTCGCTGCCTGTTTCCACCAGTACCGCAGCCACCGCCGCGGGCTGGCGGCATCGCTGACCGTGGCGCTGGTCATTGCAGCGCTGGGCGTCTGGCAGATGCCGCAATCCATCAAGAACAAGTTCGAGCTAGGCGTGCAGGAGCTGGAGCAGGCGCAGGCGGGGGTGGAGTCGGACGCGAGCTGGGTGACGCGCTACTACATGTACAAGCTGACCGGCGAGATGATGCTGGACGCCCCGGTCACGGGCCTTGGCATCGGTGCCTGGACCAGCGAATGGAAGAAGCGCGCGCCCAAGGTGCTCGACTACAAGAACATGCCGCACAACGACTACCTGTGGATGGGCTCGCAGGCCGGGGTCACGGGGCTGGTCACCCTGCTGGCGATCATCGTGGGGGGCGTGTGGGTCTGCTGGCGGCGCGCGGACCTCACGGGGCGCATCGGCTTCGTGGCGATGCTGACGATGCTGATTGCAGCCAGCCTCAACTCGGCCATGCGCGACGCGCAGATCGGCCTGAGCCTGTTGTGGATCACCTTCCTGTGCATGCGCCTAGCGCAGGAAGAAGGCAGCCCGTGGCGCGGCGTGCTACCGCCGCGCCTTGCAGGCATCTTGCAAAGCGGTACGCCGGCTAGTGGTGCCCCGCAGCGACCTCACCCGCTTTGAGGTTCGCGCCGCTTTCTTCCTTCTCCTGCGCGCTTGTCCTATCATGGGGCAGCCTCTGGCTGCAGGAAGGAACATGAAGCCGTCTGAGATCCTGGACTCGCATCGCGCCTTGATTCGACAAGTAGTCGAGTCGCACCGCGCACGCAATGCCCAAGTATTCGGTTCCGTCCTACATGGCCAGGAATCTAGACATCCTGATTGACCCAACGCCGGAAACGACGCTGTTGATGTGGCCGCAATTCAGGTCGAACTTGAACGCCTGCTGGGCGTCAGCGTCGACGTCCTGACGCCCAAGGCCTTGCCCGAAACGTGCCGAAGCAAGGTGCTGTCCGAGGCTGTTCCGGTATGAGCGGGGCAGTGCGTGTACCCGACTACTAGACCACATTCTGCGAGCCATCGTATTGGCCGGCATACGGCTGGTCTGGGCGAGGCGGGATTCATGCGCAGCGAATTGGTGCACGACGCCGTTCTGCGCAACATCGAGATCATTGGCGAAGCGTCGAACAGCATACTGCGTGCCGACGCCGAATTTGCCTCGAGAAATGGGAGCATCCCTGGCAAGTCATGTACACCATGCGCAATCGAATCTCGCATGGCTACGACCAGGTAGATCTGGAAATCGTGTGAAAGACGATCCAAGCCGACCTCCCACATCTCTATGCGCAGATCCGGAGTCTGCGCCTCAACTTGCAGGGGACCTGAAGCCTCTTAGTGGTGCCCAGCAGCGACCTCACCCGCTTTGAGGCGGTACACCGTGCCGCAATAGGGGCACTTGGCCTCACCCAGCTTGGCCACGTCCAGGTAGACCTTGGGGTGGCTGCTCCACAGCTTCATGTCGGCCTTGGGGTTGGGGCAGAAGACCCCGCCCTGGTGGTTGAGGTCACTGGCCAGAAGTTCGACCACAGCTTTTGCGTTCATGTTGTTGCTCAAACCTTCGTGAGCCAGTGAGCATACTTGGGGTTGCGGCCGTTCACGATGTCGAAGAAGGCGCTCTGGATCTTCTCGGTGATCGGGCCGCGCGAGCCGCTGCCGATCTCGACGCGGTCGAGTTCGCGGATGGGGGTGACTTCAGCCGCGGTGCCGGTGAAGAAGGCTTCGTCGGCGATGTAGACCTCGTCGCGGGTGATGCGCTTTTGCACCAGTTCCAGGCCCAGGTCCTTGCAGATGTGCAGCACCGTGTTGCGGGTGATGCCGTTGAGCGCGCCGGCCGACAGGTCGGGCGTGTAGACCACGCCGCCCTTGATGACGAAGATGTTCTCGCCCGCGCCTTCGGAGACGAAGCCGGCGGAATCGAGCAGCAGGGCCTCGTCGTAGCCGTCTTCGGTGGCTTCCATGTTGGCCAGGATCGAGTTGCTGTAGTTGCTCACCGCCTTGGCCTGCGTCATGGTGATGTTGACGTGGTGGCGGGTGTAGCTGGAGGTCTTCACGCGGATGCCGCGCTTCATGCCTTCTTCGCCCAGGTAGGCGCCCCAGGCCCAGGCCGCGACCATGGCGTGGATGGTGTTGCCCTTGGGGGAAACGCCCAGTTTCTCGGAGCCGATCCACACCAGCGGGCGCAGGTAGCAGCTCTCGAGCTTGTTCTCGCGCACGACCTGCTTTTGCGCCTCGTTGAGCTGTTCCTTGCTGAAGGGGATCTTCATGCGCAGGATCTTGGCACTGTTGAGCAGGCGCTCGGTGTGTTCTTCCAGGCGGAAGATGGCGGTGCCATTGACCGTGTTGTAGGCGCGGACGCCTTCGAAGGCGCCGCAGCCGTAGTGCAGCGTGTGGCTCAGCACGTGGATCTTGGCGTCGCGCCATTCCACGAGTTCACCGTCCATCCAGATCTTGCCGTCGCGGTCGGCCATCGAGGGAAGCGCGCTCATGTCTTGTCCTTGGGGTGGGGAGAGGTCGAGAAGGCACGGATTTTACCGGGCACACGCCTACAGCGCCCGATCGCCCGGCGCAGTGACAATGGACCCCTTTTTGCCGGGGGCGCCAATTGCCGCCGCCCGGCCCCGTCCGGTCCATCAGGGTCAGTCAGTCAGCAAGCAAAGGGAATCCGTGTCCTTGTTCAAGAATCTCATCGTTTATCGCATCGAACCCGCCTGGTCGCAGGAGTTCGTGGCCGCCGAAGAAGCGCTGCAGCCGCTTCGCTTCGCGCCCTGCGGCGCCAGCCAGGAAAAGTCGGTCGGCTGGGTGCCGCCGCGCGGCGACGAGCACGGGCCGCTGATCGAATCGGTCAACGGGCAATGGGTGCTCGAATTCATGATCGAGGCCAAGACGCTGCCCGGCTCTGTGGTGCGCCGCAAGCTCGACGAGCGCGTGGCCCAGATCGAGGCCACCACCGGCCGCAAGCCGGGCAAGAAAGAGCAAAAGGACCTCAAGGAAGACATCACCCGCGAACTGCTGCCCATGGCCTTCAGCCGCCATGCACGCGTGCCGGTGTGGATCGACCGCGAGAACCGGCGCCTGGCGGTGAATGCCTCCAACGCCGCGCGGGCCGACGAGGTGGTCAGCAGCCTGGTGCAGGCGCTGTCGGGCTTCGGCGTGTCGCTGATCAATACCCGGGTGGAGCCGGCGGCCGCCATGTCGGGCTGGCTTCACAGCCAGGAGCCCCCGGCCGAATTCACCATCGACCGCGAATGCGAGCTCAAGGCCACCGATGAGTCGAAGGCGGTGGTGCGCTATGCCAAGCACGCCCTGGACATCGACGAGGTGCGCCAGCACATCGAGAACGGCAAGCGTCCCACCCGCCTGGCCATGACCTGGGACGACCGGGTCTCGTTCGAGCTGACCGAGGGCATGCAGTTGCGCAAGCTGGTGTTCCTCGAGGGCACCGACGAGGCAGCCCCCGGGGCCGACAAGAAGGAAGACGACTTCGACGCCGACGTGACCATCGCCACCGGAGAGTTGGGCCAGTTGCTGCCCGCGCTGCTGGAGGCACTGGGCGGGGAGCAGGAAATCGGTGCGCCATCTGCCGCAGAGGCGCCGCCTCAAAAGGCTGCTGCGGACACGCCCCCGGTCGAGTCGAGCAGCGCCATCAGCCCGCAAGAGGAAGAAGCGCCGTTCTGAGCGGGCCCGGTACGCCTCGACAACATCAGGCGACGAAGCGGCGGCAGGCAGAGGCGGCGGTGCGCGTGTCCATGTTGCGCCCGCGGTTCAGGTGGTCGTCTGCCTCGGCAGCGCAGCCGCGCTCGCAGTACAGCACCGCCGCCTTGCTGCGATCGTCGTTGGACAGGGCATGCGCGAATTCGGGCGCTGCGTAGTGGATGTAGACGTCCTTGCCGCTGGACACCAGCGTGGTGGTGCCCCAGCCGCCCAAGCGCAGGTACTGCGCGATGGTGGTGGTGAATCCGCCGGAGTTCGACAGGATGGCCACCGAGCCCTTGCGCAGCGTGTCGCCCGGCGTGTCGCCGCCCAGCGCGCCGCCGATGCGCACCTGGTACAACGCGGTGGTATGCACGCCCGCGGGTGGCGTGGTCACCGCGCATGCTTCGGCGAGGCGAGCGAGCCTGCCTGGAGGTCGTCGACAACGGCCCCGGCATCGCGCCCGAACAGCGCGCAGGCGCCTTCGAGCGCTTCCACCGGCTACCAAGCGCCAACACCAAGGGCAGCGGCCTGGGCTTGGCCATCGTCAAGGAGATCTGCGCGCGCCACGGCATCGAGATCGAGCTGGGCGACGGCGAGCCGAATGCGGACGGCGGCCACGGCTTGCGCGTGACCCTGCTGTGGCCAGCCTACTCAGCCACGCCCGAGGAAACCGGCGCTTCGCCGGCCTGATCCTGTTCAGGCCGGGTGAGGCTCCAGCTTCTCAGCTTGCCGCCGTAGAACTCGGCATCGACATACGAGCCGCCGGCGTCCGTCCAGCGGAACGTCTCCGGCTGCTCGTCCTTGGGGGAGCGCAGCTCGCCCAGCGCGCGGGTCATGGCGATCACGTGAAGCACGTTCACGCCCTTGCGCAGCTTGGAATCGAGCATCACGGCGCTGGCCACGCTGCCAATGGGACGGTCGGCCGCCCGCCGCAGCACGGTCATGGTGCGGTTCAGGTGCAGCAGCAGGAACATGACCAACCCGCCAGTGACCAGCGCCACGCCACCCCAGCCGTAGGCGCGATAGGCGGCGGCGATCAGGACAAGGCCAACCAGCGGCCCGAGGAATCTTCGGAAATTCATGATGCCGGATTGTCGCCGGACGGCGGACGCAATCAGTCCTCGACTGCCGCTGCAGCTTCGGGATAGAGGTTCGGAAACAGCACGCTCAACGATTCCAGCGGAAAGGCGAGCCTCAGCGAATCCCTGTGGCTTTGGCTGGCGAGCAATCCGTCCTTCAAGAGCCTGGAGATCACCTTGCGCGCCGTTCGCTCTTCCAAGCCAGTCATGCGAGAGAACTCGCCACGGCTGAGGGTTCCTGCTGCCGCAAGCATCTGAAGCGGGAGGATGGCCTCTTCGCGATATTCGGTGGCACCAAGACGTGAGCGCTGAAGCACGACCCAACTTCCCAGACGTTCACTTAGCTGCTCCAAGTCGAGCGTGCGCGTCATGAAGTCGACCTGATCAAGGCAGACTCCGAGGAAGTATCGGCACCACTGCCAGAGCATCTTTTCGCTCAGGTTGCCGCGTCTATCGAGATCGCCTTGCCGCATGCTGTCGGCCTCGTCGAGCATCAGGTAGTAGCGTTGGCGATCTCGCGCAAGACCTCGATTCACAGACCACATTCCACCACCAAGAAGATGCATCGCGCAGTGCGTCTGCAGGCGCACCGCTCGCCCGTTCCCGTCCTCGAACGGGTGTGTCCACATCATGCGATGGTGCGCACTTGCAACGGTGTAGAGCACGGCATCCAGCCCTTTGAGGCGGCCATAGATTTCGTCCATCCGGGCCAGAAACCTGGGCACTGATTCCCAGGTCGGCGGCTGATGCCGGCCGACGCGAACATCGACTTTTCGCCACTCTCCCGGAACGATGACGCGACCTTCGTCCGATAGACGATCCTGCTCGCCCAGTCGACCGTAAAGGCTCTGGTGCGCCTCTTGCAAGAAGGCGCTGCCGAGCGCAGCGGCCTCCGTCGTCACCCTTTGTTCGAGCTCGATCTCTGCCTCGATATGGGCAGTCGCCAGACGCTGCCTTCTGGCGACGTCCGGCTTGGTCGAGAAGTCCATTCGCAATGCGCGCTCGATGTTGATCGGGTGCGTTCCCTGGCCTTCGATCAGATTCGAGTAGTACGAATTCATGGACCGAACCACTTCGCGCACTGCGTCGCGCACCGGTTCGCTCGCCGCGTTTCTCAGCGCAGCCGCCTTTTCGAAGATTGCCCGCGTGATGTCGCGCAGTTCATCGAGGCGCTGCACGGGCAACAGCGGTTCGAATTGATGCACAGAGTCGAAAGCCATTACTTTCTCAGGCGCAATCGATGCCATTTGATTTTCCGGTTCATTTTCCGGATAATGCTACATGTTTTCCTTTGAAAAACAATTGGTTAACAATCAATATAAAGGAAATGGATTCCGGTTATTTGACCGCTTTCAATTGTGCTCCTGGCGGCCGCCCACCGCATCCTCCCGGCTCACCCACTCGCGCAGCTTCCTGTGCATGTGCCGTTCGCGCGCATCCTCGGCATGCCAGTCCTGGCGCACCGCGATCACCAGCGAAACGGCCATCAGCAGCAGCACCACCGAAAAAGGCAGCGCAAAGACGATGGTGGCGGCCTGCACCGCCTTGATGCCGCCGGCCAGCAGCAAGCTCAGCGCGATGCCGGCCACCAGCACGCCCCAGATGATCTTCACCTTGGCGGACGGATTGGGGTCGCCCTGCGTGCTCATGGTGCCCAGCACCAGCGTTGCCGAGTCGCCCGAGGTCACGAAGAAGATGAACACCAGCAAGGTGGCAACGAAGGACAGCAGGCCACTGGCCGGCATGGCGTTGAACATCACGAACATGGCGGTGGCCACGTCTTCCTTCACCGCCTGCGCCAGCGGCACCTGGTGAAAGATCTAGAGGTTGAGCGCGGCGCCGCCAAAGATGGCAAACCACGCAAAGCCCACCAGCGTGGGCGCCAGCACCACGCCCACGATGAACTCGCGGATGGTCCGCCCCTTGGAAACACGCGCGATGAACAGGCCCACGAAGGGCGACCACGCCAGCCACCAGGCCCAGTAGAAGATGGTCCAGTCGCCCACCCAGGTGCTGTCGCGAAACGGTGTCATGCGCAGGCTCATGCGCACGAACTCCGACAGGTAGGAGCCCAGCGTGGTGGTGAAGGTGTCGATGATCGCCACCGTGGGCCCCACCACCAGCACGAACAGCGCCAGCAGTGCGGCGAGCACCAGGTTGCCGATGGACAGCCACTTCACGCCCCGCTCCACCCCCGTCACGGCCGAAGTAAGAAAGAGCACCGTGGTCACCACGATGATGATCGCCTGGTTGACCGAAGACACCTGCACGCCGAAGGCCGCATGCAGCCCACCGTTGATCTGCGTGGCCCCCACGCCCAGCGAGGCCGCCACGCCGAACGCAGTGGCCACGATGGCCAGCACGTTGAAGGCCGGTGACAGCAGGCGCACCAGCTTCCATGGCAGCGCTTCGGTCACCGAGCTCACCAGCGGCTGCGCCTTGCGCCGGAAGGTGAAGAAGGCAATGGCCAGGCCCACCACGCCGTAGATGGCCCATGGATGCAGCCCCCAGTGGAAGAAGGCATAGCGCATGGCCGCATGCGCCGCCTCGGGCGTGTTGGGCGCAACGCCGGCCGGCGGCGAGCCGTAGCGAGACCGGCTCGGCCACGCCGAAGAAGACCAGGCCGATGCCCATGCCGGCTGCAAAGAGCATGGCGAACCACGCATGCAGCGAAAACCTCGGGCTCGTCGTCGGTGTCGCCCAGCTTCAGGTCGCCGAAGCGGCTGAATGCCAGGAAGAAGGCCAGCACCACCAACCCCAGCACCAGCCACAGGTAGAGCCAGCCGAAGTTGTGGGTAATGCTGGCCAGGGCCGTGTTGAAGAAGCTGCCGAGGGTGGCCGGCGACAGCAGCCCCCAGATCACGATGAGCGCGATGAGCGCGATGGCGCCTGCGGAAACTATCAGCTGCATGAGTCCTCTCCTGAATATTCTTGTTGGGCGGTGTGATTCCACCCGCCTTTCTCTTTATGTTCAAGTGCCCCGCGCCAGCGTCGAGGCCGGGCGTCAATCGAGCGTGCGCACCACCTCCATCGCCTCCTCGATGCGGTCGACCGCGTGAATGGTCAGGCCCTCGAAGTCGCGCCCGCCCTTCTTCGGCGCGTTCGACCTGGGCACGATCGCCACCGAAAAACCCAGCTTGGCCGCCTCGCGCAGGCGCTCCTGGCCGCGCGGCGCGGGCCGCACTTCGCCGGCCAGGCCCACTTCGCCAAAGGCGATGAAGCCCTTGGGCAGCGGCTTGCCGCGCAGGCTGGAGGTAATGGCCAACATCACCGCCAGATCGGCCGCCGGCTCGCCGATGCGCACACCGCCCACCGCGTTGACGAACACATCCTGGTCCATGCAGGCCACGCCCGCGTGGCGATGCAACACGGCCAGCAGCATGGCGAGGCGGTCGCGGTCCAGGCCCACCGACAGGCGGCGCGGGCTGGGGCCGCCGTTGTCGACCAGCGCCTGCACTTCCACCAACATGGGCCGCGTGCCTTCGAGCGTGACGAGCACCACGCTGCCGGGCACCGGCTCGGTGTGCTGGCTCAGGAAGATGGCGCTGGGATTGGTCACGCCCTTGAGGCCACGCTCGGTCATGGCGAACACGCCGATCTCGTTGACGGCGCCAAAGCGGTTCTTGATGGCGCGCACGAGCCGGAAGCTGGAGTGCGTATCGCCCTCGAAGTACAGCACCGTGTCCACCATGTGCTCCAGCACGCGCGGCCCGGCCAGTGCGCCTTCTTTCGTGACGTGACCCACCAGCACCACGGCCGTCCCGCTGGTCTTGGCAAAACGAGTGAGGTGCGCCGCACATTCGCGCACCTGGGCCACCGAGCCGGGCGCGGAAGTGAGCTGGTCCGAATACAGCGTCTGAATCGAGTCGATGACCGCGATGGTCGGCCGCGACGCGTCCAGCGTGGCGATGATCTTTTCCAGCTGGATCTCGGCCATGACCTGCACCTGCGACTGCGACAGCCCCAGGCGCCTGGAACGCAGCGCCACTTGCGCGCCGCTTTCCTCGCCGGTGACATACAGCGCGTTCTGCCCGGCGCGCTGCAGCGCATCCACCGCCTGCAGCAGCAGCGTGGACTTGCCGATGCCCGGGTCACCGCCGATGAGCGTCACCCCGCCGGCCACGATGCCGCCACCGAGCACACGGTCGAGTTCGTCCAGGCCCGTGGGCGTGCGCGCCACGTCCACGGCTTCGATTTCCGACAACAGCATCAGCTCCGACGAGCCTGCCAGCGAGGCGAACTGCGCCGTGTTGCCGAAGCGGTTGTTGCTGCCTGCACTACTGGCAGAGGCGCTTTGCTCCACCAGCGTGTTCCAGGCACCGCAGCTGGGGCACTTGCCCAGCCATTTCGCGCTGGTGCCGCCGCACTCCCCGCAGACGTAGATGCTTTTTTCCTTGGCCATAGGGGCCAAAGTGTAGGGGGCCGCGCGCAGCCCCTCACGGGCGTGCGTCAGGAAGAAGCGCCGGCCGCGGCCGCACCTTGCTCGGCCCGCTTGTCGTGGCCGATGAGCAGCACCAGCACGAAGGCCACCGCCGACAGCGCCGCCAGGAAAAGCACCGCATGGAAGTCGTTGCCCATGCGGTCGCGCAGCATGCCGAAGATGGTGGGGCCGATGTAGCCGCCCAGGTTGCCGATGGAGTTGATCCAGGCAATGCCGGTGGCCGCCGCCATGCCGCTGAGCAGCGCGGTGGGCACCGTCCAGAACACCGGCAGCGCGGCAAAGATGCCGAAGGCCGCCAGCGTGAGCCAGGCCATCTTGGGCACCGGCGAAGCAGTCTGCGCGGCCATGATCAGGCCGATGAAGATGCAGGCCAGCGGAATGAGCACGAACAGCTTGCGCTCCTTGCTCGCGTCGGACCAGCGCGTCCACACGATCATCGCAATGGCGCCCACCAGGTAGGGAAAGGCGTTGATGAAGCCGACCTCCACATTCGAGAGACCGCCGAAGCCCTTGATGATCTGCGGCAGGAAGAAGCCCAGACCGTACAGCGGTACCGTGATGCCCATGTAGACAAAACCCAGCGCGATCACGCGCCAGTTCAGCAGCGACTGCCTCCACGAGATCTGGTGGATGGCTTCGCGGTTGCGCTGCTCGGCATCAAGCTGGCCCTGCAGCCAGCCGCACTCCTCGGCCGTGAGCCACTTGGCATCGTGCGGACGGTCGGGCAGGTACAGCAGCACGAAGAAGGTCAGGATCACCGCCGGCACGGCCTCCAGGATGAACAGCCATTGCCAGCCGTGCATGCCGCCCACGCCTTCCATGTTGAGGATGTAGCCCGAGATGGGCGAGCCGATCACCGTGGAAATGGGAATGGCGAACATGAACCAGCCCACGATGCGCGCCCGGTAGGCCGCCGGAAACCACAGCGTGAGGTAGTAGATGACGCCGGGGAAGAAGCCAGCCTCCGCAATGCCCAGCAGGAAGCGCACCACGTTGAAGCTGGTGACGCCGCCCACCCAGGCCTGTGCAGCGGAGATGACGCCCCAGCTGAACATGATGCGCGCGATCCAGCGGCGCGCGCCGAAGCGCTCCAGCGCCATGTTGCTGGGCACCTCGAACAGGAAGTAGGCAATGAAGAAGATGCCGGCCGCGCTGCCGAACACCGTGCTCGAAAAGCCCATGTCCTTGGACATGCTGGCTCCGGCGAAGCCGAGGTTGACCCGGTCCAGGTAGGCCACGAAGTAACTGACCATCAGCAGCGGCAGCAGCCGCCAGCTGACTTTGGCAATAGTTCTTTGCTCGATGGATTGCACGCGTTTCTCCAGTGTTGTTATGCGTTGGAAAGTCATCGTACGACGGAGCGCGGCCATGCCGGTGACCCGAAAGCCACCCTGTTGTCGCCGCGGGAAAACCCGCGCGTGGACTTCTCGCGATTTATTTAATATATTAAATATCAACGCGAGACACCTGCCCTGTGCCGACTACTTTCACCCACCGCAACCTACCCCGCCTTCTGTTGCAGGCGCGTGAAGCCGTGATGGCCCACACCCGCCCCAGCCTGCGCGAACACCAGCTGTCCGACCAGCAATGGCGCGTGCTGCGGGTGCTGGGCGAACACGGCGCAGTCGAGACGGGCCGCGTTGCGCGCGAGGCCTTCATCCTGGGGCCCAGCCTCACCGGCGTGCTGGCCCGCATGGAGCGCGACGGGCTCATCGTGCGCAGCCGCGACGAGCAGGACGCGCGCCGCAGCGTGATCGAGGCCACCGCCGCCGGGCGCCAGCTGGTCAAGCGCCTGTCGTCCACCGTCGAGGCGCACTACGCCTGGCTCGAGTCCTCGCTGGGCAAGAACAAGCTCAGCCAGCTCTACGTGCTGCTCGACGAACTCATTGCACTGGAACAACCCGAGTGAACGCCTTTCTTCCCAGCGGCACGGTGTACGGCACCTTGCTGAACTTCCGCGCCGAGCGCGAGGCCCTGGCCGCGCAGATGACGCAGCCGCCCTACAAGGCGCCGCCGCAGGCACCGGTGCTGTACGTGAAGACCGCCAACACCTGGAGCCCGCACGGCAGCGAGATCGCCGTGCCGCACGGCGTGCCCGAAGTAGAGGTGGGCGCAAGCGTGGGCATGGTCGTCGGTGCGGCAGGCCGGGTTGCAGGCTATGTGCTGATGAACGACCTGTCCATTGCGCACGCGAGCTTCTTTCGCCCACCGGTCAAGTTCAAGTGCGTCGACGGCTTCCTAGGCGTGGGCCCGGCCATGCTCGACGCGGCGCAACTGCAAGACGCGGCCAGCATCCGCGCCGAAGTGCGCATCGATGGCGAGTTGAAGCACGCCATCGACTTCTCGCAGCTCGTGCGCCCTGCCGCGCGCCTGCTGGCCGACGTGCAGGAATTCATGTCGCTGCAAGAAGGCGACGTGCTGATGCTGGGCTGCGACCTGGGCCGACCGCTGGCACGCGCGGGCAGCCGCATCGACATCTCGGCGCCCGGCTTCGCCACCCTGAGCAACACCCTGGTCGCGGAGGTGGCTGCATGAAGCACGCACGCGTCATCTTCGAAGGCCGCGAACACCACGGCACCGCGCACGAGCTCGACGGCCAGCGCGACGCAGCGGTGCGCCTGGACGACGGCCGCGTCATCGCGCAGGAGCGGCTCAGCTGGCTGCCGCCGCTGGCGCCCACGCCACGGCCGCGCACCATCCTCGCACTGGGGCTGAACTACGCCGACCACGCCAAGGAACTTGAATTCAAGGCGCCTGAAGAACCACTGGTCTTCGTCAAGGGCCAGGGCGCGCTCATCGGCCACCGGCAGCACACCCACCGCCCGGCCGGCGTGCAGTTCATGCACTACGAATGCGAGCTGGTCATCGTGGTGGGCAAGACCGCGCGCCGCGTGAAGCGCGCCGACGCCTACGACTACATCGGCGGCTACACGGTGGCCAACGACTACGCCATCCGCGACTACCTCGAGAACTGGTATCGCCCCAACCTGCGCGTGAAGAACCGCGACACCTGCACGCCCATCGGCCCCTGGTTCGTGGACGCCAAGGACGTGCCCGACCCCATGGCGCTGGCGCTGCGCACCACGGTCAACGGCAAGCTCACGCAGTCGGGCAGCACGAAGGACATGATCTTCGACGCGCCCTTTCTCATCGAGTACTTCAGCCGCTTCATGACGCTGCGGCCCGGCGACCTGATCCTGACCGGCACGCCCGACGGCGTGGTCGACTGCCAGCCGGGCGACGTCATCGTGACCGAGATCGAACAGATCGGCGCGCTGCACAACACCATCCGAAGCAGCGGCGGCTGAAGCACATGCATTCCCCAACAAGACCCCGGAGACAATCATGCTCAACAAGGCTTCGCACTGGCTGGCCGCGCTCGGACTCGTCGCTACTTCGGTCGCACCGCTTGCCGCATCGGCGCAGGACAACTACCCCACCCGGCCGGTGCGCTGGGTGGTGGGCTACCCGGCCGGCGGCGGCACCGACTTCCTGGCGCGCACTGCCGGCGCGCAGCTGTCGCAGAGCCTGGGCCAGCCGGTGACGGTCGACAACCGCCCCGGAGCCGGCGCGATCATCGCGTCGGAAAACGTGGCGCGCTCGCCCGGCGACGGCTACACCGTGTTCTCCGCGGACAACGGCGTGCTGGTCTACAACCCGGCGCTGTACAAGAAGCTGCCCTACGACGCGGAAAAGGACTTCGCCATGCTCGGCCTGATGGGCCGCTCGCCGCTGATCCTCACCGCCGCGCCCAATGCCGGCTTCACCGACGCCAAGGCGCTGCTGGCCGCGCTGAAGGCGTCGCCGGGCAAGTACAACATCGCCACGCCCGGCACCGGCAGCCCGCACCACCTGGCCTACGAGCTGTTCCAGCGCGAGGCCGGCGTGTCGATGCAGCACATCCCCTACAAGGGCGGCGCACCCGCGCTGCAGGACCTGATGGGCGGCCAGGTGCCGCTGATGATGCTCGACCTGCCCAGCGGCATCAGCGCCGTGAAGGCGGGCAAGGTGGTGCCGCTGCTGGCCATGTCGAGCGAGCGCGAGCCCCAGTTGCCGCAGGTGCCCACCGCCAAGGAACTGGGCATTGCGGTGGAGGCCTACACCTGGCAAGGCCTGGTGGCTCCGGCTGCGACGCCCAAGTCGGTCCAGGCACGCCTGGGCAGCGACCTGATGAAGACCATGAACGACGCCGGCGTGAAGCAAAAGCTCTACGACGCCGGCTGGGAAGCACGCCCCGCCGACGCGGCCGAGATGGCCCGCCTGGTGGATGCAGAACGCAAGAAGTGGCACGCACTGATCAAGGCGAGCGACATCAAACTCGACTGACGAAGAAATCCCATGCAACAGATCCATCACCTCATCGACGGCAAGGCCGTGCAAGGCCGCGACTACTTCGAAACGGTCAACCCCGCCACGCAGGAAGTGCTGGCCGAAGTCGCCTCGGGCGGCGAGGCAGAAGTGAACGCAGCCGTCGCCGCCGCCAAGCAGGCCTTTCCCAAGTGGGCCGGCCTGCCCACGACCGAACGCGCCAGGCTCATTCGCAAGCTGGGCGACCTGATTGCGAAGAACGTTCCCGAAATTGCCCAGACCGAAACCAACGACTGCGGCCAGGTCATTGCGCAGACCGGCAAGCAACTGGTGCCGCGCGCGGCCGACAACTTCTACTACTTCGCCGAGATGTGCACGCGGGTGGATGGCCACACCTACCCCACGCCCACGCACCTGAACTACACGCTGTTCCACCCGGTGGGCGTGTGCGCGCTCATCAGCCCGTGGAACGTGCCCTTCATGACCGCCACCTGGAAGGTCGCGCCCTGCCTGGCCTTCGGCAACACGGCCGTGCTGAAGATGAGCGAACTCTCGCCGATGACTGCAGCGCGCCTGGGCGAGCTGGCATTGGAAGCCGGCATTCCCGCAGGCGTGCTGAACCTCGTCCACGGCTTGGGCAAGGAAGCCGGCGAGCCGCTGGTGGCGCACCCCGACGTGCGCGCCATCTCCTTCACCGGCTCCACGGCCACCGGCAACCGCATCGTCAAGACGGCGGGGCTGAAGAAGTTCAGTATGGAGCTGGGCGGCAAGAGCCCCTTCGTGATCTTCGACGACGCCGACCTGGACCGCGCGCTCGATGCCGCGGTGTTCATGATCTTCAGCAACAACGGCGAGCGCTGCACCGCGGGCTCCCGCATCCTGGTGCAGCAGAGCATCTATGCCGACTTCGTGGCGAAGTTCGTGGAGCGCGCCAGGCGCATCGCCGTGGGCGATCCGCTCGATGAAAAGACCATCGTCGGTCCGATGATCTCGCAGGCCCACCTGGCCAAGGTGCGCAGCTACATCGAGCTGGGCACCAAGGAAGGCGCCACGCTGCTGTGCGGCGGGCTCGATGCGCCCGCCGGCCTGCCCGAGCGCGTGCGGCGTGGCAACTACGTGGCGCCCACGGTGTTCGCCGACGTGGACAACCGCATGAAGATCGCGCAGGACGAGATCTTCGGCCCGGTGGCCTGCCTGATTCCGTTCAAGGACGAAGCCCACGCCATCGAACTGGCCAACGACATCCAGTACGGCCTGAGCAGCTACGTGTGGACCGAGAACATCGGCCGCGCCCATCGCGTGGCCGCAGCCATCGAGGCCGGCATGTGCTTCGTCAACAGCCAGAACGTGCGCGACTTGCGCCAGCCCTTCGGCGGCACCAAGGCCAGCGGCACGGGTCGCGAAGGCGGCACCTGGAGCTACGAGGTGTTTTGCGAGCCGAAGAACGTGGCGGTGTCGCTGGGCAGTCATCACATCCCGCACTGGGGCGTGTGAGTGCGTTGCAGAAGATAGGTGACACGCGCTCATGCAACACATCCAGCGCCGCACGCTGCTGCAAGCCCTGGCCGCCATCGGCGCCTTGCCCCACCTTGCCCGTGCAGCAGACAGCTGGCCCACCAAGCCCGTTCATCTCGTAGTGCCCTTCACTCCCGGCGGCACCACCGACTACGTCACGCGCCTGGTCGGCACCGAAGTCGGCAAGACCCTGGGCCAGCCGGTGATCGTGGACAACAAGCCCGGTGCCGGCACCGTCATCGGCGTGGACTACGTCGCCAAGTCCGCCCCCGACGGCGGCAATTTCGTGACGGTGGCCAACAGCTTCTGCGCCAACGAGACGCTGCTCAACAAAAAGCCCTACGACACGCTGCGCGACCTGCGGCCGGTGGCGTTGATGGGCATGTCCGAGCACGTACTGACCACGCATCCGGCCAGCGGCCTGAAGAGCTTGGACGACCTGCGCCGTGCCGCCAAGTCCAAGCCGGGCGCTCTGAGCTACGCATCGTTCGGCAATGGCACCTCGGCCCACCTGTCGGGCGAGATGCTGTGCCAGCAGATGGGCATCGAACTCACGCACGTGCCCTACAAGGGACAGGGCCCCGCCCTGGCCGACCTGCTGGGCGGCCAGGTGAGCGTGATGTTCGGCAACTGGCCGGAGTTCCGCTCGCATGTGGAGGCCGGCAAGCTGGTGGCGCTGGGCATGGCCACGCGCCAGCGCTCGGTCTATGCACCGAACATTCCCACACTGGCGGAACAGGGCGTGCCCATCGAGTCCAATTCGTGGAACGGCCTGCTGGCACCCAGCGCCACACCCGTTGCAGTGGTGCAGCGCATGAACGCCGAAGTGAACCGTGCGCTGGCCGCCCCTGCCGTGGTGGACGCGTTCAACAAGGGCGGCATTGCATCGCTCTCGGGCACCCCGCTGCAGTTCGGCGAATTCATCCGCAGCGAAATCGACAAGTACGCGCAGGTGGTCCGCAAGGGCAACATCACGCTCGACAGCTAGGAAAAGGAGAGACCATGGGCAAGCTCGCTCTGGCGGCCAAGATCACGCATGTGCCGTCCATGTACCTGTCGGAGTTTCCCGGCCCTAACTTCGGCTGCCGCGACGCGGCCATCAACGGTCACAAGGAAATAGACCGGCGCTGCCGCGCGCTGGGCGTGGACACCATCGTGGTGTTCGACGTGCACTGGCAGGTCAACAGCGAATACCACATCAACTGCGGGCCGAAGTTCGAGGGCATCTACACCAGCAACGAGCTGCCACACTTCATCAAGAACATGCCCTACGCCTACCCGGGCAACCCGACGCTGGGCCACCTGATCGGCGACATGGCCAACGAGATGGGCGTCAAAAGCCGCGCCCACAGCGACACCACGCTCGACCTGGAATACGGCACGCTGGTGCCCATGCGCTACATGAACGCGGACCAGCACTACAAGGTGATCAGCATCAGCGGCTGGTGCGACTGGCACGACCTGCATGAATCGGGCCGCTTCGGCCTGGCGGTGCGCCGCGCCATCGAAGAGCGCTACGACGGCACGGTGGCAGTGTTGGCCAGCGGCTCGCTGTCGCACCACTTTGCCGACAACGGCCGCGCGCCGGAGTTCATGCACAAGGTGTACGACCCCTTCCTCGAACAGGTGGACCGCCGCGTCGTGCAACTGTGGGAACAAGGCGACTGGAAAACCTTTGTGGGCATGCTGCCCATGTATGCCGACAAGTGCTGGGGCGAAGGCGATATGCACGACACTGCCATGCTGCTGGGCCTGCTGGGCTGGGACCGCTACGAGGCGCCGGCGGAAATCATCACGCCCTACTTCGGCAGTTCGGGCACGGGGCAGATCAACGCCGTGTTCCCGGTCACGCCGCTTTCGCCCGCCTGAAGGAAAGAATCAAAGACATGCCGCACCTGGTCATCCTCTACACCCCCAACATCGAGGCCGATGCCGACATCGCCGGCCTGTGCCGCAAGCTGGCCGGCACCATGCTCGCGCAGAAGGACGACGAGGGCCGCCAGGTGTTTCCCACCGGCGGCACGCGGGTGCTGGCCTATCCGGCCGCGCACCACGCGGTGGCCGACACCAGTGGCGACCATGCCTTTGCCTACCTCAACCTGCGCATGGCCTCGGGCCGCCCGGACGCGGTCAGGAAGCGCATCGGCGATGCGCTCGCGGCCTGCGCAAAGTCGCACTTCGCGCCCCTGCTCGCGCAGCGGCACGTGGGCATCACCTTCCAGATCGACGAGGCGCCGGGCCAGGTGTACGACGCCAAGATCGGCAACCTGCATGCCTTCTTCGGCTAGGGCGCGCAGCATGCTTTCCAAAGCCATCATCCAGAACCTGGCCGCCGAGCTGGACGGGGCCGAGAAGACGCGCGTGCAACTGGAGCATTTCTCCAAGCGCCACCCCGAGATGACCATCGAAGACGGCTACGCCGTTTCTCGCGAATGGGTGGCCGCCAAGATCGCCGAGGGCCGCAAGCCCATCGGCCACAAGATCGGCCTCACGTCGCGCGCCATGCAGCAGTCCAGCCAGATCGACGAGCCCGACTACGGCCTGCTGCTGGACGACATGCTGTTTGCCGATGGCGGCGACATCCCGTTCACGCGCTTCATCGCCCCGCGCGTGGAGGTGGAGCTGGCCTTCGTGCTGGGCAAGCGCCTGCAAGGCCCGCGGGTGAGCATCTTCGACGTGCTGGCCGCCACCGACTACGTGGTGCCGGCCATCGAGATCATCGATGCGCGCATCGAGCAGTTCGACCGCCACACCAAGGCGCCGCGCAAGGTGTTCGACACCATCTCCGACAACGCCGCCAACGCAGGCCTGGTGCTGGGCGGGCGCCCCATGAAGCCCGACGCGGTGGATCTGCGCTGGGTGAGCGCCCTGCTCCATCGCAACGGCGTGATCGAGGAAACCGGTGTGGCCGCGGGCGTGCTGGGCCACCCGGCCAACGGCGTGGCCTGGCTGGCCAACAAGCTCGCGCCCTGGGACGAATGCCTGGAGGCCGGCGAAATCGTGCTGGCCGGCTCCTTCACCCGCCCCACCAACGCCAAGCCGGGCGACACCTTCCATGCCGACTACGGCCCCATGGGCTCGATTGCCTTTCGCTTCTCGCCGCAGGAGAACTGACACCAATGCGCACACCAATCAACGCCTTCAAGAAGGCCCTGCTCAAGCCCGAACCGCGAATCGGCCTGTGGGTCGGCCTGGCCAACGGCTATGCCGCCGAGATGATCGCGGGCACAGGCTTCGACTGGCTGCTCATCGACGGCGAGCACGCACCCAACGACGTGCGCTCGGTGCTCGAGCAATTGCAGGGCGTGGCCAGCGCTTGGTCGGCGCAGGACGAAGCCGAGCGCTCGCAAACGGTGGTGCGCGTACCGGTGGGCGACGCCACGCTCATCAAGCAGTTCCTGGACATCGGCGCGCAGACGCTTCTGGTGCCCATGGTCGACACGCCCGAGCAGGCGGCGCAGCTGGTGCAGGCCATGCGCTATCCGCCCGACGGCATCCGCGGCATGGGCAGTGCGCTGGCGCGCGCTTCGCGCTGGCAGGCTTATCCGCAGTACATCCACGAGGCCAACGACCAGGTCTGCCTGCTGGTGCAGGCCGAAACGGCGCTGGCCATGAAGAACATCGACGCGATCGCCGCCACGCCGGGCATCGACGGCGTGTTCATCGGCCCGGCCGATCTGTCGGCATCGATGGGCTATTCGGGGCAGCCCGGCCATCCGGATGTGCAGGCGGCCATCGAGGACGGCATTGCGCGCATCCAGAAAGCCGGCAAGGCCGCGGGCATCCTGGCGACCACGCACGACCAGACCGAGAAATGGCTGGCCGCCGGAGCGCGATTCGTTGCCGTTGGCATCGACACCATGCTGCTCACCAGCGCGGCCCGCCAACTGGCCGCCAGGTACAAGCGCAAGGGCGACGCGGGTAGTGCAAAGCCCACTGTGTCGGGCTACTAGTCAGGCCCATACTTCTCCATTTACTTTTCAACAAACGGAGACAACGCATGAGCATCACCCGACGCCACCTGCTGCAACAAGGCGGCGCCGCCACACTGCTGGCCGGCATTGGCCAGCACGCGCTCGCACAGGGCAGCGGCACCTTCGAGACGGCACGCTTCATCACCGGCTTTGCCGCCGGCGGCACGTCCGACACGCTGTGCCGCCGCGTGGCCGTGAAGATGCAGCCCGACTACGGCCGCGCTGTGGTGGTGGAAAACCGCACTGGCGCAGGCGGCCAGATCGCGGTGAGCTACGTCAAGGGCCAGCCTGCCGATGGCGCCACCATCCTGCAGACGCCCACCTCCATCCTCACCATCTACCCGCACATCTACAAGAAGCTGCCGTACGACCCGCTGGTGGACCTGGCGCCGGTGACCATCGCCTGCCAGTTCGACTTCGGCTTTGCGGTGGGCCCGGCGGTGCCGGCCTCGGTGAAGTCGGTGCCCGAGTTCCTGGCCTGGGCCAAGGCCAACCCGGCCGGCGCCAACTTCGGCTCGCCGGCGGCGGGCTCCACGCCGCACTTCATCGGCGCACTCCTGGGCAAGAACGTGAGCGTGGACCTGAAGCACGCGGCCTACCGCGGCACGCAGCCGGCCATGCTCGACCTGCTGGGCGGCAACGTGTCGTCGGTGTCGGGCCCCATCGGCGACATCACGCAGCACCTGCCCACCGGCAAGGTGCGCATCCTGGGCGTCTCGGGTGCCAAGCGCAGCCGCTTCGCGCCGGACGTGCCCACCTTCGAGGAGCAAGGCATCAAGAACGCCACGCACAGCGAATGGTTCGCCTTCCTGCTGCCGGCCAAGGCCTCGCCCGAAGTGGTGGCGCGCGCCAATGCGGCCACCAAGGCGGCGCTGGCGCAAAAGGACGTGATCGAGGGCCTGGCCACCTTCGGCCTGGAAGCCATGTCTTCCACCCCGGCCGAGCTGACCGAACTGCTCAAGAAAGACACCGCCAAGTGGGCCCCCATCGTGAAGGAAGTGGGCTTCACAGCGGAGGGCTAGCGCCCGCACCAACCGAGGAACCTTGATGAATGCTCTCGCCACCCCCGCGTCTTCGCTGACGCACCCAGCCCTGCATCCCGACGAGCACGCCGCGCGGCTGCAGCTCGCCGCCTGCTACCGCATCTTTGCGATGCTGAGCTGGACGGAGATGATCTACAACCACATCACCGTGCGGCTGCCCGACTCGGTCACGGGCGGCGAGAAGCATTTCCTCATCAACCCCTTCGGGCTGCACTACAGCGAGGTCACCGCCAGCAACCTGGTGAAGATCGACCTGCAAGGCCGCGTGCTGGACGGCTCCACCTATCCGGTGAATCCGGCCGGCTTCACGGTACATGCGGCCATCCACGACGGCCTGCCCGATGCGCACTGCGTGATGCACACGCACACCACGGCCGGCGTGGCGGTGGCCTGCCTGCAAGGGGGCCTCAGCCAAAGCAACTTCTATAGCGCGCAGCTGCACGACAAGGTGGCGTACCACGACTTCGAGGGCATCACCATCCATGCCGACGAAGGGCCGCGCCTGCTCAAGAGCATGGGCAACAAGCAGGCGGTGATCCTGCGCAACCACGGCCTGCTGGCATGGGGCCTGAACCTGCCCCAGACCTTCGCGGTGCTGTGGACGCTGCAGCGCGCCTGCGAGATCCAGATGGCCACGCTGTCCATGGGCCAGCCCATTCCGGTGCCCGAGGCAGTGGCCGCGCGCTGCACGCAAGACGCGCTGCAGTTCAACCCGGCGCACGGCGCTGGGCAGGACGTGTTCGATGCGCTGGTGCGGCAAGTGGACCGCATCGACGCCAGCTACAGGAACTGAAGGGATTGGTCCACATGAAGGTTTGCATCTACGGCGCCGGCGCCATCGGTGGCTGGATCGGCGTGAAGCTGGCGCAGGCCGGCAGCGAAGTGAGCGTGGTCGCGCGCGGCGCAACGCTGCAGGCGCTGCGTCAGGACGGCCTGGTTCTCAACCACGGCGATACCAGCACCAGCGTGCCGGTGAAGGCAAGCGAAGATCCGGCCGCGCTGGGCGTGCAGGACCTGGTGGTGGTTGCGGTGAAAGCGCCCGCGCTGGCAGCGGTGGCCGAGCGCATCGGCCCGCTGATCGGACCGGACACCGTGGTGATGACGGCGATGAACGGCGTGCCGTGGTGGTTCCTCTCGGGCGGCTTCGGTGGCGCCAATGCCGGCAAGCGCCTGGCCGCCGTCGACCCGCAGGGCGCCATTGCCCGGGCCATCCCCGACCCGCACGTGATCGGCTGCGTGGTGCACGCCAGCTGCTCGCTCGACGGCCCGGGCAAGGTGCGGCTGCACTTTGGCAACGGGCTCATCGTGGGCGAGCCTTCGGGCCAGTCGACGCCGCGCGTCCAGGCGCTGCATGCCTTGCTGGTCAAGGCCGGCTTCGACGCCAGGCTGTCGGCGCAGATCCAGAAGGACGTCTGGTACAAGTTGTGGGGCAACATGACGGTCAACCCCATCAGCGCGCTGACCGGCTGCACCACCGACCTGATCCTCAATGACGACCTGGTGCGCGGCTTCATCTCCACGGTGATGCTGGAAGCGCGCGAGATCGGCGAGCGCATCGGCATCCCGATTGCCGAGCAACCCGAAGACCGGCACGCCGTCACGCGCAAGCTGGGCGCGTTCAAGACATCGATGCTGCAGGACGTGGAAGCCGGGCGCGCGGTGGAACTCGATGCGCTGGTGTCTTCGGTGCGCGAACTGGGCCAGCTCACCGGCGTGGCCACGCCGTTTACCGATGCGCTGCTGGGCCTGGCCCGGCTGCAGGCGCGCCAGCGCGGGCTTTACTAGCTCAGCCCTGTTCCAGGTTGGCGCGCACACGCGCCAGCAGCGCCAGCAACTGTGCGCGCTCGTCCGCGTCCAGGCCCTTCACCGCCTGCGCAGAGATCCGCCGCGCCTGCAGGCCCAGCGCCTGCTGAACCTCCTTGCCGGCCGC
The DNA here is from genome assembly GCA_018241225.1 of Pseudomonadota bacterium. Classification (GTDB taxonomy): domain Bacteria; phylum Pseudomonadota; class Gammaproteobacteria; order Burkholderiales; family Burkholderiaceae_C; genus Variovorax. The sequence goes on from JAFEEG010000051.1 coordinate 44,792, forward strand.
GCTGACCGACAGCCGCAGGCTGCGCCTGTCGCTCTCGTCGGCCACCGCCTCCAGCAGCCCGCGTTCGCGCAGGCCGCCGACCAGGCGCGCCATCTGCCCCTTGTCGCGGCCGGAGTGCTGCACCAGTTCGCTCTGCGTCGCGCCGGCATGGCGGGCGAAGAAGCCCAGCACCTTGGCTTCCATGTGGCTCACGTCGTGCTCGGCGTCCTTCAGCGCGCGGTGCTGGCGCGAGCGGAACAGGTGCATGACGGTGTGGACGGCCTCGAGCACGTCCTCGTCGGGCGAGGATGCTGAGGCCTTATGGTTGACATTGTCAACTGATTTACGCATGATGGATGACATTATCAACCATAACGCAGGCCTCTTCTTCCAACCATGAATTCCGAATCTGCCTTCGCACCCGCACGCCGGGTGCAGCGCGTGCGCCACGAGCTGCACCGCCGCGACGTCGAGGTGGTGCGCGTCGAACCACTCGGCCCGCACTTCGTCTCCATCACCTTCCACGCCGAATCGCTGGCGGGCTTTCGCTCAGACTCCTTCGACGACCACGTCAAGTTCATGATCGACGGCCCCAGCCCGGACGAGCCGGTGCGGCGCGACTACACGCCGCGCCGCTTCGACGCCGCGCGCCGCGAGCTGACCATCGAGTTCGCGCTGCACGGCGACGGACCTGCCGCCAACTGGGCACGCCAGGCCAAGGTAGGGCAGCGCGCCATCATCGGCGGCCCGCGCGGCTCCATGATCATTCCCATGGACTACGACTGGCACCTGCTGATAGGCGACGACTCCGCCCTGCCCGCCATCCACCGCCGGCTGGAAGAGCTGCCGGCCGGCAGCCGTGCCATCGTCATCGCCCAGGCCGGCGACTCGGCCGGCCGCCGAGAACTCGCCAGCGCCTGCGCACTGGAAGTGACCTGGGTCGACAGCGGCGAAGCCATGGTGCAGGCGCTGCGCCAACTCGACCTGCCCCAGGGCGAAGGCTATGCATGGTGCGCGGGCGAAGCCGCCGTGATGGCGCAGTTGCGCAACGTGCTGCTGGCCGAGAAGCAGCATCCCAAGGAAGCGATGAAGGTGGCGGTGTACTGGAAGCCCGGCGCCTCGGACTTCCACGAGACGCTGGAGGCCTGAGTCAGGCGACCGCGCCCTGCGTGGCGGGCACCTGCTGCGTCCTAACCTCGAAGCGCGCGAGCTTGTGCGCGCCAAAGGCCATGGTGATGGGCACGTCCGCCGCGTCCCGCCCGCGGGCAATGGCAATGCGCCCGATGCGCGGCGTGTTGTGGCGGGCATCGAAGACGTGCCAGCGCTGGCCCAGCCAGACCTCGAACCATGCGGAGAAATCCATGGGGCCAGGCGCGGCGGGCACGCCGATATCGCCCAGGTAACCCGTGACGTAGCGCGCCGGAATGTTCATGCACCGGCACAGCGTGATGGCCAGGTGCGTGAAGTCGCGGCACACCCCCACCCGTTCGCGAAAGGCCCCCAGGGCGCCGCGCGTGGCGCAGGCGCACTGGTAGTCGAAGCGCAGGTGCCGATGGGCGAAGCTGCAGATGGCGGCCACCCGCGCCCAGCCTGGCGATGTGCGGCCAAAGCGCTCCCAGGCAAATGGCAGCAGCTCGCTGTCGACCTCGCAATAGCGGCTGGGCAGCAGGAAGCGCAAGGTTTCCACCGGCAGGTCGGCCAAGCCCCACTGGACGGCGCCTAGGTCCTGCACGTCGGGCAGGCCGCCGTCGTGCACCACGGCGTCGTTGCGCAGCCGCACGGCCTTGACGCCAGCATCGACGCGCACGCGGGCGCAGTGGTTGTCGAAGGCGTCCAGGTAATGGTCGGTGCGCAGCGGCGGCTCGACGGTGATGTGCTCGCCGCCGCCTTGCACGTCACCCTCGCGCGAGGGGTGCACCTGCAGCATGTAGATCAGCGCGGTGGAAGCAACCGGCGCCTTGAACCGCAGTTCGATGTCATAGCCGATGCGGATGAGCATGGACCCATGCTAGGCCCGAGCCCCGGCGCCGGGCTGGCGCCACGCACCCGACTTCGCGTAGGCGCCGGACGGCCACCGGTGCAAGAAGCAGGCGCGACCAGTTGCTACGGCCTAGGAGTCCGCGCGGCAGAAGC
>JAFEEG010000052.1 GCA_018241225.1 Pseudomonadota bacterium
GATGGTCGTAGTCGGTGATGACGCTGAGCACCGTGCGCGGGTCGGCCTGCAACTCCGCCGAAGCCCGGACCGTGATGCCTTCGCTCTTGGTGTCGCTGCCCACATCGACGCGCTGCGCGGCCACGGCCGACGACATGCAAAGAGACGACGACAGCGCGGCAAGCATGGTTGCCAGGGCCAGGCGGCGTGCCATGTCGGTCATTGCGGATCTCTTCTTCATGAGCGGGGTGTCTTCGTTCTTCCCGGAAGCATGCGAAGGAGCACGTTGTCACGTCGGATGAGATGGTGCCTCAACGCCGCGGCCACGTGGATCGCGACCAGGACGATCAGCAGGATCCCCAGCACCAGGTGCACCGTACCCGCCACATTCATCAAATGCCGATCCACCGGCGCAATCGCAGGAAGTGGAACGAGCCGGAAGATGCTGAAAGCCTCTCCGGATGCCGAGGTGGCGACCCATCCGCTGAGCGGCAGCGCCAGCATGGCGACGTACAAGAGAAAGTGGCTCGCAAAGGCGGCCCGACGTTCCCATCGGGGCATGTCGTCAGGCAACGAAGGCGCGGCATGCGTCAGGCGCCACGCCAGTCGCAACACAACCAGCAGCAGCACCAGCGCGCCGGTCGACATGTGCCATTCGAAGAGCCCAAGCTTGGTGGGAGACTGCCGCCAGCTCGCCTCCACCCAGCCCAGCACCAGTTGCACCGCGATCAGCAGTGCCACCATCCAATGCAACCACTTGGCCAGGGCGGTCCAGTGCTGGCTCGAGCTTGCGGGCAGCCCGGTCCTGTTGACGAGGGAATGGCTGTGCATGATGGTGCGTCGTTGCGATAGGGCAAAAGCGTCACATGCCCGTCTTCGCCTGCTTGCTCCGGTACTTGGCGATCTCGGCCTTCAGGTCCGTGTACTCCTCGCAAGGGAAGAAGCAGAGCGAATCGAGCACCTTCAGTTCCCGCTCGGCGCGTGCAAGGTCACCCATCTGCAGATAGGCCTCGCCCAGGTACTCGTGCGCGCCCTTGTGATTCGGGTCGATCTTCAGCGCCTTGTCGTAGTCGCTTAGTGCCAGGTCCATGTTGCCCAGGATTCGATGCGCATGGCCGAGTTCGTTCCAGGCGTCGGCGTCGCCGGGGCTGCGCACGACGTAGACGGACATGTGCGCCTCGACCTGCTTCCAGTCGCCCTTGCGGACGGCGGCCATGCCGGCGCGGAAGTCGGGGTCTGGATTCGACATGAGGTCGCCAGGGCCTCCGCCGCCCCCACCGCCGCCTCCACCACCTCCACCTCCGCCTCCACCACCTCCGCCGCCCGCCGCCAATGCGGACAGGTTGAAGGCAAGCGACACGCCGGCAATGAACATCACGATGGCTTGTTTCATGGTGCGTTGCTCCTCGAGAACAGTGGCAGCGAAATCAGTGGACGTCGATGCGGCCATAGGTGCCGTGGGTCCCCCCGCCGGGCCCGGCGGCGAAGAACAGCGTGTTTGTCGGCTGGTTGTTGAGGCCGTTGCCGAAAGCGATGCCCCGCAGGCCGTCGATCGTGATCGGACTTCCGCTCGACGTGGAGAGCGTCCCCATGAATGCGCCAGTCACCGGGTTGAACGCGCCGATGGTGCCGGAGCCGCTATTGCCAATGAGCAAGGCGTTGCTGAACGGGCCGAAACTGGCAGGCGCCATCGCCATGCCCCACGGTTGGTCGAGCGGGCCGCCAGGTGCCACGACCCTGCGGACAAGATTGCCCGCGGTGTCGAAGGCATCGACGGCGCCCAAGCCGGCTCCCGCGACCGCATTGAGGGCTTGCGCATCCTGCCTGGCATAGCTGACGTAGATCAGGTCGCCGATGGCCTGGATGCCGAACGGCGCGTAGCCGGACGGAATGGCCGGATCGACGAAGCTTCCGGCAATGGTCACTTTCTTGAAGCTCGAGTCGAACATGTCGACCGTCGCGTGATGGAAATCCGCGGCGTACAGCATGTCCGTCCCACCCTGGCTGGCGATGGCCAGGCCGGTGTAGATCGCTCCGGCGCCGCTGCCATCGAAGACGGTGATGGCATGCGTCATGTCGACGCCGGGCGACCAGCCCGACAGCGTGCCGCCCTGGCCGGCGAAGATGAAGGCGCTCGCGCCCGCCGCACCGCTGAGCGTGACCATGAAGTCCTGATGGCCATTGAAGACGATTCCGGTCGGCAGCGCACTGCCGGCGGCGCCGGCCGGGATCGACACCACCAGGGATTGCGGAACGCCGTTGCCGTCGTAGAGCGTCGAGGTCGAGGTGCCGTTGTTCGTGACCCAGACGAACCCTTTCGGATTGAAGGCCACGCCCCATGCATTGATGAGGTGCGTATCTGCATTGGAGTTGCTGTACTGCGAGTTCGCTGCGGGAAGGTCGGACACCAGGACGGTGGCGGCAAAGCTCTGTCCGGTGACCGTGCCCATGCCGGATGTGGTGCCGGAGCCCCCGTATCCACCCCCGCCGCAGGCGGCGAGGAACAATGTGCCCGCACAGGCGAGCCGGCACAGCTTCAGGCGATTGGCATTCATTGCATCTCCTTCGGTTCGGGCTCGGTGTATTCCGGCCCGGGCACCAAAGGTTCATGCGCCGGCGAATCAGAAGGACAGTGACGCGCTCAGCACCAGCGCGCCCTGCGCGCTGCGCCCGTAGGCTGTCGGGTAGACGGCGCTTCGGCTAGCCGCGACCCAGGCGACCTGCGCTTCCCATGCATCGCGTGCCACGGCGAGTCCCAGGCTTGCGTCGAGGCTGACACGACCCCCTTCGAGGGATGCGCCGCCGACCCGCATCAGCGCCCCTGCATGAGCCGTCACCCGCACGATGGGCGAGATCGGCAAGCCGACATTGAATTCGCCGTACGCAGTGCGCACGCCGCTGCCGAAATAGTCGGGCGAGTAGTGCAGCCGCGCGTTCCAGCGTTCGCCGCTCAGGCCGGCGAACGCCTCCTGGTAGTCGTATTGCGAGTCCGTGCCGAAATGAACGACGGTGGCGCCTGCTTCCCCGCCGAGTCGCTCGGACAGCCGACCCGCATAGCCCGCGTAGCCGAGTACCTGCACCTGCCAGCGAGGCCGGTAGAGCATTACCTCGGTGAGCGATCCGCCGCCGAACCAGCCGCTCGCACCGTCGTAGGCGGCGCTCAGGCGAAGGGTCGGCTTCTCCTGGCTGAGCGAGATGCCGCGGTAGCGGTTATCCGAGAGCAGTGCGATGTTTCCGCCGACTTGCGCGCACGCCATGCCGCAAACGAAGAACAACGAGGGACCCAGCGCCGCACGCGAACCGGCGGTCGGCATGTCACTGGCGGGCGTTGGAGGGTGGCATCGAGCGTGTCACGGTGCGCATGCAGGCGCCATCGCCTGCGACGTGTGCCAGTGTGGCACAGGCGTCGATTCCTCCGCCGGGAAAAGAGACGACGCTGGCAATGAACGGTGCTGCCGTGCTGGCCGGCGCCCGTTCGCGCATCAATGCGAAGAGGCCCGCCACATGTGCGGCGGCATAGGATGAGCCCGACACCAGGTTCCAGCGGGCGCCGGGCAACGTGGTCGGTACATCGCGGCCGGGGGCGAGCAATGCGCCATGCAGGGTGGGCCCGCCGGTGTCGTCTGCGACCGCTACGACGCCGGAATGCGAGGCTGGAAACCCGCCGTCCGGCAGTTTGCGATCGACGGCGCCAATGACGCTGATGTGGCGCGACAGCGCCACGTCGAGCAGCCGGTCCAGCAATCGATCGGACGGCCCGCTCAGGCTCAGATTGATGACGGCAGCGTCATGCGTGATCGCGAAGTGCAGCGCCATCGCAAGGCTCAGGCTGGTGCACAGCGTGTCCTGGGCGTTTTCTTGCCAGCAGGCGCGCAGCGCGAGCAGCCGTGCGCTCGGCGCGACGCCGACGATGCCGACGCCGTTCTCGGCGCGCGCGGCGATGATGCCGGCGACCGCGGTGCCGTGGTCCTCCGGAACGTCGCGGTGGCTGTCGACGAAGTTTTCTTTCTCGGCGACCTGGCCGACGAGGTCCGGATGCTGCGCGTCGACACTGCTATCGACGACAGCGACGCGCACATTGCGCCCGGTCGAGATCTCGTGCAGATCCAGAAGGTGCCAGGCCTGCGCAGCCGGCTGCAGCGGGTACAGAGGATCGTTGTGGCCGCGAGCGCGAAACAGGTTCATCGGCTGGGCCCAGGCAACGCGAGGGTCCCGGGACAGGGCCTGCGCCACGCTCTCGGGCAATTGGTCGTCAGGGACCTGGATCACGAAGCAGTCCAGGCCCAGCAACGGCATCGCCCAATCAGTGACGAGCGTCAGCCCGTGTTCTCGCGCCAGTGCGGCGGCCATCCGGCGCCGCGCGCCATGCGCCGGGCCGTCGCCATAGCCGCCCGAATAGGCGTTTTCGGGCCGGTAGTGCTCCGGTGGAAGTCGCAACAGCAGCAGCACCTGCTGACTGGGTGCGGGGGCCGACGCGGCCGCGGCGGCCATTGTTGTCGTCGGCTCGTCCGGCGCGGCCAGCGCGAGCGACTGAACCGCGCCGAAGGCGAGGGCCCACGCACCCAGAAGCAGGTATCGCTTCATGGTGTCGCCCGGCCATCGAGCGATTCGACGAGCAGCACAGCGCGTTCGCCGCGCAGCCGTCTCACCGCCTCGGATTCGAGACCGGCCGGCACCGCCAGCATGTAGGCATCGGTGGTGGTCGGTCCGTAGACGAGCCGTGCCTCGCTGTCTCGCAGCACGCGCCGCATTTCCTGCTCCGTGGCATCAGGCCGGAATCTCACGATCAGATTGCCTCCGGCAGCAACGCCGGTGCCGCTCGCCGTTCCGCCCAGGGCCCGGAAGCCGGGGGCGGGCGCGAGCGCGATGAGCAGCACGCCGCTCAAGCCTGCGACGACTACGCACTGGCCGGCCAGCGCCCATCGCGTCCAGACCGGGGTTCCGCACCAATGCGCCTTCAGACGCGCGAGGAGGCCGCGCCTCGGCGGCGGGACTGCATCGGCCGCGATACGCTCGCGCAACAGCGCGAAGCCCTTGGTGGCATCGCCGTCGGAGCCGGGGGTCGACTGCACGTACGCGGCCTGCAGTTCCTGTTCCCAGGCCAGTTCGGCCCGGCAACGCGGGCACTCGGCGATGTGTGCTTCGACGAGGGTGCGTTCTTCCTCGTCGAGGCCCGCACGGACGTACCACGGCAGAAGGGCCTGCACCTTCCGATGCAGATCGGTACCCAGTTGAACGACCCGCCCGCTCATGGCCCAACCTCCGTGCTGCGCACTGCGGTTCTAGCTTTCTTGGGGCGGCCCGGCGCGGCGCTCACAGCCAATCCTCCAGCCGGCCGGCCAGGAGCGTCTTCAACCTGCGCCGCGCATGGAACATGCGAGTCTTCACCGTGTCGACGGGACAGCCCACGATCTCGCTGACTTCACGGCAGCCGATGCCGTGGAAGTAGGCCAGGTGGACGATTGCGCGCTGCTCGAATGAGAGGTGGTCCAGGGCCCGCGCCAGCACTGCGCGAATCTGCGATTGGGCCGCGTGGTATTCCGGGCCGGACTCCGGCGGCGCGGGCTGGTCGTCGGGCTCATCCGGCATCGGCTCATCCAGGCGGCTCAGTGCCTTCATGGCCTTGCGATAGGCGATTGCGAAGATCCAGGTCGATACCTTGCTCTGGCCGTTGTAGCTTGCAGCCCGATTCCAGACGACCAGCATCGTGTCGTTGAGCAGTTCTTCGACAAGTGCCGGCCGGCGCGTCAGTCGATCCAGGAAGCGCGTGAGTCGCGGGTGATAGGCGCGGTAGAGCTGCTCGAAAGCCTGCAATTCGCCTTTCGCGGTCCGGTGCACCAGGCCCGTTTCGGCGCGATCGGCCAAGGCCAGTCCCTCGTCGTACGACCGAACGGCATCGAGGGGCACGCTGGGCACGGAAGCCTCTTGGGAGGGAGCGTCCGGGGGACTGTACTCCTCGCGGCGACGGTGTGCTTCCGGAGGTGTTCCTGGCGTCATTCGATGTCTCGATGTCTCGCAGAGCGGGACCCGTTCATTCCCGACGAAGGCGAAACGGTTCAACAGACTTGATGTTTGACGTCGGATCGAAGGTCCGCAACCAGGCTTGACCCGCGCTGAAGCAAGCCCCCAGGTCTCGCCAGGAGGCCGGGATATCGGCGGGCATTTCGATGAACTTGGACAAGAAGTTGGGCTTCCCGTCGAAGTGGCTGGTCGAAAAAGAAAAGTCCTTGTTTGACAAGGACTTGGCGATGTTTGGTGGAGAGGAGGAGGATCGCTCTCAATGCACCTAAGTCATTGATTTCGTTAGAGGGGCTGCGCCACCTCTGTAGCAACTCTTTGTCACCGGATGACTCTACCAGAGCGCCTGGGGCGTCCTCGGCGCACTGGGGAGCCCAAGGCGTATCGCTTTCTTGTGCATTGAATGCCGGACTTTGCGCAAACTTCCCGCAAGTTGCTGCGTCGCCTTGCACTTACGTTGCGATTTGAGTCGGCGTCGAAAGTTGTACCCGATGATTTGTTCCTGCAGGCGGGTATGACGCCCAGGTGGTTCTGCAGATGCGCTCTCGAGCTCGCCCTGAACAATCTTCGAATTAGCGCTTCTTCCCGAGTGATGGCAGCCCTCCCGAAACTACTGGCACCCAGAGGCCGGGCTTGCGGGCTGGAGGTCGCTGGGACACTACTTGTTTTTCGCCATGGACTTCTTCTTTGTGCTTGAGGAGTGCGCCGGCAGGCACATGGGCTCCACAAAGAAGACAAATAGTTCCCTTCGGTTTACGTGCTCTTGACGTTCGCTCCAGAAGCGCATCACGTTTTGCACGTTGTGCTTCGGCGACCAATCGCTTCCTCTCACTCTTGGTTAGCCGCTGCCGAGTCTGCTGACGAGTATTTTTCTTGCCGGTGTCTTTCTTCGCCAGATGTTGAAGAGCACTCGCTGCTGTGCGGTTCGCAATGCCGATTCCCATTGCTGGTGCCGGCTCCTGCATGGACGCTCGAATGTTTGAGGCCAAGCACGCGAAGCACAGTTCGCTGCCCGAAGATACCGACGCTCGGCCACATTTCGCACAGATCGATGGGGAGCTCATGGTCACTACCATCTCGCCTAATTCGTCGCCGTGAGCAAGTCGTTCAGCGAGGTTGCCACGACGTAGCGAGCGGGGTTTTCGCCAGTGCCCAGTGCTGCAAAATGGGCGCGCCCGCAGGCGATCTTGCCCCACTCCTTGTCCCGGAGGTCGTCGGCAAACAGGCTGCTCTTGGTTTCGACCACGAAGTACAGGCGCTGCACGCCGTCCTTCTGCAGCAACACGGCCCAGTCCGGGTTGTAGTTGCCTAGCGGCGTAGGCACCTTGAACCAGTTGGGCAGCTTGGCGTAGAGCAGCACATCCTGGTTGAGTTCCAACGCCTGGGCGAAGTCGCGCTCGGTGGTGGAGTCATAGACGACATGCTCATAGATAGCCTTTGCCGTTTCCCGTAGCATGCTCGTGAGATAGCCCATCAGCTCCTGCTGCTCGAACAGTTCCTGAGCATAGACATGCTGGTCGCCCAGCTTCTGGTACTTAATGCCGTCGACAAGCGCCAGGCGTTTGCAGCGATTGATGTATTCGGCCGTCTGCTCGATGAACTGCTGAGGATTGCGGCGGAAGTCGTCTAGCCGATTCGACTCAGTTAGGATGGTAACCAGGCTGCGGCGCGTTAGCTGGGTTCGGTCCTGCAGGTCGGTCAGCAAGTCCGGCAGCTCGATGCCCGACTCGTCCAGCACCACAGTGGCTGCACCCTCGCGCTCAGTGGCCTCCACACCGGCCTTCCCGATGGCGATGTCGGCCTTGCGCCATTGCAGGCGAGCCCTCGGAATGGGTGGCGCGTCGCGCAGCGCCTCGACGCAATCCTGGATGAGCCTTGCGTTGTCGAATTGCACGCGGTAGGTGGTCTTGTGCTTGATCCGATCCCACAGGGTCTTGAAATCCTCGCTCAGCGTGATCGCCTTGCCATCTGTACCTTTGCGCAGAGCGACGGACTCTCGCTTGTTAGCGTCCTTGATATCCAGACGACCGCTGACTTTGCGTAGCAGCTCCAACACCTGCGTCCGCTGAGCAGCAAACGCGTCGGGTAACACCAGCGAGCCGTTCTTCAGAGCCTGCTTGAGCGATTCCTGGACTTTCCCCTTGGCGTCGATGTGCCCAGAAGACTTCAGGTGTTCCCACAGCTGTTTGGACTGCTCCACGCCCAGGGCCGTTACCTGCCCATCGGCGCCGGTGACCGGGATGCCTGCGAATTGATGCGGCTCCACGATGCCAAAACGGATGCCCGTGTCGGCTTCGATCTCTTTCTGCAGGTTCTCGGCGAAGTCCTCGTAGGACTCGGTTGCGATCACGGTCAGCCGATTGACATCGAAGCCGCGCACTCGCTCCCCGGCCTGGTTCACGCACAGGCGCAGGCCGCGGCCGATGGTTTGGCGCCGCTCGCGCTCGGAACCCATCTCGCGCAGGGCGCAGATCTGGAAGACGTTGGGGTTGTCCCAGCCCTCCTTGAGCGCCGAGTGGGAGAAGATGAACTTCAGTGGTGTGGCGAAGTCCAGCAGCCGCTCCTTCTCCTTCATGATGAGGTTGTAGGCGCGCTCGGCGTTCTCGCGGCCTGCTGCGTTGTTGTCCGCCGTCTCCGTCCAGCCGCCCTTCTTGTCGATGGAGAAGTAGCCGTTGTGCACGTCCTCTACGGCGGTGGTCAGGTCTACCTCGGTGAACAGGCTTTGGAAGCTGGGGAGCTTGGCCGCACGCCGGTACTCCTCTTCAAAGATGAGGGCGTAATCGCCTTTCACTGCTTGGCCCTGTGGATCGATCTTACGGTAGCGTTCTACCGACTCGATAAAGAATAGCGACAGCACCTTGATGCCCTTGGGCCGCAGCAGTTTCTCTTTCTCCAGGTGCTCGCGGATCGTGCGGCGGATCATCTCGCGCTGCACGGCCAGTTCGTCCACTCCACCATGTGTCTGGCGGATCGCAAGGGCTGCTTCGCCACCGGGATAGCGCAGCTCCATGAACTCGGCGCCCTTGGTGGTGTTGATTTCGCCCACGCGGAGGTCGGCGTAGATCTGGCGCTTGCTGATCTGCTGCAGGTCGTCGCCGTCGCTGACCGACACCTCCCTTAGCTTCGGCCCTGCAGCCTCCTGCACGTGCAGTTCTACTTTCGCGCTGATGCGTCCACGTTTGTTGGACACATCGACCAAGCGTACGTAAGGCTTGTTGAAGGCATCCTCCACGGTCGCGGCCGCCACCTCAATCTGCTTGACTAGCTTGCGCTCGTAGGCATCAACCGCGTCCAGGCGAAATACCATGTGGTGCTTGTCCGCGTGGGTGGCCGAGTAGCGCAGCGTGCACAGCGGGTTCATCGTGTCCAAGGCAGCCTTGCCCGCACCGCTCAAGCCACCGTCCACGCTCTGCGGTTCGTCGACGATGACGATAGGGCGCGTGGACTGGATCAGGTCGATGGGCTTCTCGCCGCCGGTCTTTTCGCTGTCCTTGTAGAGGTTGTTGACGTCCTTCTTGTTGATGGCCCCGACCGTGACCACCATCACCTGGATCGTTGAACTTGTGGCGAAGTTTCGCACCTGGCCCAGCTTGCTCGAGTCGTACAGGAAGAAGTCCACCGGCACTCCGGCATACAGGGCCTTGAAGTGATCTTCGGTGATCTGCAGCGACTTGTAGACCCCTTCCTTAATGGCCACCGATGGAACGACGATGACGAACTTAGTGAAGCCGTAGCGCTTGTTCAGCTCGAAGATCGTGCGCAGGTAGACGTAGGTCTTGCCGGTGCCGGTTTCCATCTCTACTGTGAAGTCGCCTGAAGTGAGCGAGCTGGCCGGCGCCAAGCCGTTGCGCAGCTGAACGCCCTGCAAGTTCTTCAGCAATTGGTCGTCCAGCAGAGTGAGGCGGTTGCCCACCCCCAGGTCAGTCTCCGCCACGCCCAGGGTAAGCTGCTGCTCGGGCAGGCGCATGGTGACGGTGAACTCTGTCCGGCAGACCTCTTGACCGCGGAAGAGGTCGCAGACCGACTCGATGGCCTGCTGCTGGTAGTCCAGGTCGGGCTCGAAATGCAACTTCATGGTCACAGGCTCCGCACGTTCTGGATGCCGTGCTGCTGTAGGATTGCCGCCATGTTGGTCTTGGCTACGTCGTCTGCAAAGGCGCTGTCACGGAACAGGCAGGTAGTATCGCCAGCCGGCGCGAGTTGCTGGTGCAATTGGACAATACCCTCAGCCAACATCTCTACCTCGGTAGCCTCGATGCTCTCGGCTAAGCAGGCTAGCAGCACACCTGCGCCGACCGCATGGACCGATTTCCCAGCGATGTATTGCTGCTGGATAGGAACACAGAGATCAAGGCCCAGCTTAAGCAAGAGTTCATAAAGCAGATCGCTCTCTGAACGCTCAGCCAATAGGTTACTTTCATGTTCCAACAAGGCTTGCTTAAGGTCCGCTTGAGTGCTGGACCAGGCCCGAATGTTGGAACTGTCGAGCTTGAAGGCGCGAAACCCGGCATCAATCTTGACGGCAGCATTTTGAGATTTGATTTCATCACCCGCGCGCCTCAAGCGAGCGCGGGTGATGGAGGCGATGGTTGGAAAATCTGAGCGTCCAGTTTGCTCTGGAAGCTGAGCAAGAATGAAGCGTCGGCTCCCACCGTCCGCGGCATTCAACTTCATAACCGAGTGACCAGTTGTTCCAGATCCCGCGAAGAAATCCAGCACGACGTCCTCACGACCGTTGGCCCCGACCTTGAGCAAATGCTCCAAGACTTTCGTCGGCTTTGGATTGTTAAAAATCTTTGGCCCGATAAGACGATCTAGCTCCTGGGTGCCGTCTCTATTGCGACCGTGAACATTGTCGACCAGCAGACTGCGAGGCGTCACGCCTTCACTCGGCTCCCACGTCTTGGTGTAAATCCGCCAGTGTCCTTGCCGGTCTTTCTGGAACGTCAATTCCTCATTTCGCACCTTCACCGTTTCTTTTCCCCACCGCCACCCGGTCGTAGGATTGGTTGGATCAGGCTGCGGTGGTCTGATCCACGTGCCATCTGGACACTCGATTTCGAAGTCCATCGACTTGGAGTAGGTCAAGCTGGTCTTGTCGAGCCGCTCCAAGTAATACCGTCGCCCGTTCTCTTGACGGTTGTACTTAGCCGTCATTGAAGGGCTTTCGTGCAGCACGCTTGAAACTTCTGCCTGTGCCAAATCCCTCGCGAAGCAAATGATGTACTCGTGCTCCGCGGCCACGTGCCCGCTATCGTCGCCTCCCCCAGCCTTTCGCTTCCATATGAATGTTGCGATGAAGTTCTCTTCCCCAAAAATCTCTGAAAGCACTTCTCGGCATCGAGTAACTTCCCCATCGTCAATGCTGACAAAAATCATTCCGTTGGGTGCAAGAAGGCCGCGCGCCAGCTTTATTCGTGAGTACATCATGTTCAGCCACTCCGTGTGGAAACGGCCACTGGCATCGGTGTTGCTGGACACCTTCACGCCGCCCTCGGTCTGCCCGGTCAGTTCCAAATAATTCTTGATGCTGTCCTGGAAGTTGTCCGGGTACACGAAGTCCTTGCCGGTGTTGTATGGCGGGTCGATGTAGATGAGCTTGACCTTACCGGCATAGCTCTTCTGCAGCAGCTTGAGCACCTCCAAGTTGTCGCCCTCGATCATGAGGTTCTGGGTGCTGTCCCAGTCCGCGCTCTCCTCGGGGCAGGGGCGCAGCGTGCCGGTGCTGGGCGTTAGGGCCAGTTGCCGCGCTTGGCGCTTGCCGTGCCAGTTGAGGCCGTACTTCTCATCAGCATCACTGACCGTGGCGTCGCCCACCAGGGACTTGAGCACGTCGAGATTGACGGCACTGCCCTTGGGGCCTTCGGTGATCAGCTCCGGGAATAGCGCCTTAAGCTGGGAGATGTTGTCGGCCACCAGGTCGGCGGACTGAGTTTCGGGCGCGGTGGCGGCAATCTTTTGCATGTTCTTGTACGTCATGGATGGGTCTATTCTTGGAGCCGAGCGCGCACCGCTGCCAGTTCGGCCTGCAGGCGCTGTAGTGAGAGGTTCTGTTCAACGCGCTTGGCAATCTGGGTTTCTTTGGCGGCCAGGGCTCGCAAGCGGGCTGCCTCCACCTCCAACCGCTGGTGTTCGAGCAAGGTGACCCGCCGCATGGCGGTCTGTTCGGGGGGCGCGCCGACACTGAAGTGCCCTGTCACTCTCGCCACCTGGGCGGCCACCAGTGTGTCCATCCACCCTTGGTAGAGGGCCATCAGGTCCCGCTGGGGCTGGCGCCCCAGCGCCAGGGCTTCCAGTAGTCCGGCTGGTGCCGGCGTCTCGCTATTGATCTGCAAGCTCACCAACGCACCGTCCAACACCGTTCGGCCCGCCTCGTTCTGGGCCGCTCGCTTGTGCGAGAGACTTATGACTACCGATTCCGGCGAGCTGACGATCAGCAGCACAGGGTAGGGCACTGCGCGGTGAATAAGTTCGGCTAGGCGCTGAAGCTGCGTCGGCTGGGGGTGGTTGGCACGTACCACCACGCTCAGGACCGCCAGCTCAAGGTACTCGCGCGTCTCCTCCTCCCGCCAGATCGGAATGGCGGCGGTGGCGGGCTTGATGACAGCCAGCCAATGGGCCTCTTCAATACCGTCCGTGAGCAAGCGGCGGTCTGCAGCCGTGGTGCCGCCATGCTCCGCCAACATCTTCTTGGGCAGGCGCTGGTCCACCGTGCAGCTCGCCGGGAGGGCCAAAGATGCCACGATGGCATCGTGCAGGGGGCGCCCGAAATCGCTCAATTCGCACTCCCCTGCGTCTGCGGATCGCCAGGCAGCACGACCATGAAGGCCAGCACCTCGAAGTCGTTCGTGCCGGCGAATTCACCCTTCATGGCATGAGTGCCGCCGGGCGAAAACAGGCTGGCAACGGCACGTTCTTGCGCTTTGCCTACGACCGAGGCAATGGCCGCCGCCAGCAGCTTCTGTGCATGGCGCATGTCCTCGCCCTGACGAGTTTGCCGGTCGAAGCGGGCGCAGGCGCCGTCATCTGGCAGTTCGCGGCCAAGCGCCACACGCTTGAGCCGATCCATGATGCGCTTGGCCTGGGGGTAGGGCAGCAGGACAACGCCGTCGTCACCAACGTGCACCAAATAGATCGGTGCCAACGGGTAGTCCGACGCCTCCCCCTTGGCCGCGGCCGCGCCCTCGGCGCGCAAGCAGAAGACGATCCCGGGAGGGATGTCGGCGTCGATCGTGGAGGTCACCGCATAGGTGCCGACTGGCGCCTCTTCTAGCACGCCAGGACGGTCTTTCAGGAACTGGGCCAGGTCGATGCGGAAGTCGGTCAGCGTCAGGTCGGTGATGGACACACCGCTGGAGAGATCCTCGATATCGATGACCGTGTCCTGCAGCTTCAGCAGCTGCTTGCGCCGATATTCCAGGTCATTCATCGGGTTGCCTGACTGCTGTTCGATCAGGTTCTCCTCACCGGTGGCCGACACGTCCAGCAGCACCATGCGGCCGCTAACGCGCTGCTCCAGGCCGATGTATTCCTCCAATTCCATGTTGGGCCAGAAGTTGACCAACTGGACGCTCTGGTTTGGCGACCCGATGCGGTCCACCCGTCCGAAGCGCTGGATGATGCGCACCGGGTTCCAGTGGATGTCGTAGTTGACGAGCCAGTCGCAGTCTTGCAGATTCTGGCCTTCGGAGATGCAGTCGGTGGCGATCAGCAGGTCGATTTCGCCTTCCTCGGCCAGCTCGGCCGGGCGCTCCTTGGCCTGGGGTGCAAACGCAGAGAGTACGCTGCTCATGTTTTTGCGCAGCCCGGACAGTGTGGATTTGATGCCGGCGGAGCCAGTCACCAGGCCCGAATCCAGGCCCAGGGTGTTCTTGGCCCAGGGCGCGAGTTGGGCGTAGAGGTACTCGGCTGTGTCCGAGAACGCGGTGAAAACAATGACCTTCCGGTTGCCGCGGCCGCCTACCTCGTTGATGGGTTTGCGGCATTTGTGCTCGATGACCTCTCGCAACCTAGCTAGCTTGGCGTCGCGATCCGCGTCTACCTGCTGGGCGGCCTTGAGCAGGTTGTCCAGCCGGTTGCGGTCTTCGATGAGGTCCTGCTTCCATCGGTGCAAGTCCACGTCGCTGAGTAAGACCTTGACCTTGCGTCCGACTAGCAACTGCTCGAAGGACGGGTCGTCGATGTCGACGTCGGCGATGTCCAGCTCCTCTATCTCGCCCGCGTCCGCGGCGTGCTCCTCGATGCGGGCGAGCGTGGCCTCGACATCTTTGAGCTGTCGCTGGATGGTCAAGGCGAAGGAGGAGACAGCGCTCTCCATGCGCTTGAGCACATTCACGCGCAGCAGGTGAATCAGGCTCTCCTCTCGGTCGGCCTGGCGGAAGATGCTTTCGCCACCCCGGATTTGGGTGCTGTATTTTGCGTCGTAGGCTTCTGCCTTGTGGAGCAGGACGTAGCGCATGGGCGCATAGCAGGCCAGGTTCAGGCGGCGAATCTCGAGATTGATGTCGCGGATGGCCCGAAACTGCCCGGCGGTGTCGACATCGGCCTTGATGTTGATTGGCGTGCGGCGCTCCGGGAAGCGACCAGTTTCTTCGATACCGTAGTAGCGCTCGATGTGCTTGCGCGACCTGGCGATGGTTAGGTGGTCCAGCAGAGTGAAGTAGTCGAAGCCCAGCATCTCCACCAGTCGAGCGGGGTTTCGCTCCTCCTCTGGCAAGTCGAGCCAACGGTTGAACTGAATCTGTGCCTTGCGGGTCGTCTGCTCGATGCTGTCGATGCCGTGGTCCTGCAGCGCCGTGTCGTCACCCTCGGTGGCAAAGGCGATTTGGTTACGCAGGTCGGACAGTCGGTTGTTGACCGGCGTGGCTGAGAGCATCAACACCCGGGTCTTGACACCTTCCCGGATGATCTTGCGCATCAGCCGGTGGTAGCGGGTCTCGGAGCCTTGCTTTGGGGACTTCTTATTGCGGAAGTTGTGCGACTCGTCAATCACGACGAGGTCGTAGTTGCCCCAATTCACATGGGCGAGATCGATGTCGCCGGACTGGCCGCCGTCGCGCGACAAATCGGTGTGGTTCAGGACATCGTAGTTGAGCCGGTCAGCGGCCAGGATGTTGCGTCGGTCATTAGCCTTATAGAGCGTCCAGTTGTCGCGCAAACGCTTGGGGGCGAGGACCAATACGCGATCGTTGCGCAACTCGTGGTACTTGATGACGGCTAGCGCCTCGAAGGTTTTGCCCAGGCCCACGCTGTCGGCAATGATGCAGCCGCCAAAGCGGGCCAGCTTGTCAATGGCCCCCACCACGCCGTCGCGCTGGAATCTAAAGAGTTTCTTCCAGATGACGGTGTTTCGGATGCCGGTGGCAGCGTTGACGATTCGGTCCTCGTCAAGCGCCTCATCGCGATTGCCCAGAAGGTGATGCAGGATCAGGCCATATACCTCGAAGGGAGCACGATTAGCGGCCATTCCCTTGAGGGCGTTGATCAGGCTTTGTGCGCCTTCAGGTTCCGGGCGAAGTGCGTTCCACTGATGGTCGAACCACCGGCCAAGCGAGGTCGCCTCTTCAGGCGTCTCCGACGCCTGGATCAAGCTCAACGGGTTGCCGGGCGCCAAACCTAACCCCTCGGTGCTTAAGGCGAACGACCCAAGAACGACCTGGGAGGGTCCCGCGTCGGCACTGGTCAGCACCGCGGTGCCTTGAGGAACCCGTCCACGGACCCGACGCACCTCGACTTTTTCTTCCAGCCACTTTGCACACTGGGCGGCAAGCCACCTTGATTGAAGCCGGTTGCGCTGGGGACGATCCCCTTCGCCACCCAGGAGTTCGAGTTGGCTGTCATCAGCGGGTAGCACGAGTTGCACTCGAGCGAGTTCTCCAAGGGCGGATCTCAACTCAGCAAATGCGTGAACCGAGAAGGAGGGCGTAACGCACCCCAGGCTGCTACCCGGCAACAGTCTGGGTCGCACCAAGTCGATGACGCGGTCGGAACCGCTGTTCTGCACCAGCTTCATTGATTTAGCCCTCTCGTCCGGTGTGCGTGATGTCGTGCGCTTCTTAGTGGCCTCGGCCCGCGGTGAGTGTAAGCAAATACAAACCGGGGCCTTGCGATCTCCTGCGTGCTGGACAGAGGGTGGCGCTCTTTCGGGTTCGCCAGGGGAGCTAGCAAGCATTTAGCTAGCGGTTTCGGTGAAAACAGTCTGAATCGCCCCGGATTTTGGAGGAGGCTCAACACGCTGAAAGGGTTGAGCCGAATAAGTTCTCACCCGAGATGCGTGAGCGCGCGGCGAGGAGGGTGCAGGAGCCCCGTGAGGAATACCGGGTCTCTATGGGCGGCCATTGAGTCCATCGCGCCGAAACGATGTGCTTGCAAGGCTGGTGAGCGAACAAGCTTCGTACTCGAAGCATTGGCGCGGGCTCTGTATGCCCAGCAGCCACGGCGCGATGCAAGCCTTGTCGGTCATTCGGACAGAGGTGCGCAGAACGTCAAGCATTCGCAACACCGAGCGGCTGGCCGAAGCGGGCATCGAGCAGTCGGTTGGCAGTGAGGGTGACAGCTATGCCAGCGCCCTGGCAGACACCACCAACGGGCCCTACAAGGCCGAGCTCATTTAGCTTCGAGCGCCTTGGAACAATAAGGGCTTGTGTGTATGGGGTGGCTGATGGGACTCGAACCCACGACGACCAGAATCACAATCTGGGACTCTACCAGCTGAGCTACAGCCACCATTGGAGAGGCCGGTGATTCTAGCTCGAATCTTATTGTGCCTTGGCAGTCCTAAACAATCTCTGGCAAGCCGTGGGTGCGCAATGATGTCGTAGGCTTCCAAGAAGCAAGGCGAGATTCGTGAAAAAGAAGCCCTTTTTATTGAAGCCATGGCCTGGAAATGTGCCGCAATACTTATAGAAAGAACTCCATGCACGAGGAGCCATGACCGGCCTGATTGCTGTTGACGCCGCCGGTGGCCTGCGATTGGTGGCCGAGGTCGAGCGTGGGGACCGCCCGCAGCGCTATCTATAAGAGATTGCTTGGAAGGTGGCAATAAACCAAGCCTAGGGCTGGGGTCAAGCGATCTCCGCGTCAGGGGTGTCAAGGTCCGCGGCGCGCGCGTTGTCCGAGCTGCCTTCCCTTGTTGCGCAGGCTGAGCATGAAGTCACTGGAAAGGTCGAATGAGAGTATCGCTATTTGAAGCACTGAAACGAGTGGATGGCGGGGAGTCACGTAGTAGAGGCACTGTCCAAGTCAACGGACTAGATGTTTACCGGCACTGGCTTGACCACAACGGCTTCGTCCATTTTGAGGGCAGTAACGGCCCCGATGTTGGAGGCTTTCCCGATCAGGATGTTGACTTTGATGACGCGGGCGCAGCCAAAGCCTTGGACGAGCAAGGCAAGGCTTATGAAATCCGCATCATGGCGCGAGCCTGTCAGGAATTTTGTGTG
>JAFEEG010000053.1 GCA_018241225.1 Pseudomonadota bacterium
GATGGTCGTAGTCGGTGATGACGCCGAGCACCGTGCGCGGGTCGGCCTGCAAGTCCGCCGAAGCCCGGACGGTGATGCCTTCGCCCTTGGTGTCGCTGCCCACATCGACGCGCTGAGCGGCCACGGCCGACGACATGCAAAGAGACGACGACAGCGCGGCAAGCATGGTTGCCAGGGCCAGGCGGCGTGCCATGTCGGTCATGGTGCGAGCGCCACCTGGTCGCCCGGTTTCAGGGGCTTGGCGCGGATGTCGAAGCGCACTTCGACTTCGTCCTTCACCTGCACCGCACCGCCCAGGATGGAGAAGGGGGTGATGCCGAAGTCCGTCTGCCTGATCTCCAGCGTGCCGCGCGCGCTCAGGCCCTCGGGCGTCATGGCCAGGGTCAGCGGAACGTTCGAGGTGTGGCTGGTTCCGTGCAGTGTGATCGTCACCGATGCGAGCGCGGTGCCCGCCGCCAACTCGGTGGCACTTGCGCCGCGCACCCGCACCAGAGCGTGAGGAAACTGCAGGACCTGCAAGACCTTGTCCTGCATGTTGGTGCGCGTGCCTTCGATGTCCGATGCGGTGGGCTGCGTGTCGAGCCCGGCCTGCGCGCGCAGGGCAGGCTCGTCCACGGTGAGTTCGGCCAGGGGCAGGTACAGGTCGGCATCGCCCGCCTTGGGTGCCACGAAGCCTTGCACCGAATGGCTCGCAATGATGTGGTCATGGCCCAGCCGTGCGAGCGAGCCTGCGCGCCGGACCGTCAGCGTGACCAGCGTTGCGGCCGTGTCAATGCGGTAGACCGGCTCGCCGCCCGATGCAGCCTGCGCATAGCGCTCGACCTGCATCTGCGCCGGTAGCGCTGCAGCGCCCGGCGCGGGGCCGACGCGCGCACCGGGCAGCGTGCCGCACGCCGCCACCAGCACGAGCAGCATCGCCGCGCATGTCGAGCGAGCCAGATGGGCCATCGGCATCTCTAGGCCGCCTTGCGCAGGCGAACCTTGAAGGCCACGGTGACGTCGGCGCCGATCACGTTGGTGGCCGTCCATTCGCCGGTGCCGATGCCGAAGCTGCCGCGCTTCACGACAAAAGTGCCTTCCATGGTGGCCGCGTTGCCGGATTCGTTCCACGAGAAGGGAACCTCGACGGCCTGCTGCACGCCCTTGAGCTTGAGCGTGCCGCGCGCAACGAATGCGTTGGGCTGAGAGCGGCGAATCTCGGTGGCGTGGAACTCGGCGCGGCTGAAGCGGGCAAAGTCGAACCACTCGTTCCCGGCGATGGCCTTGTTGATGTCAGCGCTCGACATGTCGGCGCTGGCCACGTCGATGCTCACGTCCAGGTGACCCGCCTCGGGCTTGGCGGGCTCCAGGCCCAGCTGCACATCGAAGCGGCGAAACACGCCCGGCGCGGGCGTCTTTTCGAAGGTGGCGGTGAATTCGAGGCGGCTGTCGGCCGGCTCCATCTTCCATTCGGCCGCATGCGCGCCGTGCAGCGCAAGGCCGCCGGCCATCAAGGCGCCGACCAGTACGGAACTTTTCTTGTTCATGGGTTGGTTGTCCTTTTCCTGGGGAGCATGCGCACGAGCACATCGTCGTGCTTGGAGAAGTGATGCCGCAAGGCCGCAGCCACGTGAACCGCGACCAGGGCGAGCAGCAAGATGCCGAGCACCAGGTGAACCGTACTCGCCAGATCCGTCACATGCCGGTCCACCGGCGCAATGGCGGGCAGCGGAACGAGCCAGTAGATGCTGAAAGGCACGCCAGACGCCGAGTTGACGACCCAGCCACTGAGCGGCATCGCGAGCATGGCGGCGTACAGGAGGTAGTGGCTTGCGTGGGCCGCCAGGCGTTCCCACCGCGGCATGCCGGCGGGCAGTGGGGGCGCGGGGTGCGTCAGTCGCCATGCCAGCCGCAACAGCACCAGCAGCAACACCAGCATGCCGGTGGACTTGTGCCACACGAACAGTTCCAGCTTGGTGGGCGACAGGTGCCAGCTTGCGGCCATCCAGCCCAGTACCACTTGCACTGCGATCAGCAGGGCCACCAGCCAATGCAGCCACTTGGCCAGCGCACTCCAGTGCCGACCCGAGCCCGCGCGCGGCTCGGTCGGATGGGCGGTGTGATTGCTGTGCATGGGTGGATGTTTGTGGCGTCGTTGCGAAAACGTCGACCGGCGCATGAGAACTCCGTTGGTTGGATGGAGCTTCGGGCGCCTGTGTTCCCGCTTTTGCTGCGGCCATTCTCTCCGGCTTCGATCCGGCCTGCTCTACGGTCTTGCGATCTAGGGGGCCAAAGCGATAGCGCGGCAATGGTCGAATCAACACCTTTGCACAAGGTTACGCCTTGCCTGTCCGCCGCGCGGTCCGCTCACGCGTTGCTCGATGAATGGATGGATGAGACCCTCCTCGAACTTGCGTCATGAGAACACTTGCCTTCTTGAAATTTGCCGCGGCCAGTGCCGTTGCCATCTGTGCGACATTGATCGCCACCACGGCCAGTGCCGAAGTGAACTGGTCCGTCAACGTCGGCGTGCCGGGCGTGGTCGTTGGCGAGCCCGCACCGGTGTACGTGGAACCCGCGCCGATGTATGCGCCACCTCCGCAGGTCGTGTACCGGCCGGCACCGCGCGCGTACTACCAGCCGCCACCGCCGGTGTACTACCGCCCCGCGCCGGTCTATGAAGCGCCTGCGTACTACGGGCCGCCCGGGCCGGTCTACTACCAGCCGCGGCACCGTCATCATCACCATCGCGACGATGACGACCGGGATTGACGCGCGTCCTGGCTAGGGCACCAGCACGGTTGCGCCGGCGGTCTGGCGCGCCTCGAGCGCGCGGTGCGCCTGCGCCGCATCGGCCAGCGCAAAGGTCTGCCGTGGTTCGCTCTTGATGCGGCCTGCCAGCACGTGGTCGAACAACTCTCTGGCCATGTCCAGCATGTGCGAGCGCGGGTGGATGTAGTGGACCATCGCGGGGCGGGTCAGCCAGATGGAGCCCTTTTGCGCGAGCAGCTGCGAATCCACCACCACGGTGCCCGACGAAGTGCCGTTGCTGACCAGGCGGCCGCGCGGCTGCAGGCTGTCCAGCGAGGCCATGAGCGTGTCCTTGCCCACCGAGTCGTACACCACCTTCACGCCCTTGCCGTCGGTGAGTTCGCGCACGCGCTGCGCAATGTTCTCGCGCGAGGTCACGATGGTGTGCGTGCAGCCGTTGGCCTTGGCGATCTTGGCTTTCTCGTCGGTGCTCACCGTGCCGATCATGGTCACGCCCAGCGCGCGGGCCCACTGGCAGGCAATGAGCCCCACGCCACCGGCTGCCGCGTGATAGAGGATGGTCTCGCCCCCATGCAGCGGATAGACCTGGCGGAACAGGTATTGCGCCGTCATGCCCTTCATCATCAGCGTGGCGGCCGTGCGGTCGGACACGCCGTCAGGCAGCGGGATCAAGACGGCCGCGGGCATTACGCGCGCCTGCGAATACGCACCCTGCGGGCCGATCAGGTAGCCCACGCGGTCGCCCACCCGGATATCGGTCACGCCGGGGCCAACCGCTTCCACCACGCCCACCGCATCGGAGCCCAGGCCACTGGGCAAGTCCAGGGCGTAGCGCCCGGTGCGGAAGTAGGTGTCGATGAAGTTCAGGGCGATGTAGGTGTGGCGCACGCGCGCTTGCCCGGGCCCGGGGTCGCCGACCTCGACGTCCTCCAGCTTGAGCACCTCGGGGCCGCCGGTTTCGTAGAAGCGAATTGCCTTGACCATGAAAGGTCTCCTCCTGTTGAAAAGCTAGGGCTTGGCCGTGGCCGATGCGGCCTGGCGCATGGCTGCCCACAGCACGTCGGCCGACTGCGCGCCTGATACGGCCAGCGCCCGGTCGAAGACGAAGAAGGGAACGCCATGCGCTGCGGCTTGCGCGTCAGGTTCTTCAACCGCGGTGGCGCCATGCGGATCAACGCCGTGCGCCGCCGCAATGGCCGCGAGCGTGGCCGCATTGCCCAGGTTCTCGCCCTGCGTGAAATAGCCGTCGAACAGGCGCGTGAGCAGTGCGTCGAAGGCCTCTGGCGCCAACTGCGCCTGGCCTGCCGACAGCAACTGGTGCGCAGCGGCGGTATTCGGGAAGACCGTGATGCGCGAGTAGTCGATGGGCGCGCCAGCCAGCCTAGCCGCCGCCTGCACCTGGGCGCGGCGCGCCAGCACCGCCTCGCGGCTGCCCAGGCGCTTTTCGTAGAACGCATCGAAGGGCCAGCCTTCCTGCGGCACCTGGGGAATCAGCTGCACCGGGTGCCAGGTGGTCTGCACGTGCAGGCCGGGGTCGCTCTGGCGCAGGCGATCGATCGCCTTGGCCAGGTTGTGCTTGCCGATCCAGCACCAGGGGCAGACGAGGTCGAACCACACGTCCACCGAGAGCGTCGTTGTCATCGTTGTTGCTTGCATCATGGACTGCGTGAACCCGCTCAGGCTGCCTTGCGCAGGAAGCCCTGGTTGGCGCCGTTGCGGTTGGGTGCGAAGCCGTTGGCGGCCAGCGATTCTTCCACCGTGTCGTAGAACACGCCGATCTTGCTGATCTCGCGGGCTTCCTTCGCCGTGGCGATGGGGCGGCGGAACTCGCGCGAGATGCGCACCAGCTGCTCGATCTGCGAGACGGTGCTGGCCTTGGCGCTGCGGTCCTGGTTCCACAGGCAGTCTTCGGTGCCGCAGCGCACATGCAGGCCCATGGAGATGGCCCACATGTTCACCGGCAGCACGTTGCGCACGTTGCTCTCCAGCGTGAGCACGGCGCCGTCGGGCACGGCGCGCACGAAGTTGCCCAGGCTGTAGACGTTGGGCGTGTCCATGCCGCCGGCAATGGCCACCCAGTTCATCACCAGCGGACCCTTGTAGAAGCCGCGGCGCATCAGGCGCTCTACCGACTCGAAGCTGTTGAGGTTGTAGCACTGGAAGGCGCTCTGGATGCCCGCCTTGGTCAGGCGCCGCACGTGCTCTTCCACCCAGCCGGGCTGCGCCGGCACGGTCATTTCCTTGTAGGCGTTGAAGATGGCGGGGTTCTCGCGCGAGGTGCCGCGAAAGTCCGCGTCCTCGGCCTGGTCGGTCACGTTCATCTGCGAGGTGTTCACCGTCACCGTGACCTGGTCGGGCACCGGGTCCAGGTCGGCCAGCATGTGGCGCGTGTCGTCGCTGAGCCACTTGGCGGCCTGGCCCTCGTTCTCGGGCGCGAAGCTGATGGAGCCGCCCACCTGGATGATCATCTCGGGCACGGCCTTGCGCACGCCGGCGATCAGCTCGTTGAACTTGGACAGGCGCTTGGAGCCCTTGCCGTCCAGTTCGCGCACGTGCAGGTGCAGCACCGTGGCGCCGGCGTTGTAGCAGTCCACCGCCTTCTGGATCTGCGCCTCCATGCTCACCGGGATGTCTTCCGGAAAGTCTGAAGGCAGCCAGCCGGGTGCGTAGGGCGCGGCGGTGATGATCAGCGGTTGCTGGTTCTCGGGGAACAGGTGGCCGTCGAGGAAGTTCATGTTGGGTTCTCCAGGCAATAAGGTCAAAGATCGGGTGGCTGCGGAGCAAGCCACGTCAGGCCAGCCGCGGAACCGGCTTTCAATACGGGATGTCGCCCACGATGCCGGCGCGTTCCATCTTTCGGGGGGCGGGGAAGTAGTCGTTGCAGGCGTAGTGCTGCGTGCTGCGGTTGTCCCACATGGCCACGTCGCCCGGCTGCCAGGACCAGCGCACCTGGTATTCGGGAATGGTCGCGCGGCTGATGAGGTAGTTCAGCAGCAGCGCCGCACCGGGGGCCTTGTCCACGCCATGGCGCACGTTCTCGGGTGTGCTCCAGTTGGCAAAGTGCGTGGTGAAGCCCGCGCCCACGAACAGGATCTTCTCGCCGGTCTCGGGGTGGGTGCGCACCACCGGATGTTCTGCCGGCGGGTTTTCGCGGCCCAGCTTCATGCGCGCCTCGGGCGTCATCACGGCGCCGAAGGAGTGCTCGATGCTGGCCTTGGCGCGCAGCTTGGCCACGGTGCGCTTGATGTCCTCGGGCAGCTCGTCGTAGGCCTTGACCATGTTCACCCAGATGGTGTCGCCGCCCAAGGGCGGGCATTCGATGCAGCGCAGCACCGCGCCCATGGCCGGGTTGGGGCGCCACAGGCCGTCGCAGTGGTAGTTGTTCTCGTAGCTGTGCGGGTTGTCGCTGCGGTAGATGCGCACCAGGCCGGGGTGGTCGGGGTCGCTGCCGGCCACGGGGTGGTCTTCCAGCTCGCCGAAGCAGCGCGCAAAAGCCACGTGCTCGGCGCGCGTGATGTCCTGCTTGCGAAAGAACAGCACCCGGTGCTTGAGCAGTGCGGCCTTGATCTGCTCGAACTGCGCCGGGTCGCGGGAGGCTTGCCCGAGGTGGACCCCGGAAATTTCCGCGCCGATGGCGGGCGTGATCTGTCTGATTTGCATGATGCGTCTCCGATGGTCGGTTTGCGCGGGGTGGTTCAGTTCAGCTGGATGTCGAACTTCTTGACGATGGCGGCATTGCGCTGCGCCATCTCGCGGGTTTCCGCCAGCAGCGCCGGGGTGTCGACGTTCACCTCGGGCTCCAGGCCCACTTCGGCCAGCCGTTGCTGCACGGCCGGCGCACGGGCGGCCTTGTCGAGCGCCGTGTGGATCTTGGCGAGCACGTCGGCGCTCAGCTTGGACGAGCCCATCAGGCCCACCCAGCCCATGAACTGCAGTTGCGGGTAGCCCAGTTCGGTGGTGGTCGGCACGTCGGGCAGGTAGGTCGAGCGCTTCTTGCCCGAGAAGGCGTAGGCACGCAGCTTGCCGCTCTTGATGAGGGGCACCGAGGTCAGCATGCCGTCGAACATGATGTCGACCTGGCCGCCCAGCAGGTTGGTGAGGGCCGGCGGCGAGCCGGCGTAGGCCACGTGCTGCATGTCCAGCTTGGCCTGGTCGCTGAGGATCAGGCCGGCATAGTGCGACACCGTGCCCGCGCTGTAGCTTGCGAAGCTGGTCTTTCCCTTGCGCTCCTGCAGTTGCGCGATCAGGTCCTTGAAGTCCTTGGCCGGGAAGCTCGCCGCGGTGACCAGCACCACGCCCGAACGCGCCACCGAGCCGATCGGGATCACGTCCTTGAACGGGTCGAAGGGCACTTTCATCACCAGCGGGATCTCTGCCAGCACGTTGCTGGCGGCCACCACCAGCGTGTTGCCGTCGGCCGGCGCCCGCAGCATGGCCTGCATGGCGATGGCGCCGCCGGCGCCGGGCTTGTTTTCCACCACCACGGGCTGCCCGATGTCCTGCCCCAGTTGCTGGCCGATGACGCGGGCCACGATGTCGCCGGTGCCGCCGGGCGGTGCCGGAACGACGATCTTCAGGGGCGCCTCCCCGAAGGCCCAGGCGCTGCTGCAGGCCAATGCCGATGCGACCAGCCCGGTGAGGGCGCGTGCGATGAACCTCATTTGTGTGTCTCCTGGTGGTTGTGGTGTGTGCAGGGAGTCCAGCGTTCCCCTTGACCACGAGTATCGGAATGGCGCCTTTTCAGCGCTTGCTTTGTTGGGGCATTCGTTTGTTGAAATGGGACATTGCGATGCATGCCACACTTGGCGCGATGAGTACCGCACCCCGCTTCAACGTGTTCGGCCGCATCTACTCCATCGAGCGCACGGGCACGCGCTGGGTAGCGTTCCTGCATGGCGCAGATGGAAAGCGCAGCCCCGCGAGCTTCGTGGTGCCCGACTTCATTGCCGAGAGCGAGTTGGCGCAGTACCTGTACGACCTGTTCCACGAGAACGCCACGCCGACCAATGGCGATGTGCGGCGCATCGGTTGAACTGCAGCGGGGTGTCGAACAGCGATAGCCGGAAGGCAGAATTCGACCAGGATCGGACAGTTCTCCGTATGCTCGCGAACCGTCCAACCTCTGCAACTCTCAAATGGTCACCTGCTACCTTCGATACGTCATCGACCCATTCAAGCTGAAGGAATTCGAGCACTACGGCAAGCTCTGGATTCCGCTCGTGGAAAAGTTCGGCGGGCAACACCACGGCTATTTCCTCCCGTCGGAAGGAGCCAACAACATCGCGCTCGCGATGTTTACTTTTCCGAGTCTTGCGGCCTACGAGCAATACCGGGCCGCATCCGCCAGCGATCCAGCGTGTCAGGACGCATTCAAGTACGCAGAAGACACGCGCAGTTTCTTCAGGCCTGTGTTCGAGTGATGGCAGCCAGGTGCATGGGCGGCACGCAGGCCTCGCCTACGGTCCGCTGCGCTGTCTGACCTCGGTCGGCAAGTCAGCGCTGTGCATATGTACGTCAAGTTGGTTGTATGGAATGGCGATGCCGGCCGCTTCCATGGCCACGAGCGTACGCCCCAGCAGTTCGCTGCGCAGTGCGCCCCAGGTGCTTCCGTCCTGCGTCCACGCCCGTAGGACGAAGTTCAGTGCACTGTCCCCGTAGCCTACAAGCTGGGCAAAAGGCGCCGGGCGCTCGGCGACCCCGGGCGTGGCGCGCGCAGTGGCTTCGAGCAAGGCCAGGACTTGCGCCGGGTCGGTGCCGTAGGCCGCTGTCACGGTCACTTCGAACCGGCGACTGCGGTCGTGCATCGTCCAGTTGGTCAGGTTGCCGCTCAGCAGAAGCCCGTTGGGAACCACGACGTCGGCGCCATCGTAGGTGCGGATGGTGGTGGCGCGCAGTCCAATGTCGCGCACGGTGCCTGCGGCAGTGCCCACCTCAACCATGTCGCCTGGTTGAATCGGGCGCTCGAACATCAGTACCAAGCCCGAGACGAAGTTGTTCACGACGTTCTGCAGCCCGAAGCCTATGCCCACCCCCAGGGCGCCGAACACGAGTGCAAGCTGGCCAACCTTGAAACCGGCCGCCGACAAGGCCACCAGTGACCCCAGAAGCAGTACCCCGTAGTAGCTGAGCGAAGCAATGCTGTTTCCTGCGCCCCGAGGCAGGCCCGCATAGCCGGGCAACTCGTCACGCAGCACTCGTCGCACGGCGCGCGCCGCCCAGAAGGCGAGCCAGATAGAGATGGCAAACACGAGCACATCGCCCAGGTGCAAGGAAAATTCGCCGACCTCGATGCCAAGCTCCAACACTGTCGAGCCCATGCTGTGCAGCGGTCGAAGCAGGCGAAAACGATCCAGTGTGTAGAGCAGCCAGCCCAGCACTGCGCCCAGTGCAAGAAGTCGCCGGCAGACCGTTTGCAGGGCTGGCGCGTGTTCACGCACAAAGCGGCGCCTGGAGAGCTTGGGCTGCCCTAGAAGCGCCATCAAGATGCCAATACAGGCGTTCACGGCCGCGTACAGCAGCAGAGCCATATACCCGCTGTCGATCACGCCACTGGTGAGCATTTCGGCAATGGATACGTTGCCCAGAATGTTGCAGACGGCAGCCAGTGCCAACAGACTCAGCGCCACCCAGCTGATGGGGCGCAACAGCCTCTGCAGGGCGCTGTCGGGAGCGGCCTTCGAAGCCGTCGCGAGCACGGGGTGGCGCATCAGCCAGATCGTTAGCACCAGCGCCAGTGCGTTCAGCACGACCAGGAACAGGCGGTACAAGGCGGCATCGGCCACGGCGGCCACGCCCAGGCGGTCGAGCGCATAAAGCGCGATGGCGACCATGGGCCAAGCTCCCAGCGTACGCAGCGTGCCGGCCGGCAGCAGGCGCAGTACCGGCACCAGCGCTACGACCAGCGCGAACTCTTGCGCAAGCATCGGAGCGTCGGGTTCAAGCAATAGCACGGCCAGCATGGAAAGTAGCAGCCAAGTCGAGATCGGGCGGCGCAGTGCGCCTGTGAGTTCCCCTGAGGAGCCCTCGGCTGGCAGGCGTCGGCTGCGCAGTGCCAGCCATAGGATCAGCGGCAACAGCAGCAGTTGAACGACGCGCACCGCCTGCTGGTTGCCAGTCTTCGCCGCCCGGTAGTCGACGGCGAACTGGCGCTCGATCTGCAAACCGCGTTGCACCTCGCCCCACGCAGCGTGCGTGCCTGCGCTTGGACCAAGGCCTTGCCACAACGGCGGGGCATCGATCTGCAGTAACCGCCGGTCAATGTCCTCGATGGCGGCGGCGACCTCATTGCTTCCGGTCTGAATACGCCCCTTGAGTTCGCTGGCGCGCTGCATGAGGTCGAACTGCCGCGCGAGCGCGGTACCCAGCGCGGCCTCGGTACTGTCGATCTGTCCGAGCATGGCATCGACGCGGGCCCCCATGGCGGGCGGCAGGCCTTCCAGGAGGCCGGACGCGCGGGTGGCCGACCAGGCGGCGCGGCGTTGGGTCAACTGCAGTGCACTATCAGCATAAGGCGCCCGAGCGCGACGAGCTTGAGCCTCCCAGTCGGTGAGCCGCCTGGTGTCGAACTCCCAGTGACGAGACAGGCTTTCCAAGCGCATGACGGGCAGTGTGCGCAGGGCTTCACCGGACGTGCCATTGAGCTTGGCGTCAACCGGGCGTGAGATGCTGTCAAGCGTGCGGTCAAGACCCTCGGCCGGGTCGGGCCGTTGCAACAGCTGTTTGGCCCTATCCACACGCGCTTGGTCTTCGTCGGCCTGGTCAAGAATGTCAGGCACCGCGATGGGGCTGGCCATGGCAGGCACTGCAACAGACCCAGAGGGAGCAGCTGATGCGCTTTGTGCCGACAAGAGACACAGCAGCAGCGCCAGCATCGCTTGCCGGACGAGCAGTCCCGAGTCAAGGCCGGCGAAGGATTGGAGAGGATGGCGCATGCGGGGCTGATTGTGCATGTGCATGACCCTAGAGGGCGCTGCATGGTGTGGCAGGAGGGGGAATGCCTCGACTGTGCATGCCAGAATTCGAGCGGCTGGATAAAAGCGAAACGGAGGTTTCTGATGAACGTGACACGGTGCCTTGCTGCGGGGATGGTGTTCATGGTGATGGGCTTTGCAACAGGCCATGCACGAAGCGCGACGACCCTGCTATGTCCGGGATCGGGCTCTCTGCTGGATTGGCAAACCACCAACAGCATTGAATACGACGACGAGGACAGCAACGCGTCGTTGGCCCGAGCAGATTGAGCGAAATCGACGACTTTCCCTTCTACAACGGCAGGCCGGCTCGCCTCGTCGCCCGACAGTGGTGGCTGGTACTGGCAGGCGTAGCCTTGGGCTTTGTCGCGCTCACTGCCCCCATCCCGTGGTTTGCAGGCCGATTTGGGCAGTTCGTTCCGGCCGTGCTGTTTGTCTTGATTCCGTTGGCCGCACTCGCCATCGCGACGCCGCAGCATTGGACGGCTCTGTTTCGCCGGCTCGGCTGGCGGGACGTGGTGGCAACCGTGCTGGTGGCGCTGTTGACCTTGGTTGTCAGCTTCGCCGCGGGCTGGCTCTTCATGAAGTACCACGGCGCCCAGGCGAATCCCGCAGTCAAGATGATCTCGGGACAGAGCCAAGGCGAACTGGGCCTGTTCTTCCTGAAAACAGCGCCGCAGCTTCTTGGCGAGGAACTTGTCACGATACTGCCGATGCTGGCGTTCATGACGCTCTTTCACGGTCCAATGGGATTGGCGCGACCCAAGGCCATTGCGCTTGCCTGGCTGTTGTCAGCGCTGCTCTTCGCCGCGCTTCATCTTCCAACGTACCAATGGAACTTCGCCCAGTGCTTCGCCGTAATTGGCGCGGCGCGACTTGTTCTTAGCCTGGGCTACCTCTGGACCCGGAACATCTGGGTCTCGACGGGCGCGCACATCCTCAACGACTGGTCGTTGTTCGGTCTGGCGCTGGCGTTGGCATAGTGCCTGCGTCGATCTTCTCCTCAAGGTTGAGGAGGCGGCGCCCCTGTGCGTTGGCGGCGTCGTTGCTTCGGATGACGCAGGGGCGTCTTCGGATCCCTAGTCTTCGAATCATTCGCACAGAAGACCGAGGAATCGAGATGGCAGCGTGCATCGAAAGTGGATTCGACGTCGTCGTCGGAACGCCCCCGGGGCAGCGGGCGCGCCCATGATTCAGCTTCATTCCACGGACTGCCTGGGCTACGCGGCATCGGCGGCGGTGCTCGCCACCTTCGCCCTGCGCGAGATGAGGGTGCTTCGCTTGATGGCGATCTGCAGCAACGTCCTGTTCATCTGGTACGCGCACCGAAGCGGCCTGGGTCCGGTGCTGCTGCTGCATTCGCTGCTGCTGCCGTTGAACGCGCTGCGCCTGTACCAGGCCATCCAGGCAAGCGCCTGCGAACGTGCTGCGCGCCAGCGCACCAGCCGCTGCAGCCGTCCCAGGCGCGGCGCCGCCCTTTGTTCAGGCGACGCGGGCGCGGGCGGGCTCAATGCGCATGTGCCGCCGCGCGCACCGGTGGCGTGGAACGATGCAGCAAGCTCAGCAAGTCCGATTGCCGCGTCGTCCCCGTCTTGGAGAAAATTCGCTGAAGGTGGGTGCGAACCGTCGGTTCGGTGATGCCGAGCATTTCTGCGGATTCCATGCCACCCAGCCCTTGCGAGAGCGCCAGCAGCACCCGAAGCTCCGCGCCGGTCAGCCCGTGAAGGCGGGCGAAGGCTTCGCCCGGCATGAGCGGGACCTGGATCGGGTCCTGCATGAAGACGGCAACCGACGCGGCGAAGGGCGCCAGGATGCCGCTTCGCTCGCCGTTCTCGATGGGCAGCAGGGTGGCGACGTAGCCGCCGCCCGCGCCGGTGCCGTCCGCAATGGCCACCGAAGGCGATTTCCAGGACGGGTCGGCCGCGCCATGCATCGCGGCGTCGATGGCCTTCGCAAGCGCCGCACGCGCCGTAGGATTCGCGGCAGACAGGCGCTTGTTGTCCAGCCGGATCGCCTGGCCAGCCCGCACCTGGCGTTCGGCGGCGGCATTCATGTACACCACATGGCCATCGCGCGCCGTGAGGAAGACGCCGGCCGAGAGCCCGTCCAGGGTCTTCTCGAGCATTTCCGAGCGCAGCGCGCGGATGTCGAGCGCGTCGGAGATCGCCAGCGCCCGGCAGACATGGGGTGACAGCAGCTTGAACAACCGAAGGTCATGCAGCTGGTAGAACGGCCGCTCGCTGCTGCGCGACGCATGCAGCGATGCCATGCGCCTGCCGGTGCGCAAGGCCGGAAACCAGACCATGTCCGCCAGATCGAACGGCTGCAGCACCTCCCGGTAGAAGCGGCTTTCGGTCAGCTGTTGCGGTTCCCTGGCCAGGGAGTTCACGTCTCCGATGTTCGAGACGATGTCTGCGGCAGCCATCGGACTCTGGGCGTACTGGCTGCCCAGCTTCTCCAGGAATTGCGGCGAGTAGCCGAACACGAACAACTGGTCGTTCTGCACCTGCTGCAGGTCGTGCACGCAGATGCCGCCACCCGTGCTCGCGCACAGGTCGGCGACCATCCGGCAGGCGTGCGGCCATTGCTGCGGCGCCAGGGCGCAGTCGTAGACAGCGCCGATCACGTCGGAAAGTTGCTGGGCAGTCACGCCCTCCAGGTCGACCATCTCGAACTCCTTTCGACTTCGATGTGTGCAGGCTGGTCATTGCTTCCGATGACGCGACGCGCTGGCCGACGTCCTACGCTTGCGGCCAGCACAGATTCCCGCGAAGGAAGGCCGCCGATGTCCGATCGCATCATTCGACGCCTCGCCACGGCCGCCCGGCGAACTTCGGCCAACTACGTGCTCGCACTGTTCGCCTGCATCATGGCGGCGTGCACTGGTTCGCTCTTGCGGGGCATGTCCAGGCTGCGGGCAAGCACGCGCCATCGAAGCTTGTGGCGGCGGCGCCGCAGGCGGCAGGGCCGGATGCAGGTCGCACCAAAAGTCGCAGGTCGCAGCCATGAAGCGGGACGCTGATCCAGGTCGCACTTTCGAGTTCCAGGTGTTGGTCACTGTCATCCTCCTGGCGTTGGCCGGCGCGGCCCTGGCGGACTTCGTGCGCGCGCCAGGGTGGATGCCGCCGGCCGATCTGGCGGAGGCTTCCGCGGGTGGCGATGCCGGCGACGCCAGTGGCGTTCTCATCGACCCTTGGATCCCGCACTGAATATCGCGCTGTGCGCAGCGCCTGGGTACTACCTGGATAGGTGGTCTGATGTCGCATATGCTCGCCCGGAGTGATCCGCACACTCCATTCGGAGGCGACATGCACCAACCGACGGATTCAACCGATCTGCACCAGGACGGCGTCTATGCAATGTGGGACCGGCTCGCCGAGTTTTCCGCGGGCGAGGGCGATGCGGCGCTGAACTTCCTGCTGGCCGCGCTGTGTGCCATGTTTGCGGCGCGCAACGTGCTGTGGGCCGTGGTCGTGCGCATGCCCTCGGCCGCCTCGAGCGACCCATTGCTTGGCTGGCGCCCACGCCTCGTGCGGCTCTTGCAGCCGACACCCGCCGTGGCCGCCTCGGTGCGCGAGCAATTCGACGAGCTCTGGTCCCCCGACGTCGATGTGTCGCAGGTCCTTGCGGTTTCGGGCGACGAGCTGTTTCGCGTGCGCCTGCTTTTCGAGACGCTGCCGCCCGAGTGGTTCGAGGGAGAGCACTATCGGCGCCACTATCTCGACGTCGGGCACGCCGACAGCATGTCGATGCGCTACTCGCTCAACGACGATGTGAGGATTCACGTTTTCGTGTTCCGCGACACGCAATCGCCCCGCTTCACCGCGCTGGATGGCCGCCAGCTGGGCTTCGTGATGCGCGGGCTGCGCTGGTTCTATCGCCAGCAGTTGCTCAGCCACGGCCTGCTCATTGCCAATGCGCCCCTCACGGTGACGGAGCGAAAGGTGCTGCTGGAGATGCTCGACGGGCACATGGAAAAGGAGATCGCCCAGAAGCTCGACCAAAGCCCCAACACCACGCACTTTCACGTCAAGTCGATCTACGCCAAGTTCGGCGTGGGCAACCGCTCGGCGCTGGCCGCGCTGTGGCTGGGCAAGTTGCGTTAGGCGGCAGAAACGGCCGGCATTCCGACGCCATTTGAGCCGACGTACGAACGCGGCATCTCATTGGTTCCGATGACGCGCAACGGGGGGTGCCCAGCTAGTCTGAAGCCATGTGTTCAACTTGCCCCAAGGAGAATGACATGGCCGAATCGCCCGCGAACTCGATCTTCTCCTGGAAAACTTTCCTGGTGCACGCTGGCGCCTTGGCACTCCTGCCGGGCCTGGTGGCCTGTGACTTGAGTGCCTCTCATGCCGCGACCGGCTCGCAGGGTCCTTTCACGCCCGCTTCCTCCGTCGTCCCTCCGACCGAGGCGGGTACAGGTTTCGGACAGCCCATGCCGAACCCGCAGGAGACCTTCCAGTCATACGAGACGTGGCTTGCCCAAGCACATGCCAGCGCTGCCGGGCATGGCGAGAACTTCCCGCTGCCGAGTCAGTTCTAGCCACGCGTCGGTTCGGATTGCCTCTGCGGCAATCCACCCCTTCACTGCGGCTCGGCAGCCGGCCGCCCCCGCCACTGCGTCACGCTGCACCCAAAGGTCGCGCGGAACCAGTGGCTGAAGCTGCTTTGCGCCGCAAAGCCCAGCAGGCTGGCCACTTCGCCCAGGGGCAGGTTGCTGTCGCGCAGATGGCGCACCACCAACTGCGAGCGCATTTCATTGAGCAGGGTGCTGAAGCTCATCCCCTGCGCACTGAGATGCCGATGCAGCGTGCGCCGGTCCACGTTCAGGTGCTGCGCCACCTGCTGCGCGGTGCACTTGCCGCCGGGCAGCAAGACCAGCACCACCTCGCGGCAGGCTTCGACCAGGCCTTCGCCGCGATACTGCAGGGCGGTGTCGAGGTACTCGCGGGCAAAGCGGACGGCCTTGGGGTTGCCCGTCGTGCGCGAGATCTGCAGGTCGGCCGCGGCGCAGACCATGCCGTTGAACTCCTGGTCGAAGCTGGCGCTGCGGCCGAAGAACGCCCGGTGCGCCGCCGCATCGGCCGGTGCGCGGTGCGTGAAGCACACCTGCAGCGGCCGCCACTGCGGGCCGATCAGCTCGCGCAGGATGCGGAACATCACTGCAATGGCCAGCTCCATCGACTGGCGCGTGGGCAGCTGGTGGCTG
Organism: Pseudomonadota bacterium; assembly: GCA_018241225.1. Lineage (GTDB taxonomy): Bacteria > Pseudomonadota > Gammaproteobacteria > Burkholderiales > Burkholderiaceae_C > Variovorax. The sequence goes on from JAFEEG010000053.1 coordinate 15,934, forward strand.
GGCACCAGGTCTTCGCGGATGACCACCGTGCTGCCCACGTCCTCGATGCGCATGATCAGCGAGGTGTTGAGCAGCTTCAGGTAGCGGCACAGTGTGTCCAGCGCCTGGCGCGGCGTGGGCTCTTCCTTGAGCACGAGGCTCAGCGCCCCCAGGTCGGAAAAGGTGCGGTGGCCGGCCAGCCGCAGGGCGAAGTCCTCGGTGCGGGTGGCGCGCGAAGTTATTTCGAGCAGCTCGCGCACGGCGTCTGCCGGAATCAGCGTTTCGGGGTTGTCCAGGATCTGCGCGGACAGCCCCACGCGCCCCAGAAACGCATGCGGGTCGCGGCCCAGCGATTCGACCAGCTCGACGTAGCCATTCAGGCTGGCGCTGCGGATCAGGCGTCCCGAGTGCCGCATGGCGCCGTTGCGTGTATCAGGCGGCGCGGGTGCTGCGGCGCGTCGCCGGCTTGGCGGCGCCCGCAGCGGGCGCCGGCGCCTTGACGTTGTCCACCCCGCCCAGGAACAGGTCGGCCACGATGGGACCCATGGCGTCGTAGTCGAGCGCGCCATCGGGCTTCATCCAGGTGAACATCCAGTTGATCATGCCGAACAGCAGCATGGTCAGCGGCTTGGCCATGTGCTCGGCGGCGTCGCCCTTGCGCGTTTCGACCAGCGCGCGCGCAAAGCCGGCCACCACCTGGCGCTCCTTGTCGAGTACGCGCTGGCGGTCTTCGTCGCTGAGGAACTTCACGTCGTCGGTCAGCACGCGGTGGGCGTCCTGCGCGTGGGCGTATTCCTCGACGATGCGGCGGATCAGGTGGCGCAGCCGCGCCTCGCCCTTGAGCTTGAGCGACTCCTCGTCCTCGATGATGGCCGTCAGGCGCGAGACGTGGTCGTCGGCAATGCTCAGCAGCAGGCTGTACTTGTCCTTGTAGTAGTGATAGAGCGTGGCCTTCGAGAGCCCGCACCCCTCGGCCACCTGGTTCATCGAGGTGGCCGAATAGCCGCGCCGCGCAAAGAGCTGGGCGGCTTGCGCGAGGATCATCTCGCGCTGGTCTTCGTAGCTGGCTGAACGTCCGCGTGCCATGCCGGTGCTTCCTCGATGTTCTTCTGGTTTGTATGTGTGTGTCGGGCCAGGCGTGATCCTAGCTGCCGCGCTTGGTCTCGATGAGCGGCTTCACGTCCACGAACTTCACGCGGGGGCGATCGGCCTCGATGGCCGACAGCGGCGCCACCTCGGCCAGCGTGTCCAGGCAGCGGCGCGTCAGGTCCTGGTAGGTGAGGGTGCCTTCGAGCTTCCACGCGATCTCGGCATCGGTCAGCTCGCGCTTGACCTTGGCGGGCATGCCGGCGGCCAGGCTCCTGGGCGGCACTTTCATGCCGGCCGGCACGAAGGCGCAGGCGGCCACGATGGAGAAGGCGCCGATCTCGGCCTTGTCCATCACCACCGCGTTCATGCCCACCAGCGCGTCGCGCCGCACCACGCAGCTGTGCAGCACGGCGCCGTGGCCGATGTGGCCGTGTTCTTCCACCACCGTGTCCTGGTCCGGAAAGCCATGGATGACGCAGGTGTCTTGGACATTCGCGCCCTTGTGCAGCACGATGCGACCGAAGTCGCCGCGCAGGCTGGCACAGGGGCCCACGTAGCAGTCGGGCCCCACGATGACGTCGCCGATCAGCACGGCCGTGGGATGAACGTGGGCGCTCGGGTCAATGACCGGAATCACGCCTTCGATGGAGTAGCAGGGCATCGGAATGTCTCCTTGTCTTGTGATCGAACTTCGGCAATCCGGGCCACGATTTTGCGGCGGCCTAGGGTTTGCCCTGAAGCCCAAAGTCTTGAAGTTTGAACCTGCCCCATCCTAAAATCTACCGAACGGTCGGTCAATAGTGTTTGATCTGGCTCAAGGCCCTTGCACAAACCCCGCCACAAGGAAACCCACACGATGACAACCGAGCACCTGGTCCTGGTGACCGATGCGGGCGCCACCCGCACCATCACGCTCAACCGCCCGGCGGCGATGAACAGCTTCACCACCGCCATGCATGGCGAGCTGCTGGCGGCGCTGGACAACACGGCCGGCAGCACCGAGGTGCGCTGCCTGGTCATCGCCGGTGCCGGCCGCGGCTTTTGCGCGGGCCAGGACCTGGGCGACCCGCAGGCCGCGCCGGGCAAGGACCTGGGCGCACTCATCGAGGCGCACTACCTGCCGCTGGTGGAGCGCATCCGCTCCATGCCCGTGCCGGTGATCGCCGCCGTCAACGGTGTGGCCGCAGGCGCTGGCGCCAACCTCGCGCTGTGCTGCGACGTGGTGGTGGCTGGGCGCTCGGCCAGCTTCATCCAGGCTTTCTCCAAGATCGGCCTGGTGCCCGACACCGGTGGCACCTGGCTGCTGCCGCGCCTGGTGGGCCATGCCCGCGCCCTGGCCATTGCCATGACGGGCGACAAGATTCCCGCCGAGCAGGCAGCCGCCATGGGAATGATCTGGCAGTGCGTGGACGACGCGCAGCTGGCCGAATCGGTGGGCGCGCTGGCCAATCGCCTGGCCGCCATGCCCACGAAGGCGCTGGCCGTGACGCGCAAGGCACTGGCCGACGCGCAGCACATGGATCTGCGCGCCGCACTGCAGATGGAAGCGCAGCTGCAGACCGAGCTCGGCGGCGCGCACGACTACCTCGAGGGCGTGGACGCTTTCCGCAACAAGCGCGCGCCCAACTTCACCGACCGCTGATTTCCCGCACCCATTCATCCATGAGCGAACTCACGCCCCAACAAGTTGCCGAGCGCGTGCGCGACGGCATGCTCCAGAACGACCGCGCCACCTGTGCCATGGGCATGGAAGTAACCGCCATCGCCCCCGGCACCGCCACGCTGACCATGCGCGTGCGCGAAGACATGCTCAACGGCCACGACACCTGCCATGGCGGCCTCATCACCACCCTGGCCGATTCGGCCTTTGCCTTTGCCTGCAACTCGCATGGCGAGCTGACGGTGGCGGCCTCCATCGCCGTGGACTTTCTTGCGCCGGGCCGCAAGGACGACATGCTCACCGCGCGCGCCTTCGAGGTCTCCAAAGCCGGCCGCACCGGCGTGTACGACTGCGAAGTGATCAACCAGCGCGGCGAGCGCATTGCGGTGTTCCGCGGTCGCTCGCACACCATGAAGGGCAAGCCCGCCGCCGGCAACCTTGCCTGAACAGGACGGAGACAAGACACCATGACCGTGAAGACCCCCGCACCCGGCGACCTGGACCCCATCGAAAAGGCCAGCCGCGACGAGATCGCCGCACTGCAACTGCAGCGCCTGAAGGCCACGCTGAAGAACGCCTACGACAACGTGCCGCACTACCGCAAGGCCTTCGATGCCAAGGGCGTGCGCCCGGAAGACCTGAAGCAGCTGTCGGACCTGGCGAAGTTCCCGTTCACCGTGAAGTCGGACCTGCGCGACAACTACCCCTTCGGCCTGTTCGCCGTGCCGCGCGAGAAGGTCGCGCGCATCCACGCATCCAGCGGCACCACGGGCAAGCCCACGGTGGTGGGCTACACCAAGGGCGACATCGACAACTGGGCCGACTTGGTGGCGCGCTCCATCCGCGCAGCGGGCGGCCGCCCGGGCGACATGGTGCACGTGGCCTACGGCTACGGCCTGTTCACCGGCGGCCTGGGCGCGCACTACGGTGCCGAGCGCGCCGGCTGCACGGTCATCCCCATGTCGGGTGGGCAGACCGAGAAGCAGGTGCAGCTCATCACCGACTTCAAGCCCAACATCATCATGGTCACGCCCAGCTACATGCAGGTGCTGATCGAGGAATTCGCCCGCCAGGGCCTGGATGCAGCCGCCAGCTCGCTCAAGGTCGGCATCTTCGGCGCCGAGCCGTGGACCGAGGCCATGCGCCGCGACATCGAGCACAAGGCCGGCATCGACGCGGTGGACATCTACGGCCTGTCGGAAGTGATGGGCCCGGGCGTGGCCAGCGAATGCATCGAGAGCAAGGACGGCCCGGTGATCTGGGAAGACCACTTCTATCCCGAAGTGATCAATCCCGAGACCGGCGAGCCGGTGGCCGACGGGGAAGAGGGCGAGCTCGTCTTCACCTCGCTGACGAAGGAGGCGCTGCCGATCATCCGCTACCGCACCCGCGACCTCACGCGCCTGATGCCACCCACCTCGCGCTCGTTCCGCCGCATGGGCAAGATCGTCGGCCGCAGCGACGACATGATGATCATCCGCGGCGTCAACGTGTTTCCCACGCAGGTGGAAGAGATCGTGCTGGCGCACCAGAAGCTCACCGGCGTGTATCAGTTGCACATCAGCCGCGAAGGCCTGCTCGACACCGTCGAAGTGCATTGCGAGCTGCAGCCCGAGCTGCGCGGCATGGCCGAGGGCGAGCGCGGCGAGATCGCCAAGTGGGTGCAGCACCGCATCAAGACCCTGGTGGGCATTTCCACCGCGGTGCGCGTGTTCGACCCCGACGGCATCGAACGCACGCAGACCGGCAAGGCCCGCCGCGTGTTCGACAACCGGCCGCGCTGAACGCCTGTTTGCCAGACCTACCCACCTTCGTCGACCATGACTTTCACGCTTCGCCAAATCGCCCTGGCCAGTGCCACCGCCTTCGTGCTGGCCGGTTGCGCCACCGCACCCTCCAACGCACCGCAGGAGGACGCTTCGGCCTCGGCCACCCACGGCCAGGTCACCATCAAGCGCGACGAGTACGGCGTGCCGCATGTGTACGCCAACGATGTGCGCGGCCTGTTCCATGGCTTTGGCTACGCGGTCGCGGAAGACCGCCTGTTCCAGATGGAGATGGCCCGCCGCGCCGTGCTGGGCACCGTGTCCGAAGTGATGGGGCCGACTTATGTCGCGCTCGACAAGGGCAGCCGCGCGAGCTTCTCGCCCGAGTCCATCCGCTCGCAGATGGCCAAGCTGTCGGCTGACGACAAGGCCATCTTCGACGGCTACGCCGCCGGCTTCAACGCCCGCGTGAAGGAAGTGCTGGCCGCGCGCGGCACGCTGCTGCCCAAGCAGTTCACCGACGCCGGCTTCGAGCCCAAGGCCGACTGGACCGGCTACGACGTGGCGATGATCTGGGTGGGCACCATGGCCAACCGCTACTCCAACGTGAGCAGCGAGCTGGCCAACCTGCGCCTGCTGGATCAACTGCGCAAGGCCAAGGGCGACGTGCAGGGCCGCCAGCTCTTCGACCAGATCCGCTGGGTGGAAGACCCGCTGGCGCCCACCACCGTGCCGCGCGCCGCCGGCGGTGCCAGGCAGGCCGCCATCGCGAGCGAGCAGGTGGCAAGGCTCGCGCCGGTGTCGCCCGAGCTGCTGGCAGCGCGCGACGATGTCGACGCTGCGCACCGCGGCGTGGCCGAGCCGTGGCAGCGCCCCATTGCCAGCAACCTCTGGATCGCCGGCCCGAAGAAGACCACCGACGGCAGCACCGTGTTCATCAACGGCCCGCAGTTCAACTGGTTCAACCCCTCGTACGTATTCGGCATCGGCCTGCACGGCGCGGGCTTCGAGGTCACGGGCAACACGCCCTTTGCGCATCCGGTGGTGCTGTTCGGCACCAACGGCAAGATCGCCTGGGGCGCCACCGCCGGCCCGCTGGACGTGAACGACATGTACCAGGAGAAGCTGAACCCGGCCAACCCGCACGAGTACCAGTTCAACGGCGCGATGCGCGCCATGGGCAAGCGCACCGAGATCATCAAGGTCAAGGGCGGCGCCGACCAGAGCCTGGATGTCTACTCGACCGTGCACGGCACCGTCACCAACTTCGACATTCCCAACGGCAGCGCCTATTCGATGAAGCGCAGCTGGGACGGCTACGAGCTGGAGTCGCTGCTGGGCTGGATCCATTCGATGCAGGCGCAGAACTGGCAGCAGTGGCTGGCCCAGGCCTCGCGCGTGGCCATCACCATCAACTGGTACTACGCCGACACCGAGGGCAACATCGGCTATGTGTCGCCCGGCCGCCTGCCGATCCGTCCCGCCAGCCAGGACATCCGCCTGCCGGCATTGGGTGACGGTTCGATGGAGTGGCAGGGCATTCGCCCCTTCAGCCAGGACCCGCAGGTGCTCAACCCGGCGCAGGGCTACGTGGTCAACTGGAACAACCAGTCGGCACCCGGCGCAGTGAGCGACGGCGGCAACTACTCGGTGGTCGACCGCGTGAACGAATTCAGCGCCCGGCTCGATGCCAAGGCGCGCCTGACGCCCGACGAGTTGTGGGCGCTGAACCGCAGCACCGCCTACGCCGACACCAATGCCCGCTATCTGCTGCCCTACGTGGCCCAGGCCACGCGCGGCCTGCCGGCCACCGACCCGGCCAAGCGTGCGGCGCAACTGCTGGCGGGCTGGAACATGCTCAACGAAGACCCGGCCGAGCGCGGCAGCTACGACAGCCCGGCCACCACCCTGATGCGCACCTGGCTGCCCATCCTCTTCAAGGCGGTGCTGGCCGACGACCTGCCGGCCGAGGTGTTCGTCGCCTATGCCGACGGCGGGTATGCCGGCCCGAACCAGGTGGCCAGCATCCGGCCGGGCAATGGCCTGAAGCTGGTCTACAACGCGCTGCTGGGCGCCAAGGCGGGCGTGCCGCAGACCTACGACTTCTTCAATGGGCAGGACAAGAACGCGGTGCTGCGCAGCACCCTGGCCGAGGCCATGGGCGTGCTGCAGCAGCGCTGGGGCACCGACACCGCCAAGTGGCGCACGCCGGTGACGCCGCACGTGTTTCTCACCAAGAACTTCATCGGTGCGCCGCAGGCCAATGCCGATGAACTGCTCTCGCTGCCGAGCTTCATGAACCGAGGCTCGCAGAACGACAAGGTGGTGCTCGGTGCCAAGGGCGTGAGCCTGTGCACCGCGGCCCCGCCCGGGCAGAGCGGCTTCGTCGCGCCGGATGGCAAGAAGTCGCCGCACTATGCCGACCAGATGACGCTGTTCAAGGACTTCGGCTGCAAGAGCGAAGCCTTGACGGCCGCCGAGGTCGACCGCCGCGCCAAGTCGACCCAGGTGCTCAGCTACTGAGCCCACGCCAAGCAACACGACGCACACACACATTTTCAGGAGGTCCGCCATGTACACGCAAGCCATGGACACCATGGGCAAGGAACCCGGCGACGGCACGAAGCCGGTCCGCTCGGCACAAGAGATGCGCCTGCAGGAGCGCTTTGACGAGCGCATCGACGCCGGCGACTTCATCGAGGCCAAGGACTGGATGCCCGAGCACTACCGCAAGACGCTCTTGCGCCAGATCAGCCAGCACGCACATTCGGAAATCGTGGGCATGCTGCCCGAGGGCAACTGGATCAGCCGCGCGCCCACGCTCAAGCGCAAGGCCATCCTGCTGGCCAAGGTGCAGGACGAGGGCGGCCACGGCCTGTACCTGTATGCCGCGGCCGAGACGCTGGGCACCAGCCGCGACCAGATGCTCGATGCGCTGCACACCGGCAAGGCTAAGTACAGCTCCATCTTCAACTACCCCACGCTGACCTGGGCCGACATCGGCACCATCGGCTGGCTGGTGGACGGCGCGGCCATCATGAACCAGGTGCCCATCTGCCGCTGCTCATATGCGCCGTATGCGCGGGCCATGATCCGCATCTGCCGCGAGGAGAGCTTTCACCAGCGCCAGGGTTACGAGTCGCTGCTGACCATGATGCAGCAGGGCACGCAGGCGCAGAAGGACATGGTGCAGGACGCCGTCAATCGCTGGTGGTGGCCTTCGATCATGATGTTCGGCCCGCCGGACGACCAGTCGCCCAACAGCGCGCAGTCCATGCGCTGGGGCATCAAGCGCGTTTCCAACGACGAGCTGCGCCAGAAGTTCATCGACGCCACGGTGGAGCAGGCCAAGATCCTTGGCGTGACGCTGCCCGATCCCGACCTGAAGTGGAACGAGGAGCGCCAGGCGCACGACCACGGCCGCATCGACTGGGACGAGTTCTGGCGCGTGATCGCCGGCGACGGCCCCTGCAACCGCGAGCGCCTGGGCGCCCGCGTCAAGGCCTGGGACGACGGCGCCTGGGTGCGCGAAGCCGCCCTGGCCCACCAACGCAAGCAACAGCAACGCAACATCAAGGAGGCCGCATGAGCGACGTCACCAACAACGAATGGCCCCTCTGGGAAGTCTTTGTGAGAAGCAAGGCCGGCCTGGACCACAAGCACTGCGGCAGCCTGCATGCCGCCGACGCCAAGATGGCGATCCAGATGGCGCGCGACGTCTACACCCGCCGCCAGGAAGGCTGCAGCGTGTGGGTGGTGCAGTCCGACCAGATCGTGGCCAGCGACCCGGGCGACAAGGACATGTACTTCGACCCGGCCGAAGACAAGGTGTACCGCCACCCCACCTTCTATCAGCTGCCCAAGGCGGTTGACCACATGTGAGGCGCACGCCATGACTGCAGCCTCCATCCAGCTCGAACTCACGCCCGCCACGCAGTACCTGCTGCGCATCGGCGACAGCTGCCTCATCCTGGCCCAGCGCATCGGCGAATGGTGCGGCCACGCGCCCATCCTGGAAGAAGACATCGCCATGTCCAACATCGCGCTGGACCTGATCGGCCAGGCGCGCGCCGTGCTCACCCGTGCCGGCGAAATCGAAGGCCGCTCGCACGACGAAGACCAGCTGGCCTTCCTGCGCAACGAGCGCGACTATTTCAACGTCACGCTGGCCGAGCTGCCGCGCGGCGACTTCGCCTTCTCGGTACTGCGCAACACCATGGCCGCCACGTGGCTCAAGCTGCTGTGGGAGCGCCTGGCCGCCGAGAGCAGCGACGCCGAACTGCGCGCCATTGCCGCCAAGGCGGTGAAGGAGGCGCGCTACCACCAGCAGCATTCGGGCGACTGGGTGGTACGCCTGGGCGACGGCAGCGACGAATCGCGCCAGCGCATGGAAGCCGCGCTGGCCTCGCTGTGGCGCTATGCCGCCGAACTGTTCGACACCGACGCCGCCGACGAGGCTGCTGCCGATGCCGGCTGGGGCCCGCGCTGGTCCGAACTCAAGGCACCGTGGCTGGCCGACATGCAGCAGATCCTGTCGGAAGCCAATCTTTCTGTGCCGGCCGAAAGCAAGTTCCAGAGCGACGGCAAGCGCGGCCGCCACAGCGAGCACATGGGCTTCATCCTGGCCGACATGCAGTACCTGCAGCGCGCCTTCCCCGGCGGGGTGTGGTGATGGCGTTGGCAACCGTGGCACACGCATCGCAGAGCGAGCGAGTCCAGTCCGCCTGGCGCGTGCTGGAGTCGGTGCTCGATCCGGAAGTGCCGGCCCTGTCGGTGTGCGACCTGGGCATCGTGCGCGAGGTGATCGAGCATGACGACGGGCTGGAAGTGGTGCTCACGCCCACGTACTCCGGTTGCCCGGCCACCGAAGTGATCGAGCACGACGTGCTGGCTGCCATCGAATCGGCGGGCCTGGGCCCCGCCCGAGCCACGCTGCGCCGCGCGCCGGCCTGGACCACCGACTGGATCAGCGCCGAGGGCCGCCGCAAGCTGGCCGACTACGGCATTGCCCCGCCCGGCGCCGTGCCGCGCGAGCAGCAGGTGCAGCCCATCCGCTTCTTCGGCCGGCGCATCGACGCCAACGCCCCGAACTGCCCGCGTTGCGGCAGCGAGCAGACCGAGCGCCTGTCGGCCTTCGGCGCCACGGCCTGCAAGGCGCTGTACCGGTGCCTGGCCTGCCGCGAACCCTTCGAACATTTCAAACCTATCTGAGCGAGCAAGCATCATGAAACCCCCACGCTCATCACTTCGTGTATCGCTGCCCCCCGAGGGGGCGCGCAGCGCCCTTCGGGCGGCCGGGCGGGCGCTGCCATGAGCGTCATGTTCCATCCCCTGCGCGTGCGCGCCATCGAGCCCGACACCCAGGAAGCGGTGATCGTCTCCTTCGACGTGCCGACCGACCTGCGCGAAGTCTTCGGCTTCACCCAGGGCCAGTACCTCACCCTGCGCACCGAGATCGACGGCCAGGACCTGCGCCGTTCCTATTCCATCTGCGCCGGCGTCGACGACGGCGAGCTGCGCGTGGGCGTGCGCAAGGTGCGCGGCGGCGTGTTCTCCAACTGGATCAACGAGCACCTGAAGATCGGCGACACCGTGAGCGTGATGGCGCCGCAGGGCCGATTCTTCGTGCCGCTCGATTCGGCATCGAAGCGTCACCACGTCGGCATTGCCGGCGGCAGCGGCATCACGCCCATCCTGTCGATCATGAAGACGGTGCTGGGGCGCGAGCCGAACAGCCGCTTCACCCTCATCTACGGCAATCGACTCCTGCAGTCCACGATGTTCAAGGAAGAGATCGAGGACCTGAAGAACCGCTACATGACGAGGCTGGCGCTGCAGCACGTGTTCTCCGACGAACACACCGACGCGCCCATCAACCACGGCGTGATGAACCGCGAGAAGATCAGTGAGTTCCTGGGCAGCGTAGTGCCGGCGGCGGACATCGACCATGTGTACGTGTGCGGCCCGTTCCAGATGAACGACGAGGCCGAGGCGGCGCTGCTCGCTGCAGGCGTGCCCGAGGAGCGCATCCACATCGAGCGCTTCGGCGTGGCGCTGCCGGCCAATGCGGCGGGCAACGCGGTCGGCGCGGTGGTGCACGAATCCAAGCCCGGCGATGCCGAGACGGCGCGCATCACGATCATCCGCGACGGGCTCTCGCGCGAGATTCCCTTCACCAAGCAGCAGCCCAGCATCCTGGACGCCGCGTCGGCGGCCGGCATGGAAGTGCCGTACTCGTGCACCTCGGGCGTGTGCGGCACGTGCCGCGCCAAGGTGGTGGAAGGGGAGGTGCGCATGGAGCGCAACTTCGCGCTCGACAAGAAGGAAGTCGCGGCCGGCTTCGTGCTGACGTGCCAGGCGCATCCGCTCACCGAGCGCGTGGTGCTGTCCTTCGACGAGCGTTGACAGGCTCTGCGCGTTTTCCCGGGAAACTCGTGGGGAACATCCCGATGACGGCGATGCTCCGAAGACAGTCCACTAACAACCCGAATTTCTTTCATTCAACCATGGAGACAAGAGAATGATGTCGTTCAAGAAGAAGATCCTGGCGCTGGCCAGCCTGCTGTCGCTGGCCGCGCTCGCGCATGCGGACATCAATGTCGGCGTCACGCTGTCGGCCACCGGCCCGGCCGCTTCGCTGGGCATTCCCGAGAAGAACACCATCGCGCTCATGCCCAAGACCATTGCCGGGCAGAAGATCAACTACGTGGTGCTCGACGACGCGTCGGACACGACGGCGGCCGTGTCCAACACCCGCAAGCTCATTGCCGACAGCAAGGTGGACGTGGTGCTGGGCTCCACCGTCACGCCTGCATCGCTGGCCATGATCGACGTGGTGGCCGAGGCCAAGGTGCCGATGATCTCCATGGCAGCTTCGTCGCGCATCGTCGAGCCCATGGACGACAAGCGCAAGTGGGTGTTCAAGACGCCGCAGAACGACATCATGATGTCGCTGGCCATTGCCGAGCACATGGGCAAGACCGGCGTGAAGACGGTGGGATTCATCGGCTTCTCCGACGCGTACGGCGAAGGCTGGTTCCAGGAATTCACCAAGGCCGCCGGCCTCAAGGGCCTGAAGATCGTGGCCAACGAGCGCTTCGGCCGCACCGACACGTCCGTCACCGGCCAGGTGCTCAAGCTGATGTCGGCCAAGCCCGACGCGATCCTGGTGGCCGGCTCCGGCACGCCGGCCGCGCTGCCGCAAAAGACGCTCAAGGAGCGCGGCTACACCGGCAAGATGTACCAGACGCACGGCGTGGCCAACGCCGACTTCCTGCGCGTGGGTGGCAAGGACGTGGAAGGCACCTTCCTGCCTGCCGGCCCGGTGCTGGTGGCCGAGCAGCTGCCCGCCTCCAACCCGGTGCGCAAGAGCGCGCAGGCCTACATCGCGGCCTACGAGGCGGCGCATGGCAAGGGCAGCGTGTCCACCTTCGGCGCCCACGCATGGGACGCCGGCCTGCTCATGACCGCTGCCGTGCCTGTGGCGCTCAAGGCCGCACAGCCTGGCACGCCGGAGTTCCGCGCGGCGCTGCGTGATGCGCTGGAAAAGCTGCACGAGCTGCCTGGCGCGCACGGCATCTTCACCATGTCGCCCACCGATCACCTCGGCCTCGACCAGCGCGCCCGCGTGATGGTCAAGATCGAGAACGGCACCTGGAAATATCAGCCCTGAGCCGCGCGTTTCAACTCTTCTAACTGGAACCTTCATGGACGGACAGATCGCCCTGCTGCTCGCGCAGGACGGCCTCGTGAATGGCGCGGTGTATGCGCTGATGGCGCTGGCCCTGGTGCTGGTGTTCTCGGTCACCCGCGTCATCTTCATTCCCCAGGGCGAATTCGTCGCCTTCGGCGCGCTCTCGATGGCCATGATGCAGGCCGGCAAGACGCCGCCCACGCTGTGGCTCCTGCTGGTGCTGGCGGTCGCGGTACTGGCCGTCGAGGCCTGGCGCTACAAGCGCGGCGCGCCGGTGGACTGGAGCTCGGCGCTGCTGTGGTGCGTGGCCATGCCGGCGGCGGCCTGCGTGTTGCTGCTGTTGTGGCGCCCGAGCGGGCTGGCCGCGCAGGCCATCAGCACGCTGGTGCTCATCACGCCGCTCGGTCCGCTGATCTATCGCCTGGCCTACAGGCCGATGGCGCAGGCCACGGTGCTGTCGCTGCTGATCGTGTCGGTGGCGCTGCACGGCGTGATGGTGGGCCTGGGCCTTCTGTTCTTCGGCGCGGAGGGTTCGCGCACACCGGCCTTCTCCGAAGCGAGCTTCGACGTCGGCGGCTTGCAGATCACCGGGCAGTCCATCGTGGTCATCATGGTCACGCTGGTGCTGGTGATTGCCATGTTCCAGTTCTTCGGCCGCTCCATGGTGGGCAAGGCGCTGCGCGCCACCGCCATGAACCGCGTGGGCGCGCGCCTGATGGGCGTGCCCACCGAACTGTCTGGCGACGTCAGCTTTGCGCTGGCGGCGCTCATCGGCGCGGTGTCGGGGCTGCTCATTGCGCCGCTCACCACCATCTACTACGACACCGGCTTCCTGATCGGCCTCAAGGGCTTCGTGGCGGCCATCGTCGGCGGGCTGGCCAGCTATCCGCTCGCGCTGGGCGGCGCGCTGCTGGTGGGGCAGCTCGAGTCGTTCTCGTCCTTCTGGGCCAGCGCCTACAAAGAGGTGCTGGTGTTCACGCTGATCATCCCGGTGCTGTGGTGGCGTTCCCTCAATAGCCGCCATGTCGAGGAAGACGAATGAGCGCGATCATGGAAAAGACTTCGACTACCACCGCCAAGCCCGCAGCAGCAAGCGAAGCGTCGCGTGGTTTCCTGACGCGCCGCGGCCTCACGCTGGCCGCCGTGCTGGCGCTGGCCGTCTCGTGGGGCTTCCTGCCCGAGTTCACGGTGGTGGTCATCAGCTACATCGGCCTGTACGCGCTGGTGGCGGTGGGCCTGTGCATGCTCACCGGCGTGGGCGGCATGACCTCGTTCGGCCAGGCGGCCTTCGTCGGCATGGGTGCCTATGCCACGGCTTGGCTGTGCACCTCGCCCACGGCGGCGCAATGGCTCGGTCCGCTGGGCGGCAGCGCCATCGTGCCGTGGCTGGGCCTGGCGCTGGGTCTGGCGGTGACTTTTGCGTTTGCCTGGTTCCTGGGTTCGATCACGGTCAAGCTGCAGGGCCACTACCTGCCGCTGTGCACCATCGCCTGGGGGCTGTCGCTGTACTTCCTGTTCGGCAACATGGAATTCCTGGGCGGGCAGACCGGCATCACCGGCGTGCCTGCGCTGGTGGTGGCGGGCTATTCGCTGGCCTCGCCGCGCCAGTTGGGTGTGCTGATCTGGGCGGTGCTGCTGCTTGCCATGTGGCTGCTGCACAACCTGCTCGATTCGCGCGAAGGCCGCGCCATCCGTGCGCTCAAGAGCGGCCGGCTCATGGCCGAGTCGATGGGCGTGGACACCGCGCGCCATCGCGTGAAGCTCTTCGTGCTGGCCGCGCTGCTGGCCGCGCTGTCGGGCTGGCTGTATGCGCACATGCAGCGCTTCGTGAATCCCACGCCCTTCAACCTCAACATCGGCATCGAATACCTGTTCATGGCGGTAGTGGGCGGTGCCGGCCACCTCTGGGGCGCGGTGCTGGGCGCTGCGCTCATCACGCTGCTCAAGGAAAAGCTGCAGGACGTGCTGCCCAGCCTGCTGGGCACGAGCGGCAACTTCGAGGTGATCGTGTTCGGCCTGTTGATGCTGCTGGTTCTGCAGCGCTTTGCCGACGGCATCTGGCCGGCGCTGGAGCGTTTCGGCCAGCGCCTGCTGCGGCCCGAGAAGGCGAAGACCCCGGGCCGCATGGCCGAGCTGGCGCTGCGCCCGCTGCCGCCCAAGGGCACGGTGCTGCTGCAGGCCAAGGACGTGACCAAGCGCTTCGGCGGCCTGGTGGCCAACAACTCGGTGAGCATGACGGTGAAGGCCGGCGAGATCCACGCACTGATCGGCCCCAACGGCGCAGGCAAGAGCACCTTCTTCAACATGATCTCCGGCGTGGACGACCCCACCGAAGGCGAAGTGCGCCTGATGGACCAGCCGATGCAGACCAAGCCCGCGCGCGACTTCGCGGCGCTGGGCCTGGGCCGCACCTTCCAGCATGTGCGCCTCCTGGGCACGCGCAGCGTGGTCGACAACGTGGCACTGGGCGCGCACCTGCGTGCCAGGCGCGGCTGGCTGGCCTCGATGCTGCGCCTGGACCGCGCCGAAGAAGCCGCGCTGCAGGCCGAGGCTCGCAAGCAGATAGAGCGCTGCGGCCTGGCCGCGCATGCCGACTCGGCTTCCGCGTCTCTGGCCCTGGGCCAGCAGCGCATCGTCGAGATCGCGCGCGCCCTGGCCAGCCAGCCGGCGGTGCTGCTGCTGGACGAACCGGCCGCCGGCCTGCGGCATCTTGAAAAGCGCGCCCTGGCCGAACTGCTCTCTCAGTTGCGGGCCGAGGGCCTGGGCATCCTGGTGGTGGAACACGACATGGAATTCGTCATGAACCTGGCCGACCGAATCACCGTGCTGGAGTTCGGCACCGTGATCTCGCACGGCAAGCCGGCCGAAGTGCAGGCCGATCCCAAGGTGCTGGATGCGTACCTGGGCGGCGTGGACGAACCGCTGGAGGTGGCGGCATGACGGCACCTCTTCTGGAGCTGAAGGACTTCTGCGTTTCCTATCGCGCCGTCGAAGCGCTGCACAGCGTCGCGCTCGAAGTGCGCGAAGGCGAGATCGTCACCGTCATCGGCCCCAATGGCGCCGGCAAGACCACGCTGCTGTGCGCGGCCATGGGCCTGCTGGCTTCCAACGGGCAACTGCTGCTGGGCGGCGAGCGCGTCTCGCGCCCCAGCGTCGAGGCGATGGTGGCGAGGGGCGTGGCCCTGGTGCCCGAGCGGCGCGAACTCTTCGGCGAGATGTCGGTGGAAGACAACCTGCTGCTTGGCGGCTTCTACCGCTGGCGCAAGGGCCAGCGCGACCAGAAGGAGCGCATGGAAGAAGTCTTCCAGATCTTCCCGCGCCTGCGCGAGCGGCATGCGCAACTGGCCTCCACGCTCTCGGGCGGCGAGCGGCAGATGCTGGCCATCGGCCGGGCGCTCATGGCGCGCCCGCGCCTCCTGATGCTCGACGAACCGTCGCTGGGCCTGGCGCCGCTGATCGTGCGCGAGGTGCTGCAGGTGGTGTCCTCGCTTCGCAAGCACGGCGTGTCGGTGCTGCTGGTGGAGCAGAACGCACGCGCCGCTCTGCAGGTGGCCGACCGCGGCTACGTGCTGGAGATGGGCCAGGTGGCCCTGACCGGCGCCGCGCGCGACCTCCTGCATGACCGCCGGATCATCGATACGTACCTGGGCATCGGCAACCAGAAGGCCGCAGCCTGAACCTCTTCTTTTCCGGGACGGAACCCATGACCTCGACTCTCCAAAGCTACATTGCCGGCCGCTGGATCGGCCAGGAAGCCGCGCAGGAACTGCGCAGCGCCATCAACGGCCAGGTGGTGGCGCGCACGCATGCCGAATCCATCGATTTCGGCGAGGCCGTGGCCCATGCACGCAACAAGGGTCTGCCGGCGCTGCTGGCGCTGGATTTCCAGCAGCGCGCCGAGCGCCTGAAGGCGCTGGCCAAGTACCTGGCCCAGCACAAGGAAAAGCTCTACGCCATCTCCACCCACACCGGTGCCACGCGCGCCGACAGCTGGGTCGACATCGAAGGCGGTGCCGGCACGCTGGCCGCCTACGCCGGCATGGGCAGCAACGAGCTGCCTTCGGGCAACGTGGTGCACGAGGGCCCGGCCATCCCGCTGGGCAAGAAGGGCAGCTTTGCCGGCACCCACATCCTGGTGCCGCGCCAGGGCCTGGCGGTGCACATCAACGCCTTCAACTTTCCGGTGTGGGGCCTTCTTGAAAAGTTTGCGCCCAGCTTCCTGGCCGGCATGCCCTGCATCGGCAAGCCCGCCACCGCCACCAGTTACCTCACCGAAGCGATGGTTCGCCTCATCAATGAATCGGGCATCCTGCCCGAGGGCGCGCTGCAGTTGGTGATCGGCGGCACGGGCGACCTGCTCGACCGGCTCGACGGCCGCGACGTGGTCACCTTCACCGGCTCGGCCGACACGGCGGCCAAGCTGCGCGTGCACCCGAACGTGGTGCGCCAGTCGATCAGCTTCAACGCCGAGGCCGATTCGCTCAACTGCGCCATCCTCGCGCCCGACGTCACGCCCGACGACGAGGAGTTCGACCTCTTCGTGAAGGAAGTGGCGCGCGAGATGACGGTCAAGGCCGGCCAGAAGTGCACCGCCATCCGCCGTGCCATCGTGCCGCGCCAGCATGTCGATGCGGTGGCCGAGCGCCTGCGTGCGCGGCTGGCCAAGACGGTGGTGGGCGACCCCGGCCGCGAAGAGGTGCGCATGGGTGCGCTGGCATCGCACGCGCAACGCAACGACGTGGCCGAGCGCGTGGCCGAACTCATGAAGGGCGCCGAGCTGGTGTTCAGCGACCGCGACGGCTTTGCCCCGGTGGGCGAGGGCGTGGACGAAGGTGCCTTCTTCTCGCCCACGCTGCTGCTCTCGCGCAATCCGCTGACGCACGATGCGGCGCACGACGTGGAAGCCTTCGGGCCCGTCAGCACGCTCATGCCCTACGACGGGATCGACGAGGCCGTGGCACTGGCCGCACGTGGTCGCGGCAGCCTGGTGGGCACGTTGGTCACGCGCGACCCCGCCATTGCCGCCAAGGTGGTGCCGCAGGTGGCGGCGCTGCACGGCCGCTTCCTGGTGCTCGACCGCGAAGCCGCTGGTGAATCCACCGGCCACGGCTCGCCGCTGCCGCAGCTCAAGCACGGCGGCCCCGGCCGCGCCGGCGGGGGCGAAGAGCTGGGCGGCGTGCGCGCCGTCAAGCACTACCTGCAGCGCACGGCGGTGCAGGGCTCGCCCAGCATGATCGCGGCCATCACCGGCGAATACATGCGCGGCGCCAGGTTCAACGAGGGCGAACAGCACCCCTTCCGCAAGCACTTCGAAGACCTGGCCATCGGCGATTCGCTGCTCACGCACCGGCGCACCGTCGGCGAGGCCGACATCGTGGCCTTCGGCGGCATCTCGGGCGACTACTTCTACATGCACTTCGACGAGATCGCGGCCAAGGAGTCGCCCTTCGGCAAGCGCATTGCGCACGGCTATTTCGTTCTGTCGGCCGCTGCGGGCCTGTTCGTGTCGCCCGCGCCGGGGCCGGTGCTGGCCAACTACGGGCTGGACACGCTGCGCTTCGTCAAGCCGGTGGGCATTGGCGACACCATCCGCGCACGCCTGACCTGCAAGCGCAAGATCGACCGCAACAGGAAGGACGCCAACGGCGTAGGCCAGGGCGTGGTCGCGTGGGACGTGGAAGTGACCAACCAGGACGGTGAACTGGTGGCCAGCTATGACATCCTCACGCTGGTGGCCAAGCGGGCCTGAGCGCAACCAACACAGGATCCATTCGCATGATCAAGGTCTCGGTGATCTATCCCAACGACGAAGGCAGCACCTTCGACATGGACTACTACCTGGGCACCCACATCCCGCTGTGCCAGAAGCTGCTGGGCGCGGCCCTGCTGAAGGCGGAGGTGGACGAGGGCCTCTCGGGCCCCGCGCCGGACAGCCGCGCGCCTTTCGTGGCGGCGGTGCACCTGTACTTCGAGTCGACCGCGGCCTTCTACGAAGCCTTCGGTCCGAACGCCAAGGCGATCCGAAGCGACGTGCCCAACTACACCAGCATCAAGCCAATCACGCAGGTGTCCAAGGTTCGCTGAGCCTGCCGCCTTGCCCGAGTGAGCTTCGTCAGGCGCTGAGTCCGCCGTCGACCACGATGTCGGCACCGGTCACGAAGCTCGCGCCGGGGCTGGCCAGGTAGGCCACCATGCTGGCCACTTCCTGCGGCTGGCCGTAGCGGCCGATGGCGATGCCGGGGCCGACGAGCTTTGCCGCGTCACCGTCGGCCGGGTTCAGGTCGGTGTCGGTGGGGCCGGGGTGCACGGTGTTCACCGTGATGCCGCGCGGCCCGAGGTCGCGCACCAGGCTGCGCGTGAATCCGGCCACCGCGCCCTTGGTCAGCGTGTAGATCGAGGCGCCGCCAAAGACCGCGTAGCGCGTCATCGAGCTGCCGATGTGCACGATGCGCCCACCCGCCTTCATCACGCGCGCCGCCTCCTGCGTGGCCACGAACACGCCGGTGACGTTGACTGCCAGCATGCGCTCGTAGTCCTCGAAGGAAACATCCTCGATGCTCGACCACTGCGCAATGCCGGCGTTGTTGACCAGGATGTCCAGCCCGTCGAAGGCTTGGGCAGTCTGTGTCACCGCGGCGCGCACCGCAGCCGGGTTGCCCGCATCGGCCTGGATGGCCAGCGCGCGGCCACCTTCAGCCTCGATCTGCGCGACCACCGCCTGTGCCTTCTCGGGCGATGCGTTGTAGGTGATGGCCACCCGGGCCCCGTCGGCCGCCAGCCGTCGGGCAATGGCCGCGCCAATCGAGCGCGAGCCGCCGGTGACGAGGGCGGCCTTGCCGGCCAGGGGGAGGTTGCTCTTCTTGCTTTCCATGATTTGCTCCAGACAAAGTCGTGTTGATGACGCAGTGAATGGTGGGTTTTCGATTGCTTCTTCGGTAGTGGAGAATCGGTGGAATCTTTTTCAAGCAATCGTTGAAGGTGGCGCGCAATGGAGACCCTGGCCAATCTCGAGTCCTTCGTGCGCAGCGCCCAGGCGCGCAGCTTCTCTGGCGCGGCTCGGCGGCTGGGCCTCACGCCGGCGGCGGTGAGCCGCAACGTGGCCACGCTAGAGCGCAACGTCGGCCAGCGCCTGTTCCAGCGCAGCACGCGCCAGCTCACGCTGACGGAGGCGGGCGAGCGCTTTCTCGTCGATGTGGAGCAGCACCTGGACGGCGTGCAGGCCGCCATTGCCGGCATGACCCTGCAGCGCGGCGAGCCAGCGGGCGTGCTCAAGGTGAGCGTGGCGCCCAATTTCGGCGTGGACTACGTGCTGCCGCTGCTGCCCACCTTCCTGGCGCGGTATCCGGCCATCCGGCCCGACTGGCAGTTCGACAACCGGCAGGTCGACCTGGTGGCCGAAGGCTTCGACGTGGCCGTGGGTGGCGGCTTCGAGCTGGCGCCTGGCGTGGTGGCGCGCGCGCTGGCGCCGGCGCACATCGTGGCGGTGGCGTCACCCGCTTTCATGCACGGGCGCAAGGCGCCTTCAGAGCCCTCGCAACTGGCCGGCTTCGATGGCATTGCACTGAGGTCGACGCGCACGCGGCGGGTACGCCAATGGCTCATGCGCGACGCTGCGGGCGCGCAGGTGCCGGCGCAGCCGCGCGAGCAGGTCATCGTGGACGATCCGGCCGCCACCTGCCGGGCCGCGCTGCTCGGCCTGGGCGTGGCGTTGGTGCCGCTGTCCACCGCCTTGCCGCTGCTGGAAAGCGGCGCGCTGGTGCGCCTGCTGCCCAAGTGGTATGGAGACCTGGGCTCCATCTCCGTCTACTACGCCAGCCGCAAGCAACTGCCGGCCAAGACGCGGGCCTTTGTCGAGCATGTGGCGCAGGGCTTTGAAGAGCTGCGCCTGGCGCAGCGACTGCATGCGCTGTCCGCTGCGGCGGGCGGTCCGCGGCGCTGAGGTGCACAAGACCCTCGCGCCTGAACGGTCAGCGCGCGGGGCAGGGCAGCGCGGCGCGGAGAATGGCCTGATTCGAGAGGAAACCAGCGAACCTGCCAGGAGATGCCATGCTGCAAGACGCCCTCATGTACTCCTACATTCCCGCCAAGGACGTGGCGCGCGCGCGAGCGTTCTACGAAGACAAGCTGGGCTTTCGGCCTTCGCGCGAAATCGGTGGCGGCGTGACCTACGTGTGTGCCGGCGGCACCGCGTGCTTTCTCTATCCCACGCCCAATGCCGGCACCTCGGCGGCTAGCCAGGCCTTCTGGGAAGTTTCCAACATCGAGCGGGAAGTGGCCGAGCTGAGCGCGCGCGGGGTGGCCTTCGAGGAATACGACATGCCGGGCAGGGCGCCCGACGCGCCCATCTACACCGCCGGTGGCGCCAAGGCCGCCTGGTTCAAGGACACGGAGGGCAACATCATGGCCCTCATCCAGACGCTCTAGCGCTCGTCAGCTGCGTTCGCGCAGCACCAGAGTCTGCGCCGCAACGCCGATGCTGCCCTGTTCGTCGAAGAGCCGCGACAGGGTCAGGCCCGCGCCGCTGGCGTCCGCCTGCGTCTGTG
This sequence comes from Pseudomonadota bacterium, assembly GCA_018241225.1. Classification (GTDB taxonomy): domain Bacteria; phylum Pseudomonadota; class Gammaproteobacteria; order Burkholderiales; family Burkholderiaceae_C; genus Variovorax. The sequence goes on from JAFEEG010000053.1 coordinate 36,664, forward strand.
ACTGCAGGCCGATCCATTCGCCCACCGGCTGGCGGTGCAGGTGCAGGCTGAGGTCCGCGTTGGCAAACACATAGCGCTTGGCCGGCAGCACCCAGCTCAGGCCGTTGCCGAAATCGGCGGCGGAGATGGCGCGCATGGCTGGCGATGTCGGCATGCCTTCGACGAAGGGAACCACCAGCCGGAACCACGATGCGCCGCCACCGGGCTGGGATGGATCGCCCTGCGCGAGCCGCGTCTCCACGGCGCTGCTGTAGAAGGACACGCCTTCTGGCAGGCCGGGAATGCGCAGCCGCTCGCTGCAATCGCCTGGCAGCGGCCGCAGGCGATCGGGCGTCCAGCCGGGCACGTCGGCGGGCAGTTGCATGGCTTGCTGGCGCAGCATCAGCGCATGGGCGCGCGCGACCAGCGTGCTGCCATCGAACAGGTCGATGGAGATCCGCGCAGTGGCACGCGATGCCTGCTTGGCCACTTCGGTACGCAGCGGGCTCACGGGTACCGGCCGAACCAGTTCCACTGTCAGGCGACCGAGCTGCCAGCCGGGCTCGCCCATGGCCTGTTCTGCCACATGGGCGAACAGGCCGCAGGGCGCGCCGCCATGCTGGGCACGCGGATCCCAGGGGCCGCGCGAAAGTACGCTGGGCAGCCAGGTGTCGCCCTGGCGGGTGAACACGGCCGAGGGCGCGTGTTCTTCAGTGCGGGGTTGCTCGGTCATGCTGCGCAAGATACTAGAAAGCCGCATCCGCGCGCCCGACCGGGCCGCGCACGCTCAGAAGGTAAAGCGCATGCCGCCGATGAACTGCGTCAGGTCGTTGTCCGTGGTGCTGGTCACGCCGGCCGGAATGGAGAACGACGCGCGGCCCAGGCCTGCGCCGTCCTGGTTGCGGAAATAAGTCAGGCCCGTGTAGAGCGTGGTGCGCTTGGACAGCGAGTATTCATAGCCAATGCCCAGGCCCTGCGTGCGCGCGTTGTCGATGTAGCGCGGGTTGTTCACCACGTACTGGATCTTCACCAGGCTCACGCCCAGGCGGTAGTCGGCGCCCAGCCACCAGCCGCTGCCGTCCAGGTTGGCCGGCGTGCGATCGTCCACTTCGAGGTAGGCACCCTTGAGGCGCAGGTTGCCGAAGCTGTAGGCCGCGCCCACGATGTAGCTGCGGCGGTGGGCGTCGGGCGTGACAGTGCCACCCTTGTCGTCGAGCATGGCGGCCGAGATGGCGACCGGGCCCTGGGCGTAACGCACATAGGCATCGGCCACGCGGTTGCCGCCGGTGTCGTTGACCACCTCGCCAAAGCCGCCTTCCACGCCGAAACGAAAGCCCGCCCACACGGGCGATTCGTAGCGCACCGAGTTGTTCAGTCGCGCCGGGCCACCGCTGCCGGTGGCGCTGTCGGACGAGCCGCGCACCGGCTCATAGCCGCCGAAGCCGCCCACCACAGCACTGCTCGGGCCATTGGAGAGATTGGACCAGATGCTGAATTCGTCCGACAGGCGATACAGGCTGGAGTACTGGCGCCCCAGCATCACGCGGCCGAAGGGCTGGTAGCCCCAGCCGACATAGGCCTGGCGGCCGAAGATGGCGCCCTGGCCGTAGCTGCCGTCGTCCATGTTCAGGCCGGTCTCGAGCACGAAATCGGCATCGAGGCCGCCGCCCAGGTTCTCGCGGCCCCGAAAGCCCAGGCGCGAACCCGACAGGCCGCCCGACTGCAGGCGCGCCACGCGCCCGCCGCCTCCCCACAGACCCTCGGAAAACACGTCGGCCACGCCGTAGATGGTGAGCGTGTCCTGGGCCTGAGCAAGGCCTGCAGCTGCAAACAGGCTGAGCCCGGTCAATGAGTTCCGGAGCGAAAACAATTGGTTCATTAGTGGCACTTCTTGTGGTTGCTTGGGTCGGATTACACGCGGACAGCAGCCACAAGGCAAGGCCTCGCAACGACTGTTGCTGCGCCGCCAAGTACTGTTGCCAGTCATTCACGCTTACACCTTACATTAGTCGTTCCGGCAATTCGAGCGACGAAGACTCGAGGAGGGTTAGTGCATGAATACAGCGCCTCGGCAGTGGTCGAAGCTCCCGAAAAACAGCCAGTGCCAGCAGGGTGCATTGCGCAGGGCGACGCAAGGTCTGGCCTTGGCGGCCATTGCAGCATCGATGCTCGCGTCGGGGTGCTCCAAGAATGAAGCGCCAGCCAGCGGCCCCCGCGTGGCCGAGGTCTCGGCACTCACGGTCAAGGGCCAGACGGTGCCGGTCGCATTCCAGTTCGTCGGCCAGACCGAGAGCTCCCAGCAGGTCGAGATCCGGGCACGGGTCAACGGCTTCCTTGAAAAGCGCATCTATACAGAGGGCAGCTTCGTCAAGCCCGGCCAGGTTCTCTTCGTCATGGACAAGAAGCCTTTCGAGGCCGACCTGCAGGCCGCCAAGGGCGAGCTGGCGCAGCAGCAGGCGCGCCTGACCACGGCACGCGCCAACCTGAACCGCGTCAAGCCGCTGGTGGCCGACAACGCCTTGGCCGCCAAGGACCTGGACGACGCCACGGGCCAGGAACAGGCAGCCGCCGCCGCGGTGGAAGCCGCCAAGGCCAAGGTGGCCGAGTCCACCCTCAACCTGGGCTACACCACCATCAATTCGCCGCTGGCCGGACTGAGCTCCTTTGCCAAGGTGCAGGACGGCGCCTATATCAATGCGACCAACAACCTGCTGACCTACGTCGCGCGGCTGGACCCGATGCGGGTGAACTTCAGCCTTTCTGAAAACGAAAGCTTGCGTCTTCGCGAGGAAGTGAAGAAGGGCATGCTGCTGGCAGCGCCGCGCGACGACTACGAGGTGGAACTGGTGCTCGCCGATGGCTCGGTGTTTCCGGCACGCGGGCGCATCACCTTCGCGGATGCGGCCTTCAGCCAGGACACCGGCACCTTCCTGTTGCGTGCCGAGCTGCCCAACCCGCAGGGAACCCTGCGCCCGGGCCAGTTCGTGCGGGTGAACGTGATCGGCTTTTCGAGGCCCGGCGCCATCGTCGTGCCGCAGCGCGCGGTGCAGGAAGGCCCCCGCGGCGCCTTCGTCTGGACCGTGGACAAGGACAACAAGGCGCAGCAGCGTCCCGTGGTGGCGGGCGACTGGATGGGGGACCAATGGCTGGTCAGCCAGGGCCTGAAGGACGGCGACAAGGTGGTCGTGGACGGCTTCCTGCGCCTGGCGCCCGGAGCGTCCGTGCAGGCCAAGGACGTGCCGGCCGAGCCCTTGCCACCGCCGCGCCAGACTGCCGCCCAGTCGGGCGGCGCCACCGCGCAGGGTGCATCGGCCGCCGGCGCGGCCAATGCGGCAGCGCTGGTCGTCGGCACCCCGGGAGGCTCGGGTGCCCAGGCAGCAGCGGGCGGCGGTGCCGCCGCCGCGGCAAGCAATGCGAACGCAGCAACGCAGCAGGCGCAAGGCGATGCGTCGGCCGGCAACGCCGTCTATTTCGAAACCAACCGCTCGCGCGTGGACGCCACCGGCCAGGCGCGGCTGCAGGACATCGCCGCTGCCATGAAGGCCAAGCCCGAAGCGCAGGCCACGGTGCACGGCTATGTCGATTCCAGCGGCAGCGCCAAGCGCAACAGCGAGTTGGCCAAGCAGCGCGCGCAGGCCGTGCGTGACGCCCTGGTGGCGGCCGGCGTGCCGTCCGATCGCATCGTGCTGGAGAAGCCGGCCAACATCGTCGGCGGTGACTCGAGCGCCAAGGCGCGCCGGGTGGACATCGTGCTGGCGGGGGCCCGATGAAGTTCGCGCATTTCTTCATCGACCGGCCGATCTTCGCGAGCGTCATCTCGATCATCCTGGTCATCGCCGGGGGTGTGGCGATGCTCAACCTGCCCATTGCGCAGTTCCCGGAGATCACGCCGCCGCAGATTTCGGTGACCGCGACCTACCCCGGCGCCAGCGCCGAAGTGGTGGCGCAGAACGTCGCCGCGCCGATCGAGCAGCAGGTCAACGGCGCCGACTACATGATGTACATGAACTCGACTTCGAGTTCGACCGGCAACATGACGCTGTCGGTGTTCTTCGAGATCGGCACCGACCCCTCGCTGGCGCAAGTGGACGTGCAAAACCGAGTGAACCTCGCGCTGCCCACCCTGCCTTCGGCGGTGAGCCAGCAGGGCGTGTCGGTGGCCAAGAAGTCGCAGGCCTTCATGATGATCGTGGCGATCTACTCGCCCGACGGCGGCCTGGACCCCACCTACGTGGCCAACTACGCCAACATCAATGTGCTTGACAACATCAAGCGCATTCCGGGTGCCAACCAGAGCTCGATCTTCGGTGCGCCCGACTACGCCATGCGCCTGTGGCTCAAGCCCGACCGCATGGCCAGCCTGGGCCTGACGGCCACCGACGTGCAGAACGCGGTGGCGCAGCAGAACCAGCAGTTCGCAGCCGGCCGCCTGGGCGCATCGCCCACCGCGGCGCCGGTGCAGCAGACCTTTCCGGTGGCCACCTCGGGCCGCATGACCGAGCCTTCGGAGTTCGAGAACATCATCCTGCGCGCCTCGCAGCAGGGCACCGGCGCCATCGTGCGCGTCAAGGACATCGGCCGGGCCGAGCTGGGCGCCAAGGACTACTCCATCCGCTCCAAGTACAACGGCAAGACGGCCACGCTGATTGCCATCTACCAGCAGCCCGGCGCCAACGCGCTGCAGGTGGCCACCGACGTGCGCAAGTCGCTGGAGCAGATGAAGAAGACCTTCCCGCCGGGGCTGGACTACGACATCGCGCTGGACACCACCGAGTTCGTGAAGGAGTCCATCAACGAGGTGGTGCACACGTTCTTCGAAGCCGTGGTGCTGGTCGTGCTGGTGGTGTTCATCTTCCTGCAGAGCTTTCGCGCGACCATCGTTCCGATCCTGGCGGTGCCGGTGTCGATCATTGGCGCCTTCATCGGCATGACGGCGATGGGGTTCTCCATCAACATGCTCACGCTGTTCGGCATGATCCTGGCCATCGGTATCGTGGTGGACGACGCCATCGTGGTGGTGGAGAACGTCGAGCGCAACATGAACGAGTTCGGGCTCGACCCCAAGACCGCGGCCAAGCGCGCCATGGACGAGGTGAGCGGCCCGGTGGTGGCCATCGTGCTGGTGCTGTGCGCGGTGTTCATCCCGGTGGCGTTCCTGTCGGGCATTACCGGGCAGCTGTACAAGCAGTTCGCCGTGACCATTGCCGTGTCGGTGGTGCTGTCGGGCCTGGTGGCTCTGACGCTGTCGCCGGCGCTGGCGGCCATCCTGCTCAAGCCGCACAAAGAGGGCGCGCACGAGAAGAAGGGCTTCTTCGGCTGGTTCAACCGCAACTTCGACAAGCTCACCAACAGCTACGGGCGCAGCACGCAGCTGGTGATCAAGCGCGTGCTCATGGCCTGCCTGCTGATTGTGGGCATGGTCGCGATCTTGATGGGCCTGTTCAAGAAGGTGCCGGGCTCCTTCCTGCCGGTGGAAGACCAGGGCTACATCTACACCGCGGCCATCCTGCCCGACGCGGCCAGCCTGGACCGCACCGAGGCCGCGACCGACCGCGCGCAAGCCTGGTATTCCAAGCAGCCCGGCGTGAAGTCGGTGGCCACCGTGCCGGGCTACAGCCTGATCGACTCGCAGAACAAGGCCAATGCGGGCGTGCTGTTCGTGTCGCTCAAGGGCTTTGCCGAGCGGCAGGCCGCGTCGGACAAGGCCGATGCGCTCATACGCCAGGCCAGCGGCGAGTTCTCCAAGGACCAGGAGTCGGTGATGGTGCCGGTCAACCCGCCGTCCATTCCGGGCCTGGGCACCACCGGCGGCTTCGAGTTCTGGGTGCAGAGTGAGGGCGACGCGCCGTTGCAGCGCCTGGAAGAACTCACGCGCGCCATCATCGCCAAGACGCGCGAACGCAAGGAACTGCAGGGCGTCAGCTCGACCATCAACACCCGCTCGCGGCAGTTGATGGTGGACGTGGACCGCGACAAGGCCGAGAGCCTGGGCGTGCCCGTGCAGGACGTGTACTCCACGCTGCAGACGCTGTTCGGCTCGCTCTATGTGAGCCAGTTCCCCAAGAACAGCCGCCTGTTCCAGGTCATCTTGCAGGCCGAGCCCGAGTACCGCACCAAGCCCGAAGACCTGCAGAACATGTACGTGCGCAACCACAGCGGCGACATGGTGCCGCTCAAGGCGGTGGCCACGACGCGTTACGTTGTGGGCGCCGACCTGGTCACGCGCTTCAACAACTACCCTGCCGCCAAGATCTCCGGCGGGCCGGCGCCGGGCTACAGCTCGGGCCAGGCGCTCAGTGCCATGGAAGAAGTGGCGCGCGAGGTGCTGCCGGAGGGCTTCTCCTTTGCCTGGTCCGGCCAGGCTTATGAAGAGAAGAAGGCCGGCTCCACCGCGGGCGTGGTGTTCGCCTTCGCGCTGGTGATGGTGTTCCTGATCCTGGCGGCGCAGTACGAGAAGTGGTCGCTGCCCATCGGCGTGCTGCTGGCCGTGCCCTTTGCGCTGTTCGGCGCCATCCTGGCCATCTGGATGCGCGGCACCGAGAACGACGTGTACTTCCAGATCGGCCTGACCGTGCTCATTGCGCTGGCGGCCAAGAACGCCATCCTGATCTTCGAGTTTGCGGTGGAGTTGCGCCACAAGGAAGGCATGTCGGCCTACGACGCCGCCGTGAACGCGGCCAAGCTGCGCCTGCGCCCGATCATCATGACCTCGCTGGCCTTCATCCTGGGTTGCGTGCCGCTGGCCATTGCAAGCGGTGCGTCCTCGGCCAGCCGGCATTCGCTGGGCACCGGCGTCATCGGCGGCATGCTGGGCGCGACGGTGATTGCGATCTTCTTCATCCCCATGTTCTATTGGGGCCTGGAGACCTTGAGCGAACGCAGCGCCGGCAAGAAGAAAGACAAGCCGGAAGTACCGCCAGCGGGCGCAAGCGAAGGGGCGGACCATGCGGCGCACTGACATCGAACCCCCACGCGCCTCGCTTCGTGTAGTTGCTGCCCCTCGGGGGGGCGCAAGCCTGCGTAGCGGCAGCTCGTCGGGAAGCTGGGGCAAGGCGGCAGCCGCCGCGGCGGCACTGGTGCTGCTTTCGGGCTGCATGCTGGGGCCCGACTACAAGCGACCCGAGTTGGCGGTGCCCGATCAGTATCGATCGTCGCCACCGCGCAGCGAAGTGAGCCCGAGTGCGGCCGACACCGCCTGGTGGCAGCAGTTCGGCGACGCGCAGCTCAACGCGCTGGTCGACGAAGCGCTGGCCAACAACCTGGACGTGGTGGCCGCCGCAGCGCGGGTCGACCAGTTCTACGGCGCTTTGGGCATCACGCGCTCGGCGCTGTTCCCGCAGGTAGGCGCCGACGTGAACGGCGGGCGCCAGCGCGCCAGCACCATGACGGCCACCGGCGCGCCGGGCATCAACCCGTACAACTCCGCGCAGGCGGCGGTGCTGGCCAGCTGGGAGATCGACCTGTTCGGCCGCACCCGGCGCCTGACGGAATCAGCCACCGCGCAGCTGCGCGGCAGCGAGGCCTTCCGCCGCGGCACGGTGCTGTCGCTGGTGGCCGCCGTCACGGCGGGCTACGTACAACTGCGCGACCTCGACAAGCAGGTGGAAGTGGCACGCGACACGATCAAGCTGCGCGAGGATTCGCTCAAGCTGTTCGAGCGGCGCTACAAGGGTGGCGTGGTGTCCGACCTGGAAGTGAGCCAGGCGAAATCGGAATATGCCACGGCCTTGCGCACCCTGCCGCAGCTCGAGCAGTCGGCTGCGCAGCAGGAAAACGCGCTGTCGGTGCTCGTGGGGCGCAACCCCGGCCCGATCGTGCGCGGACTTCCCATCGACCAGATGGCCATGCCGCCCGTGCCGGCCGGCCTGCCTTCGGAGTTGATCGAACGTCGCCCAGACCTGATCGCGTCAGAGCAGGCGCTGATTGCCGCCAACGCGCGCATCGGCGCGGCCAAGGCGGCGTACTTCCCGAGCATCTCGCTCACCGGTGCCTTTGGCGGGGCCAGCCGCAGCCTGTCGGACCTGTCCAACGGCGCGGCGCGCATCTGGTCCTACGGGCTGGATGTGAGCGTGCCCATCTTCACTGCCGGCGCCATTGCCGGCCAGGTGGAAAGCGCCGAGGCTGGCCAGCGCGAATCGCTGGCGCTGTATCGCAAGGCGGTTCAGACCGGCTTTCGCGAAACAGAAGACGCACTGGTGGGCGTGACCAAGACACAGCTGGCGCGCGACGCAGCCAAGCAGCAGACCGACGCACTGGCCAACTACGCCCGCCTGGCGCGCAGGCGCTACGACGGCGGCTACAGCAGCTACCTTGAAGTGCTGGACGCCGAGCGGAGCCTGTTCAATTCGCAGCTACAACTGGCGCAAAGCCAGGCCGACGTGCTGCTGCAGGCGGCGGCGCTGTACAAGGCAATGGGCGGGGGCTGGGTGGACCTGGCGGATCAGCTGGCGCCCAAGCCGAAGAACGCGAGCGAGGGGTAGGCTAGAAGTCCGCCAGTTCGTAGCTGGTGCTTCGGCCGCCACCGGAGGTGCACTGTTCGCCCATGCCAGGAACCGCTGCATTTCCGTCGCAATGCCTGAATCGCCGCGGATGCAAGGTTTCACCGCAAATCATGCGGTGATTAATGGCCGCAATCGCCGCACGCGGGCGGCACCGCGCTTGGTTTGTAGCCTCAGCGCAGGTACGCAACGCGCGCTTCGTGCGTGGTGCGATGGCGAAGCAGGTCCATGCTTTCTTCATCATCGCCGTCGCAGCTGGCGCGCAGCACGCGCGCGGCATGGGCGTCGTCCAGCGTTTTCACCAGCACGCGCAGCGCCTTGGCCTGCGCCTGAGAAAACTCGCCGCTTGCGGCGAATTCGTCGAGCTGGCGCAGCACTTCCTTGGGCGCCATCTCGCGCATGTCCAGAAGGTCCAGGGCCAGCGACAGCTGGTGGGAAGAAAGCGTGGGAATGGTCGGGGCGGTCATGTGGGCAGGGCCTCACTTCCTGAAACAACAGAGATGCGCAGTGTCGGGCGGCTCGCTTAAGCCGTGCTGAAAGCCAAGTGTGGGGTGCTTCGTGTTGTTTCGGCGCCCATGCGCCGGGCGGATTTCCGAGGGCAGCGTGGCGTTTGCCACAGCTTCGAGCGGTCCGTCTTCAAGATCGGGACGGTGGCGCTAGGATCGCTCGAAACACATAAGGTCACAAATATGTCGACAAATGGCAACGAGACTTCCCGCCGCCCCACCTTCGCCACGCAAACTGCCGCGGCCAGCCCGATTCGGCGGCGTCAGTTCGCGCTTCTGCTGGGCGCCGGTGCACTGGGCGTGGGCGTGGCGGGCCGTGCCCGGGCGCAGTCCGCACCCATAGCCCGCCTGCGCATCGTCATTCCGGCCAACGAGGGCGGCGGCTGGGACCAGACCGGTCGTGCGCTCGGCGCCGCCATCGTGGCGTCCGGCGCGGCCACCGAGGTGACCTACGAAAACATCGGCGGCAAGGGCGGCACCATCGGCCTGGCCAAGTACGTGGAGAAGTACGACGCCGACCCCAACGCGCTCCTGATGGGTGGCATGGTGATGGTGGGCGCGGTGGCGCTGCAAAAACCCGCCGTCGACATGACCCGAATCCAGCCCGTGGCGCGCCTGACCAGCGACTACGAGGTGCTGGCGGTCAAGGCCGATTCGCCCATCACCACGCCCAAGGAACTGATCGCACGCATGCGCTCGAACCCGGCCGGCACTGCCATTGCGGGCGGCTCATCCGGCGGGGTCGACCACATGTTCGCCGGCATGCTGGCACGCCTGGCGGGCAACACGGCCGGCCTGGTGTACCTGCCGCACCCTGGCGGGGCGGAGGTGGTCGAGTCCATCGAGTCGGGCAAGGCCGCAGCGGGTATCTCGGGCTACAGCGAATTCAAGGACGGTATTGCCAGCGGCAAGCTGCGCGCCATCGGCGTGTCGGCCAAGCGCCCCTTCCTGGGAATTCCGTCGGTGCGCGAGCAGGGCGTGGATGCCGACCTGGCCAACTGGCGCGGCATCTTTACCGGCAAGGCCGTGCCCGCGGCGCGTCAGCGCGAGCTGGTGGCGGTGGCTCAGCGCGCGGTGCAGACCGACGCGTGGCAAAAGACGCTCAAGCGCCAGAACTGGGACGGCTCCTGGATGGACGGCAAGGACTTCCAGGGCTTCCTGGAGCTGGAGCAGTCCATGGCCGGCGTGATGACCATGCTGCTCAAGCTCAAGGCCTGAGCGCCGGATTCAGCTCAGCCCGGTGACGGGCAGCGCGGCGCCGTGCACCGCGCGCGCCGCATCCGAAGCCAGGAACGCAATCACCTGCGCCAAGTCGCGCGGCGCCACCCAGTTGGCCGGGTTGGCATCGGGCATGTCAGCGCGGTTTTCGGGCGTGTCGATGATGGTGGGCAGCACGCAGTTCACGTTGATGTTCTGGGTGCGCAGCTCGGCCGCCATCGATTCGGTCAGGCGGATTACCGCGCTCTTGGCTGCGATGTAGGCGCCCATGTTGGCCAGGCCGCGCTGGGCCGAGAAGGCGCCGATGTTCACGACCTTCCCGCTGCCTTGCTGCTGCATCTGCGGCACCACGGCATGCGCCATGTGCTGCACGGTGCGCACGTTCAGGTCGTAGAGAAAGTCCCAGGTCTTGGCCTCGGTGCCGTGCACCGGCGTACCCATGCGAAAGCCGCCGGCCAGGTTGCACAGCACGTCGATGCGGCCGAAGCGCTTGACCACCGCCTGCGCGGCGGCGTCGGCTTCTGCCGGGTTCAGCAGGTTGGCCGCCAGGAACATGCGGCGCTCGCCCGCGTCGCCGAAGACCGCGCTCAGGCGGTCGGCATGCAGGTCGACCAGCGCCAGGCGTGCGCCGCGTTCCGCAAACACCTCGGCCACCGCGCGGCCCAGGTTGCCGGCGGCGCCGGTGATGAGGACGACCGAGTTGTCCATGTCGGTTGGGTTGGTCATGTCAGATGGCGGCCTTGGCCGAGTTGCGGCGTTCGCGATGGTACTGGCCGGTGCCGCGCGAGACCACGCGGTCGCTGGTCAGCACGGTGCCGGGCTCGTGGTCGGGCTGGCCGGCAATGCGCTCGTACAGCGGCGCGAAATCGATCTGCCCCAGCTCCAGCAGTTGCTGCAGGCCGTCGATGACGAAGTAGCTTTCCTGGAAGTCGTCGATGCGGTAGCGCGTGCGCATCACCCGTTCCAGCTCGAAGCCGATGCGGTTGGGCGATGCGTCGTCCAGCGCAAACACCGACTCGGTGTACGAGGACGCGATGCCCGCGCCGTAGATGCGAACGCCGTCCTTCTGCTGCACCAGGCCAAACTCCACCGTGTACCAGTACACGCGGGCCAGCTTGTCCAGCACGCCCAGTTCCTTGGCGCGCAGGCCACCGCGGCCGTAGGCCTGGATGTAGTCGGCAATGACCGGGTTCATCAGCATCGGCACATGGCCGAACACGTCGTGGAAGACATCGGGCTCTTCCAAATAGTCCAGCTCGTGCGGCTTGCGGATGAACTGGCCGGCCGGAAAGCGCCGGTTGGCCAGGTGGTCGAAGAACACCTCGTCAGGCACCAGCCCGGGCACGGCCACGACTTGCCAGCCGGTCTTTTGCATCAGTACCTCGGACAGGCGCCGGAAATCCGGAATCTGCTCGGGCCCGATGGGCAGCTTGTTCATGCCGTCGACGAACTCGTCGCAGGCACGGCCGGGCAGCAGCTTGGATTGGCGCTCGAAAAGCGTCTTCCACACTGCGTGCTCGGCGGGCGTGTATTTGTCCCAGCCCTGGTCGATGGTCCAGTCGGCGCGCTCGGGCTTGGCGCCCGCAGCCAGGCCGTGCAGTTCCTTCGTCTCGTGATCGATGGTGGCTTCTTCCAGCATGACGCTTCTCCCGCAGTCCGGTGATGTGTCGTCGCCGCTTCAGTCGGCCGTCTGGAGCACGCCGCGGTTGATCTGGTCGCGCTCCAGTGACTCGAACAGGGCCTTGAAGGTGCCCTCGCCGAAGCCCGCGCGGTAGTTGCCCTTGCGCTCGATGAACTCGAAGAACAGCGG
>JAFEEG010000054.1 GCA_018241225.1 Pseudomonadota bacterium
GTCCAAGATTTTTGCCGCATCCCCCTCAGAAGTCGACGAAAAAAAAGAACCCTGTCTGCACAGGGTTCTTCGCACGCCCGCTCATCGCGTGGCTTGTCACGGAGGGAGCCCGCCTCGCGCGGACTCCCTCAAGATCCAACTAGCGCTTGACCTGGATCATCACGGTGCTGGCCACGCTCTTGAGCTGCCCATCGCTGACGATGAGCTGCACCACGTAGTTACCACGGACGTCGGGCACGAAGGTCGGCGCGGCGGTCGTGGCACCCGCAATCGTCGCCGTGCTCTTCTTCGGCTTGGACTTGAACTTCCATGCGTACGTGAGCGCAGTTCCATTCGGGTCGTAGCTCTTGGAGCCATCCAGCGTGACGGTCTGGCCGACCGTGCTGCGCTGACGAAGTCCGGCCTTCGCGACAGGCGCCAGGTTGACACCCGCTGCGCCGGCGGTCACGACGACGTTGTCGGGGGCACTCGAGAGCCCTTGGTTGTCGGTCACGACGAGCTGGACCACATAGACGCCCGGCTTGTCGGGTGTCAGCGTCGCGGTCGCGCTGCTCGAGTTGCCTGGCACGGCAACGCTGCCGGCCGGGGCACTGACGAGCGTCCACGAATAGGTCAACGTGTCGCCGACATTCGCATCGCTACTCAGCACGCCGCTGAGGTCTACCGTCGTGCCCACGACCGTCGACACGTCATCACCCGCGTTGGCCACCGGCGCCACGTTGCCCGGCGCTGCGGTCACCGTCACCGATGCCTGCGCCGTGCTGTTGGCCTTGCCATCGTTGACGACGAGCCCGATCACGTAGACCCCGGGCACATCGGCCACGAAGGTCGGCGCAGGATCGTCGGACACGCCATCGATGTACGAGAGCTGGGCCGTGCTGCCTGCCGGCTTGGAGGTGAAGCTCCAGGTGTAGGAAAGAAGGTCGCCGTCGGCATCCACGCTGCCGCTGCCGTCGAGTTCGACGGTTGCGCCGACCAGCACGTTCTGATCGGGGCCAGCCACCGCAACCGGGGCATTGTTCTTGTTCAGCTGGCTAGCGGTAACGACCACCTGGTCGGCGATGCTCGTCGCATTCAAGCTGTCGGTGACCACCAGCGATGCGGTGTACGTCCCGGCCTGGTCAGGTGTCAGCGAAGGACGCGGCGACGAGGCATCGACGATGGTTGCCGTGCTGTTTGCCGGCTTCGAATCCAGCGTCCAAGCGTAGGTGATCGTGTTGCCGTCGGGATCCGAGCTGGCGCTGCCATCCAACGTGACGACCGTGCCGATGGACACGTTCTGGTCGATCCCGGCGTCGGCCGTCGGCGCGCGGTTCGAGCCGATGGCGACCGCGGTCAGGTGCACGGTGTCCTGCGCACTGGGCAGCGCGCCGTCATTGACGACCAGGGCAAACGTGTAGTCGCCCGCAACGTCGGGTACGAAGTGCGCGAACGCCTGGGTGGCATCGGTCAACGTGGCCGTGCTTCCGGACGGCTGCGCGGTTACCGACCACGCATAGGTCAAGGTGTCACCATTGAGGTCGGAGCTGGCCGAGCCGTCGAGCACGCCGGTTTCGCCGATTCGCAGGGAGTGATCGAACCCGGCGTTGGCCACCGGCGCAACATTGACGGCATGCAATGTGGCCGAGGTCGCGCTGCTGTCGACCTTGCCGTCGTTGACCACAAGGGTGACGACGAAGTCGCCGGGCACGTCCGGTGTGAGGTTCACCGTGGAGCCTGTGCTGGCGTCCAGTGCCGCGGCGCTGCCATTGGGGCGCGATGCCAGGGTCCAACGGTAGCTCAAGGTATCGCCATCGGCATCCGAACTGCCCGTGCCGTCGAAGGTCATGGCCAGCTTCACAGGGGCGGCGTCGGTGCCGCTTGACGCGCTCACCACGGCGACCGGGGCGGCGTTGGTGGCCCCTGCCCCGCTGTCGGTCAACCTTCTGGTTGTACCTGTCGTGCCGGTCGTGCCCGTTGTGCCGGTCGTACCGGCCGTGCCAGTGCCCGTCGTGCCCGCTGTGCCGGTCGTGCCGCCACCCCCGCCTCCGCCACAGCCCGCGAGCGCCAAGGCGCACAGCCCGGCGGCAACCAGCGAGTTGATTGAACGCCCTTCTATTGATCTACCCATTTGTCTCTCTCCGTGTGTAAATGATGCAAGTGTGAACTAATGTTTCTAGCCGCTCGCGGGCGCCGCAAGGCCAAACCATCGCCAAATGTGAAAAAGTTGCACTTAATGCTTAATCGATCCCTCGTCAGGCACATCTAAAGCATTAACAGGCCTGCAAAAGGCCCATTCGCCGAGGCAATCTCGCCGCGCAGCTGAAGCGGCGGCGTCGACAGCGGGGAATGCCAGAACCACAATCGCGAACTGGCGCCATCCCGGCGCCAAAGCCAGGTGGAGAGGAAGGAGCGCAGACATGCTGCGTCGCTCTTTGGTCTGCGCAGGTGCGCTGGTGGGGGTCGCCGGGGCCCAGGGATCGCGACTTCCGGGTTGGGGCGCTGGTGCTGGCGGCCTTCCTGGTCTTGCCGGAGTCTCGGGGCAAGTTTCGAGCCTTCCTCGCCCAGCACGGGATGGTTGCAGGCACCGACTACACGTTGGTGCTGGGAATTCCGGGTGAAAGTGGCGAGTTCGGCCCAGCTGCGCAACAACTGGTCGCCGACGGGGTTGACGTGATCGTCGCCATGGGTGGTTCAGCAAGTGTTCGTGCTGCCATGCATGCGACTTCGACCATTCCGATCGTGATGTTGGCCGCCCCGGATCCGGTTGGGGACCACCTGGTTGCGAGCCTGGCTCACCCGGGTGGCAACGTCACGGGTGTCTGTACCTTTGGCGTTGAGCTCGTCACAAAGCGCCTGCAGCTGCTGGCCCAGGTCCTGGGCGGGCCCAAGACGATCGCTTTCCTCAGGTTCGGGGGCGACTTTGCGCTGCGCTACGAGGCTTACGAACGCGCGCTCGTAGAGTCGGCCGGCAAGGCCGGCATCCGGATGGAGTTCGTAACGATGCCCGACCTGCCGGACATGGAGCGCGCCTTCGACGAGCTGCGCCGACGCGGCGTCGACGGCGTCGTTCTGGACAATCCGACGCGCTTCGCGGGATACGCAAAACGCATCGCGGCATTGGCGCTGGAAAGGCGCTTGCCGGCGATCGCCGATGTCTGGACTTTCACCGAGGCCGGATTGCTGATGAGCTACGGGCCCGACTATCTATACGCCGCCGATCGCGCGGCCGACTATGTGGCGCGCATCTGGAAAGGCGCCAAACCCAGGGACTTGCCAGTCGAGCTCGTCGCCAAGTTCGACCTGGCCGTGAATACGACGACGGCCGAGACGCTGGGCATCGCGCTGCCGCGGGCGCTCTCGGTCATGGCGTCTCACGTCTACCGGTAGGGGTGGCCATGTGTCCCAGCGTCCTTTGAATGGCGGAATCAACCAAATCGTGTCAGCATCTGGCCGCTCTGCGAGGCTGGAAGTGCCTCCTGCTTGAGGCCTTCGCGCTCTTGGGCGTCACAACAAGTGAAAGGAGAAAGCCGTGGAACATCGCCAGATCTTCGTCGTCAGTGCAGTTCTTACCGCGTTCCTGGCCGGCGGCGGCGCATACGCCCAGGACAAGGCCGCGCAGCAGGCCGAAGTGAAATCCAAGGCCCAGCAAACGCTGGAGGACTTCTACCAGGCCGATCCCACGATCAAGGAGGCGGTGACCAAGGCACCGGGTTACGCCGTGTTCACCACCTACGGCTTGAGCTTCGGCGTTGGCGGTGCCGGCGGCAAGGGCATTGCGCACGACAGCAAGTCCAAGAAGGACACGTACATGTCGATTGCACAGGCAAGCGCAGGCCTGCAGATCGGGGCCTCCGACACGCGCTACCTTTTCGTCTTCAACGACTCCAAGTCACTGACCGAATTCATCAACCGAGGGTGGGATGCCTCCGCCTCCGCTGGCGCCGGTGCGGGCACCAAGAAGGAAGACGCGAATGTGAAGGCGGGCGCCATCGCCTTCACGGGCGGCCATGCGTACGTGCTGACCAAGACCGGCCTCCAGGCAGGCGTCGCCCTGGGCGGCTCGAAGGTCTGGAAGGACAAGGATCTGAACTAGGTCCGCGTCGTGTCGCAGCTTGCCGGCCGGGCTTTCAAGGCTGCCTAGGGCGACCCGCCGGCCGCCGCCTGGATGGCCGACCAGGTTTCCTCGGTATGGGCGATTGCCGTGTCCAAGGCGGCCACGACCGGCATGGCAGCCGCCCGATCCTCGGCCGCTAGCGCCGGGGCGAGCTCCAACTCCAGGAGCTCGTTGATCCGCCCCAGCTGATCGGACATCAGTGCGCGCAAAGGCTCGATCGAAGCCGGATCGGCGTGGCGCTTGAGGATGAGGTCGTCGATTTCCTCGAAGAGATCGAGCACATGCCCCAGTCGCTCGGCGAAGTCGAAGGCCGACTCGCGCGCCCAGGACAGCCTCGATCCCTCGACGGTGTGCTGCACTTCCTCAAGCTTGCTGCGAAGACGCGAAAGCGAAGCTTCCATTTGCACCTCCGGGGTTGCACCCAGGGATTTGCCCCGTCGGGAGGCTACCGCGGCGCGCGGTGCCGCACAAGGAAGAAGGTGATCGACAACGGGAGCATCACCGCCGAGCGAGCGCTTGTGCGGCCCTGCAGCGCGCGCTATCGTGGGGGCCACCCAGCCAACGTGGAAGCGGCGCATGCATGACTCTGCGAGCCTCAATGCCGATTCGCTTGGCATGACCGAGTCGGTCGTCATGGGCGTTGCCGGCACCGCGCCGGCCTACAGCATCGAAATCACCACCTCCACCATCATCGCGACTGCCGGCGTGCAGTCGCCCGCCAGCGTGCTGACCTGCGGGCTGATCATGTTCGGCATCGCGTTCGCGTTCATCCACCTGAACCGGGCGCGGGCCAGCGCCGGAACCTCGTACGCCTGGGTCACCATGGTGTTCGGGCCCACGCTGGGCTTTTTCGCCGGCTGGGCGCTGCTGGTGCTGTGCTGCGTGTTCATGGTATCGGCCATGATCCCGGCGGCCAACGCGACGCTGCTGGTGTTCGCGCCCAAGCTGATGAACAACGTGCACTGGGTGACGCTGCTGGCAGCGCTGTGGCTCACCGCGGTGAGCGCCGTGGTCGTCAAGGGCATCAAGCTCACCAGCTACGTGCAGGTGGCGCTGACACTGGTCGAGGCCGTGATCCTGCTGGCGATCATCGTGGCCGCGTTCGCGGTGTTCCCGAAGGCGCCGGCGCATTCTTTCTCGTGGGAGTGGTTCTCGCCGCTGGCGTTTTCGCCCAAGACCTTTGCCAACGGCGCGCTGGTGGCCATCTTCTTCTACTACGGCTGGGACGTGACGCTCAACCTCAGCGAGGAAACCCGCGACCCCAACCGAACGCCCGGCCGCGCAGCCTTCTGGACCATGGTGCTCCTGATGGCCTTCTTCCTGGTGTTCATCGTCATCACCCTGCTGGGCCTGAGCGACGCCGAGATCCAGCACTTCAACACCAACATCATCTTTGCCATTGCCGAGAAGCTGTTCGGCCAGACCTGGGGCTACGTGGCGATCATCGCGGTGCTGCTGAGCACCGTGGGCACCGTGGAGACGCAGATGCTGCAGTTCACGCGCATGCTGTTTGCCAAGGCACGGGACGGCGTGCTGCATCCGCGCTATTCGCGGCTGCACCCGCGCTGGCAGACGCCGCACGTGGCAATCCTGTTCATCTGGGCGGCCGGGATGGTGCTGCTGCTGGTGTCCTCGTACCTGCCCACCATCAACGTGATCCTGCAGGATTCGATCACGGCCATCGGCTTCCAGATCTGCTTCTACCTGGGCCTCACGGGGCTGGCCTGCGCCTGGCACTACCGCGCGCTGGCCGTTGCCGGCCCGGCCGCCCTCACCCATGTGTGGTGGCCGGCGGCCAGCGGTGCATTTTTGTTCTTCATTGCGCTCTACAGCATTCCCACCTTCGACTGGGTGACCAACGTGGTGGGCATGGGCGGCATCGCCATCGGCTTCGTGCCGCTGCTGCTGAACCGGCGGCGCGCCCTGGCCCGATCCGTTTGAAATGCCGCAGGTCATCGGCTATGAATAGGTGTTGCGCCCAAGAACATGGAGGTTCACATGAGCTACCACCTGGAGGGTCGCCTGCTCGAAGTCTGCAATTGCAATGTCCTGTGCCCCTGCTGGATCGGCGAGGACCCTGACAACGGCACCTGCGACACCATCGTCGCGTGGCACATCGACAAGGGAACGGTCGATGGCGTCGACGTGGGGGGCAACACCATCGCCGCCGTGGCCCATGTGCCGGGCAACATCCTGCAAGGCAACTGGACTGCCGCGATCTATGTCGACGACAAGGCTTCCAAGGCGCAGGAAGAGGCGCTGCTCAAGGTCTACACCGGCCAGGCCGGAGGTCCGGTGGCCGACCTCGCCAAGCTCATCGGGCAGGTCGTGTCGGTAGAGCGCGCGCCGATCCGTTTCACCGTGGTCGACGGCAAGGGCGAACTCGAGATCGGCAAGAACTACTACGCCGAACTCGAGCCCTATCGCGGCGCGACCGGTGGCCAGACCACCCTTTCCGATACCGTGTTCTCCACGGTGCCGGGCGCACCGGTGTTCGTGGGCAAGGCCCCGACCTATCGATCGAAGAACCCCGCCCTGGGTATCGACCTGAACATCAAGAACCAGAACGCCTTGCAGAGCACGTTCGTGTTCGACGCATGAACCCGACGGCAGGCCAGCCGACGGCCAGTGCCTCTTCGCGTCATGTCCAGGTGTTCCTGCCCGTGCTGGCGGCGCTGATTGCGCTGGCGTGGGTATCTTTGTGGGCCTTGGGGCGCAGCCCGTACGCACGCTATGTCGATCATGGCGACTGGTCGGCGTCCGGGCCGGCGGCGTTCCTGTGCCGCGTGGTTCCGGCCGGCGACGTGGTCGTGCCCGCGCTGTTCTACGCCCTTGCGTGGGTGCTCATGACCACGGCCATGATGCTGCCCACCACCCTGCCCTTGTTCGTCGCCTTCGACCGCTTGACCGCCCAGCGCGAAGACCATGGGCGCCTGCTCGTGCTGCTCGGGATGGGCTACACCACGGTATGGGCCGCCTTCGGCCTGCTGGCGCACGCGCTGCATGCCGGCGTGCTGTCGCTGCTTGCCAGCGTTCCCACGCTGGCGTGGCATGGCTGGCTGATCGGCGCTGGCACCATTGCGCTGGCCGGCGCATTCCAGTTCAGCAAGCTCAAGTACCGATGCCTGGACAAGTGCCGCACGCCCTTGAGTTTCGTCATGCAGCACTGGCGCGGCCACGCGCAGTCGCGGCATGCGTTCGCGCTGGGCGCGCACCACGGCCTGTTCTGCGTCGGGTGCTGCTGGGCGCTGATGCTGTTGATGTTTGCAGTCGGTACCGGCAGCCTCGGCTGGATGCTCGTGCTCGCGGCGGTGATGGCCATCGAGAAGAACGCTCGCTGGGGCAGGCGCCTGAGCATGCCGCTGGGCGTGGCGCTGCTGTCTTGGGCAGTCGCGCTGGTGGCGACGCACGCTTGAAGCAGCCAGGCGTTACAGCTCCGAAAACTCCGAATCGGTCGAGTGCTCGCGCTGCTTCCAGTCCTCGATGAAGGACTGGCTGCTTCGCTTCAGGAAGGCAGCGGCATCGTCCGTCGTTGCAAAGTCACGGTTCAGGCCGATGCGGGCTCGGAAGGCGTCGTTCAGGTAGAGCTCGGCCCTGCCCACGAACGTGCGCTCCAGCACGTCCCATCCCAGGTAGATGAAGACGTCCCAGTCCTCGAATCGATGGCGGTCGGTGCGGTGGTTTTCCATGCAGGCTGCCCATCCGTGGATCGTGCGGGATTCGAGCCCCACTGCGGGGCGACCCAGGAGTTTGCATGAATCGAGCAATGGGAGGCCGCGAGGATGTAACAATAGTGTCACAAATTAAGCCGTTCTTCCGCATGCACTACCTACGCCTTCCCGCGCTCGTTCTTCTTGTTGCGTTCGCTCCGCTGGCCGCGTTGGCCGACGCCATCTCGGTCTCGGGCACCGGCGCCACCTTTCCCGCGCAGGTGTATGCCGAGTGGGCCCGGCAATACACCAAGGACACGGGTGTTGCGCTGAACTACCTGCCCAGTGGTTCCTCCACCGGCGTCAAGCAGATCGTGGCGCGCGCGGTGGATTTTGGCGCAACCGACATTCCGCTGAGCCAGGCCGAACTCGACAAGAACCAGTTGTTCCAGTTCCCGACGCTGGTGGGCGGCGTGGTGCCCGTGGTGAACCTGCCCGGCGTGGCCTCAGGTGCGCTGCGGTTGGACGCCCAGGTACTCGCCGGCATCTTTGCGGGCGAGATCACGCGATGGAACGACAAGGCCATCTCGGCCCTGAACTCTGGCCTGGCACTGCCCGACACGCGCATCGCGCGCGTGGTTCGCTCCGATGGCTCCGGCACCACCGAGGTTTTCGTGCAGTTTCTGAAGCAGGCGGCCCCCGCTGCGGCTGCCGCGATCGAGGCCAAGGGCGCCACCGCCAAGTGGCCCGGCACCACCGTGCCCGCCGAAGGCTCCAGCAAGCTGGCCAGCGCTGTAAAAGCCACGCCCGGCGCCATCGGTTATGTCTCGTCGGACTACGTGCTGCGCGAGCAGCTGAGCGCGGCCGCCCTGCGCAACAAGCGCGGCGAATGGGTGGTGCCCAGCACCGAGTCGTTTGCCGCCGCCAGCCGCGCCGGCGGGCTCTTCAAGACCAGCCTGGAAGCTGCACCGCTGCTGGACATCGACGGCCCCGGCGTCTGGCCGATCGTGACGGCCACCTATGTGCTGGTGCCCCGCCAGCCGGCATCCGCCGAGCGCTCGGGGCGCACGCTGAACTTCTTCTATCGCTCCTTCCTGCTGGGCGACAAGGCCGTGGCCGGCACCGGGTTTGCGCCGCTGCCCCTGCTCACGCAGGCGCGCATCGTGAGCCTGCTGACCAATTTCCGCTCGAAGGACGGAAAGCCCATTCCCGTGCTGGGCCAGAACAGCGCTGGCACCTACGTTGCGTCGAGCAGCGGCGTGGCAGGCACCCGGCCCTGAGGCTCTTCAGGCCATGCGCCCGAGGTCGCGCAGGTCTGAGCGGATGGCCGACGAATCCGCGCGGCCCAGCGGCAGGTTGATCAGCAGTTCGAGCCGGCGCTGCAGCGAATAGAGGATGCGCATGGCAGCGCGCGCCGCATCATTCGGGTCCGCCAGCGCAGCGGCGTCCTCGAATGCCCAGAGCGCGGAAATAGGCTGGCCCGGCCAGGAGGGCTCGCTGCCCATGGCCCCTTCGTCGAGCGTGACCACCAGGTCCAGGCGCGGTGAGCCGGTGCGCCACAAGTCCGTCCATGGGCGAGGCGGCATGCCCGGAACGGGGATGTGTGCATTCTCGAGCGCCGCCTTTGCGGCCGGATGGATGCTGCGCTCGACGAATCCGGGCTGGCCGCAATACTGGGCGACGAATTGATGGCCTCCCATGTGTGTCAGGCATGCCTGGGCCAATACGCTTCGGAGCGAACTCCGCTTGGACACGAAGAGGATACGGCTAGACACAATATTGAAACTATAGCCGTATAGCTGCGCCGAATCAGCAGCAAGACACAAGCCGATCCATAGATTGGATCAATACAAGACACAAAAAACTTGTATGGGAGAAATGGCTCGTGGGGGCGCCCGTGTCACCCATCAGTCATACGGCGTCCAAATACTGCCCGCATCTGTTGTTCCAGCAGGTCCTGGCCGTCATTCGGTGGGGCCTTTTCACCACCATGAATCCAGTTGTATTGCGGGCGGATTCGCTGCAGCGAAGCTACGGCGACCATCGGGCCTTGCGAGATGTCTCGTTCGAGGTGCGCCGCGGCGAGCGCGTGGCGCTGCTTGGCGCGTCCGGCTCCGGCAAGTCGACGCTCATCCGCTGCCTGAGCGGCCTTGAAACCTGCGACCCCGGCACCGCCCGCGTCGAGGTCTTTGGCCAGGTGCTGCAGTCGCAGGGCCGAAACAGCCCGCAGATCCGCGCGCTGCGCCGCCGCATCGGCGTGATCTTCCAGCAGTTCAACCTGGTGGGCCGCCTGAGCGTCATGCACAACGTGCTGACCGGCCTGGCCGCCGGTGCGCCGCTGTGGCGCGCGGTGCTCGGCCGCTACGACCTGGCGCACCGGGCCCGCGCACTCGATGCGCTGGACGCCATCGGCCTGGCGCCGCAAGCCTTCCAGCGCGCCTCGACGCTGTCCGGCGGGCAGCAGCAGCGCGCGGCGATCGCGCGTGTGCTGGTCCAGGGCGCCGAGATGGTGCTGGCCGACGAGCCGGTGGCCTCGCTCGACCCGCAGTCCACCCAGCGCGTGATGGAGCAGCTGGCGGCGCTGAACCGCGATGCCGGCATGACGCTGATCGTGAGCCTTCATCACGTTGCACTGGCGCAGCGCTTCTGCGACCGGGTGGTGGCGCTGCGCAATGGCGAGCTCGTGTACGACGGGCCCAGCGCTGCGCTCACGCCGGCCTTTCTCGAACGGCTCTACGGCACCGCCGCCGCCGACCTGCTGGGCAGCCATCCACCGGCCGACACCCCATGGCAGGACAACGCGCCGCCCCTGGCGCTGGCGGCCTGACTTCTTTCCTTCCGGCTCCTCGCCGGCCCCTTCTTCCCACCCTGCCCTCACCATGTTCAAACTTCGCACCTTCGCCATTGCCTCCGTCACCGCGTTCGCCGCGCTCGCCGCCACGGCCCAGGCCCAGGAGATCAACTTCGGCATCATCGCCACCGATTCCGCGTCCACGCAGCGCGAGCGCTGGGAGCCCTTCTTCCGCGACATGGAGAAGAAGACGGGCCTGACCATCAAGTCCTTCTATGCGCCCGACTACGCCGGCGTGATCGAGGCCATGCGCTTCAACAAGGTCCAGGTGGCCTGGTACGGCAACAAGGCGGCCATGGAGGCGGTCGACCGCGCCAACGGCGAAGTGTTTGCCCAGGTGATGTATGCCGACGGCAGCTTCGGCTACCACAGCCTGCTCATCACCCGCCAGGACAGCCCGCTGAAGTCGCTGGACGACGTGTTCAAGGCCGGCAAGAGCCTGAACGTGGGCATTGGTGATCCGAACTCGACCTCGGGCTTCCTGGTGCCCACGTTCTACCTGTTCGCCAAGAACAACGTGGACTACCGCACCGCCTTCAAGACCGTGCGCAACGCCAGCCACGGCGCGAACATCCAGGCCGTGCTGGCGCGCCAGGTCGACGTCGCCACCAACAACACCGAGGCGGTGGGCGAGCTCAAGGCCGCCAAGCCCGAACTGGCCAGCCAGTTGCGCATTCTTTGGGAAAGCCCGCTCATCCCCAGCGACCCCTTCGTCTGGCGCAAGGACCTCGATCCTGCCGTGAAGACGCGCATCAAGAACTTCGTCGTCAACTACGCCAAGTCCGACGAGCAGGAAAAGGCGATCCTCAAGAACATCTACAACTACGGCGGCTTTCGCGCCTCCGACAACGACCAGCTGACGCCCATCCGCCAGCTCGAGTTGTTCAAGCAGCGCAGCAAGGTCGAGAGCGACACCGCGCTTGACGCGGCCACCCGTGCCAAGCAGTTGGCCGACATCGACGCCAAGCTGGCGGCCATGAAGCTGTGAGCGCCACCACCAACACCTTCGACAGCAGCCGCGCTCCCAGCGCTGCCACGCTGGAGCGGCTGCGCGAGCGCGCCGCCAGCGAGCGCCCGGGCCTTGCGACCTACGTCGCCTGGGCGGCCGTGCTGGGCGTGCTGGCCTGGGCCTGGCAAGGCGCGGAGATGAACCCGCTGGCTCTTGTGCGCGATGCCGGCAACATCGGCACCTACGCCAGCGACTTCTTCCCGCCAGACTTTCACGACTGGCGCATCTACGCCCGCGAGATGCTGGTCACGGTGCACGTCGCCATCTGGGGCACCTTGCTCGCGGTGCTGGCCGCGGTGCCTGCCGGCCTTCTGTGCGCCTCGAACGTGGCCCCGCCGTGGGTGTACCAGCCCATGCGCCGCCTGATGGATGCGTGCCGCGCCATCAACGAGATGGTGTTCGCCATGCTGTTCATCGTCGCCGTGGGCCTGGGGCCGTTTGCCGGCGTGCTGGCCCTGGCGGTACACACCACCGGAACGCTCTCCAAGCTCTTTTCCGAGGCGGTCGAGGCCATCGATCCCCGGCCGGTGGAAGGCATCCGCGCCACCGGCGCCCACCGCCTGGTCGAGGTGATCCACGGCGTGGTGCCGCAGGTGCTGCCGCTATGGCTGAGCTTTACGCTCTACCGGTTCGAATCCAACGTGCGCTCGGCTTCGGTGGTGGGCATGGTAGGCGCGGGCGGCATCGGCGTGGTGCTCTACGAAGTCATCCGTAGCTTCGAGTACGCGCAGACCTGCGCGGTGCTGCTGATCCTGGTGGTGACGGTTTCGCTCATCGACCTGGCCTCGGCGGCGCTGCGCAAGCGAGTCATCTGAGCTCACAGCGACATCGACGCGCGCTCCCCCATCGCCAGCCGCCAGCGCTGCAGGTTCGGATGCGCATCGCCCAGCCGCACCTTCACCACACGCGCAAAGTCGACCGCCACCACCGCCGTGATGTCGGCAATGCTGAAGCGGTTGGCCGCAATGAACTGATGCTGCGCCAGGCGCGCATCGAGCATGTCGAAGAAGTTCTGGACCCGCGCCTGGCCGCGCTGGGCCAGCTCGGGAATCTGCGCATAGTTCACCGGCCCGGGCAATGCACGGTTGGCCATGGCCGGCGCGCTGTTGCGCATGGCCTCGGCAATGGCGACCAGGCCTTCGAATTCCACGCGCCAGTTCCAGCTCGCGATCTCGGCCTTTTCCTCGGGCGTGGCGCCCAGCAGCGGCGGCTCGGGGTAGCGCGCCTCCAGGTAGGCGGCAATGGCCGCGTTGTCGGTCAGGCGCAGGCCTTCTGGCGTCTGCAGCACCGGCACCGTGCACTGCGGGTTGACCTGTCTAAATGCCTCGCCGAGCTGTTCGCCGCTACGCAGGTCTACCTGTACTGTTTCGTGGGCAATGCCTTTTTCAGCCAGCAGGATGCGTGCTCGCCGGGGGCTGGGCGCGGTGGAGCAGTCATAAAGGGTGATCACGGCAGCTTGTCCTGCGTTCGGGTGTCGAAATCGCTCGCATCATGGCGCTCGTGCAACTGGCTGGCCGGCTGCCCCCAGGTGCGGTTGACCATGCGGCCGCGCTTGGCGGCCGGGCGAGCGGCGATCTCGTTGGTCCAGCGCAGCACGTGGGTGTATTCCTGCACCTGCAGGAACTCGCCCGCGTCGTAGAGCTGCCCCTTGACCAGGGTGCCGTACCAGGGCCACACGGCAATGTCGGCCAGCGAGTATTGGTCGCCGGCCAGGTAGGCACTTTGCGCCAGGCGCCGGTCGAGCACGTCGATCTGGCGCTTGACCTCCATCGCGTAGCGGTCGATGGCGTACTCGATCTTCTCGGGCGCGTAGGCATAGAAATGGCCGAAGCCGCCGCCCAGGAAAGGCGCGCTGCCCATCTGCCAGAACAGCCACGACAGGCATTCGGCACGCTGCGCCGTGTCCTTGGGCATGAAGGCGTCGCCAAACTTCTGCGACAGGTACAGCAGGATGGCGCCGGACTCGAACACGCGAATGGGCTGCGGCCCGCCGCGGTCCACCAGCGCCGGAATCTTCGAGTTGGGGTTGGCCGCCACGAAGCCGCTGCCGAACTGCTCGCCCTCGTTGATGCGCACCAGCCAGGCGTCGTACTCGGCGCCGCCGTGGCCCAACTCGAGCAGTTCCTCCAGCATGACCGTGACCTTCACGCCGTTGGGCGTGCCCAGCGAATACAGCTGCAGCGGGTGGCGCCCCACCGGCAGGTCCTTGTCATGGGTGGCGCCCGCCACCGGTCGGTTGATGTTGGCAAAGCGCCCGCCGCCGGCCTTGTTCCAGGTCCAGACGGCGGGCGGCGTGTAGGGCTGTTTGGAGTCGCTCATCAGCCGCAATGTACGGGCTTCAGAGCCGCTCGACGATGGTGACGTTGGCCAGGCCCCCGCCCTCGCACATCGTCTGCAGGCCATAGCGCCCGCCGCGCTGGTGCAGCGCGTTGACCAGCGTGGTCATCAGCTTGGTGCCCGAGGCGCCCAGCGGATGGCCCAGCGCAATGGCGCCGCCGTTCACGTTCAGGCGCGCCGGGTCGGCGCCCAGCGTCTGCAGCCAGGCCAGGGGTACGGGCGCGAAGGCCTCGTTGACTTCGTACAGGTCGATGTCCTCGATCTTCATGCCGGCCTTCTTCAGCGCGCGCTCGGTGGCCGGCAGCGGGGCCTCCAGCATGATGACCGGGTCGTGGCCGATCACGGTCATGTGGTGCACGCGTGCCAGCGGCTTTACGCCCAGGGTCTTGAGGCCGCGCTCGTTGACCACCATCAGGCCGCTGGCGCCGTCGCAGATCTGGCTGGCCGTGGCGGCCGTGCAGCGCCCGCCCTCGGCAATGAGCTTGACGCCGGCAATGCTCTCCAGCGTGGCGTCGAAGCGGATGCCCTCGTCCACCGTGTGCTGCTCGCCGGTCTCGGTGCCGTCGGCCATGCGCACGGCCACCGGCACGATCTCGTTGTTGAAGCGGCCGGCCTGGGTGGCCTCGATGGCGCGGCGGTGGCTTTCCAGGGCGTAGCGGTCCAGCGCGTCCTTCTCGATGCCGTACTTGCGGGCGATCATCTCGGCGCCGGTGAACTGGCTGAATTGCACGTCGGGGTAGCGCCTGGCCATCTGCGGGCTCACGTAGAAGCCCAGGCCGTGCTTGGCAGGCAGCGTGGCGGGCATGCCCATGGGCACGCGGGTCATGCTCTCGATGCCCGCGGCAATCACGATGTCCATGGTGCCCGACATCACGGCCTGCGCCGCAAAGTGCAGCGCCTGCTGCGACGAGCCGCATTGCCGGTCCACCGATGTGGCGGGCACCGATTCGGGCAGCTTGCTGGCCAGTACCGCGTTGCGCGCCACGTTGCTCGACTGCTCGCCGGCCTGGTCCACGCAGCCCATGATCACGTCCTCGATCAGGGCCGGGTCGGCGTCGGTGCGCTCGACCAGGGCGTCGAGCACCTGCGCGGCGAGGTCGGCCGGGTGCCAGCCCGAGAGACGGCCGTTGCGGCGGCCCCCGGCGGTGCGTGCTGCGGCGACGATATAGGCTTCAGACATGGGGTGGGTCTCCTGCTTGTTCGGTGTGGATGTGTGTTCGCTTCAACGCGGCGCCATGCGGATCGCGCCGTCCAGGCGCACGCTTTCGCCGTTGAAGTAGCCGTTGGTAATCATCAGTTCGGCAAGTTGCGCATATTCCTCGGGTTTGCCCAGGCGCTTGGGAAAAGGCACCGACGCGGCCAGGGCCGCCTTGACGTTGTCCGGCGCGGCCTGCAGCAGTGGCGTGTTGAAGATGCCCGGCAGGATGGCGTTGACGCGAATGCCCTCGCTCATGAGGTCGCGCGCAATGGGCAGCGTCATGCCCAGCACGCCGGCCTTGCTGGCGCTGTAGGCGGCCTGCCCCATCTGCCCGTCCTGCGCGGCCACCGAGGCGGTGTTGACGATGGCGCCGCGCTCGCCGTCTTCCAGCTCGGCCAGCGTCAGCATGCCCGCGGCCGACTTGGCGATGCAGCGGAAGGTGCCCACCAGGTTGATCTGGATGATGCGGTCGAAGTTGGCCAGCGGAAAGTGCTTGATCTCACCCGTTGTCTTGTCGCGGCTGGCGGTCTTCACGGCATTGCCGGTGCCGGCGCAGTTGACCAGCACGCGCTCCTGTCCATGTGCGGCGCGGGCCTTGGCAAAGGCCGCGTCCACCTGCTCTTCCTGCGTCACGTCCACCTTGCAGAACACGCCGCCCAGCTCCTTGGCCAGGGCCTCGCCTTGTTCGGCGTTGAGATCGAACAGCGCAACCTTCACGCCGTGGCCGGCCAGCCGGCGCGCGGTGGCGGCGCCCAGGCCCGAGGCGCCGCCGGTGACGACCGCGGCAATGGTGGAATCGAGATTCATGGCTTGTGCTTCCTTGTGGGGTGACTTGGGGAAAGTCTAGGGAAGGCCTTGGGCCATGGCATCGTCCGAAGCGACGATTGGAGGGGAGGACCGCGCCGTTGCAGACGCTCAACCTGGGTAGCGGACGCTCAACCACCTTCGAGCCATAGTCCTCCTTGACCCGAACGTATCGGGGTGGGCATGATTCAGTATCACCCGCCTCCCAATTCGGGGACGGACTCAAGATGCTAGGGGGTGGGGCATGATTGGACGTCGTCGAATCATCACTGGCTTCACGTGTGTCCTTGGGGCCACGGCACTGGCCCAGGTTCCGCGGAGGACGTATCACATCGCCTGGTTCGGGTACACGGCAAAGAACACCGTGGACGAAGACCGGTTCTTGGCGGCGTTCATCAATCGCCTGGCTGAACTCGGCTTCGTGGTCGACAGGAACCTGACCATCGATTGGCGCTACGCGGAAGGAAAAAACGAACGGTACGCTGAGTTCGCCGCAGAGATGCGGGACAAGGGTGTCGACCTGGTTGTGACCGTCACCGCGACGGCAGCACATGCCGTGGTTGAGTCAAGCCACGACATTCCAGTAGTTACATGCGGAATCTTCGACCCGTTGCGTACGGGTCTGATCGCCAGCTTCGCACATCCAGGCGGGCAGGTCACTGGGGTGTCGAGCTTCACCGGCGACCTCATGCCAAAGCGGATCGAACTGCTCAAGGCCGCGGTCCCATCCGTCTCCAAGATCGCATTTGCCCGCTGCCCGGAATGTGGGCGCCTGTCGGGCCTGAGCATCGCAAGCATCGACGCGGCTTTTGAGAGCTACCGTGAAAGCGCACGATCGCTTGGAATCACCCTGATTCCCGTGGACATCAACACGGTTGCTGATTTTTCGGCTGCGGTCGCATTGATCGAGGGCAAGAAAGCTGACGCCGTACTCCTGGTACCAACTTCGATCAACGCGAAACTAATGGACGACTGGGTTGCCTTTGAGGCAGAGCATCGGATACCTGTGATGACGGAATATCGCCTTGGATGTCTCCTTATATGCCTCAGATCATTCAACCTTCAGTCGTCAAGGCAGTGAGGCCGGCCTTGACCGTTGAACGGGTTGACTCACCGCTGTGCAGTCTGTGTCTCCTGCGAGCCCGAGCACGGATGACAGCCCAGGG
>JAFEEG010000055.1 GCA_018241225.1 Pseudomonadota bacterium
CTTCTGCCGCGCGGACTCCTAGCGCGACGCAAAGAGCACGCGCACGGCGGCCGGCCGGCAGCGAATTGGCCGCCGGCACGAAGCGATCAACGATTGCGCCAAGCAGTACTGCGCACAACAGCGCGCCTAGAAGGGGCTTCCAGGTCAAGCGGGCAGCGGCCGAGAGCCAGCCTTCGCGCGCCACACGCGCAGCGGCCCTCGCGCCGGCATAGGCAATGCCAGTTCGATGGCCACGGCAAGGAGCACGTCGAAGCCGAAGAAGAGCAACACCAGCGATCCGGCACCAAGCAACATGAGGGCGCCGGCCAGGAAGATCGCCACCACCGGCACGACCACGATCGCGCCATCGTCTTCGCTGGCAGCAGCACCCAACGCATCGCCGGCCAATTCGGAAAGCCCCTTGTTGCCGGCTTCGACTGCTCCGAAATCTCCCGATGCACCACCGCCGTCAAAGTCTCCGCCGGTGCCCGAATGAAAAGTCGGCACCTCGCCTGTGGTTGCCTGGCCTGTTGCGGCACCCTCCCCAGCCGGCCCATTGGGCAGCCAATCGCCCAATGCGTCGACTGCCGTTGCTGTCGGCGTGCCCAGCGTCGACTTGTCGCACCAGCCTGTGCGCCCACCAGCGAAGAATCAGCAGATATGCCAGATAGCCGCAACCCAGACTGACCAGATAGCGCAAGGCAAGTGCGTCGACGCCGGCATGCATCAGCAAGGTAGAAATCAGCCAAGTCAGCAGCAGCGTGAAGCTGCCGATCAACGCACCGTGCGATCGCAGGCTATGGCGCTCATGCAGGGTGCGCTCAAGACGCTTCTCCCAGAGCCGGGATCGAGCCCCAAGTGGAAATGACCTTCATGCAGCGCCGGCAACGTGCTGCACGAGCCTCAGTCCAGCGCCATCGGCACGCGCCGCGCCACCGCGCACATCAGCTCGTAGCCGATGGTGCCGGCCGCCTGCGCCACCTCGTCGATGCCCAGCACGGCGCCGTTGGCCGCGTTGCCCCACAGGGTGACCTCGCTGCCGAAGCCGGCATCGGGCACCGGCGTCAGGTCGACCGTGATCATATCCATGCTCACGCGCCCCACCATACGGGTGCGCACGCCGTTGACCAGCACCGGCGTGCCGTTGCCGGCATGCCGGGGGTAGCCGTCGGCATACCCCACCGCGGCCACGCCGATGCGCATGGGCGCCTCGGCGGTGAAGCGCGAACCGTAGCCCACGGTGTCGCCCGCCTGCAGCTGCTGGGTGCCGATGATGCGGCTGGACAGGGTCATGGCCGACTGCAGCTTCCAGTGCCGCGCGTCGTTTTCAGGATAGTCCGGCGCGCCGCCATACAGCACGACGCCGGGCCGGACCCAGTCGGCGCGGGTGCGCGCGGCATGGCGCAGCACGGCCGCGCTGTTGGCCAGCGAGCGCTCGCCCGGCAGGTCCTGGGTCACCCGCTCGAAGGTCTGCACGGCCGAATCGATGCCGCGCGCACCGTCGGCGTCGCTGAAGTGCGTCATGAGCGAGATTTCTTCCACCTGCGGCAGCGCATTCAGGCGCGTCCAGGCGGAGCGGTAGCGCTCGGGCGCGAAGCCCAGGCGGTTCATGCCCGAGTTGAGCTTGAGGAAAACCCTGTGCGGCACCTGCGTCTTGTGGGCGGCCAGCATGTCGATCTGCTCGTCGCAATGCACGGCATGCCACAAATCGAGACGGGAGCACAGCTCCAGGTCGCGCGCCTCGAACACCCCCTCGAGCAGCAGGACGGGGCCGCGCCAGCCCAGCGCGCGAACGCGCTGCGCCTCGTCCAGGTCAAGCATGGCGAAGCCGTCGGCCGCGCGGAAGCTCTCGAAGACGTTCTCGATCCCATGCCCGTAGGCATTGGCCTTGACCACCGCCCAGACACGAGATTCGACCGCGGCGCGGCGCGCGCGGTCGAGGTTGTGACGCAGGGCAGCAGAGTGGACGGTAGCAAGTATTGGACGTGGCACGGCGAGAAAAGATGCTCGTGGATGAGGGAAGACGCGACCATTTTGGCACCGTACCCCCATGCTATAACCACGGACCCCTCAATTGAGGGAGAGAACACAACTACCGCCATCCACTTCCGCCGAGAGCAAACCTCTGGCCAGCCAGCCCATCGATGAAGCGCGGTTTCTACACCATCATGTCGGCCCAGTTCTTTTCGTCGCTGGCCGACCAAGCGCTTTTCGTTGCGGCCGTCGAACTCCTGCGTAGCTCAGGGGCGGCGGAGTGGCAGCGTGCGGCGCTGGTGCCCATCTTCGCGGTGTTCTACGTGGCACTGGCACCGCTGGTGGGCGCCTTTGCAGATGCGCTGCCCAAGGGGCGGGTGATGTTCATCAGCAATGCCATCAAGGTGGTGGGCTGCCTGATGATGTTGTTCGGCTCGCACCCGCTCCTGTCGTATGCCGTGGTCGGCCTGGGCGCCGCGGCCTACTCGCCAGCCAAGTACGGCATCCTCACCGAACTTCTGCCGGCCTCCCAGCTGGTCAAGGCCAACGGCTGGATCGAGGGGCTGACCATCGCCTCGATCATCCTGGGCATCGTGCTGGGCGGCGTGCTGGTGGGCCATGCGGTGTCCAGCCGGCTGCTGGCTTTCGACTTTCCCCTCATCGATACCGGCGTCGACTCGCCGCCCGAGGCAGCCATCAGCGTGCTGATTGCCGTGTACGCACTGGCCGCCTGGTTCAACACCCGCATTCCGCATACCGGCGTCGAGATGCGGCCGCTGCGCTCCAATCCCGAGCACGGCATGGTGCGCAACCTGGTGTCGCTGCTGCCCGACTTCTGGCACTGCAACGCCCGCCTGTGGCGCGACAAGCTGGGCCAGATCTCGCTGGCCACCACCACCTTGTTCTGGGGCGCGGGCGGCAACCTCAAGTACATCGTGCTGGCCTGGGCCGCGCTGGCGCTGGACTACAACACGGCGCAGGCCTCGGCGCTCACCGGCGTGGTGGCCATCGGCACCGCCATCGGCGCGGTGGCGGCCTCGGTCTACATGCGGCTGGACATGGCCACCGGCGTGATTCCCATGGGCATCGGCATGGGCCTGCTGGTGATCGGCATGAACTTCATCGACAACGTGTGGGTGGCCGTGCCCTTCCTGGTGCTGCTGGGCGGCCTGGGCGGCTTCCTGGTGGTGCCGATGAACGCGCTGCTGCAGCACCGCGGCCACAACCTGATGGGCGCCGGCCGTTCGATCGCGGTGCAGAACTTCAACGAGCAGGCCTGCATCCTGCTGCTGGGCGCCTTCTACAGCGCATGCACGGGCCTGGGCCTGTCGGCCTACGCGGCCATCAGCGCCTTCGGCATCGTGGTGGCGGGCTTCATGTGGCTCATCGGCCGCTGGCACAAGCGCAACCTGCGCAAGTACCCCGAGGAAGTCGAGCACCTGCTGGCCATCGCGCGAAGTGACAAGCATCACTAGCCCCCGGCTTTTCACTTCGCTTCGCGGCGTGTAGCTCCACCCCCGAGGGGGCGACCCCACCTTGGGCTCAGAGAAGCCGGTTCCCCGGTGCGGGACTGGCATGATCAAGCCGTGCCCCCCGAGCAAATCAACCCATGACATCTGTCTACGACTTCGAAGCCCGCACCATCGACGGCAAGCCGGCACCACTGTCGGACTATCGCGGGCGGGTGCTGCTCATCGTCAACACGGCCAGCGCATGCGGCTTCACGCCGCAGTTCGCGGGGCTGGAGGCGCTGTACAAGCGATTTGGCGACCAGGGGCTCACGGTGCTGGGCTTTCCCAGCAACCAGTTCGGCGGGCAGGACCCGGGCAGCAACGAGGAAATCGACGCCTTCTGCACCCGCAACTACGGCGTGAGCTTTCCGATGATGGAGAAGATCGAGGTCAAGGGCAGCGGCGCATCACCGTTGTACCAGTGGCTGACCGAGCAGAAGCCCGGCCTGCTGGGCAAGTCCATCAAGTGGAACTTCACCAAGTTCCTGGTGGGCCGCGACGGCCGGGTGATCCGCCGCTACGCGCCCCTGGACAAGCCTGAGTCGCTGGCGCGCGACATCGAGGCGGCCCTGGCCGCCGCCAGCTGAAGCGGCAAGGCCGCGCAACACCTTCAGAACCGGAAGTCCACCGTCTTCGGGCCCGTCCCGACGATGACGCTTTCCTTCTTGGTCACGCCGCCGCTGGTGGCGTGCACGGTGTAGCTGCCCGCAGGCAGGTCGACCAGACACACCGGGCCATTGGCGCGGAAGTTCAGCGCCTGCACGCTGTCGGGCCCCTGGATGGTGACGTCGATGTCCGCGAGGTAGGCGCCCCCGGGTCTTGCGAACAGCAGCGACAGCGGGTGCTCCTTCATCTGGGCGCGGATGGCATCGGAATCGTCGGAGCCGACGCCACCGCAGCGATAGCGCGAGGCGATTGCGGCATTGGTCGCCGGTACTTCGGCCGGGGCGATGCGCGGGGAAACTTTCTCCGCGGGCATGGTGACCGCCGGCGTGGGCTGCGCCCGAACGGTTGCGGCAGACACGAGGCACAGGGCCGTCGCGACCCCGCCCCACAAGCCGCACCACAGTCCCTGCCGGGGCAGGTGCATGGAAGAAACCAGCATGGCAACTCCTTCCTGGAGTTCTGTCTACTTACCGCACCATGCTGCACCCCAGGCTGCCTGGCGCGCGTCGGACCACGCCTGCAATGGCTGTGCGATCAGGCCACGAGCGCCGCGTCCAGCAGTTCCACCCAGTGGCTCACCGGCGTGGCGCCGCTGCCGCTTTGCAGGTGGGTGATGCAGCCGATGTTGGCCGAGACGATGGCCGATGGTTGCAACTGGTTCAGGTGTCCCAGCTTGCGGTCGCGCAGCTGGTAGGACAGCTCGGGCTGCAGCACCGAGTAGGTGCCCGCCGAGCCGCAGCACAGGTGCGACTCGTTGCGCGCCACCTGGACGTCGAAGCCCAGCGCGCGCAGGTGCGTCTCGACGCCGCCGCGCAGCTTCTGGCCGTGCTGCAGCGTGCAGGGCGGGTGGTAGGCGACGACGCCGGCCGGCGCCATGACTCGTGCCTTGAGCGCGGGCACCAGCTCGGGCAACAGCTCGCTCAGGTCGCGCGTCAGCTCGCTGATGCGCGCCGCCTTGGCGGCGTAGGCCGCATCGTCCATGAGCGTGTGGCCGTACTCACGCACCGTCACGCCGCAGCCTGACGCGTTCATGACCAGTGCCTCGACCTCGCCGCTTTCCACCAGCGGCCACCAGGCATCGATGTTGGCGCGCATCTGCGCCTTGCCGCCGTCCTGGTCGTTCAGGTGGAACTTCACCGCGCCGCAGCAGCCCGCCTTGGGCGCGACCACGCCCTGGATGCCGGCGGCATCGAGCACGCGCGCGGTGGCACTGTTGATGTTGGGCGCCATCGACGGCTGCACGCAGCCGGCCAGCAGCAGCACCTTGCGCGCGTGGGTGCCCGTCGGCCAGCGGCCGGCGTCCTCGCGCGGTGGCACCTTGGCCTTGAGCTTTTCGGGCAGCAGGCCGCGCACGGCCTGGCCCAGCGCCATGGCCGGGCCGAACAGTGGCGACGGCAGACCTTCCTTGAGCGCCCAGCGCAGCGCGCCCTGCGCCGCGGGCCGCGGCACCTTGGCATCGACCACCTTGCGGCCGATGTCTACCAGGTGCCCGTACTGCACACCCGAGGGGCAGGTGCTCTCGCAGTTGCGGCAGGTCAGGCAGCGGTCCAGGTGCATCTGGGTGGCGCGCGTGGGCTCCTTGCCTTCGAGCACCTGCTTGATCAGGTAGATGCGGCCGCGCGGACCGTCCAGCTCGTCGCCCAGCAGCTGGTAGGTCGGGCAGGTGGCGGTACAGAAGCCGCAGTGCACGCACTTGCGCAGGATGGCTTCCGCCTCCTGGCCTTCGGGCGTGCCCTGGAATTCGGGGGCAAGTTCTGTTTGCATCGAGAAGCGCTTCTCTTCTTTTCAAAGATCGGCGTAGAGCCGGCCACGGTTGAAGATGCCCTGCGGGTCGAACTCCCGCTTGAGCGCGACGTGGATCTTGTGCAGTGCAGGGCTGAGGGCGTCGAATGCCTCGACACCTTCAGGCTGCGCGCCCTCGTCTGCAGCGGCACGCCGGAACAGCGTGGCGTGCCCACCTGCGGCGCGCGCGGCCTTGCGCACGCTGGCGGCATGGCCGCGTCGCAACAGGTACCACCGCTGGCCGCCATGCCATTCGACAAGCGGCGCCTTGGCACCGTCGATGGACAGCGCCGGCGCCGTCTGCGGCACCGAGACGCGCCACAGATCCTGCTCACCGGATTGCTCGGCGAAGAAGGGAATGGCCTGGTCGCGCACGGCCGTCCAGCTCGCGGCGGATTCGGCCGCATCGGCGCGCTCGCCGCCCAGGTGCCTGCAGGCCGCCTCGACCGCAGCCTGGGCGCCACGCAAACGCAGGTAGAGCCAGCCCTGGCCGTCCAGCTCCATCCAGCAGCTGGCGTTGAGCGGCAGCGGCTGGCCGCCCCATTCGTTGAGCAGGCGCAGCGCATCGGCCTGGCTGCATTCGAAGGCCAGCGTGGCCTCGGCCGGCGCCACCGGCAGTACCTTGAGGCTGAGCTCGGCAATCACGCCCAGCACGCCCAGAGAACCGGCGAGCACGCGCGAGACGTCGTAGCCTGCCACGTTCTTCATCACCTGGCCGCCGAAGGTGAGCAGCTCGCCGCGGCCGTTGACCATGGTGGCGCCCAGCACGAAGTCACGCACCGAGCCCACGCTGGCACGCGATGGTCCTGCCAGGCCGGCGGCCACCATGCCACCCACGCTCGCCTGTCCGGACTCGAAACGCGGAGGCTCGAAAGCCAGGCACTGTCCCTGCTGGGCGAGCACCGCCTCCAGCTCGGCCAGTGGCGTGCCGGCGCGCACCGTCACCACCAGTTCGCTCGGCTCGTAGCTGCTGATGCCGCTGTGGCCGCGCATGTCCAGCAGATCGCCTGCGAGCATGCCGCCGTAGAAGTCCTTGCTGCCGCCGCCGCGAATGCAAAGCGGCGTACCGCTCGCACTGGCCGAGCGGACGCGTTCGATGATGTCGTCGAGTGCTGCCATCGTGATCGGGAAAATTTCTTCTAGAAGCGCGGAAGATCGGGATGCGGCAGGCGCCCGCCGCGCACCAGCTGCTTGCCGTACTCGGCGCAGCGCGAGAGCGTGGGAATCACCTTGCCCGGGTTGAGCGTGCCCCGTGGGTCGAAGGCGCGCTTGATGCCGAACATCTGCTCGTTTTCCTCGCCGCTGAACTGCACGCACATGCTGTTGAGCTTTTCCACACCCACGCCGTGCTCACCCGACACGGTGCCGCCCATGGCCACGCTGGTCTCGAGGATGTCGGCGCCGAACAGCTCGCAGCGGTGCAGCTCATCGGGGTCGTTGGCATCGAACAGCACCAGCGGATGCAGGTTGCCGTCGCCGGCATGGAACACGTTGCAGCAGCGCAGGTTGTATTTCTTTTCCATCTGCTGGATGGCCAGCAGGATGTCGGCCAGGCGCTTGCGCGGAATGGTCGAGTCCAGACACATGTAGTCGGGGCTGATGCGCCCCGAGGCCGGAAAGGCGTTCTTGCGTCCGCTCCAGAACTTCAGGCGCTCGGCCTCGTCCTGGCTCACGGTGATGGCGGTGGCGCCGGAGCTGCGCAGCACGTCGCTCATGCGCTGGATTTCTTCCTCCACCTCTTCGGGCGTGCCGTCGGATTCGCACAGCAGGATGGCCTCAGCCGTGAGGTCGTAGCCGGCGTGCACGAAGTCCTCCACCGCCGCCGTCATGGGCTTGTCCATCATCTCCAGGCCCGCGGGAATGATGCCGGCGGCAATGACCGCGGCCACCGCATCGCCGGCTTTTCGCACGTCGTCGAAGCTGGCCATGATGCAGCGCGCCAGCTGCGGCTTGGGCACCAGCTTGACGGTGACTTCGACCGTGACGGCCAGCATGCCTTCGCTGCCGATCACCAGCGCCAGCAGGTCCAGGCCCGCGCTGTCCAGTGCCTCGCCGCCGAACTCCACCGGTTCGCCTTCGGCATTGAAGCCGCGCACGCGCAGCACGTTGTGCAGCGTCAGGCCGTACTTCAGGCAATGCACGCCACCCGAGTTCTCTGCCACGTTGCCGCCGATGGTGCAGGCGATCTGGCTCGAGGGGTCGGGCGCGTAGTACAGGCCGTAGGGTGCGGCTGCCTCGCTGATGGCCAGGTTGCGCACGCCGCACTGCACGTCGGCCGTGCGGCTCACCGGATCGATCTTGAGGATGCTGTTGAACTTCGCCAGCGACATGGTCACGCCCAATGCGTTGGGCATGGCGCCGCCCGACAGGCCGGTGCCGGCGCCACGCGCCACCACCGGCACGTTCAGGCCGTGGCAGGTGCGCAGCACGGCGGCCACCTGCTCCACGTTCTCGGGCAGGGCCACCACCAGCGGGCGAGTGCGGTAGGCGGTGAGGCCATCGCACTCGTAGGGCACGGTGTCCTCGGACTGCCACAGCAAGGCATGCGCGGGCAGCACGGCCTGCAGCGCGCGCACCACCTCGGCTTGGCGCGCGGCACGCGCCATTGCGTCTTCCTGGGTGGAAGTGAGCGGGGCGTTCATCGTGGTCTCCTTGTCTTGCCCGGGTCTCGGGCCGGGCTCCGTGGCTACTGCGCCTTAATGAACCACCATCAGCGTGAACGGCCAGACGTAAGCCTGCATCGTCACGTACAGGCCCACCAGGCAGGCCAGCGCAATGGAGTGGAAGAACACGTAGCGCAGGATGTCGCCTTCGTGATTGAACCAGCGCGTGGCGGTGGAGGCCACCACGATGGACTGCGCGTCGATCATCTTGCCCATCACGCCGCCGGAGCTGTTGGCCGCGCCCATGAGGTTGTCGGCCAGGCCCAGTTGGTGCGCCGCGACCTTCTGCATGCCGCCGAACAGCACGTTCGAAGAAGTGTCTGAACCGGTGAGCGCAACGCCCAGCCAGCCCATGAGCGTGCCGAAGAAGGGGTACAGCACACCGGTGTTGGCAAAGGCCAGGCCCAGCGTGGTGTCGGTGCCCGAGTAGCGGGTGATGGTGCCCAGCGCCAGCATCAGCACGATGGTCAGCAGCGAGTACTTCACCAGCCACAGCGTCTTGAAGAAGGTGCGCACGATGGCCACCGGGCTGTACTTCATCAGGAAGGCGCTGACGATGGCCGACAACAAGATGCCCGAACCCGTGGCCGAGAGAAGGTTGAGCGAGTAGACGGCGCCTTCCTTGGTGGGCTGCGTGACCACCGGCGGCATCTTCTCGATCATGTTGTGCAGGCCGCCGATGGGGAAGGACGGCGCGAACAGGCCATTGAGCCAGGCCTTCACGGCAGGCAGGCCCCACAGGAACACGAACACCGACAGCACCACCCAGGGCATCCAGGCGCGCACCAGCGCTTCGGTGCTGTGCTGGGTGACCTTGGTGGCCGGCTTGGCCTCGGCGGCGCTCGGGTCATGGCCGCGCAGCGAGGGCGAGGTCCACACCTTCTTGGGCTGCCACACGCGCAGGAAAGCCACCAGGCAGATCATCGAGACGATGGAGGCGATGATGTCCACCAGCTCCGGCCCGATGTAGTTCGACACCAGGAACTGCGGAATGGCGAAGGAAACGCCCGTTACCAGGATGGCCGGCCAGATTTCCATCATGCCCTTGCGTCCGGCAAAGGCCCAGATCAGCCAGAAGGGAACCAGCAGCGAGAAGATGGGCAGTTGCCGGCCGATCATGGCCGTGACTTCCATCAGGTCGTAGCCATGCACCTTGGCCAGCGTGATCACCGGCGTGCCCAGCGCGCCGAAGGCCACCGGCGCCGTGTTGGCGATCAGCGAGAGCCCGGAAGCTGCCAGCGGCGAGAAGCCCAGGCCGATGAGAATGGCCGCCGTCACTGCCACCGGCGTGCCGAAGCCCGCCGCGCCCTCGAAGAAAGCGCCGAAGCAAAAGGCGATGAGCAGCAGCTGGATGCGCCGGTCTTCCGTCACGCCAGACAGCGAATCCTGCAGCACGGCAAAGCTGCCGTTCTGCTCGGTGAGCTGGTGCAGGAAGATGATGTTCAGCACGATCCAGCCGATGGGCAAGAGGCCCGTGAGGCCGCCGAACACCGCCGCGCGCCCGGCCATGTCGGCCGGCATGCCGTAGGCAAAGATGGCCACCAGAAGCGCCGCGATGAGGCCCATGCCGGCGGCGATGTGCGCCTTGATGTGAAAGAACCCCAGCGCCGCCAGCATCACCACCACAGGGATGGCGGCCAAGGCCGTGGAGATGATCATGTTGCCGAAGGGGTCGTAGATCTGCTGCCACGTCGTCATGGGCTAGGTCTCCGTTTGTTGATGTTTGGGTTGTCGGAAAAACGGGCCCTGCAGGGCCCGGCCTGCGAATGTACGGCGCCACCCTACGCCTGTTTTGAAGAAATTTCAGGAGGAATTTGAGATTTCTTGGCGGACCTGGCTGGCCGGCGCACCCGCCCCTTGCACCAGCCAGTCGACGAAGGCCGCGCATTCCCAGCGCTCCATCGCCCCGGGCTTCCAGCAGATGTAGTTGGCGTTGGGCGAGGGCACCGAGCGGGTCGACAGGCGCAGCAAGCGCCCGCTGTCGAACCAGGCCGCGCCCATGTCCAGGCGCACCAGCGCCACGCCGAAGCCGGCTGCGGCGGCGTCATACACCAGGCCCAGGTCGTTGCACTGCGCGCCCGAATCGGGCTCTGGCAGCGACAGCCCGTAGGCCGAGAACCACGTGCTCCAGGGCTCCAGCGGGCTGCGCACGAATCGCGCCTGGCTGACCTCGGCCAGGGTCCTGAAGCCGGTGAAGGGCCCGTTCTCCGACAGGTAGCCGGGGCTGCAGGCGGGCGTGACCTCGCCGGTGGCGGCCAGGCGGTATTCGCGGTCGGTGTAGCCGCCGGGGCCGAAGCGCACTTCCAGGTCGGCGTCCTCGCCGATCACGTCCAGCAGCGGAATCGACACCTGCAGGGTCAGTTCCACCTCGGGGTAGGCGGTGCGGAAGGTCTCCAGGCGCGGCATGACGTGGGTGCGCGCGAACGTGGGCGTGAGCGCCACCTTCAGCCGCGTCGGCGGCTCGCCACCGCGGCGCACCGGCAAGTGTTGCAAGGCGCCCAGGCCGGTGCGCACTTGGGCAAGATAAGCCGCGCCCTCGGCGGTCAGGGCGAAGTCGCTGCGCGCGAAAAGCCGGAACCCGATGTGCGCCTCCAGCTGGCGCACCCGATGGCTGATGGCACTGACCGTGACGCACAGCTCGTCTGCAGCCCGCGTGGCGCTGCGCAGGCGCGCCAGCGTCTCGAAGGTCACCAGGCACTGGATGGGCGGGATGGCGCGGTAGGACATCGTCGTGCTCGGCTCGCTTCAGTCGTCGGGGAAGAAGTTCACCGGCAGGCCGGGCGCGTCGACGCGCGTGTGCAAGACGCTGCCGGATGCGGGCAGCCGGGCCAGTTCGGCACTGCTGCGGCCGTGGCGCCCGGTGGTGACGAAGAGCGTGCGCAGGTCGTCGCCGCCAAAGCAAGGCATGGTGGGGCATTGCGCCGGCACCGGCAGGGTCTGCACCGTGGTGCCGTTCGCATCGAGGCACAGCACCTGCGCACCTTCGTACATCGCGACCCAGTAGCGGCCCTGAGCGTCGACGCTGGCGCCGTCGGGCCGGCCGCCGTAGCCGGCTGGCTGGTCCGCGCTCCAGCCTGGGGGCTTGCCGTCGAAGCGGCGGAACACGCGCTCGCCGGACAGCTGGTTGGCTTCGCTCTGCCAGGTCCAGGCCCGCACCGTGTGCGTGGGCGTGTCGGCCCAATACAGGGTGCTGGCATCGGGCGCAAAGGCCAGGCCGTTGGCGGTGGTGACGCCCTCAAGCATCACGTCGAGCTTGGGCTCGCGGCCGCCGCGCGCATCCAGGCAGTAGAGCCTGGCACTGGCCGCATCCTTGGCCTCGTTGATGGTGCCGGTCCACAGGCGGCCCAGGGCGTCACACTTGCCGTCGTTGAAACGCATGGTGCGCACGTCGTGCGTCACCTGCGTCATGCGCTGGAGCGATCCGCCCCATTCGCGCG
Organism: Pseudomonadota bacterium; assembly: GCA_018241225.1. GTDB lineage: Bacteria > Pseudomonadota > Gammaproteobacteria > Burkholderiales > Burkholderiaceae_C > Variovorax. The sequence goes on from JAFEEG010000055.1 coordinate 12,013, forward strand.
CGCGGTAGATGCCGTCGCGCAGTGCAATGACCAGGCCGCCGCTGCGCGCAGGGGCCATGCAGCCGGGCTCGGTGGGCAGGGCCCAGCGTTGCACGACGCCTTCGGCCAGGTCACCGCGCGTGCGCAGGACGGCGCGGCCCGGAATATCGAGCCAATAGAGCAAGCGCTCCTGCGGATGCCAGAAGGGGGATTCGCCCAGCTCGGACTGCGAATTCGCAAGGGTGTGCCACATGCGCCTATTGTGCGCGGGGCACTTCGCTGGAAAAAAAGTGCCCGCCGGAGCCGAAGCTCGGGCGGGCAAACATCCAAGGGAGACTTGCAGTGATTGCTCTTTGGCCGGCCCGCAGAGGTGGTCGCTGCGGGCCGTGAATTGCTTTTAGCGGTTGTAGGCGGTTTCGCCGTGCGAGGAGATGTCGAGGCCTTCGCGCTCTTCCTCTTCGCTCACACGCAGGCCGATGGTCAAGTCGGCGATCTTGAAGGCGATGAAGGCCACGACGCCGGACCACACGATGGTCAGCAGCACGCCCTTGAGCTGGATCCAGACCTGGTCGAGGATGCCGTTGGACGTGACGGCCGCCGTCACCCAGTCGCCCACCAGGCCGGGGCCGCCCAGTGCCTGGGTGTTGAACACGCCGGTGAGCAGGGCACCCACGATGCCGCCCACGCCGTGCACGCCGAACACGTCCAGCGAATCGTCCGCGCCCAGCAGGCGCTTGAGGCCGTTGACACCCCACAGGCAGGCGAAGCCGGCGATGAGGCCGATCACGATGGCGCCCATCAGGCCCACGTTGCCAGCGGCCGGGGTGATGGCCACCAGGCCGGCCACGGCACCGGAGGCTGCACCCAGCATCGAGGCCTTGCCGCGCATCAGCGCTTCACCGATGCACCAGGCCAGCACGGCGGCCGAGGTGGCGGAGAAGGTGTTCATGAAGGCCAGCGTGGCGCTGGTGCCTGCTTCGAGTGCGGAGCCGGCATTGAAGCCGAACCAGCCCACCCACAGCAGCGAGGCGCCCACCATGGTCAGCGTCAGCGAGTGCGGCGTGAAGGCTTCCTTGCCGTAGCCGATGCGCTTGCCCACCAGGAAGGCACCCACGAGGCCGGCGACGGCTGCGTTGATGTGCACCACGGTGCCACCAGCGAAGTCCAGCGCGCCCCATTGCCAGATCAGGCCGGCCTTGCCGTTCATCGCGTCCACCACGTCCTTGCTGGCGTAGGCGTCCGGGCCCATCCAGAACCAGACCATGTGGGCCAGCGGCGCATAGCTGAAGGTGAACCAGATCGCCATGAACAGCAGCACCGCCGAGAACTTGATGCGCTCGGCAAAGGCGCCCACGATCAGGCAGCAGGTGATGCCGGCGAAGGTGGCCTGGAAGGCGGCGAACAGCAACTCGGGGATATACACGCCCTTGCTGAACGTGGCGCCGGGCGCGAAGGTGCCGGTGCTCGCATCGAAGATGCCCTTCATGAACAGCCGGTCGAAGCCGCCGATGAAGGCATTGCCCTCGGTGAAGGCCAGGCTGTAGCCGTAGATGAGCCACAGCACCACGATCATCGAGAAGGTGACCATGATCTGCATCAGCACCGACAGCATGTTCTTGCTGCGCACCAGGCCGCCGTAGAACAGGGCCAGGCCGGGGACGGTCATCATGATCACCAACAGGGTGGAGACCAGCATCCAGGCGACATCGCCCTTGTCGAACTTGGGTGCGGGCGCGGCGGCCGGGGCCGCTTCGGCGGCTGCAGCCGGCGCAGCCGCGGCGGCGGGGGCCGCAGCAGGTGCAGCCGCAGCCGCGGGTGCTGCCGCGACTGGTGCCTCGGCAGCGGCGGGCGCAGCCGGCGTCTGTGCAAAGCCGGACACGCCGGCGGTAAGAACGCTCAGGCCGAGCGCGAGGGAAACGAGCAGCTTCTTCATTTTGTAGAACTCTTTCGTGCCTGCTTTTGATTGGGCGTCAGAGCGCTTCGCGCCCGGTCTCGCCGGTGCGGATGCGCACGACCTGCTCCAGGTCGTAGACAAAAATCTTGCCGTCGCCGATCTTGCCCGTGCGGGCGGCGCCTTCGACGGCCTCGATGACGCGGTCGACCAATTCGTCGGCCACGGCTGCTTCGATCTTCACCTTGGGCAGGAAGTCGACGACGTACTCGGCACCGCGATAGAGCTCGGTGTGACCCTTCTGGCGCCCGAAGCCTTTCACCTCGGTGACGGTGATGCCCTGCACGCCGATGGCCGAGAGGGCCTCGCGCACCTCGTCGAGCTTGAAGGGTTTGATGATGGCTGAGACCAGCTTCATGGACGTTCTCCTTGGAATAGTCGGATGGCCGCGCCGCCGGCGAGGGCGGCCGCCGCCGGGTTCTGTATTACAGCGTCTTGGTCAGGGCCACGATGAAGCGAGCCTTGTTGGGGTCGAAGGTCTTGCCGTCGGCACCGGTCATCTGGAAGGCGCTGCCGCGGTTTGCGCCCTGCACGTAGGCGCCCAGC
>JAFEEG010000005.1 GCA_018241225.1 Pseudomonadota bacterium
AATTAACGGGACAGGACACTAGCGTCAGTCGCCCTCGATCTTCGCGGCTTTCACCACCTGGCCCCAGCGAACGAACTCCTGCTGGCTGAATTCGCCCAGCTTCTTCGCGTCCATGTAGTCGGCCGTGGCGCCTTGCTCGGCCGCCTTCTGCTGGAAGGCCGGCGAGGAAGTGATCTTCGCGATCTCGACGTTCAGCCGGTCGACGACGGCCTGCGGCGTCTTGGCCGGCGCGAACACCGCGAACCACGAGGTTGCATCGAGCCTGGGCATGCCCGCTTCGGCTGCCGTGGGTACACCTGGCAACGAAGGCAGGCGTGACTTGCCCGTTACCGCCAGCGCGCGCAGCTTGCCGGCCTGGATGTGCGGCATGAAGGGCGGCGGCGTGCCGAAGGTCATGTCCACCTGGCCGCCCAGCAGGTCTTGCAGTGCAGGCCCGGTGCCCTTGTAAGGTACGTGCATCAACTGGATGCCGGCCTGCTGCTCCAGCATGGCGCCTGTCACGTGCTGCAGCGAGCCGTTGCCCGACGATGCATAGGTCAGCTTGCCGGGGTTGGCCTTGGCATAGGCAATGAGTTCGGGCAGGGTCTTCACCGGCAGGCCCTCGCGCACCACGATCACCTGCGGCGCGCTCAGGACGTTGGCCACCGGCCGGAAGTCTTCCGCGCTCCACGGAAGCTTTTGCGTGCTCACGTGCGGCGTGATGACGTGGTAGCCCGAGTACTGCATGAGCAGGGTGTAGCCGTTGGGCTCCGCGCGCTTGACTGCCCCGGCCGCAATGGCGCCGTTGCCGCCGCCCTTGTTGTCCACCACCACCGACTGGCCGAGCGCCTTGCCCAGCGAATCGGCAATCATGCGCGCCGAGATGTCGGTGGTGCCGCCGGCCGCGGTGGGCACCACCAGCATGATCGGGCGATTGGGGTAGGCGCCGTCCTCGGCCATGGCCAGGCCGGTGGCGGCCATGCCGGTTGCCGCCAGCAGTGCGGCCAGGGCGCGGGGGAGATGTCTGCGGTTCATGGTGTGTCTCCTTTTGTTGGATTGACTGAATTCAGGCGGCGCGCGCCAGGGCGCGTTCGCGGATGGCGTCGAAGTTCTCGGGCAGCGGATGCAGGTCCAGGCGCCTGCCGGCCTTGACGATCTGGCTGGGAATGTCGTGCCCGATGAGCGCGGGCAGGCGCCTGGCCGCCTGCAGCAGCAGCGCCAGCTCGACGCCGGTATCAAAGGCCATCAGCTCCAGGGCGTGCACGATTTCCTCGGTGCACACGTTGCCAGTGGCGCCCGGGGCATAGGGGCAGCCGCCGATGCCGCCCAGCGATGCGTCGAAGCGGTCGGCGCCGGCATCGATGGCGGCCAGCACGTTGGCCAGCCCCAGGCCGCGCGTGTTGTGGAAGTGCAGCGTGAGCTCCCTGGACGGCCAGCGCTCGCGAAATGCCGCCACCAGTGCGGCCACCTGGCCGGGGTAGGCCATGCCGGTGGTGTCGCACAGGGTCACGCCGCTGGCGCCCAGCTCGTCGATGAATCGGTCGCACCAGCCGAGCACGGTGGACACCGGCACATCGCCTTCCATCGGGCAGCCGAAGCAGCACGAGAGCGAGACGTTGACCGCGGTGCGCGCCTGGCGCGCCAGCGCATTCACATCCGACAAGGCGAGGAAGGACTGCGAGCGCGTCATGCGCAGGTTCGACAGGTTGTGGCTTTCACTGGCCGACATGACCAGGTTGAGCTCATCCGTCTTCGCTTCGATGGCGCGTTCGGCGCCGCGCGCATTGGGCACGAGCGCGGTATAGACCACGCCGGGCCGCCGCTCGATCTCGCGCATGACCACTTCTGCGTCGCGCAACGCGGGAATGGCCTGCGGCGACACGAAGGCCGTCACCTCGATCTTGGCCATGCCCGCCCCGGACAGCAGGTCGACCAGCGCAATCTTCTGCTCGGTCGGCACGAAGGCCTGTTCCACCTGCAGGCCGTCGCGTGTTCCGACTTCCTGCATGTGGATGCGCCGTGCGGCGCCGTTCCATGGGTTGTGCGCGTTGCTCATGCGACCACCTTCCTGTCGCGCAGCGCGACGATGTCCTGCGTGGAAAAGCCGAGTTCGCCCAGCACCGCGTCGGTGTCGTCGCCCAGGCGCGGCGCGGCGCTTCGCACGGTGCCGGGCGTGCCCAGCAGCTTGGGCACCACGCCCGGCACGTCGACTTCGTAGCCCTCGCGCGTGGCCTGGCGCAGGATCATGTCGCGTGCCCGGTAGTGCGGGTCTTGATGGATGTCCCCGGCGGTGTAGACCTTTCCGGCCGGCACGCGTGCCTCGCCCAGCGCAGCCAGTGCCTGGGCCACCGTGCGCGCCAGCGTCCATTGCTCGATGGCTGCATCCAGCTCGTGCACGCGGGCCACGCGCCCGGCATTGCTGGCCAGTGCTTCGTCGCTGCCCAGGTCGTCGCGGCCGATCAACTGCATCAGGCGCTTGAAGATGCTGTCGCCGTTGCCGGCGACGAGCACGAAGCCGTCGCTGCATCGGTAGGCGTTCGAAGGGGCGATGCCCGGCAGCGCGCTGCCGGCTGCCTCGCGCATCGCGCCGAAGGCGTCGTACTCCGGGATCAGGCTCTCCATGACGTTGAACACCGCTTCATGAAGCGCCACGTCGATCACCTGCCCCTGTCCGCCGTTGACCTTGCGGTGGTAGAGCGCCGTGAGGACGCCGATGGTGCCGTGCAGTGCCGCGAGCGTGTCGCCGATGGAGATGCCGCAGCGCACTGGCACGCGGCCCGGCTCGCCGGTGAGATGGCGCAGGCCGCCCATGGCCTCGCCGATGGCGCCAAAGCCCGGCAGGTCGCGGTATGGGCCCGTCTGCCCGTAGCCGGAGATGCGCAGCATGATCAGGCCCGGGTTGAGTGCCGACAGCACGTCGTAACCCATGCCCCAGCCTTCCAGCGTGCCCGGGCGGAAGTTCTCGATGAGCACATCGGCTTCCTGTACCAGCTTGCGGGCGATGTCCTGCCCTTCGGGGCTGCGCAGGTCCAGGGCGACCGATCGCTTGTTGCGCGACTGCACCTGCCACCAGACCGAGGTGCCTTCCTTGATCAGGCGCCAGTTGCGCAGTGGATCGCCTGCGCCGGGCGGCTCGATCTTGATGACGTCGGCGCCAAACTCGGCCAGCGTCTTGCCTGCGAACGGGCCGGCGATCAGCTGGCCCATCTCGATGACGCGCAACCCCTGGAGTGCGCTGGGTGACTTGCTCAAGTTTCGTCTCCTTTCGCGGCCGGGCGCTGGTGGTGCGGGATTCGTGCACCAGCGCATTGGCGCGGACGAACCGATTCTGGAATCGGGGCGCTTCGAGCGGAATGGAAAAGCGGTGACGCGAGCTTTCGCGGATTGCGAAAGCTCGGCCGGGTTAACCCTGGAACACCGCGGCGTGCGGCATCAGGGCGCCGGAGGCTGGCAGAGGTGGTCGATGAAGCTGCGCACGTGACGCGGAACGGCGGCCGCGTCGCGCAGGCCGATGAGAAGGTGCCGCCGCGCCCATGCATCGTCCAGCGCTACCTGGCGCAGATGCAGCGACTGCACGTGCGGCAGGATGGCTTCCCTGGGGAGTACCGCCACGCCCATGCCGGCCACCACCATCTGGCACATGGCGTCGAAGCTGCGCACCTGGATGCGGGTCTTGAGCCGGCGCCCCAGCGCCTCGGCTTCGGCCTGCAGCCGCTTGGCCAGCGAGGTGCCCTTGGACAGGCACACGAAGTCGTGCTCGATCGCTTCTTCGAAGCGCACGCTGCGCCGGCGCGCCAGCGCGTGGCCGCGCGGCACCACCAGCACCAGGCGGTCGGCGCGATAGTTCATCACCTGCAGGCCGTGTGCGGGCGTGCGGTCCGCGAAGATGCCCACGTCGGCCCGTCCATCGAGCACCGCCAGCACGACCTCGCCACTGTCTTCTTCCTCCAGCTCGATGCGAATGCCCGGATTGCCCGCGCTGAAGCTGGCAATGTCGCGCGGGAGGAACTGCGTGACCGCCGAGGTGTTGCACCACAGACGCACCACGCCGACGAGGCCCGAGGCGTAGTCCGACAGGTCCGCCGCCAGCTGGTCCACGTCCCCCAGGATGCGCTGCGCGTGCCGGTGCAGCGCCTGCCCCGCCACGGTGAGCGTCACGCCGCGGGAATGGCGCTCCAGCAGCGGCGTGCCGACGGCCGCCTCCAGGTCGGTGATGCGCTTGCTGGCCGCGCCCACGGCCAGAGCCGCCAGCTCCGCCCCCTTGCTGATGCTGCCGCTGCGGGCAATCAGGTTGAACAGCGACAGCGAGACCAGGTCGAGGCGTTGCAGGTTCATGGTGCGCACCGGTTTGCTAGGTCTGTATGTATTCGCCCGCGGCAAGCGGGCGCACCGGTGCAAGCGTCTCGCCCATCAGCTCGCGCAGGCTGGCCTCGATGCCGGCCGACATCGCATCGAGCGCGAGGTCGTTGGCGGAAGTGCCGAACGGGTCTTCGATTTCCGCGCTCAGCGCTTCCAGCGCGAAGAAGGTGTAGGAGATGAAGGCCACGATCACCGGCGTCATGGCGCCGATGGAATCCACCAGCCCGAAGGGCAGCAGCACGCAGTACAGGTAGATCGTGCGGTGGATGATGACCGCATAGGTAAATGGAATGGGCGTGCCGTGGATGCGCTCGCAGCCACCCATTGCATCGGTCAGGCGGCCCAGGGGCACTTCCATGGCCTGCACGAGTTGCGGCGAGAGGTGGCCGGCAAGGCGGCGCTCGCGCAGCCACTCGCCCACCATCAGCAGCAACACGGCCGGCTTGTAGCGCGCGTTCGCCAGTCGGGCGCAATCGTCCTGCGGGAGAAGGCGCTGAAAGTCCACGGCCGGGTCGGTGCCGCGCAACTGGTGGCGCAGGGCATGGACAAAGGCCGTGAGCCGCGCCGTCAACGTTCCAGCCTCGGCTGGCGCATCGCAAAGCGTCAGGGCCTGGCGAACCAGCGCGCGCGATTCGTTGAGCAGCGTGCCCCAGTGCGTGCGTGCTTCCCAGTAGCGTGCATAGCTGGTGCTGTTGCGAAAGCCCAGGAAGATGGCCAGCGTCAGGCCGATGAGCGAGAAGGGCACGAAGTTCAGCGGGATCTTCCACGCGAACAGGTAGCCGTGCAGCAGCGTGACGACGATGGCAAAGGCCGTGGTGCCCAGCAGTTGCGGCGCAATCTCCGGCAGCACCGAGCCGCGCATGACAAAGAGCATGCGCAGCCAGTTGGGTCTTGGGCGGACGATCATTGCGTGGCCTCCGGGTCAGGTCTGCCCCGGATTCTCGCTCGGCAAGGCGTGCGCCCCGCCGTGGGTTTGCGCGCTACCTGGCGCCGGCCGCCTTGAGCTTGTTCACCATCTCGGTGTAGCCGCGCGCACTGGCCAGCTGCAGGGGCGTGCGGCCTTCGCGGTCGGCCAGCTGGAGGTTGGCGCCGGCATCCACCAGCTGGGCGAGCGTGCGCTGGTGGCGCGGGCCGCCGTCGCCCAGCACGATGGATTCGATCAGCGCCGTCCAGTGCAGGTTGTTCACGTGGTCCAGCGGGGCCTTCGCCGCGATGAGCTGGCGCACGATCTCGTCGTGGCCCAGGTGGGCGGCGGCGATCAGCGCGGTGCCGTCGTAGCGGCTGGTGGTCTGGCCCGCGCTGGCACCCAGTTCCAGCAGCACTGCCAGGGTCTTGGTGTCGTCGGCCACCGAGGCGATGGTGACGGCGTCGTAGCGGTCGTTCTCGAACGCGTTGAGCGATGCGCCGGCCTGGGCCAGCAGGCGGATCGCTTCGCGTTGGCGGGCGTAGGTGGCCACGTGCAGCGGCGTGCGGCCGTAGGCGTCGCGCGACTCGAGGCTGGCGCCGCCCGGCTGGGCCAGCAGGCGCCGCAACTCGGGCAGGTCACCGCGCCACGCGGCGCGGTGCAGGCCCTGGTAGGCCTTGGCCTCGGTGGCCGAGGGCGGCACCTGGGCCGTGGAGGGCAGGGCCATGGCCCACAGCGCGGCCGCGCAGGCCAGCGTCGACGCGGCCTTGGAAAGTGACAGCAGATGCATGGTGATATCCGACCTTTGTTGCAGGGCGTTCGCCGAACCGGCGACTATAGGAAGCAAGGGCCGCGCGCGGCAGTCGTATGGCTACGAGCGCGCATCCGTAGTGCTACGGATGGCCATGTCGCCAGGAAGGAAAGAGACGGGGCTGCAAAAGCTCAGGAGCTCGCCGCTCAGGGGGTGCAGCAGTGAAAGCCGCGCGGCGTGCAGCAAGAGGCGCGGTGCGCGCGACTGCACTTCCTGGCTGCCGTAGAGCGCATCGCCCAGGATGGTGTGCCCGATGTGCGCAAGGTGCACGCGAAGCTGGTGGGTGCGGCCGGTGCGTGGGGCCAACTCCAGGTGGGTGGCGCGTAGACCAGGCAGTGGCGCCTTCACGCGCCAGCGGGTCAGGCTGGGCTTGCCGCGCTCCGCGTCGACCATCTGCAGCGGGCGCCGTGGCCAGTCGGCGGCAAGGGGAGCGTCGATTTCGTGCCAGCCGTCGCCATCGCCGCCTTCGCTGTCGGGCGCCAGCACGCCGTCGACCACCGCTTCGTAGCGCTTGTCGACGCGTTGTTCGGCAAAGGCCTGGCTCAGCGCGCGCTGCATTTCCAGGCTGCGCGCCATCAGCACCAGCCCGCTGGTGGCCATGTCGAGCCGATGCACCACCAGCGCGTCGGGCCAGCGCTGCTGGGCGCGGGCGCTCAGGCAGTCCTGCTTGTCGGCGCCTCGTCCGGGCACGCACAGCAGGCCCGGGGGTTTGTCCAGCACCAGCAGGTCGGCGCCTTCATGAATCACTTGCAGCATGGGGCAAGTGTGCCCTGGGCGTGCGTCACTTTCATGTGACAGGCCAATGACAGCCCGGCGGCTGCACGGGGCATTGGTGCCACTTCATCTTTCAGACGCCGAGCGTGACTAGGCTTTGCACCAACGCACAGAGAACATACGCAATCGATACGTCCATGCAAGCTTCCATCCTTGTCCGCATTCTTGCCACCACGGCTGCAGCCTGGTCCATCGCGCCGCGCGGCCGTCGCCAGCTCAAGCTGCTTGGCGGCGCCGCCAAGTAGGCTCCCGCCCGCGGCAGGCCCGAATACAAGACCTGCCAACTCCGGCTTTGCTGTTGCTGGCGGGCTCTTCGTTTCAAAATCCAAGCGCCGTCCACAAGTCCTGGAAGGACAACCCATGAATGCCATCAAGCGCGCCCGGCTTTTCATCGAGCAAAGTCCCAACGAGCCCGCGGCCCTGGTGCTTTCGCAATTGGTGCTGGCGCTGGAAACAGAGCACAGCTTTGCCATCTCCGACATCTACGGGCTCGACCTCGAGCATTTCGAGCTCGCCATCGACATCCTCAAGGAGTGGCGGCTGGACCGCTACTTCGCCGGCAAGGCCAAGCTGTTCGACCTCTCGCTGCAAGTGACCGAATTGCAGCGGCAGTAGTCGTGACGTAGTTCACGCGCTGTCGCGGTGCTGTCGCCAAACCGTCATGTGCGGTGGACAGCATTGCGCGCCATGAAACTTTCGACTTCAGCCATGGGCCGGCGCCAGGTGCTGCGCGGCCTGGCCGGTGCATTGGGCACCACCGCGCTTTCCTCCATGTCATTTCCGGCCTTGGCGCAATCGCGTGCAACTGCCGATGCCGGCACCTTGCACGTGACGCAACTGCTGGACATGTCGCCCGACCAGCAGCAACTCTCGCGCGACTACGCCACCGGCATTCGCCTGGCATTCGCAGAGATGAAGAAGGCCGGCATGCCGGCGCCGCAGCTTTCCACGGTGGAGACCGATGGCAGCGCGGCGGCCGCGCGCAGTGCCCTGCAGGCCATCCAGGGCGATGCCGCGCAGGTGGCGGTGCTCGGCACGGCGGGCGAGAGCCTGGCGCTGGCCAGCCTGGCCGAGTCGGCGCAGATGAAACTGGAGATTGCCCACGTCGCGCCCTGGCTGGCCGATCCGCAGATGGACGACAACCCGCGCCTGTTCGCGCTGTTCGCCTCGCGCGAGGAGCAGATCCGCTATGTGCTCAAGACGCTGTCCGTGGTGGGCGTGCACGAGCTGGGCCTGGTCTACCCCAGCCCGCAGCATGCGCAAGCCATGCAGGCCGGCATGGCGGCCATTGCAGGGCGCCTGCAGCTCAAGACGCGCAACCTGGTGGTGCCCAAGGGCACCGACATTTCCGCCTTTGCCTCGAAGCTGCCGGCCAACGCGCCGATGTTCCTCATGTTCATGGGCGGTGCCATCGAGCTGGCGCTGTTCACGCAAGGGCTGGGGCAGCGCGGCACGCAGCGCTACCTGATGTGCCTGTCGGACGTGGACACCAACACCTTCATGCAGCTCAACCCGGGCAAGACGGTGCCGGTGATCTTCACCGACGTGGTGCCCAACCCGCACACCAGCAAGCTGCCGGTGGTGCGCAACTATCGCTCCGCGCTGGCACGCCTGTTCGACGAGGCGCCCACGCCGGTGAGCCTGGCTGGCTACCTGGCAGGCCGCTATGCAGCGACCGTGCTGGCTGCGGCCGGCGCCGGCGCATCGCGGGCCAAGGTGCTGGCCGAGTTCCAGCGCCGCCGCCCGCTCGAGCTCGACGGCTGGCAACTGGCCTTCGACACGCACGGCCGCGCGAGCAGCTTCGTCAGCCAGACCATGCTCAATACACGCGGTAACTTTGTAGGCTGAACAAGCCGCGCGGATTCACCGCGCTGTCACGACGCATCCATAGCCTCCCGGACTTCGGCGCGCGCGCCCAGGGCTGCAAACCCTGGGCGCGCGCCGTTTCCCGCCGACTCTCGGCACTTCCAGGAGTACTCACGATGCGATTCGCTGCTGACAGCAGTCTCTTCTTCCTTTCCTGTTCCTTGCAGGCCCGCTTGCTGCGCGCATTCGCCGCGCTGGCAGTGGCCGCAAGCCTGGCCGCATGCGGCGGTGGCGATGGTGGCGGCAGTGCCGGCACTGCCGTCGGCTCCAGCGCCAAGCCCGCTGCCACGGCCACCACCACCGACGACAACAGCACGTCCAGCAAGAAGGACGACGAAGTGCGCTACGCGCCCTGAGCCGCCCCAGCAGAGGAGAAGAACACCATGAACAACCGACGCAAATTCCTTCAGAACACCGGCATGGCCGCTGCCGCGCTGGCAGCGTTTCCGCCCAGCATCCAGCGCGCGCTGGCCATACCTGCGCACAACAAGAGCGGCACCATCCGCGACGTGGAGCACATCGTCATCCTGATGCAGGAGAACCGCTCCTTCGACCACTACTTCGGCACGCTGCGCGGTGTGCGCGGCTTTGGCGACCGCTTCACCATTCCGCTGCCGGCCGGGCGCAACGTTTGGCAGCAAAACGATGCCACCGGCAAGAGCGTGCTGCCCTATCACCTGGACCAGAGCACCGGCAATGCGCAACGCTTTTCCGGCACGCCGCACTCCTGGTCGGACGGGCAGGCCGCGTGGGACGGCGGTCGCATCGAGCAGTGGGTGCGCTACAAGACGCCGGCCTCGATGGGCTACTTCAAGCAGGCCGAGCTGCCCTTCCAGTGGGCGCTGGCCAATGCCTTCACGCTGTGCGACGCCTACCACTGCGCCATGCACACCGGCACCAACTCCAACCGCATGTTCCTGTGGACCGGCAGCAACGGCCCCAAGGGCGGCGGCGTGGCCACGGTGAACAACGAGTGGGACGACATCGGCCCCTCCACCCAAGGCTACGAGTGGAAGACCTACCCCGAGCGCCTGGAAGAAGCCAAGGTCAGCTGGATCGTCTACCAGTGGATGCCCGACAACTACACCGACAACCCGCTGGCCGGCTTCAAGCAGTACCGGCGCGCCAACGAGGCCTCGGGCAAGCCGGTGAGCAACGACGCCGCCTCGCCCGCCTACGACCCGGCCAGCGACAACGCGGGCAACCCGCTCTACAAGGGCATTGCCAACACCATGCCCGACGGCGGCTTTCTCGAGAGCTTCCGCAACGACATCAAGAACGGCAAGCTGCCGCAGGTGTCGTGGATCGTGGCGCCTTCCACCTATTCCGAGCACCCTGGGCCGTCGAGCCCGGTGCAGGGCGCCTGGTATGTGCAGGAAGCGCTCGATGCGCTCACCGCCGTGCCCGAGGTGTGGAGCAAGACGGTGCTGATCGTCAACTTCGACGAGAACGACGGCTACTTCGATCACGTGCCTTCGCCGGCCGCGCCTTCCATCAACCCCGACGGCACGCCCGCCGGCAAGACCACGGTGCCCGCCGATGAACTGGCCTTCGAATACTTCAACCACCCCAAGCCACCGGGCACCACGGGCCAGCCGCTGCCCGATGGCCGCGTGTACGGCCCGGGCGTGCGCGTGCCCATGTACGTGATCTCGCCGTGGAGCCGCGGTGGTTGGGTGAATTCGCAGGCCTTCGACCACACCTCGGTGATCCGCTTCATCGAGAAGCGTTTTGGCGTGAAGGAGCCCAACATCGGCCGCTTCCGCCGTGCGGTGTGCGGCGACCTGACCAGCGCCTTCAACTTCGCCAACCCGAACAACGAGCCGCTGCCCACGCTGGCAGGCCGCAAGACCAAGGCGCAGGCCGACCAACTGCGCGCCGACCAGGCACAGCTGCCCAAGATCCTGCCGCCGGCCAACCCCGCGTTGCCGGTGCAGGAAGTCGGCACGCGTCCGTCGCGCGCCTTGCCTTACGAACTCCACGTGAGCAGCCGCACGCGCGAGCGCCAGGGCACGGTGCGCCTGGTGTTCGCCAACGGTGGCGAGGCCGGTGCCGTGTTCCACGTCTACGACAAGCTGCACCTGGACAAGCTGCCCCGCCGCTATGCGGTCGAAGCCGGCGAGAAGCTGGACGACGACTGGGACACGCTGGCCGATGCCGGCAAGTACGACCTGTGGGTGCTCGGTCCCAACGGCTTTCACCGCCACTTCAAGGGCGACCTAAACCAGGGCCGTGCCGGCAACGCGCCCCAGCCGGAAGTGCGCGTGGGCTACCACGTCAAGCAGGGTGACCTGCACCTGAAGCTGCGCAACGACGGTGGCCGCGACTGCGTGTTTACCGTCACTGCCAAGGCCTATCGCGACGACGGCCCGTGGAAGCTCAAGGTCAAGGGCGGCGACGACGTCGAGAAGCGCTGGAACCTGGACGCCAGCGGCCAGTGGTACGACTTCGAGATCACCTGCGATTCCGACCCGTCGTACCTGCGCCGCATTGCGGGGCGCATCGAGACGGGTCGCCACTCGGTGAGCGACCCCGCGTTCGGCCAGCCCGTCTGAGCCTGAAGGCCTGCGCGCTGGCGGCTCAGGCCGCCGCGCGCAAGGCCCTGGCGGCCGACACCATGTTGGCCAGCGCCGGAATCACCTCGGCCCACTGGCGCGTCTTCAGGCCGCAGTCGGGATTGACCCACAGGCGCTGCACCGGAATGCGCTGCGCCGCCTTGCGCATCAGTTGCACGATGTGCTCCTGGGTCGGGATGTTGGGCGAGTGGATGTCGTACACACCCGGGCCGATCTCGTTGGGGTAGTTGAAGCTGTCGAAGGCGTCCAGCAGCTCCATGTCCGAGCGCGAGGTCTCGATGGTGATCACGTCGGCATCCATGTCGGCAATGGCCGCGATGATGTCGTTGAATTCCGAATAGCACATGTGGGTGTGGATCTGCGTTTCGTCGCGCACGCCGTTGGCCGTGATGCGAAAGCCCTCTACCGCCCAGCCCAGGTAGTCCTGCCATTGCGACTTGCGCAGCGGCAGCCCTTCGCGCAGCGCGGCCTCGTCGATCTGGATCACGCGCACGCCGGCCTTTTCCAGGTCGAGCACCTCCTCTCGAATGGCCAGCGCAAGCTGCTTGCACGAGAGTGAGCGCGGCTGGTCGTCGCGCACGAAGGACCAGTTCAGGATGGTGACCGGCCCGGTCAGCATGCCCTTCATCGGCTTGCTTGTGAGCGACTGCGCGTAGGTGGCCCATTCCACCGTCATCGGACGCGGGCGGCTGATGTCGCCGAACAGGATGGGCGGCTTCACGCAGCGCGATCCGTAGGACTGCACCCAGCCGAACTGGCTGAAGGCATAGCCTTCGAGCTGCTCGCCGAAGTACTCCACCATGTCGTTGCGTTCGGCCTCGCCGTGCACCAGCACGTCCAGGCCCAGGGCCTCCTGCTCGTGCACGCTGCGCCGGATTTCCGCCTGCATGGCGGCGTGGTAGGCCTGCGCGCCGAGCCGGCCGGCCTTGAACTCGCTGCGGGCATGCCGGATCTCGGTGGTCTGCGGAAAGGAGCCGATGGTGGTGGTGGGGTAGGGCGGCAGCTTCAGCAGCGCGGCCTGCCGGGTGGCGCGCTGTGCATACGGGCTTTGGCGCTGGCCCAATGCAGCGGTGGCTCGTGCGACTGCGGCCTGTACGGCGGGGTTGTTCACACGCGGCGATGCGCGCCGCGCGGCAAGGGCTGCTGCATTGGCTGCAAGCTGGTCCGCCACCGCCTCGCGGCCGTGGCGCAGCGCGGCGCCCAGCACCCGCAGCTCATCGAGCTTTTGCAGCGCAAACGCCAGCCACGATTGGAGTTCGGCATCGAGCTTGCGTTCACTGGACAGGTCCACCGGCACGTGCAGCAGCGAGCAAGACGGCGCGATCCACAGCCGCTCGCCCAGGCGCGCGGCCAGCGGCTCCAGCCAGTCGAGCACGGCACCGAGGTCGCTCTTCCAGATGTTGCGTCCGTTGACCACGCCCAGCGACAGCACCTTGTGCGCGGGCAGCATGCTCAGCAGCGGCAGCACGTCTTCGCGGCCGTTGACGGCATCCACGTGCAGGCCCGCCACCGGCAGGTTGGCCGCGAGGTACTTGTTGTCCAACAGTTGGCCGAAGTAGGTGGCCAGCAGGATCTTCACGCGGCAACTCTTGAGCTGGTGGTAGGCCGTGTTGAAGGCATGCTGCCAGTTCGCATCCAGCTCGGTGACCAGCAGCGGCTCGTCGACCTGCACCCATTCCACGCCGCGCTCGGCCAGCGCATCGAGCAACTGCGCATACACCGCCAGCAGGTCGGGCAGCAGCGCGAGCTTGTCGCTGTCGTCCTTGGCCTTGCCGATGGCCAGGTAGGTAACGGGGCCGATGATCACTGGCTTGGCCTTCACGCCCTGCACGCGGGCTTCCTCCAGCTGCGCGAGCAGGCGCGAGGCATCGAGCCTGAACTGCGTGAGCGCGCTGAACTCGGGGACGATGTAGTGGTAGTTGGTGTCGAACCACTTGGTCATCTCCCCGGCGGCCACGCCGCCGCAGCAGGCCGCGTGTTCTTCCGCGCCTTGTGCCGAGCGGCCGCGCGCGACGCGGAAGTAGTTGTCCAGCACGTCACCGTGAAAGCCTTGCACGCGCTGCGGCAGGTTGCCCAGGGTGAAGCTCATGTCCAGCACCTGGTCGTAGAAGGAGAAGTCGCCCACCGGCACCAGGTCGAGGCCTTGCTGGTCGCGCCACTGGCGCTGGCGCAGGTGCGCGCCCAGGGCCTGCAGGGCGTCGCGGGAGGATTCGCCCTTCCAGTACGACTCCAGGGCGAACTTCAATTCGCGCCGGGCGCCGATGCGGGGGAATCCGAGGTTGTGAATGGTGGTCATGTGCCTTGTTCTCTTGTCTAGCGTTCTCGAGGGGGCGAATGCTAGGGATGCAAAGCCATGACGTAAAATGGTCTTAATTCACGTATCAATGAAATTGACTCATACATGCTGGAACGTATCCACCTGGCCATCGTCCAGCAGGTCGAGAAGCAGGGCTCGCTGACGGCGGCGGCCGGCGTGCTTTGCCTTACGCAATCGGCCTTGAGCCACAGCATGCGCAAGCTCGAGCAGCAGCTGGGCACCGACATCTGGCTGCGCGAAGGCCGCAGCCTGCGCCTCACGCAGGCCGGGCAGTACCTGCTGGCCGTGGCCAACCGCGTGCTGCCGCAACTGGACCTGGCCGAGGAGCGCCTGCGCCAATTCGCCCAGGGCGAGCGCGGCACGCTGCGCATCGGCATGGAGTGCCATCCCTGCTACCAGTGGCTGCTCAAGGTGGTCTCGCCCTATCTGGCCGCGTGGCCGGATGTGGACGTGGACGTGAAGCAGAAATTCCAATTCGGCGGCATCGGCGCGCTGTTCGGCTACGAGATCGACCTGCTGGTCACGCCCGATCCGCTGTTCAAGCCAGGCCTGGTGTTCGAGCCGGTGTTCGACTACGAACAGGTGCTGGTGGTGGCCAAGGGGCACGCGCTGGCGCAGGCGCCTTATGCCAAGCCCCAGCAGCTCACGCGGGAAGTGCTGGTGACCTATCCGGTGGAGCCCGACCGCCTCGACATCTACAACCAGTTCCTCATGCCCGCGGGCGTGAGCCCCAGGCGCCACAAGACCATCGAGACCACGGACATCATGCTGCAGATGGTGGCCAGCGGTCGCGCCGTGGCCGCGCTGCCGCGCTGGCTGGTGCAGGAGTACGCCGGCAAGATCGACGTGGTGCCGGTGCGCCTGGGGCCGCGCGGCATCCAGAAGCACATCTACCTGGGTGCCCGCGAAGCGGACACGGGTCTGGACTACCTGCGCGCCTTTGTCGAGTTGGCGCGCGCGCCGCTGCGGGCCTAGGCGCCATCCATATCTTTTCGACATGCAGATTGAGTTGAACGCCGCTGCGGCGACGCTCCCCAGTGGGGAACCCATCTCGGCCCTGATCGACTTCGGTGCCGGCCCCGCGCCGTTGCGCCGTGCTTTTGGCCGGCCGCTCGCTATCCTGGCCGCGTCGACGCCGGACGAGGTCGTGCCGCTGCTGGATGCGGTTCACCGGCACGCCATGCAGGGGCGCTGGTGCGTGGGCTTCGTGCAGTACGAGGCGGCGCCGGCCTTCGATGCGGCCATGGCGGTGCACGCGGCACGGGGTCCGCTGGCATGGTTCTCGGTGCATGACGAGGCATTCCCTTGGCCCGACATGCCCGGCATCGAAACGGCCGATGGGCAGGCGCCGCTGCGCTGGCAATCAAGCCTCGGGCGTGCGCAGTTCGACGCCGCCATTTCGCGCATCCACCAGGCCATCGAGCATGGGGATGTCTACCAGGTCAACTTCACGGCTGGCATGCATGCGAAGCGCGAGCCGACCGACGCGCATGTGCAGCGACTCGATTCACTGCGCCTGTTTGCCGCGTTGCGCCGTGCGCAGCCCAGGGCCTATGCGGCGTGGATCGACACGGGCGAACAGCAGGTGGTGTCGGTATCGCCCGAGCTGTTCTTCCACTGGCAGGGCGAAGACATCCTTGCGCGCCCCATGAAGGGCACCGCCGCACGCGGCGCCACGCCGTCGGCCGATGCGGCGGCGGCAAAAGCGCTGCGCGCCAGCGCCAAGGAACGCGCCGAGAACGTCATGATCGTCGACCTGCTGCGCAACGACATGTCGCGTATTGCCCAGCCCTTCTCGGTGCAGGTGCAGCGCCTGTTCGACGTCGCGGCCTGGCCGACCGTGTGGCAGATGACCTCCGATGTGCTGGCGCGCACGCGCAGCGGCACCACGCTGGCGGATGTGTTCGGCGCGCTGTTCCCGTGCGGCTCGGTCACCGGTGCGCCCAAGCTCAGTGCCATGCGCATCATCCGCGAGTTGGAGCCGGCAGCGCGCGGCGTGTACTGCGGTGCCGTGGGGCTGGTGCAGCCCGGCGGCGCCGCCACCTTCAACGTGCCGATCCGCACGGTGACCATGAACAACGACGCCCTGGCCTGCGGCATCGGCAGCGGCGTGACCATCGACGCCCACGCGCCGGGCGAGTGGGCGGAATGGCGCAACAAAAGGGCATTCCTCATGCGGGCCAGCGCACCTTTCCAGATTCTCGAGACCCTGCGGCTGCAGGACGGAAACTTCCACAACCTCGACCTGCACCTGGCGCGAATGACTGGTGCCGCAGCGCATTTTGGATACGGCTTCGAGCTCGGACATTGCGAGGGCCGCCTGCAGCGCCTGGCCGAGTCTCACGCGCAGGGCACCTGGCGCGTGCGCCTTCTGCTCGATCCGGCCGGCAATCTCGAGGCCCAGGCCTTTGCGCTGCCGCCGTCGCCCGAGCGGGTGAGCCTGCAGCTGGCGGGCCGGCCCTTCGAGGAAGCCGACAGCGAGTTCGTGCGTTTCAAGACCACGCGGCGCGAGCACTACGAAGCCTTTGCGCCCACCGACCCCCACGCCTTCTTCGACACGCTGCTGTGGAACGAACGCGGCGAAATCACCGAGTGCACCCGAGGCAACATCGCCCTGCTGATCGACGGGCGCTGGGTAACGCCCGCGGCCTCCTGCGGCCTGCTGCCCGGCATCGAGCGCAGCCGCCTGCTGCAAGAGGGCAGGCTGAGCGAAGCGGTGATTCGCCGCACCGACCTGGGCCGGGCCAGTGCAATCGCCTTCATCAACAGCCTGCGCGGGTGGATCGATGCGGCGGTGGTCGACGCTTCGGCCTGAGGCTCAGTACTTCCAGAAGATGCGTTGCAGCTCCTTGGTGTCGTGCGTCTTTGTCATGGCCAGCGCCAGCAGGATGCGCGACTTGCCCGGGGTCTGGTCCTCTGCCACGACGTAGTCGTTCTTGTCGTCGTTGGTCTCGCCGTTGCGCACCGTGTAGCCATAGGCCAGGCGCGTGGTGCGCACCAGGACGATGCCCTTGGCACGCGCTTCCTTCAGCGGCGCATCCATGTAGTCGGGCACACTGCCGGCGCCGAACCCGGCCCAGACCAGCCCCTTGGTTCCCGATGCAATGAACGCGTCCATGGCGGTGCGGTTCATGTTGCCGTAGGTGTAGACCACGTTGGTCTCGGGCATGGACTGGATCTGCTCGATGTCGAACTCGGACTGCGTGGTGTGGGGGCGGATCGGTGCGCGATAGAAGCGCGGTTCGCCTTCCACCACCATGCCCAGCGGGCCGTACTGCGACTTGAAGGTCTCGACCTTCAGGCTCTGAGTCTTGATGACGTCGCGTGCGCTGTGGATCTCGTCGTTCATCACCACCAGCGTTCCCAAGCCCGCGGCCTGCTTGCTGGCCGCCACGATCACCGAGTTGTACACGTTGAGCGGACCATCCGCGCTCAGTGCCGTGGCCGGGCGCATGGCGCCCGTCAGCACCACCGGCTTCTTGCTCTTGAGCGTGAGGTTGAGCAGGTAGGCGGTCTCTTCCATGGTGTCGGTGCCGTGGGTAATGACCACGCCATCGACGTCATTGGACTTGAGCAGCTCGGACACACGCCGCGCCAGCTTGAGCCAGCGTTCGTTGTTGAAGCTTTCGGAGCCGATCTGCAGCAGCTGCTCGCCGCGAACGTTGGCCACGTTGCGCAACTCGGGCACCGCGGCAATGAGCTTGTCCACCCCCACCACGGCCGACTGGTAGGCGTTGACGTTCGCGCTGGAGGCGCCCGCGCCGGCAATGGTGCCGCCGGTTGCAACGATGACGATGTTGGGCTTGGCCTGCGCCGGCGCCTGTGCCTGCGCCCAGCCGGCCGGACCGGCGGCCACCAGCGCAGCCACGGCCGCGCCCTTGAAGAGCTTCAAGAAGTTCATGGATGTCTCCTTGGCGGTCATGCCGCCTATGGTTGGGGGAAAAAGCGGGTCTTGGTGCGCGCCCGACGCGCCTCACCAGGGCCAGGGAACGCTGGTCGCGCAGCCTTCGGTTCGCGCGCGATCAAGCAGCATCCGGGCGACCGTCAGGTCCTGCAGGGCCAGGCCGGTCATGTCGAACACCGTGATGTCCTCGCGCGCTCGACGTACAGGCACCTTCCGGGAAATCACGTTGCCGATTTCCGTGCACGCGACTTCGGGGGTCCACTGGCTCTCCCCGATCTGGCGGGCCTGCGCTTGGTCATCGACATAGACCTTGGCACGGCCAAGCAGGCCATCGGGCAGCTCCCGCTTGCCCCGGGTGTCGGCGCCGACGCAGTTGAGATGGGTGCCGGGCTGCACCGCATCCAGCTCGAACAGCGGGCCGCCGCCAGGCGTGGCGGTAATCACCACGTCACTGGCCGCAACTGCCGCGTTGCGGTCTGTTGCATGCTGCAGGTCGCAGCGTCCGGAAAAGCGCTCTTCGAAAGTGCGATCGGGCGCATCGTCCACGGTCACGTACCGGACATCGCGCAGCTGCGGCATGAGCCGCAGCGCGTAGCTCAGTTGCACGCTGGCCTGCACGCCGGTGCCGAACAGGCACAGGCAGCGGCTTTCCGGGCGAGCCAGGTGGGCCAGGCCAAGCGCGCCCGCTGCGCCGGTTCGCGCGGTCGTGATGGCATTGCCGTCGATGAGGCAGACGGGCCGGCCGGTTGCCGGATCGAACAGCATCACCGTGGCCTGGTGAGGCTCCGCGCCCAGTTGCCGGTTCGACGGCCAGAACCCCGCGGCCTTGAAGCCCAGCAGCCCCTGCGACTGCACATCGCCCGACTTGATGCCGAAGATGCCGCCCGTCTTGAGCGGCTCGCGCACGACCGGGAACACCCGGCCCTCGCGGTCGCTGTGCAGGACGAAGGCCTCTCGAACGGCCGACAGGACCGCATCCGGCTCCATGAGCTGCCCGACCTGGCTGCCGTCCAGCAGGAGCAATCGGGCCAGGCTTGGCGATTCAGTCATGCATACAGCTCCGAGATGGCACCTGCGTTCTTGATGCCGGTGCCGCTGAGGATCACGACTGTCTCCTCGCTCGCCTTGATGGAGCCGGCCTGGATCAGCCGTTCGAAGCCTGCGACCGCGGTCGAGGAGGTCAGCTCTGGCAGGAGGCCCAGCAGGGCCGTGCGCCGCAGCGCTGCGACGATGGCTTCTTCCTCGAGCGCCAAGGTGCTGCCGCCGCTCTCGCGCACGGCCGTCACCACCTCCTTCAGGCGCAAGGGGTTGGCAATGGCCGTGCCCTCGGAGATCGTCTTGCGCACCTCGCGCGCCACCGGCGTGGTGACGCCTGCCTGGAAGCTGGCATCGATGGGCGAGCAGTTCAGCGGCTGGCATACGAACAGGCGCGGCATCTTGCGGATCTGGCCGGCGCGCATGAGTTCGGAAAAGGCCAGGTAGCAGCCCAGCACGTTGCTGCCCGCACCGGCCGGCATGACGATGTTGTCGGGCACCTTGAAGTTCAGGTCTTCCCAGATCTCGTAGCCGATGGTCTTCGTGCCCTCCAGGAAGAAAGGCTGCCAGTTGTGGCTGGAGTAGAAGATGCTGGCCGATTGGCGCACGGCCTCGTTCTCGCACTCCTGCCGCGGGCCGTCGACCAGCTGCACCTCGGCGCCGTAGGCGCGCATCTGGGCGATCTTGGGTGGCGATGCGAACGAAGGCGCCAGGATCTTCACGCGCATGCCGCCGGCCGCGCCGTAGGCGGAGACCGAAGCGCCACCGTTGCCCGAGCTGTCTTCGAGCACCGCCTGCACGCCCTGCTGGCGCAGCACCGACAGCATGACCGTGGTGCCGCGGTCCTTGAAGCTGCTGGTGGGGTTGAACCATTCCAGCTTGAAGTAGGGCCTGTGCTCGCCCCACTCCTTCTGCACCAGCGGCGTGCAACCTTCTCCCATCGAGATGGGCCGGGCCACTTCCACGGGCAGCGAAGCCCGGTAGCGCCACTGCGAGCGCAGCGTGCGGTCGATGTCGTCGCGGGAAATGCCGCGCTGCGGGGTGATGAGCAGGGGCTTGCGGTCGTCGGAGCACCAGCGCGGCGAGTTCAGCGCGTAGGTCTGGCCGCTGACCGGCTCGATGTACATGGATTCTTTCATTTCAACTTCTTCCTTGATTCAGGGAACCGCGCGTTGCGGAACGCTCATGGCATTGACCGAATCCAGCGATTCGATGGAGGCGGGCATGTCGACCCGCTGGACTTCCCAATAGGCAATGGCCATGGTGGCCACGCCGTTGCCGACCACGTTGGTCACGGTGCGAATGACGTCCATCAGCCGGTCCACACCCAGGATGAGCGCCAGGCCGGCCAGGGGAATGTCGGGAAACATGGCCAGCGACGCGGCCAGTGCAACAAAGGCGCCACCGCTGACCGCAGCCAGGCCCTTGGACGTGAGCAGGAACACCAGCAGCAGCGCAAACTGCTCGCCCAAGCCGACCTGCACGCCCGCTGCCTGGGCGTTGAACATTGCAGCCAGCGTCATGTACAGCGACGAGCCGTCCAGGTTGAATGAATAGCCGGCCGGCACGACAAAGCCCACCACGTTCTTGCTGCAGCCAGCGGTCTCCAGCTTCTTGACCAGGCCGGGAAGTGCCGCCTCGCCCGAGGTGGTGGTGAAGGCGATGATCATCTCTTCCTTGATGTGGCCCATGAACTTCCACAGGCTGAACCTGGTCAGGTGCGCCACCGTTCCGAGCACGAACACGATGAAGAGCAGGCAGCCCAGCCACACCAGCCCGATGAGCTTGAGCAGCGGCAGGAGCGATGCCAGGCCGAACTTGCCCAGGGTGAACGCGACGGCGCCGAACACGCCGATGGGGGCCAGGCGCAGGATGACGCCCACGACCTTGAAGGTTGCGTCGGTGGCCAGGGTCAGCAGGTCCACAACCGGCTTGCCCCTGTCTCCCAGTGCATACAGGCCATAGCCGAACAGCAGCGACACCAGGAGAGTCTGCAGCATCACGCCCGAGGCCAGCGCATCGACCACCGTCTTGGGAATGATGTTGAGCAGGAACTCCGTCGTGGTGAGCGACTTGGCGCCTTCGGCAAACTTCGACACCGTCGCGGCGCCGTCGGCAGGTATGGCCAGGCCGGCGCCCGGCTGGAAGATGTTGGCCAGCGCGAAGCCCAGGATCAGCGCCAGGGTGCTGATGACCTCGAAGTAGACGATGGCGCGAAAGCTCAGCTTGCCCAGGCCGCTGCCCTTGCTCATGCCCGCAAAGCCGGTAACCACCGTCAGGAACACGATCAGGCCGGCGACCATCTTGATGAGCTTCACGAAGCCGGTCGCGAGCGCGTTGAGCTCGACGCCGTACTTCGGCCAGAAGTAACCCACCGCGATGCCCAGGGCCAGGCCCACGACGAGTTGGAAGGACAGCGTGTAGTAGATGGGCTTCTTGCCCACGCCGGTTGGGGACGTTGATGACATGGTGGTTGTCTCCGGTTGATTCTCGAAATGACTGCCCCAGGGAAAGGCTAGAACGTGTTGCGACGCGGCGGCCGGTGCAGCGCAACCGCTTCCACCTCCACCGCCACGCCGTGATGCAGCGATGGCGAATGCGCCACCGCGCGTGCGGGCTTGTGGTTGCCGATCCAGTCCGCGTAGATCTGGTTGAAGGCCGGCCACTTGCCCATGCTGGTGACGTAGACGCGCACCTGCACCAGGTCGCTGCGTCGGGCGCCCACTGCCTTCAGGCAGGCATCGATGTTCTGCAGGACGCGACCGGCCTGGACTTCGAAGGGCGCATCGGCCAGCGACCTGCCTTGCTCGTCCAGGGGCAGCTGGCCCGAAATGAAGACCATGCCGGCGGCCGTGCAGGCATGGGAGTAGTGCCCGGAGGGCGGGGCGATGTCCTGGCTGTTGGCGCAGGAGATGTCGGGATCGGTCGATGTGGCGTGCATGGAATCTACTTGGACGAAGTGTCTAACATTAGATAAATAGTCCAATGAGGGAATGCACCAATTGCCGTGTCTTGGCTGGGCAGCCAAGACAAAATGACAAACTATGGATAAACTGTCCAGATGAAGAAGAAGGCGCTTACCACTGAACAGCAGACCATCCTCGAGCAGGTGAAGCACATTGCTTCGGCGCTGGGCGCGACCCTTGCGCCCTTCACCGAGGTGGTGGTGCACGACTTGCGCTCGCCGCAGCACGCCATCCTGGCGATCCACAACAACCTGTCGGGCCGTCAGGTGGGCGACCCCGCCACCGAACTCGGCCTGGCGCGCATTGCAGACGACGAATACCCGCAGGTGCTGGCCAACTACGCCAACCAGTTCGCCGACGGGCGCCGCGCCAAGAGCACCTCGATCGGCATCAAGGATTCAGAAGGCCACTACTTCGCGGCCCTGTGCCTGAACGTCGACACCACCGTGTTCAGGGGACTGGCCACCATGATCGAGCAGTTCTCGGCCACCAGCGGCGACAGCGTCGGCAAGGAGTCGCTGGACCCGGGCAACGCGGACGCCATCCGCGAGCGCATCGACCGGTTCGCGATGACGCTGGCGACCACGCCTCGCGCCTTGCGCACCGACCAGCGGCGCGACCTGGTCCAGACCTTGAAGGGCGAGGGCTTTCTCGAGCTCAAGCGCTCGATGGATACGGTGGCGCAGCACCTGGGTGTGTCGCGCGCCACCGTCTACAACGACGTCAAATAGGCGCCCCGTGCCTGGCGCGGGCGCGCATCAGCTGTAGCGCTTTTCCAGCGCATCCCATTCCGGCTTGCCCACCAGCCGCTGGCGCTCCGCAAAGGGCGTGACCAGCCCGCTGGATTCCTGCACTTCCTTCTCGTCGCGCAGCACCGTCAGCGCCTTCTGCATGCCGGCCAGCGCGCCTTGCAGCGCGGCGTTGGCGTACAGAACGATGCCGTAGCCCAGTTCGCCCAGCTGCTGCGCGTTGAAGATGGGCGTCTTGCCGCCGATCACCATGTTCATCAGCTGCGGCTTGCCGGCCAGGCGCCGGGGCAGGGCACGCACTTCTTCCTCGGTGGTCACGGCCTCGACAAAGAGAATGTCGGCGCCCGCCTCGGCAAACTTGTGCGCGCGCTCGATGGCAGCCTCGAAGCCGTGCACCGCGGCCGCGTCGGTGCGGGCCATGATCATCAGGTCCGCGTCCTGGCGGGCATCCACCGCCGCCTTGATCTTGCTCACGGCTTCCTCGGTGGAGATGACCTCCTTGCCCGAGAAGTGGCCGCAGCGCTTGGGCGCCACCTGGTCCTCGAACTGGATGCAATCGGCGCCGGCACGCTCCAGCGTGCGCACCGTGTGGCGCACGTTCAGCGCATTGCCGAAGCCGGTGTCGGCGTCGACGATGAGCGGCAGGTTCACCGCGTCGCGGATGCGCGCCGTGTGGTCTGCGATCTCGGCCAGGCCCATGAAGCCCTGGTCGGGCATGCCGAACCACATGTTGGTCACGCCGGCACCGGTGATGTAGATGGCCTCGAAGCCCAGGTCTTCGATGACGCGGGCCGACAGGGCGTTGAATGCGCCTGGCACCAGCACGCCGCGGCGCGCCTCGGCCAGCGCGCGCAGGGTTTCGCGGGTGCTGGTGCTTGTCATGTCTTTCTCTTGTTCCTTCACTCTTCCTTCATGCCCGTGGCCTTGACGACCGCGCCCAGGCGGGCGCGCTCCTCGTCCACGAACTTCACGAACGATGCGCGTGTGCCGCCGATGGGCTCGATGCCCACGGCCTGCAGGCGCTTGATGGTTTCGGGGTCCTTCATGGCCTTGTCCACCGCGTCGGCCATCTTGTCGAGGATGGCTTGAGGCGTGCCGGCCGGCGCATGCACGCCGGCCCAATGCGCAATGCGGATGTCGTCGAAGCCTTGCTCCACCGCGGTCGACAACTGCGGGTAGGCCGATATGCGCTGCGTCCAGGTGGTGGCCAGGGGCTTGAGCTTGCCGGCCTTGATGTAGGGCAGCACCACGATGCTGGCCTCGGAGGTGGCGTCCACCTGGCTGCCCAGCACGGCGGTGATGGATTCGGAGCCGCTCTTGTAGGGCACCAGGTCGAGCTTGGCGCCGTGGTTCTTCTCCAGCAGTCCTTCCACGAAGTGCGGCGTGCTGCCGGTGCCCGCGGTGGCGAAGTGCAGGCCCTTGCCCTTCTTCGATGCAGCGACGAATTCCTTGAGGTCCTTGTAGGGCGCATCGGCGGGCGCGACGATCACCGAGGGGGCCAGGCCCACCATGGCCACGGGCACCAGGTCGCTGTCCTTGTAGGGCACCTTGCGGATCATGCTGTTGGAAATGACGCCGGCCGCGCTGATGAGGAAGGTGTAGCCGTCGGGCGCGCTCTTGGCCACCACGTCGGTGCCCAGCATGGCCCCGGCGCCGGGCTTGTTGTCCACGATGATGGGTTGGCCCAGCACCTTCGATGCGCCTTCGGCCGCCGCACGGCCCAGCAGGTCGTTGGCGCCGCCCGCCGAGAAGGGCACGACGAAGCGGATCGGCTTGGTGGGCCAGGCTTGCTGGGCCTGGGAAGGCGCAGCGGCGGCCAGTGCGCACGCCCAGAGCGCGAGCACCGCGGCGCGACGCCGCGTGAATCGGGTGTTCGTCATGAGAGGTCTCCTGAAGGTATGCGCACCCAGCCTTCCATCAGCACCCGCGCGCTGCGGCTCATCAGTGCCTTGGTCACGGTCCACTGGTCGCCGTCCTGCCTTGCCTGCGCACCCACGCGCAAGGTGCCCGATGGATGGCCGAAGCGAACTGCCTGCTTTTCGCCGCCACCGGCCGCGAGGTTGACCAGCGTGCCCGGCACCGCCGCCGCCGCGCCGATGGCCACTGCGGCCGTGCCCATCATGGCGTGGTGCAGCTGCCCCATCGACAGCGCGCGCACCAGCAGGTCGACGTCCGCCGCTTGCACGGACTTGCCGCTGGAGGCCAGGTAGCTGGCCGGCGGGGCCACGAAGGCGATCTTGGGCGTGTGCTGGCGGGTGGCTGCTTCGGACACGTCCTTGATCAGCCCCATCTTCACCGCGCCCCTGGCGCGCATGGCCTCGAAGCGTGCCAGCGCGGCCTTGTCGCCATTGATGGCGGCCTGCAGCTCGGTGCCGGTGTAGCCGATGTCCGCGGCGTTGAGAAAGATGGTGGGGATGCCGGCATTGATGAAGGTGGCCTTGAAGGTGCCCACGCCGGGAACTTCGAGCGTGTCGACCACGCGCCCGGTGGGGAACATGGCACCGCTCTCGCCTTCGTCGGCCGGGTCCACGAACTCGAGCTGCACTTCTGCCGCGGGAAAGGTCACGCCGTCGAGTTCGAAGTCGCCCGTTTCCTGCACCTGCCCGTCGGTGATGGGCACATGCGCGACGATGGTCTTGCCGATGTTGGCCTGCCAGATCCGCACGGTGCACAGGCCGTCGCGTGGAATGCGGCCGGCGTCGACCAGCCCGTTGGCAATGGCGAAGGGCCCCACTGCCGCCGAGAGGTTGCCGCAGTTGCCAGACCAGTCCACGAAAGCCTGGTCGATGGCCACCTGGCCGAAGAGGTAGTCCACGTCGTGCCCGGGCCGCGCGCTCTTGGAGAGGATCACTGCCTTGCTGGTGCTGGAGGTGGCCGCGCCCATGCCGTCGATCTGCTTGCCGTAGGGGTCGGGGCTGCCGATGACGCGCAGCAGCAGCGCGTCGCGCGCGGCGCCGGGCTGCTGCGCCGACTCGGGCAGGTCTTGCAGGCGGAAGAACACGCCCTTGCTGGTGCCACCGCGCATGTAGGTGGCGCGGATCTTGATCTGCGGTGCGAATGCCATGTCGTTTGTCGTTCAGTCCACCGAAGCGGTGGACGCAAGAAAGTCCTGTGCAAAGCGCTGCAGCACGCCGCCGGCTTCGTACACCGACACCTCCTCGGCCGTGTCGAGCCGGCAGATGACCGGCACGTGCAGCACTTGCCCGTTCGGGCGATGGATGAGCAGGGTGAGTTCGGCGCGCGGCGTGCGCTCACCCTGCACATCGTAGGTCTCGGTGCCATCGAGCCCCAGCGTGAGGCGATTGGTGCCGGGCCGGAATTCCAGCGGCAGCACGCCCATGCCGATCAGGTTGGTGCGGTGGATGCGCTCGAAGCCCTCGGCCACCACCGTCTCCACGCCTGCCAGGCGCACGCCCTTGGCGGCCCAGTCGCGGCTGGAGCCTTGGCCGTAGTCGGCACCGGCAATCACGATCAGCGGCTGGCGCCGGTTCAGGTAGGTCTCGATGGCCTCCCACATGCGCACCACGCGGCCCTCGGGCTCGATGCGCGCCAGCGACCCCGCACGCACGCTGCCGTCGGCGTTGCGCACCATCTCGTTCTTCAGCGTGGGGTTGGCGAAGGTGGCGCGCATGGCGGTGAGGTGGTCGCCCCGGTGCGTGGCGTAGGAATTGAAGTCTTCCTCCGGCAGGCCCATCTTGTGCAGGTACTCGCCGGCGGCCGAATCCATCAGGATGGCGTTGGAAGGCGAGAGGTGGTCGGTCGTGATGTTGTCGGGCAGCAGGGCCAGCGGCCGCATGCCGCAGAGCGTGCGCGCATTGGCGGCCAGCGCGCCCACGCCCTCGGTGTCCCAGTACGGCGGGCGGCGGATGTAGGTGGAGGGCGCCCGCCAGTCGTACTGCGGACTCACCGCTTCGCCATCGTCGGCACGAATGGCGAACATCGGCTCATACACCTGGCGGAACTGCTCGGGCTTGACGCTGCGGGCGACGATGGCGTCGATCTCCTCGTCGCTGGGCCAGATGTCTTGCAGGCGGACTTCGTTGCCGCCCGAGTCGATGCCCAGCACGTCCTGCTCGATGTCGAAACGGATGGTGCCCGCAATGGCGTAGGCCACCACCAGCGGCGGCGACGCCAGGAAGGCCTGCTTCGCATACGGGTGGATGCGCCCGTCGAAGTTGCGGTTGCCCGAGAGCACGGCCGTTGCGTAGAGGTCGCGGCGGGTGATTTCTTGCTGGATGCTCGGGTCGAGCGCGCCGCTCATGCCGTTGCAGGTGGTGCAGGCAAAGGCAACGATGCCAAAGCCCAGCTTCTCCAGCTCCGGCAGGAGGCCGGCCTCCTTCAGGTACAGCTCCACGGCCTTCGAGCCCGGCGCGAGCGAGCTCTTGACCCAGGGCTTGCGCACCAGGCCGCGTGCGTTGGCATTGCGGGCCAGCAGCGCGGCGGCAATGACGTTGCGCGGATTGGAGGTATTGGTGCAACTGGTAATGGCCGCAATGATGACTGCGCCATCGGGCATCAGTCCCTGAGCCTCTTCGGCGCGCGCCTTGTCCAGGTCGACGGCGATGCCGCGCTCGCGCAGTTGCGAGGTGGGCAGCCGGCGATGCGGGTTGGACGGGCCGGCCATGTTGCGCACGACGCCAGACAGGTCGAAGCTCAACACGCGCTCGTACTGCGCGCTCTCGAGGTCGGTGGCCCAGAAACCCGCCGTCTTCGCATACGTCTCGACCAGCTTCACCTGCTCGCTGCTGCGGCCCGTGAGCCGCAGGTAGTCGAGCGTCTGCTCGTCGATGTAGAACAGCGCGGCGGTGGCGCCGTACTCGGGGCACATGTTGGAGACGGTGGCTCGGTCGCCAATGGACAGGCTTCGCGCTCCTTCGCCGAAGAACTCGACATACGCGCCCACCACCTTCTCCTTGCGCAGGAACTCGGTCAAGGCCAGGACGATGTCGGTGGCTGTGATGCCCGGCTGCCGATGCCCGGTGAGCTGCACGCCCACGATGGTCGGCAGGCGCATCCACGAAGCGCGGCCGAGCATCACGTTCTCGGCCTCCAGGCCGCCCACGCCCACCGCGATGACGCCCAGCGCGTCCACGTGCGGCGTGTGGCTGTCGGTGCCCACGCAGGTGTCGGGAAAGGCCACGCCGTCCTGCACGTAGACCACCGGCGACATCTTCTCCAGGTTGATCTGGTGCATGATCCCGTTGCCCGCGGGAATCACGTCGACGTTGTCGAAGGCCTTCTTCGTCCACTCGATGAAGTGGAAGCGGTCTTCGTTGCGGCGGTCCTCGATGGCGCGGTTCTTCGCGAAGGCATCGGGGTCGAACCCGCCGCACTCCACGGCCAGCGAGTGGTCCACGATCAGTTGCACCGGCACGACCGGGTTCACGGCGGCCGGGTCGCCCCCTTGCGCCGCAATGGCGTCACGCAGGCCGGCCAGGTCCACCAGCGCGGTCTGGCCCAGGATGTCGTGGCACACCACGCGCACCGGAAACCACGGAAAGTCCAGGTCGCTGCGCCGCTCGATCAGTTGCAGCAGGTACGCGTTCAATTGCGCGGGCTCGGCGCGGCGCACCAGGTTCTCGGCATGCACGCGCGCCGTGTAGGGCAGGGTGGCCCAGGCGCCGGGGCGCAGTGCATCCACGGCGGCGCGGGCGTTGAAATAGTCGAGCGAAGTGCCCGCAAGAGGCTGACGATGGAGATGGTTCATTGCAAACGTGGGCGGCCGATGCCGCACGGGCGCGCGCGCCCGGAATGCTCCGGGCGCAGGCGCAGGTTCAGTCGGCCTTGATGTTGTTGTCTTTCACGACCTTCGCGTAGCGCGGGATCTCGGCCTGGATGAGCTTGCCGAATTCATCGGGCGTGCCACCCGCGGGCGAAACACCCGTGGGCTCCAGCTTGGCCACCAACTCGGGCGCCTTCAGGCCGTTGTTGAGCGCGGCGTTGATCTTGGCGATCACGGCCGGCGGCACGCCCTTGGGCGCGATCAGTCCGTGCCAGGCCACGACGTCGTAGTCCTTCAGGCCGTTCGATTCGGCCACCGAAGGAATGTCCGGATAGGCGCTCTGGCGCTTGGCGGTGGTCACGGCCAGTGCGCGCAGCCGGCCCGACTTCACGTGCGGCATCAGTGCCTCGGTGCCGGCCACCAGCATGTCGACGTTGCCGGCCACCAGGTCGGTCACGGCCGGGCCCGTGCCCTTGTATGGAACATGCGTGGCCTTCACCTTGGCCATGCCGAACATGTATTCGGTGCTGATGTGAAGGTGGCTGCCGTTGCCCGCCGATGCGAAGGTCAGCTTGCCGGGGTTCTTGCGGCCGAAATCGAGCAGCTCGTCCAGGTTCTTCGCCTGCACCTTGGCGGGGTTGATGCACACCACGTAGGCACCTTTGGACAGCTGGATCACCGGCATCATGTCCGCCACCGGGTCGAACTTGAGCTTGTACAGCGATGGGTTGACCGTGTAGCTTCCGGCCACCAGCAGGAGGGTGTAGCCGTCGGCCGGCGAGTGCAGTGCGATGTCGGTGCCCAGCGTTCCGCCGGCGCCGGGCCGGTTGTCCACCACCACCGACTGCCCCAGGCCCTTGCCGAGCAGGTCGGCACCCACGCGAGCGATGAAGTCCGAGCCGCCGCCGGGCGCGAACGGACACACGATGCGAATCGGCTTGTTGGGATAGTTGTCCTGCGCGCGCGCCACGAATGGCAGTGGAACGCCAAGGCTGGCGATGGCGGCGGAAAAGCTGCGGCGGCTGATCGTCATGTCGGGGGTCTCCGTGTGTTGTCGTGGACGGGCCGCTTTCGGCTTCGCTTTTTCTCGCGTGCGGCCCTGCCAGCATGCTAGTGCGGCGGCAGGTTTCGCGATGAAAGCAAAGTGAAAGCTTGTGCGGCCCGCGCGTCCCCCTTACTGGCGTGCGTCGATCGGCACGAACTGCAGGTCTTGCGGGCCGGTGTAGTTGGCGCTCGGGCGGATGATCTTGTTGTCGATGCGCTGCTCGATCACATGCGCCGCCCAGCCGCTGGTGCGCGCAATGACGAACAGCGGCGTGAACATCGCGGTGGGCACGCCCATCATGTGATAGCTCACTGCGCTGAACCAGTCGAGGTTGGGGAACATCTTCTTGGCGTCCCACATGACCGATTCCAGGCGCTGCGCAATGTCGAACATCTTGGTCGAGCCGGCCTCCTCCGAGAGCGTCCGGGCCACGCGCTTGATGACCACGTTGCGCGGGTCGCTCACCGTGTACACCGGGTGCCCGAAGCCGATGACGACTTCGCGCGCCTCGACCCGGCGGCGGATGTCGGCCTCGGCCTCGTCGGGCGTGTCGTAGCGCTTCTGCACCTCGAAGGCCACCTCGTTCGCGCCGCCGTGCTTGGGGCCGCGCAGCGCACCGATGGCACCGGCAATGGCCGAGTACATGTCGCTGCCCGTGCCGGCAATGACGCGCGCGGTGAAGGTGGAGGCGTTGAACTCGTGCTCGGCATACAGGTTCAGCGAGGTGTGCATGGCGCTCACCCAGGCCTGCGAAGGCTTCCTGCCGTGCAGCAGGTGCAGGAAATGGCCGCCGATAGAGTCGTCGTCCGTCTCCACCTCGATGCGCTTGCCGTGCGTGCTCCAGCGGTACCAGTACAGCAGCATGGAACCCAGCGAAGCCATGAGCCGGTCGGCGATCTCGCGGGCGCCGGCCAGGTTGTGGTCGTCCTTCTCGGGCAGGTTGCAGCCCAGTGCGGAAACACCGGTGCGCATCACGTCCATGGGGTGGGCGCTGGCGGGCAGGCTCTCCAGCGCTTCCTTCACGCTCACGGGCAGCCCGCGCATGGCCTTCAGGCGATTCTTGTAGGCGCGCAACTCCGAGCGCGTGGGCAGCTTGCCGTGCACCAGCAGGTGGGCGATTTCCTCGAACTCGCAGACCTCGGCGATGTCGAGGATGTCGTAGCCACGGTAGTGCAGGTCGTTGCCGGTGCGGCCCACGGTGCACAGCGCCGTGTTGCCGGCTGCAACGCCCGACAGGGCGACGGACTTCTTGGGCTTGAACGTGCTTGCGGGCGCGTTGGCCTCGGTGGTGGCGGAGCTCATGCGTTTTCCTTGTTCAGGTGGGAGCGGTTGATGCGGGCAGGCCGTCCGTTCACGTCGACGGCGACCATTTCGAATACGCCCTTGAGGACTTCCTTTGCAGGCACGCCGGGCCGGTCCGCCGAGGCCGTTACGCAGACGGTCATGGAGCTGCGGCGCATGCGGCTGACCCGTGCGCGCAAGCTGAGCCGATGGCCAACCGGCACGGGGCAGAGAAAGTCCGTCCCCGTCACGCCGGCCATCACGACTTCGGCCTGCGCGGCACTGCGGCCGGCCAGGAAGGCGGCCTTGGCCATCAGCTGCAGTGCCTGGCCCGCGAACAGCGTGCCGTGGTGGTTGGCATGCGCGGGCAGGACCAGTTCATGCAACTCGGTGCTTGCTGGAAATGTTGTCATGATTCGCAATTTACGCAGAAAATGGCGCCTGCGTAAGAACTGAAATGGCAAATTCCTGCGAAGAGAAAGCAGCGAATTTGCGAAGTTTGCAAATTCCGAGATCGAGCAAGGGAAAGCGAGATGAAGAAGACGTTCATGGGTGTGCGCCTGCGCAAGCTGCGTGCACAGCGGGGCATGTCGCAAGTCGCCCTGGCGCAGGCGCTGGGCCTGTCGCCCAGCTACCTCAACCAGATCGAGCAGAACCAGCGGCCGCTCACGGTGGCGGTGCTGCTCAAGATCTCCCGCGTGCTGGGCGTGGACATCCAGCAGTTTTCGGAAGACGAGGAAGCGCGGTTGGTCGCCGGTCTGCGCGAGGCGCTGTCCGATGCGCCCGAGGCCATTGCCCTGCCCGAGCTGGAAGAGGTGGCCCGGCAGATGCCCGCGCTGGGCCGCGCCGTGCTCGCGCTGCACCGGCGCAACGCCGAGAGCCAGGAGCGGCTGGAAGCGCTGGCACTGCAATTGGGCGATGGTCGCTCCGACCTGCCGGAGTCTCGCGCCATGCCTTTCGAGGCGGTGCGCGACTTCTTCTTTGCCCACCAGAACCACTTCGACGCGCTCGATCGCGCGGCCGAATCGCTGGCCGGCGAGGCGCGTGCACAGGGCGCCCCGCTCACCGACTGGCTGGTGCAGCGGCTCAAGAAGAACCACGGGGTGCAGGTGCTGGTCAGTGCCGACACCACGGGCGACAAGCGGCGCTACGACCCGTCCACCCGCCAGCTTCTGCTGTCGGCCGCGTTGCACCGCAGCCAGCAGGCCTTCCAGCTGGGCACGCAACTGGCACTGCTGGAAGCGGGCGAGGGCATCGACGCACTGGTCGACGTGCCGCCCTTCACCAGCGACGCACCGGCGCGCCGGCTGGCACGCGTGGGCCTGGCCAACTACTTTGCCGGTGCCTTGCTGCTGCCCTATGGCGAGTTCCTGCAGGCGGCCGAATCGCTGCGCTACGACATCGAGCTGCTCCAGCAGCGCTTT
Source organism: Pseudomonadota bacterium (assembly GCA_018241225.1). Classification (GTDB taxonomy): domain Bacteria; phylum Pseudomonadota; class Gammaproteobacteria; order Burkholderiales; family Burkholderiaceae_C; genus Variovorax. The sequence goes on from JAFEEG010000005.1 coordinate 31,713, forward strand.
GGCGTCGGCTTCGAGACCGTGTGCCATCGCCTGAGCAGCCTGCAGCGGCCGGGCGCGCCGGGCGTGCCTTTCTTCTTCGTGCGGGTAGACCGCGCGGGCAACATCTCCAGGCGCCAGTCGGCCACGCATTTCCACTTCAGCCGCACCGGCGGCACCTGCCCGCTGTGGAACGTGTACGAGGCCTTCGGCCAGCCCGAACGCATCCTGCCGCAGCTGGCCTCCATGCCCGATGGGCGCCGCTACCTGTGGGTTGCGCGCACCGTGTCGCAAGGGCAGCGCGGCTGGGGGTCGCCGCGAAGGATCTTCTCCATCGGCCTGGGCTGCGACATCCGTCATGCGCCGCGGCTGGTGTATGCCAAGGGGCTGGACCTGAACGACCCGGAGGCGGCCACGCCCATCGGCATGGGCTGCAAGGTGTGCGAGCGCGAAGATTGCCTGCAGCGCGCCTTTCCCTTTGTGGGCAAGGCGTTGGACGTGAACGAGGACTACAGCCGCTTTGCGCCCTACGGCTCCGCGCCTTCCGTGACGGCTTTGTGACATACGGCTGACACACGGCGGCCCCAGCATTGCGGCCAGGCGCCCGCTGGCGGCTGCCGCTATGCCCTCCCAGGAATTCCCGCCACCGTGCCTGTCTCTTTCAATGAAGCCGCCACCGCGAACTACGGCGGCGACGAAGCGGGCCTGATCTGCGGCTTTGTCTTCGGTCCGGGCGGTATCGGCCGTGCCTTGTCGTCCGCCGCCGCGGCGGACTGGCTTGCGCATGGGCGCCCGGCACCCGACGAGGCCGCGCCCGGTTTCGCCTGGCTGCACTTCAACCTGGCGCAGGTGGGGGCGGAGCGTTGGCTGGCGCGGCATGCGCAGCTCGCGCCCGATTTCTTCGAGATGCTGCGCGACGGCGTGTTCTCCACGCGCATAGAGCGTGCGGACGAGTCGCTCACGGCCGTCATCAACGACGTGCACTTCGACTTCGAGCTCGATGCGTCCGACATCTCCACGCTGTGGATCAGCGTGGACCGGCGCCTGGTGGTCACCGGCCGGCGGCACCCGCTGCGCTCGGTCGACAACCTGCGCACGGCAGTCAATCGCGGCGAGGCTTTCCGCTCTACCGCCGATCTTCTGGAGCGGCTCATGCGTACCCAGGCCGATGTGCTTGTGGGCATCGTGCGCTCGGTGACCGAGCACGTCGACCGCATCGAAGACCAGTTGCTGGCCGGCCGCCTGGTGGCCAAGCGAGCGCGCCTGGGCGGCCTGCGCCGGCTGCTGGTGCGCCTGCAGCGGCTGCTGGCGCCAGAGCCCGCGGCGCTGTTCCGATTGCTGCAGAACCCGCCGGACTGGATGGCGCAGGGCGACGTGCAGGAGCTGCGCGCTGCCACCGAAGAGTTTTCGGTGGTGCTGCGCGACATGCAGTCGCTGCAGGAACGCATCAAGCTCCTGCAGGAAGAAATTGCCGCCAGCGTGAACGAGGACAACAACCGCAGCCTGTTCGTGCTGACCATCGTGACGGTGCTGGCATTGCCCATCAACATCCTGGCCGGCCTGTTCGGCATGAATGTGGGCGGCATTCCGCTGTCGGACAACCCGCACGGGTTCTGGGTGCTGGTGGCGCTGGTGTTCGCCTTTACCGTGGGCGCTGGCTGGATCGTGCTGCGCCGTCATCTGAAGGACCGGCAAGGCTGAAGCCCGCCCCGGCGTGGCGCGCCCGCGACGTCACTCAAGCTTCATGGCTTCGACACGGCAACGACACCGATGGACGCAACCATGAGTGTCCATGCAACGCGATGACGCTTTTCTTGCCGCCTGGCGTGACACGGCCGCATCGGACCCGCTGGACGGCGGCGGGGCGGATGACATCGTCACGCGCCCGCCACAACGCTTTCGCACGCTGTGGATCTCGGATCTGCACCTGGGAACGCCCGGCTGCCAGGCGCGCGCGCTGCTCGACTTCCTCAAGCACACCGAGTGCGAGACGCTGTTCCTGGTGGGCGACATCATCGACGGCTGGCAGCTGCGCCGGCAGTGGTACTGGCCGCAGGCGCACAACGACGTCATCCAGAAGCTGCTGCGCAAGGCGCGCCGCGGCACGCGGGTGATCTTCGTGCCGGGCAACCACGACGAGTTCGCGCGCAAGTACATCAACCACACCTTCGGCGGCGTGGAAGTGGCCGAAGAATGGGTGCACGAGACGGCCGACGGCCGCAAGCTGTGGATCATTCACGGCGACCTGTTCGACGGCGTGATCCAGTGCGCCAAGTGGCTGGCCCACGTGGGCGACACGCTGTATGAGTTCACGCTCAAGCTCAACCGGCACCTGAACTCGCTGCGCGCACGCATGGGCCTGCCCTACTGGTCGCTTTCCAAGTACCTCAAGCTCAAGGTCAAGCGCGCCGTGAGCTACGTGGGCGACTTCGAGAACGCCGTGGCCCGCGAGGCGCGCAAGCGCGGCCTGCAGGGGGTGGTGTGCGGGCACATCCACCATGCGGAGCTGCGCGACATCGACGGCGTGCTGTATGCCAACGACGGCGACTGGGTGGAAAGCCTCACCGCGCTGGCCGAGCATGCGGATGGCCGCCTGGAGATATTGCAGTGGGCGCAAGAGATGCCGGTGCTGACCAAGGCGGCCGAGCGCGCGGCCCGTGCGGCAGCAGCAGCGGCGCAGCACGCTTGAGCGCCGTCGTCGTCGATCTCGTCTACTTCAATGCCGGTGGAGGCCATCGCGCCTCGGCCCTGGCACTGGAGGCGGCCATTGCGCGTGCCGGCCTGGGCTGGCAGGTGCGGCTGGTGAACCTGCGCGAAATGCTCGACCCCAAGGACGGCTTTCGCAAGCTCACCGGCATGGACCCGGAAGACTTCTACAACAAGCGCCTGGCGCGCGGCTGGACGGTGGGGCTGGCGCAGGAACTCAAGCTGCTGCAGGGCCTGATCCGCTGGGGCCATGCGCCGCTGGTGCGGCAGTTGCAGCGCGCCTGGCTGGAGCGCGAGCCCGACATGGTCGTCTCGCTCATTCCCAACTTCAACCGCGTGCTGTACGAATCGCTGGCGGCAAGCCTGCCGGGCGTTCCCTACGTGACGGTGCTGACCGACATGGCCGACTATCCGCCGCATTTCTGGATGGAGCCGGACCTGCCGATCCACCTGGTGTGCGGGTCGGGCCGCGCGGTGGCGCAGGCGCACGCGGCGGGCCATGCGCTTTCGCACATCCATGCCACCTCGGGCATGCTGATTCGCACGGGCTTCTACGACGTGGCGGCCATCGACCGTGCGGCCGAGCGGAAAAGGCTGGGGCTTGACCCGCATCGGCCCACCGGGCTGGTGCTCTTCGGCGGCCAGGGCTCGAAGGTGATGCTGAACATCGCCCGGCGCCTGCCCGACACGCAACTCATCCTGGCCTGCGGCCACAACGCGGCGCTGGCCAGGTCACTGAAGGCGCTGCCGGCCAGCGCACCGCGGCTGGTGCTGGGCTTTACGCCCGATGTGGCGCACTACATGCAGTTGGCCGACTTCTTCATCGGCAAGCCCGGCCCGGGCAGCGTGAGCGAGGCGGTGCAGATGAAACTGCCCGTGATCGTGGTGCGCAACCGCTACACCCTGCCGCAGGAGCGCTACAACACGCAATGGGTGCGCGAGCAGGGCGCGGGCATCGTCAGCCCGAGCTATTCGAGAGTGGATGAAGCAGTGGCGCAGATGCTGCAGCGGCTGCCCCAACTGCGCGCTGCAACGGCCGGCGTGCGCAATCGCGCGGTGTTCGAGTTGCCGGAGATCTTGCGGGGCATCCTGGGGGATGCGACCGAGCGATTCAGTGATGGTCCTCTTCGCGCCGGTGAAGAATGGCCGGCACCATCACATCTTGATCGCTGACTAGCGCAGGTTCGCCTGCGTCCAGCGAACGATGTCGGCCGCGCCCATGGCGCCGGCCTGGCGGGCGATTTCGCGGCCGCCCTTGAACAGGGCCAGGGTCGGAATGCTGCGGATGTTGTAGCGCGTGCCCAGGGCCGGCACGACCTCGGTGTCGACCTTGGCCAGGCGCACGTGCGGCTCCAGCCTGGCGGCGGCCTGCTCGAAGCCCGGTGCCATCTGGCGGCAGGGGCCGCACCAGGGCGCCCAGAAATCGACCAGCAGGGCAATCTCGTTGCGCTGCAGGTGCCGCTCGAAGCTCTGCGCGTCCAGGGCCACCGAGCGGCCGCCGAACAGGGGCTGGTGGCAGCTGCCGCAATCGGGCGCGCTGCCGAGCTGGTCGGCGCGCACCCGGTTCGTGGTGTGGCAGTGCGGACAGACGATGTGCAGGGTGTCGGCGGCGGGCTGGGTGTTCATGGCGGGTACCGGTTGGCGGATCAGGACTGACGCATGTGCAGGGCGGGCGCCGGAAAAGCAAGTGCACGCCCCGTCGCCCTGGCGTAGCATGCCGCACCGATTCTCCCGGAGGCCCCCATGACCCGCCAGTTGTTCAGCGCCACCATTGCCGGCAGCCTGCCCAAACCCGGTTGGCTGGCCGAAACTCAGAAGCTCTGGCCGCAATGGAAATCCGAGGGCGCCGAGCTGGCCCAGGCCAAGGCCGATGCCACCTTGCTGTGGATCAAGACGCAGGAAGACGCCGGCCTGGACGTGATCGGTGACGGCGAGCAGTCGCGCCAGCACTTCGTGCACGGCTTCCTGGAGCAGGTCGAGGGCATCGACTTCGAGCACAAGGTGAAGATGGGCATCCGCGACAACCGTTATGACGCGATGGTGCCGCAGGTGGTCGGCGCGCTGCGCCTGAAGGGCCGCGTGCATGCCACCGAGGCGAAGCTGCTGCGCGCCCATACCCGCAAGAAGATCAAGTTCACGCTGCCGGGACCCATGACCATCGTCGACACCGTGGCCGACCGCTTCTACGGCGACCGCGTGAAGATGGCGATGGCCTTTGCCGAGTTGCTCAACCAGGAGGCGCTGGCCTTGCAGGCCGACGGCGTGGACATCATCCAGTTCGACGAACCGGCCTTCAACGTCTACATGAAGGAAGCGGCCGAGTGGGGCGTGAAGGCGCTGGAGCGCGCCGCGCAAGGCCTGAGCTGCACGAAGGCGGTGCACATCTGCTATGGCTACGGCATCAAGGCCAACGTGGACTGGAAGGCCACGCTGGGCGAGGAGTGGCGTCAATACGAACTGGTGTTCCCGGCCCTGGCCAGGAGCAGCATCGACCAGGTGAGCCTGGAGTGCTTTCATTCGCACGTGCCCCCACAGCTCATGAAGCTGCTGGACGGCAAGGATGTGATGGTGGGCGTGATCGACGTGGCCAGCGACGTGATCGAGACGCCCGAGCAGGTGGCCGACACCATCGGCGAGGCACTGAAGTACGTGCCGCTGCAGCGCCTGCTGCCGTGCACCAACTGCGGCCTGGCGCCCATGGACCGCGAAGTGGCCCGCCTGAAGTTGGAGGCGCTGGGCAAGGGCGCCGCGCTGGCGCGGCATCGCTACGGCGCGCCCTAGCTGCCCAAGGCGCCAGCGTCGCTCGCGCGTCAGCGCCCGGGCAGGGCGCGCCGGCGCGCCCGCTATGCTCGGCGCTCGCATGCCCGACCCGTCTTCTTCTCCTCAATTCACTTTTTCCGACCTCACGCGCGAGCGTCCCTTCATGTACATGTGGGGCGCCCGCGTCTGCGGCACGGCCGCCATGCAGATGCTGATGGTGGCCATTGGCTGGCACATGTACGACCTGACGTCCAGCGCCTGGGACCTGGGGCTGGTGGGCCTGTACCAGTTCGGCCCGGCCCTGCTGCTGGCGTTGTTGGCCGGCCACGTGGTGGACCGGCACCATCGCGCTCGCATCGTTGCCATCTGCATGGCGGTGCAGGGCGCCGTGGCGTTGGCGCTGCTGGTGGCGCAGGGTGGCGGCTTTGCATCGCGCGGGTTGCTGCTGGGGCTGTCTCTGGTGCTGGGCGCGGTGCGCGCCTTCCAGATGCCGGCCCAGCAGGCGCTGGTTCCCTTGCTGGTGCCGCCGCTGGCGCTGCCGCGCGCCATGGCCTTCAGTTCGGCCGGCACGCAGGGCGCGATCATCAGCGGGCCGGCGTTGGGTGGCCTGCTGTTCGTGGCGGGTGCGGCGGCGGTGTATGCGGCGAGCCTGTTGCTGTTCGTGGTGGCGGCGGTGCTGGTGGCCCTGTTGCGCTACGAGCAGCCTGAGCGGGCCAAGGAGCCGGTGACCATGGAGACGCTGCTGGCCGGCGTGAAGTTCATCTGGCAGCGCAAGACGGTGCTGGGCGCGGTGTCGCTCGATCTGTTTGCGGTGCTGCTGGGCGGCGCGGTGGCGCTGCTGCCCATCTATGCCAAGGACATCCTGCACACGGGCCCATGGGGCCTGGGCTTGCTGCGCAGCGCGCCGGCGGTGGGCGCATTGCTGATGTCCATCGTGCTCACGCGGCGCCCGGTGGAGCGGCACGTGGGGCGCACGCTGCTTGCGGCGGTGGGCATCTTCGGCGTGTGCATGATCGTGTTCGGCCTGTCGCGCAGCTTCTTGCTGTCGCTGATCGCATTGGCGATCTCGGGTGGGGCCGACATGGTCAACGTGGTGATTCGCCAGACGCTGGTGCAACTGGAGACGCCCGACGAGATGCGCGGGCGCGTGAGCTCGGTCAACTCGATCTTCATCGGCGCGAGCAATCAGCTGGGCGAGTTCGAATCGGGTGCGACGGCTGCTCTGCTCGGGCCTGTGGGCTCGGTGGTGGTGGGCGGGATCGGTACGGTGCTGGTGGCGCTGGGGTGGGTCAAGTTGTTCCCGAGCCTGGCTCGGCGGGATCGGATCGTTTCGTCTGCTTCGCGCAGCTGAGATATTTGGGTTGGGGTTTGGGTTTAGGGCGGGGCGAGGCGCGGCAGGGGCTGCGGGCCGGGGGCTCATACCGGGGCGGTCGCTGCCTTCGGCATCGACTGCACTGCGGTGCTCGCGCTGGGGCTTGTGCGGCAGAACTCGCTACGCGACTGCGTCGCTACGCTCAGACAACTGCCGCAAGTCAGTGGAGGCCGCTTGCCTGTCCTTCGGCAGGCAAGCTCAAGCCCCAGCGCTGCGCTCCTCGTCGCCCCGGAAATCGCCCCCGGCCCGCAGCCCCTGCCGCGCCTCGCCGGGGAACGGTGTGACGGTTTCAACAACGGTGGGTCGAACCGGGAGAACAACAACAGCGCGTCCCGGCCAAGGCCTGTGTGCCTGTGCGTGCCGGCGCGCCTCTCGGGCGATGAGCAGCGCAGTGGAGCCGGCCTGCGCGCAAGGGCACCTTGCGCGCCTCAACTTCTAGCTTGCGGCAGCTGTCTGAGCGGAGCGAACGGAGTGAACGCAGCGAGTTCTGCCGCACAGGTCGGCTTCGCGAGCAGCGCAATGCAGTCGGCGCTGAAAGCGTCGACCGCCCGAGTGAAGCGCCGGCGCGCACAGGCACACAGGCCTTGGCCCGCCAACAACTTCAATCGAACACGGACACGGCAAACGGAACAACCAGAGTCAGGTCCGCCATCGGCTCGGCCACGCAAGGCAGAACCCATCCGTCATCCTTCTCGTCGACCGACAGCCCCGGCCACTCCACGCGGTAGCGCACCGCCGCGCCGCCACGCGTCTCGCAGATGCAGGTGCGGCATGTGCCATTGCGGCACGAAGCGGGAATCTCGAGGCCCGCGTCTTCTGCCGCCTGGAGCAACGTGGCCCCAGGCGCCGCGTCGAACTCGAAGCCGGCAGGCTCGATGCGGATGCGCATCGTCATCAGCGGCCTTGGCGTTCGCGCCTTTGCTCGCGCAGCATGAACAGGTACAGGCTTTCGACCTTGTCCCGGGCCCAGGGCGTCTTGCGCAGGAACTTCAGGCTCGAGCTGATGCTCGGGTCGCTGGTGAAGCAGCGCAATGCAATGCGCTCGCCCAGCCCCTGCCACCCGTAGTACTCGACCAGCGCGGTGACGATGGCCTCCAGCGTCAGGCCATGCAGCGGATTGCGCGGCTGAGACTGCGGCGCAGGGGGCGGCGGCGCATTCACTTCAAGACTTGTTCTTGAGCTTGCCGCGCGGAATGACGGCGGTGGTCATCGTGGGCTGAAGCGGGCTGCCGCCGCCCGACAGCGGCTTGGGCGGCGCGCTGTCCTTCTTCGGTTTCTTTGCTTCCTTGTTGCTGCGTTGCTGACCTTTGGCCATATCGATCTTTCTGGTAAGCCTATGAGTTTATGCCTGAACACCCTGCCGGGCCGGACAGGCGACAATAGAGGGCTTTCCCCCTTATTTCCGATCGTTCGAGTTTCCCGATGTCCGACTACAAAGTCCGCCCCGCCACCCTGCGCGACGCCAAAGCCGTTGCCGAAGTTCATGCCGCCGCCACCAAGGCCGCCTACACGGACATCCTGCCCGAAGACCAGCTGGCCCTGCTCGTGCCCGCCTCGCGCGAAGCCAAGTGGCGCGAAGCCATCGAGTACGCCGAGCCGCAGATCCACGTGGCTGAAGTCGACGGCGCCGTGGTGGGTTTCGTGGGCTTCGACCGCTCGCGCGACCCCAAGACGCCCGCCACCGCCGGCGAGATCTGGGCCCTGCACATCAAGCCCGAGCACTGGGGCAAGGGCATCGGCGTGGCCCTGTGGGACGCCGCCCGCGAAGGCCTGGAAGAAGAAGGCTGCACCACCGTCACCATCTGGGTGGCGCTGCGCAACCAGCGCGCCATCCGCTTCATCGAGCTGGCTGGCTTCAAGCGCGAGATGAAAACCGCCAAGACCACGGCCGTGGGCGCCGTGCGCATCGAAGAGATTCGTTTGAAACGAGACGTGGCCTGACAACGGTTCGGGTTGACCGCCGGCGCGATTCGCCCTGACAATCGCGCCTGCTCCGGGGTGCACCAGTGTGCTGAGACGGCCTGATCGAAGGCCGGACCCGAGAACTTGATCCGGTTAATACCGGCGGAAGAAGAGCTGAACCTGAGAACAAGCCGGCCTGCAAAGGCCACGCGGGCCACCTGAACCAATCAGGGCCGCGTGCCACCCGCAGTGGCAGCACCCCTCCCAGGGCACTTTCCGGAGCAACTTGCGAAGAAGTTGCCACACCACGGAAAGGACCCCTGATGAACGCCCCCCTCGACCCCAAGCTCGCCAGCTTTACCGAATTGCTGGCCCGCGCCCGCGAGCCGTTTCCCGCCTCCACGAAAACGCACGTCGCCGGTGCCATGCATCCGCAGATCAGCGTGCCGATGCGCGAGGTGAAGCTCACCAACGGCGAAACCGTGTCGCTCTACGACACCTCGGGCCCCTACACCGACCCGAAGGTGGCCATCGACATCCGCGGCGGCCTGCCGCAAGTGCGCCGGGACTGGATCGACGCGCGCGCCGACACCGCCTTCTACGACGGCCGCGCCCCCCAGGCCCTGGACGACGGCGCCAAGGACGAAGCCAGCGTGCGCCTGGCCGAACTGCGCCGCGAGGCCGCCGCCCTGCAGCGCCAGCCGCGCAAGGCCAAGGCCGGTGCCAACGTGACGCAGATGCACTACGCCAAGAAGGGCATCATCACGCCCGAGATGGAGTACGTGGCCATCCGCGAGAACGGCCGCCGCGAATGGATGGCCGAATACCTCGCCGATGCCGGGCGCGAATCCCGCCTGGCCGGCAACCCCATGGGCGCGAGCATTCCGAAGATCGTCACGCCTGAATTCGTGCGCGACGAAGTGGCGCGCGGGCGCGCCATCATCCCGGCCAACATCAACCACGCCGAAGTCGAGCCGATGGCCATCGGCCGCAACTTCCTGGTCAAGATCAACGCCAACATCGGCAACTCGGCCGTCACCTCCAGCATCGAGGAGGAAGTGGAAAAGCTGGTGTGGGCCATCCGCTGGGGCGCGGACAACGTCATGGACCTCTCCACCGGCCGCAACATCCACACCACGCGCGACTGGATCGTGCGCAACTCGCCGGTGCCCATCGGCACCGTGCCCATCTACCAGGCACTCGAAAAGGTGGGCGGCGTGGCCGAAGACCTCACCTGGGAAATCTACCGCGACACGCTCATCGAGCAGGCGGAGCAGGGCGTGGACTACTTCACCATCCATGCGGGCCTGCGCCTGCCCTTCATCCACCTCACGGCGGCGCGCCGCACCGGCATCGTCTCGCGCGGCGGCTCGATCATGGCCAAGTGGTGCATCGCGCACCACAAGGAAAGCTTCCTGTACACGCACTTCGAAGACATCTGCGACATCATGAAGCAGTACGACGTGAGCTTCTCGCTGGGCGACGGCCTGCGCCCCGGCTGCGCGGCAGATGCCAACGACGAGGCGCAATTCGCCGAGTTGCGCACGCTGGGCGAACTCACCAAGCTCGCCTGGAAGCACGACGTGCAGACCATGATCGAAGGCCCCGGCCATGTGCCCATGCACATGATCCAGGCCAACATGGAAGAGCAGCTCAAGCACTGCCACGAGGCGCCGTTCTACACGCTGGGCCCATTGACCATCGACGTGGCGCCGGGCTATGACCACATTGCCTCGGCCATCGGTGCGGCCATGATCGGCTGGTTCGGCACCGCCATGCTGTGCTATGTGACGCCCAAGGAACACCTGGGCCTGCCCGATCGCGAAGACGTCAAGGCCGGCATCATTGCCTACAAGATCGCGGCACATGCGGCCGACGTGGCCAAGGGTCACCCGGGTGCGCGTGCGCGCGACGACGCGCTCTCCAAGGCCCGCTTCGAGTTCCGCTGGCACGACCAGTTCAACCTGAGCCTGGACCCGGAGACCGCGCGCGACTTCCACGACGAGACCTTGCCCAAGGACTCGAGCAAGGAAGCGCATTTCTGTTCGATGTGCGGCCCCAAGTTCTGCTCGATGAAGATCACGCAGGAAGTGCGCGAATTCGCCGCGGCACAGGGCGTGAGCGAACAGGCGGCGCTGGAGCAGGGCATGGCGCAGAAGGCGGATGAGTTCCGCCGTGCGGGCGGGGAGATCTACATCCCCATCACGCCCACTGCCGCCTGAAAGTGAAACAGCCCAAGGCGCCTTTCGGCTGCCTTGGGCTGCTGGATCAAATGAAAGCCGCTGTCAGTACGGTGGTGCAACCACCATGTACTGGCCGTTCTGCGGCACGTACCAGGTGGCGCCGCACTGCTGGTAGACCATGCCGCCGTAGTTGATCGGCACGCAGCCCGCGGGCACCGTGCGCGTCATGGAGCCGATCACCGCCGAGGTGACGGCCACCGTGGCGGTCACGGCTGCGGCCGTGGCCACTGGGTGGTAGTCGTTGTCCCAGCCGCAGCAGCCGCCGTGGTTGTTGTCCACGTTCACGTTGACGTTGCGGTTGGAGTTGACGTTGACGTTGCGGTTGGCGTTGACGTTGTTGACGCTGGTGTTGCGCACGTCCCGCGAGCGCGAATCAGCCCTGGTGTTGTTGACCTGGGGACGCGCCGCGGCGCCGCCGCCCGCATGGCCGCCACCACCGCCCCCGCGTGCCGCGGCATGGCCACCGCCGCCGCCACCCGCGTGCCGTTGGGCTTCGGCGGGTGCCATGGAACTGGCCAGCAGGATCGCAACCGAGATGGCCGCGAGCGATCGTGCGAAATTGCTTTTTGTCATGGCGTGCGTGCTCCCTTATTGCTTCTTGGCCGGAACCATGTTGATGGCCTTGGCGCCGGCTGGCGGCACGAAGGTGAAGGAGGAATCCTTGAACGAGGGCTTGAGGTTCCAGCGGAAATCGGTAACGGACTGCGGACGCGCATCGTCCTGCAGGCTGGTGACGACCAGCTTCATGGGCAACGGATTGGCCCCGGCGCTCAGCCAGATCTGCCAGTCGATGCCGGCCTGGCGGAAGGCGTACTGGTCGCACAGCGTGCCGTTCACGATGGCCTGGCCGGCATTCATGGCCGACTGGATGTTGTCGTAGGGCGCGGCGGGCGTGCCCCAGACGAACAGGTCGGCCGCGGGCAGCTCGACGTTGAAGTCGGCGCGCAGCTTCTGCACCAGGTCGGCCACCGTGCCGGAGTAGTCGACGGAAGAGTAGTAGTTGGTGTCGGGGAACAGCAGCGTGACCTTCTTGCCGTCGAAGTTGAGCACGCGCCGCGAGGTTGCCGTGGCGGTGGACGCCTTGATGCGGTTGGGTTGTGCCACGTCGATGTCGGCCGAGGCGGAGTGCATCAGCTTCTGCCCGTCCTTGAGCACGCGCTCGCCGGTGAGGTCGAGCGTGACCTGGTAGCGCTGCAGCGTGCGCAGGTAGGCCCCCATGTTCTTCAGCGCCTGCACGGCCGACGGGTCCACCAGGTTCTGCGACTGTGCGGCAGGAGCCGGTGCGGCAGCGGCGCTGGAAGCGGGCGCGGAAGAAGCCGCGGGAGCGGCAGACGCTGAAGAAGATGGAGGCGGGCTGCTGGTGCTGCACGCCGCCAGAAAGGCAGCGGCGCAAAGAGCGGTGCTGAGCTTTGTGAATTTCATTGACTGGACTCCCGAGATGCCGAAACCGGCGGAAGTTGGCGAACTTAACCGGCATGTCCGGGCCTGTCCAGACCCGCCGGTAGGATGCTTACCTTGGTTCAACTCCATTTCAACATCCATGGCCTCCAGCCTGCTGCTGCTGCTTGACGATATTGCGACAGTTCTAGACGACGTTTCCGTCCTGGCCAAGGTCGCAGCCAAGAAGACGGCCGGCGTGCTGGGCGACGACCTGGCGCTCAACGCGCAGCAGGTCAGCGGCGTCAAGGCCGACCGCGAACTGCCGGTGGTGTGGGCCGTGGCCAAGGGCTCGTTCGTGAACAAGGCCATCCTGGTGCCGGCGGCGCTGCTCATCGGCACCTTCGCGCCGTGGGCGGTCATTCCGCTGCTGATGATCGGCGGTGCCTTCCTGTGCTTCGAGGGCGTGGAGAAGCTGGCCCACAAGTTCCTGCACAAGGAGGAGGCGCAGGCCGAGCGCGCCGAACTGGAGCAGGCCCTGGCCGATCAGTCGGTCGACCTGCGCGCGGTGGAGAAGGACAAGATCAAGGGCGCCATCCGCACCGACTTCATTCTTTCTGCAGAGATCATCGTCATCACCCTGGGCACCGTGGCGGGCCAGTCATTTACCACGCAGCTGACGGTGCTGGTGGGCATTGCCATTGCCATGACCATCGGCGTGTACGGGCTGGTCGCCGGCATCGTGAAGCTGGACGACGCGGGCCTGTACCTGAGCCAGCGCGCCAACGGCGCGGCCCAGGCGCTGGGCCGCGGCCTGTTGCGCCTGGCGCCTTGGCTGATGAAGGTGCTTTCGGTCCTGGGCACGGCCGCCATGTTCCTTGTGGGGGGCGGTATCCTGGTGCACGGCGTGCCGGCGCTGGGGCATGCCATCGAAGCGTGGCTGGGCCAATGGGGTTCGGTGGCCTCCGTGCTGGGGTCGATGCTGGCCAACCTGGCGGTGGGCGTTGTCGCCGGCGCCGTCGTGCTGCTGGCGGTGGAAGTGGGCAAGAAGCTGCTGGGCAAGAAGGCCGCGCCCGGCCACGGCTAGGCCAGGTAAGGCCGCACCTTGTCCTGCTCGGCCGGGTCATTGCGCGCCACCACCGCGCGCGCCGCTTCGGTGCTGCTCAGGTTGATGGCCACGTGCGGCACGCCCGGCGGAATGAAGAGGAAGTCGCCCGCCTCGCTGACCACCGATTGCGCCAGGCCATCGCCGTAGATCGTTTCCACGCGCCCGTGCAGCACGTAGATGGCCGTCTCGTGGCCCTCATGGAAATGCGCCTCCGAGCGTGCACCGGGCGGGATGACCACCAGGTGCATCGACAGCCCCTGCGCCGCGCAGCTCTGGCCCGAGATGCCGATGAAGTAGGGCAGGCGCTGGCTGGTGTCGATGCCGGCCGTGGGGCGGATGGCGGTGACTGTGCGACTGGACATCGGGGCACCTGCGGATGGTCGTTACGACACGCAACGTTAGTGCAGGACGGGCGGACGCGTCAAAAAAACGCGTTGGCCGTCAACCCACCACGTCGGGCGGCAGGTAGATCCTGGCCAGGCCCTTGGCAATCGCCTCCACGATCTGCTCCTTGCGCAGGCCGATATGCGACTTCAGCGCCTCCTGCGCCGCGGCCTCGTCGCGCGCCTGCAGGGCCTTGAGGATCTGCAGGTGCTCCTTCTGCGTGGCGCTGCGGCCCACGTTCTCCATGTCGATCCAGCGGATGAAGCGGATGCGCTCGTTGAGCACGCCCAGCATGCGGCGCAGCTCCTGGTTGCGCGCCATGTCCGCCACGCGCAGGTGAAAGCCCTCGTCCAGCTCCACCAACTGCTCCACCGGCGTGTCCGGCGCAGCCTTCTGGCTGGCCGCCAGGTAGGCCTTGGCCTGGGCGATCTCCTCGTCGGTGGCGCGCGCAATGGCCAGCGACAGGCAGGCGCTTTCGATGGCAACGCGGGCCTCGTACAGGTCGAGCGTCTCCTGCACGTCCAGCGGGCGGCGCACGAAGCCGCGCGTGGCCGGCAGCAAGAAGCCGTCGTTCACCAGGCGGGTGAGGGCCTCGCGCACCGGCGTGCGGCTCACGCCCAGGCGCTGGGCCAGCTCGATCTCGCTCAGGCGCTCGCCCGGCTTGAGCTGGTAGGAGATCGCCATGTCGCGCAGCGCCTCGAAAACGCCCGAGCCGCGCTCGCGGCGCGTCTTGGAAATGGGCGCGGGCACGTCCCGCCTGCTTGTGCTCTGCATGCTTTTAAGTATACTGAAGTGAGTTCTTAACCGATTTCGCTGGAGCTTATCGAATGTCTTCCATGAACGGCGCCGACGCCCTGGTGCGCATGCTGCAACTCAACGGCGTCAAGCACATCTTCGGATTGTGCGGCGACACCAGCCTGCCTTTCTACGACGCGCTGGCGCGCCTGGACCACGGCATGGACCACGTGCTCACCCGCGACGAGCGCAGCGCCGCCTACATGGCCGATGCCTATGCTCGCGTCACCGGCAAGCCCGGCGTGTGCGAAGGCCCCAGCGGCGGCGGCGCCACCTACCTGCTGCCCGGCCTGGTGGAGGCCAACGAGTCGGCCATTCCGGTGCTGGGCATCACGTCCGACGTGTCGGTGGGCGCGCGCGGCAAGTTCCCCCTGACCGAGCTGGACCAGCAGGCGCTCTACCAGCCGCTGACCAAGTGGAACACCACCATCGATCGCGTGGACCAGATCCCGCACGCGGTGCGCAGTGCCTTCCGCGCCATGGTCACCGGCCGGCCCGGCGCCACGCACATCTGCCTGCCCTACGACGTGCAAAAGCACGCCATCGACCCGGGCGACGTGTGGGCGCAGCCCGGGCACGACCACTACCCGGCCTATCGCTTCGCCCCCGACCCGGCCGAGGTGGAGCGAGCGGCCGCCATGCTGGCCGCGGCGCGCTGCCCGGTCATCGTGTGCGGCGGCGGCGTGGTCATCTCCGGCGCCCACGCCGAACTGGAGGCGCTGGCCACGCAGCTGAATGCTCCCGTGTGCCTGACCATCAGCGGCAGCGGCAGCCTGCCCAGCGGCCACCCGCTCAATGCCGGCGTGATCGGCACCAACGGCGGCGTGGAGGCCACGCGCGACGTCATCGCCCAGGCCGACCTGGTGCTGTTCATCGGCGCACGTGCCGGCTCCACCACCACCGAGCACTGGAAGATGCCGGCGCGCGAGGTCGCCATCCTGCACCTGGACATCGACCCCGGCACCATCGCCACCAACTACCGCACCGACGTGGCCCTCGTGGGCGATGCGCGCCTGGGCCTGGCGGCGCTGGCCACTGCGGTGCACGAACGCATTGCACACCGCCCGGCCGATGCCGCCGACGGCCGTGCCATCGTGGCGCGCAGCCGCGCACGGAAGCAGGCCTTCTTCGCCGGCCTGGCGCAATCCACCGACCGGCCCATCAAGCCCGAGCGCGTGGTGGATGCGCTCAACCGCCTGCTGCCGGCCAACGCCGTGGTGGTGGCCGACCCCGGCACGCCATGCCCGTATTTCGCCGCGTACTTCGATGCGCCGCAGGCCGGGCGCCACTTCATCACCAACCGTGCCCACGGCGCGCTGGGCTTCTCGATGGCCGCCGGCGTGGGCGCTGCCTTCGGCCGGCCCGACGCCACCGTGGTCTCTGTCATGGGCGACGGCAGCTTCGGCTTTACCTGCGGCGAGATGGAGACCATCGTGCGTCGGGGCGTGCCGCTGAAGATGATCGTGTTCTCCAACTCGGTGTTCGGCTGGATCAAGGCCAGCCAGAAGACGGGCTACGACGAGCGCTACTACTCGGTGGACTTCAACCGCACCAACCACGCACGCGTGGCCGAAGCCTTCGGCGTGAAGGCCTGGCGGGTCGAGGACCCGAGCGAGCTGGAAGCCGCGCTCAAGGCGGCGCTGGCACACGACGGCCCGGCCCTGGTGGACGTGGTGTCGCAGCAATTGCAGGACACTGCGGTGCCGGTCAGCCAGTGGATGGGCTGAGCACAGGCGATAAACGTTCAATATCCGGTTTTCACGAGCAGCAGCATTGAAAGGCCAACAGAAGATGCAGATCGAATTCGACCGACTCAACAGGCGCCAGGCCCTCGTGGCGACGGCCGCGCTGGGCCTTGCCGGCGGCGCGGCGGCGCAGTCCTCCGACGGGCCGCTGCACATGGTCGTCACCTTCCCGCCCGGGGGCAGCACCGACATCGTCTCGCGCATCATGCAGCCCGAACTGGAAAAGCGCCTGGGCCGCCCGGTGGTGGTCGAGAACAAGCCCGGCGCCGCCAGCCAACTGGCCACCAACTACGTGGCCAAGTCGGCACCCAACGGCAGCACGGTGCTGGTGAGCTTCGACACGCACGCCATCAACCCCATCGCCAAGGCGAAGCTGCCCTACGACACCTTCAAGGACTTTGCCGGCATCACGCTGGCGGTGCGTTTCCCGCTGGTGATCGGCGCCTCGGCTTCGGTGCCCGCCAAGGACCTGCGTGGCTTCATCGCCGCGGCGCGCAAGGAGCCGGCACGCTACAGCTATGCGTCCACCGGCGTGGGCTCCATGAACCACCTGGTGATGGAGGACATCAAGCGCCGTGCCGGCGTGTATGTGCTGCACGTGCCCTACGGCGGCGGCGGACCGGCCGTGCAAGCCGTGGTGGGCGATGTATCGCAGCTCACGCTGCTGAGCTATGCAGCGCTCAAGGGTCAGATCGCCGCCGGCAAGATCAAGGCACTGGCGGTGACCGGTGCGAGTCGCCTGCCCGAGCTGCCCGACGTGCCCACGGTGGCCGAGTCCGGCTTCCCGGGCTTCGAGGCCTATTCGTGGATCGGCATCTTCGCGCCCGCGGCCACGCCGGCCGACAAGCTGGCCACGCTGACCGAGGGCTTCCGCGCAGCGCTGAAGACACCCGAGGTGAGCAAGCTGCTCACCCAGCAGGGCTTCGAGGTCATGGCCACCGACGGCGCCAGCGTCGACAAGTACGCCCGTGCCGAGTACGAGCGCTGGAACGCCTTCGTTCGCGAAACGCATCTCAAGCTCGAGGAGTGACGGCATGACCATGGCGCTGGACCACGTGGTGATCGCGGTGGCCTCGCTGGAGCAGGCCGTGGCCGACTACCAGCGCGCGGGCTTTACCGTCATTGCAGGCGGCAGGCACCCGGGCCGCAACACCGCCAATGCGCTGGTCGTGTTCGAGGACGGCAGCTACCTGGAGCTGATTGCCTACTCCGCGCCTTCGCCCGAGGAGCGCTGGTGGCGCGTGCTCGATGCGGCCGGCGAGGGCTTTGTCGACTTCGCGCTTCTACCCACGGACATCGACGCCGCCGTGGCCCAGGCGCGCCAGCGCGGCCTGAGCGAACTCACGGCCGTTCCCGGTGCGCGCAACCGGCCCGACGGCGTGCGCATTGCATGGAGCTCCGCGCGCCAGCAGCGGCACGACCTGCCGTTTCTGTGCGCGGACATCACGCCCAGGGCGCTGCGCGTGCCCGAAGGCGATGTGCGGCGCCATGCCAACGGCGCGCTCGGCATTTCCCGGGTGCAGGTTGCCGTGCACGACGTGGCCGCCAGCCTTGCGCGCTATCGCATGCTGCTGGGCGACAGCGTCGTGGTCGATGGACGTGTGCGCTTGCACGGCTTCGGGGTCGAGCTGCTCGCAGAGCCGGGCAGGGCGCGCGGCGAAGGGCCCTGCGCCATCACGCTGGCGGTCGATGCGCAGCACCAGGGGCCGCAGCACATCGACCCTGCGCTCACGCACGGGGCTGCAATCCAGCTTCGATAGATGCCTGGCGTCAGGCGGCGGCGCGCCGCAGCGCCACCATGGTGATGTCGTCGGCCGCCGCTTCGTGGCGGCTGTAGGCGTCCAGCGCGGCTTCCACATGCTGCAGCAGCAGCTCGCCCGACGGGGCCGCCGCGGCACCCACGGCCTGCATCAGGCGCGTCTCGCCGAAGGCGCCCTGCGCGCCGGCGGCCTCGACCACGCCGTCGGTGTAGCCCAGCAGCACTTCACCGGGTGCCAGCTGTGCGCGCCCTACGTCGAAGCGCTGGTCCGCCAGCAGGCCCAGCGCCGGCCCGGTGGCGCCCAGGCGCTGGCGAACCTCGCCGCCGGCACCGGCGACAAGCGGTGCGTCGTGGCCCGCGTTGATGTAGCTCAGCGTGCCGGTTTGCGGGTCGAACAGGCCCATGAAGGCCGTCGCGAACATGCTCGCGCGGCCATGCACGCGGGCGATGTAGTCGTTGGTGAGTGCGGCAGTGGCCAGCAGGATGTCGGCATGGGCAGTGCCTGGCGCAAAGGCCTGGCTCGCGGTGGCGCGGATCAGGCTGCGGAACAGCGCCATGTACAGCGCCGCGCCCACGCCCTTGTCGCACACGTCGGCCACCACCACGAACACGCCGCCGTTGCCGTGCACCGGGAACAGGTCGTAGAAGTCGCCCGCCACCTGCCGCGCGGGCCGAAAGCGCACCGCAATGTCCCAGCCCGGCAGCAGCGGCAGCGAGTCGGGCAGAAAGCCGGCCTGGATGGCGCGGCCGATTTCCAGCTCGCGCTCCATGCTCTGCAGGTGGCGCATCTCGCCGTCGTGCACGCGCTTCTTCAAGAGGCAGGCATCGACGCGCGCCTGCAGGATGAGCGGGTTGAAGGGCTTGGTCAGGTAGTCGTCCGCCCCCAGGGCCAGGCACTTGACCACGCTGTCGGTCTCGCCCAGGGCCGAGATCATGATGACCGGGATATGGCGCAGCGCGGGGTCGTCCTTTAGGCGCGCCAGCACCTCGTAGCCGTCGATGCCCGGCATCATCACGTCCAGCAGGATCACGTCGAAGTTCTGCGCCTTCAGGCGCTCGAGCGCGCGGTGGCCGTCTTCCACCGCTTCCACGGCATGGCCGCTGCGCTGCAGGCGCCGGCTGAGGACGTCGCGGTTCATGGGGTTGTCGTCCACCACCAGCGCCCGCGCGGGCATGGCCACCGATGCGTTCATGCCGCCCGCTCCGTGGCCGGCATCATGTGCTGGCCGTGCATGCCCGCTTGCAGCAGGCGGCGCAGGCCCGGATGCCCCTGCATCATGCGCGCAGGGCCTGCGGCTCGCCGGCCTGGCTGAGCAGCTCGCGCAGGTACGGCATCTGTTCTTGCGCGGCGCGTTCACCGCATTCGATGATGTAGGGGATCTTGTCCGTGTCAAACAGGCGCACCCGCTCCTCGAAGCGAGGAATCATCGGAATGATCTCGCTGTGGTGCGCCAGGCTGTGGAAGGCGTAGTTCGACTTGAACAGGTTGTTGGACATGATCGCGCTGAGCTGGAAGGCAAAGCGCCCGGCCGAGTGGATGGTGGGCTGGTAGGGGCTCTCGAAGCCGGCCGCCACGATCACGTTGGCACCCTGGCGGATGGCCACGCCGATGGGCAGCGGGTCGGAAAGAAAGCCGTCGATCAGCAGCTCCTCGCCGATGCGCCAGGGCGAGAAGGCAAAGGGCAGGGCGATGCTGGCGCGCACCGCATCGACCACGCTGCCTTGCGACAGCACCACCTGCTCGCCGTTGGCGAAATCGGTGGCCGCGATGTGCAGCGGGATCTTCATGTCCTCGATGCGCGCATCGCCGAAGGCCTGGTTCAGGCGCGCCATGATGAGCTTGTCGCTGCGCAGGCCGAAGGTGGTCTTGTCGAAGCCCAGCAGCCTGGGCGCCAGCACCTGCAGCATGGCGCGCGTGTTGCGCTGCGCGGCCGCTTCCTTGGTCCACAGCCTGCGCGTCATCTCGGCCGCCACTTCGGCGCGGTGGCCAGCCGCCATGGTGGCGGCGTAGATCGCGCCGGCGCTGCAGCCCACCACCATGTCCAGCTCGATGCCCTCGCGCAGCAGCACGCTCTGAATGCCGATGGCGGCCGCGCACTTCACGCTGCCCGAGCCGATGACCAGCGCGATGCGCTTGCGCTGCGCCGACGACGCTTGAACCGTCATTGCAGTTCGGCGTGGAAGCTCGCCACCGCCTCGTTCACGTCGCCGTAGAGCTTGAGGATGCTGGTAAAGCCCGACAGCTCCAGCACGCGCAGCACCGGTGGCTGAACGCCCGCCAGGCGGAAGTCGCCGCCCTGGCGGCGCGCGTCCTTGAGCGTGGCCAGCAGCGCACGCAGGCCGGCACTGCTGGTGTAGGCGACCTGGCTGAAGTCGGCCACCAGGCGGATGTGCTGTTCGCGCACCGTGCTGCCCAGGGTCTGCATCAGCTGTTCGGCCGTGAGGCTGTCGACGCTGCCGCTGATGGCGGCCACTGTCACTTCGCCGTGGGTGATCTCGATCTGCATGGCAAGGCTCTCCAGAAGATGAGGATGTGGATCAGGAATGAATCTGCTTGACCAGCGTGAGGTGGTTGCCGCGCTCGGGCGCAGGCCGGTAGCGCACCTCGTCGACCATCTGGCGCACCAGGTGCCAGCCCAGGCCACCGATGGGGCGCTCGTCCCAGCCGGTGTCCAGCGAAGGGGGCAGCACGGTGGCGGGGTCGAACACGCGCGCGCGATCGATGATGTCGATGGTCAACAGCGGCGCCCGCGCCCAGTCCAGCGCCAGGGTGATGGGGCCGGGCGACTCGTTCGCGTAGCCGTGGGTCATCACGTTGACGCTGACCTCTTCCACCGCCAGGCGAACGGCATGGCGTTCGTCCTCGTTGGCGCCGGCGTAAAGACATGCCTGCTCGGCCGCGTCGAGCAGCGCGGGCAGGTTCTCCAGCGTGGCCGTGCGGGTGATGCTCAGCTGCTTCATGATGGCGTTGGCCCATTCGCGGGGGACACCGGCGCGGCCAGCGCCTGCGCGATCTTGGCCAGCAGGCGCTGCAGGTCGACCGGCTTGGTGTCGAAGTCGTCGCAGCCCGCGTCCAGGGCCCGCTCGCGATCGCCGGACATGGCGTGCGCCGTCAGTGCGATTACCGGCACGGCGCGCGTGGCGGCATCGGCCTTGAGCCGGCGCGTGGCTTCCCAGCCGTCCATTAGCGGCAGGCTCATGTCCATCAGCACCACGTCGGGCGCATCGCTTTTAACGCAGGCAATGGCGCGCGCGCCGTCGCCTGCGGTGCGGATCTCGAAGCCGTGCCGCATGAGCCGGCGCGTGAGCATGTCGCGGTTCATCTCGTTGTCTTCGACCAGCAGGATGCGTGTGGGCCTAGGCATGGGCCATCGCCTTGGTTTGCACCGCCGCGGCGGCGGCAGCCACCTGCAGCACCCGGTTGGCCAGCGGCGCTGGAATGCGCGCGGTGAAGCAGGCGCCCGCACCGGGCTCGCTCTCCACGTCGATGGCGCCACCCATCAGGTCGCAGTAGTAGTGCGCAATGGCCAGGCCCATGCCGCTGCCGCCAAAGCGTCGCGTGGTGGATTCGTCGGCCTGCGAGAAGGGGCGGAACAGCCGCTCGCGCTGCGCGGGCTCGATGCCGATGCCGGTGTCGGACACCTGCAGCACCAGCGTCTGCGTGTCGTCCTCGTGCCAGGCGCGCAGCACCACTTCGCCGGCACGGGTGAACTTGGCGGCGTTGGACAGCAGGTGCAGCAGGATCTGGCGCAGCTTGCCTTCGTCGCCCATCACGCAGGGCGTGCCCATGTCGCAGTCGATGCGAAAGACGTTGCCCTGATTCTCGATCTGCTCGCGCACCGTGCCCGCCACCGCTCGCACCATCTCGCCAGGGCGGATGGGGTTGCTGGCCAGGTAGGTCTGTCCGGCCTCCAGCTTCGAGAGGTTGAGCACGTCCTCCACCATGGCCAGCAGGCCGGCGCCTGCGCTGCGGATCTTGCCCAGGTCCTGCGCCTTGGTCTGCTGGCCTTCGTCCTGCGCGTCCGCCTCCAGCATCTCGCTGTAGCCGATGATGGCGTTGAGCGGCGTGCGCAGCTCGTGGCTCATGTTGGCCAGGAAGGCGCTCTTGGTGCGGTTGGCCGATTCGGCCAGCATGCGCGCCAGCTCCAGCTCGCGGTTCTGCCGGGTGACCTGCTCGTTGCGCTGGGCCAGTTCGTGCCGGGCCCGCTGCGCGCGCTGGTTCTGCACGAAGGAGTTCATGCCGAACATCAGCAGGTAGGGCACGAAGCACACCACGCTGAGCAGCGATGTGCGCAGGCTCGACTCGAACTGCAGCGAGAAGCCGCCTAGCGCCGCGCCTGCCAGCGCTCCAGGCACGAAGGCCAGCGCCGCACGCGATGCCAGCTGCGGCCCGCCCAGGCTCAGCACCGACAGGAGGATGGAGGCGAGCATCAGCGTGGTGGGCCACAGGCTGAAGGACACGATGCCGCTGAGCACGCCGTAGATCACCGCGTCGGCCAGCAGGTTCTGGTGCTCGGCGCGCTTGCTGTCGGTGGCGCGCCGGGCCCGCGCGCGCGCCAGCGGTGCCCAGGCCACGCCCTGGAAGGCCAGCAGCAGCCAGTACCAGGTGGGCGATTCACGCTCCAGCAGGACCGAGCCGACCACCACCAGCACCAGCAGGTTGGCCCAGGTGCGTACGCGGTAGTCGAGCTCGACGATGGGGTGCATCGGTGGCGGCGGTGCGCGGGGAATGGCGTGCTTGGGAGCGGGCATGCGGATGCTCTTCATGCCTGGACCACTTCGCCGGCGGCGGCAAACTGCTCTTGCAGCACGCCATGCGCCGGCAGCACCACGGTAAAGCGCGAGCCCTTGCCGGCTTCGCTGGCCACCAGGATGTCTCCGCCCATCAGGCCGCACAAACGCCTGCTGATGGCCAGCCCCAGGCCCGTGCCGCCGTAGCGCCGCGTGGTGGTGGGATCGGCCTGGGTGAAGGGCGTGAACAGGCGCTCCAGCTGGGCCGGGGTCATGCCGATGCCCGAGTCGGTCACGTCGAACTCCAGCCAGCGGCTGCCGTCGCGCAGCTCGTCGCGAACGTCCAGGCTCAGCACGCCGTCCTGCGTGAACTTGCCCGCATTCGACAGCAGGTTCAGCAGCACCTGCCGCAGCTTCATGCCGTCGGCGCGTATGGCGCCGATGCCCGGGTCGATCTGCACTTCCAGCACGTTGGCATTGCGCGCGATGAGCGGCTGCGCGGTGCCCAGCACATCGTCGATGAGGGTGGGAAGGTGCACGTCCTCCAGCTGCAGTTCCAGCTTGCCGGCCTCGATCTTCGAGAGGTCCAGCACGTTGTTGATCAGCTCCAGCAGGTGGTGCCCGGCCCCGCGGATCTTGTGCAGGTCGGGCTGCAACTGCGGCTGGCCCAGCTCGGCCACCTCTTCGTCGAGCAGCTCGCTGTAGCCGATGATGGCGTTCAGCGGCGTGCGCAACTCGTGGCTCATGTTGGCCAGGAAGGTGCTCTTGGCGCGGCTGGCGGCCTCGGCCTGCTCGCGTGCGTGCTCGGCGGCGGCGCGCTCGGCCTCGGCCTGCGCACGGGCCTGCCCGATCTGCCGGTTCTGCTCGGCAATGCGCTGGTTCTGCTCCTGCAGGCCCAGCTTGTGATGCACCGCACGGCGCGTCTGCACGTTGGAGTGCAGGCCGAAGATGGTGGTGAACAGCGCCATCGAGAACACCGCCAGCAGCGCGGTGGCCAGGCTGGCCTCGGGCTGGAAGTGAAAGCCCCCCAGCGCGCCGCCAAGCAGGCCGCCCGCCACGAAGGCCAGCAGGCCCCTGGCTGCAAAGCGCACACCGCCCACGCTCAGGTTGGCCGCGTTCAGCGCGGTGAACACCGCGGCCGCCGGCCACAGGCTGAAGCCGCACAGGCCCACCATGACCGAGGAGAAAAAGGCATCGCCCAGCAGGTTGTTCAGCTCGGCCTGCTTGGAGTTGCTGGCCCAGCTGGCGTGCAGGTAGGCCACCTGCGGCCAGGCCACCCCATGAAAGACCGCCAGCGCCCAGAACCAGCCGTTGGCGTTGCGGTTGTCCAGCATGGTGGCCCACATCACCAGCACGAGCAGGCACACCGGCATCCGCACCCGATAGTCGAGATCGACTGTCGGGTGCTTCTTGCGTTCGCCGGTCCTCGCACCCTCGCCGGTTTGGCCCTTGGGTTCCATCCGAAGGTAATACTTGTGTTTTGTTGCGACCGGAGATTAAGCTTTGTGCCCGGGAGGAAAACTGTCCGAAGACGCCAATCCACTTGCCGATCGCGCCAAGCGATTGACGGCTGCGCAGGGCGCCGGATCTCCTGCTGTGGAAAGGTGAACGCCGTGGCGTTCCGCGCCCCCTTGCCGCTGAACATGCTGGACGCCATGCGCAAGTCGGGCATCGACCTGGCCGCCCTCGCAACGCGCGCCGGCCTGGCGGCCGAGCAGTTGCGCCAGCCGCTCACGCCGGAGCAATCGGACCGCTTCTTCGTCGTCGCCTACGAACAGGTGGGCAACCCCGCGGTGGGCCTGGCGCTGGGCATGCGCATGGAGCCCGAGCTGTTCAGCGTGGTGGGCTTTGCGGCCATGAGCAGCCCCACATTCGGCGTGGCCCTGAGCCGCATCGCGCGCTACAACGCGCTGGTGTCGGCGTGCGAGCTGGAGCTGGCGGTGTCCGGGTCGCAGACCGAGGTGCGCATGCGCTTCGATGGGCCTGCGCGTAGCTACGACCGCTGCCGGCTCGACATCCAGACCGGCTCGCTGCTGTGCTTCGGCCGGCGATTTACCGAGCGGCAGATCGTGCCGGTGCGCGTCACCCTGCGCGGCGAGCCGCCGGGCTACGCGCCGCTGTATGCGCAGACCTTCGGCTGCCAGGTGCTGTTCGGCCAAGCGCACGACGCCATCGTGTTCGGCAACGACGACCTGGCGCTGCCGCTGGTCAGTGCCAACCCCAGCATGGCGTCGATATTCATCGAGGCCGCCGAGCGCGGCCTGGCCGACCATGCGCGCGGCGGGCCCGGCATTGCGCAAGGCGTGCGCGAGGCATTGCTCAAGCTGCTGGGGGGCGAGCTGCCCACCATCGCGCAAGTGGCCGGCGAGCTGTGCATCAGCGAGCGCACGTTGCAGCGCAGGCTGTCGCAAGAGGGCGTGAAGTTCAGCACCTTGCTCGACGAGGCGCGGCTGCAGCTGGCCAGCCGCTACCTCGATGCGGGCCGTGCCAGCCTCACGGAAATCGCCTACATGCTGGGCTTTGCCGACCCCAACTCCTTCTTCCGTTCCTTCAAGCGATGGACGGGCGTGACGCCGGATGTCTACCGGCACGGCAAGCGCGGTGGGGCGGCGGCAACGCCGCCCTGAACGCGCGCGCCTCAGGTGGGATGTCGGATGCGCATGCTGGACTGCGGCATGGCGCGGTAGGGCTCGAAATCCCCGCTGTCGGCAAACACGCCCTCCAATGCGCACAGGGCTTCCAGCTGCGCCTTCAGCTCCCGGGCCTGTTCGGGCCTGAGCGCCGTTTCCGATGGCCAGATCCTGGTGCGGCGCGGCGGCTTGCGCAGCGGCGGCTCGACCAGCGACTGCGCGATCTGCTGCGTCAGCGGCATGGCGTGGCGGTCCAGCTCGCTCGCGCCGGAGATGCCCTCGATGCGCTCGCGCAGCGAAAGCAGCATGCAGTTCAAGCGCACCCAGCGGTGTTCCTCCCAGCCCTTGCTGTCGGGCTGCGCGA
Organism: Pseudomonadota bacterium; assembly: GCA_018241225.1. Classification (GTDB taxonomy): domain Bacteria; phylum Pseudomonadota; class Gammaproteobacteria; order Burkholderiales; family Burkholderiaceae_C; genus Variovorax. The sequence goes on from JAFEEG010000005.1 coordinate 57,565, forward strand.
ACTTGCGGATGAACTCGGCCGCCGCCGTCTTGCCATAGCACTCGCCCAGCCGACGGATCTTCGGGGCCTTCATGCGGATGTTGACGCCGCCCTCGTCCTTCTCGAGGTAGACGCGCACCACCCGGTCGCGCACGCCGGGCATCCGCATCATGGTGCTGTCGTTCCAGCGCCAGGTGGTCTTCCAGAGGCTGAACAGGAACTTGAAGAACTTGCCAAGGGTCGACTTCTCCTCGCTGGGCCCCAGGTCCCAGCATTCGCCGCGTCCGCTGGTGTGGTATTCGGGCAGCGAGACAGGCTCGGGCTGCCCGATGCGCCGCGCCTGCAGCGAAATGCCGAAGGTCGGCCAGCGGGGAACGAAGCTGTCGAACAGGTGGATCGGGAAGTTCGAGCACAGGCCGCCATCCGACATCCAGCACTGCGCCATGCTCCGGCGCTCGTGATCGATGGCGTACAGCGGCACGGCCGAGATCAGCAGCGGGAAGCTCATGGCCAGCCGCACCGCGACCACGATGGGCAGCTTGCCCACCGGCAGCTCCAGGTAGTCGCTGTCGATCGAGTCGGCGGGCGGGTCCGCGGCGCTCCTGGCCTTGTAGGTCTTGGCGTAGGCCTGCATGTGCCGCACCACGCGCTTGGGGAAGTAGTACTCGAGCTCTTCGGCGCGAAAGAACAGGCGCCCCATGTCTTCGGCTTCGTCCAGGGGAAATCGGTAGGGCCTGCTGTGGGCGAGGTTGCTGGAATAGACCTCCAGGTTGATCGAGCGCGCGGCGGCGGGCGTGAAGGGCGTGAAGTCCAGCGCCTGCGCGGCCGAGCCGGGCGCGTTCCACAGGTCCTCGAAGGTCAGCGGATCGTCCTTGGGGTGTCGCCCGGCAACGTGCTGGATGGAGGCGTGCAGGAAGCCGGCGAGGTCGATCGTGGCGGGGTTCTCCTCTGCGCGCCAGCCCCGGCACAGGCCGAAGCCGTTGGGCACAACGCCATGCGCAACGTCCAGGAGGATGCAGGTCAGCAGGGCGCCGAAGACCCCGAGCACCAGCGCCAGCACCGCCGCCGTTCCCCATGAGATGAAGCCCAGGAAGCACGAGGCCACGTTCAGGGCCAGGAGGCAGTTGGCCAGGTTCAGGCCCGGCCCCGCCAGGGTCAGCGCGAGCAGGACCAGGGTGGTCCAGCCCACGGGCTTGCGGTACTGGCGCAGCGCGCAGACAAAGCCGTGCCACGCCAGCGACGCCAGGTTCTCCCGGTCCAGCGAGGCCAGGAAGATCTTGAACAGCCGGCGCGTCTTCTTCTGCGGAATGAAAAGTCGCTCGAGCAGCGTGCGGCCGTCCACCTCCTCGGCCAGTTGTTTCGGCAGTTGCTCCAGCTGCGTGAATCCTTCGCCCGATCCCTTGCGGCGCCAGTATTCGGCCGCGGCGCTCAGGGCCGCGGCAAAGGCGCCGATCGAGCTGCCGCCGATGCTGCGGAACCGGTAGTTCCTGCCCAGCTCCACGGCGGCCGATGCGTAGATGACGCCGCTGGTGATGCCGCCTTCCATCACCACGTCGCAGAAGCGGTCGGTGGGCACATCCATGAAGTCGGGCTTGGGGGCTTCTTCCTTTTCCTGCCCTGCATCGGCTTGCTGTTGCTTCGGCTCGGCGTGCGCCGATTGCGCCGGCGGTGCGGCCTGTGCCGCCAGCGCGGCGACCGGCGCCGCAGGCGGCGCAACGGGGGCTGCCTGTGCCGCTGGCTGCGATGCCTCGACGTCGATGTCGTCGCCGCGCCATGCAGTCATGGCCTTCAATGCCTGGAGGCTCGGGAACAGCGCATACACCGTGCCCCGCGTGCGCACGAACGGGGAGAAGTCGGTCAGCGCGATCGCAGCCCCGCTGCGCTGCGGAATGAGGAAGTCGGCGGCCGGGTCGTCGTGGTTGCCCACCAGCGGGTCCTTGGATCGACCGGGGTTGGGCGGACCCATGGGCTTCTTCTCGAGCCACTCGGACACCAGGCGCTCGAAATGGTCCTCGATGCGGGCGCAGAAGAAGACTCCGAGCAGCCCTGCCTCGTCGTGCTCGCCCTTCGGGTAGGGCACGCCGCGCCTGAACAGGGTGTGGATCTTCAGGTCCAGCGGCACGATCGGGTCGTCGTGCGGATTGGCGCGCCGGATGTGGGCGCCGAAGGGGCAGCCCAGTCCATTGCGGTCGGCTTCGAAGTCGTGGATGACCAGGTCCTCGCCCTTGCCGGGTGGCTTGGGCTCCACCCACTCGCCAGGCTTGACCAGCGCGCCGTTGGGCCAGCGGCCGCACATCTTTGCCTTGAGGTACTTGGCCGTCACCCGTGGGTAGGCCCCGCGCAACCGGGCGGCTTGCGCCTGCAGGTAGTCTTCGAGCTGGGTCTCGAACTGCTCGATCTTGCGCAGGATGCCGAAGCTGCCGTGGCGCAGGAAATCGGCAATGTCGGGCGGCGTGGTCATCGTGTCGGTCCACAGGTCCACGTCGTCGATGTTCTTGAAGCCCAGCAGCAGTTCGCCGGCCGGCGCGCTTCCGCCTTCGCCGATGTGCGGGCGGGTGATGCTGTCGCGAAAGCCGAACGGAACGACGCGAACCTGCTTTTCCGTGCCGATGTCCTTGAAGATGTGCTGGCCCGACAGGCCCGGCGCGGCATCCCAGCCGGTCAGGCCCCAGGACGAGTTCAGGGCTCGAAGCCCGTCAACTTCGGCGTCGATGTCGAGCGCGGTGGGGCCGTGTATGGAGATCCACACATGCGGCTCCTGCGGAAAGAAGGCGCCTTCCCATTGGTCGGGTGCATTCCTGCCGCCGTCGCCCAGGTAGCGCCCGGCACGGCGGATGGCGCCATCGCCGAAGGCCGGCGAGCGCTCCTTGAGCAGCGCCAGGATGTGCTTGGGCGCGCCCAGGGTGTACAAGCCTTCGCAACTGAAGCCGATGTTGATCGGGCAGCGCCCGTTCCTGTCGAGCAGTTCCTTGTCGCCGAAGGCGAGCAGGCGGCGCGCGACCAGTTCGCCGATGAACTGGCGCGCCATGCCTGCGTCCTTGACGCGCAGCAGAAGGTGCCGCACGCACGCGTCCTTGAAGCCCGTCAGGACCAGGCTCTGCACTTCGAGCTGGAACGCGTTGGGGTAGGTCCTGGCGTTCATCTCGGCCCCAGCCCCAGGTTCTGGATGTCCGCCACGCACGCCGTCGGGTAGGCACTGTAGAAGTAGTCGACCAGTGCCGTGCGGTTGTGGTCCTTGATGGTCTGCACGAACTCCTTGGGATACAGCTGGATGGGGGTGGGAGGCGCATCGACCAGGTACTTGAACTGCTCGTCGAACAGCGGCACCCGCAGGGCGAAGTGCTCGACGTAGGCATCGAAGTCGCCGTCATACACGGTGAAGAAGGCCAGGTGCGTGCAGTTCTCCACCAGGAGGAACCACGCGAAGTGCACGTTGTGCGCCTCTTCCAGCGCGCGCTCGACAACGGCCGCGCCGGCCTTGGTGAGCAGCATCAGCTTGCGGGCGTTCTCGGCCACCGGCTCCTTGATCTTCAGCACGAACAGCAGGGGCTGCTGGTTCAGCCGCCTGTCGCGCTGGTATTGCAGCGGAAACTCGTCGCAGATGGCGCCCCAGCTCTTGGCCAGCGGCATCGGCAGGTTGTTGGCCGGATCGATGCGCTGGCTCAGGCCAGGCAGCAGCAGCACCGAGCGCACGGTCTCCTCGATGATCGGCCAGGCCAGGTGCCGGCCCACGCAACTGTGCACGTAGCTTCCATCGTTCAGCGCGCCGCCGAACATCAGCTCCGGGTCGATGGGAAGGTCCGCCCCCATGGCGAGCACCAGCTCGTCGCCGGCGCGCACCTGCACCCGGTCTTTCCCGCTGCCCAGCAGCATGTCGTGCTTGGCGGTGCGCGTCAGGAAGGGCGCCGGCGGCCGGTAGCGCATGGCGTGCTCGATCATGCCCCTGAGCGCCTCGCCGTTGTTCGCCCTGGCGTACAGGACGGCCATGTCGATCAGCCGCACCCCGTGCGAGCGTTCGCAGAAGAAGTAGTCGATGGTGTTGGCGATGGCCGACGTGACGTTGCCCACCGTGCCGACCATCAGGCCACTGATCACGATGCGAAGCATCTCGTCGTCCTGCGGGTAGTCCGCGGCAAGGCGCAGGCTGGCGTTCCGGTGCGTCAGCAGGTTCTCGTCCCACCACTCCTTGCGCAAGGTGTCGTGGGCCGCGCCCAGGATGTCGGCGTACAGGTCGTCGCGAATCTTGACCGCGTTCTTCGAGTCGCTTGGCGCCAGGCCATCGTCGGGCAGGAAGTGGCGCCCGATGATCTGGAAGGTCAGGCGCGTATAGCCCGCGCGCATGCCCAGCTGCAGGTACACGTGCGCCTTGGCGGTCAGGCCGAACAGCAGCGCGATGTAGCGCAGGGCGGCCTGCTCCGCGACGTCGGCCACCAGGTCGAAGTGATACGTCTTGGTCGGCAGGACCATGGCCCGCCTGACCGCTTCGCGCGCACAGTTCAAACGTTCCGCCTCGTCGAACTTCAGGGCGCAGAGGGCGTGGTTCCTCTGCACCCTGTGCGGGCACAGCTCGCCCTGGCTCAGCTCGTCCTGGCCCAGCATGAAGCTGCCGCCGCTTTCCAGCTGCGCATAGGGCTTGACGCTGCCTTGCCTGAGCACCTTCGAGACGTCCTGTGCCGAGGTGACCAGCCAGGCCCGCACGTCGGGCCATGCCTTGTCGGCGTCCTTGCCGCCGCGGCGCATCACGCTCGTGAACGGCAGTGGAGGGAATCCACTTTGCTTCAGCTGCGCGTACAGCGTGCTGCGGCCGGCGTCGTCGCGCAGGGCCTCGAACAGAAGGCGGTTGCGCAGCAGCGCGTTCGATTCGCCTTGGATGGCGTTGAGCGTTGGCGTGGGCATCTTTCCCTCCGGTGCAGGCGTGACACGCGCTTCTCCGATCGCCTCAGTGCATGCGCCGCAGGCTCTGCAGCCTGGCTTGCGCGTTGATCAGGTCGCGTGTTCCCTTGCCCCCCTGGATCGATCGACAGGCGCACTCGATCAGCTCGATGGCCTCGTCCTTGTTCTGCCCTTGCGATTCCCAGAGCTCGGCCAGGCTGGTGGCCGCCCTGAGATAGAGGGACGCCAGCTCCCGCGAGCGGGCGCATTGCAGGGCCTGCTGGTACCACGCCTGGGCTTCGGCGGCGCGGTCCAGCCCGCCGGCAACGGCGCTTTGAAGCGTGAGCTGGCCGATGAGCCGCCGGATCTCGGCCTCGTAGTAGCGTTCGCCGGTGCGCGTCACGATGGCCAGCGCCTGCTCCAGCAAGACCAGTCCGTCCTCCGGGCGCCGGCACAGGGCCTGTCCTTCGGCGCGCATGGTCAGGTAGAAGGGCGAGGTCACCACGGCGCCCGACTCGGCCCACAGCTCGTAGCCCTGGCGCATCTCCTCCACGCCGGATTCGGTTTCGCCCAACTCGGCCAGCGCGCGGCCGCGCATGACGCGCGCATGCGCCAGCCAGACGGTGAAGCCGCCGTCCTCGCAGATCTCGACTGCCCGGTTGGCCGAGGCCAGGGCCGGCTCGTTCTCGCCCCGAAAGTGCTGCACCGCCGCGCGGAAGCCGAAGGCCTCGCCCATGCTGAACTTGTGCTGGATGTGCTCCGCGTGCGCGGTCACGGTCATGACCCTGGAAAGCGCCTCGTCCGGAAATCCCAGCTCCCACAGCGACCACGCCGAGTAGCACAGGCACATCACGCCCGGGTCCTGCACGGCCTGCGGGTGATGCTCCAGCTGCATGTACTCGGCGCGGCACGCATCCATCTCACGCACCGCCTGGGCCATCTCGCCCTGGTGCATGCGGATGTTGGCCAGGGCCCACTGGGTCTGGATCTTCTGGATGCTGCTGTTCGCGCTGCCGGCGCGCTGCGCCGCGTCCAGCGCATGGACGCGCGCCTTGTCGAAGTCGGCACGCATGAAGTGATAGCTCTCCAGGCCCAGCAGCACGCGCATCACGGCGCCTTCGTCGCCTAGCAGGCGCGCCAGCTCCATCGCCCGGACATAGGCGCGCTCGACGCGGGTCGCGCCATAGCCCCGCGTGGCGATGAGGCGCGCGGCCAGCAGCAGCTGCAGCCGCAGCTCGGCGCGCGAGCGCTCTTCGCTGGTCGGTGACCTGGCGAGCACCGCGAGCGTGCTTGCGATGTGGGCAATGGCCTCCGCGTGCGCCGAGCGCGACGCGGCGTGCCGCACCGCCGCATCCCAGTGGCGCAGCGCGTCGGCGTACATGCCCGCTTCGGTGTAGTGGGACGCGAGCAGCTCAGGATGCCTTTCGCAGACATCGGGAAAGCTCTCGCTGATGACGGTCGCGATGACCTGGTGCAGGCAGCGGCGATCGCGCTCGAGCAGCGAGTGATAGGCCGCGTCGCGCATCAAGGCGTGCCTGAACCCGAAGCGAAGACCCTGGCCGTCCTTGGGAACGATCATGCCGGCGCGCACCAGCTCGGCCAGCGGCCGGTCCAGCTCGCGCATGTCGATGGGCGACTCGGGGTGCTTCATCACGGCCTGGAGCAACTGCAGCGGAAACTCGCGCCCGATCGTGCCGCCGATCTGCGCGACCAGCCGCGCGGCGCCCAGCCGGTCCAGCCGCGTGGTCAGCAGGTCCAGCACGGTGGTCGGCACCGGCAGCGCGCTGGCATCGACCTCGTCCTTGTCGGCACCCAGCTCCACCATCATTCGCGCGGATTCCTCGATGAACAGCGGCACTCCGTCGGCGCGGGAGGCAATCGACTGGATCACTTCGGCTGGTAGCCGGCGGCCGCCGCAGGCGCTGACCACCATGGCCCGCGACTGGTCCAGCGACAGGCCGCGCAACTCGGCCTCGTGGACTGCCAGCTTGGGTTGCCAGCGCAGTTCGGCGTCCGACCGCACGGTCACGACGATCAGCAGCGGCAACTCGCGCGTTGCCATGGCCAGCCGGTCGAGGAACTCGGCGGTGGAAGGGTCGAGCCAGTGCACGTCCTCGATGATCCAGCAGCCGGGTGCCCGCCTTGCGCGCTGCTGGGCCAGGGCCACGAGCAGGTCCACCGTCAGTTGCCGCCGCCGCTCGGCGCTTTGCTCCAGCACCGGATGGCGCAGCGGAACGGGCAGCGCCAGCAGGTCGGCCAGCAGTGCGGTACCGGCTTCGTCGATCTCGTTGGAGCGCGAGGCCATGGCGTTGAGCCGCTGCAGGATGGCCTCCTGCTTTTCCTCGGTGCCCAGTTGCAGTTCGTTGCGAAGCGATTCGATCAGCGGATGGAACGCGCTGTTGGCGTGCTCCTGCGAGCAGCGGCTTTCGAGTACCTCATGGCCTGCATCGAGCAGCATCTGCTTGAACTCGCGCAGCAGGCGCGACTTGCCGATGCCCGCCTCGCCAAGAATGCGCACCAGGCGCTGCGATCCGGCCTGCACCGCTTGCCAGTGCTCCTGGAGTATCTGCAGCTCCTCGAGCCGGCCGATCAGTGGCGTCATGGCCGGTCCCTCGGTGCCGGAGGCAGCGGCCGATGCCGGGCCGAGCAGGCGGTAGCAGACCTGCTGCCTGTCGAATCCTTTCAGCGGCCCCAGTTGCTCCAGCGCCTGGAAGTCGAACCGGTCCTTCACGATCCGACGCGTCGACTCGCCCACCACCACCGTGCCGGGTGCCGCCACCGCCTGCAGGCGCGCCGCCAGGTGGATGGCCGAGCCGATGGGCTGGCCGTCCCGCACGACCACCTCGCCGGTGCTGACGCCGACCCGTATGCCCAGGCCCAGTGCCTGCACCGCGTCGACCAGCTGCAAGCCGGCCCGAAGCGCTTGCGCTGCGGCGTCCTCGCGCGCCACGGGCATGCCGAAGTAGCACATCGCGCCGTCGTCACCCTGGAAGTCGTCGGGCACGCCACCGAAGGAGCGCAGGATGTCCGTGCAGCGCTGGTGATATTGCGTGAGCAGCTCGCTGTACTTCTCGGCGCCCAGCACGGCCAGCAGCCGGGTGGATTCCACCAGGTCGATCGACATGATCGTGACCTGTCGCAGGTTGTCGTCCGCGGGCGTGCGCCTTTCCTTCAGCACGGCCGCCGCGTCGCCGTAGAGTTCGGGGCGCAGCGCCGACAGCGCGGCCACGCCGGCGTCCGAGATCAGCTTGCCGCGCGCCACTCGCGTTGCCTCGGCAAGCGATGCGCCGCGCAGCAGGGCGGCAAAGAACTCGAGCATGAAGGCCCGGCCATGGCCCTCGTCGGCCGGCTCGCAGCAAAGCACGTTCAGGCCCAGGTTGCATGCGCTGCGAGCCAGGCCCCGGTTGGCATCAAGCCCTGTCCGGTCGGGGCCGGCGTCGTTCTGCGAGATCAGCAGCAGCGGAGGCGAGGGCAGGGCGGCAATGCTGCCCAGGTCGAGCGGTTCGGCCTCGCGCCACCAGACGGCCACTGCGCTGCTTGGCGCGCGTCCGTTCACCGGCCCGATGTAGTGGATCACGTCGTTGCCGCCGATCAGGCGCAGCAGTTCGTCGCGTGGCAGGTTGCCCGCATGCACGGCGCTGACGGTCAGCCCCGCCATGCTGCGCAACCGTGCGCCCAGCCAGGAGGCAGACGGGCCGTCCAGGCCCGCACTGGCGCCGCCGCCGGTGATGGTCAGTATCCGCAGGGCGCCGTGCTGGGGGGCGCGGCGCCGACCGGGGCCGACGGCGTCTGCCGCCGCGACGATGCGCCGGCACAGGCGGAATTTCTCTCCGACGAAACGCTCGCCGTCCCAGGCAAGTTCCCACGGCACCCACAGCAGTGACGCATCGAGCTGGATCGTGAGCAGGCCGGGCCGGGCGTCGTGCAGGTAGCGCACGATGCCCGCAGGCAGCAGCTGGCGCAGGATCTGCCGGCCCACGTCGCGGAACTGGTCGTCTGCGAGCGGCGACGCGTCGGCGACTTCGTGCTTGCGCCCGGCGGCCTCGCGCAGCTGGCGGCATTGGCGCTCCAGCTCGGCCATGGCCTCCCTGGACGTCTCGATGCCTTCCATGCGGGCCAGCACATTGAGGTCCGTCAGCGACGCTATCAAGCCGTTGCTGCTCGGCAGCACGGCCAGGTATAGCGACGCGGCTTCGGAACTCGCGGACATGGCGCCCTTTCCACACCTTGGTGCGGTGTGCATGAATCAGCCAGCCTGCGCATGGTTGACGTGGCGAGGAGTGCTGTCAACGTACAAAAGGAGGAGCACCTTCGGCCTTTCGGCCGAGCCATCGCGCCAGAGTGTCTCGGGCTTGAGACGGTCGCGGCGCGGCATGCGCCTTTGCGGACAAGAGCCGTCGTCCGACGTGCCCGGCAAGCGGCACATGGCATGCTGGCCTTTGTTCAAGGAGCCATTGCCATGCGCAAACCTTCCTCGATTTCCAGTGCCGCCATCGTCCTGGCCCTTGCGGCCGCGGGCCTCGCCGCGCTGCCTGCGCAGGCGCAGACGCCCGCGCCCGCCGCGGCGGCTGCGGCCAAGTGCGACGGCGTTCAGCAGGACAAGGCAGCCTGCCAGCGAGAGGCCGGGGCGGCACGCCAGGAAGCCGCGCAAGGGGGCCTGACTGGTGGCAGCCTGTCGGGCAACCAGGCCAATGCACTGGCACGCTGCCAGCAACTGCCTGCTGCCGACAAGGCCGATTGCGAAGCGCGAATTCGCGGCGAGCCCGGCAGCACGTCCAGCGGCAGCGTGATGGGCGGCGGCGTGGTTCGCGAGACGGTGACGCCGGTGCCGGCACCGGCTGCTCCAGTGCCACCACCTGGCGCACCGGCACCGCTCAAGTAGCGGCCAGCAGCTCCAGCGCGTCTTCGCGCCACCATTGCAGCGCGGCGTAGTAGCCCTCCCACACGCAGCCATTGCAGCCGCGGCCGCAGCAGCCGGTGGGCTCGGGTGGCGGCGCGCGAAACACCTCGCCACCGGGTGCGATGCCATTGGCGTGCAGCCGCGCACCGAGCACCGCAATCAGCGCGCGCGCCGAAGCGGCATCGACCACCTGGGGCAGCACCTGCGTGTCCTTCTGCATGTCCTTCACGCGCATCTTCGTCAGGCGCGCCCGGCTGTCGTGGGTTGCGGCGTGCGCAGCGAGGCGCGAGCCGGCCACAGCACCGAGGCAATGGCCACCACCATCAGCGCGACGGCGGCGCAGTCCTGCCAGTGCACCGTCTCGCCCAGCCAGATCGCGCCGCTGAACACGCCGATGACCGGGATCAGCATCACGCTGAGCGTGGAGGCCACCGGCGGCAGCCCGCGCGCCAGGTAGAACCAGGCCGCATGCGCAAAGCCGAAGATGAGCACCGCGTTGTAGAGGATCGCGCCCCAGGTGGCGGTGCCGGGGGCGGCTTGCCATTGCCCGCGCTCGAACGTCCAGGCCAGCAGCGTCATCACCACGGCGGTCAGGGCGGTCATCCAGAAGGAAATGGTGAGCGTGGGCACCGTCAAGGTGGTGCGGCGCAGCAGCTGCGTGCCCAGCGCCCAGGTGCAGGCGGCCACCAGCGCCAGCGCCACATAGCCCGGCCGGCCGGCCAGCGTGCTGAACTCGTGCCACAGCAGCAGCGCCACGCCCAGCGCCGCCGCGCTCACGCCCAGCCAGCCGCGCTTGCCCAGTGCCGTCTTGAACAGCAAGGCGCCAATCAGCGCGGAGAAGATGGGCATGCTGTAGCCCAGGATGGCCGAGCGCCCGCTCGACAGGTGCTTGACGGCCACGATGATGCACGCGTGCCAGACGAACATGTTGGTGGCCGCCAGCCACAGCAGCTGCGGCCAGTCCTTGCGCGCCACCTTGAAGGGCACCTTCATGCACACCAGGGCCAGGCCCAGCACGGGCAAGCCCAGCCAGATCGACAGGCTGCGGAACGTGAGGGGAGGGAAGTCGGCAATGCCCAGCTTCATCACCGGCCAGTTCAGGCCCCAGACCAGGGTGAGCGGAACGAGAAGGGCCAGCTGGAGTCGGGTGAGGGAAGGCATCGGCGGCTATTGTTGCAGTTGGCCGCAACCGGCGTGCGCGCCCGGAAATTCGCGCAGGCCGCCTCCTCAACGAAAAAAAGGGCCGCGCCCGAAAGCACGGCCCTTAGATCAGTCACAGAGTGGGACTGATTGATTGCCGCCTAGTTGAAGCAGCACGCCAGCATCTGCAGGCAGCAGTCCAGGTCCATGCAGCAATCGCTGCCGGCCGCCAGGGCCAGGGCAGAGGCGCCCAGCAACGATGCGGCGACGCTCAGTTTGACGATCCATTTGGATTTCATGTTTGGAAATCTCCTGTTGAGTGATTGATGAAAGTCGGTCTTGAAGGCGCGACTTCACCAAGGAGGTTTCCAGATCTCGAAGCTGATGCGGCCGGCACGTGCCAGCAGGTCGGGAGAGGGCGGCTGCGAAGGTGCAAGGCGGGGCAGGGCCAAGCCTTGCATGTCGGGCACCTGGCCGATGCAGGCGGGGCAACTGGTCGACGCGCATGCCGTGATGCTCATGTCATGGCAACCCTCGCAGCAGGGGCCGGGCTCGCGCGCCATCGAAACCGCGCCCTGCAGGGCGAGGAAAACGGCAAAGAGAAAGACGACCAGCTTGCGCATCGAGGCGCCACTTTATCCGACGCGTCGTAGCGGCCCCGCTGCTCAACGGTCTTGCGCCGGCGCAAGCGAAATGACCTGCAGGGCCACGCGCAGGGCTGTCTCGTAGACCTGTCCGGTTGGCGCGACGCGTGACGGCGAGGGTGCTTGTGCTGCTGCGGCGGGCTGTGGTCCATCGCCGTGCCAGGCCGACGCGGGCAGCAGCGTGGCCTCGCCCGAGGGCCCTGGCAGGGCCATGCCGGCCAGCCGGCCCTGGGCATCGAACACCGGCCCACCGAAGGGGCTGGGCGCCAGGTCGATCCCCAACGGCCGGGCATGTCCCTGCAGCGCCGGCGCACCGAAGAAGCCGGGGCTCAGCCACGGCCATGCGGGCTGGGCGTCTTGCTGGGGCGCGTACTGCGCGGCAAAGCCGGGGCTTCCGGCAAAGGGTTCGCGCGGTGCGGGCTGCGTGCCCTGGCCGGGGTCCATGGGGGTTTCCAGTTTCACGAGCATCACGCCTTGCGCCTGGAGTGCAGCGTCTGGCTGCACGCTCGCCTGCGTGGTCTGGCCCAGGCCGTTGCGCAGCCAGAGCCCTTGGCCGCCGGCTTCTCGCACGGCGGCGAGGGGCACGACGGCCAGCGATCCGCTGTTCAGCAGCACGGCGCTGCCGACGACGCGGGCGGCCGCGGGGACTGCGGCCTGGCCGCCGAGCATCACGGCCTGCGGCGCCATGCGGTGCGGCGTGCGCAGCAAGGGCGCGCTGGCCAGGGGCATGGGTGCTGCAAACGCCTGGCGTGTCAGGCGCACCACGGCGTCGTCGGGCGAGCGCTGCTCGCTCTGCGCCAGCGTGCGTTCGGCAAAGGCCGCCTGCCCGCCCGCACGAAGCAGCCAGGCGTACAGCGCGCCCGCCGCCGGCGATTCGCGATGCACGCCGGCGGTGTGCGCGCAGAAGGCCAGGGCGCGCGCGTACTGGCCGGCCTGCATGTAGCTGCGCACCAGGCCCATCTCGGTGTCGGCGGCGTGCAGCATCATGGCCGCGCGCTCGAAGGTGTCGCCGGCCTGCACCGCATCGCCCCGTGCGAGCTCGGCTTCGGCCCGGGCCAGCAGCTCGGCCCGTGCATCCTTCTGGGCCGGCGTGGTCTGGCGGTGGCGGCTGTCGATCACCATGGCCGCGTCGTCTGCGTGCGGTCCGTCGTGCGCCGCTGCGCCGCCAAACGCCAGCAGCAGCGACAGCACGAGTGCCGGCTTGCGCTGGCGGCGGTGCGGCATCAAGGCAGCTGCGTGATGCGCGGAATGCCCAGCGCCGGCAGGCTCGGGTCGTAGGCCGCCTTGGGCGCCTTGTAGCCGCTGCTCAGGTACGCGGTGAGCGCATCGATGTCCTGCGCGCCGCCCAGCACGCTGGTGCCTCCCAGCAGCGTGGTGAAGCCGTCGCCGCCGGTGGCCATGAAGTTGTTCACCGTCACGCGGTAGGTCTTGCCGGGGTTCTGCACGACGCCGTTGGCCACGATCACGTCCGGCGCGCCGGTGGCCACGGGCGGCACCTGCGACACGTCGGTGGGGGTGAGAACCACGCTCTGGATCTTCGAGCAGGCCGCGGCCGAGGCGCTCCACGAATACTTCAGGCCGTTGGACACCTGCATGATGCGCTGCTGCGTCTGCCCCTTGCAGCCCACGAACTGCTGCTCCAGCAGGTCCTTGAGTTGCTGCGCGGTCAGCGTCATGGTGACCAGGCTGTTGCCGAAGGGCTGTACCGTGAAGGCGTTGCCGTAGGTCACGTTGTAGGGGTAGGTGGCGCCGCCGAACGCAAAGCCAGGGTTGCGCACGCCGCCCGCGTTCATGAAGGCCATCACCGCGCCGCCCAGCGCTGCGGGCTGCGTGGCCAGCAGTTGCGCATCGGCGATCAGGCTGCCGGCGGGCATTTCGCCCGCGGCGCTGGCACTGTTGGGCAAGGCCGTGGCAATGGTGCCGATCACCTGGTTGGCCAGGGGAGAGACCAGCTGGCTGTAGCCGTCCACCACGTTCTTCACGGTGGGGTCGGCGGCGATCATGGTGTTGATGACCGGGTCGGTGCGGTCCACCAGGCGGTTGGTGGGCAACACCGACATCACCTTGTGCGAGCGCGGGTGCACCGTCACGTCGACTTCGGTGAGCACGCGGCCGAAGGCGCTGGCGCTGGTGACCGGCACCAGCCGGCCCTCGATGTTGGGCAGGCCGGTGGGGCGCGGCGTGCTCACGGCGGCGCCGTTGACGCTCTTGACGTCCTGCGTGTTGGCCGAGCAGTTGTAGGCCGCGTGCGTGTGGCCGCTGATGACCAGGTCCACGCCGTTGCGCAGGCGCGAGACGATCTTTGCGATGTCCGAATCGGTGCCGTCGGCATTCTTCAGGTTGCCGTCGCAGCCATTGATGTCGCCCACGTTGGGGCTGCTCTGGAAGCCGCCCTGGTGCACCAGCACCACGATCATGTCCGCGCCTTCCTTCTTCAGGCGCGGGATGAGCGCGTTGACGGTGTCGGCCTCGTCGCGAAACTCCAGCCCGGCCACGCCGGTGGGCGTGACGATGGCCGGCGTGCCCTTGAGCGTCATGCCGATGAAGGCCACCTTCACGCCCTGGAAGGTCTTGATGCCGTAGGCCGGCAGCAGCGTGCGGCCGGTGGCGGTCTCCACCACGTTGGCCGACAGCCACTTGAAGCGCGCGCCGTCGAAGCTGCCCAGCGCGTTGGAGCCCACGCCCTTGCAGCTGTTGGGGTCGGGTGCGCCGTTGGTGATCTTGCAGCCGCCGCCTTGCAGGCGCCGCAGCTCGGCCGCGCCCTTGTCGAACTCGTGGTTGCCCACGGCGTTGAACTCCACGCCGATGCGGTTGAGCGTTTCGACCGCGGGCTCGTCGAAGAACAGGGCCGAGATCAGCGGCGATGCGCCGATGAAGTCGCCCGCGCCCACCACCACGCTGTTGGGGTTCTGCGCCTTCATGCGCTTGACGTAGGCCGCCAGGAATTCGGCGCCGCCCACGGCCGGGCGCTGGGCCGCCGGCACGAGAGTGTTCACGCCGAAGGTGCCGGGCGTCTGCAGGTTCCCGTGGTAGTCGTTGAAGCCGATGATCTTGATCTTGATCGGCTCCTTGTTGTTGTGGCCGTGGCCACCTTCGTGGTCGTGATCGTGATCGCGGTCGCGGTCTTGTTCGTTCTGCGCAGTCAGGCCCTGGGCGGTGGCCAGGTTGGGCGCGAGCCCGCAGGCGGCCAGGGTGGCGGCAAGCGCGCAGGCAAGCGCAAGTCGGCTGAGCGTCATGGCAATGTCTCTCCTCGTCCGTGTGGGCGCGGCCAAGCGGTGCCGCGGCGCGACTATGGTTGCGAGGGGTGACGAAGGCATGACGGGAGCATGACATGCGGCCTGCATGTGCCTACAGCGAATTGGCCGTGCGAAAGCCCGCGAAGATGTCCGAGCGGTGCGGCTGGAAGAAGTTGCGATAGCGCGGGTGGTGCATGCGTGCATGAGCCGCAAAAGAGCCGCCGCGCAACTCGCGGTGGTTGCCGAACCATGGCAGCGAGTAGTCGCGATACGGGCCGGGCGCGAAGCCTGCGTAGGGGGCGAACGCGTCGGCGGTCCATTCCCACACGCTGTCGCCCCAGTCGAAGTCCTTGGCATGGGTGGCGGCGTATTCCCATTCCAGCGCCTGCGGCAGGCGGCGACCTGCCCAACTGCAGTAGGCCTGCGCTTCGAAGGCGTTCACGTGGACGACCGGCAGGTGCGGGTTCAGCGGCTCCCAGCGGTCGAACCAGCGCGTATGCCACGCACTGCCATCGGGCCGCCAGCGCTCGGGGTGGCTGCGAGCGTTGCGGGCGCGCCAGTCGCCGGCATCGCCGGGCCAGTATTCGGGCCGGGCGTAGCCGCCGGCTTCGACGAACGCGAGGAAGTCGCCGTTGGTGACGCAACGCGCGTCGATCTCGAAGGCGTGCACTGCCATGGGTTGCTGGCGCACTTCGTTGTCGAACAGGAAGCCCGGCATGCCTGTGCTGGAAGCCAGCGGCAAATTGCTGCCCTCGAAGCGCAGCGCAGGTGCCGCCGGCTGTTCACGCAGTGCCCATCCGGGCGGTGCCGCATGGCCGAGCGCCGCGCGCATCCAGGCAAAGGCCTCGCCGTGCATGTCTTCATGGAACAGGCTCAGCCGATGGAAATACAGGGTATCGTCCTCGGTGGTGTCGGGGATGGCCCGGACGCAGTCCTCGAGTTGCTGCTCGAGCATCGAGAACAGTTCGGTGCGCGCCGGAAGCGCCACGGTCCAGCGCTGGGCATGGGCCAGTTGCGCGGAGTCGAACACCGTGTCGGGGCCCAGGATGACGGGCGGGCGCTGCGCGCGCACCAGGCCGTGCTCGTCCAGGCGATGCGGACCGCGGCGCGTCCAGAATTCGGCGAACCAGGCCAGGTGCCCCACCTCCCACGCGACCGGGTTGATGCCGGCCTGGTGCGGCGGCAGCCACTGCGCGTCGCTCAGGTCCTGAACGAGGGCGAGGGTGCGCTGCCGACTGTCACGCAACGCGTCTGCGAGCGCCGGTCCGGCAAGGCTGCGGGCGGCAGTGCCGGTGACTACGCCATGTGGCAAGATGGTCCTTGTGAACGAAGGTCGGGTCCTCATTGTCTCGCCTGCAGTTGCTTCGAACAACAACGGCAACTGGCACACCGCGGCCCGCTGGCAGCAGTTCCTGTCGGGCCCGTTCGAGGTCGACCTCGACCAGCGTTGGGACGGAACACCGGCCGCCGCCATGATTGCGTTGCACGCGCGCAAGTCCGCCGACTCGGTGCAGGCGTTTCGGCGTGCGTTCCCCGACCGACCCATCGCGCTGGTTTTCACCGGCACCGACATCTACGGCGAACAGGCGGCTGGCGCGCAGGCGAGCGAGTCGTCCCGCGATGCAACGCACCTCGTGGTGTTGCAGGAACTCGCGCTGGACCAGCTCAGCGAGCAGGAGAGATCGAGGGCACGCGTCATCCTGCAATCGGCGCCCCAACTACCGGCGACCGACCGCGCAGGCGAGGGCGCGCGCGCCTTCGTGGCCGTGGGCCATCTTCGAGACGTGAAGGACCCGTTGACCCTCATGAGCGCGGCGCGCTTGCTGCGCGACTCGTCGCCGGGCATCCGGCTGGTCCATGTCGGTGATGCGCTCGATGCCGCGCTGGCCGCGTCGGCAGTCCAGACCGCGGCCGAATGCCCCAATTACCAATGGCTGGGCAGCCTGGCGCACGAGGCCGCGCGCAGCCAGATCGCCAACGCCCGGGCGCTCGTGCACATGAGCCGCGCCGAGGGCGGTGCGAATGTGGTCATCGAGGCGATCCGCTGCGGGGTCCCGGTCCTTGCGAGCCGCATCGACGGCAACGTCGGGCTGCTGGGCCCCGACTATCAGGGCTACTTTCCGGTGGGCGACTTCGAGGCGCTGGCCATGCTGCTGCGTGCCGTGCACATCGACGATGTGCTTCACGCCAGGCTGTGCGCCCAGTGCGCGGCCCGCGCGCCGCTGTTCGCGCCCGAGATGGAAAAAGAGGCCGTGCGGTCGCTGGTGCGCGACATGCTCGCCGGTTGAGCGCGATGCGACCGGCTGCAGGCGACCCGCGCGAAGCAGGGATGTCCGGCCAAGGACTTCCCGCTGGCCCCCATGCCGAGTTCGCCATGCTCACCAAGCAGCAACTCCATGCGATGGCGGACAGGCTTCTTGCGGATGAACCGGAGGTTGTCGACTACTGCATCGAATTCGTGCTGGCCGAAACGGAGGGCCATTGGCACGGAAGGGCGAGGGCGATGATGTGCAGGCGCCTGAAGCACTGCAGGCTGGGCCGCACCCATCGAACGAAGCTCCTGGACTGCATCCTGCGGCGGTTGCGCACGGGCGAGTTTTCCGAACAGTTCAAGGACCAGCTTCGCCTGGCCCTGCACATTGACGCGAAGAAGACCCAGCTCGTGTGCGAACAAGCGATGTCGAGCGAGCGCGCCCATGTGCGGCGCTATGCGGCATGGGCCCAGGCGGCATGCCTGAAAATCGCGGCATGCCACACGCCGTCTCCCGCCTGCGCGCCGAACGCCTAGAGCGCAGCGCCAAGCCCTTTCTCGCCCGTGGTGGCTTCAAGCGTGAGCGCTGCGCGCAATGCCGGCTGCTCCCCAGCCATTGCATGTGCGCGCTGCGCCCTTTGCTGACCACCCGCGCCGGGGTATGCCTGATCATGGCCGACATCGAGCCGCTCAAGCCCACCAATACCGGCTGGCTGGTTGCCGACGTGGTGCCCGATACCTTTGCCTTCGGCTGGAAGCGCACCGAGGTCGACCCGGCGCTGCTGGCGCTGCTGGGCGATCCGCAGTGGCAGCCCCATGTGGTGTTTCCGGGTCAGTACGTGGCGCCCGAGCGTGTGGTGCACACGGTTCAGTCGCCGCCCCAGGGCGCCGGTGCCGGCCCCGGAAAGCGCCCGCTGTTCGTCCTGCTGGATGCAACCTGGACGGAGGCGCGCAAGATGTTCAGGCGAAGCCCCTACCTCGACGCGTTTCCGGTGCTGAGTCTGGAGACCGAGCAGATGTCGCAATACCGGCTTCGCCGGTCCGGTCGCGACGACCATTTCTGCACCAGCGAGGTGGCGGCCCTGTGCATGGACCTGGCCGGCGAGCACCTGGCCGGGCAGGCGCTGCAGGCCTACCTGGCGGTGTTCACCCATCACTACCTGCAGGCGAAGAACCAGCAGCCCGTCGATTGGCAAAGCGCAGGCCATCAGCGCCTGCGCGAGGTCTGCGGTGGTGCCGGTGGTGCCTCGCACCCGGGTAATGCCACCTTGCCAATCGGCCCGATGCATGCATCATCGATTGCCATGGATGGACTCGACTGACCCGCGCCCCATGTCCCTGGAAATGTGCATCGCCCTGGGCTTGATCACCGTTGGTGTCCTGCTCGCAATGACCGGCCAGGAAATCTGCCAAAACCTGTGCTGGGTGGACAAGGCTGTCGACTTCGTTCTTCCCGATGCGCTCGATTCGTTCTCGGGCGGTATTCCCATCATCGTGGTCGGGTTGGTTCTCCTGGGCAACGCCTGGCGCAACCGCTAGGCGCGGCGCGCGCGGCTCACCGCCATACGGGCTGGCGTCTGACTTGCTGCAAGGGCCTGCGGGGCTAAGCTGAAGGCACTTTGGAGATGCGATGAACATCCACCCTTCTCCCACCCAATCCCCGTTGGCGCCTGCCGAGTGGACCATGAACTGTTCGCCTGCCAATGGCGGTGATGGCCTGTGTGCCTACCACTACATCTGCACCATCTTTCGCAAGGGCGTGGAGATGTGCCGCCTTTCCATAGCGAACGGCAACGGGGCCAGCAACGAAGCGGTGCAGCTGGAGGCTGCTGAAAAGGCGCGAGCCTGGATTGCCACCTTCCTGTTGCGTCCTGACGAGGCTCAGGCATTCGGGCGGGAGTGACGCCGCCTTCTCAATCCAGATCGATCTGCACGCCCTGTTCGACCAGGCCCTGCAGCTTGTCCGACTCCTGCTGCAGGAACTTGCCGAAAGCCTCGGGCGATGAGGTCGAAACGCTGATGCCCGTCTTGGCCACCTGGGCCATGAGCTGCTCGTCCTGCAGTGCGAGACGGATGTCGGCGTTGATCTTGTCGACCACCGCATCGGGCGTGCCGGCCGGCGCCAGCATGCCGAACCAGGTGCCGGTGACCAGGTCGACACCCAGTTCCTTGAAGGTCGGGATCTCCGGCGCGGCCGGATGGCGGCGTGGCGCGGCAATGGCCACGGCCGCCACCCGTCCGGCCTTGACCTGTGCGTACGAGGACATGCCGTCGAACATGCCGTCCACCACGCCCGCTATCAGGTCGGACATCGACGGCCCCTGGCCCTTGTAGGGAACGTGCGTGAAGGTGATGCCGGTCTTCCGGGCGAAGAACTCGGCGCCGATGTGCGGGCTGGACGCCAATCCCGACGAGGCGAGCTTGAGGCTGCCCGGCGTGGCCTTGGCGTCTGCAATGATGGCGCTGAGCGGCTTGCCCTTGAGCCGGTTGGTCACCAGCAGCACGTTGTGGCTGGAGCCCAGCAGCGCCACGGGCTTGAACGCCGTCTTGCCATAGGGCAGGTTCTTGCGCAGCACCTGGTTGGAGGTGAAGCCGTAGCTGGTGAACAGCAGGGTGTAGCCGTCCGCCGGCGCCTTGCTCACCAGCTGCGTGCCGATGATGGTGCCGCCGCCGGCGCGGTTGTCCACCACCACCGGCTGGCCCCACATGCGCGAGAGCTTGTTGCCGATCTGGCGTGCGAAGTAGTCGGTCACGCCCGCGGCGGAATAGGGCACCACGATGGTGACGGTGCGCGCGGGAAAGGCCTCCTGCGCATGCAGCGGCGGTGCCGTGCCCGCCACGGCCGCGAGGCACAGGGCGGCAAAGGTGTTTGTCTTCGTCATTGCTTTTCTTCCAGGGACTGCAGGACCTTGGCGCCCAGCGCGCTGCCATGCACCGCCAGGTGGGCGCCCAGCTGGATGGCCTGCGTCAGCTCGGCCGGCGATAGCCCTTGCGTCAGCGCAGTAGCCACGATCTGGCGAACGGCATCAGGGTTGAAGGCCGTGAAGCAGGCATGCAGCGCCAGTTGCACCAGGCTGCGCTCGGCCTCGGCAAGGCCCGTTTCGCCGGGCCGGCCTTGCTCGATGAAGTCGAGCAGCACCTTTGCATAGCCCGGGTCGAGTTGTGCCAGGGCGCGCAACTGCAGCGCGTGCGCAGCGCCGAGCCGGTCGATGCGCGCCTGCAGCGATGCGTCGATGCCGGGCGCGTGCAGCGGCCCTGCGAGTTCGGCCACGATCTGCGCGGCCTGCCCGACGCTGGCCACGCCTTGCACCGCCACCAGGTGCAGCACGTCGACGATGTCGGCCTGCGTGGCGCCCACCTCCAGCGCCCGCTTCATGTGCGTGTGCAGGCCAGCCTCGAACAGGTGCGAGGACGAGCTGTCCAGCGCCACGTAGATCAGCTCCACCATGCGCTCGGTCAGCGGCCCGGTGCGTGCCGGGTAGCCGGCATAGCGGGCGTACTGCTCGACGAAGCCGGGGCATGCCTGCAGCATGGTCTCGGTCCAGGGGCGCCAGTAGCCGCGCTCGGCAATGAACAGCGCCTTGATTCGTGCGCGCTCGGTGTCGGCCGCCGCATTCATCGCGCTTGCCCTGCACCGATGGCGCGGCAGGTCAGGGTCTGGCCCGTCACGTACTGGGCAGTTGGTCCGCACACGTAGCGCAGCAGCGCGTGCATCGATTGCGGCGTGGCTTGCGGCGGCATCTCCAGGGCATTGATGCGCAGGGCGCGGGCGCCCCATTCGCAGGCCAGGGTCGACACCAGCATGCGCGCGGCGGCGCCGTCGCCCGCATCCTGCCAGCGGCCGGCGCGTTCTGGCGGCAGCAGCAGCGTCAGGCTTGCCTGCTGCGCATGGCGGTTAGCGAAGCGGATGGCCGCTTCGTGCACCGCCTGCAGGAGGCTGCCCTCGCAGTGCAGGGGCGAAAGGTCGAGGCAGGCGCCGTAATGCGGGCCGGAAGACTCCAGCTTGGGCGCGACAGCCTGCCAGGGTTCGACTGCGCCACCGAGCACTTCGAGCTGAAGCGGCATGTCCAGCGGCAGCACCTCCAGTGTCGCGGGCGCGAAGGCCTGGCTGCCGCCGTAGATGGACGAGCCGCCATTGACCGCCAGGACCTGGCCGCTGAGCGGCGCGGCCCCGGCGCTGGCCAGGAAGAACAGGGCTTGCGCCATCTCGTCCGGCGAGGCCATGCGTCCCAGCGGAATCTTGGCGACCGCTCGCTCGGGGTTGATGCGTCCGGCCTCGATCAGGCCGGCGACCAGCTCGGTCTTCACGAAGCCGGGGCACAGCACCGTCACGCACCACTCGGGGCGGACCTGCGCCAGTGCGCGGCTTTGCGCAATGAGCCCGGCCTTGCTCGGGCTGTACAAGCCGCGCCACGGAATGGCATGCAGGCCAGCGCCCGACGACACGTTGACGATGCGCGCGCCGGGCTTGAGCACGGAGCCGCACGCGTCCACCACGGCGGCCGGCGCGCCCAGGTTCAGCGCAAGCAGGCGCGCGGCCTGCTGCGGGCTTTGCTCGGCCAGAGGCGTGTTGGAGGCGTCGGACATGCCTGCGTTGTTCAGCAGCGCGTCCAACGCCGGCAGGCCTTCGCCCAGCGATGCAAGCTGCGCCGCATCCGTCAGGTCGGTGCAGCGAAGCACATGCTCGGCCGATGCAGGGCGAGGCAGGCTTTGCCCCAACTGCTGCAGGGCCTGCGCGTTGTAGTCCACCAGCACGCATTGCCAGCCTGCTTGCGCAAACAGCCGCGCCGTGTCGCGCCCGATGCCCGATGCGGCGCCGGTGATCAGGACCGTGGGCATCGCCTTCAGATGTTGGTCAACGTGATGCCGCCATCCACCGCCAGCGCCTGCGCCGTGATGAAACCGGCTTCGTCGCTGGCCAGAAAGCAGATGCTGCGGGCAATGTCTTCCACCGTGCCCAGGCGGCCCAGCGGCGTACGGGCAATGCGGTTGGCATCGCGCTCTGCATTGCGGTTGCGCTGCGTGCCCTCGGTGGGCACCGCAGACGGGCACACCGCGTTGACGCGGATGTTGCGCGCACCCAGCTCGGCCGCCGCGGCACGGGTGATGCCCAGGATGCCCGACTTGATGCCCGAATACACCACCGAGCTGGCGGCCGAGCGCAGGGCCGCCACCGATGCCACGTTGACGATGGCGCCGCCGCGCTCGGGGTCCATCACGGCCACGGCTTCCTGCAGGCTCCAGATCACCGACTTGAAGCCCACGTCGAGCATGCGGTCCACCGTTTCGGGCGCGATCTCGGGAATGGCCTGGTAGCGCACCCAGGCCGCGTTGTTGACCAGGATGTCGAAGCGCTTGCCGCCCAGGTCGAACGAGCGCTGGATGGCCTCGCGAATGCCTTCGCGGCTGGCGACGTTCTGCACGACGGCAAAGGCCTGGCCGCCGCGCGACTTGATCTCGTCCACCACGGCCGCGACCAGTTCTTCCTTGAGGTCGTTCACGCACACGATGGCGCCGCGCTGCGCCATCTGCAGGGCGGTCTCGCGGCCGATGCCGGCGCCTGCGCCGGTGATGAGGGCCACGCGGCCCAGCAGATCCTGGTTCATTTCTGTTCCTTCTTTCACACGGACTGGATGAAGTCGCGGCCCACTTGGCGTGCCAGCGCGCCCGAGCCGAATGCGGCGTCGAACTTGCGAACCTCGCGCAGGGCGTAGTGCAGCGGCACTTCCCAGGTGAAGCCCATGCCGCCGTGCAGGTGGATGGATTTCTCAAGCACGAAGGCCGCGTTGCCCAGCGCGTTGGCCAGCACCGGCGCGGTGGCGCGCATGCCACCGAACTCGTCGTCGGCCAGCAGGCGCTGGATGCCTGCGTTGGATGCTTCCTGCAACAGGCGCATCCTGGCCAGCAGGTGGCGCACCGCCTGCTTGGCCGACAGCGGGCGGCCGAACTGCACGCGGGTGGCCATGTACTCGGCCGTGGTGTTCAGTGCACCCTCGGCCGCGCCGTTGACCAGCCCCGCGATCAGGATGTGGCTGTCGCGCTGCAATGCCCCGAACGCAACCGCGTCCAGCGTGGCCAGCACCTTGGCGTTGTCCAGCACCAGCCAGGCTTGCGGGTACTCGGCATCGAGTGCCGCGTCTTCCTGGATCTCCACCGAGGCCAGGTCGACAAGCGCCGCGCCGCCCTGGCCGTCGGCCACCAGCGCGCAGTCGCTTTGCTTCGCATGGCGAGCCTGGCCCGCGAACTTGTCCTGCAGGCTGCCTTGCAGCGCCCAGGTGGCCACGCGCTCGCCGCTGGCGAGTTCAGCCGCCAGGGGCGAATCGCCCAGCGCCTTGGCCACCAGAATGGTTTCGAGCAGCGGCCACTGCAGGCGCAGCTTGCCGGCCTCGGCCACGATGGGCAGCGCAAAGTCGGTGCCCAGGCCCAGGCCGCCCGCTTCTTCGGAAGCGCACACGCCGCACAGGCCCGCATTGGCCAGCACCTGGCCCGCTTCGCGAAAGCCGCGCGCTTGCGCATCGTTGATGGCTGCCGCGGCAGCCTGGCCGAATTCCTCAGGCTTCAGATCGCTATCGTTGTCGCTACTCATCACAGGTCCTTCGGCAAGTTCATGATGCGCTGGGCGATGATGTCCAGCTGCACTTCGGTGGTGCCGGCGTAGATGGTTTCGGCGCGGGCATACAGGTAGGCAGTGGTGAAGTGCTTGCGCGCACGCTGCGCCAGCGCGCTGGAGCGCGGCGTCACGTGCGACACCACCGACAGCGCCAGCCCCATGAAGGCCTGGTGGCACTCCGACCAGAACAGCTTGGTGAGCGAGCCGCGCGCACCGATCCTGTCGCCGGCCATCATCTGGTCCACCGTGCGCTCGACCAGGCCCTTGAGCGCGTCGATCTCGCCCACCACGTCGCCGATGCGGCGCTGCATGTAGCCGTCGTCCAGCAGCTTCGAGAGTTCGGGGTCGGACTTGCACGCGGCGATCAACTGGCGCAGCTCGCATTCGAAGCGCCAGGCGCGGTACATGCGGTTGGTGGCGCGCTCGATGGACAGCACGCGGATGGCCGCATTCCAGCCCTCGTCCGGGGCGCCCAGGCGGGCGCTGTCGGGCACCACCACGTTGTCGAAGAACACTTCGGCAAACGAGTCCTTGCCGTCGATGGACTTGATGGTCGAGACGCGGATGCCGGGCGTGTTCATCGGCACCGCGAACATCAGCAGGCCGCGGTGCTTGTCGGCCACCGTGCCGGTGCGCGTGAGCAGCAGGCAGTAGTGCGCCTTGGCCGCGCCGCTGGTCCAGATCTTCTGGCCGTTGATGCGCCAGCTGTCGCCTTCCTGCACGGCCTTGGTCCGCAGGCGCGCCAGGTCGGAGCCGGCGTCGGGCTCGGAAAAGCCCTGGCACCAGTAGTTGCGCATGGCCAGGATGTTGGGCAGGAAGAGCTGCTTCTGCTCCTCGGTGCCCACTGTCTGGATGATGGGGCCGGCCAGTTCCTTGCCGATGGAGCTCACGCTCTCGGGCATGGCCAGCGCGCCCACTTCCTTGTTCACCACCAGGTGTTCGCGAAGCGTGAGGCCCAGGCCGCCGTAGGCCTTGGGCCAGGTCATGCCGGCCAGGCCTGCGTCGTACATGGCGGCTTCCCAGTCGCGGCACTCGTCCAGCGTGGGGGTGCGGTATTCGAGGCTGTCCGCGCGCATGTGCTCGGGCAGGTTGGCGCCAAGCCACTGGCGCGCGTATTCGCGGTAGACGGCGGGGCCGGCGGCCGCGTCCGGAATGGCCGGGTTCTTTTGCATGTGCATGGGGAAGAGAGCCTTCAATGTGCGGATGCTGCGGCGGGGGAGGTGGGCACCATCAGCGCGTCAAGCACCAGTGCGCCTTCGCCCTCGGGCTTGACCAGGATGGGGTTCATGTCGATCTCGGCCACGTCCTGCGCGTGGCGGCAGGCGAACTCCGACAGGCGGGCCACCGTGCGCGCCGCCGCGGCCACGTCGGCCTTGGCCTGGCCGCGGGCGCCGTCGAGGATCGGGAACATCTTCAGGCTGCGGATCATGCGCAGCGCCTCCTGCTCGGACACAGGCGCCACCTGCACCGAGACGTCTTTCAGCACCTCGGCATAGATGCCGCCGAAGCCCACCATCACCACCGGGCCGAACACCGCGTCGCGCGAGATGCCGGCAATCAGCTCCACGCCGCCGCGCACCATGGGGGCCACCAGCACGCCGTCCAGGCGCGCAGCCGGCGCATTCTTCTTCGCGTTGGCCAGGATGCGCTCGTACGCGTCGCGCACGGCTGCGTCGTCCTGCAGGTCGAGCGCCACGCCGCCGATCTCGGTCTTGTGGGCAATGTCTTCCGACGCGATCTTCAGCACCACCGGGTAGCCAGTGGCCTGGGCGCTGCGCACGGCCTCGTCGGCCGATGCCACCACCTCTTCGCGCGGCACGCTGATGCCGGCCGCGGCCAATGCCTTCTTGGCGTGGAACTCGTTGCGGAACACGGACGCATCCACCTTGTCGACCGGGCCGCCATAGGCCGGCGCAAGAGGCAGGGTGGTGAGCTGGCCGAGCTTGACCAGGCCCGCGAGGCCGGTGGCTGCCGCAGGGATGCTCGGGAACACCGGAATGCCCAGCGCGTTGATCTCGGCCACCGCATCGGGCGGGCCCTGGCTGATGAGGATCATCAAGCGGTCGGGGTGGCTGGCGCGGATCTTGGCCAGCGCGTCCATGTAGGTGCCGCGCAGGCGCGGGTTGTACAGCGACAGGGCCAGCAGCAGCACCAGCGTGCTGCCGCCTTCGTCTTCCTGCAGCGCGGTGAGCATCTTCAAGAGGATGTCCGGCCGCGCCGACATCTGGGCCGATGCATCGACCGGGTTGTTGGTGCCGGCGGTGGGCACGGCTTCGCGGATGAGGCTCCTGGTGCGCTCGGTGAGTTGCGGCAGCGTCATGCCGGCCTCGACCATGGCGTCGGCCATCATGATGCCGAAGCCGCCCGATGCCGCCACCAGCGTCACCGCGTCGGTGGCGGGCAGGCGCGCGGTGCCCAGCAACACGGCCGCATGGCCCACGTTGAGCAGGTCTTCGAAGGAGCGCACGCGCAGCACGCCATAGCGGCGGAACACGGCGTCGAACACCGCGTCGGAGCCGGTGAGCGCGCCGGTGTGCGAGGCAGCGGCCGCCTGGCCCTGCTCGGTGGCGCCGATCTTGAGCACGATCACCGGCTTGTTCTGCGCACGCGCCAGGTCCAGCGCCTCGATCAGCCGCCCGGCATGGCGGCAGGTCTCCATGCAGCACAGGATGATGCGGGTGTCGGCATCGTTGGCCAGTGCCGCGATGCCGTCGGCCACGTCCACGTCGGCCTCGTTGCCGGTGGCGATGAAGCGGCTCACGCCCATGCCGCGCTCGGCCATGTTGCGCATGGTGAAGCTGCCGATGTTGCCCGACTGCGAGACGATGCCCACCTGGCCGGCCGGCGGCATGCTTTGTTCGAGCGCGATGGAAAACGAGCCCACCAGCTTGTCGACCACGTTGACGGTGCCCAGGCAGTTGGGGCCCAGCAGGCGCATGCCGTGGCTGCGTGCCACGCGCACCATCTCGGCCTGCAGCGCGGCGCCCTCGGGGCCGGCTTCGGCAAAGCCGGACGACAGCACGATCACGCCGCGCACGCCCCGGCTGGCGCAGTCGCGCACCGCCTGCAGCGCGGCTTGCGCCGGCACGGCCAGGATGGCCAGGTCGGGCGCGGTGGGCGTGTCCAGGATCGAGGCATAGGCCTGCAGGCCCTGGATGGTTCCACCCTTGGGGTTGATGGGGTAGATGGCGCCCGCGTAGCCGTACTTGCGCAGCAACTGCACCGGGCGGCCGCCGATCTTGGTGATGTCGTCGGACGCGCCGACCACCGCCACGCCCTGGGCCTTGAAGAAGGCGTCGAGCCCCGCGCCGGGCGCGGCATGAACTTGGGTGAGCATGGGTTTCAGCGTCCCTTGAACACGGGGGCGCGCTTTTCCAGGAAGGCCATGCGCGCTTCGCGCGCGTCTTCCGTCTTGGACAGCGCCACGGTGAACTCCTGCTCGAAGCGATAGGCATCGCGCTGGGGCATCAGGTCGACCATGTTGGCAGCGCGCTTGGCGTAGGCAATGGCCAGCGGCGCCTTCGAGGCGATCTCGCGGGCCAGCTCCATGGTCACGGGCAGCAGGTCTTTCTCGGACACCACGTCTTCGATGACGTTGCGCTTGAGCAGGTCGTGCGCCGTCAGGCGCTGGCCGGTGAAGAACATGCGGCGCAGCGTGGAGCGGCCGAACAGCGTCTTGAGCATCGAGGCGCCGCCGGCCAGGCCCACGTTGATCTCGGGCATGCCCACGGTGACGTTCTCCGAGGCATAGAGGATGTCGCAGGCCGCGGCCAGCCCGAAGCCGGCGCCCAGCGCCACGCCGTTGATGGCGGCGATCACCGGCTTGGAGCATTCGCGGATGGCGTTGCCGGTTTCGCGGGTGATGCGGTTGTGGTCGAGGAAGTCGCCGGCGATCTCGTTGTTCGGGCGGTCCTTGAGGTCCGCGCCCGCGCAGAACACGCTGCCGCTGCCGGTGAGCACGGCGCAGCGGATGTCGTCGCGATCGGAAATGGCGTCGAAGGTGGCCACGAGTTCGCGGCGCATCTGACGGTTCAGGGCGTTGACCGGCGGACGGTCCATGGTGACCAGACCCACACCGCCTGTGACTTCCAGACGGACCCATTCATTGTTCATAAACCACCTCTACGAGAAGAAGCCGGCTGCGCGGCACGGATCGGAATTGAAATGAAATACCTGGTCGACAAACAGCCCGGGTTTATTGGCTCGGGAAATCTGAATTCGGATCCGGAGGCGGTGTGCTCCGCAGCTTGTCTCGGTTTTTCAATAGGCTCGAATCGATTGTAGAAATGAACCTCAAAAATGATTTCTGCCCGATCTGGAGGAGTGTTCTGCGAAAAATGAAGGAGTGGCCCGGAAACAAGGCGGTACGAGGGGGATACCATGAGCCGGCACCTGCCTCCTGCTCGCTCGAATGCGCGCGTCCGGTGCAATTCAATTGCGAGACAAATTCAAATTCAATTTGAATTAATTCAATTAGAGACATGGAAATCCAGCGCCTTGGAGATTTGAAAACCGCATTGGGTGAATGCCCTGTCTGGCATGGGGGTCGGCTGTGGCTGCTGGACTGCCGCGCGGGCCTAGTGCTGGCGCTGGATGCCGGCAGCGGCGCCGTGGTGCAGCGCCACGAGGTGCCGCCGCCGCTGGGCTCCTTCGCCTTCAATGAAGACGGCCGCATCGTGCTGGCGCTCAAGGAGCAGATCTGCGCGCTGGACCCGCGCAACGGCAAGCTCCAGACACTGGCGCACATCGACGCCAGCCACGAGCACTTACGGCTGAACGACGGCATCTCCATGGCCGACGGCAGCTTCGTGGTGGGCACCATGCATGTGTTCCGCGAGCCCGGCGAGCCGCCCTTGGGCGGGCTCTACCGGCTGGACACCAAGGCGCAGTTGCACAAGATCGACCAAGGCCTGGGCATTACCAACGGCCCTTGCGTGAATCCGCTGAATGGGCGCCTGCATGTGGCCGACAGCGCCGAACGCGTCATCTACTCGTACGCCGTTTCGGCAGACGGCGCGCTTTCCGACAAGCAGGTGTTCGCTCGCACCGACGCCTACGACTCCGGTCCCGACGGTTGCTGCTTCGACACCGAAGGCGGCCTGTGGACCGCCCTGGTGCGCACCGGTGCGCTGGTGCGCTTGGACATGCAGGGCCGGCTCACCCGCAAGATCGGCCTGCCGGTGGTCCATCCCAGCGCGCTGTGCTTCGGCGGGCCAGGCATGGCAGACCTGTTCGTCACCACCATCAGCGACAGCGGGCGCCTCCACGCATCCGGCCCGCTCGATGGGGCGGTGCTCAAGATCACGGGGCTGGGCTACCAGGGCACGGCGCGCCCCTTGTGCCGCATGCCCTTGTAGGCCGCGCTACGTCTGCACGGGCGTGGCGTCGAGCCCGGCCGGCTTGCCGTGGGCGGAAAAGCGCAACTCCGGCCCGGCCACGTGCTCGGCCACGAAATCCAGGAAGAGGCGGATCTTGGCGGGAATGATGGGCGTGTCGAGGATGGTGGCGTACATGCCTTCGTCGAAGCCCTTGTTGCTGATGCGGTACTCGGGCAGCAGGCGCACCAGCCGGCCCTGGCGGATGTCGTTGTGCACGGTGTAGTCGTCCAGCAGCACCAGGCCTTCGCCCAGGCGCGCGAGTTCGAGCAAGGCGATGCCGTTGTTGCTGGCATGGCGGGGCTTGAAGGCCACTTCGCTGACCTGGTCCTGCTGCTTGAAGAACCAGGTGTATTCGTCGCCCGGCAGCTGGTAGGCCAGGCAGTCGTGTTCCAGGATGCCTTCGGGCGTGGTCAGGGGTGGCTTGCCTTCGAGGTAGGCGGGCGAGGCCACCAGGTGCCGCTCGCTCAGGAAGAGCATGCGGCGCTTGACCCCGGCCTCCACCGGCGGCGAGATGCGAAAGTCGATGTCGAGCTGGTTGCGCCGCAGGTCCACCGCGGCTTCGGTGAGCGAGAGCTCGATGTGGATCTCGGGGTAGAGCTTGCGGAATGCGGCAATGAGCGGGGGCAGCACGCCCAGCCCGAACATCACGCGCGAATGCACCCGCAGCGAGCCCTGCGGCGCGGCGCTGATGGCCGTGATGTTGGACTGCAGCTCCTTGATGCGCCACAAGATGCTTTCGAGCTGGCGCGCGTATTCCTGGCCCGATTCGGTCAGCGCCACCTGGCGCGTGGAGCGCAGCAGCAGCTTGACCTTCAGGTCGTCCTCGATCTCGGTGATCATGCGCGACACCCCGGTGGCCGAGATGCCGAAGCGGCGTGCCGTCTCCGAGAAATTGCGGGTCTGCGAGATGGAGAGGAACAGCTCCATTGCGCGCAATCTATCCATCACTTCTCCGGTTCTTGCAGTTCAGACCTGCAGTTTCAGCCATAGTCAAAAAGGGCTGGCTACCTAGAATTTTGACAACCCAGACGGGTGCAATTTTCGCGGAGACAGTACATGGAATTCGGGGTGTTCATTCTGGCCCAGCAGCGGGGCTATCACCAGACATCGCAGCAGGTCATCGGCAATTCGATCGAGCAGACCGTGGTGGCGGAGCAGGCGGGCTTCAATACCGCCTGGTACGCGGAGCACCACTTCAACAACTATTCCCTCTCGCCTTCGCCGCTGATGATGGTGGCGCACATGGCGGCCAAGACCAAGCGCATCCGCCTGGGCACGGCCGTGTGCATCCTGCCGCTGTACCAGCCGGCACGCTTCCTGGCCGAGGTGGGTTTTGTCGACACGGTGTCCAACGGCCGGCTGGACCTGGGCGTGGGCTCGGGCTACCAGGAATTCGAGTTCGAGCGCTTCGGCGTGACGATTGCCGATGCGTCCGCCATCTACAACGAGTTCCTGGACATCATCCCCAAGGGCCTGACGCAGCGCATCTTCGAATACGAAGGCAAGTTCCTGCGCGTGCCGCCCAGCTCCATTGCCGTGCGCTGCGTGCAGTCGCCCATGCCGCCGATGTGGATCACCTCGGGCAACCCGGTGGCCCTGGGCCGCGGCGTGCGCGAGGACCACAACCTGTTCGTCACCGCGCTGCTCAAGGGCAACGACGCCATCGGCGAGCTGCGCCAGCGCCTGGACAAGGTGGCCGCCGACAACGGCAAGGACCTGGACCGCGACGTGAAGTTCGGCTTCCTGCGCTGCGCCTATGCGTCGGACAACCAGGCCGAGATCGACGCCTACCTGGACTGCGCGCGCTTCCAGCGG
The DNA here is from genome assembly GCA_018241225.1 of Pseudomonadota bacterium. Lineage (GTDB taxonomy): Bacteria > Pseudomonadota > Gammaproteobacteria > Burkholderiales > Burkholderiaceae_C > Variovorax. The sequence continues at coordinate 88,390 of JAFEEG010000005.1, forward strand.
CGCATTTCCGAGAGCCTGAAGTTCCGCCGCTCGCAGTCCGACGACGGCTACATGATCAAGGAAGTGCCCTCCGACACCGACCCCACGATGGAGCAGCTGCGCCAGAACCTGCCGGTGGGCTCGGTCAACCAGGTCATCGACAAGATGCTGGAGGAAATCAGCATCCTGCACCCCAAGCACATCGCGCTGCAGACGCAGCTGGGCGACTTCGACCAAAAGACCATGCTGCGGCAGATCGAGCTGTGGGGTGAAAAAATCATCCCTGCCATCAAGAAGGAACTGAGTCGCAACCAGCCAGCCACTCAAGCCTTGGCCGCCTAGCCCGGCCCCTTCCCACCCCCGACACGAGTGTTGACCAGGCGCGCAAAGCAGCGACCTGGCAACCGAGGCATTTGCACAGACTGCACGAATCGAAACTGGAGACAAACATGAGCGACACACTGATCAACCGACGCACCATGCTGCTGGGCAGCATGTTCATGGGCGCCGGCGTCCAGGCCCTTGCCAGCACGGGCGGCGCCGGAGACTGGCCTTCGCGCCCCATCCGACTGGTGCTGGCCGGCTCGGCCGGCGCGGGCGGCGACATCTTCGCCCGCCTGATCGCCACGCCGCTGGGCAAGGTGCTCAAGCAGCCGGTGGTGGTGGACGCCAAGCCCGGCGCCAACGGCCTGATCGCGTGCGACACGGTGGCCAAGTCGGCCGGCGACGGCTACACGCTGCTGTTCGCGCCCTCGTCGTCGATCCTCATCAACCCGGTCATCCACCCCAAGATGCCCTACAACGCGGAGAAGGACCTGGTTCCCGTCACGCAGGTGGGCGCCGCGGGCATCCTGCTCATGACCAACCCGAACACGGGCTTCAAGAACCTGGCCGACATGGTGGCCTACGCCAAGAAGAACCCCGGCAAGCTGGCCTACGGCTCGTGGGGCACCGGTTCGTCGGGCCACCTGGCCATGGAAGGCATCAAGGCGCACTACGGGCTGGACATGCCGCACGTGCCCTACAAGACGCTCATGAGCGAAGTGACCGACCTGATCGGCAACAACATCAGCGTGGCCTTTACCGACATCGCCTCGCCCGTCCAGCACATGCGTTCCGGAAAGCTGGTGGCCCTGGGCCAGACCGGCTCGCAGCGCTGGCCCGCCACGCAGGATGTGCCGACCCTGGCCGAGCAGGGCTACAAGTTCGAGGCCGACGGCTGGTACGGCGTGTTTGCGCCCGCCGGTACGCCGCAGGAAATCATCGACCGACTCAACACCGAGATCAACCGCATCCAGAAGACCGACGAGGTGCGCGCGCAGATCGAGAGCCAGAACATGGTGGTGCCGCCGGCGCGCACCGCCAAGCAGTTCGCGGCGTCGATCCAGAAGGACGCGGCCATCTGGCAGGGGCTGGCGAAGGTGACGGACCTGAAGGACAAGTGAGCGTTGCCGCTCAACTCGAAAAGAACGGGGCTTCGGCCCCGTTTTTTTTTGGCCGCGCGCGACCCATCCCTCGATTTTCTGCAGGACTGAACAACGCTCCTTCCATATTCCGGATCGCGGGCCCGGGCCAGAGAATTTCAGGCATCGAACATCACTTCACGAGCGGGAAGCAACATGGAATTCGGCGTCTTCATCCTGGCCCAGCAGCGCGGCTATCACCAGACCTCGCAGCAGGTCATCAGCAACTCGATCGAGCAGACGGTGGTGGCGGAACAGGCGGGCTTCAACACCGCCTGGTACGCGGAGCACCACTTCAACAACTACTCGCTGTCGCCTTCGCCGCTGATGATGATCGCGCACATGGCGGCCAAGACCAGCCGCATCCGCCTGGGCTCGGCGGTGTGCATCCTGCCGCTGTACCACCCTGCGCGCTTCCTGGCCGAGGTGGGCTTTGTCGACACGGTGTCCAACGGCCGGCTGGAACTGGGCATCGGCTCGGGCTACCAGCAGTTCGAGTTCGAGCGCTTCGGCGTGAAGATCGAGGAGTCGGGCGCCATCTACAACGAGTTCCTCGACATCATCCCCAAGGGCCTGACGCAGAAGATCGTGGCGTACGACGGCCAGCACCTGAAGCTGCCGCCCAGCTCCATTGCGGTGCGCTGCCTGCAAGACCCGATGCCGCCGCTGTGGATCACCTCGGGCAACCCGGTCACGCTGGGCCGCGGCGTGCGCGAAGGGCACAACCTGTTCGTCACCGCGCTGCTGGGCGGCACCGATGCAGTCGCAGCGCTGCGCGAGCGCCTGGACAAGGTGGCGCAGGACAACGGCAAGGACCTCGACGATGACGTGAAGTTCGGCTTTTTGCGCTGCGCCTTCGCTTCGGACAACAAGGCCGAGATCGATGCCTACCTGGACAACGCGCGCTTCCAGCGCCGCATTTCCGAAAGCCTCAAGTTCCGCCGTGCGCAGTCGGACGACGGCTACATGGTCAAGGAAGTGCCGTCGCCCACCGACCCGAGCTTCGAGCAGCTGCGCCAGAACCTGCCGGTAGGCTCGGTCAACCAGGTCATCGACAAGATGCTGGAAGAGATCAGCATCCTGCGCCCCAAGCACATCGCGCTGCAGACGCAGCTGGGCGACATGGACCAGAAGACCATGCTGCGGCAGATCGAGCTGTGGGGCGAGAAGATCATTCCCGCCATCCGCAAGGAAGTCGAGTCGATGAACGCCGTGGCGGCCTGAGGTCATGTCCGACACGACTGTCTTCGACAACGCTTCGCTGCGCGGCAAGGTGGCCGTGGTGACGGGTGCCTCGCGCGGCATCGGCCTGGCCATCTGCGAGCAGCTGTGCGACATGGGCGCGCAGGTGGTGCAGCTGGACATCCTGCTTGCACCAGAACCCGCCGAGGCCAACGGCATGCTGGCCATGCGCTGCGACGTGGCCGACCCGGCGTCTGTCCTGGCTGTGGCCGAGGTGGTGCGTGCGCGCTTCGGCCGCTGCGACGTGCTGGTGAACAACGCCGGCATCACCGCGTCGCCGGTGGCGCTGGAGGACTTTTCCATCGACGAGTGGGACCGGGTGCTGCGCGTGAACCTGCGCGGCGCCTTGCTGTGTGCGCAGGCGCTGGTGCCGATGATGTTCGCGGCGCAGGCCGGCAGCATCGTCAACGTGGCATCGATCTCGGCCCGTTCGCCCACCCGTGCCGGGGCATACGGCGCCAGCAAGGCCGGCATGCGTGCCCTGACGCAGCAGATGGCGATCGAGTGGGGCCCGCGCGGCGTGCGCGCCAATACAGTCAGCCCCGGGATGATCCGCACGCCCCTGTCGGAAGTGCACTACCAGAAGGAAGGCATGCTGGAGAGCCGCACCGCAAGGATCCCCGCGCGCCGCATCGGCCGGCCCGAGGACATCGCCGGCATCGTCTCCTTCCTGGCCAGCGATGCGGCCAGCTACATCAATGGCGAGGACATCGTGGTCGATGGCGGCTTCCTCAAGGCCTCGCTGCACAACCTCTACAGCAACAACATTTCCTGAGACACCCAGCCATGGAATCGCCCAAGCGCCTGCAGAACGTGTTCGTGGTGGCCCAGCGGCCCGCCGAACTCCATTCCTTCTACGAGTCCGCACTCGGCCTTCAACTCAAGTTCCGCGACAAGGACCGCTGGATCCAGTACGGCGTGGGCAACACGAGCGTGGCCCTGGCGTGCGCCGAAGAGGCAGCGCCCGCCGCCTCGGGCCTGGTGATGGTGTTCGAGGTGGATGACTTCTCGGGCGCGCAAGAGCGCATCACCGCCGCCGGCGGCCAGGTGCTGGGCAAGCGCGACATGGGCTCGCACGGCGCGGTGCTGTCGCTGCGCGACCCCGAAGGCAACATCGTTCAACTCTTCAAGCGCCAAGGGACGCCGACGCCATGACAACAACGACGCTCGCCGCACCGCAGGTCGAGGTGGATGCCATCGACCCCAAGCTCTTTCGCCAGCTGCTGGGCTGCTTCCCGACCGGGGTGGCCGTGGTCACCACGAACAATGCCGACGGCAGCCCCGCGGGCCTGACCTGCAATTCGTTCAGCTCGGTGTCGCTGGAGCCGCCGCTGGTGCTGTTCAGCCTGCGCAAGGCCAGCAGCCTGCTGCCGACCTTCGTGGAGTCGGGCACCTTCGCCATCAACATCCTGTCGCAGAGCCAGGACGCGCTGTCGGGGCGCTTCGCGTCGAGCAAGATCGCCGACAAGTTCGAGGGCGTGGCCTGGCGCAAGGGCCCGCTGGGCACGCCGCTGGTCGACGATTGCCTGGCCAGCTTCGAGTGCAGCGTGCATGCGCGGCACGAGGCCGGCGACCACGTCATCTTCATCGGCGAGGTCAAGCACATGTCGCCGGGCTGTTCCGACCATGCGCTGGTGTTCTACAAGGGCGCCTACATGATGCTGGCCGAGTCGCTGCGCAAGCTGGTCATCGATGGCAAGCTGGGCACGGCGGACATCGACGAGGCCTATCGCGCGTTGTACGGCACGCTGCTGCGCCTGGCCTGCGACCGGGCCACCGACGCGGAGATCGATGCCATCGAGGCGGCCGTGGACGGCATCGAGCAGAGCCAGGAGCTGCACGCGCTGCCCCAGCGCATCGACGCCATGGCGAGCTTCTTCTCGTCGATTGCACAGGCCGGCCACAACGAGGCCCTGCGCCTGATGGCCCAGACCATGACAACCGTGCTGCGCGAGCGGATGACGCACGTGATTCCGGCGCACCCGCGCCCGGATGTGTTTCCGCTGCGCCGCAAGGTGGTGAAATGCCTGCGGGCCAGGGATGCCGACGGCGCTGCGGGCGCGCTGGACGAGCTGATCTCTACCCTGCGCAAGGGCAGCGGCGCGCCACTGCCCGCCTAGCCTGCCGGCCGGGCCGCCCGGGGTGACAGCGCTGCCCGGGACAGTGCGGGATAGCGCAGCGCCAGCCCCAGCCACATGATGGCCCCGACGTACACGCCGAACAGAACGTGCGTTGCCAGCGGAGAGCCGAGCCGGTAGTGCGTTGCCACGGCCCCGCCCAGGAAGGCCGTGAGATAGATCGCGCCGAGCACCGATGTGCGCGGAACCGCATGGAGCACGGCGCCGACCAGCAGCAGCACCCCCAGGGGCAGCACCGCACTTTGCGGCCAGCCCAGCTCCAGCGTTGCGTGCACCACGGGGTCGAGCTGGAACAGCTTGCCCGCCGCATCCATGAGAAAGAAGAGCGTCGTGAGGCACGACAGGGCGATGCCGATTCGGCGTGTCCAGTTCATGGCTTGCCACCTCCGTCTATTTGGATATAGTTAACTATAGTGAATGCGACGAGAGCCGGCAAGCGCCCCTATCAATCCGACACACGCACGGAAACCGCCGAGCGCACGCGCTCCAGGATCCTGGAGGCGGGCAAGTTCCTGTTCGCCCGCAAGGGAATCGACGCCACCACCGTCGCGCAGATAGCCGAGCGTGCCGGCGTTTCGGTGCCGACGGTCTACGCCACTGTCAAGTCGAAGTCCGGCCTGCTCGACGCACTCATGCGCGAATCGCTGTTCGGCCCGCGCTTCAGGCTCGCGCAGGAAGCGCTCGATGGCGTGCAGGACCCGGTTCGGCGGCTGGCCATGAGTGCGCAGGTGGCACGGGCCATCTACGAGGGCGAAGCGGCCGAGCTGAGCTTCCTGATCAAGTCGTCCGCGTTCTCGCCCGAGTTGCGCAAGACCATCCAGTCCTTTGAAAACCTGCGGCGCAAGATGCAGGCGCAGCGCATCGAAGCGCTGTTTGCCGCAAGGCGCGCCAGGAAGGGGCTCATCCCCGAAACCGCCGCCGCCTTGCTGTGGACATACACGAGCCGCGAGGTCTACCAGAAGCTCGTCATCGAGTCGGGCTGGACGCCCGACGCCTACCAGGCCTGGCTCGAGCAGACCCTGGTGGAGGCGCTCGCGCAGCCGAGCCGGCTCAATCCACCTTGATGCCGGCCGCCTTCACCACCTGCTGCGCCTTGGCCGATTCCTGCGCGATGTACTGGTCGAACTGCGCAGAAGGCATGGTGAAGGGCTCGGCACCCAGCTTGTCCAGGCGCTCGCGCAGGTCGGGTGCGTTCATGATCTTGACGACCTCCGCGTTCAGGCGCTCCACCATTGGCTTGGGCACCTTGGAGGGCGCGAACAGGCCGACCCAGAACAGGTAGGACGAATCGGGCACGCCGGCCTCCACGGTGGTGGGCAGGTCGGGGAAGATGCTCGAACGCTTGGCGGTGCCCACGGCCAGTGCCTTGAGCTTGCCGTCGCGCACCAGCGGCGCGGCCGACACCATGGGCGCGAAGAACCAGTCCACGCGTCCGCCCATCACCTCGGTCATGGCCTCGGGCGTGCCGCGGAAGGGCACGTGCTGCGCCTGGATGCCAGCGGCCAGCCGGAACACCTCCGCGTTCATGTGCGTGGCCGAGCCGTTGCCCGCCGAGCCGTAGTTCAAGCCGCCCGGCTTGGCCTTGGCCTGCGCGACGAGGTCCTTCACGTCGGTGAAGCGACCCGGTGGCACCACCAGCATGTTGGGCAGGCTGGCCAGCGGCGTGACGCCGGAAAAGTCCTTCTGCGTGTCATAGCTCAGGTTGGTGTAGATGGCCGGGTTCACCAGGTGCCCCGCCGAGTGGATGAGGAAGGTGTAGCCGTCGGGCGCGGCCTTGGCCACCTGGGCTGCGCCCAGCGTGCCGCCCGCGCCGGGCTTGTTCTCGACCACGACGTTGGTGCCCAGCGCCGGGCCCAGGCGCTCGGCCACCAGGCGCGCGACCACGTCGGTGCCGCTGCCGGCCGTGAAGGGCACGATGAAGCGGATCGGCTGGGCGCGCGGCCAGTCGCCCTGGGCCTGTGCGCCGGCGCAGGTGGCAGCCAGCAGGGCAGTGATCAGAAGTTGGCGGCGATGGAATTGCTGCATGTCTTGTCTCCGTTCGTTGTCGTCTTGGCTTCTTGCAGAAAGTGCGGAATGAAAGGTCAGGGCGCCGGCGGCGTGGTGGGCATCACCAGTGCCACCAGCACCGGGCGGTTGCTGCGGTTGACGAGCTGGCGCTTCTCGCCCGGCGCGAAGCGGCACGAGTCGTAGGGGCCCAGCACCTGCTCGCTTCGCACGCCTTCGAGCTCACTGACCATGTGCAGCTCGCCTTCGAGCACGAGGTAGAGCTTTTCCATGGGCGAGTCGTCCAGGCCGGTGCGGCCGCCGGGCAGGATCTGGCTCATGCCCATCCACATCTGCACCGAGGGGCCGGCCTCCTTGCCCTGCAGGCGCAGGCAGCGCATGTCGAAGTGGTTGGGCGCCTCGTAGGCGGGCGCTTCGTTCAATCGGGTCACGTGCATGGCGCTTTGTCCTTCTTCGTTGTTCAGGGGCGCAGCACCACGCGGTCGGTGCTGCCCGAGAGCACCAGCCGGTAGGCCTCGCCGGCCTCGTCCATCGAGAAGGCCCGCGCAATGGGAAAGGGCTTGAGGCTGCCGCGCTCGAAGCCTTCGCGCATGGCGTCGAGCTGGGCGGTGGCGGCCACGCAGTCCATGGCCAGCGAGTCGATGCCCACGTAGGTGTGCATGCCGCGGTAGAAGGCGAAGATGTCGAAGGGCACCGCGCGGTCGTGCGTAGCAATGAATATCTGCGTGGCGCCCTTGGCCATGGCCTTGTTGCCCGCCTCGAAGTAGGCGCTGCCCACGGTGTTGTAGACCACGTCGGCGCCGCGCCCGCCCGTGAGCTCGCGCACCTGGTCGGCGATGTTGCCGGCCGTGGCGTCCACTGCGTCGACAGGCCCGCTGGCAAAGCCATCGAAGGGCCCCGGCCTGCGCTGCACCGCGATCACGCGGGCGCCGGCCTGCGCTGCCAGTTGCACCGCCGCCTGACCCACCTTGCCGTTGGCACCCAGCACCAGCACGGTCTGCCCGGGTTGGGGCATGCCGCTGCGCCGAAAGCCTTCGTAGGCGGTGACGAAGGGCACGCCCACGGCGCCGGCCTCGTCCATGCTGATGCGCTGCGGCCGCTCGCGCAGCGCCTGCACCGGCAGCACGAGGTAGCGCGCATGCGAGCCATCGCGGGTGATGCCGATGTCACCGCCCGAGCCGTACACCTCACGGCCGATCCATTCGCCCGGGCCGTCCACCACGGTGCCTGCGAAGTCGCGCCCAGGAGAGCGTGGCCACACGGCCTGCGGCATCAGGCCCAGGCTGGCCTTCACGTCGCTGGGGTTGACCGCGGCGGCGCCCACGCGCACCACGGCAAAGCCGGGCGATGCCGTGGGTTCGGCCTGTGGCGCCAGCTCGAGCTTCAGCGCATCGAGGTTGGCGGCTGCGGCGTGAACGCGCAGTGCGCGCGCCCCGGATGAAGCATTCACATTGGGCAATGCGCTCATCTCAGTGCCCTCCCGCCAGGCCGAGCATCTGCCGCGCGTCGCGTGCGCTGGCCACGTCGCCGCCCAGGCTGCGGATGATGTCGCGCGCCTTGGCCACGAGCTGTGCGTTGCTGGTGGCCAGCACGCCCTTGTCGAGGTAGATGTTGTCTTCCATGCCCACCCGCACGTGGCCACCCATGAGCCAGGCCTGCGCGACGATGGGAAATTCCATGCGGCCGATGCCGAAGGCGCTCCAGAAGGCACCCGGCGGCAGCATGTTGCGCGCGTACAGAACCGTCTCGGGCGTGGGCATGAAGCCGTACTTCACGCCCAGCACCAGCGTCCACATGCCGGGGCCTTGCAGCGTGCCGTCGGCAATCAGGTCCAGCGCCATGTGGATGTCGCCGGAGTCGAAGATCTCCAGCTCGGGCTTCACGCCGGCTTCGCGGATGACCTTGGCCATGCGCCGCACGTTCTTCGGCGTGTTCATCACCACGTCGGGGCCGGAGTTCATGGTGTTGAGGTCCAGCGAGCACACGTCGGGCTTGATGAGCGCGATGTGCTCCACGCGCTTTTCCGGCGGCAGCAGGCTGGTGCCGGGCGCATACACCTTGGGGTCGTCCTCGCTGGGAATGAAGCGCCCGCCGGGCCCGGTGGTGAGGTTGATCACCAGCTCGCGGTTCTCGCGGCGGATGCGCTCGACCACCTCGCGGTACAGCTCCACCTGCATCGAGGGCTTGCCCGTTTCGGGATCGCGCACGTGGATGTGCACCTGGCCCGCGCCGGCTTCGGCCGCGGCCAGGCATTCGTTGGCGATCTGCTCGGGCGTGATGGGCAGGTGCGGCGTCTGCTCGGGCTTGACCAGGTTGCCGGTGACCGCACAGGTGATGAGTGTCTTGCCGTTGGGATGGTTCACAGGTGCCTCCCGCCGTCGACCACGATGCGCGTGCCGGTCACGAAGCGAAGCGTGGTGGCCAGCGCCTCGATGGTGGCCGCCACGTCCTGCGGCGCGCCGATGCGCCCCAGCGGCGTGGTCTGTGCCATCTTGGCCTTGAAGTCCTCGCCGCGGCCGGGCACGAAGGCCGATTCCACCGCGCCGGGCGAGACCGACACCACGCGCACCGCCGGTGCCAGTGCCTTGGCCAGCGCGTCGCCCACCACGTCCAGCCCCGCCTTGGCGGCCACGTAGGCCAGGTTGCTGCCCACCCCGGTGAAGCCGGCAATGGACGAGACGTTGACGATCAACCCGTCGCCGCCTTTCTTGAGCAGCGGCGTGAAGGCGCGGATGGTGGCGAACACGCCGCGGAAGTTGGCTTGCAGCAGCTCGTCGATCAGCTCGTCGGTCAGCCCCTCGAGGTCGGCCGCAGCCACCGGCCGCGTGTGGCCGGCGCTGTTCACCAGGATGTCGCAGCGCCCGTACTGCTCGGCCACCTGGGTGGCGGCGCGTTGCAGGCTGGGTGTGTCCACGATGTCGGCCACCAGCGCGGCGTGGCGCTGGCCCTGGGAAGCGGAAAGGGCGGTTGTGCGCGCGCCCGCATCGGCGGACTTGCCTCGATGCACCAGAACGCAGCTTGCGCCCAGGGCCGCCAGCCGCTGGGCACTGGCGTACCCGATGGCACCCAGGCCGCCGGTAATGACGGCCACCTTGCCGTCGAGCCGGGAAACAGGATCAAAACTCATGGAGTTGCTCGCGTTGAATGAAAAGATTGAAAGGAAGAGGGGGTGTTCAGGGGATGGGTGGATGCGGAAACTTCATCTCGCCCGCTTCGAGCACGAAGTCGTGTTCGAGCGAGGCCTCGCCGCCGTTCGCGCCCGGTGCGAAGTTGCCGATGAGCCGGCGCGTGACGCCGAACACCGGATCGCTTTCCAGGTTCTCGTCGTCGTCGGCAAACACCTGCGTGATGAGCACCTTGTGGCCCGGCTTGCTCACCATGAAGTGGATGTGCGCCGGGCGATTGGGGTGGCGTTGCTGCGCGCGCAGCAACTCGCCGCAGGGGCCGTCGGTGGGCACCGGATAGCCGGCGGGCCGCACGGTGCGGAAATGAAAGCGTCCCTCGCCATCGGTCTGGAATCGGCCGCGCAGGTTCATGTCGCATTGCTGCGGGTCCTGGTTCTCGTACAGGCCCACGGGCGAGGCCTGCCAGGCGTCGACCGTGGCGCCGGCCAGCGGGCGGCCCTGCGCATCGCGCACCACGCCGCGCACCGACAGCGGCGTGCCGGTGGTGCCTTCGCGCGCGATCGATTCGCCCGTCTCGCAGATCGGCGCATTGGCGCGCCAGAAGGGCCCCAGCAGCGCGGCGGGCGATTCGCCCTGCGGGTCCTGGTTGTTCAAGAGCGCCACCAGCGTGGACACGCCCAGCAGGTCGGCGGCCAGCACCACCTCGTTCTTGCGCTCGTTCGTGGCCTGGCCGATCTGCACGATGAACTGCAGGGCGCGCTCGAACTCTTCCTCGGTCAGCGCCACTTCGCGCACGAAAGCGTGCAGGTGCCGGGTGAGGGCGGCCATCACGGTGCGAAGGCGCTCGTCGGGCGTGCGCGACATGGCTTCGAGCGCAATGCCCAGGACCGATTCGGGGGTGGTGACGATGTTCATGGTGAGGACTCGCGAATTTCGTGCAAACGTTTGCATGAATGGTGCGCCAAGTTGAATGACCGATGCAATAGGGGATTCGATAATCCATTGGCAAGTGATGGCTATACTTGCCGGGTTGATTTATTCAATCGTTTGCATTAAATGACCGGCCCCACGCCCTCCACCGTCACCATCCGCGACGTGGCCCAGGCCGCTGGCGTGCACGTGTCGACCGTCTCGCGTGCGCTCAATCCGGCCAAGCGCGGACTCATCAGCGAAGAGGTGCTGCAGGTGGTCGAAGCCGCCGCGCAGCGCCTGGGCTACCGGCCCAACCGTGCGGCGTCGGCGCTGCGCACGGGGCGCACCCACACCATCGGCGTGCTGGTGCCCGACATCACCAACCCCGTGTTCCCGCCCATCCTGCAAGGCATCGAGGCCAGTGCCGCGGCGCGGGGCTACTTCGTGTTCGTGGCCAACGTCGCCGATCCCGCGCTGGCCCCGCCCATCGTCGAGCGCATGCTGGCCCAGCAGGTCGACGGGCTGGTCAACGCCATTGCGCGGCGCGACGATCCGCTGCTGCCCTACCTGGCGCGCATGGGCATTCATGCGGTGCTGGTCAATCGAGCGGACGAGAGCGGGCAGCTGCCCGCGGTGGTGAGCGACGACCGCCTGGCCATGAAGCTGGCGGTGGAGCATCTGCTGTCGCTGGGTCACCGGCGCATCGCGCACCTGGCGGGACCGCAGGGCGTGCCCACCGGCGTGGGGCGCCGCCAGGGTTTCGAGCAGGCGCTGCGCGACCACGACCTGGCACCTGCCGGCGTGGTCGAATGCGAGAGCTACAGCCGCGAGGCGGGACGCATGGCCATGCGCAAGCTGCTGGCCGCACCGGGCAGGCGGCCGCAGGCGCTGGTGTGCTGCAACGACCTGGTCGCCCTGGGCGCCTACGACGAGTTGCGCAGCCAGGGCCTGAAGGTGCCGCAGGACATGTCCGTCACCGGCCACAACGACATGCCGCTGGTCGACATGGTCGAGCCGCCGCTGACCACCATCCGCCTGCCGCACCGCGAGCTGGGCTGGCGCGCGGCCGAGATGCTGTTCGACGAGATCGAGGGCCGATCGCTATCGGCCTCCACCGTGGTGCTGCGCCCTGAGCTGGTGGTGCGCGCATCGACGCAGGCTCCTGCTGCGCCGCCTGCACGGGGGCGTGCGGGCTCAGGCCAGTAGCAGGCCCATCACGATCTCGTCCACGTAGTGCGCCTGGTCGGCGCGCTTGTAGAAGTCGCGCAGGCGGCCTTCTTCCACGAAGCCCAGCTTGCGATAAAAGCGCAGACCGCGTTCGTTGTCGGCCTCGGCCATGAGCTCGATGCGGTGCGTGCCCTCGGCCCTGATCTTGTCCAGCGCGTCGCCCACCATGTGCAGGGCCACGCCCTGGCCGTGGCGCCGCGGGTCCACGGCCAGCGTGCCCAGCTGCACCACGTGGCTCACCCGGCCCGGATAGCGCGTGGCCTTGTAGAAGCCGGCAATTTCGCCATCGACCTCCCACACCCAGAAGCAGCGGCTGTCCAGCAACTGCTGGTAGACGGGCCGGAAATCTTCGAGCGGCATGGGCTCGTAGGTGAGAAAGGGCACGACCTCGTCGTGCGAATAGATGGCGAAGACGGCTTCGATGTCTTCTGGCGTGGCGAGTCGGCGCATGCCTGCATTCTTGCGCACGCTCAGGGCGCGAAGTTCGAATCGAGATAGTCGATGAGGTCGAGCGTGAGGTTGGCCTTTTGGGTGAGGTTGGTGTAGCCGAACGCGCCATGGGTCATGCAGGACTTCTTCATCTGCGCGACGAGTGCGGCGAACTCCGAGTGGGTGAAGGTCTTGCCGTCCAAGGCCAGGCGCCCGCCGGGCTCGACGGCCACGGTGCAGTTGCTGAGGTTCTCGATGCGGGGATCGTGCACCATGCGCAGGACCGAGGCCTCGCCGTCAAAGCCACTGGCCGTACCCGGATAGATCTTGGTGGCGATCTTTCCGGCGGCGCCGGCAAAGTCCTTGGCCCAATCCTGGCAACCGACCAGGCCGTTCAAGCTGTCCTTTTCCGCCAGCCCGATGAAGACGCGGGCCCCGGGTTGCGGAGCACGCGGGCGCAGCACGCAAGAGGGGGTGATGGCCATCGCCAGGGCAAAGCGTCGGCCACCGGGCCCCTCGCCGAACGACTTGTCGGCCGCCATCAGGGCGATCGTGCCGCCTCGTCCGGCGCCCATGATGGCAATGCGATCGGGTCGATGGCCGGCCTCGACCAGCGCCCTGCCTGCGGCATAGGCATCCTGCAGTTCATCGAACACCGAGATCGACCCGTTGTCCAGCAGCGTGCTGATCACGCCGCGCGCCTTGTTGCTGTCGATGACCAGGACGGCATAGCCCGCCGAACTGAACGAGCGGGCGTAGTGACCTTCGCGTCCGTCTCCCCACCCATTGCCCCCGCTGACAATGACGACTGCGCCCTTGGCCGCGCTCGCAGGCTTGTACATGACACCGGGTATCTGCAGTTCGCCGACGGCCTCCCCACTCGACCTCACCACGATGGGCGTCCCGCCCTGCGGCAAGACGAGCGTCGAGGGCCCCCAGGGGTTTGCCAAGGACCAGGCCGGACTGCCCTTGTCGCTGATCGCCTGTGCTGTCCCCTTGCTTGCGTGGAAGGCGGTCAGAAGAAGCAAAAGTGCCATCGCAAGACTCGACACCACGTTGCATCCAAGCAAGCGGACGGATCGTTTCATCATCGATTGCCCTCCGGAAGCCCCGCCTTGCGAAGACCTTCGATCAATCGGGCGCGCTGCGCCAGAAAGCCGGGATCGTTCGACGGGTAGGTCAGCTCGACGTACGCCACGCTGCTCAATGGCAGCATCTGGCGCAGGCGGGTCATGTTGGCCTTCGCGGCACTCAGGCGGCCATGAAGTGCGTCGATGGCCGCGAGCATCAGGTAGGGGCGGCCGCTGTTCGGCGAGGCTGCCGCCCAGTTGCGAAGCACCTCGTACGCCTCATCGTCGCGCTGCTGCGCAAAGGCGAGGTCTGCACGCGCCTGGCTGAGCCACTGCTGGTCTCGTACAAGGAAGGGCCGCGACTCGGACACCTGCGCGATGTGCTGCTCGGCCTCGACAAGGCGCCCCTGCCGCACCAGGGCACTGGCCAGTCGCAGGTGCACGCCCGGGTCGTCCGGATCGGCCTCCAGCGACTTCTTCCACATCCACAGCGACTCGTCCTGCTTTTGTCGCAGCATCAGCACCTCTGCCCATGCGGCGAGCATTTGCGCATTGTCCTGGCTCAGATCCAGCCCCCGCTTGAGCACCTGCTCGGCCATGTCCAGCTTTTCGCGCGGCGCCGAGCTGTAGAAGTAGTAGAACTCCGTGAGATGCGCAACCCCGAGGCCCGCAATGGCGTCCAGCGAGTTCGGGTCTGCGTTGACGGCAAACTCGAACCGGTGCCGCGCGCTCTGCAGGTCGTCCAGGCCGCCGCGATCAAGGTCGCGCCATGCAAGCACGAGCGCATCCACCGGGTCCTTGTCCCGGCCCGGCTGTCGGGCGTAGGTGGTTTCGATCTCGAAGTAGCGGGCTTTGAGCGCCGAGGCAACTTGCCGGGCGAATCGGGCCACGCCGGCATCGTCGCTCGGCCGGAGATCGGCCTGGAACAGGCGATACACGGCGCCTGTCGATATTTCCGTCAGGTTGGTGGCAACGCGCACCGCCTCGCCCGACTGGGTGATACGGCCGTTGAGCACGAACCTGACATGCTGCTCGGCGCCGATGCGCTCGAACTCGGGCGCGGCCGGATCCTGCGTGCGGGTGGAGCTGCGTTGGATGACGCGCATTCCGTTTCGCTGCAGCTGCACACCGATGGCATCCGCCAGGTCGTCCCCGAAGGATGCGCCGTCCGAGTTCTGGCGCCTGTCGTTGAACGCAAGGACCGCCAGCGCCCGCCGAGCCATGACTTCTTCGTCGATGTTGACGGACGGCGCCGAAGGCTGCCACCTCAATGCCGCGCCGACGGCGAAGAGCGCGGCGCCGACGAGAAGCGCGCCCGTGGCCAGCCAGATGCGCCACCGGTGCGCGGCGTGGGAGTGGCCGGGTTTCGGGTCGGGGGCAGCGGGGCCTTGCGACCGAGGCGCCGCCGAAGCGGCCGCGTCGATGGGCCGCGACAGCCGATACGCCCTCACGGGCTTGGCAATGTTCTTGACGCGCTGCTCGCCGATGTCCTTGAACTCGAGCTGGGCGTGATGCGAGGCCGTTTCCTCCACCGCGTGCGAAACCACGATGGCGCCAGGCTCGGCCAGCGCCTGCAGCCGCGAGGCGATGTTGACGCCGTCGCCATAGACGGTGCCGTCCACCTTCTCGACGATGTCCCCCAGGTGGATTCCGATGCGAAAGAGCAGCCGCCGATCGCGGGGCAGGCCTTGTGACCGCTCGAGCAATTCGTCCTGGATGAGCAGTGCGGCGCGCGCTGCGCCTGCGGCGGTGTCGAAGACGGCAAGAACCGAGTCGCCCGAGGTGTCGACGATCCGTCCTTCCTCGGCTTGCACGTGGCGGCGAAATGCGCTGCGCGCGGCCTCGAGAGCATCGAGGGTGCCGATGTCGTCGACGGACATCAGGCGCGAGTACCCCGCCGCATCCGCGGCCAGTATGGCCAGCAATCGATGACGGATCTTGTCTGTCATCCTCCTCGTGTCCGGTGCGACACCCTCACATGGACCAACCGTGCGCGGATTGTCTGCCCGAACGTGACCGGGAGCTAGTGTCCTGTCCCAGTAATT
>JAFEEG010000006.1 GCA_018241225.1 Pseudomonadota bacterium
CCGGGAATACGGGGGCAACATCATGCGCAGCAGCCGTTCTCCAGGCACCACCGCAGCCGCAGGCATTGTTTCCAACGTCGCATTCATTGCGCTCAACCTTTCGTTCGTATATATGAAACCAAGGCGCGCACGATATGCGCCGACAACGGGTGCCGACAACGACAGTGCTTGCACTGTCGTCAACTATTGCGGGGTTGGCGGCGGCACCAGGAACGGGTTGGCGTCGGCCGAAGTGGGGCTCGGCTTCAGTCCCTATCTCTTCTGAAGTCTTCGCTCAATGGTGCGCTCAGATAGGCGGAGCTCCTTCGCCTTGGCCGCAAGGAACGCGCTTCGGCGCCCCCCTCGACCCAGATGCTCCTGGTACTCGGCGACCAGATCCGCAGGTGATGGCTGTTTGGCGCGTCGGAGCTCGTGCTGAACGGTGGCGCGGTCGCTCCGCATACTGAACATGACGCCCTTGACCAGCTCCGCGAGTTCGTTCAGGTCAACGTCTTCAATCGACGCCGATCGGCGGCTCCGATTCAGCGAATCCAGACCACCAGGCGAGAGCAAACCACGCGCAAACACACCACTTTGCAGCTCGCGAGCACTCTCCGTGCCGAAAGCTCGCTCCCAGGCAAGTCGAAGCCTCACCCGCGTCCGTAGTAGTTCGCCATGCTCCGCATACATCCAGGGAGTGTACGGAACTCACGATGATATGAGAAAGAGAAAGAGAAAGAGAAAGAGAAAGAGAAAGAGAAAGAGAAAGAGAGAGAGAGAAAGAGAGATCTATCTTTTCGGCACTTTCTCTATTTTTTCGGCAGTCGTTCGGCACTCTCTTACGCACGGCCTTCAGAGGGGATTCGGCAATTCGGCAGTTTCGGCAGCGGTTTCTTGTCGCTTCATGATTTTGTCCATCCCTTTCCTGTTTTTCCTGTGCCGAAAGTGCCGAACTGCCGAAGAGTCGAGTGCAAACAAGTGCGGAGGAAAGCGAACACTAGATTTTCGGCAAAGCCTTCGGCATTCGGCATTCGGCACGTTTGTAAGCAACGCCGTCTTTTTTAGGCGCGAGCGTCGAGGTAGTCGGCCCACCATTGCAGCAACGTGCGCCGATCGCTGAGATATTCGGCCCGGTGATACGCCGCGCGCACCTCGTTGCGTTCCGAGTGCGCCAACTGGCGCTCGATCGCGTCCTCGTCGTGCCCGTGCTCGTTGGCGATCGTGCTGAACAGCGCCCGGAAGCCGTGCGCCGAGTGCTCGCCCTTGTAGCCCATGCGCGCCAGCGCCGAGTTGAGCGTGTTCTCGCTCAGTTGCTTGCCTGGATAGAACGGGCTCGGAAACACCAGCTCGCCCGCGCCGGTCAACTTGCGCTGGCCTTCAAGCAGCTCGACCGCCTGGCGCGACAGCGGCACCAGATGCGGCGCCTTCATCTTCATGCGCTCGCCGGGAATGCGCCACATGGCCTGGTCAACATCGACATCGAACTCGCTCCAGCGAGCACCGCGCAGCTCGCCCGGCCGCACGGCGGTCAGCATCAGCAGCCGCAAGGCGGCTTTCACGGAGGCTTCGCCCCGGTATGCGCCGAGCGCCGCCAGGAACGCGGGCAGTTCCTTGTCGGCCAGCGCCGCACGGTGGCGCACCTGGCGCGGCTTCAGCAACTCCGATGGCTTCAGGTCGACCATCGGGTTGGATTCGATCAACCCATGCACGAGCGCATACCGATAGATCGCCTTGACCCGCTGGAGCACTCGGCCCGCCGTCTCGCCTGCGCCTCGGGCCTCGATGCCCTTGACGATCTTCATGATCTCGGCCGGGCGGATCTGCGCCAACGGCCGTTGCCCGAGCTGCGAGAACACCTCGACCTCCAAGACCCTGCGGATCATGGCCAGGGTGCCCGCCGACCAACGCTCTTTCTGGTGCTCCAGCCAATCGCCAGCCACGCCTTCGAGCGTCATCTCGGCTTCGCGCTCGGCCTGCAATTGCGCCTCGCGCTGCGCCTGCATCGGGTCAACGCCCAGCGCCAGGTGCGCGCGTGCGGCCTCGCGGCGCTCGCGGGCATCCTTCAACGACACCTCGGGGTACACGCCGAACGCCAGCAGGCGCTCTTTGCCACCATGCCGGTACTTCAGTCGCCAGTAGCGGCCCGTTGTCGCGGTTGCCGAGGCGGTGACTTCCAGGTAGAGACCGCCACCGTCAAAGTAGCGACCGGGGGTCTTCAGATTGCGCAGTTTCGCGTCGGTAAGGGGCATCTCAGATTCATGCAATGTTCGCCTGGGGGTACATCTGGGGGTACAAACCGCAATTTCCATAGCGGTTTCATAGGGGAGTTGTATTCCTGTCGGGGGCACCACCAAGCGCGCGCCGCAGCCCCGCCTCACTCGTGCATCTCCGAAGCCTCGATGCGCCCGTCGCGCACCGCCTTCTGCATTGCCTCGAAGTCGCGCTCGTTCTGGTCTGCATACGCCTGGGCAAATTCAACCAGCGCATCGTCGAGCTGCTCCGACTTGCCCACATAGCCCGCCAGCATGGCCGGGTCGCCCGACTTGGCATGCGCCAGGGCCAGGGCCCAGCCGCAATTGCTGCAGTGGCCCGTCAGGCCTTCGGCCGAGCTGGTGCCGGGCTGGAAGTCGGGCCCGCCCTTCATGTCGCGCAACTGGCGCACATAGAAGTGCTGGCCGTCCAGCTCGCCCCAGCCCAGGAAGATGTCGGGCGAGCCCTGGATCATTCGCTGCCCGAACACCACCCGCTCGCCATGATTGCGCGAGGCCTGGGGGTTCTTGAAAAAAGGCGCCAGCACCGAGGGCTGCGCCTCCTTGACCTGCAGGAACAACGGATCGCCGTCGTCCACGCCCTGCAGAAAAGCCACCCAGCAGCGCGTGCCCACGCTGCCCACGCCCACCACTTTCATCGCCACGTCGAGCAGGCGGTAGCGCTTGAGCAATGCCTGCCGATCCAGTGCGATGGAGGGCAGGTAGCTGCGCAGGAACAGGGCAACGCCCTCCTCGATCGGCCGGCCCTTGGCGGTGTGCGTCTGGCGCACGATCAGCGGGCGCCGCTCGATGATGCGCTGCTGGTTGTCCACCAGTTCGGTCATCTTCTCGAGCACCTGCGTGTGGCCGCGCCGCATGGCCTTGCGCAGCATCTGCTCGGTGCGTTCGCGGGCGGGGCCGTCCATGGCCTGCAGCAGCTCTTCGCGGTCGATGCGCAAATACCAGAGCGACAAATGCCCCAGCCGGGCGAACTCCCGCAGGCGCTGCCTGTAGCTGCGCACTGCGGCGCGCACCGCGCCCTCCTGGCCCACCCGATCCAGGCCGATGTAGCGCCCGGCCACCACGGCGCTTACCACCAGGCGCTTGAGATCCCATTCCCAGGCACCAGGGTGCGATTCGTCGAAGTCGTTGATGCCGAACACCAGCTGGCGCTCGGGCGTTGCATACACGCCGAAGTTGTTGATGTGCATGTCGCCGCATGCCTGCACCGACAGGCTGGTGACGGGCGTGCTGTGCAGGTCGTGCGCCATGATGGCCGCCGAGCCGCGCAGGAAGGCAAAGGGCGACTGCAGCATGCGTGCGTGCCGCACCGGCACCAGTTCGGGCACGCGGCTCTTGGCCTGCTCGATGAGGATCTCGATGGGGTCGAAGCGCGTGCTGCGCGGCTTGAAGGCCGCATGCTCGGTGCGCGGCAGGCGTTCGCGAAGCTTGCGACCAGCGACCATGCGTTCGGCGACGGTGGGACGGGCATCGGTGAAGACCTCGAGCAATTCGATGGCCGACGGAGCAATTGGCATGAAGACCCCTGAACCTGTAGTTGGAATACGCCCCATTCTTTGGAGCGATTCCCGCGCCGTCAAGCTGCGCGCAGTGCGTCTTTCGAAAGGCTTTCGGCCAGGGTCGAGAGGGCTTCGCCCACCGGCTGCGCGATCTTGAGCGCCAGCAGGTCGTCGGCGCGCGTGCGGCCGAGGTTCACCGCCGCCACCGGCAAGCCAGCCGCCGCAGCCGCCTGCACGAAGCGAAAGCCCGAATACACCATGAGCGACGAGCCGGCCACGAGCATGGCGTCGCAAGCCTGCAGCGCGGTGCGCGCCGCCGTCACCCGCGACGGCGGAACGCTTTCGCCGAAGAACACCACGTCGGGCTTGAGCAGCCCGCCGCACTGCTCGCACGCAGGAATGTCAAAGCCTGAAAAATCACGGCCGTCGAGATCGGCATCGCCATCGGGCGCGCTGCGTGCCGACAGTTGCGCCCACTCGGGGTTGCGCGCCAGCAGCCGGGACTGCAGTTGCGCGCGCGGGCTGCGCGTGCCGCAGGCGGTGCAGCACACGGTGTCGATGCGGCCATGCAGGTCGATGGTGGCGCGGCTGCCCGCCGCGTCGTGCAGGCCGTCGACGTTCTGCGTGAGCAGCGTGTGGACATGGCCCGCCGACTCGAGCCTGGCCAGCGCATGGTGCGCCGCCCCCGGTCGCGCCTCGCCCATGATGCGCCAGCCGATCAGGCTGCGCGCCCAATAACGCTTGCGCGTGGCCTCGCTGCCCATGAAGGCCTGGTAGGTGACGGGAGCGGCGCGCTTCCAGTCGCCATTGGCATCGCGGTAGTCGGGGATGCCGCTCTCGGTGCTGCAGCCGGCGCCGGTCAGCACGAAAAGGCGTGGATGACGCCTGACGAAATCGACGAGTGGGGTGTTTGCATTGCTGGCATGCATGGCCGCCAGCATAAGCCGCCTCAGCCGAGGCTGCTGCCGGTGGTGGCGGCGCCGGTCTGCGTCTGGGCACGCAGTGTTTCCACTTCGGCGTGCAGCGCCTGGGCCCAGGCACGCCGTTCGCGGCCATGCGAGTCCTGCGGGTCACCGAATCGCACATAGGCGGTAAGCGGCGGTGCGCTCAGGGTGCGCCATACCGATGCGACCAGCGTGTCGTCGTCGATGTAGGCGGCGGCGAAGCTGGTGCTGTCGTCGCTGCGGTTGGCAAAGCGCAGGGCCGCGGGCTGCACCGGCGCCCCGGAAGAGATTGCCGCCTGCAACAGGTTGGCGTGAAAGGGAAGCAAGGTGCGCCCGTCGCTCGTGGTGCCCTCGGGAAAAACCGCGATCAGGTCGCCACCTCGTAGCGCCTCGGCCATGTGGTGCACCAGTCGCATGGCATCGCGTCGGCGTTCACGCTCGATGTAGAGCGTTCCCGCGCCGGTCGAGAGGCTGCCGATCACCGGCCACCCCTTGATGTTCGACTTGGCCACGAAGCGCACGTGCCGTGCCGCGTGAATGGTGAGGATGTCCAGCCACGACATGTGATTGACGATGAGCAGCACCGGCCCATGCGCGGGCGGCGTGCCCTGCACCACCAGCGAGATGCCGAAGATCTCCAGCATCCCGCGCGACCAGCGCTCCACCTCGCGCGCCTGTGCGTCGGGCGACATGCGCGGAAAGCGAAAGCGGATCGTGCACCAGCCACCCACCGCGTGCAGCACGGCACGCAGCAGCTTCCAGCACACGACAAGAAGGCGCATCAACCCTGCTGCTGGTAGACCACGCAGCCGCCCACCAGCGTGCTGCGCACGCGGCCACGCAAGGCATGGCCGGCAAAGGGCGTGTGCTTGCCCTGGCTGTGCAGCGCCTCGGGGTTCAACTGCCATTCGTGCGCGGGGTCGAAGATGCACAGGTCGGCCGCTTCTCCTGCGGCGATGCGGCCGGTGCCGGTGGCAGGCACCAGGCGCGCGGGGGCGCAGCTGACCACTTCGAGCGCTCGGCGAATGCCCACGCCGCTTTGCTCGCCCCACTTCAGGGCCAGCGGCAGCAGCAGTTCGAGGCCTGTGGCGCCAGGCTCGGCCTCGGCAAACGGCAGGGTCTTGGCATCGGTCTCGACCGGCGTGTGGTCGGACACCAGCGCGTCGATGGTGCCGTCGGCCAGCGCGGCCGACAGCGCTTCGCGGTCGCGCTGCTGGCGCAGCGGCGGCGTCAGGCGGGCACGGCTGTCGAAGTAGCCGATGTCGGTGTCGATCAGCAGCAGCGAGTTGATGCTGACGTCGCAGCTCAGCGGCAGGCCTTCGGCACGCGCTGCGCGCACCAGTTCGACGGCCGCGGCGCTCGACAGGCGGCACAGGTGCACCTTGGCGCCGGTGGAGCGCATGAGCTCCACGATGGTGAAGATGGCAATGGTCTCGGCCGCCACCGGCACACCCGCCAGGCCCAGGCGCGTGGCCAGCGGACCGCTGGCCGCCACGCCCTTGCCCAGGTCGCGGTCCAAGGGGCGCAGCCACAGCGTGTAGCCGAAGGTGGCGGCGTACTGCAGCGCGCGCTGCAGCACCTGCGTGTTGTTCAGCGGCACCTCGGCCTGGCCAAAACCGACGCAGCCGGCCTCGGTGAGCTCGGCCATCTCGGTGAGGATCTCGCCCTTGAGGCCGCGCGTAATGGCACCCAGCGGAAACAGGCGCGCCTTCTTGAGCTTCTCGGCGCGGTACTTGAGCATCTCGACCAGGCCGGGCTCGTCCAGCACCGGGTCGGTGTCGGGCGGGCACACCAGGCTGGTCACCCCACCGGCCACCGAGGCGGTCATTTCGCTGTCGAGCATGCCTTGCTGCTCGTAGCCCGGCTCGCGCAGGCGCGCCGCCAGGTCGACCAGGCCGGGCGCGACGATGCAGCCTTGCGCGTCGATGGTCTGCTGCGCGTTGAAATCCGCGGGGATGTTCTTTACCGCGACGATCCTGTCGCCGGCAATGGCGATGTCGGCCTGCTCGTCGAAGCCGGAAGCGGGGTCGATGACGCGGCCGTTGCGAATGAGGATGTTCTTGTTGTTGCTCATGCTTCGTTCCCTGCGACGATGCTCATGACCGCCATGCGCACGGCGATGCCGAAGGTGACCTGCGGCAGGATGACGCTCTGCTGGCCGTCCACCACCGCCGAGTCGATCTCGACGCCGCGGTTGATGGGGCCGGGATGCATCACGATGGCATCCGACTTGGCGTACTGCAGCTTCTCGGGCGTCAGGCCGTAGTTCTTGAAGAACTCCTGCGACGAGGGCAGCAGCGCGCCGCTCATGCGCTCGTTCTGCAGGCGCAGCATGATGACCACGTCGCAGTCCTTGATGCCTTCTTCCAGCGTGTGGCACACGCGCACGCCCATGGGCGCCATGTCGGCGGGCACCAGGGTCTTGGGGCCCACCACGCGCACCTCGGCGCAGCCCAGCGTGGTCAGCGCATGGATGTCGGAGCGGGCCACGCGCGAGTGCAGCACGTCGCCCACGATGGCCACCGTGAGGTTGGAGAAATCCTTCTTGTAGTGACGGATGGTGAACATGTCGAGCAGCCCCTGCGTGGGGTGCGAATGCCGCCCGTCACCGGCGTTCACCACGTGCACGTGGGGCGCCACGTGCTGCGCGATGAGGTAGGGCGCGCCACTTTCGCTGTGCCGCACCACGAACAGATCGGCGGCCATCGCGCTCAGGTTGGCGATGGTGTCCAGCAGCGACTCGCCCTTGGCGGTCGACGAGCGCGCAATGTCCAGGTTGATGACGTCCGCCGAGAGCCGCTTGGCCGCGATCTCGAAGGTGGTGCGAGTGCGCGTGCTGTTCTCGAAGAAGAGGTTGAACACGCTCTTGCCACGCAGCAGCGGCACCTTCTTGACTTCCCGGTCGCTCACGCTGGTGAAGTTGGCGGCCGTGTCGAGGATGTGCGTGAGGATGTCCTTGGGCAAGCCCTCGATGGACAGCAGGTGGATCAGCTCGCCGTTCTTGTTGAGCTGCGGATTGCGCTTGTACAGCACGGACTACGCTCCTTCTTTTAGTTGTTCGATCTTGAGTGCGAAACCACCCTGGGCATCGCGGTCCAGGGAGAGCGACTGGGTAGCTGGCAGCTCCACCTGGCCGGCGGCGAAGTTGGCCGCCACCGGCAGTTGACGCTCGCCCCGGTCGACCAGCACTGCCAGGCGCACGCAGGCGGGGCGGCCGAAGTCGAAGAGCTCGTTGAGCACCGCGCGGATGGTGCGGCCGGTGTAGAGCACGTCGTCCAGCAGCAGGATGTCGGCGCCGTTCACGTCGAAGGGCAGGTGCGTCTGCACGCTGGCGGCCAGGCCGCGGCGCGCGAAGTCGTCGCGGTGCATGGCCGAGGAAATGATGCCGGGTGCGCCGGGCAGGCCCAGGTCCTTTTGCAGGCGCTCGACCAGCCACGCGCCGCCAGAGGTGATGCCCACCAGCTTCGTTTCCGGCTGCATCAGCGCTCTGACGCCGCGCAGCAGCTCCTGATAGAGCGATTCGGCGTCGGGGATGTTGGGGTTCACGGAATGCTCCTCAGAAATTGTTCAAGGATGATGCAGGCCGATGCGGCATCTGCGTCGCTGGCGCCTTCGGCCAGCGCCTCGGTGGTGCTGTAGCGCTCGTCCACCTGGTAGACCGGCAGGCGAAAGCGCCCTTCGAGCTGGCGCGCGAACTTCAGCGCGGCGCGGGTGTTTTCGTGCGGCGCGCCGTCGGGGTGGTAGGGCACGCCCACCACCAGCGCGTCGGGCTGCCATTCGCGGATGCGCTTCTCGATCTGCACGAAGCGGGCATCGCCTTCGGCCGCAATGGTGCCCTGCGGGGTCGCGTTGGACAGCATGCGGTTGCCGCTGGCCACGCCGGTGCGCTTTCGCCCGTAGTCGAAGGCCAGAAAGCTTTGGAAATGGGACGGGACGGAAGGGGCGGTGTCAGGGGGCATGGCCGCTCCCGACATCAAGCGTGCCCCGCCTCTGGAGACAGTTTCCAGGCTTCCAGGCCCAGCAGCATCAGCGCCTTGCTGTAGCGCTGCTGCACGGGCGTGTCGAAGATGACGGCCGGATCCGCGTCGACAGTGAGCCAGCTGTTTTCAGCCAGCTCGGATTCGAGCTGGCCCTCGCCCCAGGCCGAGTAGCCCAGCGAGACCAGCACCTTGCGCGGGCCGGCGCCGGTGGCCAGCGCCTCCAGCACGTCGCGCGAGGTGGTGAGCTCCAGCCCGCCGGGAATGGTCATGGTGGAGGCGTAGACCGGCTCGGTGTTGTCCGGCGGGTTGGCGAACACCGGCTCGTGCAGCACGAAGCCGCGCTCGGTCTTGACCGGACCGCCCTGGAAAACCGGCTCGTCGCCGATGTCGGTCTGGTTGGTGGGCAGTTCGACTTTTTCGAACAGGGCCCGCAGGTTGATGTCGCTGGGCTTGTTGATGACCAGGCCCAGCGCGCCGCGCTCGCTGTGCTCGCACAGGTAGACCACGCTGCCAGCAAAGGCTTCGTCCCGCAGGCCCGGCATCGCGATCAGGAAGTGATGCGTGAGGTTGATACGGGCAGAATCGGACGACATGCCGCCGATTTTACTGGCCGTTGATAAAACCTTTCCCCGGGGCCTGATGTGGTTTCGGCGGGACCTGCGCCTGGCGGACAACGCGGCGCTCTTTCACGCCCTGCGCGAGTGCCGCGAAGTGGTGTGCGGCTTCGTCTTCGACACCGCCATCCTCCAGGGCCTGCCCCAGGCCGACCGCCGGGTGGAATTCATCCGGGAATCGCTGGCGGAGCTGGCCCAGGCGCTGGAGGCGCGCGGCGGCTGCCTGGTGGTGCGCCACGGCCCGGCCGAGGACGAGCTGCCCCGCCTGGCCCGCGAGCTGGGCGTGCAGGCCGTGTACGCCAACCGCGACGACGAACCCGCCGCCCAGGCGCGCGACGCCCGGGTGTTCGGCGCCCTGGCCAACGCCGGCATCAGCTTCCACACCCACAAGGACAAGGCCATCTTCGAGCGCGACGAGGTGCAGACCCAGGCCGGCCAGTCCTTTTCGGTGTTCACGCCCTACAAGCGGGCCTGGCTGGCCAGGCTGGACGACTTCTTCCTCAAGCCCTACCCGGTCGAGCACTATGCCGATGCGCTGGTGCGCGCGCCGCAGGCGCTGCGCACGCCGGTGCCCACGCTGCAGGCGCTGGGCTTCGAGAAGACCAACCTGGGCGAGCTGGAAATTCCGACCGGCGCCAGCGGCGCCGCGCAGTTGTTCGAGGATTTCTTCGACAAGCGGATCGACCGCTACCACGAGGCGCGCGACTACCCCGGCATCCGGGGCCCCAGCTACCTGGGCATCCACCTGCGCTTTGGCACCGTGTCGATCCGCGAGGTGGCGGGCGTGGCGCACCGGCTTTCGCTGTCGGGCAGCCAGGGCGCGGCCACCTGGCTGGGCGAGCTGATCTGGCGCGAGTTCTTCTTCCAGATCCTGGCGCACCATCCGCAGGTGGCCCAGGGCAAGAGCTTCCGGCCCGAGTACGACAAGATCATCTGGCACCACGGCAAGCATGCCGATGCGCTGTTCGACGCCTGGTGCGAAGGCCGCACCGGCTACCCGCTGGTCGATGCCGCCATGGCCCAGATCCGCCAGAGCGGCTACATGCACAACCGCCTGCGCATGGTGGTGGCCAGCTTCCTGTGCAAGGACCTGGGGCTGGACTGGCGGCGCGGCGAGGCGTTCTTCGCCACGCACCTCAACGACTTCGAGCTCTCGTCCAACAACGGCAACTGGCAATGGGCGGCCGGCAGCGGCTGCGATGCGCAGCCGTGGTTTCGCATCTTCAACCCCGTCACCCAGAGCGAGCGCTTCGACCCCGAGGGCAAGTTCATCCGGCGCTACCTGCCACAGTTGGCCCAGCTGTCCGATCGTGCCATTCATGCGCCCTGGCTGGCCACGCCGGTCGAGTTGGAGGGCGCCGGCGTACGCCTGGGCGAGACCTACCCCCACCCCATCGTCGAACACGCCCAGGCGCGCGAACGCACCCTTCAACGCTATGCGGTGGTCAAGGAAGCGGCTGTCGCTTCCGGCAACGGACAGCCGGCACGAAAAAAACAGCGCCCGGCGCAGCGTTGAACTGCGACGGGCGCCCAGCCTTGGAGCAATGAAAAATCAGGCTTGCAGGGAAACCGCCTCGGCCTGGGTGTAGCTGCGCACCAGGCGCAACAGCTCTTCTTCCGAATAAGGCTTGCCCAGGTAGTTGTTCACGCCCAGCTGCTTGGCATGCTCGCGGTGCTTCTCGGCGATGCGCGAGGTGATCATGATGATCGGCAGGCCGGCCAGCGACTCGTCCGCGCGGATGTTGCGCGCCAGGTCGAAGCCGTCCATGCGCGGCATCTCGATGTCCGACAGCACCAGGGCAGGACGCTCTTCCTGCAGGCGCTCCAGGGCCTGCAGGCCATCGGCCGCCAGGGCCACGCGGTAGCCTTCGCGCTGCAGCAGGCGCTGCGTGACGCGGCGCACGGTGATCGAGTCGTCCACCACCAGCACCAGCGGCACCTGCGCTGCGGCCGTCTCTGCCGCCGGCAGCACCGGCGCGCCCTCGGCGGACGCTGCAGAGGCATCTGCGCCGTCGACCTTGCGGGCTTCGCCCAGCTCGCGCGGCTGCAGTGCCCGGGCCTGCTCGCCATGCACGGAGGCCACGGCCACCGGGTTGTAGATCAGCGCCACCGCGCCCGAAGCCAGCACCGAGATGCCGGCCAGGCCGGGCAGCGTCGACAGCTGCGGGCCGAGGTTCTTCACCACGACTTCCTGGTTGCCCAGCACTTCGTCCACGTGCAGCGCCACGCGCTGTGCGGCGCTTCGCACCACCACCACGGTGTTGGCGCGCCCCGGCTGGCGGTCGCTGCGGGCCGAGGACTGCAGCAGCGCGCCCGACCAGTAGAAAGGAAGCTCTTCGCCGCCGAAGGTGTAGCGCGCGGTGGCATAGGCCTGCTCGAGCTCGGTGGCGCTCACGCGCTGCACCAGCTCCACCAGGTTGGAAGGCACCCCCACCGACAGCTCGCCGGCGCGCATCATCACCACGTGCGTCACCGCAGTGGTCAGCGGCAGCACCAGCTTGAAGACGGTGCCTTGGCCCTGCGTGCTTTGCGTCTCGATGCGGCCACCCAGCGCGGCCACGTCGGCACGCACCACGTCCATGCCGATGCCGCGCCCGGCCAGTTCGGAAACCTGTTCGGCCGTGGAGAAGCCCGGCTGGAAGATCAGCTCGGCCGCGTGCTGCGGCGTGACCGCCTCGCCCTGCGGCACCAGGCCCAGGGCGTGGGCGCGGCGCGCAATGCGCTCGATGTTCAGGCCCGCGCCATCGTCGCGGAAGCTCACCGACACGTCGTTGCCTTCGTGGTGCAGGTCGATCACGATCAGGCCGCTGGCTTCCTTGCCGGCGCTCGAGCGCGTAGCCGCGTCCTCGATGCCGTGGGCCACGCAGTTGCGCAGCAGGTGCTCGAAGGCCGGCGTCATCCGGTCCAGCACGCCGCGGTCCATTTCGATGTTGCCGCCGGTGATGTCCAGGCGCACCTGCTTGCCGGTGTCCTTGGAGGCCTGGCGCACCACGCGGTACAGGCGCTCGGAAATGCCCTCGAACTCCACCATGCGCGTGCGCAGCAGTCCGCGCTGCAGTTCCCGCGTCTGGCGGGCCTGGGCGCTCAGGTCGTCTTCGGTGGCCTGCACCGTCTTTTGCAGGGAGCGCTGCACGGTGGCCACGTCGTTCACCGACTCGGCCATCATGCGGGTGAGTTCCTGCACGCGGGTGAAGCGGTCGAACTCCAGCGGGTCGAAGGCCTGGGCCGAATCCTTGGCCTGGGCCAGGCGCGACTGCATCTGGCTTTCGGCCTGCACCTCGATGTCGCGCAGCTGCTGGCGCAGGCGGTCCAGGTTGCCGGTCAGGTCCACCAGCGAGGTGCTGAGCTGACCCAGTTCGGCCTCCAGGCGCGAGCGGGTGATGATGACCTCACCAGCCTGGGCCACCAGGCGATCGAGCAGTTGCGTGCGGATGCGCACCACCTGGCCGGCGCCGCCGCGCATCGGCGTGAGCGAGCTCGATGCCGGGGCGACCAGGCGCTGCGCCGGTACGGCAGGCGTTGCGGCAGCTGCGGCATCGGACACGGCGGGCTGCGCCTGGGCAGCAGCAAGCGCGGGCTCGTTGGCAGCAGCGGGCGTGGCAGCCGCAGGCACGGCGTCGGCCGGCGCTGCCGCGGGCGACACCAGCACTTGCACCGGCGCGCTGGTGGGCACGGCCGAGGTAGCGGCCACCGCGCGCTGGGCAATTTCGGCCTGCGCGGCGCCGTCGGCGGCACGCAGGCTGTCGAAAGCGGCCTGCAGCGCGTCATAGCGCCCGTAGAGGTCTTCGATGGCCTGGCGCGGGATGTTCTCGACGCCGATGATTTCGACCTCGGACTCCATGCGGTGGGCACGTTCGCCCAGGCGCATGGCGCCCGCCAGGCGTGCACTGCCCTTGAGAGTGTGCAGCGCGCGCAGCACGATGGCCCGCTGGCCCATGTCGTCGGGCAGCTCGGCCCAGGCGCGCAGCGAGTTGGCCAGTTGGGGCAGCAGGTCGGCCGCCTCTTCCTCGAAGATGGGGAACAGGTCGGCATCGACCGCGTCCGCCACGTCCATGGCGTCGTCGGAATCTTCCAGTGCCACGTCGGCCGGCGCATGCTGCGCGTTGGCGGCCAGGGGCTGCACCAAGGGCGCGGCGGGCTGCACCGGCGGCAGTTGCGCAGCAGCCAGGTCGCGCAATGCCTGCAGCGTTTCGGGCGCGGGGTCCTTGAGCACGCCGGCGGCAAACTGGTGCAGCAGGCGGCGCAGCTCGTCGGCGGCCAGTGCCAGCACGGTGCCTTGCTCGTGCGTGCCACGCCCCAGCATCTGCAGGTGGGTCAGGGCCGCCTCGAACTGGCGCGCCATGTCCGACAGGCTGCGAAAGCCCACGGTGGCAGAGCTGCCGGCCAGCGAATGCGCCAGGCCGATGGTCGAATCCTGCACGCGCAGGTGCGGCTCCAGCGCCCATTCGCCGACTTCAACGCTCAGCTGGCGCGACCACTCGTCCGCCTCGTTGAGGTAGACGTTGTACAGCGCAATGCCGATTCGCAGCGGGCCGATGACCTTGAACGACTCGTCGGCCGACGCGGCAGGCTGCAGTTCTTCTTCAAGCGGCGCAGCCTGTACTTCCTCATCGGCAGGCTTGGCGGCGCTGTCGGCGGCAGGCACGATGCCGGCAGCAATCTTCTGCTCTTCGGCAAAGGCCTCGAAATCGAGCGTGGGCAACTCCTGCGCCGCGGCGGGCACCACCGGTGCGGCGCGCAGCTCGAACGGGTCGGCCAGCGCCGTGGGCTCGAAATCCGGCTCGGCAGCTTCGATGGACTTGGCCGGCGCAGCGGGCTCGGCCACGAAATCGATGTGCACGTCCAGCGATTGCGGCTCGCTGGTGCGCGGGATCGTCTCTCCCTCGAAATCGAGGAAGTCGGTAGACGGGAAATCCGCCACGTCGTGCGACTCGAAGGGGTCGGGCTGGGCGGCGACGGGCGCAACCGGCTCGGCTGGCTCGGCAAACGACGCCGGCTCGAGCTCCAGGTCGGGCAGCTTGTCGAAGTCCGGCAGGGGCGGCAGTTCGGCCGCCGGTGCCAGCGCGGGCTCCAGCGGCACGGGCGACGAAGGCTCGGCAAACGACGCCGGCTCGGCCGCGATCTGGCGGGCCGCGACGGCCAGCGCCAGCGGATCGACCGAGGGCACGGCGGGCGCAATCAGCGGCTCGCCGCTGCCCAGCGAGCGGGCCAGGTCGCCGAAGGGCGCGGACTGCCAGGAATGCGGTTCGCCCGAGGCAATGGCCTCGACCCAGGCGCCGAAGTCGCGCAGCGCGGTGCTGGCGCCAGCAATCAGCGCCTTGCTGGCAGGGCGCTGGTCGGCCAGCCAGGTGTTGAGCACCTGCTCCATCGACCAGGCGGCGTCGCCGAAGTCGGTCAGGCCGACCATGCGCGAGCTGCCCTTGAGCGTGTGGAAGGCCCGGCGCAGGATCGTCAGCTCGCCCACGTCCGTGGGGTCGTGGTCCAGCTCGCCCACGGCCACCAGGCCGTTCTCGACGACTTCACGCGCCTCGTCCAGGAAGATGTTCTGCAGGTCGTCTTCGGCCAGCTCGGTGACGAAGGTCTCGGGCAGCGCTTCCAGTGGTGCGGGGCCGGTGATCTTGGCGGTCCAGCTGTCGGCGGCCCTGCTGAATTCCTCGATGGGCGAAGAAGGCGCCGGCGGGCCGTCCTTCTTCTTTTTCTTGGGGTTGGCCAGCTCGGCCAGCTTGGCGGCAATCTGCGCGTCGATCTGGTCCGGCGTGAGCGGTGCGGATTCGGCCGGCGCGGCAGCTGCAGCGATGACGGCGACAGCGGGCGCCTGCGCGGCGGCGGCCTGCTCTTCGGCCTGGCGGCCCATCAGCGGCTTGAGCTCGCCGGCCTGCGCGTCGAACACGAACAGGCGCTTGGCCAAGGCCGGCTGGTAGCCCAGCATGTCGATCAGGAAGCCCAGCGCGCCCAGGTTGTTGCCCAGCGCGTCGAATGCACCCGGCTCGTCCGCCGGGGTGGAGCGCGCCATCAGCTCGTCCACGTTGTCGCGCATGCGGGCCACGGTCTGCGCGGCCTGGTCCAGGCCCAGCACCGAGAACACGCCGCGCATCTGCGTCAGCTGCCCCGGCACGGTGCTCAGGTGGTTCTTTTCCGTGGGATGACGGAAGAACTGGTCCATCGCCTTTTCGAGCTCGGACAGGTGCGTGCGCAGCTCGTCGACCACGGTGCCCATGGTCTGGCGGTCGCTCACGCGGCGATACAGCTCCTCCATCCACGGCTCGAGCGGCTCGGAGCGGCCGCCCTCGCGGGCCCGCTCGATGCGCCCGGCCAGTTGCACGGTGCGCGCGGTCAGCTGGCGGTCGTTGGGGTCCAGGTCCTCGAAGGCGGCTTCCAGGTACAGCACCGAGGTCGCCACTTCCATGGCCAGCTCGGTGGCCGGCGGCTTGCCCGAATTGAGCGACGCGTTCACGGCGTTGTTCAGCGCCTGCACCATCGGCAGGCTCGGCGGATGGAGCTTTTGCAGCGACTCGGTCAGCAGGCCGAAGCTGTCCACAGCCTGGCGCACGCGGCCCATGTCGCCGCCCGAGAGCGCCGACCACATTTCCTTGGCGCCCTCGATGCGCTTGCGCGCCTGCGCCAGCACTGTGGGGTCGAAGCGGCCGAACTGCTCGCTGGTGTAGTCGACGGCCTTCTCGTCCTCGATGTCCCACGCATCGCGCACGGCACGCAGCGTGGGCGCCTCGTCGCGCATGCCAGGCACGGCCTGGGCGCAGAAGAAGAGCAGGTCCTGACCGAGCCGGTCGGACACGGTCTCGTCACCGCGAGCCAGCGTGGCGTATTGCAGCAGCACGCGCGATGCGGCGCGCTTCACATAGACGTCGGGCGTGACCAGCGACAGGCCCAGCGCCTCGAAGAAGCCGCCGGCCAGTGCCCAGAAGCTGCGCGAGCGGGTGCCGCCAGCGCCGCGCGAGAGCCCCACGCAGATTTCCTGCAGCCGCCGGGCGGCCACGTCGTCGCCGCTCTTGACGACCTTGAGCAGTTCACGATCGAACTTGGAGCGCACCGCCGGGTCGTAGACCAGCGCCGGCTTGCTGCTTTCCAGGTGGATGTCGACCCAGCGCCAGGACAGCGACCACAGGTCAGCCGGATGCACCCGCTCGTTGCCCACCAGTTCGAGCACGTCACGGTATTGCGGAAACAGCGCAACCGACGACACCGACTTGCCGGCCAGCAGGGCCTGCAGGAAATCGGTGACGGCAAAACCGGCGCGGTCGAGCTTTTGCACTGCCGCCTCGGTGCAGCGCTGGGGCTCCTGCACGAAGCTCTGCACGGCGAATTCCATGGCGCCCAGCACCAGTGCCGGCGACGGATGGCCCACCATCTGCAAGGCACCCACGGCCTGGTGCAGTTGCTGGCGCACCAGGCGCAGCGGACCGGCGTCCGCGTCCACGGCGCCGCCGCTTTCGCGGGCGAAACGGCGCAGCGACTTGCCGCAGGTCTCGAGGGACTTCTGTATTTCGCCGAGCACCCAGGCCAAAGGCCCGAGGTCTTCAGCCCCCTGCGCGTTGCCGGCGACAGGGGCGGTTGCGGGGGCGAGGGTCGACACGTTGGGGTGCTCGTCGTTCAGGCGATCTTGAATCGGGACACCGACTGGCGAAGTTCGTCAGCCATGTGCGAGAGCTCGCGCACCTGCTGTGCGGTGGCTCGCGTACCTTCGCCGGTCTGTTCGGTCACGGCGAAGATGTGCTGGATGTTCGCGGCCACCACGTTGGCCGAATTGGCCTCGCGGGAGGCGGACTGCGAAATCTGTTCGATCAGCTCGGCAAGGCGGCGCGACACGCGGTCGATCTCCGACAGGGCGGTACCTGCATTGTCGGAGAGCTTGGCCCCTTCCACCACACCCTGCGTGGAACGCTCCATGGCGCCCACCGCATCCTGCGTGTCGGTCTGAATCGCCTTCACCAGCGCCGCGATCTGGCGCGTGGCGTCTGCCGAGCGTTCGGCCAGTCGCTGCACTTCTTCGGCCACCACCGAGAAGCCTCGGCCGGCTTCACCGGCGGATGCGGCCTGGATGGCGGCGTTCAGGGCCAGCACGTTGGTCTGTTCGGTAATGTCCGAGATCAGTTCGGTGATTTCACCGATCTCCTGCGACGATTCACCCAGGCGCTTGATCCGCTTGGAGGTTTCCTGGATCTGGTCGCGGATGGCGTTCATACCGCCGATGGCGTTCTGCACCGCGTGCAGGCCGGACGATGCAGCCTGCAGCGACTGGCGCGCCACCGTGGCGGATTCTTGCGCCTGCGCGGACACGCCGTTGATTCGCTCTGCCATGGTCAGCACCGACTGGCCGGTTTCGCGAATTTCGCGCAGCTGCTCGGTCGATGCGGCCAGCAGCTCGGTCGAGGTGCTTTCCACCTGCGCCGTGGTCTGTGCCACGCGAGCCACCGTGTTCTGCACGTTGCCCACCAGCAGTCGAAGTTCTTCCACCGTGTAGTTCACCGAGTCGGCAATGGCGCCGGTGATGTCTTCCGTCACGGTGGCTTCCTGCGTCAGGTCGCCTTCGGCCACCGTCTGCAACTCGTTCATCAGCCGAAGAATGGCGGCCTGGTTGGCCACGTTCACGCGGGTGGCTTCTTCGTGGGCGCGGTCGGCCTCGACGCGCTCGCGTTCGGCGGAGGAGGCACGCTCACGGCCTTCGCGCACCTGACCGTAGGCAATGGCGGCGGCCAGGCCGAGTGCGGCCAGCGACAGCACGAACAGCAGGATGACGGTGCCGGCAGTCAGGCCGGTACGGTCGGACAGCTTGTCCTGCAGCTCGCCCAGCGCAACGCGCAGCGGCTCGCTGTCGGCCAGGATGGTGGCCTGCGCTTCACGCGCGGTCACCAGGCCCTGCAGGTTGCCCAGGATGGCGCCGGCCTGCGTGCGGGTCTGTTCGTAGGTCTTGAGAATGGCTTCGAGCTGTTGGCGGGTCTGCGCATCGCGCGTGCCGGGCAGGCGCTGCTGCGCGCTGCCGTCCAGCAGGCCCTTGGCCACTTCCTGGAATGTGTTCAGGTCCTTGCCCAGCAGGAACACGGCATCGGGGCTCACGCCTTCCACCGTCAGGAATTCGTTGGCCGACTTGCCGATACGCTGCGTCAGCATCACCAGCTGGCCGGCGGCCGAGATCTCGGGCACCGTGGCGCTTTGCTGCATCTTCAGCGACGCCACCGTTTCGGCCATTTCAAGCAGGTCGGACGACTGGCGGTTGATGTTGCGCAGCGCCGCGCCCACCTGGGTCAGGATCTGCTGCTGGCCAAGCACCGCCTTGGCACTGGCCGAAGCACGGTCGACCAGCGGAATGATCTTGCCCATTTCCGGGTCCAGGTCGGTGGTCACGCGCTCCAGGCCGAGCGACTCGTCGCCGGAGGCCAGGCCGTGGGCGCGCAGGTGCAGGTCGCTGGACGAATCCTTCACTTCGGCGAAGGCCTTCACGTCACCCACCAGGGCCTGCGACACCGACTTGGCCAGGCGCTGCGACTGCATCAGCGACTGGCCGGTGGCCGCCACCTGCTGTGCAACGCGGTCGGCGCGCACGATGGCGGCGCCGGCCAGGATGAGCAGCACCAGCACCACCGCGGCCAGCGCGATGAACAGGTAGCGCTGCTGGCGCTGCAAGTCGGTGCGCTGCACCAGCGGCGGCGCGCCGGCTGCAGCGCTTGCGTCAACTTCGGCCGCCGCGGCAACGGCGGCGCCCTGCACCGGTTCGTTGGCGGCCGGGGCCTGCGCGTCGCGACGCATCAGCACGGTTTTTTCGTCGAAACCCTGTTCGGTCTCGACCTGGTCCATGGCGATGGTGTTGAGGTCGGAGCCGATAGCGACGGTGTTGTCGCGCGCGGGCAGGAGGCGTTTGAACTTGTCGGCGATCGAGCTCACGGTCGGTCCTTGAAGGTTGATGGCGTTGTGCGGCAGCCCGATCAGGCGCCGATACTCAGAAATTGCGGTTGCTGGGAAAGAGCCTGCAGGTTCACTTCCTGCCACTGCTCGCCGTTTTCGTCGGTGTAGGTTGAACCCATCCACGCCGCGGCATCCTCGGCCGGCGGCTGCGACGACACGAAGGCCTCGACACCGCGCAGGCCGACCAGGCGGTCGATGAGCAGCGCGCAGTTGACCTCGAGCAGCTCGTTGAGCGCCACCAGTCGCGACTGGGCACGTGCCGCATCGCTGACCGGCGCGGCGCGGCGGCCGGCTGCAAAGGTGGCGAACTCGATCACGCCGTAAAGGCCGCCACGCAGGTTGGACACACCCAGGAACCACTCATGCGTGTAGGGCACCATCTGCGGCGGCGTCCAGGGAAAGATCTCGCCGGCATGGCCGAGCGGGAAAAGAAATTTCGACTCCCCGGCCTCCACCGCCAGCCACGAGGCCGACACGCCGGTGCTGCGTGCTGCCTGCAGCCGGCCGGCAAGCCTGGACTGGAATGCGCGGAGCGCGTCGCGATTGGCCATGACTGGTGGACCGAGGGTTGTGCGCCGCTCAGTTGAGCGCGCTGATCTTGGCCATCAGTTCGGCCGGGTTGACGGGCTTGACGATGTAGTCGCGCGCGCCTTGGCGCATGCCCCACACACGATCGGTT
This sequence comes from Pseudomonadota bacterium, assembly GCA_018241225.1. Lineage (GTDB taxonomy): Bacteria > Pseudomonadota > Gammaproteobacteria > Burkholderiales > Burkholderiaceae_C > Variovorax. The sequence goes on from JAFEEG010000006.1 coordinate 19,884, forward strand.
TCCTGGTTCTTGCTGGTGCACAGGATGATCGGCACGGCGGCGTACTGCGGGTCGCGGGCGATGGCGCGCGTGAGCTGGAAGCCGTTCTGGCCGGGCATGACCACATCCATCAGGATCAGGTCGGGGCGGTCTTCCTGCAGACGGCGCATGGCGTCGTCGGCGTTTTCAGCGGTCTTGACCTTGAAGCCGTTCTTCTCGAGCAGATCGGTCAGAAACATCAACTCCGTCTTGGAGTCGTCCACCACGAGGACTTTTTGAATAGCCATTTAGAGAGCTTCCGGTTGTGCAACGCCAAACTGCTCCACGGCCTGGAGCAGCTGGTCTTTTGTGAAAGGCTTTGTGAGGTAGTCCTGCGAGCCGACCATGCGGCCGCGCGCCTTGTCGAACACGCCGTCCTTGGAGGAAAGCATGACGACCGGGACGCTGGAGAAGTGTGCGTTGCGCTTGATGATCGCGCAGGTCTGATAGCCGTCGAGACGCGGCATCAGGATGTCGCAGAAGATGAGGTGGGGCTTGTGGTCGTTGACCTTGGACAGCGCATCGAAGCCGTCCTCGGCCAACAGCACTTCATGCCCACCTTGCTTGAGGAAGATCTCGGCGCTACGCCGAATGGTGTTGCTGTCGTCAATGACGAGCACCTTGAAGCCAGATCCATTGGTGCTCATGGGCACGCTCCTCAAACAACACTTCCGACGACGGCAGCAACCTTTACTAGAAAAGTCGCCGGAAGCGTGGCCCTATGCCATGCTTCAGATTTCAACCATTTCGAAGTCTTCTTTGCGAGCGCCACACTCGGGGCAAGTCCAGTTCATTGGCACGTCGGCCCACGCTGTTCCGGCCGCAATACCATCTTCTGGCACTCCAACCGCTTCGTCGTAGATCCACCCGCAAATCAGGCACATCCAGGTTTTCTTGTTCATCGCAGCTTACGTTCCCTGTTCATAGAATGCAACGATTGTATCGAGACGTCACTCACGAACTCGTGATTTGCGTCTCACATCTGCCACCATCCTGGTGAGTCTCCAGTCCGCATGAAAACTTTCCTTCTACCCACCGAAGAATCCGGTTCAACGGACGATCTTAGCGGCGCCGACGGGCCGACTGAAAAAGCCGAGGAAGGCGCTCAGACGACCCTGCCCTGCGTGCTCGTCTTCAACGCCAGCGACCCCAGCGGCGCGGGCGGTCTGGCCGCCGACGCGCTGGCCATCGCGTCGGTCGGCGCGCACATGCTGCCGGTGGTCACCGGCGCCTATGCGCGCGACACCGCCGAGATTTTCGACCACTTTCCTTTCGACGAGGAGGCGGTTTCCGAGCAGGCGCGCACCGTTCTCGAAGACGTCGAGGTGCAGCTCATCAAGGTCGGCTTTGCCGGCACGCCCGAGAACCTGTCGGAGATTGCCGAAACCACCAGCGACTACCCCGAGGTGCCGGTGGTGGCCTACATGCCCAACCTGTCGTGGTGGGAAGAGGACAAGATCGACGCGTACCTCGACGCCTTTCGCGAACTGGTGCTGCCGCAGACCACGGTGCTGGTGGGCAACCACAGCACGCTGTGGCGCTGGCTGCTGCCCGACTGGAACGGCGACAAGCCGCCCACCGCCCGCGACATTGCCCGCGCCGCGGGCGAACTGGGCGTGCCCTACACGCTGGTCACCGGCCTGGTGCTGCCCGACCAGTACTTCGACAACGTGCTGGCCTCGCCGCAGACGGTACTGGCCAGCGAGAAGTACGAGCGGCTCGAGGCCGTGTTCTCCGGCGCTGGCGACACGCTGTCGGCCACGCTGGCTGCACTGTTGGCCAGCGGCACCGACCTGGTGGCGGCTACCAGCGAATCACTGAGCTACATGGACCGCTGCCTGGACGCGGGTTTCCGTCCCGGCATGGGCCACGTGGTGCCCGACCGGCTGTTCTGGGCGCAGCCCGAGGACGAGGATGCCGAGGAAGGTGCAGAGGAAGCCACCGACTTCGCCTTGCCGCCGCACGAAACCCGACACTGAACCCATGAACCAGACCGAACGCAACCAGCAACTCTTCGACCGCGCCCGCGCGGTCATTCCCGGCGGCGTGAATTCGCCCGTGCGCGCCTTCAAGGCGGTGGGCGGAACGCCCCGCTTCATCCAGAAGGCGCAGGGCGCCTACATGTGGGACGCCGCGGGCCAGCGCTATATCGACTACATCGGCTCCTGGGGGCCGATGATCCTGGGCCACGGGCATCCGGCGGTCGTCGAGGCGGTGCAGCGCGCAGTGGCCGAAGGCTTCTCGTTCGGCGCACCGACCGAGCGCGAGATCGAATTGGCCGAGGCCATCCTGGCGTTGATGCCGTCCATGGAAATGGTGCGCCTGGTCAGCTCGGGCACCGAGGCGGCCATGAGCGCGCTGCGCCTGGCGCGCGGCGCCACCGGCCGCAAGACCATCATCAAGTTCGAGGGCTGCTACCACGGCCATGCCGACGCACTGCTGGTCAAGGCCGGCTCCGGCCTCGCGACCTTCGGCAACCCCACGTCCGCCGGCGTGCCGCCCGAGGTGGTGCAGCACACGCTGGTGCTGCGCTACAACGACCTGCCCCAGCTCGAAGCCGCCTTCGCCGAACACGGCCAGGACATCGCCTGCCTGATGATCGAGGCGATTGCCGGCAACATGAACTTCGTGCGCGCCACGCCGGCATTCGCCAAGCGCTGCCGCGAGCTGTGCACGCAGCACGGCGCGCTGCTGATCTTCGACGAAGTGATGACGGGCTTTCGCGTGGGGCTGCAGGGTGCGCAGGGCGTGCTGGGCATCCGGCCCGACCTCACGGTGCTGGGCAAGGTCATCGGTGGCGGCATGCCGCTGGCCGCCTTCGGCGGTCCGCGCGCCGTCATGGAGCAGCTGGCGCCGCAAGGCCCGGTGTACCAGGCCGGCACGTTGTCGGGCAACCCGGTGGCCACCGCCTGCGGCCTGGCCACGCTGCGCGAAATTGCCAAGCCCGGCTTCTACGAGGCCCTTGCCACCAAGACGCGCAGCCTGGTCGATGGCCTGGAGGCTGCCGCGCAGGCCGAAGGTGTTGGCTTCAGCGCCGACTGCGAAGGCGGCATGTTCGGCTTCTTCCTGCTCGATGCGCTGCCGCAGGACTACACCACCGTCATGAAGAGCGACGGTGCGCGCTTCAACACGCTGTTCCATGGCTTGCTGGATCGCGGCGTTTACATCGCGCCCGCGCTGTACGAGGCGGGCTTCGTCAGCTCGGCACACAGCGAGAACGACATTGCCCAGACGGTGGAGGCTGCGCGCGCCATCTTCAAGCAGCTGGGCCGCGCGGCGTGATGCGCGCGTGCCGATCCGCATTGTTGACGAAGCCGCTTCTGCCCCTTCTGCTGGGCCTGGCAGCGATGTGGCCGGCCATGAGCCATGCGCAGGAAGACGCGCCGTCCTACGACCTGCTGTCGCGCGTGTGGATCAACCCCGGCTTCTATTCCTACCACTGGGACCGGGACAAGAACCTGGAGAACCAGAACTGGGGCCTGGGCCTGGAGTACGTGCTGAACGAGCAGTGGTCGCTCACGGCCGGCGCGTTTCGCAACAGCGACCGCGAGCGCTCGCACTATGTCGGTGCCTACTACATGCCCTTCCAGTGGCAGGGCCTGAAGTTCGGCGCGGCGATCGGGGCCTTCGACGGCTATCCGCACTACCGCGATGGCGGCTGGTTCCCGGCGCTGATTCCCACCGTGGCCTACGAGAGCCGCTACTGGGGGCTCAACGTCGGCGTCGTGCCCTCCTACCAGGACAGGCTGTACGGCGCGATCAGCTTCCAGTTCAAGGTGCGCTTCAGCGCACCGCCCTCCACGTCGGCCAAATGAAAACGGCGCCGAACTTTCGGCGCCGCTTCATGCCAATCGACCTGGCCCGAGGCGATCAGTGACGGAAGTGGCGCACGCCACTGAAGACCATCGCCACGCCGCGCTCGTCGGCTGCGTCGATCACTTCCTGGTCGCGCATCGAGCCGCCAGGCTGGATGACGCAGGTGGCACCGTGGTCGATCACCACGTCCAGGCCGTCGCGGAAGGGGAAGAAGGCATCGCTGGCCACTGCCGAGCCAGCCAGTGACAGGCCGGCGTGCTCGGCCTTGATGCTGGCGATGCGGGCCGAGTCGAGGCGGCTCATCTGGCCCGCGCCGACGCCCAGCGTCATGCCGCCGGCGCAGAACACGATGGCATTGCTCTTCACGTACTGGGCAACCTTCCAGGCAAACAGCAGGTCGTCCAGTTGCTGGGGCGTGGGCTGCTTCTTGGTGACGACCTTCAGGTCGGCCAGTGCCAGCTGGTGGTTGTCGGCCGTCTGGATCAGCAGGCCCGAGCCCACGCGCTTGACGTCCATGGCGTTGCGGCCGTTCTTCCAGTCGGTGTCGCCGCCCGGGGGCAGTGCGATCTCGAGAATGCGCACGTTGACCTTGCTCTTGAACACTTCCAGCGCCTCGGCCGTGTAGCCCGGAGCCATCAGCACCTCGACGAACTGCTTGCTCACGGCCTGTGCGGCGGCCAGGTCCACGGTGCGGTTGAAGGCGATGATGCCGCCGAAGGCCGAGGTGGGATCGGTCTTGAAGGCCTTGCCGTAGGCCTCGTGCGCGTCGGCGCCCACGGCCACGCCGCAGGGGTTGGCGTGCTTGACGATCACGCAGGCGGGCACGTCGAAGCTCTTGACGCATTCCCAGGCCGCGTCGGCGTCGGCGATGTTGTTGTACGAGAGCTCCTTGCCCTGCAGCTGCCTGGCCGAGACCAGCGAACCGGGCGCCGGATACAGGTCGCGGTAGAAGGCGGCCTGCTGGTGCGGGTTCTCGCCGTAGCGCAGGTCCTGCAGCTTGACGAAGCGGCCGTTGCTCTGGCCCGGGAACAGCGCGCGCACGGGCGCCGGCTGGCCCTGGCTGGCTTCGAAGTCCACCGCCGACAGGAAGTCGCTGATGGCGCCGTCGTAGTCGGCGATGCGGTTGAACGCGGCCACCGAGAAGGCGAACTTGGTCTTGTCGGAGAGCTTGCCGCCGGCCTTGAGCTCGGCCAGCGCCACCGGGTACTGGGCGGCGTCGGTCAGCACGCCCACGTCCTTCCAGTTCTTGGCGGCGCTGCGCACCATGGCGGGGCCGCCGATGTCGATGTTCTCGATGGCGTCTTCCAGCGTGCAGCCGGCCTTGGCCACCGTGGCCTCGAAGGGATAGAGGTTGACCACCAGCAGGTCGATGGTGTCGATGCCGTGTTCCTTCAGCGCCGCCACGTGCGCCGGCACGTCGCGCCGCGCCAGCAGGCCGCCGTGGATCTTGGGGTGCAGCGTCTTCACGCGGCCGTCGAGCATTTCGGGAAAGCCGGTGTGGTCGGCCACCTCGGTCACCGGCAGGCCGGCGTCGGCCAGCAGCTTGGCGGTGCCGCCAGTGGAAAGAAGCTTCACGCCCAGGCCGTGCAGGCTTTGCGCGAATTCAAGGATGCCGGTCTTGTCGGAAACGGAGATCAGTGCGGTGAGTGTCATTGTGCTTATTTCAGGAGCTTGTGTTCGACCAGCTTTTTTCGCAGGGTGTTGCGGTTCAGGCCCAGCCATTGGGCCGCTTTGGATTGGTTGCCTTCGGCGCGGGTCATCACCACGTCGAGCAGCGGCTTTTCCACCACGCTGACGAGCATTTCGTACATGCCGTCAGGCTCGGTGCCACGCAGGTCGCGGAAATAGCCTTCCAGACTGCTGCGTACGCAGTCCTCGATTTGCTTCTTGCTCATGCTCTTCTCTACTTGCCTTGATTGTTATTGGGATGCCCTGTCGTGCCGTGGGCACTAGCAGGCCGCCCTTGCTTCTTCTTGGTCGTCGAAATCGTCCGTCGTCGTTTGCAGGGCCGCTGCCGGCATGCGGTCCTGATGGGCGGCCAGGCCGTCGAAGAACGCCGCGACCGCCGCCAGCTGGGCGTCGCAATCCTCGATGCGGTTCATCTCGCCACGAAATTCCTCGCCTCCGGCCAGGCCGCGCACGTACCAGCCGATGTGCTTGCGCGCCGTGCGCACGCCGCTGAATTCGCCATAAAGGGCGTAGTGCTCCTTCAGGTGATCGAGCAGCAGCCGCTTGACCTCGGCCACCAGCGGCGGCGCGCGGTGCGTGCCGCTGGCCAGGTAGTGCGCGATCTCGCGGAAGATCCAGGGCCGGCCTTGCGCCGCGCGCCCGATCATGATCGCGTCGGCGCCGGTGGCTGCCAGCACCGCCTGCGCCTTCTCGGGGCTGTCGATGTCGCCGTTGGCGACCACGGGCACGGCCACGGCCGCCTTGACCGCCGCAATGGTGTCGTACTCGGCATGCCCCTTGTAGCCTTGCTCGCGCGTGCGGCCGTGCACGGTGAGCATCTGGATGCCCGCGGCCTCGAAGCGGCGCGCCAGCGCCACCGCGTTGCGCTGGTCCATGCTCCAGCCGGTGCGCATCTTGAGCGTGACAGGCACGCCGTGCGGCTGGGCGGCCTGCACCACCGCCTCGGCAATTTCAAGCGCCAGCGGCTCGTCGCGCATGAGCGCCGAGCCGGCCCACTTGTTGCAGACCTTCTTGGCCGGGCAGCCCATGTTGATGTCGATGATCTGCGCGCCGCGCTCGATGTTGTACTGGGCGGCCTCGGCCATCATGGCCGCGTCGGTGCCGGCGATCTGCACGGCAATGGGGCCCGGCTCGCCGGTGTGGTCGGCCCGGCGCGAGGTCTTGAGCGACTGCCACAGGTCCTTGCGCGAGGTGACCATTTCACTCACCGCATAACCGGCGCCCAGCTGGCGGCACAGGGTGCGGAAGGGCCGGTCGGTCACGCCAGCCATGGGCGCGACGAACAGTCGATTCTCCAGCGCGATGTTGCCGATCTGCAGGGTCATGAAATGGTGCGGTGCAACTTCGACTGCTGAAAAATGAGGCACGATTGTAGCGATGCCGCATCCCGGTGGATGAAACGATTTGCACTGCCCGGCGCACCGCACGTGTGGCGCGCTTCTTATACTGCCGCGCTACATGGAACACTGGTTCGACTCTCTGCTGGCGCTGCTCGCGCTGCCCGAATACGGGTTGTCTTCGCTGTTCCTCGTTTCTTTTATTTCCGCCACGTTGCTGCCGCTGGGTTCCGAGCCCGCGCTGTTCGGCCTGCTGCAACTCAATCCCAACATGTTCTGGCCGGCCATCTTCGTGGCCACGGCCGGCAATACGCTGGGCGGCGCGGTGGATTGGTGGATGGGCTATGCCGCGCACCGGGTGGCGGACAAATACGCGAACTCCAAATACCACCTGCGGGTACTGGGCTGGCTCGAGAGATTGGGGCCCAAGGCCTGTCTGCTGGCCTGGTTGCCGATATTCGGCGATCCGTTGTGCGCCGTTGCCGGCTGGCTGCGTATGCCGTTCTGGCCCTGCGTCTTCTACATGGCCATTGGCAAGTTCGCGCGCTACGTCACGATGACCATCGGCCTGATCTACATGTGGCCCAAGCTGGGCCTGGGAAACTGACCGCGCGCCTTGCACGCGCGGCCAGCATGGCTGCATCAGCCTTGGTGAGCGCGCTTGCCGGCGTTCTTCTTGCTGCGCGTGGCGGGGCCGCGCTCCAGGCTGCGGCGCTGGCCGGTGCCCTGGCGAGCCAGCGTCATGCCGGGCATGGGGGTCGGACGGGGGGATGCCTTGCGGTCTGCTTCGGTAACGATCTTGTTGCCCATTTGGATGCTCCTGATTCGGTGTGATGGGTGATAAGGAAAAGGAGGCTCCTGAAAACGGAGCCACCCCCCGATTGTCGCCGCTTCGGCAAAAGCCTCAGCTCAGCGAGAAAGGCCCGCCCTTTTCGAGCGCCCGCTGATAGGCCGGGCGCGCATGGATCCGCTCCAGGTACGCCATGAGCCTGGGCCGGCTCTGGTCCAGCCCGCCGCGTGCGCGCGCGGCCTCCACCGCAAAGCTCATCTGGATGTCGGCCGTGGTGAACTCGTCGCCGGCAAACCACTGGCTCTTGCCCAGCTCACCCTCCATGAAATCAAGATGCGTCTTGAGCTGCGGGCCGATGAACGATGCCTTGGCCTTGCCCGCAATGCCCTTGACGATGGGCTTGACGAAAAACGGAACGGGGCTTTTTTCCATGCGGTCGAACACCAGCTTGAGCAGAAGCGGCGGCATGGCCGAGCCTTCGGCGTAGTGCAGCCAGTAGCGATAGCGTGCTGCCTCGGCCGTGCCGGCCGGCGGCGCCAGGCGGCCGTGGCCGTAGTGCTCGGTGAGCGTCTCGAGAATGGCGCCCGACTCGGCCAGCACCAGCCCTTCGTCCGTGACCACCACCGGCGACTTGCCCAGCGGATGCACCGCCTTGAGCGAAGCGGGCGCCAGCATCGTGGCCGGGTCGCGCTGGTAGCGCACGATCTCGTAGGGCTGGCCCAGTTCCTCCAGCAGCCACAGCACGCGCTGCGAGCGGGAGTTGTTCAGGTGATGGACGGTGATCATGTGGATGCGGTGTGCCTGTGGTTGGGTCTGCCGTCGGCCGAAGTTGGCCGCGGCGTCCGCTTTCTACAGGATGCGCGCGCCGCTGTGCAGCCCCATGCGACAAAACGCGCCGCATGCATCGCGGGATGCATCGGCGCGCGACGGGTTGCGGCAACAGCCGCGGCAGTCAGGAGCTGAACAGGAAGTTCATCACGTCGCCATCCTTGACGACGTATTCCTTGCCTTCCGAGCGCATCTTGCCCGCGTCCTTGGCGCCCTGCTCGCCCTTGTGCGCGATGTAGTCGTCGAAGGCGATGGTCTGGGCGCGGATGTAGCCCTTCTCGAAATCGGTGTGGATCACGCCGGCCGCCTGCGGGCCGGTGTCGCCGATGTGGATCGTCCAGGCGCGCACTTCCTTCACGCCGGCGGTGAAGTAGGTCTGCAGGCCCAGCAGGTTGAAGGCGGCGCGGATCAGGCGGTTCAGGCCCGGCTCTTCCTGGCCGATTTCCGCCAGGAACATCTTCTTGTCTTCCTCGTCCATGTCGGCGAGTTCGGCCTCGATCTTGGCGCAGATGGCCACCACCGGCGCGTTCTGCTTGGCCGCGTATTCGCGCAGGCGGTCGAGGTAGGGGTTGTTCTCGAAGCCGTCCTCGGCCACGTTGCCCACGAACATGGCGGGCTTGGCGGTGATCAGCGTGAAGCTCTTGACCAGCGGCTGCTCTTCCTTGGTGAACTCGAGCGCACGCACCGGCGTGTTCTCGTTCAGTGCGGCCTGGCAGCGCTCGAGCAGGCCAACGAGCTTTTGCGCGTCCTTGTCGCCCGAGCGCGCCACCTTGGTATGACGGTGCAGCGCCTTCTCGACCGTGGCCAGGTCGGCCAGGCACAGCTCGGTCTGGATGACTTCGATGTCGGAAATGGGGTCGACCTTGCCGGCCACGTGGATCACGTTCTCGTCGTCGAAGCAGCGCACCACGTTCACGGTGGCGTCGGTTTCGCGGATGTGGGCCAGGAACTTGTTGCCCAGGCCCTCACCGGTGCTGGCACCGGCCACCAGGCCGGCGATGTCGACGAACTCGACGATGGCGGGCACCACGCGCTCGGGCTGGACGATCTCGGCCAGCTGGGCCAGGCGCGGGTCGGGCACTTCCACCACGCCCACATTGGGCTCGATGGTGCAGAAGGGATAGTTTTCCGCCGCGATGCCGGCCTTGGTCAGGGCGTTGAAAAGAGTGGACTTGCCGACGTTGGGCAGGCCGACGATGCCGCACTGGAGGCTCATGGCGCTAGCTTTCTACTGGGAGATTGGGGAGAACCCATGATTTTACGGCGCCCTCCCCGGCCGTTCATTCGAAACGCAAATTGGCCCCGGCGCTCTGGCCGACGCGCAGCGCCTGCTCGACGCCCTCGAGCACGACCACGTTCATGCCGAAGGTGAGCGCGCCGTCCAGGCGCGGGTCGGCGCGGTAGGCGCGCAGGGTCTCGTTCACCGCAGTGCCGGTCTCAGCCGTGGCCGGGTCGACATCGGGAATGGTACAGCGGGCACAGGGCTTGACCGGCCGCAGCAGCACCAGGCCGCCGTCGCCGGTGTCGATGCGTACCTCGTCCACGCGGTCTTCGTCATGCGCCTCGATGCCCGAGAGCACCAGGTTGGGCCGGAAGCGCTCCATGCCCACCGCGCCGTGGCCGGCGGCCTGCATGCGCGAATTGAACTCGGCCAGCGAGGCCTCGCTGATCACCAGCAGCGGAAATCCGTCGGCGAACTGGTTCAGCGCCTCCACCTCGCCCGTCCACTTGCGGCTGGACACGCGCTTGTGCTCGGGGTCGAAGCGCACCAGGCGCAGCTTGCGCTTGCGACCGCCGGGCTCCGAAAGGAAGTCGCTGAACCACTGGGCGGCGATGTCGCCCATGTCGTAGGCGGCCACTTCGTCGTCCCACACACGAACCCTGACCGGCGCCTCGACCCGGTCGAAGGCGATGTGCAGCGCCAGCATGCCGGGCGCGCGCAGCACCATTTCGCTGTACTTGAGCGTGGGCCGGATCAGGGCCATGCGCGGCAGCTCGCGCTGGCTGAGGAATTCGCCCTCCTCGTCCACCACCATCCAGGCGCGGTCGAATTCGAGGCCCGTTTCTATCAGCAGGCTTTCCTGGAGCTCGACGCCCGCGCAGGACTTGATGGGATAGACGAAAAGCCGCGAAACGCTGGCTTGCAGGTCGAAATCGGCAGGGTTCACAAGAACTGTCCTCGGGCGGGGGAAGGCGATTGTCTCGCATCGGCCGGGCGCGCCAGCCCAACTCCTACAATGGCCCGATGGCTCTTCCCCCCGAGGTTTGCATTCGCGGCGCCGGCATCGTCGGCCGCACCCTGGCACTGCTGCTGGCAGGCGCGCGCGTGCGCGTGGCGCTGGTGGTGCCCGAAGCAGACGCCGCAGCCAAGGCCCGCGAGGACATCCGCGCCTATGCGCTCAATGCGGCCTCGCGCCAGCTGCTCGAATCGCTGCGCGCCTGGCCCGACGCTCAGCACGCCACCGCCGTGCGCGAAATGATGATCCACGGCGACGACGGCGGCAGCGTGCACTTCAGCGCGCCACACCAGAAGGTGGACGCGCTGGCCTGGATCGTCGACGTGCCCGCACTCGAACAACGCCTGTCGGACGCAGTGCGTTTTTCCCCCATGATCGAAGTGGTGGGCGCGCCCGTTGCGGCGCCCCTGACGGTGGTGTGCGAAGGCAAGGCCAGCGCCACCCGACAGGCCCTGGGCGTGCACTACGACCTCACCCGCTATCCCCAGCACGCCATTGCCGCCCGCTTCGACGCGCAGCGGCCGCATGACGAAATCGCCCGCCAATGGTTCAACGACTGCGGCGAGGTGCTGGCCCTGCTGCCGCTGGGCGGGCCGGGCGGTCATTCGCTGGCGCTGGTGTGGTCGGTGGACCAGGCCCATGCGCCACGCCTGCTGGCCATGAACCCGACTGATTTTTCCGCGGCGGTGCGCGAGGCCTGCGGCGACGCCCTGGGCGAACTCACCCCCGTGGGCGAACGCGCCGCCTGGCCACTGCAGCGTGCCATTGCCGACCGCTGGACCGGCCAGATGAACGGCACCGGCAGCTGGGCCCTGGCCGGCGACGCCGCCCACACCGTGCATCCGCTGGCGGGCCAGGGCCTGAACCTGGGCCTGGCCGATGCGCAGGCGCTGGCCGAGGTGCTGGCGGCGCGCGAGCACTGGCGCAGCGTGGGCGACATGCGCCTGTTGCGTCGCTACGAGCGCTCGCGCCGCGCCGACGTGCTGGCCATGAGCCTGGCCACCGACGGGCTGCAGCAGCTTTTTGCCCACAGCGCCGATCCGCTGCCGCGCCTGCGCAACTGGGGCATGCGCGGCTTCGACCGCAGCGGCCTCGTCAAGAGCTGGATCGCACGCCGGGCCATGGGGCTGCCGCGCGCGGCCGCTGCCGATGCGCACGGCGCCGGCTCGCTTTGAACCAAACACTTCCTGCCTGATCCGAACCGATATGAAATCCCTTCGCCTGATGGCCGCCGCCCTCGCCTGCGCCGCCGCTTTTTCCGCCACGGCTCACGCCGGTGAAGCCGAGATCCGCAAGAACCTCGGCGCCCGCTTCCCGCAATTTGCCCAGATCGACGAGGTGCGCAAGACCCCCATCGGCGGGCTGTACGAAGTGCGCGTGGGCAACGAACTGTTCTACGTCGACGAACAGGGCGACTACCTGGTGCAGGGCGAGATGATCGACATCAAGGGCCGGCGCAACCTCACGCAGGAGCGCGTGGACAAGCTCAACGAAGTGGCCTTCGACAAGCTGCCCACGCAAGACGCCTTCAAGATCGTGCGCGGCAACGGCAAGCGCAAGCTCGCGGTGTTCGAAGACCCCAACTGCGGCTACTGCAAGCACTTCGAGAAAGACTTGCGCAACGTCGACAACGTGACGGTGTACCTGTTCCTCTACCCGGTGCTGGGCCCCGATTCGAAGGTGAAGTCGCGCAACATCTGGTGCAGCAAGGACAAGGCCAAGACCTGGTCCGACTGGATGGTGGGCGAGGTCAAGCCCGCCGACGCACCCGCCAACTGCGACGCCGCCGCGCTCGATCGCAACGTCGCCTTTGGCCGCAAGTACAACATCACCGGCACGCCCACGCTGATCTTTGCGGACGGCAGCCGCACGCCGGGCGCCATTCCCGCCGCACAGGTCGAAAAGCAACTGGCCTCCGCCGCCAAGTGATGGCCGGCACCGCGCCCCCCCGCATCCGCTTTCGGGTGGCGTGCGCCGACAGGCACGCCCACTTGTTCGCCGTCACGCTGCAGGTCGACGCGCCCGTGGCCAACCAGGTTCTGTCGCTGCCGGCCTGGATCCCGGGCAGCTACCTGGTGCGCGAATTCGCCAAGAACCTGCAGGGCCTGCGCGCTCGGCAGGGCCGCCGCAGCGTTTCGCTCAAGCAACTGGACAAGGCCACCTGGCAAGTCGAGTGCGTGGCCGGCAAGCCGCTGGAGCTGAGCTACGAAGTCTGCGCCTACGACAACTCGGTGCGCACCGCCTGGCTCGATGCCGAGCGTGGCTTCTTCAACGGCACGAGCCTGTGCCTGCGCGTCGAAGGACAAACGCACGAGCCACATGCGCTGGAAGTGCTTGCACCGACCGCAGCCAAGGGCGAGCCGCGCTGGCATTGCGCCACCGCGCTCGAACCCGTGTCCGTCGACAAGCAGGGCTTTGGCCGCTACCTGGCCGCGGGCTACGACGAGCTGGCGGACAGCCCGGTGGAAATGGGCGCCTTCTGGAGCGCGGAATTCGACGTGTGCGGCGTGCCGCACCGCTTCGTGGTGGCGGGCGCCCCCGCATCCTTCGACGGCGACCGGCTCATTGCCGACACGCGTGCCATCTGCGAAGAGGAAATGCGCTTCTGGCACGGCGCCAAGGTCGGCAAGCGCGGGGGGCCGAAGCCGCCGCACGATCGCTACGTGTTCATGCTCAACGCGGTGGATGACGGCTACGGCGGGCTCGAGCATCGCCACAGCACCGCGCTCATCTGCGCGCGGCGCGACCTGCCGCGCCACGGCAGCACGCGCCAGGCCGAGGGCTACACCACGCTGCTGGGCCTGATCAGCCACGAATACTTCCACACCTGGAACGTCAAGCGCCTGCGACCGGCCGAGTTCGCCGGCTACGACTACGCCCGCGAGAACTACACCGAGCTGCTGTGGTTCTTCGAGGGCTTCACCAGCTACTACGACGACCTGCTGCTGCGCCGCGCGGGCTGCATCGACGACGCCAGCTACCTGCGCCTGGTCAACAAGACCATCAACCAGGTGCAGCAGACGCCGGGGCGCCTGGTGCAATCGGTGGCGCAGGCCAGCTTCGACGCCTGGGTCAAGTACTACCGCCAGGACGAGCAGACGCCCAACAGCACGGTGAGCTACTACACCAAGGGCGCGCTGGTCGCCTTGTGCCTGGACCTGACGCTGCGCGCCGAAGGCAAGGGCACCCTCGACGACGTGATGCGCCACCTGTGGAAGACCAGCGGCAACGGCGGCCCTGTGAGCGAGCAGGACATTGCCGATGCGCTGCAGGCCGTGGGCGGGCGCAGCTTCGCGCCCGAACTGGCAAGGTGGGTGCACGGCACGGGCGAGCTGCCCCTGGCCGAGCTGCTGCGCTTGCATGGCGTGGCCGTGCTCGACGACCCGGCGCAGCGTGCGCAGGAGCTGGGCCTGCGGGTGGCCGAAGCCAATGGCAGCGTGCAGGTCAAGGTGGTGCTGCGCGGCGGCGCGGCCGAGAAGGCCGGCTTTGCCGCCAACGACGAATGGCTGGGCATCGAGCTGGCGGCCACGCGCTCGCAGCCGGCGCAAGCCTGGCGCATTGCCAAGCTGGACGACCTGGCGCTCTACCTCGGCCCGCAAAAGAAAATGACGGCGCTGGTGGCCCGCGACCGCCGCTTGATCCGCCTGCCGCTGCAACTGCCCAGCGGCACCGGCACCTGGCGCCTGGTGGCGCACGACGCGGGCAAGCTCGGCCACTGGCTGGGTGCGCCGGCAAAGCACTGAATATTCTTTCCGCGAGGAGACAACGCATGAGCTACGAAACCATCGAAACCCGCGTCGAGGCCGGCAAGGTCGGCATCATCACGCTCAACCGCCCGAAGGCGCTCAATGCGCTGAACGACCAGCTCATGACCGAGCTGGGCCAGGCGCTCAAGGCCTACGACGCCGACGAGGCCATCGGCTGCATCATCGTCACGGGCAGCGAGCGCGCCTTTGCCGCGGGGGCCGACATCTCGGCCATGGCCAAGTACAGCTTTCAGGACGTCTACAAGGGCGACTTCATCAGCCGCAACTGGGAAACCATCCGCTCCATCCGCAAGCCGGTGATCGCCGCGGTGGCCGGCTTTGCGCTGGGCGGTGGCTGCGAGCTGGCCATGATGTGCGACTTCATCATCGCCGCGGACACGGCCAAGTTCGGCCAGCCCGAGATCAAGATCGGCGTGATTCCCGGCGCCGGCGGCACGCAGCGCCTGCCGCGTGCGGTGGGCAAGAGCAAGGCCATGGACCTGGTGCTCACCGGCCGCATGATGGACGCGCAGGAAGCCGAGCGCGCAGGCCTGGTCAGCCGCGTGGTTCCCTATGAAAAGCTGGCCGACGAGGCCCTGGGCGCCGCGCTCATCATCGCGGGCTTCTCGCAGATCTCGGTGATGGCGGCCAAGGAGTCGGTCAATCGCGCTTTCGAGTCTGGCCTGTCGGACGGCGTGATGTTCGAGCGCCGCATCTTCCACGCGCTGTTCGCCACCGCCGACCAGAAGGAAGGCATGGACGCCTTCCTGACCAAGCGGCAGGCCGAGTTCAAGAACCAGTAAGGCGGGCTGCGTCGCCCCTCAGAGGCGGCGCGCTGTCATTCCGGCACGCGCGGCGCTTCGGTTGCCGGCGTGCCGTTGTTCGTTGGCGCTGGCGGCGCCTGGTCGGCTGGCGGCGCCAGAGGCACCTTCAGCGCGTCGGACGGGCTGACTGGCGACGAATCGACCCCGGCTGACCTGGCCGGCGGCGGCGGTGCCGTCACTGCCCGCGCCGGCGCGCCCGACCTGATCGCCTGGTTCAGCGCGCGGCGCAGGGCATCGAGCGCCTCGGGCGACGGCGTGCCGGTGGCTGGCGGCAGGTTGCCTTCGGTCCAGCGAACATCGCCGCGCGCCACTTCCAGCACCGCCAGCACCTGGCCACGGCGCTCGAGCGAGACGCGCCACTCCGGCAGCGAACGCAAGGGCGGCGCCCCCACCGCGATGATTGCTGCCGAACTCATCAGAAGCCCCAGGTCGCCGGCCTCTGCGCGTGGCACTACGCGAACGGAGCCGTTCACGTTGGCCACGCGCAGCTCGGTCCATCGCGACAGCGACGAGAAGTCGGGCATGGGCATGGGCTCGTTGCGCGCGGCTGGCGCTGCCGCCACAGGCGCGGCTTGACGGAGATTGCCGCCGGCGCCTGGCCGGCTCGCTTCCGGAGCAGGGGCCAGTTGCGGGGCGGGCGGCACGGCGGTGGCGGGTGCGGACTTGCGGCGCTCCGTCGAAGCGTCTGCGGCAGCCACGGGCGGCGGAGCGGCCGGGACGGCGCGTGCGGCCGGTGCTGGCACGGCGGCGGGCGCGCCTACCGCAGGTGCACCGGCGCTGCCGACGCCGCCGTGGGTCTCCCGCTCCGACTTCGCGGCAGCGGACTCGCGTGCCGGTGCCGGTGCCGGTGCCGGTGCCGGTGCGGGTGCGGGTGCTGGAGCCGGAGCCACCGCAGACGGCACCTCCTGCGGCGGGGCCACGGGCGCCGCCGGTGCAGGCCTTGCAAACTCGGGTTCGGCGCTTGCCTGCGCGCCCTTCGATTCGAGTGCGTCCTTGGCCGGCGATGCAGGCACGGCGCTTGTCGTCGGCTCGTCGTCAGGTCGCGCGCCGGGCACCGGCTCGCGTTGCCACAGCAGGGTGACGAGCACCGCGACCAACAAGCTTGCGAGAGCCGCGTTCCATGGCGTGGCACCCGAGAAGCCGACCTTCTCGCGCCACCATGCGAGTCGCCACCAGGGCGCGCGTTCGCGACTGGCCGCCAGCAGCTCCTGCGAATCCGCAATCGAAGCGTGCGCATGGTCGAGCACGGCCTGCCGCACACGCCAGTCGGGCAGCGCGGTGCGATCGGGGGCCTGGGCCAGGGCCTTGCGCAGCGATTCGTCGCGCAAGGGATCGTCGGGCTCGCCGGGCTCGAGCAACAGGCCGGGGTCTGTCGTGCTCATGCGCGCCGCTCCATGACCTGCAGGTAGCGATCCATGCAGGTTCGCAGTTTCTTCAAGCCGTAGCGCAGCCGGCTGCGGACCGTCTCGAAGTTGACGTTCAGCGTCTGCGCCATGGCTTCGACGGTGAAGCCCTCCTCGTTGTGCAGCAGGAATGCAGCCCGCTGGTCGTGTGGCAGCTCGCCCAGGCAGGCCAGCAGGCGGCGACCCGCCGCGCGCCAGAAGGCCACCTCTTCGGCCGAGGGCGACGCCGCCTCGCCCAACTCGCTGTCGCCGTCGGCCGACAGGCGATGGCGGAACATGCGGATCGACTCCGCGCTGTCACCCTCCTCGTCGTGCGCATAGAAAGCCACCTCGCGACCGGTGACGCGCAGCCTGTCCATCGACAGGTTGTGGGCAATGGTGAAAGCCCAGGTGCGCCAGCTGGCGCCCTGGGGCGAGAAGCTCTCGCGCGCGGCGATGATGCGATACCAGGTCTCCTGGAACACCTCGTCCGCTTCCGCCGACAGCCGCACGCCCAGCAGCCGGCGCACGAAGCGGTACAGCGCGCCTTCGTGGCGGCCATAGAGCACGTCGAAGGCCGCGCGATCACCGTCGGCATAGGCAAGCATCAGCTGGTCATCCGGCATGGCTTCATGTAGCGCGGCAATGGCGGCGTCGGGCTCGAGCATCGGCAGATTTTCACCTCTCGTTCTACGGATGACGGCCGCGTTCGGGGTTAGTACGGGGCCGAAATTTCGGGCGCATGCTAACCCGCATGCGGGCGGCCGGCCGTATCAGTGGTGTCCATAACACGGAGCCACTCCATGACATCGCCAACAAAGTCGCGCCAGCGCGCCCGCTCGCTGCTCACCGTCCTGCTGGGCATTTCCGTCCTGGCCACGGGCTGCGGCGCCACCAGCTATTCGCCGACCATGGTCGTGGTGCCCTGGCCCGAGCCGGCGCCGCAGCCTCAGCCGACTCAGCCCGCGCCCGTGCAGACCCGGCCCAACTTCTCTTCGCCTTCCGCTGCGCATTGCGCGCGGCCGGTGCAGACGGTGGAGGTGCCCGGCCGCGTGGCCGGCACGCAATGGCCCGAACCCACCATGCCAGGCGGCCGGCGCGTGGCACGAGAGGACGAAATGCGTGCGAGCGCCGAACTGGCCGCGCCAGCCCCGACTCCGGTGCCACGACCATCCGCCGCGCCCGCCGCGCCCGCGACCAGCGACGCCGCAGGCGCCACGGCCGGCGCCGCGGCCAGGAAGGAAGCACCGGTCGACGGCTTCGCGCCCCCATCCGTGACTGCGGAGTTGTTCCGCCAGCGCCAGCGCCTGCCGCGCCAGGAGGTCGTCACCGCAGGCATGGTGGACGACAACGCCGACTTCTCCAGCTACCTGCAATTCCGCCAGCGCAATGCGCAAGTCCCGCATCGGGAGCGCGATGTGAGCGAACGGCATCTGCTGCAGGTGCGCAACGCGGCGGGCGATGCGGTGCCCGACGCCGAGGTTGCGGTGCGCGCGGCCAATGGCGCTGCGATGTGGGCCCGCACCGATGCGGGTGGCCGCGCCTGGCTGCATCCGCGCGCGTTCGATTCGGGCAACAGCACGATCTATGAAGTGGCGGTGCGCAAGAACGGCCGGCAGGCCACGGGCTTCCTGCGTCGGGGCCAGAAGAGCGCCGTCGAGATCACCCTCGACGCCGCTTCGCCGCCCCGGCGCGCGAAGCTCGACCTGGTGTTCCTGGTGGACGCCACCGGCTCCATGGGCGACGAAATTGCCAAGCTGCGCGCCACCCTGCACACCATCGCCCGCCAGGTGGCCGCCCTGCCCAGCCGCCCCGACACCTGCTTCGGCCTGGTGGCCTACCGCGACAAGGGCGATGACTTCCTGCTGCGCCGGCACGACCTCACCAACGACCTGGGCGGCTTCCAGCAGGTACTCGATGCGCTGCAGGCGGCCGGCGGCGGCGACTATCCCGAGGCCATGAACGAGGCCCTGCACGACGCCGTGCACAACATCAGCTGGCGCGGCAACGACGCAACTCGCCTGGTGGTGCTGCTGGCCGACGCGCCGCCGCACCTGGACTACGGCGGCCCGCAGTACGACGACGACATGCTCGCCGCGCTGGGCAAGGGCATCAAGCTGTTCGGCGTGGGTGCCAGCGGGCTGGACACCCAGGGCGAATACGTGCAGCGGCAGATTGCCCAGTACACCGGCGGGCGCTTCGTCTTCCTGACCTATGCCCAGGCCACGAATCCGGCCAGCGGCCCCGGGCGAGAGACGGTGCACGAGGTGAGCAACTACTCGGTCGACACCCTCGACCGGCTGATCGTGCGGCTGGTCAGCGAGGAACTGGGCAAGCTGCCCAAGGGCGGGTGACCGCGCCCCCCGCCCGCAAGCGCTGCCCACCAATTTGGTGATGCAGTGCACCATGCTGAAGCACGCAGCCCTTTCATACGGGCTGCGCGCCTTGGGCCAGACATGGCACGCACCTTGCTCAACCCTTCTCGTCCACCGGTGATGTCGCCGGTGGAAGGGCCGGCCCGACAGCCGCCCAAGTCCGCTGACGGTGGCGGGATTCCCAAATTTCGCGAGAAGGACCGTCATCATGAAGATCGTTGTCGTCGGCCACGGAATGGTGGGCCACAAATTCCTCGAATCCCTGGCCGAAATCGGCCTGCAGGATCTGGACGTGACCGTGCTGTGCGAGGAGCCTCGCCCTGCCTACGACCGGGTGCACCTGTCGGAGTTCTTCAGCGGCAAGAGCGCGCAAGACCTGTCGCTGGTGGAAGAAGGCTTCTTCGAGCGCACCGGCTTCAAGCTGCGCCTGGGCGTGCGAGCCGTGGCGGTGGAGCGCAGGCGCAACGAGCTCACCACATCGGACGGCGACGTGCTGGCCTACGACAAGCTGGTGCTGGCCACCGGCTCCAACCCTTTCGTGCCGGCCGTGCCGGGCCGTGACCGTGCGCATTGCCACGTCTACCGCACCATCGAAGACCTCGAGGCCATGCAGGCCTCGGGCGCCAAGTCCAAGAGCGGCGTGGTGGTGGGCGGCGGCCTGCTCGGCCTGGAATGCGCCAAGGCCCTGCGCGACATGGGCCTGGACACCCACGTGGTGGAGTTCTCGCCGCGCCTGATGGCCGTGCAGGTGGACGAAGGCGGTGGCCGCGTCCTGCGCAGCAAGATCGAGGACCTGGGCGTGCATGTGCACACCGGGCGCAATACGCTGGAGATCACCGACGGCGCCGGCGCGCGGCACCGCATGGTGTACGCCGACGGCACGTACCTGGAGACCGACATGATCGTGTTCTCCGCCGGCATCCGCCCGCGCGACGATCTGGCGCGCCAGTGCGTGCTGGCCATCGGGCCGCGCGGCGGCGTGGTGGTCGACAGCAAGTGCGTCACGAGCGACCCGCATGTCTATGCCATTGGCGAATGCGCGTCCTGGAACGAACAGGTCTTCGGGCTGGTGGCCCCGGGCTACGACATGGCGCGCGTGGCGGCTCGCCACATCGCAGGCCAGCAGGACGCGGCCTTCGTGGGCGCCGACATGAGCACCAAGCTCAAGCTGATGGGCGTGGATGTGGCCAGCATCGGCGACGCCATGGGCAAGACGCCCGGCTGCCGCAACTACCAGTACGTGGACGAGCGCAAGCAGGTCTACAAGAAGATCGTTGTGAGCGAAGACGGCAAGCAGCTGCTGGGTGCCGTGCTGGTGGGCGATGCCACCGAATACGGCTCGCTGCTGCAGATGGCCCTGAACGGCATTGCGCTGCCGGCGGACCCCGAATTTCTCATCCTGCCCTCCAGCGACGGCAAGGCCAGGCCCGGCCTGGGCGTGGAAGCCCTGCCCGACAGCGCGCAAATCTGCTCGTGCAACAGCGTGAGCAAGGGCCAGATCTGCGCAGCGGTGTGCGAGGGCGCCACCAGCATCGGCGCCCTCAAGACCTGCACCAAGGCGGGCGCCACCTGCGGCGGCTGCGTGCCACTGGTCACGCAGATCATGAAGGCGGAAATGAAGAAGCAGGGGCTGGCGGTAAACAACCACCTTTGCGAGCACTTCGCCTATTCGCGCCAGGAGCTGTATCACCTCGTCCGCGTGGGCCAGATCAAGTCCTTCGACGACCTGCTGCACAAGCACGGCAAGGGCCTGGGCTGCGACATCTGCAAGCCCGCGGCGGCCAGCATCTTCGCTTCGTGCTGGAACGAGTTCGTGTTGAAGAAGGAACTGGCCAGCCTGCAGGACAGCAACGACTACTTCCTGGGCAACATCCAGAAGGACGGCAGCTACTCGGTGGTGCCGCGCATGCCCGGCGGCGAAGTCACGCCCGAGGGCCTGATCGCTGTGGGCCAGGTCGCCAAGAAATACGGCCTGTACACCAAGATCACCGGCGGCCAGCGCGTGGACATGTTCGGTGCGCGCGTGGAGCAACTGCCGCTGATCTGGGAAGAGCTGATTGCCGCGGGCTTCGAATCGGGCCATGCGTACGGCAAGTCGCTGCGCACCGTGAAGAGCTGCGTGGGCTCCACCTGGTGCCGCTTCGGCGTACAGGACTCGGTGGGCCTGGCCGTGGAGCTGGAGAACCGCTACAAGGGCCTGCGCGCGCCGCACAAGATCAAGTTCGGCGTCTCGGGCTGTACCCGCGAATGCGCCGAAGCGCAGGGCAAGGACGTGGGCGTGATCGCCACCGACAAGGGCTGGAACCTGTACGTGTGCGGCAACGGCGGCATGAAGCCGCGCCACGCGGAGCTGCTGGCCGAAGGGCTGACGAAGCAGGAGCTGGTGCGCCTGATCGACCGCTTCCTGACCTTCTACGTTCGCACTGCCGATCGACTGCAGCGCACCAGCACCTGGCGCGAAAACCTCGAAGGCGGGCTGGACTACCTGAAGGACGTGCTGCTGGGCGACAGCCTGGGCATCAACGCCGAACTGGAAGCGCAGATGCAGCACGTGGTGGACACCTACCAGTGCGAGTGGAAGACCGCCGTGACCGACCCGGCCACGCGCGCACGCTTTCGCTCCTTCGTGAACAGCGAGAAGGCCGACGAGCACATCGTCTTCATCGAGGAGCGCGGGCAGATCCGCCCCGCCCGCCCCGAGGAACGACAGGCCGCCGAAGCCCAGGCCTGAGCCGGCCAACGAACACGAGGAGCTTTTCACATGACCACGATGACAACCCGCGACAATGCCTGGACCGCCATCTGCGAGAGCAGCGACATGCTGCCCAACATCGGCGTGTGCGCCCTGGTCGAGAACCAGCACGTGGCGGTGTTCCGCCTGCAGGACGACCAGTATTTCGCCATCGACAACGTCGACCCCAAGTCCGGTGCCAGCGTGCTCTCGCGCGGCCTGGTGGGCAACCTGGGCGAGCGACTGGTGGTGGCGTCGCCGCTGTACAAGAACCACTTCGACCTGCGCACCGGCGAATGCCTGGAAGCGCCCGAGCACTCGGTGCGCTCGCACGCGGTGCGGGTCGAACACGGAAAGGTCCAGGTCGCGCTGGCTTGACGACGACATGCCCGACGACGCGGCGCCCCTGCTGTCCCCCGCCCAGCTCGTGCTGCATGCCAGGCAGCGCGAGATCGATGCCATGCGCCAGCTCGGCGCGCGTGCCGACCTGGTGGAGGCGCTGGGGCAGCTGATCCATGCGCTGCAGCGCGAGCGCGGCGCCTCCAGCATCTTCCTGGCTTCGCGCGGGCAGAACTTTGCCGACGTGCGGCGGGTGTGCGTGGAGGTCGTGCAGGAGGCGCAAGGCCGCCTGCGCGAGCTGGTCGCGGCGCAGCTCGCGCCAGAGCACCAGACCACGGCGCACATCCTCTCGCTCATGGCGTGGGTGCTGCTCGACCTGGACGCATTGCCCGAGCTGCGCGAGCGCATCGAGCGCCAGGCCCTGAGCGCGCACGATGCGGTGGCCGCCTTCAGCACGCTCATTGCCGGACAGGTGGAGCTGATCTTCCACGTGGCTGACGCCACGCTGGTGCCGGGCGTGTCGCCGCTGCTCGTGGCTTTCCTGCACCTGGTGCAGGGCAAGGAAGCAGCCGGCCAGGAGCGCGCCGTGGGTGCGCTCATGTACGCGTCGGGCCAGTGCATCGACGAGCACCAGGAGCGCGTCATCCACCTCATCGAGTCGCAGGAACGCAGCCTGCAGGTGTTTGCCGAATTCAGCGACCCCGGCCTGCGCGCGCGCTGGGACGCGCACCAGCTGTCGGCCGGCACCGCGCGCCTGGAGCGCCTGCGCCGCACGCTGTGCGCGGCACGCGCGGGCGCGGCCCTGGACAGCAAGCTCAGCGACACGTGGTTCGAGGTTGCCAGCGGGCGCATCGACGTGCTGTGGGACCTGGAAGTCGCGCTGATGCAGCATCTGCGCGATGCCTGCGAGGCGCAGATCCGGCAGGCGCAGCAGGAGCTGCAGGATTCCGAAGGCATGCTCCGGCGCCTGCGCGACAACCCGCCGCCCCATACGCATGCGGTGGAGCGCTTCTTCGACATCGGCGCACACCCCGACGCGGTGCCCGCGCTGGTGGACAAGAAGGAGTCGAGCTCGCTGCTGCAGCTGCTGCAGTCGCAGTCCACGCGCCTGGCGGGCATGGAGGCCGAGCTCGACGCCGCGCGCCGCGCGCTGCACGAGCGCAAGGTGATCGAGCGCGCCAAGGGCGTGCTGATGTCGCGCCTGCGCATGAGCGAGGAAGCGGCCTTTCGCGCGTTGCAGAAAACGTCGATGGACCAGAACCGGCGCCTGCTGGACGTGGCCGAGGCCACGCTGGCCCTGTCGGACGAGGCCTTCGCGCAACTGGCTGCGCAAGGCGAGCCGCCACGGGGCTGATCGGGCACGGAACCTGCAAGTGCAATGCATCGAGCTAACGGCGGCTCGCGACCCGTTCTGAATCAAGGAAAGACAGACATGGCCTATCTCGCCCCCGCCGAGTTCGTGACCAAGATGGTTGACGCCGGCGAATCCAAGCTGCTGATGTCCACCCGCGACACGCTCATCCGCTCCTACATGGCCGGCGCCATCCTGGCCCTGGCGGCCGCCTTCGCCGTTTCGGTGACGGTGAACACCGGCAACGCGCTCGTGGGCGCCATGCTGTTTCCCGTCGGCTTCATCATGCTGTACCTGATGGGCTTCGACCTGCTTACCGGCGTGTTCACGCTGGCGCCGCTGGCCGTGTTCGACCGCCGGCCCGGCGCCACCTGGCGCGGCGTGCTGCGCAACTGGGGCCTGGTGTTTGTGGGCAACTTCGCCGGCGCCATCACGGTGGCGGTGTTCATGGCGATCATCTTCACCTTCGGTTTTTCCGAGGCGCCCAACGCCATCGGCCAGAAGCTGGGCCACATCGGCGAAGGCCGCACCATCGGCTACTCGGCACACGGCGCAGCCGGCATGCTGACGCTGTTCGTGCGCGCGGTGATGTGCAACTGGATGGTCTCCACCGGCGTGGTGGCGGCCATGATGTCCACCTCGGTCTCGGGCAAGGCCATCGGCATGTGGATGCCGGTGATGATCTTCTTCTACATGGGCTTCGAGCACTCCATCGTGAACATGTTCCTGTTCCCCACCGGCCTGATGCTGGGCGGCAACTTCACGTTCATGGACTACCTCATCTGGAACGAGATTCCCACCGTGCTGGGCAACCTGGTGGGCGGCCTGACGTTCGTGGGCGCCACGCTCTACTCCACCCACTACAAGACCGCGCCCAAGCGCGAGGTGGTGGCCGCCGTCAAGGCGCCCGCCACCAAGCGCGCCGTCGTCTGAGCGGCTGGCGCCCGTGGGCGAAGACGCCGCGTTGCGCATCACGCTCGGGCAGCACTCGCGCGCCGGGCGGCACGGCGTCAACCAGGATTTCCATGGCGCGGTGCTGGCCCAAGGGCACCTGCTGGGCAGCAAGGGCATCGCGGTGGCGCTGGCCGACGGCATCGGCTCCAGCGCCATCAGCCAGGTGGCCAGCGCCGCGGCCGTGCGCAGTTTCCTGGACGACTACTACTGCACCTCCGAGGCCTGGTCGGTGCGCCGCTCGGCGCAGCGCGTGCTGGCGGCCACCAACTCCTGGCTGCATGCGCAGAACCAGCGCGGCCACGCCCGCTTCGACAAGGACCGCGGCTATGTCTGCACCTTCAGCGCGCTGATTCTCAAGGGGCGCGAGGTGCACCTGCTGCACGTGGGCGATTCGCGCATCTATCGCGTGCACGACCATGCCCTGGAACAACTCACCGAGGATCACCGGGTGCACCTGCCTGGTGCCGACTCCTACCTGGGCCGTGCGCTGGGAGTGAACCCGGGTGTGGAGATCGACTACCAATGCCTGAGCGCCGAGCCAGGCGCCATCTACCTGCTGGCCACCGACGGTGCCTGCGTCGGCCTGGATGCTGCCGCGGTGCATGCGTCACTGGCCGATGCGTCCCACGACTTCGACGCCGCCGCGAAATCACTGGCGGACCGCGCCCAGGAACGCGGCAGCATGGACGACATCACTGTTCAGCTGCTGCGCCTGGATGGGCTGCCCGCGGGCGATCCCCAGCAGCTCCATCTCCAACGCGCGGCACTCGCGCTGCCACCGCCGCTGGCCCCGCGCATGCAGTTCGAGGGCTACACCATCGTGCGAACGCTGCATGCCAGCGCGCGCAGCCACGTGCACCTGGCCGTCGACGACAAAAGCGGCGCACAGGTGGTGATCAAGACGCCCTCGGTGGACATGAGCGAGGACGCCGACCACCTCGACCGCTTCCTGCTCGAGGAGTGGGTGGCGCGCCGCCTGAACAGTGCGCATGTGCTGCGGCCCGCCGGCACCGAGCGGGCGCGCCAGCACCTGTACGTGGCCATGGAATACGTGCAAGGCCAGTCCCTGGCCCAATGGATGACGGACCACCCGCGCCCAGACGTGGACAGCGTGCGCCGCATCGCCGCGCAACTGGCCGCGGGCCTGGGCGCCTTTCATGGCAAGGAGATGCTGCACCAGGACCTGCGGCCCGAGAACGTGATGATCGATCCGACCGGCACGGTGAAGATCATCGACCTGGCTTCGGCTCACGTCGCCGGGCTGGCCGAGGGCGGCGCCTTCGGCATGTCTGCCGCGCCTGCCATTGCCGGCTCGCTGCAATACACCGCACCCGAGTACTTTGCGGGAGGCGTGGCCAGCGAGCGCTCGGACCTGTTCTCCCTGGCCGTGCTCACCTACCAGATGCTGTGCGGACAGCTGCCCTATGGCTTGCAGGTGACCCAGGTGCGCAACGCGGCCGACCTGCGGCGCCTGCGCTACGTGCCGCTGCGCCACCTGCGGCCCGAGCTACCGGATTGGCTGGACGCCGTACTGCACAAGGCCCTGCAGCCGCAACCCGAGCGGCGGCAGGAGGCCGTGTCCGAATTCGTCCACGACCTGTGCACGCCCGGTCCGCAATTCCACCGCACCCGGCCGGCGCCCCTTGCGGAGCACAACCCCTTGCTGTTCTGGCAGATGTGCACGCTGGTGCTTGCGCTGGCGGTGCTGACCCTGCTGGGCCGCATGGTGCTTGTGGGTTGAACACCTCTTTCTTGGGCCGCGTGCAGCCGCGAAACGGTGCCCTCAGTTGCCGGCCGATTCGATACTGCTATAATTTCTGGCTCGGCTCTTTAGCTCAGTCGGTTAGAGCGATGGAATCATAATCCACAGGTCCGCGGTTCGAGTCCGTGAAGAGCCACCAAACAGGAAACCCGGTAAGTCATCGACTTACCGGGTTTTTTCTTGGCCTCTCTTTATCGGCCTCCCCCATCGGCCTCCCTTTCGCTCGGCCCTAGCCCACCTCCACCTCATCCCACACGATCGCTTCGTTGCCCTCCTTGTCGCGCACGGTCACGCACAGGAGATGGATGCCGTTGGCGAGCGCCTCGATGGTCTGCGCATCGAAAGCGATGACCCAGGTGCCGTCGTCGCAGACGACCGTGTCGAATCGGCGCCCCCCGATGTTTGCCGTGATCTTCTGGCCCGGCTCCGCGGTCGTGCGCCCGCCGATTCCCCTTCCGCCCAGGCCGCCTTCGGCAAAGCGCTCTTCGAAGCTCCAGCAACTGATGCTCAGTTCGGGTTCGTTTGCGTGGAGTCCGACGCCTGCACAAGAGACCGGTCGATCGATCAAGGCATCGCGCCTGGACGACCGGGCCATGGAAAAGATCTCGATCCATTGAACGATCTCAGGCAAGGCAACACTCCATTGCCCGGCCGAATCCGCAAAACAGGCGCCGAGCACCCGCCCGTCGAGATCGCGGACTTCGATTTGCGCAAAGGGCGTAGACCTGCCGCTCGCATAGGTGGCGAAATAGGCGTTTGACATGATCAGCTTCCTCTCCCCGTTGTTCAGTGTGTCTGGCAGCTCGAGAAGCCGGTAGCGTCCCGGCAGGTCGCGCCGTGGGCTTCCTGCTCCAGCGGCGGCAGCGAAGTGAGGCAATAGACGTCAGGGCTCGATTGCTCGATCCAATAGCCATGGCTTCCGTCGAATTTCAATTGATGCGCGAGGACGGCGACATTGGCACCGACCATCCGCTGTGCATCGGTGCGCCGCTCGATTCCACACACCACGCACAATTCCTCGACCGAAACCGGGATATTCGCGTGCTTCAGCAGATATTCCGCCATGGCAAATCGGTAGGGCGACAATTTGATTGCAGCACCATCAAAGA
Organism: Pseudomonadota bacterium; assembly: GCA_018241225.1. Taxonomy (GTDB): domain Bacteria; phylum Pseudomonadota; class Gammaproteobacteria; order Burkholderiales; family Burkholderiaceae_C; genus Variovorax. The sequence goes on from JAFEEG010000006.1 coordinate 47,172, forward strand.
AGATCTGCCTGTTGTCCTTCTTCAGCAAATAGCCTCCAAAGGCGGAAAAACCCAGCAGCTTGCGCCGGTGCTGGCGGAGCATGAAACTGAAAACCGACCTGCGCAGCGACTCGTCAGGCAGGGGCAGAAGTGCGAAATCGTTGCCCGGGTTGAATTTCATGAAGGCCGTCAGAAAAGACGCGTCTTCGGGTCGAGCCAACAGCAGGGCTGGCGTCTTGAACGGCTCGACCTCGTCGGTCTGGGTGCCCGCCAGCATGCGGGAGCAGCCCACGAGAACATCCGGACCCTCGCCGCTGCACTGGTAGCGCAGCACATCCGAGACCTCCTTGGCCAGGAGAACGGTGTGCCCGGAATTCCCCAACGCCTTCAGCACTTGCTCCTGCACGCGGGATTCCGATTCGGCAACGCAAATCTTCAAGGAAGTTGCAGCCTCGTCATAGTGGCTGAAAAAACTGGTATTGGCTGCGCTGCGCTTTTGCATTTCGACCTTCATCACTACTCCCCTGGGTTGTTGACTTTGGTTGGTGAATTTTTCCGTTCGTCACCATTGGTCGAAACTGCACTTTGGTTCAGTCGGAACCCAATAAATCACACTGGGATACAGTAAATAACATTACAGGCCACTCGTAGGGATGACGCCATAGGAAGCAACTGCGCTGCCGACGTCATGCGGACCGACAGTGGCAGCGTGATGGGCTGGAAGGCGAGTGCGCGCGGCGTGCACAAGTCGGCCGCCCGCACAGCCAGGCGACCGGGACATTGGCGGCCGAATTCAGGGCTTGTCGCTGTCGAGGCTGACGCCCAGCCGTGCGGCCATGTGCATCAGTTCGGCAGCGGTTCTTGCCTGCATGCGCTTCATGATGCGAGCGCGATGAAACTTGACCGTCTGCTCGACCACGCCCATTTCGTCGGCGATCTGCTTGTTGATCTTGCCTGCGACCAGGGCCGCCAGCACCTCGCGCTCACGCGCAGTCAGGCTTTCGTAGTTCCTGAGCATTTCGGCGTTGGCAGCATCGTCTCGGCGTGCAGTCTGGTCGCTGGCCAGCGCCTCGTTGATGGCTGCGACCAAGGTGTCGATGCTGACCGGCTTGGTGAGGAAATCGGCTGCGCCGCCCTTGAGCGCGCGCACCGTCATCGGAATATCCCCGTGACCGGTCAGGAACACGATGGGCGGCGCGTGCCTAGCGCCGCCAGCTGGGCCTGGAGTTGAAAGCCGTCGATCTCGGGCATCGACACATCCAGGACGATGCACCCGCGCGGGTGCATGGGAAGACCGGCGAGAAAGGCGTCGGCAGATTCAAAGGCATGGACGTCGAAGCCGGACTCCCTCAACGCGCGCGCCAACGCCTTGCGCACACCATCGTCATCGTCGACAAGATAAACAGTTGCCATATCAAACTCACTTCTCAATCAACTGAGCGACGAGGCAGGCAGCTTGAAGCAGAACTCAGCGCCGCCGCCAGGGTTGTTGCGGGCGCTCAGCACGCCACCGTGCGCCTCGATGATCGCGCGGCCCATGGCCAGGCCCACGCCGACGCCTTGCGGCTTGGTGGTCCAGAAGGGATCGAATATTCGTTCCATCGCACTTGCCGCAATGCCGCCGCCCCGGTCGATGACACACAACCCGGGTCGACCGTTGTCCAGGACACTGCGCACCAGCAGGTCGCGATGCGGCGCCCGAGTGTCTTCCATGGCATCCATCGCGTTCTGCAGCAGGTTGAGCAACACCTGCTGGATCTGGATCCGGGTGCCTTCGACCAGCGGCAGGTCCGCCGCCAGGTCGAGGTGCGCGTCCACCTTGCGATTGATCAAGTCGTCGCGCATCAGCTCAACCGTCTCAGTCGCAAGGTCGTTCATGTCGAAGCTGGCCTGCTTCGTCGGTCCGCGCCGGTAGAGCGTGGTCAGGTTGCGAATGATGTCGCCGGCGCGCATGTTGTCGGAAATGATGTCGTCGAGGATTTCGCCAAGCTCGCCCTGCTCGGGTCCCTGCCGCGCCACCATCCTGCGTGCCACTTCCGCATTGCCGAGCACCGCCGCCAGCGGCTGGTTGAGCTGGTGCGCAATAGCCACGGACAACTGGCCCATGGTGGAGACGCGCGCCATGTGTGCCAGGGCCGCCCGATCCTGCACGGCCTGCAGTTCCGCATGCTTGCGCTCGCTGATGTCCATGCACACGCCCGAGATTCGCAAGGTCCCCTTGGGCCAGGCATGACCGCGCGCCGCCATCCATCGCTCGTGGCCGCCATCCGCCGGCAGCTTTCGATACTCGACATTCAGTTCCTCGCCGCTTTCGATGGCGTGCCGGGCAGCGAGGCTCACGCGTTCGCGATCGCTCGGGTGGATATCGGCAACCACCTGTGAAAACGACTCGACGTTGTCCGCAGCCGAAATCGGTTGAATACGAGCACCTGGCGCGGGCACCTGCGCCTTCATGTCCCAGACAAAGATCGACACGCGCGCCGTCTGCGCAATCACCCCGACGCGGCGCCGGCTGTCCGCCAGCGCGGTCGCGATGCGCTCGCGACGCCTGCGCTCCAGCAGCAACGCGCCGATCATCAAGGCCTGCGCCAGGATGATGGCCGCCCCGCTGATGGCCTGGGTTCGGTGGAGCTCCCAGAAGGTGGGCGTTCGGTGGTGAAGGACCGCGTTCGGCGGAATCCGGCTTTCCGGAATGCCCCACTTGAGGACCTGGCGCCAGTCGAGTTGCACCATCGCAGGCGCGGGCTGCAGCGCCACCGCAGGGTCGCCGTCGAGCATGTCGTCGATCGCCGCCCTCGCAGACTTGCCGATGTCGGTGAAAGTGCTCATCCGCCCACCCAGCACGCCAGTGCCGATATGCGTGGAAAAGATGCTGTAGATCGGCGCCGACGAACGCGACGCCATGAGACGCACCGATTCCAGTGGCGTGGTAACCCGGCCGCCGCCGTCGCGGTAATAGCCCGGCGTGAAGACGATCGAGTCCTTGGGCAGCGCCGCCAGCTTTGCAAGCAGCGCCGATGTCTCCAGGCCCCTCCAGTACTCCACCGGGAAGGGCACCTTGCGCCTGGCCAGCGCATGCTCGGTATCGGCTCGCCGTTGCTCTGCCCAGGGGCTCGCTCCACTCACTACAACGAGACGCTTGGCGTCGGGCTGGAGCGCCATGGCCAGATCGATTGTTCCGCCGATGTCGTACTCGACTGGAATGCCCGTCACATCGGACGGAAGCGCAGGCATCGAATTCAAGATGCTGCGGTCGACGCCGATATGCAGTATCGGCACACCTGGAAACATCGAATCCCTGTACTTCAACAGGAACTTCAATGCGATGTAGCCGCCCGCAAGGATCAGCTTTGGCGGCCGGGCCGCGTACTTGTCGGCCAGGTACTTGGCGGTGCTCTCATCGTAGGGGTCTCCGCTGAATTGCGGATGGTCGAGGTACTCGATGTAGATCTGCACATCGCTGCTGGGAAGCAGGTCACCTGGTCGCACAAGCCCTGCGTACACCTCCTGGTTCGCGGGCAGCAGGCGGTTTTGCGAGAACACAAGGAGCGTATCCAATCGCGCTGCAGCGGCGACGGCCGGGGTAACTATCACGACGAGCGCGAAAAAGAATACGCGCCAGACACCCTTGATCCAGGGTCTCATCTGTTCTATGCCTCCACTGCTTGCTTGCCAATCGTTTCGCGCGGCGCGCGGTACGCCCAGTCATTTGAGCGGCCCTTGCGGAGCAGCGCGGTTCAGTCCGGCGTGCTTTTGAAACTTGGTGACAAGTTTCTCTTGAACATCTTTGGAGCCAGACCAATCGATTGCTTCTTGAGTGACATTTTGTTCAGAAGTGATTCATCCGACCGCAAATGCATCCATTCGGCATCGGGCAAAAGTTCACGCTAGCTGGCAATTGCTTGCCGCAACTAAACCAAGGTTTAGCGGAATGCGGACGCTTGCATTCAGGAACTCTTGAGGGCCTCGTCAAGAATGTGGCCAAGTGTTCTTGTACTAATCGTTGCATTGGTTGATGACTCCGCTATCCCGCCCTCGAGTTCCCCTGGACCCCATGCTGCTGTCCGAACGTTCTGAGATCTTCGACTCCAGCGACTGGATCTTCGAAGCCAAGATGAACGGCTACCGACTCATGGCCCACTTCGGAAATGGCAGCTGCGAACTGCGCACCAGGACCTACGCCAATGCGACAAAGTGGTTCCCGGAAATTGCAGCCCCGCTGTCCCGCGTGCAGGGCGGCCCCTTCGTCGTGGATGGCGTGGCATGCGTACTGGACGATCAAGGTCGCAGCGACTTCGGCGCCCTGCTCGATCGATCGAGGCGGCGAAGGTCGAGCGAGAACGCGCCCGCGGCCACCTACTTGATATTCGACCTGCTGGCAGATAGTGACGAGGTGCTCACCGCCTTGCCGCTCATCGAGCGCAAGGCACGGTTGAACCGCATGCTTGGCGAGGGCCTGCCCAACGTCGAGTTGGCGCCGTACGCCCAACACCGGCGTGACTTGCTGGCTCGCCTGCCGGCCTCATGGCGCGAGCCGGAGTGCCTCGTTGCCAAGCGCGTGGACAGCTTCTACGCGCCTGGCAAACGATCCCCCGACTGGGTCAGGCTGAACCTCAGCGCGTCTCGCCCGTAGCGCGCACTTCCACGCGGCGGTTGGGCTCCAGGCAGGCAATCAGGTCGCTGCGCCGGCGTGCCTTGCCTTGCGCCTTGCAGTCGGCCTCGGTCACCTTCAGGTCCGTCTTGCCGCGGCCTTCGGCCGTGATGATGCCGGCCGGCACGCCCTGGCTGACCATGTAGTCACGCACGGAATTGGCACGCGCCACCGACAGGCGCTGGTTGTACTCGGCGCTGCCCAGCGGGTCGGTGTAGCCGACCACCGAGACCGCTGTGGGCTGGATGCCCGCGGTCTTGATCTCCTGCAAGGCGCTGTCGATGCGCCCGCGGCCCGTGGGAGTCAGCGTCGCCTTGTCGAAGGCGAAGGTGCCGTCGCCTGCAATGTTGACCGTGCGAACGGGCGGCGGCGCCGGTGGTGGAGGCGGCATGGCGGCGGTCGGTGCCGGGGGTGGCGGCGCCTGCGCCACGCGCGGGGCGGGGCCAAGCGGAATCTGCAGGCCCACCGAGAACACCCAGTCGTCCAGGCGGTTGTTGACGGATACGAAGTTGTTGTGGTTGTCGTCGTAGCGATAGCGCGCGTCGGCCATCAGGCGTCCCCACGATGCGAACGGCCAGATGATGCCGATACCCGCATTGGCCATGAAGCTGGTCTTGCTGTCGCTGCCGCCGGCCGGGAATTCGATCTTGTCGTTGATGGCGCCGATGCCGCCCACCAGGTAGGGCTGCACGCTGTTGGACTGCCACACGCGGAAGCCCTGGCGCCCCAGGAAGAACCATTGCGCATCCAGCGAAGCGCTCCAGTTCTTGTACTTGCCCGGACCGCCCAGGTCTTGGTCGAGTTGCTCGTACATGCCGCGCAACTCGATGTTCCAGTTGGGGCTGATCGGCTTGCCGATGGCAAGCCCGCCGCCCCAGCCATCCTTGGCGCCTCGGTCACTGTCTGGCAGCACGTAGGCACCGAAGGGTGTGATGTACCAGCGGTTGTCGAAATACGAATCCACTGAATAGGCCGGTTGCGCCAACGACACGGCACAGGGGGCGGCAAGTGCACAGAACACCGCCAGGGCACGTCGATCGAACATGGGAGCCTCACTTCTTGGTGTTGATGGGAGCCTCTGCCGAAGCGAAGTCGTGAACATAGTGGCGCCCACGCAGATCGGCCCGTGCACACGCAACCGAGTGTGTCTCTTGTCTCGTGCAAGGCACTTGCGGTTTCAGTTCTTGCAGCGCCAGGGGCCAGAGTGGCGCTACGGCAACAGCGTGTTGTTGTCGCTCAACCGCCCTCGGGCGGATTCGACGGCGGGATTGGTGGCGGTGGTGGCTGCCTGGGCTTGTGGCGCAGGCCATTGCGAGGGCCCTCCAGCGGCGCCTGGACTTTCTGCACCAGCTCCTCGTACCGCCGTACGTCGTGCTCACGCGAGCGATCGAATCGCCTGGACAGCCAAAGGTAGATGCACAGGGCAATGACCATGGGGATCACGCTCACTGCCACCCAGAAATCGACGGTAAGTTCACTCATGCCAGGGCTCAACGACGGGAAGCGGCGCTGCCGCCCTTGCCGCCAGGGCCGCGGGCGCCAAGGGCAGATCATAGGTGTCGCCCCCTGGCTGTCTTTGAGCACTGCACGGGGCGTGCGCCCCTTTGCGTCAGCAGCGCAGCGAATCGCCATGCCGCAGCATGGCCTCCTGCGCCATCAGGCCCAGGCCGTCGCCGCCCTGGTCGACATGAGCCATGAGTTGCTGGCGCATGCGCGGCTCCCAGAAGCGACGGATGTGCAGCGCCATTTCCTCCAGCGCGGCGGCGCGGTCGGGCATGGCTTCGAAGAAGGTGCCGATCTGGTTGACCATGCGCACCAGGGAATCAGCGTGCATCGAAATTCTCCTGTGCGCCATCGAGGCTCAGGCGCCCCGTGTCGCAGTACACCACCAGGTCCTGCTGGCGCGCAAAGCCCACCAGCGTCATGCGCGCGCGCTGCGCGGTCGCCACGGCGAACGAGGTCGGCGCCGACACGGCAGCCAGCAGCGGCACGCCGGCGGCGGCGGTCTTCTGCACCATCTCGAAGCTGGCGCGACTGGTGACGGCGATGAAGCCGGTGGACGCATCCACGTCCTGCGCGGCCAGCGCACCCACCAGCTTGTCCAGTGCGTTGTGGCGGCCCACGTCTTCGCGCAGCCACATCACTTCGCCTTCGGCCGAGCACCAGGCGGCGGCATGCACAGCGCCGGTGGCCTGCTGCAGGGTCTGCAGCGCACAGAACTGCGACATGGCTCGGCTGATGGCTTCGCGCGAGAGCGGTGCGCCATCCACCAGCACCGGCAGGTCGCGCGCCACGTGCGACAGGCTCTCGGTGCCGCACAGGCCGCAGCCGGTGCGCCCGGCCATGCTGCGGCGGCGCTCCTTCAGGCGGGCGAACGCGCCGCTGGCCACATGCAGCTTGAGCGTGATGCCCAGCTCGGAGGGCACTTCGTCCACCGCATAGAGCTCGTGCGGCGCCTGCAGGATGCCTTCGCTGAGCGAGAAGCCCAGCGCAAAGTCTTCCAGGTCCAGCGGCGTGGCGAGCATCACCGCATGCGAGATGCCGTTGTATTCCAGCGCGACGGGCACCTCGTCGGCCACCCAGTCGTGCACCGCAAAGGGCCGGCCGGCGCGCACGCCGCGCACCGGCAGCGAACGGGCGCCTTCGCAGAAAGCGACGGCATCGGCGATGAATTTCGGCGTGGCAGTGGTCGTCGTCATGTGGCGTCCTTCATCGTCACTTGGCGGGCACCGCTTCGGGGGTGCGCGCGTCCAGCAATTCCTGCTGTACCTGGTTGAAGCGGCTGTACTCGCGCTGCCAGGCCGAGGGTTGCATCACCGGCATCACCTGCACCGCCGTCACCTTGTACTCCGGGCAGTTGGTGGCCCAGTCGGAGTTGTCGGTGGTGATCACATTGGCGCCCGACTCGGGGAAGTGGAAGGTGGTGTAGACCACGCCCGGCTGCATGCGCTCGGACACCGTGGCGCGCAGCACCGTCTCGCCCGAGCGGCTCTGGATGCCGACCCAGTCGCCGTCCTTCACGCCGCGCTCCTCGGCGTCGTGCGGATGGATTTCCAGCCGGTCCTCGGCATGCCATTGGTTGTTGTCGGTGCGCCGCGTCTGCGCGCCCACGTTGTACTGCGACAGGATGCGGCCCGTGGTGAGCAAGAGCGGAAAGCGCTTGGTGACCTTCTCGTCGGTGGCCACGAACTGGGTGATGATGAAGCGCCCCTTGCCGCGCACGAAGGCGTCGATGTGCATGGTGGGCGTGCCCTCGGGCGCGTCCTCGTTGCAGGGCCACTGCACGCTGCCCAGGCGCTCGAGCTTCTCGTAGCTCACGCCGGCGAAGGTGGGCGTGAGCGAGGCGATCTCGTCCATGATCTCTTCAGGGTTGGCGTAGTTCATGGGGTAGCCCAGGGCCTGCGCCAGCTTCACCGTCACTTCCCAGTCGGCATAGCCGGCCTTGGGCGGCATCACCTTGCGAACGCGCGAGATGCGGCGCTCGGCGTTGGTGAAGGTGCCGTCCTTTTCCAGGAAGGACGAACCCGGCAGGAACACGTGGGCGTACTTGGCGGTCTCGTTCAGGAACAGGTCCTGCACCACCACGCACTCCATGGCCATGAGCGCGGCGGCCACGTGCTGCGTGTTGGGGTCGGACTGCACGATGTCCTCGCCCTCGCAGTACATGCCCTTGAAGCTGCCGCCGATGGCCGCGTCGAACATGTTGGGAATGCGCAGGCCCGGCTCGGGGCTGATCTGCACGTTCCAGGCGTCTTCGAACAAGGCACGCGTGGTGCTGTCCGACACATGGCGGTAGCCCGGCAGTTCGTGTGGGAAGGAGCCCATGTCGCACGAGCCCTGCACGTTGTTCTGGCCGCGCAGCGGGTTCACGCCCACGCCTTCGCGCCCCACGTTGCCGGTGGCCATGGCCAGGTTGGCAATGCCCATCACGGTGGTCGAGCCTTGGCTGTGCTCGGTCACGCCCAGGCCGTAGTAGATGGCGGCATTGCCGCCGGTGGCGAACAGGCGGGCCGCGGCGCGCATCTCGGCAGCGGGCACGCCGGTGAGGTGCTCGGTGGCTTCGGGCGCGTTCTCGGGCTTGGCCACGAATTCGCGCCACTGCGAGAACGACAGCGGATCGCAGCGTTCGGCCACGAACTGCTCGGCCACCAGCCCTTCGGTGACGATGACGTGCGCCAGCGCGTTGACCACCGCCACGTTGGTGCCGGGACGCAGTTGCAGATGATGGGCGGCGCGAACGTGCGGCGACTTCACCAGGTCGATGCGACGCGGATCGATCACGATCAGCTTGGCGCCCTGGCGCAGGCGCTTCTTCATGCGCGAGGCGAACACTGGGTGGCCGTCGGTGGGGTTGGCGCCGATCACCATCACCACGTCGGACTTCTCCACCGACTTGAAAGTCTGGGTGCCGGCCGATTCGCCCAGCGTCTGCTTCAGGCCATAGCCCGTGGGCGAATGGCACACGCGAGCGCAGGTGTCGACGTTGTTGTTGCCGAAGGCGGCGCGCACCAGCTTTTGCACCAGGTAGGTTTCTTCATTGGTGCAGCGCGAGGAGGTGATGCCACCGATCGATTCGCGGCCGTACTTGGCCTGAAGGCGCTTGAACTCGCTGGCGGCGTGGTTGAGCGCGGTTTCCCAGCTCACTTCCTGCCACGGGTCGGTGATCTTGGCGCGGATCATCGGCTTGAGCATGCGGTCCTTGTGGGTCGCGTAGCCCCAGGCAAAGCGGCCCTTCACGCACGAATGGCCGTCGTTGGCCTTGCCGTCCTTCCACGGCGTCATGCGCACCACTTCGTTGCCCTTCATCTCGGCCTTGAAGGCGCAGCCCACGCCGCAGTAGGCGCAGGTGGTGATCACGCTGTGCTCGGGCTGGCCGAGCCAGATGACCGACTTCTCCTGCAGGGTGGCGGTGGGGCAGGCCTCGACGCAGGCGCCGCAGCTCACGCATTCCGACTCCATGAAGGGTTGGTCCTGCCCGGGCGACACGCGCGAATCGAAGCCCCGGCCACTGATGGTGAGCGCGAAGGTGCCTTGCGTCTCTTCACAGGCGCGCACGCAGCGGTTGCAGACGATGCACTTGGAGGGGTCGTAGCTGAAGTAGGGGTTGGACTCGTCCTTGGCGCTCTTGAGGTGGTTGGCGCCCTCCGTGCCGTAGCGCACGTTGCGCAGGCCCGTCACGCCGGCCATGTCCTGCAGTTCGCAGTTGCCGTTGGCCGAGCAGGTCAGGCAATCCAGGGGATGGTCGGAGATGTAGAGCTCCATCACGCCCTTGCGCAGGTCCTGCAGGGCGGGCGACTGGGTGCGCACCTTCATGCCCTGTTCGGCGGGCGTGGTGCACGAGGCGGGGTAGCCCCGGCGGCCTTCGATCTCCACCAGGCACAGGCGGCACGAACCAAAGGGCTCCAGGCTGTCGGTGGCGCACAGCTTGGGCACGCGCACGCCGGCATCCACCGCAGCGCGCATCAGCGAGGTGCCCGCGGGCACGGTGATTTCCTGGCCGTCGATTTCCAGGGTGACTTCGCGCTCCGACTCGCGCGCCGGAGTGCCGTAGTCGATCTCTTTGAGGTGGTCGAGCATCGTGTTTCCTCTTTCTTTCTTCTTCAGGCGGCCTGGCGGTCAGGTGCCGCGATGCCGAAGTCTTCGGGGAAATGGTTGAGCGCGGACAGCACCGGGAAGGGCGTCATGCCGCCCATGGCGCACAGCGAACCGTTGACCATGGTGTTGCACAGGTCGCGCAGCAGGATGACCTGCTGAGCGCGGTTGTGGTCGGCGCGGATGCGGTCGATGACCTCCACGCCGCGCGTGGAGCCGATGCGGCAGGGCGTGCACTTGCCGCACGATTCGATGGCGCAGAACTCCATGGCGTAGCGGGCCATCTTCGAGAGGTCGGCCGTGTCGTCGTGCACCACCAGGCCGCCGTGGCCGACCGTGGCACCCACTGCCGCGAAGGCCTCGTAGTCCACCGGCAGGTCGAACTGGCTCTCGGGCATGTAGGCGCCCAACGGGCCGCCGAACTGCACCGCCTTGATCGGGCGTCCCGTTGCGGTGCCACCGCCGAAGTCTTCCAGCAGCTCCCGCAGCGTGACGCCGAAGGCCTTTTCCACCAGCCCGCCGAAGCGGATGTTGCCCGCCAGTTGCATGGGCAGCGTGCCGCGCGAACGGCCCACGCCGTAGTTCTTGTAGAAGTCGGCGCCGCGCGAGAGGATGATCGGCACGCTGGCCAGCGTGATCACGTTGTTGATGAGCGTGGGCTTGCCGAACAACCCTTCGATGGCCGGCAGCGGGGGCTTGGCGCGCACCACGCCGCGCTTGCCCTCGATGCTTTCCAGCAGGGCCGTTTCCTCGCCGCAGACGTAGGAGCCCGCACCCTTGCGCACTTCCAGGTGGAAGGCGTGGGGCGTGTGCAGCACGCTGTCGCCCAGGTAGCCGGCAGCCTCGGCACGCGCAATGGCTTCGTTGAGCACGTCGATGGCATGCGGATATTCGGAGCGAACGTAGATGTAGCCGCGCGTGGCACCGGTGGCAATGCCGGCAATGGCCATGCCCTCGATCAGCACGAAGGGGTCGCCCTCCATGGTCATGCGGTCGGAGAAGGTGCCCGAGTCGCCTTCGTCGGCATTGCACACGACGTACTTTTGCGCAGCTTGCGTACCAGCAACCGTCTTCCACTTGATGCCCGCGGGAAACGCCGCGCCGCCGCGGCCGCGCAGGCCCGAATCGAGCACCTGCTGCACGATCTGTCCGGGCGTCATGGCCAGCGCGCGGCGCAGGCCGGCAAAGCCTTCATGCGCCTCGTAGTCCTCGATGGACAGCGGGTCGGTGATGCCCATGCGGGCGAACACCAGGCGCTCCTGCTTCTTCAGGTACGGAATTTCGTCGGTGAGCCCCAGGCACAGCGGATGGGTCGCGCCGAGGTGAAAGCCTGCATCGAAAAGGCCCGGCACGTCCTCGACCGTGACCGGCCCATAGGCAACGCGACCGGACGGCGTGCTTACCTCGACCAGCGGCTCCAGCCAGAACATGCCGCGCGAGCCGTTGCGCACCAGGCGCAGCTTGATGCCGCGTGCGGCGGCTTCCTGCGCGATGCGACGCGCAACGCGCTCGGCGCCGGCGGCCAGGGCGGCCGAGTCGCGGGGCACGTAGATGGTTGCTGCGTTGCTCATTTTTCGCTCCTAGCCTGCGCGATCAGCGCATCGAGGCCGCGCGCGGACACGCGGCCGTGGGGTTCGCCATCGAGCATCAGGGCCGGCGACGACGCGCACAGGCCCAGGCAGTACACGGGCTCCAAGGTGAATGAACCGTCCGAGGTCGTGCTGTGGCTGGCGCAGTCCAGGCGCAGCTCGGCATGGGACAGCAGCGCATCGGCGCCCATCGACTGGCAGGCCTCGGCGCGGCAGATCTGCAGCACGTGGCGGCCGGCCGGTTCGCTGCGGAAGTGGTGGTAGTAGGTGACGACGCCATGCACCTCGGCGCGCGAGAGATTCAGGGCGTCGGCAATGCCGGGCACCGCATCTGCGGGTACGTGGCCCAGCCTGTCCTGGAGTTCATGCAGGATGGGCAGCAGCGCGCCCTCTTCATTGGCGTGGCGCGCCAGCACCTCTTGCAGCAAGGCAGCGTTGGCGCCGGTATTCGGCGCAGCCGGCCGGGGGTCGCGGGCCAGTTCCATGCGAGTCTCCTTCATGTTCGTTCACCCGTGGGGCGGGCGTGCGGCGGAGTCTGCGCATTGGCGGGCAATGGGTCCAATTTATTCGGGGAATGGATCGATGCGTGCCCGAAATGATGGCCGGACGCTAGAGCGGCAGGCGATGGGCGGCCAGGCGCCTTTGCCGACGCACGCTCCAGCGCTGCACGGCCATGTCCACCAGGGTGAGCACGGCCAGAAACAGCAGGCTGCGGGCCAGATGCACCTGGGCCACCTGGACGCGCCGGTCCACCTCCTGCTGGACCTGGGCGGCGAGTGCCAGACCGGAATAGTCGGGAATGCCCGAGCCCACCGGCACGGGCAGGCCGGCACCTTCCAGGCCGGTCTCCTTGATCTGGGCGGCCACCTCGGTGGCCTGCTGGGCCCGCCTGCCGGACAGCGAGCCGTGTTCGTCGGCGTAGACCTTGGTGAACTCGGCGCCCAGCAGGAAGATCTGCGCCGCGTAATAGACCCAGGCCACCAGCACCACCAGCGACCCGGCCGCTGCGAAGGTTTCCATGAAGCCGCTCTTGCCCAGGTACAGGCCGATCAGCAGCTTTCCGAGTTCGGACAGAACAGCCGTCACCGCCGCGCCGATCCAGACGTCGCGCCAGGCGATGGGCGCCGTGGGCATCAGCTTGAAGATCATGGCAAAGAGCAAGGTCACGATGACCAGCGAGATGACGGCGTTGAGCGCCTGCAGGAGCACCTCCCAGCCCGGAAAGATGCCCCCGTACCACCCTTCGAAGGCGGCAAGGCCCGCGCTGATGAGCAGCGACACGATCAGCAGGAAGGCCAGGCCCAGGATGAGCCCGAAGGACAGCAGCCTTGCCCGCAGCACGGCCCACACGCCCGAGGGCTTCTCCACCTCGGGCACGTGCCAGATGCGGTCCAGCGCACTCTGCAACTCGGCGAACACGGTGGTCGCGCCCACCAGCAGCACCACGGCACTGATCGCGCTGGCAAGCAGCCCCTTGTCCGATTCCCTTGCAGCATCGAGCAGGGCCTGCACCGCCATGCCGCCATGGCTGCCCACGAGCGAGGTGAGCTGCGCCACGATCTGCTGCTGCGCTGCTTCGCGCCCGAAGATCGCGCCCGCCACCGCGATGACGATGACCAGCAGTGGCGCCAGCGAAAAGATCGTGTAGTACGAGATGGCCGCGCCCATGCTGGGTGCGTAGTCATCGATCCAGGCGCCGATGGCTTTGCGGCATAGATCGAAGAGATGCTTCATACGCCGCCAAGCATGCGATTTGCCCCGGTGGGCAAGCCATCGGATGGCGCATTCAACCGGTGTAGGACGGTGGCCGGATGCGCTTGCTTGGGGGGGGCGTGCCTAAGCGCCGCCGTCGAGCGCGCCGGCGTGACTGGCGACCTCGTTGCGCCAGGCCGGGTCTTCGGCAAAGACCAGGGCGGCCTCGAGCGTGCGCGACGGTCGGTTGGTGTCGTGCACCAGGAACGAGATGGCCGTTTCAACCCGCGGCTCCACCAGCGGCAGGGCCTCGATGTCGTCGTAGCCCTGCACGTCGTCCACCAGGGCACCCGGCATCACGCTGCACACGCGGCCCGCGCGCACGCTCAGCGCCAGGGTGGAGATGGAGTTGGTCTCGATCACCGGCTTGGGGCTCACGCCTGCCTCGGCAAAGGCGCGGTCGATGATGCTGCGGTTGTGCATCTCGGCGCTGAGCAGGCACAGCGGCAGCGCCGCCGCGTCGCGCCAGCGCAGGGGCTTGCCCACGCGAAGGCGCTGCGACTTGGCCGGCGCCGCCTTGCGCAGCAGGAAGTAGTGCTCGATGTACTGCGGAATGACGCGCACGGCCGAGTTGCTGTTGTCCATGCGCTCGGTGTAGCCCAGGCCCATGTCCAGCGACAGGCTTTCCAGGCCTGATTCCAGCTCGATGGAGCTCATGGAGCGCAGCGTGGGCGTGATGCCCGGATGCCGGTCCTGCAGCATGGCGACGAAGCGCGCCGCCAGGGGCATGGCCGTAGGCACCGCGCCGATCAGCAGGTTGCCTGTGGGCGCGTCCTTGCCGCTGTTGAGGTCTTGCTGCAGCAGCTCGTACTCGCGCAGGATCTTGCGGCCACTGGCCAGGATGCGCTCGCCTTCGACCGTGAAGCCAGCAAAGTTGCGCCCGCGCTTGACGATGGAGGTGCCAAAGCTCACTTCCAGCGCCCGGATGGCATTGGACAGCGCCGGCTGCGTCACGCTGCAAGCGAGCGCCGCGCGGCCGAAATGTCGATGGTCATCCAGCGCGACCAGGTACTTGAGCGAGACGAAAAGATTCATTTTTCGGAGGCAGGGATCCGGCGATCCTTTTGCAGCAGGCGGCTGAGCACCGAGCGCGGCGCGGGCGCCGGCGGCAAAGCGGCCGCGCGGAACTGGCCATAGGCCAGGCGCTCGTCCCGCAGCGCGCCGGCCAGCAGGTCGGCATTGTCCCGGTTGTAGAGCCACATGCCGCTCACCACGAAATGCGCGCTGTAGCGCGGGTGGGGCCGGGGTGCGACGTGGATGTCGTGCACGCCCACGCTCTGCAGCATCTGGGCGCGGGCACTGGCCAGGCGGGTCGCTCCGTCCTTCTGGCTTTCGAGCGACTCGATATCGGCGCTGAGCACGATGCCGATGGCGCTGATGGCAGGAAAACGCTCGATGAAGAAGCTCAGCACCTCCACCACGATCAAGCGGGCGGTGCGCCACGACCCCAGTTGTCGCAGGTCTGTAGCACGAAAGTCTTCGAGCCGAAGCTCGGCGCCATCGGCGCTGGCGGTGACGGTATAGAGCCGCCCGAGGTGCACCTTTCCATCGAACACGTCGAGGGGCTCGCCCAGGACATAGGGTCCGGAGCGGAGGCCGGTAATGCGAAGGCCTTTGAACATCATGCGAAAGAAGGTGCTATCGCCGCAAAGTCTAACAAGGCGCGGCGACGTCTCCGGTCGCATCGGGCACTGCCACATCGGGCAAACCATGATGCCAGCGACCCGTAACCGCCCCTGGCGCACCCGACAATTTGCCCATCATGCGTCCCGGCCAAGTCATCGTTCTCGCTACACCGATCTTTCTGCTCGCCATCGGCATCGAGTTCCTCGTGGGGCGCCTGCGGGCGCAGCGCGGCACGGGGCAAGACACCTACCGGCTGGCCGACACGGTCAACAGCATCGGCCTGGGCATGCTCAGCCAGATCGGCGGGGTGCTTACCAGCCTGCTGCGCATCGGCATCTACACCGCCTGCTGGTCGGCCTTTGCCCTGTTCCCGGCCACCGACTTCTGGATGCAGTGGTACGGCTGGGTGCTGGCGCTGGTCTTCTACGACCTTTGCTATTACTGGCTGCATCGGCTGGGACACGAGCGCGCGGTGCTGTGGGCAGCACACGTGGTGCACCACCAGAGCCAGCACTACAACCTGTCCACGGCGCTGCGCCAGACGTCCTCGGGCTTCCTGTTCGACTGGATCTTCTACCTGCCCATGGCGCTGGCCGGCGTGCCGCCGCTGGTGTTCGGCGTCGTGGCGCTGATCGACCTGCTTTACCAGTTCTGGGTGCATACCGAGCAGGTGGGCAAGCTGGGCTGGTTCGACCGCTGGTTCTGCTCGCCTTCCAACCACCGGGTGCATCACGCGGTGAACGACCGCTATGTGGACCGCAACTACGGCGGCGTGCTCATCATCTGGGACCGGATCTTCGGCACGTTCCAGGAAGAGGACGAGCGGCCGGTATACGGCACGCGCAAGCCCCTGAACAGCTGGGACCCGCTATGGGCCAACCTGGAGGTGTACTGGGCCTTGGCGCGCGACGCATGGCACACCCGGAATTGGGGCGACAAGCTGCGCATCTGGATCAAGCCACCCGGCTGGCGCCCTGCCGACCTGGCGGCCAGCGAGCCCCATCCGCCGTTCGTGATTTCGCAGGTGCAGCGCTACGAGCCCGTGGTGACTGGCTCCGTGCAGCTGTTTGCAGGGCTGCAGTTCCTGGCGTTGCTGGCCGGCACCGTCGCCTTCCTGTGGTTTGCCGACGTGCTGCCGCTGTCCACCACCCTGGTCTGGCTGCTGGTGCTGGGCGCGGGCCTGTGGAGCACCGGGGCGCTGCTGCAAGGCCGGCTGTCGATGGGCGAGGTTCTGTTCGTGAATGCGGCCGCCCTGGCCACCGCATCGGGCGCACTGGGCATCGCGCCGCTGCACCTGGCGACCAAGCCGCTGGCGCTGTACATCGGCATCGTCCTGGCCTGGGCGCGCTGGCGCACGCCGCAGGCGCAGGGGCTCTTCGGCCTGCTGCTGCTGGCCGGGCTGGCCGCCTCGCTGGCCGGCGACGTGTTCCTGATGTTCGGGCCCGGGCTCTTCGTTCCTGGGCTCGCGAGCTTCCTGGTGGCGCACCTGTTCTACGTGGCGCTCTTCACGCAGGGCGTGGGACTTTTCCCGCGCCGCTGGGCGCTGGCGGCCACGCTGGGCGTGGGCGCGGGCATGTACGCCTTCCTCTGGGTGGGCGGGCTGCCGGCCGCACTGCGCGTACCGGTGGGCTTGTACGTGGCGGTAATCGCCTGCATGGCGGCGCAGGCCATCGGCCGGGCGGCAGTGCTGGGCAACGCCGCGGCGCGTTCGGTGGCGCTGGGCGCGGTGTTCTTCATGCTCAGCGACTCGTTGCTGGCCACCAACCGATTCGTCTCGCCGCTGCCGCTGGCTTCGCTGTGGGTGCTGGCCACCTACTACGTGGCGCAGTGGCTCATCCTGCGCCACAGCTGCCGGCCGGATACACCAGCCGCCGCGCCGGTCGACGCCGTTCAGGCGCCGCCGAACAGGTCGCTGTTGTCGCGCTGAGGCGGCGTGACGCCCAGGTGGCGGTAGGCCGCTAGCGTGGCAATGCGCCCGCGCGGCGTGCGCTGCAGGTAGCCCTGCTGGATCAGGTAGGGCTCGATCACGTCCTCGATGGTGCCCGACTCCTCGCCGATGCTCGCGCCGATGTTGTCCAGCCCCACCGGGCCGCCGTCGAAGCGATGGATCACGGCCTCGAGCAGCTTGCGGTCCATCAGGTCGAAGCCTTGCGGGTCCACGTCGAGCATGGCCAGCGCCTTGTGCGCGATCTCTTCCGTGATGCGCCCGCCGCCCTTGACTTCGGCGTAGTCGCGCACGCGGCGCAGCAGGCGGTTGGCGATGCGGGGCGTGCCGCGCGAGCGGCGCGCAATCTCGAAGCTGCCGGCTTCGTCGGCCGGCACGTTCAGCAGGCCGGCGCTGCGCTTGACGATGCGTGCCAGTTCCTCGGCCGTGTAGAACTCCAGCCGCGCCACGATGCCGAACCGGTCGCGCAGCGGGTTGGTGAGCATCCCGGCGCGCGTCGTGGCGCCCACCAGCGTAAAGGGCTGCAGGTCGAGCTTGATGCTGCGCGCGGCCGGGCCCTCGCCGATCATGATGTCGATCTGGTAGTCCTCCAGCGCGGGGTAGAGGATTTCCTCCACCACGGGTGACAGGCGATGGATCTCGTCGATGAAAAGAACGTCGTTCTTTTCCAGGTTGGTCAGTAGCGCGGCCAGGTCCTTGGGCTTTTCGAGCACCGGGCCGCTGGTCTGGCGCAGGTTCACGCCCAGCTCGGCGGCAATGATGTGGCTCAGCGTGGTCTTGCCCAGGCCCGGCGGCCCGAACAGCAGGACGTGGTCCAGCGCCTCTTCACGCTTGCGCGCCGCGCCGATGAAGATCTCGAGCTGTTCGCGCACCTTGGCCTGGCCCACGTACTCGTCCAGCAGCTTGGGGCGAAGGGCGCGCTCGATGGCCTCTTCGTTGGGCGAAGCCGGGGCGGCTGAGACCACGCGCTTTTGCGGGGCCGGGGCGAAGTCGTCGGTCTGGATGCTCATGGGAATGCGCTAGTGTGACCGCTACTTGGCCAGTGCCTTGAGCGCCAGCTTGATGCCCTCACCCACGGCAACGTCCTTGGGCAGGGCCTTGAGGGCGGCGGCAGCCTCGCGGTCGCTGTAGCCCAGCGCCACCAGCGCCTGCAGGATGTCGCCCTGGCTGTCGTTGGCGGCATGCACCGGCACGCCGATGTCCGCGCCGATCTTGCCCTTGAGCTCCAGCAGCAGGCGCTCGGCCGTCTTCTTGCCGATGCCCGGAATCTTCACCAGCCGCCCTGCTTCCTGCAGGGTGATGGCCTGGGCCAGCTCGGCCACGCTCATGCCCGAGAGCACGCCCAGGGCGGTACGAGGGCCCACGCCCGAGATCTTGATGAGCTGGCGAAAGGCCGCCCGCTCCTCGGCGGTGCCGAAGCCGAACAGGATCTGCGCGTCCTCGCGCACCACGAAGTGGGTCAGCAGCGAAACGCGCTCGCCTGCGGCGGGCAGGTTGTAGAAGGTGCTCATCGGCACGTCGACCTCATAGCCGACGCCATTGCAGTCCACCACCACCTGGGGCGGGTTGCGTTCGGCCAGAGTCCCAGTCAATTTGCCTATCATCGGTGCCGAAAAAGAAAGAATTGGAAACCGCGTGATTCTCCGTCACACCTTCACCCCGCCCAACAACACCCGCCTGACCCACCTGTGCGGCCCGCTCGACGCCAACCTGCGGCGCATCGAGGAAGCACTGGGCGTGAAGATCGCCCACCGGCACGAGCAGTTCAAGATCGACGGCCCCAAGCCCAAGGCCGAGCGCGCCCTGGAAGTGCTCGAAGCCCTCTACGAAATGGCCAAGCGCCCGCTGGACGCCGGCCTGGTGCAGCTGACCCTGGCCAGCGAAGTCTCGCTGGAAGAGGCCGAGGACGGCGCCATGACGCTGGCGACACGCCGCGCCGACCTGCGCGCGCGCACGCCCAACCAGAGCGTGTACCTGGACAACATCGCCAACCACGACATCACCTTCGGCATCGGCCCGGCCGGCACGGGCAAGACCTACCTGGCCGTGGCCAGCGCAGTGGACGCGCTGGAGCGCAGCGCGGTACAGCGCATCGTGCTCACCCGCCCGGCGGTGGAAGCGGGCGAACGGCTGGGTTTCCTGCCCGGCGACCTCACGCAGAAGGTCGACCCCTACCTGCGCCCGCTCTACGACGCGCTGTACGACCTGATGGGCTTCGATCGCGTGACCAAGGCCTTCGAGCGCAACACGCTGGAAATCGCCCCGCTGGCTTTCATGCGCGGGCGCACGCTCAACAACGCCTTCGTCATCCTGGACGAGGCGCAGAACACCACGCCCGAGCAGATGAAGATGTTCCTCACCCGCATCGGCTTCGGCTCCAAGGCCGTGGTGACGGGCGACGTGAGCCAGATCGACCTGCCCAAGACCCAGCTGTCGGGGCTGATCGACGCCGAGCGCGTGCTCAAGCGGGTCAATGGCATCGCGATCACGCACTTCAACAGCGGCGACGTGGTGCGACATCCGCTGGTGGCGCGCATCGTCGACGCCTACGACGGCGCCCGCAAGCGGGAAGCCGCGCGCAGCGCCGCTTGATGACGGGAAACGCGAAATGGCATTGAACGCCCTGGGCCTGTCGCTGCAATTCGGCAAGTTCGCGCAGTTGGCGCGGCATCGCGCCGCCCTGCCCCGCCACAGCGTCACGCGCTGGATCCGCCATGCGCTGGACAGCGACGCCGAGATCACGGTGCGCATCGTCGATGCGGAGGAAGGCCAGCGCCTGAACCGCGAATTCCGCGGCAAGGACTACGCGACCAACGTGCTCACCTTCGACTACGCGCAAGAACCCATGGTCATGGCCGACCTGGTGCTGTGTGCGCCGGTGGTGGCTCGCGAAGCCAAGGAACAGGGCAAGACCCTGGCCGCCCACTATGCGCACCTGCTGGTGCACGGCACGCTGCACGCCCAAGGCTGGGACCACGAGACCAGCGAGGAAGACGCGCAGGAGATGGAAGCGCGCGAGATCGAAATCCTCGCCGGCGTGGGCATCCGCAACCCGTACTGAGCTAGCTGATCTGCATCGGGATGGTGACCGGCCCGTCGTTCACCAGGTGCACCTTCATGTCCGCCGCGAACACGCCGGTGGCCACCACCGGGTGCGCAAGCCGGGCCTGCTGCACGAAGTAGTCGTACAGGCGCCTGCCTTCGTCCGGGGCCGCCGCACCACCAAAGCTGGGCCGGTTGCCGCCGCTCAGGTCGGCCGCCAGCGTGAACTGGCTGACGATGAGCAAGCCGCCGCCCACGTCCTGCACGCTGCGATTCATCTTGCCGGCCTCGTCCGAGAAGATGCGCAGCTTGAGCAGCTTGGCCAGAAGGCGGTCGGCCTGCAACTGGCTGTCGCCCCGCTCGGCACACAGCAGCAGCAACAGGCCCGCATCGATCGCGCCCACCACTTCGCCTTCGATTTCCACGCGCGCTTCGCGCACGCGCTGCACCACGGCCTTCATGCGCCCTCCTCGTGTTCCATCAGCACGGCACGCGCTTCCATGTTCAGGGGCAGCAACTGGATCGTGACGCGCAGGCCGGGCACGGCGTCCATCAGCGCCTGCTCCACCCCGTCGCGCAGGCCGGCAGCGCGTTGCAGGGACCAATCGCCGGGCACGTGCATGTGCAGGTCCGCGAACAGCCGCTGGCCTGCCCGACGCGTGACCACGTCGTCGAAGCGCAGGCGCGTGCCTTCCGGTGCCTGGTCCTTGAAGCGGTCGAGCGCCTCCTGCAGGGCGGCAAGGGACTGCGGCTCCAGCGCCTCGTCCATCAAGCCCTGCGACGAATGCCACATCAGCTTGAAGCCCTCCCGCATGATGTTCAGGCCCACCGCAATGGCGATGGCCGGATCGAGCCAGGCCCAGCCCGTGAGCGCCACCGCCGCCACGGCAACCAGCACGCCGACGGAGGTCCATACGTCGGCCATCAGGTGGCGCGCATCGGCCGACAGCGCGATGGACCGGTGCACCCGCGCAGCCTTGAACAGCATCATGGCCAGCACGCCGTTGAGCCCGGAACTGAGCACCGACAGCAGCATGCCCCAGCCCAGTTGCTCGATGGGCTGCGGGTGAATGAGCCGCAGCACCGCGAACCAGATGATGGCGCCCGCCGCGCCGACGATCAGCACGCCCTCGAAGCCCGACGAGAAGTACTCGGCCTTGTGGTGCCCGTACGGATGCTCCGCATCGGGCGGGCGCGCGGCGATCGTGACCATGGCCAGCGCGAAGCTGGCGCTGGCAAGGTTCACGAACGACTCCATGGCATCGGAGATGAGGCCCATGGAGTTCGTCAGCCACCCGGCATAGCCCTTGAGAAGGATCGTGACGACGGCCACCGCGATGGACAGTCGCAGCAGTGCCTTGGGGCTCTCGAAGAAAGATTTTCGCCAGGAAGCGGAAACAGTTGACACAGATATTGGAATCGAGCCGGGGACGGGGAATTATCAACATCGAGTTCGACTCGTATTGACTTAACATGCGCGATTACTCGGAAACGAGTACACAAAAGGGTAGGACAAGAATGTTGCAACAACAACTCGGGCGCTCATCGCGAGCACGGCGCTGCTTGCATCCGGGGCGGCATTTGCCCAGGCTGCACCAGCAGCCGCAACACCAAGCACACCAGCCAGTACAGCCCCTGCGAGCGCAGCTCGCGCGGGTTTCGTGAAGTCCGTGCAAGGGACCGTCCGCCTCGTTGGCCCGGCCGGCGAAAAGCGCCCTCTGCAGGTCGGCGATGCCGTCGCGGCAGCCAGCCGGATCGAGAGCGATGCGGACAGCGGCGCCAGCGTGGTACTGCGCGACGGCACGGTGCTGGTGCTGGGTCCGTCCTCCCAACTGGATCTCAAGCAATTCAGCTTCGATTCGACCACGCAGGAGGGCGGCATGTTCGTTTCCCTCGCGCGCGGTTCCATGCGAATGATCAGCGGGTTGCTGGGCAAGAAGCCCGAGACCGTGCGCGTCGACACGCAAACGGCCACCATCGGCATTCGCGGCACTGATTTCATCGTCAACTCGAGCGACCGGCTGTAATGGCGGCCCCGGCCCCCATTGCCGCCGTCGCATGGACAGCGCTGCTGCTGGCCACGACCCCCACGCCGGGTACGCGCGTGATCCTGCTGCCCGACGACGAAGGCCGCTCGACTGCCGTCGTCGTCAGCACCCAAGGTGGTGAGCAGCAGGTTTCGCAGCCCTACCAGCAGGCCACGGCCGCGGCCGATTCGCATGCCGCACCCAAACTCGGCCAGGCAGACCCCGCGGCCGTGCAATCGGAATACAGGGAGCTGTTCGCGCTGCGCCCACCCAAGCCGCACCAGTTCAACCTGCTATTCGATGCGGGGGGCACCTCGCTCACGCCGGCCTCGCTCAGCACCCTGGACAAGGTGGTGGCAGAGGCGCAATCGCGCCCCGAGGCGGACATCACGGTCACCGGGCACACCGACTCGCGCGGCAGCATGACCGACAACGACGCGCTGTCAGTGCGTCGCGCGCAGGAAATCTGCGAATTGCTGGTCAAGCGAGGCTTCCCGGCCTACCATGTCGAGGCCGTGGGTCGCGGCGAACGAGAGCCTGCCGTGCCAACGGCAGACGAAGTGGACGAGCCGCGCAACCGGCGCGCCGTGATCCTGGTGCGTTGAACTGCGCCGCGTCGTCAGGCGGCCAGCGTCACGCGGGCGAACTTGCGCTTGCCCACCTGCACCACGTACGTCCCGGCCTCGAGCTTCAGGCCCTTGTCGCTGATCACGACCTGGTCCACCCGCACGCCACCGCCGTCGATCAGGCGGTTGCCCTCGGAAGTCGACGATGCGAGTCCCGCCTGCTTGAGCAGGTGGGCAATGCCCACGGGCGCACCCGCAAAGCTGAACTCCGGGATCTCGTCGGGCACACCGCCCTTGCTGCGGTTGATGAAGTCCTGCTCGGCCGCATCGGCCGCCTGCACACCGTGGAAGCGGCTGGTGATTTCCTTGGCCAGCGCCACCTTCGCATCCTTGGGGTTGCGACCGGCCTCGACCTCGGCCTTGAGCTTGTCGATGTCCTCGATCGACTTGAAACTCAGCAGCGTGTACCAGCGCCACATGAGCGTGTCGGAGATCGACAGCACCTTGGCGAACATGGAGTTGGGCTCTTCGCTGATGCCGATGTAGTTGTTCTTGCTCTTGGACATCTTGTCGACGCCATCGAGCCCTTCCAGCAGCGGCATGGTCAGGATGCACTGCGGCTCCTGCCCGTATTCCTGCTGCAGATGGCGGCCCATGAGCAGATTGAACTTCTGGTCGGTACCGCCCAGTTCCAGGTCGGACTTCAGGGCCACCGAGTCGTAGCCCTGCATGAGCGGATACAGAAACTCGTGCACCGAAATGGACTGACCGGCCTTGAAGCGCTTGTTGAAGTCGTCGCGCTCCATCATGCGGGCCACCGTGTACTTGGCCGCCAACTGGATCATGCCGCGCGCGCCCAGCGGGTCGCTCCACTCGGAGTTGTACCGAATTTCGGTGCGGGCCGGATCCAGCACCAGGCTGGCCTGGCGGTAGTAGGTCTCGGCGTTGGCCTCGATCTGCTCCTTGGTCAGCGCCGGACGTGTTGTATTTCGCCCGGATGGATCCCCGATCATCGTCGTGAAGTCGCCGATCAGGAAGATTACCGTGTGGCCCAGGTCCTGGAGCTGACGCATTTTGTTCAGCACCACGGTGTGTCCGACATGAATGTCAGGCGCCGTCGGATCCAGGCCCAGCTTGATTCGCAACGGCGTTCCGGTGGCTTCGGACCGAGCCAGTTTGCGCACCCATTCGTCCTGGGGAAGAAGCTCGTCCACACCACGAAGGGAGATCTGGAGCGCACGCGCCACCGTGTCTGTAACGGCTGGCATCTGGATTTGTTCCGCCTTCATCTGACTGTTACGTAAAGTACCGGCTGTTTTCACTATGGCCAAAGTTATACTGGCGCGCTATTTTCGCGAGCGCTGGATTCTAAGCGGCGCTCTCTTGCCAAGGCGCCGCCGCCCGGCAGTTTTGTAAGACCGGGCCGCAAACTTGCTTGCGGGTTCGCCGACTCAACAAGTTTTTCTGGATTCGCTCATTTTGATCAACGGTATTCTCGCCGCCGAAGAGAAGTTTGCTTCCTGCGTGGCCAAGGCCGTGCGCACCTATCCGCGGCAGATCACCGCGGCCATCGCCACCCTGCTGCTGTGCGCGGGTGGTGGCGCGTTCGCAGTGGCTTCTCTTCCCGACGCTTCCGACCTGCCGGTCAAGCAGGTCCTCGAGGCGGTCACGCCCCATCCCATCGAGGCCCAGACCGAGGCCCTGGAGTCTTTCAGCTTCACCCTTTTCCGAAGCGACGAAACCCGTGCCAGCGACACGGCCGAGGCTCTGCTGCGCCGCCTGGGGATCGCCGACGATGACGCGGCAGCCTTCGTACGGGGCAGTTCGGCCGCGCGCACGGCCCTGCTGAGCCGGCCTGGCCGCACCGTCACGGCCGAAGCCACCCAGGACAGCCGCCTGGAGCGCCTGAGCGCCCGCTTCATTCCTGACGGCCAGGGTGGCCTTCAACGCGTGACGATCGAGCGCGCAGGCCCGGCCTTCACCGTTCGCACCGAATCCGAGTCGCTGACCACCTCTTCGCGCCTTGCCAGCGGCGTGGTTCGCACCTCCTTCTTTGCGGCCACCGACGCCGCGGGCGTGCCCGATGCCGTGGCAAGCCAACTGGCCGACGTCTTCTCGGGCGATGTCGATTTCCGCTCCCTGAAAAAGGGCGATCGCTTTGCCGTGGTGTACGAGAGCTTCGATGCCGACGGGCAGGCCTTGCGCACCGGCCGGGTGCTGGCGGCCGAGTTCGAGTCCGGCGGCAAGATGCACCAGGCCATGTGGTTCCAGGAACCCGGCCAGAAGGGCGCGTACTACCGCCCCGACGGAGAAAGCCTGCGCCGCGCCTTCCTGAGCTCTCCGGTGCAGTACTCGCGCATATCGAGCGGCTTCGCGATGCGCATGCACCCCATCATGAACGACTGGCGCCAGCACAAGGGCATCGACTTCGCGGCCTCCACCGGCACGCCGGTGCGTAGCGTGGGCGACGGCGTGGTCGACTTTGCCGGCCGCCAATCGGGCTACGGCAACATCGTCATCGTCAATCACCGCAACAACCAGAGCACGGCTTACGCGCACCTCAGCCGCATCGATGTGCGCGAAGGCCAGAGCGTGAGCCAGGGCCAGTTCATCGGCGCCGTGGGCTCCACCGGCTGGGCAACGGGGCCGCACCTGCATTTCGAATTCCGCGTCAACGGCGAATTCCGCGACCCGAGCACCATCGCCCGGCAAGACGGCGGCAACCCGGTGAGCGCTACTGCGCGCCAGGCGTTCAACCGCACCTCCGTCGCCATGCGCGCCGAGCTCGACGCCGCAGCGAACGTGCTGCAAGCCAGCGCCAACTAACCCGGAAAGCGGCGCACAGCCTTCAATGCCAAGAACCGGCGGCGCCGCATCCCCCAAAGCCGATCTCTTCGTCGGCTTGATGTCCGGCACGTCGCTCGATGGCGTCGACGCTGTGTTGGCTGACTTTTCGAATGGCGCCATTTCAGTTCTGGGTCACGCCGCGGCCCCTTTCCCCACCTCGCTGCGGGCCGAACTGCTGGCCTTGAATACGCCCGGCGGCAACGATGAATTGCATCGCGCAGCACTGGCCGCCAACGCGCTTGCAAGGGCCTATGCACAGGTCACCGCCGACTTGTTGAAACTCACCAGCGTTCCGGCCTCCTCGGTAAGAGCCATTGGAGCGCATGGGCAAACCGTACGCCACCGCCCGCTGGAATTCGACGGCGTGGGCTACACCCTGCAGCTCAACAATCCAGCCCTGCTGGCCGAACTCACCGGCATCGACGTGGTGGCGGACTTCCGCACGCGCGACCTGGCCGCAGGCGGGCAAGGCGCGCCGCTGGTACCCGCCTTCCACCGGGCGCTGTTTTCCCGTCCGGACGCGTCGGTGGGGGTGTTGAACGTCGGCGGCATCTCCAACCTGAGCCTGCTTCCGGCCAGCAACGCAGCGACGGGCACGGTCCTGGGCTTCGACTGCGGCCCGGGCAATGCCCTGCTCGACCATTGGTGCCAGGCCCACCTGGGACAGCCCTATGACCAGGGTGGGCAGTGGGCGGCGAGTGGCAAGGTGCTGCCGGACCTTCTCAAGCGCCTGCTGGCCGAGCCGTTCTTCGGCCGCCAGCCACCCAAGAGCACCGGGCGCGACCTGTTCAACCCGACATGGCTGGCGGCCCGGCTTCAGGGCCTGCAGGCAGATCCGGCGGACGTGCAGGCCACCCTGACCGAGCTCACCGCCAGTGCCTGCGCGGCCGACGTCGTGCGTCATGGCCAGGACGTGAGGCAACTGGTGATTTGCGGGGGTGGCGCGCTTAACGCACACCTAATGGCGCGCATCGCCGCCCTTCTCCCGGGCATCGACGTGATTTCATCCGAAGAGCGAGGCCTACCGCCGCAACAAGTGGAGGCCGCGGCCTTCGCCTGGCTGGCGCATGCCGCGATTCAGCGCCAGCCGGGAAATCTGGGCAGCGTGACAGGCGCGCGCGGCGCACGCGTGCTCGGCGCCATCTATCCGGCCTGAGACGCAACGAAAAAGCCGCCTCAGGGGCGGCTTTGTTCTTTGGAGCAGGAACGAATCAGGCCGAAAAGCTCGAGCCGCAGCCGCAGGTGCTGGTCGCGTTCGGGTTCTTGATGACGAACTGGGCGCCCTGCAGGTCTTCCTTGTAGTCGATCTCGGCGCCCACCAGGTACTGGTAGCTCATGGCGTCGATCAGCAGCGACACGCCGTTCTTGGTCATGGTCGTGTCGTCTTCGTTGGTGACTTCATCGAAGGTGAAGCCATACTGGAAGCCGGAGCAGCCCCCGCCTTGCACGAACACGCGCAGCTTGAGGTCGGGGTTGCCCTCTTCGGCGATCAGGTCCGCCACCTTGGCAGCAGCGCTGTCGGTGAAGACGATCGGCTCGGGCGGCATCTGGGTCTGGACGGTTTCTTGGGCAACGGCGCTCATGTGCGAGGACTCCTGCTGGATGGGATGGGCTTCCCCGCATATGGGGCGGCCAATAGACAAATGCTAGCGCAATCAACAAAAAACCGCCCGAAGGCGGTCTTTTGTCGAAAACGCAGAAAGCGAATCAGCGCTTGCTGAACTGCTTGCGGCGGCGTGCGGAGTGCAGGCCGACCTTCTTACGCTCCACTTCGCGGGCGTCGCGGGTGACGAAACCAGCCTGGCTCAGCACCGGCTTGAGGTTTGCGTCATAGTCGATCAGCGCGCGGGTGATGCCGTGACGGGTAGCGCCGGCCTGGCCGGATTCGCCGCCGCCGTGGACGTTCACCAGGATGTCGAAGGCTTCAGCGTTGTCCGTGAGGTACAGCGGCTGCTTGGCGATCATGATCGAGGTTTGACGACCGAAGAATTCTTCGATCGGCTTGCCGTTGACCGTGATCTTGCCGGAGCCCTTCTTCAGAAACACGCGGGCGACGCTGGACTTGCGACGGCCGGTGCCATTGTTCCATTCACCAATCATTCTCAAGGCTCCTTAGATTTCCAGCGCCTTGGGCTGCTGGGCGGTATGCGGGTGCTCTGCACCGCCGTACACCTTGAGTTTCTTGATCATGGCGTAGCCGAGCGGGCCCTTGGGCAGCATGCCCTTGACGGCCTTTTCCAGGGCGCGGCCCGGGTGCTTGGCTTGCATGTCGCGGAAGCTGGTCGCCGTGATACCGCCCGGGAAACCCGAGTGACGGTAGTACACCTTGTCCAAAGACTTGGCGCCGGTGACGCGCAGCTTGGCTGCATTGATGATGACGATGAAGTCACCGGTATCGACGTGAGGCGTGTAAATGGCCTTGTGCTTGCCGCGCAGACGGAGGGCAACTTCGCTGGCTACCCGTCCGAGGACCTTGTCGGTCGCGTCAATCACAAACCACTCGTGCACCACCTCAGCGGGCTTTGCGCTGAACGTAGACATGAGAATTTCCTAAAACAGGATGGTTTGGCAGGCCCTTTTCCACGGTCGGTGCTCCTCTGTTGGGAACCTCTTAGGTGGGAGATTTGCCTTTTCAAGCATCTTCGCCGCGGGGCCACAAGGCGCTGCGAAGCCCTCCATTATAGCCAGGAAGGCTACTTTTGGGCAACGGCCCGCCCAAGGCGCCGAACAGGGCCCACAATCGCTGCCTTCTCCCCCGGCCGCCACCCTCTCAAAAAAGCCATGTTCAGCTACCGCCACGCCTTCCATGCCGGAAACCACGCCGATGTGCTCAAGCACATGGTGCTGATCGCCACGCTGGACTACCTCCTGGAAAAGGACACCGCCCTGACGGTGGTCGACACTCACGCCGGAGCCGGGCTGTATCGCCTGGACGGCGACTACGCCGGCACCAGCGGCGAGGCCACGCAGGGCGTGATGCGGCTGCTGGCCAGCAAGGGCTCGCCGGGTGCCCCCGCCGAGCTCGCCCCGGCCCTGCAGCGCTACCTCGACATCGTGGTGGGCGACTTCAACCCCAAGGGCAGCGCCCGCATCTACCCCGGCTCGCCCTTCATCACCCAGCACCTGTTGCGTGACCAGGACCGGCTCAAGCTGTACGAGTTGCACCCGACCGATTCGCGCACGCTGTCAGCCAACATCGCCCAGCTGGACGCCGGCCGCCAGATCGCCGTGCTGCGCGAAGACGGCTTCGGCAGCTCCACCAAGTTCCTGCCACCGCCGTCGCGCCGCGCGCTGGTCTTGTGCGACCCAAGCTACGAGCTCAAGAGCGACTATGCGCGCGTGCAGGGCTTCATCACCGAGGCGCTCAAGCGCTTTGCCACAGGCACCTATGTCGTGTGGTACCCCATCATCCCGCGGCCCGAGGCGCACGACCTGCCGCGGCGCCTGAAGACGCTGGCCACCAAGGCGGGCAAGCCCTGGCTGAATGCGAGCCTCACGGTGAAGTCGAGCAAGATCACGACCACGCCGACCGGCGAGGCGAAGCGCCCCGGCCTGCCGGCCAGCGGCATGTTCCTCATCAACCCGCCCTTCACGCTCAAGGCGCAGCTGACCGAGGCCCTGCCGCAGCTGGTGTCGGTGCTCGGCCAGGACCGCAACGCCGCGTTCGGGCTCGAGCACGGCGGCTGAGCCGCCCGCTCAGCGCCGGCGGGTCGCGCGCCGCGCCTTGACCGGCTTCTGCGGCGCGGCGTCACCGCCCGGGTCCACCGTCGACGGCGGCAGCGGCCCGACGGTTTCGCCTGCACAGCGCATGCCGTCCTGGTCGATGATCGACAGCGCCACCTGCTTGATGCCCAGCCCGATCATGTCGAGCTCCTCGGCGGCAGCACGGCTGAGGTCGATGATGCGGTTGTTGGCATAGGGGCCGCGGTCGTTGATGCGCACCAGCACTTCCTTGCCGTTGACCAGGCTGCGCACGCACACGCGGGTGTTGAAGGGCAGTGTCTTGTGGGCGGCTGTCATGGCGCCCATGTCGAAGCGCTCGCCGTTGGCTGTCTTCTTCTGGTGGAACTGGATGCCGTACCAGGAGGCGCCGCCGCGCTGGAAGACCTCGCGGCCACCGTCACCCGGAACACCATCATCGGGCAGGTCGGTGCCAGCGCCAGGCGTGCCCAGCTCGTAGTTGATGGAAGGCACGCGCGAACGCGGCGAGCCGGCCGGAACGGAGGGCTGGCGCGACAGCGGGCGCAAATCGTCGCCTTGGGCACGATCGCCAGGCACGCCGCAGGCGCTCAGCAGCACGGCGACCGACAGCACCGCGGCCAGCGGGGCGCAGCGCCGCCAAAGACTCAGGCCTTCGCGTTCCAACCGAGTCGCTGCAGCACGCCCAGAGTGGCGACTGCCTGGTTCATGGTGTAGAAGTGCAGCGCCGGCGCGCCACCTGCGATCAGCCTCTCGCACAGCTGCGCAACGACATCCAGCCCGAAAGCCTTGATGGACTCGACGTCGTCGCCAAAGCTCTGCAGGCGAAGCCGCACCCAACGCGGGATCTCGGCGCCGCAGGCGTCGGAAAAGCGCATGAGCTGGGTGGAACTCGTGATGGGCATGATGCCCGGCACGATGGGTACGTCCAACTTCAGCGCGCGGGCTTCGTCCACGAAGCGGAAGTAGGCCTCGGGGCTGAAGAAGTACTGGGTGATGGCCGAATCGGCACCGGCGCGGACCTTGGTCGCAAAGGCCTGCAGGTCGGCCTCGGGAGAACGCGCCTGGGGATGCACCTCTGGGTAGCAGGCCACCTCGATGTGGAAGTCGTTGCCCGTTTCTTCACGGATGAAGCGCACCAGGTCGCTTGCATAGAGAAATTCGCCGCCCTTGCCGTAGCCGCTTGGCAGGTCGCCGCGCAGGGCCACCAGGCGCTTCACGCCCATGGCCTTGAGCTCGGCCAGCTGCGAACGCACCGTGTCGCGCGTGGCCCCGATGCACGAGAAATGGCTGGCCGCATCCGCGCCTTCCGCCAGGATCTCGCGTACCGCGCCAAAGGTACCGTCGTGCGTCGAGCCGCCGGCGCCATAGGTGACGGAGCAGAACTCCGGCTTCATCACGTACAGCTGCTGGCGCACCGCGCGCAGCTTGACCGCGCCTTCGGGCGTCTTGGTCGGAAAGAACTCGAAACTCAGTGGAAGATCCACGAGGGCCTCCTCAAAAAAACCGACCGCGCCTAGCGGACGGCGTGAACGAAAAATTCCCTGTTGCCATCGCCACCGACGATGGCACTGTCAAGCCAGCCGGCCACACGCAAGCCAAGCTGTGCGCAGGCCTCGCGAATGCGCTGCTCGACCTGTACGTACAGCGCGCTGTCGCGAACGATACCGCCCTTGCCGATCTGGCCCGGTTGAAGCTCGAACTGCGGCTTGACCAGCATCAGCAACTCGCCGCTGGGGGCCAGCAGGGTCACCAGGGCCGGCAGAACCAGCGTGAGCGAAATGAACGACAGGTCACCCACCACCAGGTCGAATGGTGCGCCATTGTCGCCAGCGGCCGCCAGGTCCTGCGCACCCAGCGAGCGGGCATTGACCTTTTCCACCGCCAGCACCCGCGCATCTTCACGCAGCTTCGCATGCAGCTGGCCGTGGCCCACGTCCACGCCCACCACCTGCGTGGCGCCGTGCTGCAGCAGGCAGTCGGTGAATCCGCCGGTGGATTGCCCGACATCCAGGCACCGCTTGCCGGTGGCATCGATGCCGCTGGCACGCAATGCGCCTTCGAGCTTGAGCCCGCCACGCGAGACATAGCGCGCCTCGGCCGTGTCGGCCAGTTCGAGTTCGGCCGCCTCGGGCAGTTCCTCGCCGTTCTTGGCAACCTGGCGCCAGGCCGCAGCCGCACCCACGCGCCAGCGCAGGCCGCCCGCGATCAGGCGTGCGGCCTGGGAGCGGGAGGCGGCCAGGCCGCGCTCCACCAGCAATTGATCTGCGCGCACGTCTTGTCGGAACGAGCGTGCGGCCCGCTCAATAACGGTAGGTGTCCGGCTTGTAAGGGCCGTTCTTGTCCACGCCGATGTAGGCGGCCTGCTCGTCGGTGAGCACGGTGAGTTGCGCGCCCAGCTTGGACAGTTGCAGGCGAGCCACCTTCTCGTCCAGGTGCTTGGGCAGCACGTACACCTTGCCGGCCTGGTAGGCGTCGGGCTTGGTGAACAGTTCGATCTGCGCGATGGTCTGGTTGGCAAACGAAGAGCTCATCACGTAGCTCGGGTGGCCGGTGCCGCAGCCCAGGTTCACCAGGCGGCCCTTGGCCAGCAGGATGATGCGCTTGCCGTTGGGGAAGATCACGTGGTCGACCTGCGGCTTGATCTCTTCCCACTGGTACTTCTCGAGCGACGCGACGTCGATCTCGTTGTCGAAGTGGCCGATGTTGCAGACGATGGCCTGGTCCTTCATGGCGGCCATGATGTCGTGCGTGATGACGTCCTTGTTGCCGGTGGTGGTCACGAAGATGTCGGCCTTGTCGGCGGCGTATTCCATCGTGACGACGCGGTAGCCTTCCATGGCGGCTTGCAGCGCGTTGATGGGGTCGATTTCAGTGACCCACACCTGGGCCGACAGCGCGCGCAGCGCCTGGGCCGAGCCCTTGCCCACGTCGCCGTAGCCGGCCACCACGGCCACCTTGCCGGCGATCATCACGTCGGTGGCGCGCTTGATGCCGTCCACCAGCGATTCACGGCAGCCATACAGGTTGTCGAACTTGCTCTTGGTGACCGAGTCGTTCACGTTGATCGCGCGGAACTTGAGCGTGCCCTTGGCCGACATCTCGTTCAGGCGATGCACGCCGGTGGTGGTTTCTTCGGTCACGCCGATGATCTCGGCCGACTTGCGCGTGTACCAGGTGGCGTCCTGCGCGAGCTTGGCCTTGATGGCGGCGTAAAGAATGCGTTCTTCTTCGCTGGTCGGGTTGGCCAGCACGGACTGGTCCTTCTCGGCACGCTGACCCAGGTGCATCAGCAGCGTGGCGTCGCCACCGTCGTCCAGGATCATGTTGGGGCCTTCGCCCTTGGAGTCCTTGGGGCCGAAGTCGAAGATGCGGTGGGTGTAGTCCCAGTAGTCGGCCAGGCTCTCGCCCTTGATGGCGAACACCGGCGTGCCGGCTTCGGCAATGGCGGCGGCGGCGTGGTCCTGCGTGGAGAAGATGTTGCACGAGGCCCAGCGCACCGTGGCGCCCAGGGCCTGCAGCGTCTCGATCAGCACTGCGGTCTGGATCGTCATGTGCAGCGAGCCGGTGATGCGCGCGCCCTTGAGCGGCTGGGTCTTCGCGAATTCGTCGCGAATGGCCATCAGGCCGGGCATTTCGGTTTCGGCGATCTTGATTTCCTTGCGGCCCCAGGCGGCAAGCGAAATGTCGGCAATGGCCTGATCGGCGGAAGAATTGGATTTGAGAACAGCGCTCATGGGGGCTCCAGACTGGTTGCTACGTGAACCACTGACTTGCGGGAGTGACGGCTCACCGCGAGAGACAGCGGGCGAGCGTGGTTGCGAGTGTTGGATCCGAGCCTCACGCCTGGCGGCGCTGCAACGCTCCTCGGAACCGTGCATTTTACGAGAAAGGCGAATCCGTTGAATAAAATCAGGGGTTCCCCTCATGCCGGCCGGCCGCCCCACACTCCGTGCAAGGAGTATCCCGCGGCCCGCCCTTTGCCTGGATCGCCCCTTGTCCTACGCCCCCGAAACCCGCCGCCGCCGCACCTTCGCGATCATTTCCCACCCCGACGCCGGCAAGACCACGCTGACCGAAAAGCTGCTGCTGTTCTCGGGCGCGATCCAGATCGCCGGCTCGGTCAAGGCGCGCAAGGCCTCGCGGCACGCCACTTCGGACTGGATGGAAATCGAGAAGCAGCGCGGCATTTCGGTGGCCTCGTCGGTCATGCAGATGGCGTATCGCGAGCACGTCATCAACCTGCTCGACACGCCCGGGCACAAGGACTTCTCCGAGGACACCTACCGCGTGCTCACCGCCGTCGACTCGGCACTGATGGTCATCGATGCGGCCAACGGCGTGGAAGCGCAGACTCGTCGCCTGATCGAGGTCTGCCGCCAACGCGATACGCCCATCATCACTTTCGTCAACAAGATGGACCGCGAAGTGCGCGAGCCGCTGGACATCCTCGACGAAGTGGAGCGCGAACTGGGCATGCCCTGCGTGCCCATGACCTGGCCGGTGGGCCAGGGCAAGCGCTTCGGCGGCATCGTCAACCTGCGCACGCGGGCCATGACGGTGTTCGAGGCTGGCAGCGAGCGCCGCCCGCAAGACTTCGAAGCCATTCCCCTTACCGAGCAAGAGCAACTCAAGCAACGCTTCGGCAGCGAGTTCGACGCTGCCATGGAAAGCATGGAGCTGGCCACGGGCGCATCGCCCGAATGGGACCACGAGGCCTTCCTGGCCGGCAAGCAGACGCCCGTGTTCTTCGGCTCCGGCGTGAACAACTTCGGCGTGATGGAAGTGCTCGATGCGCTGGTGGACCTGGCGCCCTCACCCCAGCCGCGCACCAGCACCACGCTGGTCAACCGCCAACCGGTGGTCAAGCAGATCGAGCCCGAGGACAAGGACTTCGCCGGCGTGGTGTTCAAGGTGCAGGCCAACATGGACGCCAACCACCGCGACCGCATCGCTTTTGTGCGCATGGCCTCGGGCAAGTACACACCGGGCATGAAGCTCAAGGTGCAGCGCACCGGAAAGGAGCTGCGTCCCACCAGCGTGGTCACCTTCATGAGCCAGCGCCGCGAGGCAGTGGAAGAAGCCTACGCCGGCGACATCGTGGGCTTTACCACCCACGGCGGCGTGCAGCTGGGCGACACCATCACCGACGGCGCCAGCCTGCAGTTCACCGGCCTGCCCTTCTTCGCACCCGAGCTCTTCATGACCGTGGTGCTGAAGAATCCGCTGCGCACCAAGCAACTGCAGCAAGGCCTGGCGCAGCTGGGCGAGGAAGGCGCGATCCAGGTCTTCCGCCCCGAGATCGGCGGGCCGATGCTGCTGGGCGCCGTGGGCCAGTTGCAGTTCGAAGTGGTGCAGCACCGCCTGAAGACCGAGTACGACGCCGACGTGCGGCTGGAAGGCTGCCAGTACACCGGCGCGCGCTGGATCACGGCCGACACGCCGGCCGAACTGCGCGAGTTCGTCAACGCCTACCCGCAGCGCATGGCGCTGGATGCGGCCGACACGCTGGCCTACCTGTGCACCAGCCCCTACGACGTACGGCTGGCGCAGGAGCGCTTTCCCAAGATCCACTTCCATCCGCTGCGCGAGCATGCGGGCCTGGCGCTGCAAACAGCCAACTAGGCACAGCCGCGCGCAAGGATGCACAAACTCCTCTATGTCGGCGGACACTACATCGCATTGATCCTGGTCCTGGCCTCGTGCTGGGGCTACGGGCGTAGCGCGCTGCGCCTGGTCCTGGCGCAACGAGCCCCGGAAGACGCGGGCCTGACGACGCCCATCTCGATCACGCTGGGGCTGGGCGTGGCGATCTGCCTGCTCCAATGGCTCGGCATCGCGGGCATGCTGACGCAATGGGCGGTCGGGGCACTCCTTCTGCTTGGGATGGTCCTGGCTTTCACCCAATGGATCATCATCCGCCGGGATGCCGTCCACTCTGACGCCACCTGGAAAGCACGCTGGCTCTCTCTTTCTCCCTGGGCCCGTTGCACGTTGCTTCTCGCGTTGCTCGCCCTCGTCGAGACCTTGCTGACTCCGCTGCGGCCACCACTCAAGTGGGACGAACTGATGTATCACCTGCCGCATGCCCAGCAATGGGCGAGCAGCGGGCGACTGGATGTCACGACCTGGCTGCGCTACCCATGGTTCCCCTACAACTACGACCTGCTGTACGCGGCTTCGCTTGTCTTGGGCAGCGATGTGTTCACGCACCTGCTGCACGCGACATCTGGCTGGCTGACCGCCTGGCTCATTCTTGCGGTGGGCACCCGATACCTTGGGGTCGCACGCGCTGGGCTGGCAACCATCATCTGGCTCCTGCTGACGCGCAAGGAGTACGACGGCGCCATCAACGACATGGGCGTCACGCTGTTCGTGTTTGCGGCATGCGTCACCTTTCAGCAGTGGCGCGAGCATGGGTCCCGCGGCTGGCTTGCGATCTCGGCTTTCATGCTTGGCCTTGCCCTCGGGACCAAGTACCAGGCACTGCCGCTGATCGGCCTTTTCGGCCTGGCCGTTCTCTGGCGCACCCGCCGCATCGCAGATCTTGCCGTGGCGAGCATCGCACTCGCAGTTCCGTGCGCGTACTGGTACGGTCGCAACTGGATCCTTACCGGAGATCCATTTGCTCCGATTGGCGGCCACATATTCGGGTTTTCGGATTGGAACGCGGGCGACTACAAGGGCCAGTTCGAAGACCTAGCCCAGTACGTCGGGCTGCCGCCTCGCATTCTCTGGGCGGCCCCACTGGCGCTGCTCGCGCGGTCGGTCCACCGTGAAGCACTGCGGGGCGCCATCATCTTTGCGCTGTTCTTCCTGGCGGCCTGGGCAGCCTCCTCTCGATTCGCGCGCTATCTCATGCCGGCGTTTCCGGTGCTCGCGCTGCTGGCGGCCAGCGGCTGGGCAGAGCTTGCGCGCCTCGTCGTGGGCCAGCGTGACATCGACAAGCACTTGCTCGTTCGATGGATCTTGCGCCTGTTGCCGATCGCCATGGCCGTGGCCGTCGTGGTGGAACTCAAACGCGATGCGGCACGCATCGCACCTGACCCGGCCGCGCGCGATGCAATCGCTGGCCGCGAACTGGCCGGCTATCGACTGCTTCGCGACTTGAGCCAATCTGCCCCAGGCAAGATCTATCAGATCGGGCTCGAATACGCCATCTACTACGCACCGCACCCCATCTGGGGCGACTGGTTCGGCCCTTGGCGATATCGCGACTACCTCGACCTTGCGCCCGACGCTCTGCGAAACAAGCTGGCACACGAGGGCTTCCAACTCCTGCTGGTAAACACCGCCCGGTTTCCCGCTGTTGTCAGCAAGCCCGGGTTCCAACGCTACTTTGAAGAAGCGGATTCCGACGGACCGGTGAAACTCTACCGAATCAAACCAGAATGACCTTGGCCGACATGGACTACGACGACCTTCGCATCGCCTTCATCATTCCGTGCTTCAACGAGGCGCCCGCCATTGCGGCAGTCATTCAAGCGTGCCGGACAGCCATCCCCAGCGCCCAAGTGCATGTGTTCGACAATCGATCGACCGACGGCACGTCTGACGTGGCGCGCCGGCATGGCGCGATCGTCACGAATGTTCCGCTGCGCGGCAAAGGCAATGTGGTGCGCCGGATGTTTGCCGACGTCGAAGCCGACGTGTACATCATGGCCGACGGGGACGGCACCTACGACCTCTCGAATGCGATGGCGGGCGTTCATCGGCTGGTCGACGATAAGCTGGACATGATCGTTGGCTCGCGCATCGACAAGTTCGCCCAAGCGGATACCTACCGCAAAGGGCATCGCTTCGGCAACTGGATGCTGACCTCGGCTGGCAAGTCTCTGTTCGGTGGAGAGTTCACCGACATGCTCTCGGGCTTCCGGATTTTTTCCCGCCGCTACGTCAAGTCCTTTCCGGCACTTGCCAGCGGATTCGAAATCGAGACGGAGCTTGCCGTGCATGCGCTCGAGCAGCGCATGCCTTGCGCCGAAATGCCTGTCCATTATTTCGAGCGTGCCGAAGGCACCGAGAGCAAGCTGTCCACCTACCGCGATGGCTGGCGCATTCTTTGGACCATTGCCCGGTTCTTCATCAATGAGCGGCCGCTGGTGTTCTTTTCCTGGATTGCAGCCGCCCTGGCGCTGAGCTCGCTCGTGCTGGCGGCCCCACTGGCGGTGACCTATGTGGAGACGGGCCTGGTGCCAAGATTGCCGACCGCGATTCTGGCCACGGGCCTGATGCTCGCGGCCATGCTGTCGGGCGTCTGCGGTGCCGTCCTGCGCACGGTCACGCTGGGTCGAAAGGAAGCGAAACGCGTGGCCTATCTTTCCATTCCGGTCTTGTCTCGCATCCAATCCCATGGCTCAGGGCGTTCCTAAACAATTCCTGCGCTTTTGCGCAGTCGGCGCAGCGGGGTTTTTCGTCGATGCCGCCGTTCTCTACATGGTGGCGCCCGTGGTCGGCTGGTATGCCGGTCGGGTGGTGTCCTTCTGGGCCGCGGCCACCACCACCTGGGTGTTCAATCGAACCTTCACGTTTCGGGCGCATGCTGAAATTGCACAACCCGGCAGCGCCAAGCGAGGGCTCCTTCGCGAATACCTGTCGTATCTCGCGTCGATGCTGGGAGGCGCCGTCGTCAACTACGGTGCCTACCTGTTGACGCTTCACTTCGTACCAGGCTCGGCAGCTCCGTTGATCGGAGTCGCAGTCGGCAGTTGTGCGGGGCTGGTCGTCAACTTTCTGGTCGCCCGGCATATCGTCTTTGCAGCAAGGCGCGAAGGCGATCGCTGATCGGGCACCTGGCTAGCTCCCCGTCGACGCATAGCGACGCAGCCCCAGGCGCCACAACCCGAACGCCGCTGCCAGGAACACGAAGCCGGCGAGCGGCGACACCCACCCCGTCCACTGCGGCGCCCCGAGCGGGTCGGGCTTGCCCAGCATCGCCAGGACCGGGTAGTAGGCCACGCAGGCCAGCGGCACGGCAAAGGTCAGGAAGCGGCGGAACCACCGGGCGTACAGCGCCAGCGGGTACTGCGCGGCCTGCACGCCGCCGTAGGTCAGCACGTTGGCGATCTCCAGGCTCTCGACCGTCCAGAACGACAGCGTGCCCTGCAGCACCAGGATGCCGAGGAACAGCGCCACGCCTCCCGCCATGGCGAATGTCGCCACAGCAATCGTCTGCGGCTCCCAACCGATGCCCGACTGCGCCGCGCCCCAGGCCAGCACTAGCGCGCCTTGCAGCAGGCGCCCCATGCGGCTGATGCGCAAGTCGTGGCCCATCAACTGCAGCGCCAGCGGGCGTGGCCGCAGCAACAGCCGGTCGAAGTGCCCGGTGCGAAGGAACTCGGTGCCCAGCACATCGAAACCACGCCCGAGCGCATCGGCCACCGCGAACATGCAATTGACCAGGCCGTAGAAGACGGCGACCTCGCCGAAGGTCCAGCCGTGCACTGCGCCGAAGCGGTGGAACAGGGCCCAGGTGGCAACCACCTCGATGCCGGTCCCCAGCACCTGGGCCAGCACCAGCAGGAGCGCGGAGGCCGGATAGCGGGCCTGCGCGCTGAGCGATGCCTTCACCAGGCGCAGGAAGAGCGCGAGCGAGCCCACTTCAGCCGCCCTGCACTTCCAGCCGGTTCATCGTGCGCGCCATGGCCGCACGCCCCAGCAGGACTGTCGCCCCGATCCAGAAGCACTGCAGGCCCAGCCCGGCCCAGGCTTGCGGACCGCTCAAGAGGCCGAAGTACAGGCGTGCAGGAATATCCATCACGCCCGCCAGCGGCTGCACCAGTAGCAGCACCTGCCAGGACTCGGGCAGCAGCGCCAGCGGCAGCAGGTTGCCCGAGAAGACGATGACCACCGGCGCGACAAACGCGTTGATGCCGCGCTCGTTCAATGCCGCGACCGTTGCCACGTTCAGCAGCATCACCATCGAGGTCGACAGCAGCAGCGCCAGCACGAGCGACACGCCAAAGGCAAGGGCGGCCGCCAGGTCCGCGGGCAGCTGCCAGGCCCACGCCCGCAGCCCGAGCAACGGCAGCGCGAGCGCCGCGAAGACGAACATCAGCGCCAGGCGGGGCAGCACGCGCGCCGCGATCCATCCCATGCTGCGCGCGAACCACAGCGCATAGACATCGACCGGTCGCAACCGGTCGTAGGCCACGGCGCCGGTGCGCGCCGACAGCGCCACCTCCGAGTCGCCAAGCCACGGCAACAGCGCGAACAGGCCTTGCGCCAACCAGGTGTAGGTGACGGCCTGGGCCAGCGACATGGGGGCGATGCCGCCCCCGCCAGCCGCAGCGCTGC
The DNA here is from genome assembly GCA_018241225.1 of Pseudomonadota bacterium. GTDB lineage: Bacteria > Pseudomonadota > Gammaproteobacteria > Burkholderiales > Burkholderiaceae_C > Variovorax. The sequence continues at coordinate 86,783 of JAFEEG010000006.1, forward strand.
CATAGAAGGCCGCGAACACCATCACCTTGATGCCGCCCCACCAGCATTGCGTTGCAAAGCCCGCCAGTGCGGCCGCGCGGTACTGCAGCATCTGCAGGAAGCGGGACATGAAGGCGGCACGCAGCGGGCGCGCCAGCACACCCAGGCGCTTCACGCCTCGGCCGCTCCATGCATGTCGTAGAAGCGCGAGATGACGGCCTCGATCGCCAGCCCCTCCAGGCGAATGTCCTCGACCGGGTGCTCGGCCGCGATTCGCGCGATGAGGGCGGGCGCAGCCGTCACGGCCGGGTCGAATTCGAGCACCAGCGTCTGGCCCTCGCGCGAACACAACGTGGCACCCGCCACCTGCTGCGGCAAGGCGGCCCCCTGCGCGAAATCGACCACCAGCCGCCGCTGCGCCATCACCTGTGCCCGCAGCGCATCGACCGGGCTGTCGGCCAGCACGCGGCCGTGCCCGATGACGATCACGCGCCGGGCCAGCGCCTCGATGTCGTGCATGTCGTGCGTGGTCAGCAGCACGGTGGTGCCGCGTTCCTGGTTGGCGCGGCGCACGAAATCGCGCACGGCCAGCTTCGACGGCGCGTCCAGGCCGATGGTGGGCTCGTCCAGAAACAGGATGTCCGGCTCGTGCAGCAGCGCCGCCGCAATCTCGGCACGCATGCGCTGGCCCAGCGACAGCTGCCGCACCGGCTGGTCGAGCACGCGTTCGAGCCGAAGCAGCGACACCAGTTCGTCGCGCGTGCGCCGGTAGCGAGCCGCGTCGACGCGATAGATGTCGCGCAGCAGATCGAAGCCGTCGCCCACCGGCAGGTCCCACCACAGCTGCGTGCGCTGGCCGAACACCACGCCGATTCGCCCCACGTGGCGCTCGCGGTCGGCAAAGGGATCGCGCCCGTCCACCTCGACTCGCCCGCCGTCGGGCCGCAGGATGCCCGCCAGGATCTTGATGGTGGTGGACTTGCCCGCACCGTTGGGCCCGATGAAGCCCAGCAATTCGCCGCGCTCGAGCGCGAACGACACGCCCGACAGCGCGTCCACCGTGCGGTGCCGCCGCTTCACGAGCCCGCGCAGCGCGCCCGCGAGGCCCGGGTCGCGCTCGGATATTCGATAGCTCTTGTGCAGTCGGTCGACGAGGATGTGCGGCATGGCAGGCGGCTCGAAGGGGGCGCGATGCTACACGATGCCGGTAGGATCGCGGCTCCCTCTCGATTGCCCCGCCATGCCGACGCCGACCTCCACGCCCTCCCGACAAGACCGCCTGCTGCCGCTGGACCAGTGGGGAGCCGTCGCGCGGCGCGAGTTGATCGGCGTGTTCACCGACATCGACGACACCTTGACGACCGACGGCGAGGTGCCGCCGGGCACCGTGGCGGCGCTGGGCGCGCTGCGCGCCGCCGGCCTGCACGTGGTGGCCATCACCGGCCGCCCGGTGGGCTGGAGCGAACCCTTTGCCGCGCGCTGGCCGGTGGACGCCATCGTGCCCGAGAACGGCGCCATGGCACTGCTGCCCACGGGCGAGCCCGACGCGCAAGGCAAGCGCGCGCTGCGCCGCATCTACCAGCAGGACGAAGCGACCCGGGCGCGCAACCATGCCCGCATGCAAGAGGTACTGGCCGACATCGAGCGCGACATCCCCGGCGCAAGGCGCGCGCAGGACTCGGCCGGCCGCGAATGCGACATCGCGGTGGACCACAGCGAATTCACACAACTGTCCGACGCGCAGATCGACAAGGTGGTGCTGGCCATGCGCGTGGTCGGCATGCACGCCACGGTCAGCAGCATCCACGTCAACGGCTGGTTCGGCGACCACAACAAGCTCGAAGGCGCGCACTGGATCGTGCGCCAGCTGTGGAACCGAGACCTGGGCGCCGAGCGCCAGCGCTGGGCCTTCGTGGGCGACTCGACCAACGACGCGCTCATGTTCCACTACTTCGAGCACAGCGTCGGCGTGGCCAACATCGCCCGCTTCGTGCCGCACCTGTCGGACCTGCCCAGCTACGTCACGCGCAGCGAGCGCGGCGCGGGCTTCGAGGAAGTGGCGCGGGCGATCCTGGCCGCGCGCTGATTCAGCGGACGCGCGTCAGCGCACGCTGAAGCTCACGGGCTTGGCCTGCACCATCGCCTTGCCGTCGGCATTGCCGATCAGTTCCAGCTTCGTGCTGTAGTCGCCGCGCGGGGGGCTGAGCCACACCTCCGTCTGCCCGCCGTCGAGCTCGATCACCTCGCTCTTCTGGCCGCTGCGCTCCAGCGTGAGGCGGAAGTGCCCCGTGCCGTCTAGCTTGGGGCTGGTGTGAGACACGTTGTAGCCGCTGGCGTGGAACTGCATGCGCATCGGCAGCTGCACCGCGCCGCGGTCGGCAGCGCCCAGCACCTCGATGCGCTGCGGGCCCAGCACGTCGGCCGGCTTCACGTCCTTGTTCTGCTTGGTCACCGTGATGCGCATCGGCTTGCTGTAGACGAAGTACGGAATGTGGCCCTGGTCGGCCAGCACCAGGCGCAGCGTGTAGCTGCCGGGCGGCAGGTCGACCACCGCCTCCATCTGGCCCTTGCCGAAGTGCACGTACTTCTCGGTGAAGGGCAGCGGCTTCTTGAAGTCCAGCGGCAGCGGCTGGTCGATCAGCAGGTGGTGGTGCCCTGCCCGGCCGGCCGTCTTGCCCGCCGGCACGATGCCGCGCATGCTCAGGCCGAAGCGCGCAACAAAGGGCGCCTCCACGCTGGCGCCGTCTTTCAGGTTGGTGAAATAGGCCTCGGGCGACCAGCTTGGCGGCACCACCACCCAGGGGTGCGACGGCAGGTCGGCCAGGTCGGTGTCAGCCGGCGGCGTCTGCGCGCTGGCCGGGCCCGCCAGAAGGCAGGCGGCGGCCGCCAGGGCCAGAATTGTCGAAGCCTTGATCCTCACCACCCTCAGAGCCATGCGACACCTTTTGTTTCAATTGGTGCGCAATTGTGTAGCCAAAAGCGTGCGTCCCGGGAAACGGAATTCGGGTGTTTTTCACGAAGACGCTCAACTGCCCTTGGCCAGGCCCAGCTTGTCGATCAGCGCCTTCTCCTTTTTCACCGTTTCCTCGGCAAAGGCGGTGTACTGGGCCGAGCTCATGTAGATGGGCACCATGTCGTAGCGGCCCAGCGCGGCCAGGTAGCTGGGCTCTTCCATGGCCTGCTTGAAGGCGTCGTGCAGCTTCTTCACCACCTCGGGCGGCGTGCCCCGGGGTGCGCCGATGCCGAAGGGCGAGTTCTGCACGATGTCGTAGCCCAGCTCCTTGAGCGTGGGCGCATCGGGAAACTTGGCCAGCCGCTTGTCGCCCCAGGTGTTGAGCACGCGCAGCTTGCCCGACTCCACATGCGGCGCCCAGCCGGTGCTGTCGGACGCGGCCATCAGGTGCCCGCCCAGCAGCGCCTGCATCAGGTCGGCATTGCCCTTGTACGGCACGTGCTGCAGCTGGATGCCGGCCTGCTGCGCCAGCAGCTCGGTGGTCAGGTGCGGGCTGGTGAGGTTGCCGGTGGAGCCGTAGGTGAGCTTGCCCGGATTGGCCTTGGCATAGGCCACGAACTCTCTCCAGTTCTTGATGGGGCTGTCAGTGGGCACCACCATGCCGAAGGCGTAGCCGGTGACGTTGATCACATAGCTGATGTCCTTCACCGGGTCCCAGTTGATCTTGGTGGTGTAGCCGATGCGAAACACGCCCAGGGGAATCTGGCCGATGGTGTAGCCGTCGGGCGCCGAGGTCTGCAGTGCCTGCGCGGGCAGCGTGCCGCCTGCACCGGGCTTGTTCTCCACGATCACCGGCTGGCCCAGCACCTTGCCGGCGTTGTCGGCCAGTTGGCGCATGGTGATGTCGGTGGGCCCGCCGGCCGGGAAGGCAATCACCAGCTTGATGGGCTTGTTCGGGAAGCCCTGGGCCTGTGCGGCCACGGGCCAGGCCAGGCTGGCCAGGGCGGCGAGCGAGGCGGTGCGAAGAAGCAAGGTGCGTCGGGACATGGGCAGGGCTCCTGGTTGGCGTGCGTGGCAGGTCCGGGCATTGGGCCGGCCCCTCGCGCAGGCGGCAATCAGGAGTCACCCGGAAGCAGAATGAAAGCTTCGCTCAGGCCTGCTGCTCGAAACCCTGCAGCACGTTGACCGCGTTGACGCCTACCTCGGCCACCGCATAGCCACCCTCGAACACGAAGACCGTGGGCAGGCCGGCGCCCGCCAGGTCTTCGCCGATGCGCAGGTAGTCGTCGCTCTTCAAACGGAAGCCGGCCACCGGGTCGCCCTCGAAGGTGTCGACGCCCAGCGACACCACCAGCGCCTCGGCACCCGCCGCCGCAATGCCCTGCAGCGCCTGCGCCAGCGTGGCGCGCCAGGTGGCGAAGTCCGTGCCGCGCGCCAGCGGCAGGTTGTGGTTGAAGCCCAGTCCCTCGCCGGCGCCGCGTTCGTCGGCATGGCCCAGGTAGTACGGGTAGTCGGTGCGCGGGTCGCCATGCAGGCTGGCCACGTGCACGTCGGCCCGCTCGTAGAAGATGGCCTGCGTGCCGTTGCCGTGGTGGTAGTCCACATCGAGCACGGCCACCCTCGCGGCGCCGGCATCGCGCAGGGTTTGCGCGGCGATGGCGGCATTGTTGAGGAAGCAGTAGCCACCATAGAAGTCGGCGCCCGCGTGATGGCCCGGCGGGCGCGTCAGCGCAAAGGCCGCGCGCTCGCCGCCGGCGACGCGACTGGCCGCCGTCCAGGCACAGGCGGCGCCGTGGCGCGCAGCCTGCCAGGTGCCAGCCATGAGCGGCGTGCCCGCATCGAAGGCGTAGAGGCCCACGCGCGCCGGAAAACTCGTGGGCAGCACGTCGCGCCGCATGCCGGGCGCGGGCCAGTACGAGGGCAACACGTCGAGCGCGGCGTTGGCCGGGTCGAGCGCAACCCATTCGTCCCAGGCGCCCGCCAGGAAGTCGAGGTAGCGCGGCGCATGGACCGAACGCAGCAGCGCGTCGCCCAAGCCAGCGTCCGGCTCGCTCACCGGGCCGATGCCGCGCGCGTTCAACGCCTCGAGCACATGGTCGACGCGGGCCGGCACTTCGAAGCTGGGCACCAACTGGCCGCGGAACATCTCCATGCGGCCCTGGTGCAGCGCGTGCTGTTCGTTGTAGATGGTCAGCATGATTCCTCGTCAGCGGTTGAGCACCGGGCGCAGCGCCTGGCCGGTGTGGGTGCCGATCTTCACCAGCTCCTGGGGCGGCGCCGCGGCCACCACCTGGCCGCCGCCGTTGCCGCCTTCGGGGCCCAGGTCGATCACCCAGTCGGCCTCGGCGATCAGGTCCAGGTCGTGCTCGATCACCACCACGCTGTGGCCGCCGTTGACCAGCCGGTGCAGCACGTGGATGAGTTTTTCAACATCGGCCATGTGCAGGCCCACCGTGGGCTCGTCCAGCACGTACAGCGTGTGCGGCGCCTTGTTGCCGCGGCGCGTGACGTCGTCGCGCACCTTGGAGAGCTCGGTGACGAGCTTGATGCGCTGCGCCTCGCCGCCCGACAGCGTGGGCGAAGGCTGACCCAGCGTGAGGTAGCCCAACCCCACGTCCTGCAGCAGCTTCAGCGGGTGCGCGATGTTGGGCATGCTGGCGAAGAACTCCACCGCCTCGTCCACCTCCATCTGCAGCACGTCGCCGATGCTCTTGCCGCGCCAGCTCACGGCCAGCGTCTCGGGGTTGAAGCGCGCACCGTGGCAGGCCTCGCAAGGCACCTTCACGTCGGGCAGGAAGCTCATCTCGATGGTGCGCACGCCGGCGCCTTCGCAGGTCGGGCAGCGGCCCTCGCCGGTGTTGAAGCTGAAGCGGCCGGGGCCGTAGCCGCGGGCCTTGGCCTCCAGTGTGTCGGCGAAGAGCTTGCGGATGGTGTCCCAGAAACCGATGTAGGTGGCCGGGCAACTGCGCGGGGTCTTGCCGATGGGGGTCTGGTCCACCTCCAGCACGCGATCGATGGTTTCGTAGCCTTCCAGCGATGCGCAGCCGGCCCAGGCCGGGCGCTTGCCGGCGGCATCGGCGTCGCGGCCCGCCTTGGTGGTGCGCTGTTGCGCAATGGCCTGCACGTTGGCCAGCAGCACGTCCCGCGCGAGCGTGGACTTGCCCGATCCGCTCACGCCGGTGATGGCCACCAGGCGCTGCAGCGGCACGCTGGCCGTGACCTTCTTCAGGTTGTGCATTTCGGCGCCGCGCACGGTGAGCCATTGCGTCGCGCCTTCGCCCTCCTCGCCCTGAGGCAGCACCAGGCGGCGCGCATGCAGCGGATGGCGGATGGCATCGCGCAGGTAGCGACCGGTGAGCGAACCTTCGGCCGCCTGGATGTCGGCCAGCGCGCCTTCGGCCACCACGCGGCCGCCGCGCTTGCCGGCACCGGGGCCGATGTCGATCACGTGGTCGGCGCGGCGGATGGTGTCTTCGTCATGCTCCACCACCACCAGCGTGTTGCCCTTGTCGCCCAGCTTGTGCAGCGCGTTGAGCAGGATCTGGTTGTCGCGCGCATGCAGGCCGATGGTGGGCTCGTCCAGCACGTAGCAGACGCCCTGCAGGTTGCTGCCCAGTTGCGCCGCCAGGCGAATGCGCTGCGCCTCGCCGCCCGACAGAGTGGGCGCGCCACGGTCCAGCGTGAGGTAGCCCAGGCCCACCTCTTCGAGGAATTCGAGGCGGCTCTTGATTTCGGGCACCAGGTCGCGGGCAATGTCGGCTTCGCGGCCGCTGAGTTGCAGCGTCTCGAACCACTGGCGGATGTCGCTCACGCTCATGCGCGCCAGCTCGGCAATGCCGATGCCTGCAATGCCGTTCACTGCTTCGCCAAAGATCACCGCGCGTGCCGTGGCATTCAGCCGCGTGCCTTCGCAGGTGGGGCACACCACTTCGCCCACATCGTCCAGTTCCGGCTCGGCAAAGGTCTGCTCGCGCCCGCGCTGGTCGTCGGCCAGCACCGAGTCGTCGAAGACCTTGCGCTGCTCCTTGCTGAGCTTGACGCCCGTGCCCACGCAATCGGGGCACCAGCCGTGCTTGCTGTTGTAGGAAAACAGGCGCGGGTCCAGCTCGGCATAGCTGGTGGCGCACACCGGGCAGGCCCGCAGCGTGGAATACACGTGCGCCTTGCCGATGCCGTCGGTGGGTGCGCCAGCCATCATCGCGCCGCGCAGGCCGGTGAGATCGCTCAGCACATGCACCACGCCCTTGCCATGCTCAAGCGCCGTGGTCAGCGCCTCGCGCAACTGCGCCTCGTTTTGCGGCAGCACGTCCAGGCTCGCCACCGGCAGCTCGATGCTGTGCTCCTTGAAGCGGTCGATGCGCGGGAAGTTGGTGGTGGGCAGGAAGGCGCCATCCACCCGCAGGTGCGTGTAGCCGCGGGGGCGGGCCCAATCGGCCAGCTCGGTGTAGACGCCCTTGCGGTTGCACACCAGCGGCGCCAGCAGGCCGACGTGCTGGCCCTTGAAGTTCTTCAGGATCTGCGCGGCAATGCTGTCGGGCGTCTGCGGCTGCACCGGCGTGTTGTCGTGGATGCAATGCTGCACGCCCAGCTTCACGAACAACAGGCGCAGGAAGTGCCACACCTCGGTGGTGGTGCCCACCGTGCTCTTGCGCCCGCCGCGCGACAGGCGCTGCTCGATGGCCACCGTGGGCGGAATGCCGTACACCGCATCCACCTCGGGCCGGCCCGCCGGCTGCACGATCGAGCGCGCATACGCATTGAGCGATTCGAGATAGCGCCGCTGGCCTTCGTTGAACAGGATGTCGAAGGCCAGCGTCGATTTGCCCGAGCCGCTCACCCCCGTCACCACGCTGAACTTGCCGCGCGGGATGTTCACCGACAGGTTCTTCAGGTTGTGCTCGCGCGCATGCACGATCTCGATGGCATCGCGCCCCGGTGCGGGCTGCGCGTGGCCGGCGTAGCTGCGCAGCACTTTCTCCGCCGCCTTGAAGGCGCCGGGTCCGATGGTGTTCTCGTAGTCGGCCAGCGCCGCGCCGGTAAGCGAGGCGCGGTTCTCGCGCACCTGTTCGGGTGCGCCCTCGGCCACGATCTGTCCGCCGCCGTCACCACCTTCGGGGCCCAGGTCGATGAGCCAGTCGCTGGCGCGGATCACGTCCAGGTTGTGCTCGATCACGACCAGCGAATGGCCGGCGTCCAGCAGCTTGCGCAGCGCCCGCATGAGCCGGGCGATGTCGTCGAAGTGCAGGCCAGTGGTGGGTTCGTCGAACAGGAACAGCGTGCCCTTGCGCGCCAGCGGCTGCTTGCTGGCCGAACTGGTCTTGGCCGCTTCGGCCAGGAAGCCCGCGAGCTTCAAGCGCTGCGCCTCGCCGCCGCTGAGCGTGGGCACGGGCTGGCCCAGCTTCACGTAGTCCAGGCCCACATCCACGATGGGCTGCAGCACGCGCTGCACCTCGCGGTCGTTGGCAAATGCGGCCAAGGCTTCGGCCACGGTCAGCTCCAGCACGTCCGCCACGTTGAGCACGCGGCCGGCGCGCTCCACCGTCACTTCGAGAATCTCGGGCCGGTAGCGCTTGCCGTCGCAATCGGGGCAGCGCAGGTACACGTCCGAGAGAAACTGCATCTCCACATGCTCGAAGCCCGAGCCGCCGCAGGTGGGGCAACGCCCGTCGCCACTGTTGAAGCTGAACTTGGCGGCCGTGTAGCCGCGCTGCCTGGCCAGCGGCGCGGTGGCGTAGATCTCGCGTATGGCATCCCACGCGCCCACATAGCTGGCGGGATTGGAGCGCGCCGTCTTGCCGATGGGCGACTGGTCCACGAACACCACGTCGCTCAGGTGGTCGGCACCCAGCAGTCGGTCGTGCTCGCCCGGCGCCTCGGTCGCCTTGCCGAAGTGGCGCATGAGCGCAGGCGCCAGCACGTCCTGGATGAGCGTGGACTTGCCCGAGCCACTCACGCCGGTGACGCACACCAGGCGCTGCAGCGGCAGCTCCACCGTCACGTTCTTCAGGTTGTGCTCGCGCACGCCTTCGAGGATGAGGCGCGGCGTCGCATCGCCCACCGGGCGCTTGAAGCCCATGCCGATGGTCTTGCGCCCGCCCAGGTAGGCGCCGGTCAGCGTCTCGGCGCTGCGCAGCGCCTGCGTGGCGCCGTCGAACACGATCTGCCCGCCGCGAACGCCAGGGCCCGGGCCCATGTCGATGATGCGGTCGGCCGCCAGCATCACGGCCGGGTCGTGCTCCACCACCACCAGCGTGTTGCCCGCGTCACGCAGGCGCAGCATGGCCTCGGTGATGCGGTTCATGTCGCGCGGGTGCAGGCCGATGCTGGGCTCGTCGAGCACGAAGAGCGTGTTGACCAGCGAGGTGCCCAGGGCGGTCGTGAGATTGATGCGCTGCACCTCGCCGCCCGACAGCGTGCGGCTTTGCCGGTCGAGCGTCAGGTAGCCGATGCCCACGTCGTGCAGATAGCGCAGCCGGGTGGTGATTTCCTCGTACAGCAGCTTGAGCGCCTGCGCTTCGCCGCCCCTTGCGCTCTCGCCCGTGGGCGCCTCGAGCCGGTCGAAGAACTGCCGAAGCCGCTCGATGGGCAGCAGCATCAGGTCGTGCAGGCTCAGGCCAGGCAGCGCTTCAAGCTGCGCACGCGACCACTTCGCCCCCACCGGCATGAATCGCTGAACCTGTTTGCCCCCACGCTCGGCACTGTCGTGTCCTCGCTGCCCCCCCAGGGGGCTGTCGGCGCTTGGGGCGGCCCGGCGCGCCGACGGCGCCAGCACCGCATCGGCATCTTCCTTGCCGCCGATGCGCCACAGCAGGCTTTCCAGCTTGAGCCGCGCGCCGCCGCACACCGGGCAGGGCGTGTAGCTGCGGTACTTGGACAAGAGCACCCGGATGTGCATCTTGTAGGCCTTGCTCTCCAGGTAGCCGAAGAAGCGGCGCACGCCGTACCACTGCTGGTTCCACTTGCCCTTCCAGTTGGGCGAGCCTTCGATGACCCACTCTTTCTGCTCGGGCGTGAGCTTGACCCAGGGCGTGTCGCGCGGAATGCCGGCCGCCTCGGCGTGGCGCATCAGGTCGTCCTGGCACTCCTTCCAGGCCGGCGTCTGGATCGGCTTGATGGCGCCGGCGCGCAGCGTGAGCTTGTCGTTGGGAATGACCAGGCCCATGTCCACGCCGATGACGCGGCCGAACCCGCGGCAGGTGTCGCAGGCACCCACCGCCGAGTTGAAGGAGAACATGGAGGGCAGCGGGTCGGCGTAGCGGATGTCGCTTTCCGGGCAGTGCAGGCCGGTGGAGAACTTCCAGATCTCGGGCTGTGCGCCCTCTTCCGCCGGCAGCGCGTACACCGTCAGCTTGCCCGAGCCGCGCTTGAGTGCCACCTCGATGGCCTCGATGACGCGCGCACGCTCGGCGCCCGACAGTCGAAAACGGTCCGCCACCACATCGAGCACCTTGACAACCCCCGCGCTCCCCGCTTCGCGAGGTTCGCCGCCCCCCGAGGGGGCACTCGCCTGCTTGGAGCGCCCCGGTGCTGCGCTCGTGTGCGGCCTGACCTCCTCGCGTTCGGCCTGCACACGGGTGAAGCCGCTGGCAGACAGCCACTGCTCCACTTCCTCGGCGCTGGTGCCGCCGGGCAATTCCACCGGAAAGGTCAGCACCACGCGCGGGTCGCCGGCAGCCGCGGCACGCGCCGACAACTGCGCGTAGATGGAATCGGGCGAATCGTGCCGCACCGGCAGCGCCGTCTCGCGGTCGAACAACTGGCCGGCGCGCGCGAACAGCAGCTTGAGGTGGTCGTTGAGCTCCGTCATCGTGCCCACCGTGGAGCGCGACGAACGCACCGGGTTGGTCTGGTCGATGGCGATGGCCGGCGGCACGCCCTCCACCCGGTCCACCGCCGGCTTGTCCATGCGGTCCAGGAACTGGCGCGCGTAGGCCGAGAAGGTCTCGACATAGCGCCGCTGCCCTTCGGCAAACAGCGTGTCGAAGACCAGGCTGGACTTGCCCGAGCCGCTGGGCCCGGTGACCACCGTCAGCTCGCCGGTGCGGATGTCGAGGTCGAGGTTGCGAAGGTTGTGCTGGCGTGCGCCGCGAATCCGGATGGAGCCCTGTGTCATGCGTGCCTTGATGGGTGGGGCAAACATTCTATGGAGGGTCGGCTGACAGCCTGCTGCCATGCCCCGATGCTCGGTTGCAAAGGCGGGGATTGCGGCAGCCGCCGCGCCATGCGCGCGCCAAACGCGCTAGGGCCCGGCGCAAAACGCGCACCTTCTCATGACACCGCCCGAAAAAGAGGGTGCGAAAAGTCGTGCTCAGCGGGTTTTCCCCGATCGAAGATGCGCTCGCTTCACGCGCCAATATCGCCTCCTGAATCATTTGCTTACAGCGAGCTTCGAGAGAGAACCATGCGCACCAAGCGATTCGCGGGCCTACGCGCCGCAGCCCTTTCCCTGGCATGCCTTGGCGCATGCGGCATGGCACAGGCCCAGTTGGTCATCGGCCAGACAGCGGGCATCAGCGGCTCGGTGGCCGCCAGCGTGAACGAGACCATTGCCGGCGCGCAGCTGGTGATCGACGCCGTCAACGCCCAGGGCGGCGTGTACGGCGAGCGGATCGAGATCACGCGCATGGACGACGCCTTCGACGTGAAACGCGCGGGCGCCAACGCCAAGGTGCTGATCGAGCAGCGCCAGGTGCTGGCCATGTTCATGACGCGCGGCACGCCGCACACCCAGGCCATCATCCCGCTGCTGGACGCGCACGGCGTGGCGCTGATTGCGCCCTCCACCGGCGCCATGGCGCTGCACCAGCCAGTGCAAAGGCATGTGTTCAACGTGCGCTCCACCTACCAGCGCGAGGCCGAGAAGGCGGTGGCGCACCTGAGCACGGTGGGGATGAACCGCATCTCGGTGGTGCACGTGACCGACTCCTTCGGCGCCGATGCGCTGGAAGGCGCGAAGAAGGGTTTTGCCAAGGCCGGCTTCGAGCCCGCGGCAGTGGTGCCCGCCGACCGCGACAAGCCCGACTACGCGGCCATCGTGCCCAAGCTGGTGGCGGCCAACTCGCAGGCCGTGCTGTGGATCGGCTCGGGCACGGCGGTGGTCGACGGTGTGAAGGCGCTGCGCGCGGCCGGCTCGGCGGCACAGGTGGTCACGCTGTCCAACAACGCGTCCAGCGGCTTCATCCAGCAGTTGGGCGACGCCAGCAAGGGCGTGATCGTGACGCAGGTGTTTCCGAGCGAGCGCTCGGTGGCCAACGCCATGGTGAAGGAGGCCCTGACCATGGCCCGCGCCAAGGGCATGAACGAACTCTCGCCCGCATCGCTGGAAGGCTTTGCCTCGGCCAAGGTGCTGGTCGAAGGCCTGCGCCGCGCCGGCCCCAAGCCCACGCGCGCCAAGGTGGTGACCGCGCTGGAGAGCATTCGCGGCTTCGATGTCGGCGGCGGTCTGGAGGTGAGCTATTCGCCCACCGACCATAGCGGCATCGACTTCGCCGACCTGTCGATCATCTCGGACGGGCGCTTCAAGCGCTGAGGCAGCGCCCGCTGCCAAGGGGCCTTACTTCGCCGGGGCCGGCTCCGGCGCATGCGTGGTGGTGTCGCCGCCGTGCTTCTCGCCCGACATGTCGACCTTGTCGCCGGCTTGCATGATCACGAACAGCGCAATGGCAGCAAAGGCGACGAAGCCGACAACGATTTTCCACATGATGCAGTCCTTCCTGAATGGGTGAGTAAGGGGGGGGCGAGCCGGATGCAGCGCCCAGGAAAAAGGCTTCAGCACCGCGCTGTGCGGCGCATGAAGCCTTTTTGCTGGACGCCCGGCGGCACTATGGCCGCCAGGCAGGGATCACGCGAGGGAGATCAATCGTTGGCGTAGATGTTGACGTCCTTCGTCTCGCGGACGAACAGCGTGCCCACCACCAGCGTGATGCCCGCGATGATGATCGGATACCACAGGCCGTTGTACATGTTGCCGGTGCTGGCCACGATGGCGAAGGCCGTGGTCGGCAGCAGGCCGCCGAACCAGCCGTTGCCGATGTGATACGGCAGGCTCATGGAGGTGTAGCGGATGCGGGTCGGGAACAGTTCCACCAGCATGGCGGCAATCGGGCCGTACACCATGGTCACCAGGATCACCAGGAAGGTCAGGATGACTAGCACCATGAACTTGTTCATCTTGGCCGGGTCGGCCTTGGTCGGATAGCCGGCAGCCTTCAGGTCGTCGGCCACGCCCTTCTTGAAGGCGGCGATGTCCTTGGTCGACTGCTCGTCGAACTTGGACTTGACCACGGTGCCGTTGGGCGCCGTGATGGCCTTTTCACCGATCTTCACGATGGCGGCGGAGCCCGGTGCGCCGGCGATGTTGTCGTAGCTCACCGAGTTCTGCACCAGGAAGCGCTTGGCGATGTCGCACGAGCTCTTGAAGTCGATCTCGCGCGCCACCGGATTGCCCTGGAACGAGCAGGTGGCCGGGTCGGCGGTCACGGTGACGGCGGCGTTGGCCTGGGCGTGGGCCAGGTCGGGGTTGGCCGCTTCGGTCAGCATCTTGAACACCGGGAAGTAGGTCAGCGCGGCCAGCAGGCAGCCGGCCATGATGATCGGCTTGCGGCCGATCTTGTCCGACAGCGAGCCGAAGATCACGAAGAAGGGCGTGCCGATCAGCAGGGCCGCGGCGATCAGCAGGTTGGCCGTGACGGCATCGACCTTGAGCTGCGCCGTGAGGAAGAACAGCGCATAGAACTGACCCGTGTACCAGACCACGGCCTGGCCGGCCGTGAGGCCCACCAGCGCCAGGATCACGATCTTCAGGTTCTTCCACTCGCCGAAGGACTCGGCCAGCGGCGCCTTGGAAGTCTTGCCCTCGGCCTTCATCTTCTGGAAGGCGGGCGACTCGTTCAGCGACAGGCGGATCCACACCGACACGGCCAGCAGCGCGATGGACACCAGGAAGGGAATGCGCCAGGCCCATGCGGCGAAGGCGTCTTCACCCACGACCGTGCGCACGCCCAGGATGACCAGCAGGCTGAGGAACAGGCCCAGCGTGGCCGTGGTCTGGATCCACGAGGTGTAGGCACCGCGCTTGCCGTGCGGGGCGTGCTCGGCCACGTAGGTGGCAGCGCCACCGTACTCGCCGCCCAGCGCCAGGCCTTGCAGCATGCGCAGGGCGATCAGGATGACCGGAGCGGCCACGCCGATGGTGGCGTAGCTGGGCAGCATGCCGACGATGAAGGTCGACAGGCCCATGATCAGGATGGTGACCAGGAAGGTGTACTTGCGCCCGATCATGTCGCCCAGGCGGCCGAACACGATGGCACCGAAGGGCCGCACCAGGAAGCCCGCGGCAAAGGCCAGCAGCGCGAAGATGAAGGCTGCACCCGCATCCAGGCCGCTGAAGAACTGCTTGGCAATGATCGCTGCCAGCGAGCCGTACAGGTAGAAGTCGTACCACTCGAAAACCGTACCGAGCGAGGAAGCGAAGATGACCTTCTTCTCCTCGGCTGTCATGGGTCGGGGAGCTGCTGCCCCCCGAGAATCAAGTGCGGCTGTCATGTCGTCGGTCTCCTCTAGTAAGAATGGTGCGGCGCCGAAACCTCGGTGCCGTACTGGATTCTTCGACCGGCGACTGACCCTAGGCTTTCGCCAAACTTAACGTTTGCTGACGAACTAGAGTCAAACCCGCGACGCCACTTCCGGCATGCGGAAATTGGGGGCTGAAGCGACTCAGGGTTTTCCGCGGGCCGTCAGGCCGGGGCGGTTTGCTGCGTTGCACCACGCCGACTCGCCGAACCACGGATCGGCGTCGAGATAGCCGCGCAGGATGGGCAGGCTGTCGAAGCCCCAGAACTTCTGGCCGTCCACCTCGAAGGTGGGCGTGCCGAAGACGCCGGAGGCCAGGGCTTCGTCTGTGTTGGCGCGCAGTTGCGCCTTCACCTCGTCGGCATCGGCCTCGCGCACCGGGTGCAGCCGGGCCTTGAGCGCCGCCAGTTGCGCTGCATCGCCCGGCTCGCCGCCGCCTTGCCAGATGTCGCGGAAGATGGTCTCGGTCACGAAGCGGCTGGTGTCGCCGTCATGGCTGGTGGACAGCGCCAGGCGCAGGTAGGGCAGCGGGTTGAAGGGATGCGTGGCCGGCATGTCGATGTGGATGTCGTGCGCATGGCCCAGCCACAACACATGCCGGTAGGTCCAGTCGCGCTTGTGCGGCACCTCGGCCGGCCCCAGCAGGCCGTGCTGGCGCAGCAGCGGGCCCAGCAGCACCGGGCGGTAGCGGATGTGATAGCTCAGCCCGGCCAGCGTCTCGGGCAGCTTCTCGAAGGCGAGGTACGCGAAGGGCGAGATGAAGTCGTAGTAGAAGGTGATGTTCTTCATGGCGTCGCGAAGTCCTTCTCTGTCTTGTGTCTCAGGTCGGATGCGTATCTTGCACCGCGCGCCGGCCGATGTGCAGCCATACCGTGCACCTGGCCGCATCGCTCATCGTGCCCCAGGCGGCGATCTCGTCCAGCGTTCGCAGGCACCCTTCGCACAAGCCGCTGGCGGCGTTCATGCGGCACACCGACACGCAAGGCGATGGCACCGGCCCACCCGCTTCTTGCGCGGCCCGTTGCACCGCTGCGGCGCGCCGGGCGAGTTCGGCCATCGTGGTGGTGGGTGTCACGCGGCGGGCGGCTGCACCACGTCGGCCACCGGCGCGCCGGTGAGCTTCTCGAGCTGCGCGGGGCTGAGCTTGACCACCGCGTGCGGATGGCCCGCGGCAGCCCAGATTTCCTCGAAGCGGAACAGTTCGCGATCGATGAGCGTGACCGGCTCGGTGGCATGCGCAAAGGGCGACACGCCGCCGATCGAGAAGCCGGTGGCAGCCTTCACGAAGTCGGCGTCGGCGCGGCCCGTCTTGCCAACGATGGCGTCGACCTTCTTCTCGTCCACGCGCCGGTCGCCCGAGGCGACCACCAGCACCGCCACGTTGTCGCTCTTGCGCTTGAAGATGATGCTCTTGGCGATCTGCCCCACGTCGATGCCCAGCGCATCGGCCGCCTGCTGCGCGGTGCGCGCCGCGTCGTCGAGCATCTGCGGCGCGTGCGGATGGCCGGCGGACTGGAGCAGGCGCGCGACGCGTTGGACGGTTTCAGGCAAGGCTGTGAGTTCGGCGCCGCACATGAGGCTTCTTCCTTCGGGCTGGGGTCGGTGATCGAAGCGCCCGAGTTTAGGCGCCTGGCTATTTCGACGTGGGTGCCGCGCCGGGAAACCACTCGGTGTGCTGGTCGCCGCTGCGCCCCCAATACGTGACGCGCTGCCCGCGCAGGAAGGCGATGTAGCCCTGCACGCCGGCCGTCATCGCGCGGTGGACGAAATCCCGGTAGGGCTGGTTCTTCTGCTGGCTGTCGAGGATGTTGGCGCGCAGTGCCGCCGCATCGAAGTCCGCGGCCACCGCCGGCAGGCCTTCGTACGGAATGGGCGTCGCCACCGTGTCGCCCTTGGCACTGTAGAAGGTCTTGCGCAAGGCCACGAAGTCGACGTGGTAGTACTCGCAGCCGGTTTCCATCAGCCGGCGAACCACTTCGGGGAACGGGATGGTGCCCGACAGTGTTGCGCGTGCGGCTTCTGAAACGATTTCGCTGTTCATCTTGTGTTTCCTCCTTGATTGAACTCATGTCCTGGTTGCAGTGACATGCAACCCCGATGCAAATGGATCTATGAGCTGTCCGGTCGCACTCGATCCAACTGTTTGATGAGTTCCGGCAGCGCTGCCTGCACGGTGTCCCACACCACATCGAGGTTGATGTCGAAGTAGCCGTGGGCGATGCGGTTGCGCATGCCACGCATGCTTCGCCAAGGCACTTCGGAATGGGCCTTCGCGAACTCGGCATGGCCATCGGCGGCTCTCGCTCATACGGGTCGCGCTTCAGCGAGCACCTTGGCTCGAAACTTCGGTGGCAGATCGGTTGGCGTCAGAACATCGACATGCACACCAAGCAAGGACTCCAGTTCATCTTGCAGTCCGCCCAGGTCGAACATCGTTGCGCCAGGCAAGGCGTCGACCAGCAGGTCGAGATCACTGCCTTCCTGGTCGGTGCCGTTCAGTACGGAGCCGAAAACACGCGGATTGACCGCACGGAAGCGCTCCGTGGCCTCACGCACTGCGGTTCTCTTCATGTCAAGCGCAATGGACGGTCGCATGGCACCCCTTGTCGATACTTCTCGCGATGGTAGGCGACCAGCGTCGCGCCCGCCCAGTACTCGGTCGGCCATGCACGCTGCCGTCTCGCCCTTACGGCTCGCGCGTGCAGTTCGCACGAAAGAAGGATTCCAGCCGCGCCGGACAAACCTGCCGGATGCTCGCCTGCCCGCTGCGCCCGCGCGGCCCGCCGTTGGCCTTGAGAAAGGCATAGAGGCGCCGGTCGTCGTCGTAGTGCATGGTTTCCCGATACAGCGGCGCGGCCGCCACGCCCAGTTCGCGCCGGAACAGCATCGTGTTGCCGTCGCACATCTCGTAGGCCACGCGGCGCGTTGGGTCGTCGCCCACGGATTCGAAGCGGTCGACGCCGATCTCGTCCCCGCCCGGCGCCACGATGCGCCGCAGGCACGAGGCCCAGTTCAGTCCATGAGCTGCCGACAGCAAAGACGCAGCATGGCCAGGCGCCCAGACCACGTCGTCGTCCGCAAAGGTCACCCACGGCGTACTGGCCGCCATGAGCCCGACCGCGCGCAGCGGCGAGCCCGGCGCCTGGCCGTTGCGGCCGAAGCCGGCGCCGAGCACCAGGCTCAGTCGCCGCGGCCCGTCGTACGCTGCGAGCGGCCGGGCCTTGGGTTCACGCATGTCGTCCCACAGCAGGATGTGGAAGATCTTCGACGCCCCCAGCGTCTGCGCCTCGATGGAGGCAATGAGCGCATCGAGCCCCGCTCGGCCGATGGTGGGCGTCAGAACGGTCAGGACGCAGTCGCGCGAGTCGGCGTGGCCGGGCTGCTCGCGAACGTCCTGCGGCATGACGTCGTCGCTCCGGGGGGCGCGGTGGCCCGGCGCTTACCCCGCCCGCTTGTTCAGGATGGCCGTGGCCGCGCGCGAGGCCGGCTTGCGGCCCAGCGCCTCGCTGATGTAGGCGCCGGCATCGATGAGCTTGTCCAAGTCGATGCCGGTCTCGATGCCCATGCCCTGCAGCAGGTACACCACGTCTTCCGTGGCCACGTTGCCGGTGGCGCCCTTGGCGTAGGGGCAGCCGCCCAGGCCGGCGGACGAGGTGTCGTACTGCCACACGCCCATCTCCAGGCTGGCCAGCGTGTTGGCAATGGCCTGGCCATAGGTGTCGTGGTAGTGGCCCGAAACGTCGTCGATGCCGAAGTGCTTGAGGGTGGCCTCCAGCGCGCGCTGCACCTTGATGGGCGTGCCCACGCCGATGGTGTCGGCCACGCCCACGTGCTGCACGCCGATGCCCTTCATGAGGCCGGCCAGCATGTCCACGCGCGACGGTGCGATCTCGCCCTCGTAGGGGCAGCCCACGGTGCACGACATGGCGCCGCGCACGTAGATGCCTTTTTCGCGCGCCGCCTCCACCACCGGCGCAAAGCGCTCGATGCTCTCGGCTATGGAGCAGTTGATGTTCTTCTGGCTGAAGGCTTCGCTGGCGGCGCCGAACACCACGATCTCGTCGGGCCACTCTTCGCGCGGTGCGGCCACCGCGGCTTCGAAGCCCTTCATGTTGGGCGTGAGCACCGAGTAGCGCACGCCGGCCTTGCGCTGGATGCCATGCATCACCTGCGCGTTGTCGGCCATCTGCGGCACCCACTTGGGGCTGACGAAGCTGGTGACCTCGATTTCCTTCAGGCCCGCGTCCTGCAGGCGGTGGATGAGGCCCAGCTTGACCTCGGTGGGCACCGGCTGCTTCTCGTTCTGCAGGCCGTCGCGCGGGCCGACGTCGACGATCTTCACGCGGGATGGGTAGTTCATGGGGCTTGTCCTTTCGTGTCTCGTCGTCTCAATAGCCGCGCGCCGTGTCGACCACGCCGGCCACGGGCTCGCCGCGGTCCATTGCGCGGATCTTGCCGGCGATCTGCGCCACGGTTTCGTCGCGCAGGGTGCGGGCCGATGCATGCGGGGTGACGGTGATGCGCGGGTGGCGCCAGAAGGGATGGTCGGCGGGCAGCGGCTCTGTCTGGAACACATCCAGCGTGGCGCCCGAGAGCTGGCCCGAGTCGAGCAGCGCAATCAGGTCGTCTTCCACCAGGTGCGCGCCGCGCGCCACGTTGATGAGCAAGCCGCCGAACTGCAGCTTGCTCAGGGTGTCGTGGCGCAGGATGCCGCGCGTGTCGGGCGTCAGGGGCAGCAGGCACACCAGCACCTTGCTGGCCGCGAGAAAGTCATTCAGCTGCGCTTCGCCGGCGAAGCCGCGAACGCCTTCCACCTCGCGCGGCGAGCGGCTCCAGCCATTCACCGGAAACTCGAAGTGCTGCACGGCCTTGGCCACGCGCTGGCCCAGCACGCCCATGCCCATGATGCCCACCGGGAAGTCCTGGCGCTGGCGTGGGCGACGGTAGGTCCATTCGCCGTCCTTCGCGGCCTCCTGGTAGTAGTCCAGTTCGCGAAAGTGGCGCACCAGCGCATGGCAGACGAACTCGGCCATCTGCACCGCCATGCCGCCGTCGTCGATGCGCACCAGTTGCGTGGTGGGCGGTAGCTTGAGCTTGAGGATGGCATCCACCCCGGCGCCGATGTTGAAGATGGTCTTCAGCCCCGGCGCCTGCTCGTCGAGCATCTGTTGCGGCGGCGCCCAGACCACGGCATGGTCGGCCTGCGGCGCGCCGGGCGCCCAGACGTCGACCTCGGCATCGGGCAGCGCCTCGCGCAGCGCCTTGATCCAGGGTTCGGGACGGTTGTCGGTGAGGTAGACGGTGATTCGCATGGCTGCGAGCTTATTCCCAAGCGTGCTTGTCGCCGTCCACCGGGGCCTTTACGCGGCCAGCTTCAGCAGTTCGGCGCCCTCGGTCACCTGGTCGCCGGGCTGGTAGAGCAGCTCTTGCACGGTGCCGTCGGCCGGCGCGGCAATGGTGTGCTCCATCTTCATGGCCTCCATCACCGCCAGCGGCTGGCCGCGCGTGACCTTGTCGCCGGCCTTGACGGCAAAGGACACCACCTTGCCCGGCATCGGGGCCGTGAGGCGCCCGCCCTCGGCCTGCGTGTCGCCCGCGTGGGCCAGGCGGTCGATGGCGGTGATGCGCGTCGCGCCCTGGGTGCCGAAGATGTAGGCGGTGCCGCCCAGCTCGTCGACGCGCACCGTGTGGCGCCGGCCATTGAACTCGACCTCGGTCTCGCCGTCGGGCAGGCGCCCTATCACCAGGGGACCGTGCACGTCGCCCACCTTCAGGTCGAAGGTGCCGTCATGCAAGTAGCGCAGCTGCGCCTCGTGCTTGTCGCCGTGGAACTCGAAGCTGAAAGGGCGTGCAGGCGCGCCCAGTGCGCGCCAGCCGTCGCGGCGGCTGAAGGGGTCGCGGCTCGCGCCCGCCTGCTCCTGCAGCACGGTGTTGCCCACGGCGGCGGCCACGGCCAGCGGCAGGCCCAGCGGCTCCTGGTTGAACAGCACGGCGCGCTCGCGCTCGATCAGGGCGGTGTCCAGCTTCGCCTGCGAGAAGGACTCGGTGCGCAGCACGCCGCGCAGGAACTGCACGTTGGTCGCCAGGCCCACGATGTGCGTCTGCGCCAACGCCGCATCGAGCCGAGCCAGGGCCTCGGCCCGCGTTGCGCCGTGCACGATGAGCTTGGCGATCATCGAGTCGTAGAAGGGCGAGATCTGCCCGCCTTCGCGCACTCCGTCGTCCACCCGGACCGGGCTGCGCTCGAAGCTGCTGTGCGGCGGCTTGCGGTACACGTGCAGCGTGCCGGTGGCGGGCAGGAAGCCGTTGTCGGGGTTCTCGGCGCAGATGCGCGCCTCGATGGCGTGGCCCTGGATCTTGAGCTCGTCCTGCTTGAGCGGCAGCGGCTCGCCGGCCGCCACGCGTAGTTGCCACTCCACGAGGTCCAGCCCGGTGATGGCCTCGGTGACCGGGTGCTCCACCTGCAGGCGGGTGTTCATCTCCATGAAGTAGAACTTCATCGCGTCGGGGTCTTCGTAGCCGCCGGTCTGCTCCACGATGAATTCCACCGTGCCGGCGCCCACGTAGTTCACGGCGCGCGCGGCATTGACCGCCGCCTCGCCCATCTTCTTGCGCATGGCCTCGGTCATGCCGGGCGCGGGCGCTTCTTCCAGCACCTTCTGGTGGCGCCGCTGCACCGAGCAGTCGCGCTCGAACAGGTAGACGTAGTTGCCGTGCGTGTCGCCAAACACCTGGATCTCGATGTGGCGCGGGCGCTGTACGTATTTTTCGATGAGCACCGCGTCGCTGCCGAAGCTGTTGATGGCTTCGCGCTGGCACGAGGCGAGCGCCGCCGCAAAGTCCTCGCTCTTTTCGACGATGCGCATGCCCTTGCCGCCGCCGCCCGCGCTGGCCTTGATGAGCGCTGGATAGCCGATGCGGTCGGCCTCGCGCTGCAGCAGATCGCCGCCCTGCTCCGCGCCGTGGTAGCCCGGCACCAGCGGCACGCCGGCCTTTTCCATCAGGCGCTTGGATTCGGCCTTCAGGCCCATGGCCAGGATGGCCTCGGCCGGCGGGCCGATGAAGACCAGGCCGGCCTTGGCACAGGCGCGGGCGAAGTCCTCGTTCTCCGACAGGAAGCCGTAGCCGGGGTGCACCGCCTGCGCGCCGGTGGCCTGGGCTGCTTCCAGGATCCTTTCCCAGCGCAGGTAGCTGTCCTTGGGTGCGCTGCCGCCCAGGTGGATGGCTTCGTCGCAAGCGCGCACGTGGTTGGCGTGCGCGTCGGCGTCCGAATATACGGCCACCGTCTGAATGGCCATGCGGCTGGCGGTGGCGGCGACGCGGCAGGCGATTTCACCGCGATTGGCGATAAGGATTTTCTTGAACATGGAATCAGTCCCCGGAGGAGTTCTTCTTGATCTGGAAGGCGGGCGTCACGCCCGGATCAGGACGGCCGCTGAAGATGCGGGCGAGCCGGCCAAACAACGACTTGAGAAAGCGCCAGCTCTTGTGAATGAGCCAGACGCTGAGAATGAGCACGAGCACCAGCAGCACGCCGAACACCAGCGGGTGCGCCACGGCCAGCCAGAGGCTCGCGGGCACCGCACTGTCTTCGACCAGCGAAGCGCCCACGTTGGTGAACGGCTCGGGCGAGGTGTTGATGGCTGCGCGGGTGGTGGCCTTGGCCACGTGCGACGTAGCGGCCAGGCTGCCGCCAACGATGGCCGCCACCAGCGCCATGGCGCCATGGTCCACGCCGAACACACCGGCGGCCAGCGCGGCGCCGGCCGGCACGCGGATGACGGTGTGCACGATGTCCCACAGCGAATCCAGGCCCGGAATCTTGTCGGCGAAGAATTCGACGAACACCATGAAGCCGCTGGCGATCAGCACCGCCGGATGCGCCAGCAGCTGCAGCCCGCCTGGCAGCGGAATCCAGCCCAGGTAGCCGGCCAGCCCGGTGAGAAAGACCACCAGGTACAGCCGCACGCCGCTGGCCCAGCCGAGGGCACCGGCCAGGGCAATGAGTTCGGGTGTGGTCAGGCTGTCCATGGCGATGGCGGCCGCCGCCGGGCCGCCCCAAGGCGAGCCGCGCCGCCCCCTTGGGGGGTGGAGTTGCACGCAGCGAAGCGAAGTGAAAAGCCGGGGGGCATCAGATCAACCAGTTGGGCTTGCGCTTTTGCAGGAACGATTGCACGCCTTCGCGCCCCTCTTCGCTCGCACGGATGTCGGCAATGCCCTGCACCGTCTGCGCCACCAGCGCGTCGTCGATCTCGCGCCCGGACACGTCGTCGATCAGCTTCTTGCAGGCGCGCACGGCCGCAGGGCTGGCGTTGCACAGCGCCTTGGTCAGCGCGT
The DNA here is from genome assembly GCA_018241225.1 of Pseudomonadota bacterium. Classification (GTDB taxonomy): domain Bacteria; phylum Pseudomonadota; class Gammaproteobacteria; order Burkholderiales; family Burkholderiaceae_C; genus Variovorax. The sequence continues at coordinate 109,623 of JAFEEG010000006.1, forward strand.
CGACCTTGGCATCGAGCTCGTCGGCCGTCACCACTTCATGAACGAAGCCAATGCGATGCGCCTCGGCCGCGGAGAAGCGCTCGGCGGTGAGGAAGTAGCGCTGCGCCGAGCGCGTGCCCATGGCACGCAGCACGTAGGGGCTGATGGTGGCCGGGATCAAACCGATCTTCACCTCGCTCAGGCAGTAGCCGGCGGTGTCCACGCTCACCGCCATGTCGCAGGCCGCCACCAGGCCCATGCCGCCGGCGTACACGTCGCCCTGCACGCGGGCGATCACCGGCTTGGGGCTTTCGTGGATGGCGCGCAGCATGCTCGCCAGGCCCGCTGCGTCCTGGGTGTTCTGCTCGCGCGTGAAGTCGGCGGCGCGGCGCATCCAGTTGAGATTCGCGCCGGCACAGAAGGCCGGGCCGCGCGCGCCCAGCACGATCACCCGCACATCGGCCTTGCCGCTGGCCAGCGCAAAGGCCCGGCTCAGCTCGCCAATGACCTCGTCGTCGAAGGCGTTGCGCAGCTCCGGGCGGTTGAGCCAGATGCGGGCCACCGGGCCTTCGGCCTGCAGCTCCAGCGTGTTGAATTGCGTGTTGTCCGTGCTCATGAGTTGCCTGCCTCCTGGTGCAGTAGATAAGACCAGTCCAGCTCGGGCGCCGGCCTGTCCATGCCGGTGAGCGCCGCCGAGATCTGGCCGCGGTGGTGGGTGGGGTGGTTGAAGGCATGGCCGAGTGCCAGCGCGTAGGGAACGCACATCGCCCGGCCGTCGCTGCGGGCGTAGTCCAGCTCGTCGTCGAGGCGCGATGCATCGAGCCCCTCGATCCAGGGCGACCAGCGGCGCGTGGCCGCCTTCAGCGCCGCCATCAGCGGGTCGCGTTCGTGGTAGAGCTCGGTGTCGAGCGACATGCGCGGCGAAACGCCTTCGGCCAGGCGCGCATGCCAGAGGTTGTCGGTCACCAGCAGGTGGTTCACCGTGCGATGCACCGACCCGAAGTAGAGCTTGCAGTCCTGGTGCCACTGCGCGTCGGTGAGGTGCGCCAGGTGTTCGTCCAGCAGGCGCGCCGTGGCCCACGCGTGGTAGCGAGAGAGTGCGGCGAAGTAGCTCTTGATCTGCATGTCGAACCTCGCTGGTACCCGCCTACATGCGGAACACGCCGAAGCGCGGCTCGGGCACCGGCGCATTGCGCGTGGCGGCCAGGCCCAGCGCCAGCACGCGGCGCGTGTCGGCCGGGTCGATGATGCCGTCGTCCCACAGGCGGGCCGTGGCGTAGTAGGGGTGGCCCTGGCGCTCGTACTGGTCGCGGATGGGCTTCTTGAAGCCCTCTTCCTCGTCGGCGCTCCACTGGCCGCCCTTGGCCTCGATGCCGTCGCGCTTGACCGTTGCCAGCACGCTGGCCGCCTGCTCGCCGCCCATGACGCTGATGCGCGCATTCGGCCACATCCACAGGAAGCGCGGCGAATAGGCGCGGCCGCACATGCCGTAGTTGCCCGCCCCGAAGCTGCCGCCGATGATGATGGTGAACTTGGGCACATTGGCGGTGGCCACCGCCGTCACCATCTTGGCGCCGTGGCGGGCAATGCCCTCGTTCTCGTACTTGCGACCCACCATGAAGCCGGTGATGTTCTGCAGGAACACCAGCGGGATCTTGCGCTGGCAGCACAGCTCGATGAAGTGCGCGCCCTTCTGTGCCGACTCGGAAAACAGGATGCCGTTGTTGGCCACGATGCCGATGGGCATGCCCTCGATCTCGGCAAAGCCGCACACCAGCGTGGTGCCGAAGCGCGCCTTGAACTCGTGGAACTCGCTGCCGTCGACGATGCGCGCGATGATCTCGCGCACGTCGAAGGGCTTGCGCGTGTCGGTGGGGATCACGCCGTAGAGCTCCTGCGCGTCATAGGCCGGTGCACGCGGCGCCTCGCCTTCGCCAGCCGCCTTGGCCGCGTTGAGGTTGGCCACCGCCGTGCGCGCCAGCGCCAGCGCATGCAGGTCGTTCTGCGCCAGGTGGTCGGCCACGCCCGACAGGCGCGTGTGCACGTCGCCACCGCCCAGGTCTTCGGCGCTCACCACCTCGCCGGTGGCGGCCTTCACCAGCGGCGGGCCGCCCAGGAAGATGGTGCCCTGGTTCTTCACGATGATCGATTCGTCGCTCATCGCCGGCACGTAGGCCCCGCCTGCAGTGCACGAGCCCATGACCACGGCGATCTGCGCGATGCCCTGGGCGCTCATGTTGGCCTGGTTGTAGAAGATGCGGCCGAAGTGGTCGCGGTCCGGGAAGACCTCGTCCTGGTTGGGCAGGTTGGCGCCGCCGGAGTCCACCAGGTAGATGCAGGGCAGGCGGTTCTGCTCGGCAATCTCCTGGGCGCGCAAGTGCTTCTTCACCGTCATGGGGTAGTAGGTGCCGCCCTTCACGGTGGCGTCGTTGCACACCACCATGCAGTCCACGCCATTGACGCGGCCAACGCCGGCGATGATGCCCGCGCCCGGCGCGTCGCCGTTGTACATGCCGTGCGCGGCCAGCGGCGACAGTTCGAGGAAGGGCGTACCCGGGTCCAGCAGTTGTGCCACGCGGTCGCGCGGCAGCAGCTTGCCGCGCGCCGTGTGCTTGGCGCGCGCCGCCTCGCCGCCGCCGGCTTCAACCTGCGTGAACTGGGTGCGAAGGTCGTCGACCAGCGCGCGCATGGCCGAAGCGTTGGCCTGGAAGGCCTCCGAGCGAGGGTTGAGTTGGGTGACGAGTTTGCTCATGTTTGTTCTTCAGATCTGGTTGTGCGGCGCTGTCGTGCGCGATGATGCGTGCCACCGGCCCTTGGCGCCGACCGACTTGCCGCCTACTTCGTGAATACCGTTGAAACCGTCCTCGTGGTGCTGATGCTCGGCGCAATCACGGGCATTGCCGCTCGCTACCTGCGCGCCATTCCGCTGCCCTTGATCCAGATCGCGCTGGGCGCGTTGATCTCGTGGCCGCGCCAGGGCCTGCACATCGAGTTCGATCCCGAACTGTTCTTGCTGCTGTTCATTCCGCCGCTGCTGTTCTCGGACGGCTGGCGCATTCCCAAGCGCGAGTTCTTCAAGCTGTACAAGCCCATATTGCGGCTGGCCTTCGGCCTGGTGCTGGTGACGGTGCTGGGCCTGGGCTGGCTCATCCACTGGATGATTCCGCAGATGCCGTTGACCGTGGCCTTCGCACTGGCGGCAGTGGTGTCGCCCACCGACGCGGTGGCTGTCTCGGCCATCACGCGCAACCTGGGCATGCCGGCCAAGACCATGCACATCCTGGAAGGCGAGTCGATGCTCAACGACGCGTCGGGCCTGGTGGCGCTGAAATTCGCCGTGGCCTTCACGCTCACGGGCCTGTTCTCGTGGACCGGCGTGGCGCGCGAATTTGCCTGGGTCGCCGTGGGCGGCCTGGCGGTGGGCGCCGGGCTGGGCTGGGGCTTTGCCTGGCTGCGCGACCTGGTCACCCGCCGCGTGGGCGACGTGGCTGCCACGCAGATGGTGATGCTGATCCTGCTCTTGCCCTTTGCTGCCTACATGCTGGGCGAGCGGCTGGGCGTCTCGGGCATCCTGGCCGCCGTGGCGGCAGGCTTTGCCACCAACTACGCCGACCTGCAGCGCGGCGACTTCATTGCCGAGCGCATGCAGACGGCCGGCGCCTGGGCCATGATCGAATCGGCCTTCAACGGCGCCATCTTCCTGCTGCTGGGGCTGCAGCTGCCGTCCATCCTCGCCAGCATGGCCGGCTCCGAGTACGCGGGCTGGCAGCTGGCCGGCTATGTACTTGCCATTTGCGCCGCGCTGCTGCTCATGCGCTGGGGCTGGCTGCAGCTGGCCGTGCAGGGCAGCCTCTTGAAGGCGCACCTGGAAGGCAAGATGCGGCGCGGGCCGTCGAAGCTGCTCAACCTGGCCAGCACGCTGGCCGGCATTCGCGGCGCGGTGACGCTGGCCGGCGCCCTGTCGGTGCCGCTGGTAATGAGCGACGGCCGCACGCCCTTTCCGGCACGCGACCTTCTCGTCTTCCTGGCCGCCGGCACCATCATCGTGACGCTGGTGCTGGCCAGCATCGGGCTGCCACTGATCCTGCGCCGGCTTCCGCAAGTTGCGGACCCCCTGGAGGCACGCGAAGAGCGCGAGGCGCGGCTGGCCGCCTGCCGCGCTGCCATTGCCAGCCTGGCGCTCGACCCCGACCGTGCCGAGGCCCACGACACCGACTGGGTCACGCAATACCAGGAAACCGTGGGCCGCCTCACGCAGGACTACCGCCGGCGCATGGGCCTGCTGGACGACCACGGCGAAGGCGCCACGCCCGAAGCGCGTGCCGAATCGCCCGAGGCGCAGCGCCAGCGAAACGAGCGCTACCTGATGGAGCTGGAGCTGCGCCTGAAGTGCCTGCACATCGAGCGCGACACGCTGTACGCCGAGCGCCATGCCCACCGCATCAACGACGAGTCGCTGCGCAGCCTGGTGGCCGAACTGGATCTGTCCGAGATCTCGCTCATCAAGCGCCTGAAGGTGGCGCGCAAGACGGCCGAGGCCGCGCCGCACCCGGCGCCAGCAGACGGGGAGCGCTAGCGCACGAGCGGCCTGGCGGGCTGGCAGAATCGGCGCCCCCATCCAAGCAACAAGAGAGGCAACACCATCATGAACGCCACATCCCCCGCCGTCCCGCGCGCCTACGACGCCTCCAACGCCACCGCCGAAGAAGCCGCCGTGCGCGTGCCGATCGAGCAGTACTTCCAGGGCCACGCCAAGGACGACGCCTCGTACATGCGCCAGGCCTTCCTGCCCACCGCGCACATCGAGTCGATGCGCGAAGGCCCCTTCACCTCCTGGACGCGCGAGGTCTACTGCGAGCGCTTCAAGGGCACGCCGGCCCCCGACGAAGCCACGCGCGTGCGCCGCATCGACTGGATCGACGTGCACGGCACGGCCGCCTGCGCCAAGATCACGCTGATCCATGGCCCGGTCACCTTCACCGACTACTTCGTGCTGCTCAAGACCGAAGAGGGCTGGAAGATCGCCAACAAGGCGTTCCACGGCCAGCCCACCTAAGGCTTCTTGCAGCTGACGAGGCGCAGGCGTCAAGCCGTCTTCTCCTCGTCGAGCTTCAGGATCGCCTTCATCTCGTCGCGGATCTTGAACTTCTGGATCTTGCCGGTCACCGTCATCGGGAAGGCGTCCACGAAGCGGATGTAGCGCGGCACCTTGTAGTGCGCGATCTGCCCCTTGCAGAACTCGCGCACTTCTTCCTCGCTCACCTGCTGGCCCGGCTTGGCAATGATCCAGGCGCACAGCTCCTCGCCGTACTTCTTGTCCGGCAGGCCCACCACCTGCACGTCCTGCACCTTCGGGTGGCGGTACAGGAACTCCTCGATCTCGCGCGGGTAGATGTTCTCGCCGCCGCGGATCACCATGTCCTTGATGCGGCCCACGATGTTGACGTAGCCCTCGGCGTCCATGGTGGCCAGGTCGCCGGTGTGCATCCAGCCTTCGGCGTCGATGGCCTCGGCGGTTTTCTCGGCATCGTCCCAGTAACCGTGCATGACCGAGTAGCCGCGGGTGCAGAACTCGCCGCGCTCGCCGCGCGGCACCACGGCGCCGGTCTCGGGGTCGACGATCTTGATCTCCAGGTGCGGCTGCACCGTGCCCACCGTGGCCACACGCTTTTCCAGCGGCGTGTCGGTGCTGCTCTGGCAGCTCACCGGACTGGTCTCGGTCATGCCGTAGGCAATGGTGACCTCGGCCATGTGCATCTTCTCGACCACGCGCTTCATCACCTCGATCGGACAGGGCGAGCCGGCCATGATGCCGGTGCGCAAGGTGGAGAGGTCGAACTGCGCAAAGCGCGGATGGTCCAGCTCGGCGATGAACATGGTGGGCACGCCATGCAGGCCCGTGCACTTCTCGGTCTGCACCGTCTCCAGCACCGTGAGCGGGTCGAACCCGTCGTTGGGATACACGATGGCCGAGCCATGCGTCAGGCACGCCAGGTTGCCAAGCACCATGCCGAAGCAGTGGTACAGCGGCACCGGAATGCACAGGCGGTCGGCCGGCGAGAGCTTCATGCACTCGCCGATGAAGAAGCCGTTGTTCAGGATGTTGCGGTGGGTGAGCGTGGCGCCCTTGGGAAAGCCCGTGGTGCCGCTGGTGAACTGGATGTTGATGGGGTCGCCGGCCTTGAGCGTCTCCTGCACCTGCGCCACGCGCGCATCCTGCGCGTCGCCGGTGGCCAGCAGCGCCGAGAAGCGCTGTGCGCCGGCTTCGTCGGCCTCGCCCGCGCGGTCGATCCACCAGATGTTCTTCAGTTGCGGCAGCCTGGCCGAGCCCAGTTCGCGCAGCATGCCCAGGTATTCGCTGGTCTTGAAGCGCGGCATGGTCACCAGCGCCTTGCAGCCCACCTTGTTGAGCGCGTACTCCACCTCGGCCGTGCGGTACGCCGGGTTGATGTTGACCAGGATGAGCCCTGCCTTGGCCGTGGCCAGCTGCATCAGCACCCAGGCCGCGTTGTTGTGCGACCAGATCCCGATGCGGTCGCCCGGCACCAGGCCAGTCCTGAGCAGCGCACTGGCCAGCTGGTTGGACGCCGTCTGCAGTTCGCGGTAGGTGAAGCGCCGGCCTTCATGGTGGCTGATGAGCGCATCGCGCTCTGGTTGGCGCGCCACCATGGCATCGAAGAAATCGCCGATGGTCTGTTCGATCAGCGGTGGCGTGGTGTCGCCCTTGGCGTAGCTCTGGCTCGTCATGGTCTGTCTCCTGTTGTCGGCCGTGCCGCCCGCCATGATGGAGCGGCGCGGCGGTAGAACCTACTGGCGGATGCTCACGATGGTGGCCTGCATGAGCGCAATGGTCTTGCCCTCGGCCACGCCCGGCGCAAAGGCCAGTACTTCGCCCGTGCACACGGAAAGCGTCTTGCCCGCGCTCTGCACCCGGCCAATGGCCAGGAACCGTTCGCCCAGCGCGGGCCGCATGAAGTTGATCTTGAATTCGGCCGTCACCACGTCGTCGCCGGCGGCCGCGCGGGTCAGCGCCGCGTAGCCGCAGGCGCTGTCGACGATGCTGGTGATGGCGCCGGCATGCACGTAGCCGCGCTGCTGCGACAGGCCGCGCGAAAAGGGCAGCTCGATGTGCACCTCGCCAGGGGCCACGTGCACCAGCCGCGCGCCCAGGGTCGTCATGAGACCCTGCGTGTCGAAGCTCGCGCCTACGCGCTGGAGCAGCCCGGCCGTGTCCTGCGTCATGGCCACCGCCTTGGCCTCAGGCGGTTTCGTTGAACAGCTCTCGGCCGATCAGCATGCGGCGCACTTCGCTGGTGCCCGCGCCGATTTCGTAGAGCTTGGCGTCGCGCCACAGGCGCTCCACCGGAAACTCCTTGGTGTAGCCCACGCCGCCCAGCGTCTGGATGGCTTCGCCGGCCATCCAGGTGGCCTTCTCGGCCGAGTACAGGATGGCGCCGGCCGCGTCCTTGCGGAAGGTGCGCGCATGGTCGTTGCGGTCGCAGGCCTTGCCCACGGCGTACACGTAGGCGCGGGTGGCCTGCCAGGTGCTGTACATGTCGGCGATCTTGCCCTGCATGAGCTGGAACTCGCCGATGCTCTGGCCGAACTGCTTGCGCTCGTGCACGTACGGAATCACCGCGTCCATGCAGGCGGCCATGATGCCCAGCGGGCCGCCGGAGAGCACTGCGCGCTCGTAGTCCAGGCCGCTCATCAGCACCTTGGCGCCGTTGCCTTCGCCGCCCAGGATGTTTTCTTCGGGCACTTCGCAGTTGTCGAAGAACAGCGGGAAGGTGTTGGAGCCGCGCATGCCCAGCTTGTCCAGCTTGGTGCCGGCCGAGAAGCCCTTGAAGTTCTTCTCGACGATGAAGGCCGTCATGCCGCGCGCGCCCATCTCGGGCTCGGTCTTGGCGTAGATGACCAGCGTGTCGGCGTCGCCGCCATTGGTGATCCACATCTTGGAGCCGTTGAGCACGTAGTAGCCGTTCTTCTTCTCGGCCTTGAGCTTCATGCTCACCACGTCGGAGCCGGCGTTGGGCTCGCTCATGGCCAGCGCGCCCACGTGCTCGCCGCTCACCAGCTTGGGCAGGTACTTCTTCTTCTGCGCTTCGGAGCCGTTGCGGTGGATCTGGTTGACGCACAGGTTGGAGTGCGCGCCGTAGGACAGGCCCACGGATGCGGAGGCGCGCGAGACTTCCTCCATGGCCACGATGTGCGCCAGGTAGCCCAGTTGCGTGCCGCCGTACTCTTCCTTCACCGTCATGCCGTGCAGGCCCAGGTCGCCCAGCTTTTTCCACAGGTCGTGCGGGAAGAGGTTGTCGCGGTCCACCTCGGCGGCGCGCGGCGCGATCTCGGCCTGCGCAAAGTCGCGGATGGCATCGCGCAGGGAATCGATGGTGTCGCCCAGGTCGAAGTTCAGGCCGGGATCGTGCATGGGGTTGTCTCCTTCAGATAAGCCGCAGCTTACGCCCAGCCTTGGCGCAAATGGCGCCACAATGGTTGCAAATTACGCCACCCCTGACCGACCGCGCTGGTCCGCATCTCATGCCCCCGACCCCCTCCCGCAGCGCCCGCGCCGCCACGCCAATGGCCTTCGTGCAGGCGATCGTTCGCGCCTACGCCCTGTACGGCAAGAATCCCGGCGCGGCCCTGGCAGCGGCACAGATCGCGCCGCGAGAGCTCGTCAATCGACAGGCCCGGGTCACGGCAGCACAGTTCGAGGCGCTCAACGCCCACGCGATGCAGGAGTTGGACGACGAAGCGCTGGGCTGGTTCAGCCGCCGCCTTCCCTGGGGCAGCTACGGCATGCTGTGCCGCGCCTCCATTACCGCGCCCGACCTGGGCGTGGCCATCAAGCGCTGGTGCCGGCACCACCGGCTGCTGACCGAGGACATCCTGATCTCGCTGCATGTGCACAACGGCGTGGCCACGGTGCGCATTGCCGAGCAGCGGCCGCTCCCGCCGCAGCTGCGCGAGTTCTGCCTGGTGTCGTGCCTGCGCTTTCTGCATGGCTATGCCAGCTGGGCCATCGATTCGCGCGTGAGCCTGCGCGAGGCGAGCTTTCCCTTCGAGGCCCCGCCGCATGCCGACGCCTACCCGCTGCTGTTCTGCGACCGTCTGCAGTTCGGCGCGGCGGCCGAGGCCAGCTACAGCTTCGACGAGCGCTATCTGCACCTGCCCCTGCAGCGCGACGAGCGGGCCTTGCGCAGCATGCTGCGGCGCGCCCTGCCCCTGACCGTGCTGCAGTACCGGCGCGACCGCCTGCTGGGCCAGCGGGTGCGTGAGCTGCTGCGAACCCGACCCCAGGAAGCCGGCAACGCGTCGGCCCTGGCCGCGCTGCTCAACAGCTCGACGCGCACCCTGCACCGGCAACTCAAGGACGAAGGCACCTCGCTGCAGGCGATCAAGGACGAGGTGCGGCGCGAGCAGGCGACGCAGCAGCTGCGCCGGGGCAACAAGCCGATCAAGCAGGTGGCCCTGGCCGCTGGTTTTCGCAACGAGAAGAGTTTTGCCCGGGCCTTCAGGCAATGGACGGGCGTGTCGCCAGGCGAGTTCCGGCGAGGCGAAGCGGGCGATGGGAACGACAAGGGAGACAAAGGCCTACAAGACTGAGCCCGCAAGTCGGCCGGCCCCTACACGAAGAAGGACTGGTCTCGCACAACGCAGGCGGCCTGGCGCGAGGGGCGCTCGCGCAGTCGGCCTACGCGCCAAAACCCTGCCCTGCGCAAAATTGTGGATCAGTTCCTTCGTATGTGCGCTGTGTCCAAGATGTCCCTAGTCACCATCCTCGTCGAAGACAACCCGGCCATCCGCGAGAACCTGCTGGCGGCCATGGACGAGCTGACCGACCTGGAAGTGGTGGCCACCGCCGAGACTGCATCGCAGGCCGCCTCAGCCCTCAGTGCCTATGGCGAGAGCTGGGAGTTGGCCGTGGTCGACCTCTTTCTCAAGCAAGGCTCGGGCCTGACGGTGCTCAAGGCGTGCCAGGGGCGCTCGCCAACCCGCCATGTCCTGGTGCTCACCAACTATCCGACTCCCGAGATCCGCAAGCGCTGCCTGGCACTGGGCGCCGACGGCGTGTTCGACAAGTCCACCGAGCTGGAAGCGTTCTTCGACCGGTGCAACGCCTACGCCAAGGAATCCAACCATCTGCACCGTGGCCAGGCCGGCAGCACGCAGGCGATGACGCCCAGGACGTTCTGAGGACTTGCCCCCTCAGGCGCTTCCGGCGGCACCCAGGGTGTGCGAGCCATGCCCGGCCAGCACGGCCGGCAGCTGCGCCATGTCCACGAAGACCTGCGCCACACCCACGGCGCGCAGGGCCGCCGCGCTGCTGTGCGACAGGCCCCCCGGGCTGTAGCCGAACACGGTGGCTCCGGCGGCAATGCCGGCGCGCGCCCCCGTCACCGTGTCTTCCACCACCGCACAGCGCCTGGGGTCGACGCCCAGGGCGCGCGCTGCCGCCAGGTACACGTCCGGGAAGGGCTTGGAGCGTGGCGTCTCGTGGCCGCTGAAGATGCGGTTCTGGAAATACGGTGCCAGGCCCACCTTGGCCAGCTGCAGCTCGACCTTGATGCGATCGGCGCCCGAGGCACAGGCGATGTGCCCGCCCAGTTGTGCATGCACCGCATGCACCGCCGCCAGCGCGCCGGGCACCACCTGCAGCTCGCGGTCGAGCGCCTCGTTGCGCCGCTCGCGAAAGGAGGCCAGCCACTCGGCCGTCAGGCTCTGGCCGGTGCGCGCCTCGATCTGCGGCGCCTCGTCCTTGACCGCCTTGCCGACAAAGGTGGCCATGCACTCCTCCAGGGTCATGACCCAGCCCAGCTCTTCGAGCATGTCGCGCAGCACGCGGTTGGTGATGGGTTCGGAATCGACCAGCACGCCGTCGCAGTCGAACAGCACGGCATCGAAAGGCAGGGAAGCACTCATGGGGAGGGAAGGTGAAAGAAGAAACGCCGGCTGGCTTCACATTCAGCCACCGGCGGCATCCACATAGTACCAACGCCATGTGCCGGCCTCGTCGGGCTCGCGCACGAAGCGGCTCTTCTCGTGCAGGCGGCTGGCGCGTCCGCCCGCGTCGCGCATGCGCGCCACGAACTCGACCTGGGCGTGGGTGTCGTCCTGGCGCGTGTGCGAGCGCACCTCCAGGCCCAGCCAGCGGACGCCGGGCTCGAAGTCGAGCTGCGACGGGCGCTGGCCCGGATGCCAGGTGGCCCGCAGGTAGGGCGCGTTCTCGAGCACGAAGGCGCTGTAGCGCGAGCGCATGAGCGATTCGGCGTCGGGCGCGGGCATGGCGTCGAAGTGGTCGAGGTAGCGGCCGCAGCACTGGCCATGCGCCAACGCCCGGCCCTTTGCGTCGACTCGGCCGCACGGGCATGGCCCGCGCTTGGGTTCAGCGGAAGACATTGCGCGCGCCCCCTTGTCTATGCTGCAGCAGCGCCGCCGGCCAGTGCGGCACGCAGCGCCCGCGCATCGGCCGGCTTGTACAGAAGCGGGAAACCCGCCAGCTCGACCTCGGTGCGGTGCGCCGTGTCGGTCTCGCCGGTGAGGATGACCACCTGCCGCACCTTGCCCACCGCGTGCAGCGCCTGCGCCGCCGCCAGGCCCGACAGGCCGCTGCCCAGGCGCAGGTCGCCCAGCAGCACGTCGAAGTCACCGGGCAGCTGCCAGGCCTCGTGCGGGTGCGCGGCCAGTGCCACCTCATGGCCCCATCCGCGCAGCAGTGCATGCATGGCCAGGCGCACCGGCTCTTCGTCGTCGAGTACCAGCACGCGCTTGGGCGAGTCATCCGCGTCATCTGCCGCAACATGGGGCTGGGTTGCCGTCGGCTTGGCTGCACGGGCTGCAGGCAGGGTCAGGCTGAAGGTGCTGCCGCGCCCGGGCGCCGAACGCAGCTCGATGCGCGAATGCAGCATGCGCGCCATGCTGGCCACCAGCGACAGGCCCAGCCCCAGGCCGCGGCTGCGGTCGCGCCCCGGGTTGTCGGCCTGGAAGAAGGGCTCGAAGACCTGTTCGCGCAGCGACTCGGCGATGCCGAGGCCCGAGTCACGCACTTCGATGCGCCAGGCCTCCTTGCCATCGATATGCCGACGCCGCACGGCCACCAGCACGGTGCCGCGCGGCGTGTACTTGATGGCGTTGTCCACCAGGTTGGCCAGCAGGCGCGACAGCACCCGCGCATCGGCATGCAACACGGCCTGCGTCGGCGCCAGTCGCAGGCGCAGGCCCTTGGCGGCGGCGTCGGCCGCAAAGCGCCCTTGCAGCGATTGCAGCAGCGGCGCCAGCGGCACCGCATGCAGCCGCACCTTGGTGCCTTCGCCATCGGCCTGGGCGATGTCCAGCAGCGCATCGACCGAGGTGCGCAAGGCGTCCACGCTGTCCTGCATGAAGCGCAGCGTCTGCGGCTGCGGCGGCTGCCTGGGGCTGAGCGAAGCCACGAACATCGACAGCGCATGCATGGGCTGGCGCAGGTCATGGTTGGCCGCGGCGAAGATGCGCGCGCGCTGCGCGGCCAGCTGCGCCACGTGGTCGAGCTGGCGCGACAGCGCATCGGCCAGGCGGGCGTTCTCGAAGCCGCTTTCGATGGAGCGCACCAGCAGGCGGTTCTGCTTGCGCGTGTAGTACAGCGTGGCCAGCATCTGCCACAGCGCCAGGACGCCCATGAGCGTGGGCAGCGGATCGCCCTCCAGCAGCAGGCGGGCCGACAGGCTCAGGTAGCACGGCACGGTGAACAGCACCGCGGCGCGCCACCACTGCGCAATCGCCGCAGCCGAGGCGCTGGTCATGGTGCTGACGAAGAAGTACATCAGCAAGATGAGCGGCAGGCTGTCGCCAGGAAAGAACAGCCACGGCGCCAGCGCCCACACCACGCCCGGAAAGAGCATGCGCGTTTCCAGCCGGCGCCGGATCTCGAAGGCCTGTTCCACCCGATAGCCCTTGGGCTGCTCGCGGTGCAGGTGGAAATACATGTGCAGCTGCATGCCATGCACCAGCGCTGCCCATGCCAGCGCGCCCTTGTCGCCGGTCAGGACCAGGAAGGTGATCCAGAAGATGGCGGCCGTGAAGGCGGCACTGAACGGGGTGTCGCGCGTGTCGAGCACGTAGGTGCGCGCCAGCGTCTGGTCGACCAGCGGGTTGGCGTGCGGGGTGTCGGCCCAGATCCGGCGAAGCGCGGCAAGGGGCCCGGGCAATTCGGCGGTGGCTTCAGGCATGGGGCAGCGTCATTGTGCACAAGGCGTGCCGGGGCTGAACTTGCGCCGTGTTTTCCGATCCTCCAGTGCGCAAACCCAAAATCCGGCGATTGATCCGCGACAATTGACCCTCTGCCCCTGAACGCCCATGCATTTCAAGACTTTCTCCATTCTTCCGGTCGCCCTGGCAATTGCCGCGGGCGCACTGGCTCCCAGCACGGTGTCCTTCGCCACCACCAAGGCACCCAAGCACGTCACCCAGAAGAAGGCCCCGGCCGAAACTGCACCCGCACCCGTGGCCGGGCAGACCGCCGTGGCCACCGGCGCACCGGCGCTGGCGGCCAAGGCCTGGCTGCTGATGGACTTCGACTCCGGTGAAGTGCTGGCCTCGGCCAACCCCGACGAGCCGCTGCCGCCCGCATCGCTCACCAAGATGATGACCAGCTTCCTGGTCGAGCAGGCCCTGCGCTCGGGCAAGCTCAAGAAGGACGAGCTGGTCTCGGTCAGCCAGAACGCCTGGTGCCGCGGCTCGAGCACCGAGTCGTGCATGTACCTGCCGCTCAACAGCCAGGCCACGGTGATCGACATCCTGCGCGGCATCATCATCCAGTCGGGCAACGACGCGTCCAAGGCCATCGCCGAACACATGGCCGGCTCCGAGGAGGGCTTTGCCAAGCTCATGAACGCCGAAGCCCAGCGCCTGGGCATGACGCACACGCACTTCATGAACGCCACGGGCCTGCCCGACCCGGATCACAAGGCCTCGGCACGCGACCTCGCCATCCTGGCGCGCGCCATCATCCGCGACAGCTCGGAGTACTACCCGATCTACGCGGAACGCGACTTCACCTACAACAAGATCAAGCAGGGCAACCGCAACGCCCTGCTCTACACCGACCCGACGGTGGACGGCCTGAAGACCGGCCACACCAACGATGCGGGCTTCTGCCTGGTCACCTCGTCCAAGCGCAACGGCATGCGCCTGATCACGGTGATCCTCAACACCAACAGCATGCAGGCGCGCGCCGACCAGACGCGCACGCTGCTGGGCTGGGGCTTTGCCAACTTCGAGAAGGCCACGCCCATCCAGCCCACCGCGGTTGTCGCAACGCCCAAGGTCAGCTTCGGCAAGGCCGACACGGTGGCGGCAGGCCTGGGCGCGCCCTGGTCGGTCACCGTGCCGCGCGGCCAGGAGGTCAAGACCTCGGTGCAGATCAACCCCAACCTGGAAGCACCGGTGGCCAAGGGCGCGGTCATCGGCAAGGTGGTGGCCGAGTCCAACGGCAAGCCGGTGGGCGAAGCGCCGCTGGTGGCCCAGGCCGAAGTGGAACGCTCGGGCTGGCTGCTGCGCATCTGGCAGCACATCCTCAAGCTTTTTGGTAAGTAAAAGAAACGGGGGCGAGGCGGAATGGATTCCCGCCTCGCCCCCGTGGTGCGCTGACTAGCGATCAGTCGCGCAGTTCTGCGGGAATCGTGCCGCCGTTGGCCGCAATGCGCGACATGACCTGGCGATGCAGCCAGATGTTCCATGCCGCAGAGCCCGGCTCGTCGCTGCCCGAGTAGGTGAACTCGGAGGCCAGCTCCTTGCGCGCCGCAAGGCTGCTGTCCAGCCCGACCAGCTTGAGCAGGTCCACGATCGAGCTACGCCAGTTCAGCGCGCTGGCGCCGGGCATGGCGTCAAGGATGGGCGCCACGTCGCCCAGCGGAATGGCCGGTGGCGGCGCAGCCACCGCAGGCGCGCTTGCGCCAGCAGCATCGGCAGCAGGCGCCGGCGGTGCGGCAACGACTTCGGCTGCGTTGGCCGAGGGAAAAATCTTCGAGAAAATCTTGCCAAAAA
The DNA here is from genome assembly GCA_018241225.1 of Pseudomonadota bacterium. Taxonomy (GTDB): domain Bacteria; phylum Pseudomonadota; class Gammaproteobacteria; order Burkholderiales; family Burkholderiaceae_C; genus Variovorax. The sequence continues at coordinate 124,626 of JAFEEG010000006.1, forward strand.
AGCTCATGTGTACTCCCACTTGGTTTGGTTGATTTGCCTTGAATGCGACCGCGGGCTGCGGGCGCAAGCGGCGTTCTAGCACAATCCGTTGACAAATTGGGTGTCAAAGCGCGCGCTGAATTAGCAGTTTCTGGATATCGGAAGTGCCTTCGTAGATCTGGCACACCCGCACGTCGCGGTAGATGCGCTCCAGCGGAAAGTCGTTCACATAGCCGTAGCCGCCCAGTGTCTGGATGGCCGCGCTGCACACGCGCTCGGCCATCTCGCTGGCAAACAGCTTGGCCATGGCTGCCTCCTTCAGGCACGGCAGGCCCGCATCGCGCAGCGACGCCGCATGCCAGATGAGCTGGCGCGCCGCCTCGATCTGCGTGGCGCATTCGGCCAGCCTGAAGCCCACGGCCTGCTGCTCGAAGATGCTGCCGCCGAAGGCCTGGCGCTCCTTGGCGTAGCCCACTGCGAACTCGAAGGCACTGCGTGCCATGCCCACGCTCTGCGCGGCAATGCCGATGCGCCCGCCTTCGAGTGCGCCCAGCGCGATCTTGTAGCCCTCGCCTTCCTGGCCGATGAGGTTCTCGTGCGGAATGCGGCAGGCGTCGAAGTTGATCTGCGCCGTGTCGCTGCTGTGCTGGCCCAGCTTGTCTTCCAGGCGCGCCACGTTGTAGCCGGGCGCGCTGGTGGGCACGATGAAGGCGCTCATGCCGCGCTTGCCGGCGGCCTTGTCGGTCACGGCGATGACGATGGCCACCTGGCCGTTCTTGCCGCTGGTGATGAACTGCTTGACGCCGTCGATCACATAGCCGTGCGCATCCTTGCGCGCCGTGGTGCGCAGGCTCGACGCATCGCTGCCGGCCTGCGGCTCGGTCAGGCAGAAGGCGCCCAGCATCTGGCCCAGCGCCAGCGGCTGCAGCCATTGTTTCTTCTGCTGCGCATTGCCGTAGCGCATGAGGATGGCGTTGACGGGGCAGTTGGTCACGCTGATGGCGGTGCTGGTGCCGCCGTCGCCAGCGGCAATTTCTTCCAGCACCAGCGCCAGCGTGAGGTAGTCCAGGCCCGCGCCACCATCTTCCTCGGGCACGCAGATGCCGTAGGCACCCAGCGCAGCCAGGCCTTCGTGCGCCTCTTTCGGAAAGGCGTGCTCGAGGTCCCAGCGCGCGGCGTGGGGCCAGAGCTGTTCTTGAGCGAAGGCGCGCACGGCGTCGCGGATGGCTTCCTGGTCGGGGGTCAGCAGCATGGCTTGTCTCTCTCGGTCCTTGTTTCTCTTTGGTTCAACCGGCAGGTGCCTGCTCGGCGCGCAGCTGGGCGTTGTAGCGCTCGATCATCTGCTCTTGCGTTTCGGCCGCGCCGATGCCGATCTGGTCGTGCATCATCTGCCCCATCGACGGCATGTCGCGTGGCTTCCATGTGTCCGGATGCCACAGCTTCGAGCGCATGAAGGCCTTGGCGCAATGCAGGTAGGCCTCGCGCACCGACACTTCGATCACCACCTTGGGCCGGCGCCGCTCTTGCGCAAACACATCGCAGAAGGCCGGCTCGTCGCGCAGGCGCGCGGTGCCGTTCACCCGCAGCGTCTCGTCGATGGCCGGAATCATGAACAGCAGCGACACGCGCGGATCGGCCAGCAGGTTCTGCAGCGTGTCGAGCCGGTTGTTGCCGCCGGCATCGGGCAGCAGCAGCGTGGCGCCGTCGTCCGACGCCTTGACGAAGCCGGGTTCGCCGCCGCGCGGCGTGGCGTCGAGCAGCGCGCCGCCCTGCCCGGCGCTGGCCATCACGCAGAAGGGCGAGCGGGCGATGAAGTTGCGCCCGTGCACATCCAGGCGGGGCAGTTGCTTGAGCGCGGAGCGCTCACCGGGCGCGCCGTACAGCGCGCGCAGTTGTTCGGGGGTCTCGATCACGTTTTGACGGGCGCGATCAGACCAGCTCGATCGCCACGGCCGTGCCTTCGCCGCCGCCGATGCACAGCGTGGCCACGCCGCGCTTCTTGCCGCGCGTCTGCAAGGCATGGATGAGCGTGACCATGATGCGCGCGCCGCTGGCGCCGATGGGGTGGCCCAGCGCGCAGGCGCCGCCGTGCACGTTGACGATGTCGTGCGACACGCCCAGCTCATTCATCAGCGCCATGGGCACCACCGCGAAGGCCTCGTTCACTTCCCACAGGTCCACGTCCTTGACGCCCCAGCCGATCTTGGCAAAGAGCTTCTGCGTGGCGCCCACCGGGGCGGTGGAGAACCATTCGGGCTGCTGCGCATGCGTGGCATGGCCGACCAGGCGGGCGATGGGCTTGGCGCCGAGCTTCTTCGCGGTGCTCTCGGTCATCATCACCAGCGCCGCGGCACCGTCGTTGATGGACGAGCTGGATGCGGCGGTGATGGTGCCGCCGTCCTTCTTGAAGGCCGGCTTGAGCGTGGGGATCTTGTCCAGCTTGACCTTGCCCGGGCCTTCGTCGACCGAGATGATGGTGTCGCCGGCGCGGCCCTTGACAGTGACGGGGGCGATCTCCGTCTTGAACAGGCCGTCCTTGGTGGCGTGCTGTGCGCGCTGCACGCTGGCAATGGCAAAGGCGTCCTGCTCTTCGCGGCTGAACTTGTACTTGGCGGCGCAGTCCTCGCCGAAGGTGCCCATGCTGCGGCCTGGCTGGTAGGCGTCTTCGAGGCCGTCGAGCATCATGTGGTCGAAGATGCGGTCGTGGCCCATGCGGTAGCCGCCGCGGCCCTTGAGCATGAGGTAGGGCGCGTTGGTCATGCTTTCCATGCCGCCGGCCACCATCACCTCGTGGGTGCCGGCCAGCAGCAGGTCGTGCGACAGCATGGCCGCCTTCATGGCCGAGCCGCACATCTTGCTGAGCGTGACGGCACCCGCGCTGTCGGGCAGGCCGCCCTTGTAGGCCGCCTGGCGCGCCGGGGCCTGGCCCTGGCCGGCCATCAGGCAGTTGCCGAACAGCACCTCGCCCACCACGTCCGGCTGGATGCCCGCGCGCTCGACGGCGGCCTTGATGGCAGCGCCGCCCAGGTCGTGCGCGGAAAGCGAACTGAAGTCGCCCTGGAAGCTGCCCATGGGGGTGCGGGCTGCACCGACGATGACGATGGATTCGGACATGCGGATCTCCTTGCGATGAATGAAACGGATGGGTGAAGAAAATCAGAAATACGGGGCGTGGCCACTGCCGTCGTGGTGGAAGCGCTGCGCCTCGTCGTAGGGAAAGACGTCGAACATGTGGCCGGCCTTGATGCGCTCCTTGTGGCTTTGCCAGAAGCCGGCATCGAGCAGGTCGGCATGGTGCGCCATGAAGGCCTCGCGCACCCGGTCGTTGCCCAGCAGGAAAGGTGCGAAGGTCTCGGGAAACACGTCCTTGGGACCTACCGGGTACCAGACCTCGCCGCTCATCTCGTCCTCCTCGTTGCGCGGGGCGGGCACCTTGCGGAAGTTGCAGTCGGTGAGGTATTCGATCTCGTCGTAGTCGTAGAACACCACCTTGCCGCCGCGCGTGACACCGAAGTTCTTCCACAGCATGTCGCCGGGGAAGATGTTGGCCGCGACCATGTCCTTGATGGCATTGCCGTACTCGACCACCGCATGCTCGAGCTGATGCTGCGCGTGCTGCGCCTGTGCCTCGCTCTGCGCATGCTCGATCTGGTCGAAATTCTCTTGCAGGAAGATGTTCAGCGGGATCATGCGCCGCTCGATGTAGACGTGCTTGAGCACCACCTCCATCTCACCGTTGCCGTCACGGTCTCCGATGCTCAGCTGGCTGGGGGCGAACTTCTCAATCTCCTCGATCAGGTCGGGCTCGAAGCGGTCCAGCGGAAAGCCCACCTCGCTGTACTCCAGCGTGTCGGCCATGCGGCCCACCCGGTCGTGCTGCTTGACCAGCAGGTACTTGCCCTTGACCTGCTCGCGCGTGGTGTCCTTGGGCGGCGGATAGAAGTCCTTGATGAGCTTGAACACGAAGGGAAAGGACGGCAGGTCGAACACCAGCATCACCATGCCCTTGATGCCCGGCGCGATGCGGAACCGGTCGCTGGAGTAGTTCAGGTGCGACAGGAAGTCGCGATAAAACAGCGTCTTGCCCTGCTTGGCCAGGCCCAGCGCGTTGTAGATTTCGGCGCGCGGCTTGCGCGGCATGAGCGAGCGCAGGAACTGCACGTAGGCCGAGGGCACCTCCATGTCGACCATGAAGTAGGCCCGCGCAAAGCTGAACAGCATCTGCAGGTCGTCTTCGCCGAACAGCGCCGCGTCCACATGGAAGCGGCCGTCGCCGTCGTGCAGGATAGGCAGCGAAAACGGCAGCTCCACAAAGCCGTTGATGATCTTGCCCACCACGTACGCGCCCTTGTTCCGGTAGAACAGGCCGGAGAGCACCTGCACCTGGAAGTTGGCGCGCAGCTTGACCTGGTGAAAACGCGCCAGAACGGCCTGCGACACCCGGCGCGCGTCGCGATGCAGGTTGGTCCAGCGGCCCAGCAGGCCGAAGTCCTCCAGCATGCGCACGACGGTGTCGTCGAGCGAGACCTCGGGCGCGTCCTGCGCCGGGTAGTAGGCCCGGTAGGTGGGCGCGTCGCGCGGCTCGATGTATTCGGTGCTGATGGCCGGGCGAACGAAGATGAAGTCGTTCTGGAAGTAGGCCCGGTGCAGGATCTTGGTGGTGACCGAATTGAAGAAGGTCTCGGCCAGCTCCGGCTGGTGGTGGTTCACCAGCAGGCCGATGAAGTGCAGCTTGACCTGGTGCCACACCTCCATCGGCTGCTCACCGGCCTTGAACTCCTTCTCGAGCCGGGCCACGGCCTCGTGCACCCGCAGGTCGTAGAACTCGATGCGCTCGCGCTGCGCGCGCTGCTGGCCGTGCCAGTCGGCGGTTTCGAAGCGGTGCTTGGCGCGCGCCGACTCGGCACGGAACAACCTGTAGTGCCGGTTGAAGCCGTCGGCCATGGCCTTGGCAATGCCATAGGCCAGGGGCGAGTCCAGGCGCTGCGGGAACATGCAGGAGCGCGCTAGTGCGTGGTGACTGCGGGTGGCGCCTTGCGGCGGGCCGTCAGGCCTTGCCTGTCCACTTGGCCCGGATGCGCTCGACCGCGGCCTGGTGCACGGATTCGAGCGATTCGGTGCTGCGCACGGTCATGCCCAGGTCGTTGAGCAGGCCGTCGTGCACGCCAAAGGCCCAGCCGTGGATGCGCACGTTCTGGCCGCGGCTCCAGGCGTCGGTCATCACCGTGCTGACGCAGACATTGACCACCTGCTCCACCACGTTGAGCTCGCACAGCGCGTCGGCTCGCTTGTCTTCGGGCACCTCTTCGAGCAATGCGCGATGACGATCGCGCACATCCTGGATGTGGCGGATCCAGTTGTCGGCCAGCCCCACGCGAATGTTCTTCAGCGCCGCCTTCACGCCGGCGCAGCCGTAGTGCCCCACCACCATGATGTGCTCGACCTTGAGCAGGTCGACCGCGAACTGGATGGTGGACAGCGCGTTCAGGTCCGAATGCACCACCACGTTGGCCACATTGCGATGCACGAACACTTCGCCCGGCTCCAGGCCGGTGATCTGGTTGGCCGGCACGCGGCTGTCGGAGCAGCCGATCCACATGTACTTGGGCGTTTGCTGCTTGACCAGGCTGGTGAAGAAGCCGGGGCGGTCACGCTCGATCTGGGCAGCCCAGGCACGGTTGTGGGCGAAGAGGTCGTTGAGGCTGTTTGGCATGGTGTGATTTCTCTCGGGTGGGATGGCGTTGGTTCAGGCGGCGCCGCGACGGGCCCGCGACAGCGAGGCGCGCGCCTTGCGCTCGTGCTCGCGCACTTCTTCCAGGTTGGCTTGCACTTCGGTCAGTTGCGCCTCGAGCTGGCGGCGGTGTTCACCCAGCACGTTCAGGAATTTTTCGAGCTGGGGCACCGTGTCGCGCGGGCTGTCGTACACGTCGAGGATGTCCTTGGCCTCGACCAGGCTCAGGCCCAGGCGCTTGGCCCGCAGCGTGAGCAGCAGCCGGGCGCGGTCGCGGCTGCTGTAGACGCGCACCCGCCCGCCAGGGCCGGCGCGCTCGGGCGAGATCAGCCCCATGTCCTCGTAGAAGCGGATGGCCCGCGTGGTGAGGTCGAATTCCTGGGCGAGCTCGCTGATGGTGTAAGTTGGCGCGGACATGTATCCGAATGCGTTTGAAGTCTCCGTTGCCAGAGTGACAGCACGATTTCGCGTGTGTCCCTACAATGGGCGAAACACATCTGACGTTTACGTAAACGTCAATCGTACATGAACCTTCTCGAAAGCGAACTGCATTACCCCCTCGGCGACCAACTTCCGGACCCCGGAAGCACGCTGGAGGTGGCGCCCGGCGTGCGTTGGGTGCGCATGGTGCTGCCCTTTGCACTGAACCACATCAACCTGTGGCTGGTGCGCGACGAGATCGAAGGGCGCCAGGGCTGGTCGGTGGTGGACTGCTGCATTTCCCGCGACGAGGCGCGCGCGCAATGGGAGCAGATTTTCGCCTCACAGCTCGACGGCCTGCCTATTTTGCGCGTGATCGTGACGCACATGCACCCCGACCACATCGGGCTGGCCGACTGGCTGTGCACGCGCTGGAATGCGCCGCTGTGGATCAGCGCCACCGACTACAACGTGGCGCGCGTGCTCACGACCATGGGCGACAACGCCGCCGGCGGCGAGGAAGCGGCCGACTTCTTCGCGGCCCACGGCCTGCTCGATGCGGAATCGATCGCCAAGATCCGCGCCCGCACCAGCTACTACGCGAACATGGTCCCGAGCGTGCCCAAGAACTTCGTGCGCATGATGGACGGCGACCAGTTCCTCATCGGCGGACGCATGTGGCGCTGCATCAGCGGCTACGGCCATGCGCCCGAGCACATCTCGCTGTACTGCGAGGAGCTCAACGTGCTGCTGGGCGGCGACATGATGCTGCCGCGCATCTCCAGCAACGTGAGCGTGCATGCGGGCGAGCCTGAATCGAATCCGCTGCGCCTGTTCCTGCAGAGCATCAAGCGCTTCAACGAACTGCCGGCCGACGTGCTGGGCCTTCCCGCGCACGGAAAGCCCTTCACCGGCGTTCACAAGCGGGTGCGCCAGCTGGAAGACCACCACCGCGACCACCTGGCTGCGCTGATGGAGGCGTGCAGCAAGGGCGCCCTGACCGCGGCAGAGGCGCTGCCGGTGCTGTTCAAGCGCGCGCTCGATTTGCACCAGATGACCTTTGCAATGGGCGAGACGGTGGCGCACCTGCACTACCTGTGGTTCTCCGGCCAACTGCGCCGCACGCTGGGCGAAGACGGCATCTACCGTTTCGGCCTGCCTGGCCACGCCTGAACAAGCCCTACTTCCGGTGAACGAAGCCACGGCGCCAATGCGTGAACGCCTGCGCCGCGCAGCGCTCGCAGGCGCCACGCGGCTCGACCTGGCCGGGCTGGGGCTCACCGAGTTCCCGCGCGAGATCTTCGAGCTGGCCGATACGCTGGAGATCCTCAATCTCTCGGGCAATGCACTGCATGAACTGCCGGCCGACCTGGCGCGGCTGCGCAAGCTGCGGATCCTGTTCTGCTCCGAGAACCGGTTCACCCGGCTGCCCGAGGCGCTGGGCGAATGCCCGGAGCTGGACATGGTGGCCTTCAAGAGCAACCGCATCGCGCAGATGAGTGGCGCTGCGCTGCCGCAGCGCCTGCGCTGGCTGATCCTCACCGACAACGAGATCCCCGAAATACCCGCCGAACTGGGCCGGCGCCCGCGCCTGCAAAAGCTCATGCTCTCGGGCAACCGGTTGACGGCGCTACCCGATTCGATGGCTGCCTGCCGGCAGCTGGGGCTGCTGCGCATTGCCTGCAACCGCTTCGACGCATTGCCCGGCTGGCTGTTCGAGCTTCCGCGACTGTCGTGGCTGGCATTTGCTGGCAACCCGGTCGCGCAGGCCAATGAAGAACGCGCGGTGCTGGCGCACCCGGTGCCCGACATCGACTGGGGCGCCCTGCAACTGCATGAAGTGCTGGGCCAGGGCGCATCGGGCGTCATCTACCGCGCGACCTGGCGACAGGACGACGGCCAGCAAGTCGCCGTGGCCGTGAAGCTTTTCAAGGGGCACATCACCAGCGACGGCTCGCCCCATTCGGAAATGGACGCCTGCATGGCGGCCGGCGCGCACCCGAACCTCATTGCGGTGCGTGGCCGCATTGCCGGCCATCCCGAAGGCACGCCGGGCCTGGTGCTGGAGCTGGTCAGCCCCACCTATCGCAACCTGGCCGGCCCGCCCAGCTTCGACAGCTGCACGCGCGATGTGTACGCCCACGACATCGCCTTCGACTGGCCCGGCCTGCTGGCCCTTGCGGGCGGTACCGCCTCCGCGCTGGCGCAGTTGCATCGCCGAGGCATGGTGCATGGCGACTTCTATGCCCACAACATCCTGTGGGACGGCGGGCAACACGCGCTGCTGGGCGATTTCGGCGCCGCCTCCTTCACGGCGCCGCAAGGCCGCGAGGCCCTGGCGCTGCAGCGCATCGAGGCACGCGCCTTCGGCTGCCTGCTCGAGGAGCTGCTCGAGCGATGCGAAGGGGCGCCAGCCCCTGCCCAGCGCGAAGCGCTTGCGCAACTGCAGGCACGCTGCTTCGACCCCGACCTGCACCAGCGCCCGGGTTTGGACGAAATCGCCGACACCCTGGCCCAATTGACCCAAGCGGCCCACTGAGCGGCTGCCAGCACGCGCTGGAACCTTGGTGACGCCGCCGCCGCATGCCGCGGCTTAAGCTGCTCGGCTGCTGCATTCAACCAAGCCAACACCACACGCTGGAGACAAGACCATGGACACCCGCAACCTCTTCTCGCTGCAAGGCCGCACCGCGCTCATCACCGGCGGCTCGCGCGGCATCGGCCGCATGATCGCGGAGGGCTTCCTGGCCCAGGGCGCCCGCGTCTACATCTCGGCGCGCAAGGCCGAAGCCTGCGACCAGACGGCCAAGGAGCTCTCGGCCTTCGGGCACTGCGTGTCGCTGCCGGCGGACGTCTCCACCGTGGAAGGCGCCAAGGGCCTGGTCGATGCCTACGCCAAGCACGAGAAGACGCTGGACATCCTGGTGAACAATGCCGGCGCCGCCTGGGGCGCGCCGTACGACGAGTTTCCGGAAAGCGGCTGGGACAAGGTGGTGGACCTGAACCTGAAGGCGCCCTTCTTCCTCACCCAGGCCCTCACGCCCATGCTGCGCACGGCGGCCGCTGCCGGGCACCTGGCCAAGGTGATCAATATCGCCTCCATCGACGGCGTGTCGGTCAATCCGCAAGAGACCTATTCGTACGCCGCGAGCAAGGCCGGCCTGATCCACATGACGCGTCGCATGGCGCTGCGCCTGGCCCGCGACGGCATCGCGGTGAGCGCCATTGCCCCTGGCGCCTTTGCATCCAGCATGAACAAGGACGCGCGCGACCATGCGGAAGAAGTCAAGCAGCGCATTCCGGCGGGTCGCATCGGCACGCCCGAGGACATGGCCGGCGCGGCCATCTACCTGGCTTCGCGCGCTGGCGACTACGTGATGGGCTCGACCCTCATCGTCGACGGCGGCGTCACCCACGCAAGGGGCTGACACCGCGCCGCGGCGCATGCGAACATTGCGCTCTCCCACACAGGAGCAGCGCAGCATGACCGACGCCACTGACTTCCCTGCCGAAGGCGGCTGTACCTGCCGCCAGGTGCGCTATCGGCTCACGTCGCGGCCGATGATCGTGCACTGCTGCCATTGCCGCTGGTGCCAGCGCGAAACCGGGGCGTCGTTTGCGCTCAACGCGATGATCGAAGCGGACCGGGTGGAGCTGCTGGCTGGCGAGCCCGAGCTGGTGAACACGCCATCCCTGAGCGGCAAGGGCCAGAAGATCTGGCGCTGCCCCAACTGCCGCATCGCGGTGTGGAGCAACTACGCCGGCCTGGGCGAGGCAGCGCGATTCGTGCGCGTGGGCACACTCGACAACCCCGACCTGCTGCCGCCCGACATCCACATCTTCACCGAGTCGAAGCAGCCATGGGTGGCGCTGCCGCCCGACAAGCCGGCCGTGGCCCAGTACTACAAGGCCTCCGAACTCTGGCCGAAGGAAAGCCTGGAGCGCCGCGCAACCCTGATCGCCAAGGTCCAGCAGCGCGCCTGATTCGAATCAGGCGCCCTGGCGCTGCGGCGCAAGGCCGCGCAGCAGCGCTCGCAGCCGCCGCCACAGCCAGACCAGCGGCTCGGCCGGCTCGACCAGCAGCAGATGCACCTCGCCGGCGGCGGGCTCCATCTCCAGCCAGCCGCCGTCCTCCAGTTGCAGCCACTGGCCTTCGCCGATGCGATGCAGGGGGCTCACCGCCGTGTCCGACAGCCAGCGCGCCGGCTCGCGCAAGCGCAGCGAGCCCGACAGCACCTGCACGCCGGTGTTGGGGCGCACGGGAATGTGCAGCGTCTGCCCCACCGGAAGCCGCAAGGGGCGGATGGTGGATTCGGAGTCGATCGTCCTCATGGTGGCACCTCGTCGTCTATGAGCTGGAAGTGCCTTCATCGTAGAAACCGGGCCCGCGAAAAAACAGGCACAACAACAGGCCATCTGATGCGAAGCAGTTGCCTATTTCATCGCTCTGTTATGGTGCTTTTTTTACCAACTGCATCTGTCCCGGATGCGCCGCCTGCGCGAGCATCACCCCCCCAATGGACCCGCAACAGCCGCCACAGCTGTACAAGCGCCTTGCCGCGCACTACCTGGACGCGATCCGCGCCGGCACGCTGGCGCGCGGCGCGCGCATGCCGTCGCTGCGCAAGCTCATGCAGTTGCACGGCATCAGCCTGTCGACCGCGCTGCAACTGTGCCGCGAGCTGGAAAGCGCCGGCTGGCTGGAGGCGCGCGACCGCTCGGGCTACTTCGTGCGCACGCCCGCGCGCGCCAGCCTCGCACCGCTGAACGAACCGGCGCTCGCCGCGCCCGATCCGGCGCAGTACGTGGGCATTCATGCGCGGGTGTCCGCCTTCGTGTCGAACCGGCGCAACCAGTCGGTGAAGATCAACTTTTCCATCGCCCGCGCCGCGCCGCAGCTCTACCCGGGCGAAGCACTGCGCACCGCCATGGCCAAGGGCCTGCGCCAGCGGCCCGAGATGCTCACCACCGCGCCGCAGCAGCGCGGCGAGGCCAGCTTTCGCTCGGTGCTGGCGCGGCGTGCGCTGGCCAGCGGCATGACCCTGGCGCCCGACGACATCCTGGTCACCAACGGCTGCATCGAGGCGCTCAACCTCGCGCTGCGCGCGGTGGCCAGTGCCGGCGACACCATCGCGGTGGAGTCGCCCACCTTCTATGGCCTGCTGCAGGTGCTCGAGAGCCTGGGCCTGCGCGCGCTGGAAATTCCCACCAGCCCGCAGACCGGCATCTCGCTCGAAGCGCTGGAGCTGGCGGCCGATACCTATGGCGAGATCAAGGCCGTGGTAGTGATTCCGCACCTGCAGAACCCGCTGGGCAGCGTGATGCCCGACGAGAACAAGCAGCGGCTGCTGCGCTTTTGCGAGGCGCGTGACATCGCGCTGATCGAAGACGACACCTACAGCGCGCTGGTCGACAGCGCGGCGCCGCCGCGCGCCATCAAGTCGTGGGACCGCAGCGGGCGGGTGATCCACTGCGCCTCGCTGCACAAGATCCTGGCGCCCGGTCTGCGCCTGGGCTGGATGGCGGCGGGCCGCTGGCAGGCGCGGGTGGAAATGCTCAAGTACGCGCAGACGCGCAACAACGAAAGCCTGGCCCAGCTGGGCGCCGCCGAGTTCATGGCCACCGGCGCCTACGACCGGCACCTGCGCCGCCTGCGCGCCGCGCTGGCCACGCAACGCGAGCAGACGGCCGAGGCCATTGCGCGCTACTTTCCGCCGGGCACGCGCATGAACGTGCCGCCGGGCGGCCTGCAACTGTGGGTGGAGCTGCCCGAAGGCCTGTCGGGCAACCGCCTGTGCGACGAGGCGCTGGCCGAGCAGATCCTGATCGCGCCAGGTTCGCTGTTCTCGAATTCAGTGCGCTTCGACCGCTTCACGCGGTTGAACTGCGGCTGGCCCTACACAGAAGAGATCGACGCTGCCCTGCGCCGGCTGGGCGAGATCGCCACCGCCCAGTTGCGCACGCCGGCGTCCCGGCCCCCGCCCGTCAGGACCAGCGCGACAGCTGCTCTTCCTTGAGCTGCCGGCGCAGCTGGTGGTAGTCGGGCACCACGCTTTCCACCGTTTCCCAGAAGCGCGAGCTGTGGTCCATGACGCGCAGGTGGGAGAGCTCGTGCGCCACCACGTAGTCGATCACCGGCATGCGGAAATGCACCAGCCGCCAGTGCAGGCGGATGCCGCCATCGGCGCTGGCGCTGCCCCAGCGGGTGGCGGCATTGGACAGCGAGAGCTTGCTCCAGCGCACACCCAGGCGCGGCGCGAAATGGTCGAGCCGCTCGGTGAAGATGCGACGCGCCTGGCGCATGAGCCAGGCTTGCGCCGCATCGCGCACCTGGGCGCTGCTGGCATTGCCGGCCAGCGCCAGACGCAGCACGCGCTCGCCGCCTGCATTGCCTTCACCGCCTGGCCCTACGTCGAGGATGGCACCGCCGCTGCCGGCAAAGGCATGGCGCGGGTCGAGCCGGACGATCACCGGCTCACCCAGGAAGTTGAATGTCGCACCGTCGCGCCATTCGATGCGCGAGGATTCCATGCGCTGGTGGCGCTCGCGCGTCTCGTCCAGCTTGCGCACGATCCATTCGGACTTTTCCAGCAATGCTGCGTCCACGTCGCGCAGTGCCACCCAGCGCGGCGCCCGCACGCTCAGGCCCTCGGCCCCCACCACGAAGCCGATGGTGCGGCGCTGGGCCCGGATGAACTCGTAGGCCACCCGGGCATGGCCCAACATGATTTCGCGAGATGCCCGCGGATGCGTGAAATTGGCCGGCGCCAGGGCATCGGCCAAGGGAAGGGCCGGCGCTGCGGGGCCTGGTTCGGGCGCAGGCGCAGGTGCTGGCGCCACGGACGGCGCAGCCGGCGCGTCGAACAGGTCGAGCGTCATTTGCAGCAAGCCACGCATTGCGAACCTCGTGCGCGCTACTTCTGGCCGGCGTAGGCCTCGGGGTCGAGGCGGCGCATCTCGGCCTCGATCCAGGCCTCGACCTCGCGCATCAGTTCGTCAGGCTTGCGGCCTTCGCTGGAGATGGCGGGCCCGATGGAAACGTCCACCACGCCCGGGCGCTTGATGAACGCCTTGCGCGGCCAGACCTTGGCCGAGGTCACGGCAATGGGAATGACCGGCGCGCCGGTTTCCACCGCCAGGCGCGAGCCGCCCGACTTGTAGTGGCCCGCCTGGCCACGCGGAATGCGCGTGCCCTCGGGGAACATGATGATCCAGATACCCTGCGCCAGCAGGCGCTTGCCCTGCGCCACCACCTTGTTGAAGGCCTGCGCACGCAGGCTGCGGTCGATGTGGATCATGTCCAGCCGCGCCATGGCCCAGCCGAAGAAGGGCACGTAGATCAGCTCACGCTTGAACACGAAGGCCAGCGGATGCGGCATCAGCGTGGGCAGGTAGAAGGTCTCGAAAGTGGACTGGTGCTTGACCAGCAGGATGGCGCCGGCGCGCTTGTCCTGCGGCAGGTTCTCCATGCCGGTGACGCGCGTGTGGATGCCCAGGATGACCCGCGCACCTCCGATGGCCCAGCTCAGCCAGCGCACCGCCATCCAGTACAGCGGTTCGCTTTTGGTCCAGAGCGACGCAACCAGCATGATGATGGCCCAGGGCATGACGGTGACGAGCATCCACAAGGCATGGATGATGGAACGAATCAGGGGCATGAAGGAAGAAGAATCTGAAGAAAGTCAGGCAGCGTTGGCGATGCCGGCCTGCTGCGCTTCGCGCGCCAGCAGGAAGTCGACGAAGGCGGGCAGGTCCTCGTGCACCCGGGTACCCGGTGGATACACCGAGGGCAGCGGGTCGACGCCGCGGCAGGCCGCGCCCATGCCGGTGAGCAGCAGGTGCGGCTCGCACCCTGCCGCATGGCCGGCCTGCAGGTCGCGCAGGCTGTCGCCCGCGGTGGGCATGCCGCGCAGCTCGATGCCGTAGCGCTCGCCGATCTGCTCGAACAGACCCGGCATGGGCTTGCGGCAGTTGCAGCCTTCGTCGGGCGCATGTGGGCAGAAGAACACCGCGTCGACGCGGCCGCCCACGGCGGCCAGCATCTTGTGCATCTTGGCGTGCATGGCGTTGAGGGACGCCATGTCGAACAGCCCGCGCCCCAGGCCCGACTGGTTGGAGGCGATGGCCACCACCCAGCCCGCGTGGTTGAGCCGCGCAATGGCTTCCAGCGCGCCGGGCAGCGGCGTCCATTCGACGTCGCTCTTCACGAAATCCTCGCGGTGCACGTTGATGGTGCCGTTGCGATCGAGAATGACGAGCTTCATGGCATGGCCTTGCACGGCGTGGTGTCCCATTCTCTGCAAATCAGACCGCCAGGCGCTCGAGTTGCGCCACGCGGTTCATGGCGCCATGCAGCTTGGACAGCAGGCCCAGGCGGTTCAGGCGCAGGTCGGTTTCCTCGGCGTTGACCATGACGCCATCGAAGAAGGCGTCGACCGGCGCGCGCAGCGCGGCCAGGGTCTGCAGCGAGGCGGTGTAGTCGCCGGCGGCGAATTGCGCATCGGCCTTGGGCACCACGCTTTGCATGGCTTCGTAGAGCGCGCCTTCGGCCGGCTCGCGGAACAGCGCGGCGTTGACGTGCGCGTCTGCCTCGGGCGATTTTTTCAGGATGTTGCCGATGCGCTTGTTGGCGGCCGCCAGTGCGGGCGCCTCTGGCAACGCCGCAAATGCGCGCACTGCGGCCAGCAGCTCGGGCACCAGCGCCAGGCGCTGGGGCTGCGAGACCAGCACGGCGTCGGCCTCCTGGGCGCTGGCACCCTGCTCGCGCAGGCTGCCCGAGAGCCGGTCGAAGACGAAGGCCTGCAAGCCGCTGACCGCGCCGTCGGCGTCGAACCCGGCCACGGCCGAGAACTGCTGCGCGGCCTTGGCCAGCAGCGACTGCAGTTCCAGCGGGAGCTTTTTCTCGACCAGCATGCGGATCACGCCCAGCGCGTGGCGGCGCAGCGCGAACGGGTCGCGATCGCCCGAAGGCAGGTTGCCGATGCCGAACATGCCCACCAGCGTTTCGAGCTTGTCGGCCAGCGCCACCACCACGCCGACGTCGCCGCGCGGCAGGCTGTCGCCGGCAAAGCGCGGCTTGTAGTGGTCTTCGATGGCATCGGCCACTTCGGGCGCCAGGCCGTCATGCAGTGCGTAGTAGCGGCCCATGGTGCCTTGCAGCTCGGGGAATTCGCCCACCATGTCGGTGACCAGGTCGGCCTTGGCCAGCTGCGCGGCCTGCGTGGCGCGGGCGGCCAGTTCGGCGTCGCCCAGCGCCTCGGCTATGGCACGCGCGATGTGCATCACGCGCGTCACGCGCTCGCCCTGGGTGCCCAGCTTGTTGTGATAGACGACCTTGTTCAGTTGCTCGACGCGCGAGGCCAGCGACTTCTTGCGGTCCTGGTCGAAGAAGAACTTGGCGTCGGCCAGGCGCGGGCGCACCACACGCTCGTTGCCGCCGATGACGGCGCTGGCGTCCTGCGGGCGGATGTTGCTCACCACCAGGAACTTGTTGGTCAGGCGGCCATGGGCGTCCAGCAGCGGGAAGTACTTCTGGTTGGCCTTCATCGTGAGGATGAGGCACTCCTGCGGCACGTCGAGAAACTCGCGCTCGAATTCGCAGATGAGCACATTGGGGCGCTCGACCAGCGCGGTGACTTCGTCCAGCAGCGCGTCATCGTCGATGGGCACGGAGCCAGCGCCGACCTTGAGGGCCGCCTCGGACAGCTGGCGGGCGATTTCCTGGCGGCGCGCCTCGAAGCCCGCGATGACGGCACCCTCGTCATTGAGTTGCAGCGCATAGCTGTCGGCATCGCGCAGCACGACCGGATCGACGCTGGCTTCGAAGCGGTGACCATGGGTTTCGCGGCCCGAGCGCAGGCCCAGGGCCTCCAGCGGCACCAGGTCGGCGCCATGCAGCGCCACCAGGCCGTGGGCGGGGCGCACGAAGCTGACGCTGGTCCAGCCGGGCAGCTCGCCGGTTTCGAGCTGGTAGCTCATCACCTTGGGAATGGGCAGCTTGGCAATCGCTTCTGCCAGGGCCTTCTGCAGACCCTCGGCCAGCTGCGCGCCACGCGCGGTGCTTTCGAAGAACAGCGCTTCGGCCTTGCCGTCCTGCGCGCGCTTGAGACCGGCCACCGCGGAGGCGTCAGCCCCCAGCGATGCGAGCTTCTTGAGCAGCGCCGGCGTCGGCTGGCCGGCCGCGTCCAGGCCCACGCTCACGGGCATGAGCTTTTGCGAGATGGCCCTGTCGGCAGCCTGCGCCGCCACGTCGGTGATGTGCGCCGCCAGGCGACGAGGCGAGGCATAGGCGGTGAGCACCGAGCCGCCATCGGCCAGGCCCTGGGCCACGAGCTGGTCGCGCAGCACACCGGCAAACGCGTCGCCCAGCTTGCGCAGCGCCTTGGGCGGGAGTTCCTCGACGAAGAGTTCGACGAGCAGGTTCTTCTTGTTGTTCATGGTCATGGTTCAGGCCGCCTTCTTTGCCGGGATCTGAGCCACCCACTCGCGCGGGGCCATCGGGAAACCCAGCCGTTCGCGGCTGTCGTAGTAGCTCTGCGCAACGGCACGCGCCAGGTTGCGGATGCGGCCGATGTAGGCGGCGCGCTCGGTCACGCTGATGGCGCCGCGAGCGTCCAGCAGGTTGAAGCTGTGTGCGGCCTTGAGCACCTGCTCGTAGGCGGGCAGCGCCAGTTGCTCTTCCATGAGGTGCTTGGCCTGCTTTTCGTGCGCGGCAAAGGCCTGGAACAGGAAGTCGGCGTCGGAGTGCTCGAAGTTGTAGGTGGACTGCTCCACCTCGTTCTGCTTGTAGACGTCGCCGTAGCTCAGGCCTTCGGTCCACTTGAGGTTGTAGACGTTGTCCACGCCCTGCAGGTACATGGCCAGGCGCTCCAGGCCATAGGTGATCTCGCCGGTGATGGGCCGGCAGTCGATGCCGCCCACCTGCTGGAAATAGGTGAACTGCGTCACTTCCATGCCGTTGAGCCAGACCTCCCAGCCCAGGCCCCAGGCGCCCAGCGTGGGGTTCTCCCAGTCGTCCTCGACAAAACGGATGTCGTTCTTCTTGAGGTCGAAGCCCAGGGCCTCCAGCGAGCCCAGGTACAGCTCCAGGATGTTGGCCGGCGCCGGCTTGAGCACGACCTGGTACTGGTAGTAGTGCTGCAGGCGGTTGGGGTTCTCGCCGTAGCGGCCGTCCTTGGGACGGCGGCTGGGCTGCACATAGGCAGCCTTCCATGGCTCGGGTCCTATGGCGCGCAGGAAGGTGGCCGTGTGCGAGGTACCCGCGCCCACCTCCATGTCGTAGGGCTGCAGCAGGGCGCAGCCCTGGGCATCCCAGTACGACTGCAGTTTGAGAATGATCTGTTGGAAGGTCAGCATGGGCTGGCCGGCAGTGGCCGGACGTATGAATCGCTCGAGGGGCGGGTGCCCGCGAAATGAGCGATTTTACGAGGCCCGGCGAAAGGCGCTCGCCCCAGATGCCACGGCCTTCGTGCAGCCCGCCGGCAACGCAGCCCCCAAAAGAAAACGCCGGGAGGCTTCCCGGCGTTTTTCCTTCTGTGTGCGTGCCGCTTACTTGCGCGCCTGTGACGAGTCCATGGCCACGTACGACTTGCTGGCCTGCTCGTAGGCTGCCTGGTTGCCGCTCAGAGGCGCATCGCCGTAGGCCAGGCCGGCCAGACCGGTCTTGGACCAGGCCACCGCATCGGCGCTGACCTGGGCCCGGTTGTTCTGGCTGACCTGCGCAAACTCGCGCGGATTGCCTTCGGGGTAGCCCAGCGTGGGCGCGGTGGCGAGCCATTGCTTGGTCTGCGCCGCGACCTGTTCGTGCGTGGCCTGCGTGGGCAGGGGCTGGGGACGCGGATCGCCTTCGGAATAGTCTGCAAACGCAGGCATTGCCGCGGCAGCCAGGGACAAGGAAAGAACGGCGGCAGAGATGGTCTTGTGCATCGAATAACTCCCTATTTTGAGATGTGACAGCTTGAGAATCGTGCGGCGAAGTACATGGCAACGCCGTCCAGAGCCCGCGCATTTTGGAGTAGTGCGCGGGGCGGACTGTCAATCAAAAGTCAGTGGAGGGTTGCTCGTGCAAATTCACAACACTGCTCACCATCGTTTGCTGCATTTCTGCGCCTTTTAGTACTCCCAAAAGATGCGTTGCAACTCCTTGGTATCGGAGGTCTTGGTCAAGGCCACCATCGCCAGGATGCGCGCCTTCTGCGGGCGCAGGTCGTGCGCCACCACCCAGTCGTTCTTGTCGTCCGGCTGCTCGGCGTTGCGAATGACGAAGCCGTCGGGCACGCGCGACGAACGGATCACGACCACGCCACTCTCGCGCGCGGCCTGCAGGCGCGGAACGATCCGGTCGGCCACCGAGCCGTTGCCGGGGCCGCCATGGATCAGCGCCTTGACCCCGCTCTTGGCCACTGCGTCGACCGCAGTGGTGCTCACGCCGGCATAGCTGTAGACGATCTCGACGGGCGGCAGCGAGCTGATCTGCTCGATGTCGAACTCCGAATTCACCGTGTGGCGCTTGACCGGGGCGCGGAACCAGTAGTTCTTGCCCTCCACCACCATGCCCAGCGGACCCCACTGGCTGGAGAAGGCGCTGGGCACGATGTTGACGTTCTTGCTCACATCGCGCCCGCTCTGGATGGTGTCGTTCATCGTCAGCAGCACGCCCTTGCCGCGCGCGTCCTTGCTGCCGGCCACCACCACCGCGTCATACAGGTTGAGCGCGCCGTCTGCCGACAGGGCCGTGCCCGGCCGCATCGACGCCACCATGACGATGGGCTTGTCGGTGTGCACCGTCAGCGTGAGGAAATAGGCCGTCTCCTCCACCGTGTCGGTGCCGTGCGTGATGACGATGCCGTCCACGTCAGGCTGCTTGGCCAGCTGCGCGACGCGTTTGGCCAAGGTGAGCAGGTGCTCGTTGGTCATGCTTTCGGAGGCCACCTGGAAGACCTGCTCGCCCTTGACGTTGGCGACCTTGCCCAGTTCGGGCAGGCCTGCGATCAGCTTGTCCACGCCGACCTTGGCGGCCGCGTAGGTGGCGCTGTTGAGCGCCGATGCGCCGGCCCCTGCGATGGTGCCGCCGGTGGCCAGGATCATCACGTTGGGCAGCGCCTGTTGAGCCTGCGCAATGACACTGGCCGCCATGAGCGCGGCGCTGGCCACAAAGGCACGGAATCTGGGAGACAAGTACAAGGGGAACCTCCATTCGCTTCGGTTTGATCGTTGGTATGGCACTGCATGGTCGCAGCGCGCGCAAAGCGTATCGGGAAGCGAGATGGAGCGCCGACCGAGCGCATGCCGAGACGGCATGTCTTCATGCGCGTACACATGCGCGCAACGAGGCGCAATGAAAAGAAAGAAAGAATGCGGACAAGCCGCGGGTCAGCTCAATCCCGCGGCGCCGAGCTGCGCTGCGCACCCAGCCGGCGCGCCCGCATGCGCCCCGCCAACGTGGCCGCCACGATCGACAAGGCGCCGATCCACAGCGGCCAGAGGCCGTACTTGGAAACCCAGCGGGCGTAAGGCGTGAGGCCGTTGCGGCCTTCCACCTGCGCATTGAGTACGCCGCGTGTCATGCGCGGCAGCTCGTGCGTGACGCGGCCGCGGTGGTCGATGACCACCGTCGCGCCCGTGTTGGTGGCGCGAACCATGGGCCGCTCGAACTCGATGGCGCGCATGCGCGAGATGGCGCGGTGCTGGTCGATGGCGATGGTGTCGCCGAACCACGCGATGTTGCTCACGTTGAGCAGGACGGTGGGCGCATGCGCCTCGTCGCGGAAGTTCGCGCCGATTTCGTCGCCGAAGAGGTCCTCGTAGCAGATGTTGGGCGCAAGACGCTGCCCCTGCCACTCGAATGAAGGTTGAGCCAGCCCGCCGCTGCGGAAGTCGCCCAGCGGGATGTTCATCAAGTTCGTGAACCAGCGAAACATCGATGGAACGAACTCGCCGAAAGGCACCAGGTGCGCCTTGTCGTAGCGGTAGGGCTGCGCTCGGCCTGGCGCAAAGCCCAGCACCGAATTGGTGTAGTCGCGGCCACTGCCCAATGGCACGCCGACGATCGCCGCCTGGTCGCCAGAGGCATAGCGCTGTGCGATAGCGTCGAGGTAGCCCGGCGGCAACTGGGCGGGCAACAGCGGCAGCGCCGTTTCTGGCGTGATCACCAGTGGAGCCCGGTTGGCCATGAGTTGCTCGCCGTACCAGCGCAAGGCCACCGCAATGCCGCCGCCTGGAACAAATTTCTCGTCTTGCGGAATGTTGCCCTGGAGCAGCGCCAGGTCGACGCGGCCGGCACTTTCGGCGAGCGCAGATGGTTTGCAGTCGGTACGAAGGCACTGCGATGCCGTTCCGCCATAGAGCAGAAATGCCGCCAGCAACACGGGAAGCACCCAGGACCGCATGCGCCGCGGATCGAGGCTGGGCGTGCGGGCCAGCAGCACGGCAATGATGGCGGCCAGTGCGCCAATGCCGTAGACCCCCACGCTGCGCGCAAAGACCATCAGCGGCCCGTCCACATGGGCATAGCCGCCGGCGCCCCACGGAAAGCCGGTGAACAGGGTGTTGCGCAGCAGCTCGGCCATGGTCCACAGGGCAGCGAACAGCAATGCCGAGGGCAGCATGCGGCGCGGCGCCCAGCGCGCGTAGAGTGCACCGGCCAGCCCGTAGTACAGGGACAGCGCCGCAGAAAGCAGGAAGGTCGCCAGCGCGGCAAGCGGCGCCGCCAGCCCGCCATAGGTATGCATGGAAACATAGAGCCACCAGGTGGCGCCGCATAGCCATGCCGTGGCAAAGGCCCAGGCGGCATAGCCGGCGCGGCGCCAGGCGCCGGACGGGTTACCGGCACGGATCTGGTCGAGCAGCCACACGAGCAGGCCCAGCGAAACCAGTTGCAGCCACCATTGTGGCTGTCCGTTCGTCGGCCATGCAATCGAAGCAGCCTGCGCGAGGCCCGCCACCCAGGGCAACAGCCGGCCCAGCCAGGGGCTCGGCCGGGTGTGAGGCGCGGTGTTCAATCCGCTGCGTCGCCGCCGCGCGCGGGCGACACCTTGAACCAGCGCACCGCACCGCCTTTGGTGTGCAGCACGAAGAAGTCGAAGCCGCCGATGGTGTGGTGCTCGCCGCGCTTGGGCACGTGGCCCATCTCGTGGGCGATGAGGCCACCGATGGTCTCGAAGTCTTCCGAGAGCTGCTCTTCGTTGAGCTCGATGGCAAAGGCCTCGGCCACGCGCTCGACAGGCGTGTCGCCCGAAACGCGATAGGTGTGGTCGGCCAGCCCGAAGATGTCGCCTTCGTCTTCGGCAATGTCGAACTCGTCCTCGATCTCGCCCACGATCTGCTCGAGCACGTCCTCGATGGTGATCAGGCCGGCCACGCGACCAAACTCGTCGATGACGACGGCCAGGTGGTTGCGGTTGCCGCGAAACTCGCGCAGCAGGTCGTTCAGGCCTTTGCTTTCGGGAACGAAGGTGGCCGGGCGCAGCAGTGCGCGGATCGACAGCGAAGGCGAGCGTTGCAGCTTGAGCAGGTCCTTGGCCAGCAGGATCCCGATGATGTTTTCCTTGTCGCCTTCGTAGACGGGAAATCTCGAGTGGGCGGTGTCGATCACCGTGTGAATCAGCGTCTCGAGCGGATCATCGATGTTGACAAGGTCCATGCGCGGCGCGGCGACCATCACGTCGCCGGCCGTCATGTCGGCCATGCGCAAGACGCCTTCGAGCATGACGCGCGACTCTGCGCCGATCACGTCGTTGTCCTCGGCGTCGGCCAGGGTTTCGATCAGCTCGTCGCGCGAGTCTGGTCCGGGATGGATGAACTCGACGAGCTTCTGGAGAAAACTGCGCTTGTCTTCCCGCTCGTTGTTGGGGCGGTCAGGGTGTGGGTCTGCCACTGCAGGAGGGCGGAAGTTGGGGGAAGTACAAGGATACCGGATTGGCCGGTCGCCCTGATGAAACTCCCTTCACACCTCTTTCGGGGCGCTCAGGCCGAAGACTTGTCGCGAGCCTCTTGCACGCCCCGGCGCACTTCCTGCAAGCCAGCCAGGAAGGCCCAGAACTGCTTGGCCCGGGTCTTGAGCTGGAAGTCGATCTCGGCGAAATGGTCGAGCGCGATTTCGCTCATGCGACTGTCGAGCGTGGGCTCGGGAAGCTCCAGGTGAGCCTCCGATTCGGAGCCGCTGCGCACCACGCTGGCGCCGGCTTTGCGGGCGATCTTGAGCATGGCGGCGTTTTCGCTGAGCGCGTGGATGAACAGCATGCGCACATCGGCATTGCGCGCGGTAACTTCGGCCCGCTCGAACAGGCGGGCGCCGTAGCCACGCCCGCGCGCGTGCTTGGAGACGGAAACGCCGAACTCCGCGCACTCGTTGGGCTGCCCCTCCGGCGCGAACGCCAGGTGGGCCATGGCGATCAACTCGAGGCGGCGGTTATAGATGCCGAACAGTTCGTCGCGCTCGAAGTCCAGTCCGTCGACGTAGCGGCGGATCTGTTCGTCCGAGGCGCTGTAGCCAAAGCGAAGATAACGGTCGTGCGCGTCCAATGCCAGCAGATGCTTGGCGATGCGCTCGCGCTCATCGGGGCCGATCGAACGGATCGGCACCAGAACGGGCTGCTGGTGGGCCGCGGGGGTCGAGGCGCTACGGGGCTCGATCATCGGCATTCTGAGAAAGGAACCGGCGCCCAGCGAGGCTTTGAAAATGGCCATGGCTTGATGCATGCCTCAAATATAAGGGTTTTCCCTGAGAATCCAAGCACCTGCGGGACATGTCCATTCAGTATCCGGGGCGTTCTGCCAAGGTTTGCTCAACGCGGGTGGACCATGCAACTGAAAGGTGGGCGCCCCATGAACTTAGTCGAATCCTGAAGGGACGCAAGTTCTGTGCGATCCACGCAATCCCCAGTTGCCTTGTCGCCCAAGGTCGCGTTCGCGACAGGAATCGGGCGCGCGTGGGCGCCCGCTAGGACAAGCCCGCTGTAAGGCGCTCGGATGCTTGCGGAGAATGCGGGCCAAAGGAGATTGCATGCAGACATCTGTGCTCAAGAATTACCCCGCCGGCGTACCTCATACAGTTGACCCGGAGCAATTTGGATCTCTGGGGCAGCTTTTCGAAGAATCCTTCAAGCGATACGCGCAGCGGCCATTCTCGGTGTGCATGGAGCAATGGATGTCCTACGCGGAGCTGGACGAACTCTCCGCGGCGCTGGGCGCATGGTTGCAAGACAAGGGTTTGGAGCCGGGGGCCCGAGTGGCCATCATGCTTCCCAACATTCCTCAGTTTGCGGTGACGATGGCTGCCGTGCTTCGCGCGGGCTACACCTGCGTCAATGTCAATCCGCTCTACACGGCCCGCGAACTGGAACACCAACTCAAGGATTCGGGGGCAACCTCGATCATCATCCTCGAGAACTTCGCTCAGACGCTGGAGCAAGTGATTTCGCGCACCAAGGTCCAGCATGTGGTGCTGACCGCGATGGGCGACCTGCTCGGCGGCATGTATGGCCGTTGGATTACCTTTGCGGTGCGCAACCTCGCGAAGATGGTGCCGCCATTCAAGCTGCCGCTGGACCAGGCACGGACGGTGACTCGCTTTCCCGATGCGCTTGCGGCGGGGCGCTCTCGCAAGCTGGCGCCCAGCGGGAGCACGCTCGATTCGGTCGCCTTCTTGCAGTACACCGGCGGGACGACCGGCCAGTCCAAGGGCGCCGTGCTTACGCACCGGAATATCGTCGCCGCCACACTCCAGGCAGAGGCCTGGTTCAGCCCCGCACTCGGGCGCGCGGGAGACCTCAGCAAGATCAACAGCATTGCAGCGCTGCCGCTGTATCACATCTTCGCGCTTACCTTGTGTCTGCTGGCGATCCGTCAAGGCTCGCACCTGACGCTGATCCCCAATCCGCGGGACATGCGGAAGTTCATCGCAGTGCTCAAGAAGCGGCCGTTTCACATGCTGCCTGCCGTCAACACATTGTTCAACGGTCTGCTGATGCAGCCGGAGTTCAAGAGCCTGGACTTCTCTTCGCTCTTCGTATCGCAAGCCGGCGGCATGGCCGCGTCCGAAGGCACGGCCAAGCGCTGGAAGGAGGCCACTGGTTGCACGATGATCGAAGGCTGGGGAATGAGCGAGACATGTGCCATTGGCACCAACAATCCGGTCATGAGCCAGCAGTTCAGCGGCACGATCGGCCTGCCGCTGCCAGGCATCGATATCGCCATCAAGGATGACGCCGGCCATACGGTTTCAGATGGCGAAGCGGGCGAACTCTGCATCAAGGGGCCGAACGTGATGGTCGGCTACTACAACCAGCCGGTTGAAACGGCCGCTGCATTCACTGCAGACGGGTTCATGCGCACTGGCGATATCGCTGTCATGCAGGACGACGGTCACTGCCGTATCGTCGATCGCAAGAAGGACATGATTTTAGTCAGCGGCTTCAATGTCTTTCCGAACGAGCTGGAAAACGTGATTTCGCTTTGCCCCGGTGTTGTCGAATGCGCCGCTGTTGGCGTGCCGGACGAGAAGCAAGGCGAGGCAATCAAGGTGTTTGTCGTCCGGCGCGACACTTCGCTGAGCGAGGATGACGTGCTTCGCTACTGCCACGACCGATTGACCGGCTACAAACGGCCCAAGCACATCGAGTTCAGAGACGCACTGCCCAAGACGAACGTGGGCAAGATCCTGCGGCGCGAGTTGCGTACCGCGGCGCATTGATCAGACGCAGGCAGGCATGACTTTCGAACTGCCGCCGGGTGTCTGTCTGCTTGAGCGCGGGTGGCTGTCCTCCAACAATGTCTTGCTGATGGGGCGACACGGTACAGCCTTGGTCGATTCTGGCTACACCAGTCATTCGGAGCAGACACTTGGGCTGGTCGACCTCGCGCTATCGGGCCAGCCACTGGATCTGCTGCTGAACACCCACCTGCATAGTGATCACTGCGGTGGCAACGCGGCTTTGCAAGCCCGCTACCCTGAAGTGAAGACTCTGATTCCCCCAGGAGAATCCGATGCGGTCCGCCAATGGGATGAGGCGAAGCTGAGCTACCTGGCCACCGGCCAGGCCTGCCCACGCTTTGCATTCGACGACCTGCTGCAGCCAGACACATGGCTGGAAATGGGCGACGCCGCATGGCAGATACACGCCGCCCCGGGCCACGACCCACATGCGATCATCCTTTTTGAACCAATTTCCCGTCTACTTATTTCGGGCGATGCTCTGTGGCAAAGAGGGTTTGGCGTCGTGTTCCCCGAGATGTGGGGGGAGCCGTCATTCGACCAGGTCGGAGCAACGCTCGACCTGATCGAGTCGCTACGCCCGGCATGCGTGATTCCTGGCCACGGTACAGCGTTCGACGAAGTGGACACCGCCTTGTCTACAGCGCGAGAACGTCTGAATGCCTTCATCCAGTCACCCGAGAAGCACGCACGACACGCCGTCAAAGTACTGATCAAGTTCAAGCTTCTGGATGCGAGGTGCCTCTCACGTGTCGACTTTGACCGCTGGATTGCCAACGTCACCTATCTAGAGCAAGTGCGCCGACGCTTCGCACCCGACGTTAGCATCGAAACGTGGGGAGCCGAGTTGCTCAAAGAATTGGTCAAGACTGGTGCCGCACGCGAGCAGGGCGACCTCGTTCTTGACTCACTCTGAGCTTCTGCATTTGCCCTTGGCGGTAAGCGTCCGGCCATCCCGTCTTGATTCCCGCCGCTCTGGCTAGGAGCATCGTGTTCACTACTCCACTTATTTCTTGGCGGACACGTGAACACTATCGAGGCGACAGCGGTGAAGGGAGAGCGCCGTCGGAGGCGCCGTCACAGCGATGAATTCAAGGCGAACCTGGTCGCCGCGTGTGCTCGACCCGGTGTATCGATCGCCTCGGTGGCGCTGGCCAATGGCATCAACGCGAACCTGCTGCGTCGCTGGATGATCGAAGGGGGTCAAGGGCTTCCCGGCCCTGAAGCGACCGCCGAGCTATCGCGCGATCAGGGCAACGGAGCGTTCGTCGCTGTGCAGCTTGGCGCTGCGCAGCCCTCTCCGGTCCAGGACATCCGCATCGAGCTCAAGCGCGGTGCGACCACAGTGGTTGTGCACTGGCCGAGCAGTGCATGCGCGGCGAGTGCCGCGTGGCTTCGCGAGATCCTGCGTTGATCCGGATCGAATCGATCTGGATGGCGGTCCAGCCGCTAGACATGCGCGCCGGCACCGAGGCGGCGCTGGCCCGCGTCGTGGTGGTGTTCGGCGCCGCGCGCCCACATCACGCCTACCTCTTTGCGAACCGGCGCGCCAACCGCATGAAGGTCCTCGTGCACGACGGCATCGGCGTGTGGCTGGCAGCCAGGCGGCTGAACAGCGGCAAGTTTGCCTGGCCCAAGAACATCGACGGGACGCTCACGTTGAGCCGGCCGCAGTTCGATGCGTTGGTGCTGGGACTACCTTGGCAACTCGTCGGTGAGGCCGGTGTGATCACCACGTTGTAGCGCGTCCATTGCGGTATCTGCGGATGGTGCGTGGACATCGTTGCCGGCACGATCACTGTCCGTGATCGCCGACGACATCGACACGCTGGACCCGCAAGAGCTTCGCGAGAGGCTGCGCAAGGCGGACGCGCAGTTGACGTTCCAGCAGTCGATCATCGACAAGCTCACGCACGAGAACGCGATCCTCAAGCGGCTGAAGTTCGCCGCCAAGAGCGAGGCGTACAACGCCGAGCAGAAGAGCCTGCTCGAGGAGACGCTGGACACCGATCTGGCCGTCGTCGCCGCGGAGATAGAAGCGCTGCAGGGAACAAGGCTGCGCGCTGAGAGGCAACAGGCCAAGCGCGAGAATCTGCCTGCAAACCTGCCGCGTCGCGAGATCCACCACGAGCCGGAGAACACCACATGCGGATGCGGCGAGCCGCTACAGCGAATCGGTGAGGACGTCGCCGAGAAGCTGGACTACCGGCCTGGCCTGTTCACGGTGGAGCGCCACATCCGCGGCAAGTGGGTGTGCAGGTGCTGCGAGAAGATCACCCAGGCCCCGGTTCCTGCGCATGTGATCGACAAGGGTATGCCAACCACCGGCCTGCTCGCGCAGGTGCTGGTCGCCAAGTACCTGGACCACCTGCCGCTTTACCGACAGGAAGCGATCTTCGAGCGCGCGGGCCACGTCATCGCCCGCTCGACACTGGCGCAGTGGGTGGGTGAGTGCGGCATGCAGCTTCAGCCGCTCGTGGACGCGCTGGCGGCAGAGCTCTTGCGACACGACGTGCTGCACGCCGATGAGACCCCAGTGGCGATGCTCAAGCCCGGAATCGGGAAGACCCATCGGGCGTACCTGTGGAGCTACTGCACGACGCAGTTCAACCCGATCCAGGGCGTCGTGTTCGACTTCGCCGAAAGCCGGGGCGGCCAGCACGTGCGTGACTTCCTCCAGCTCAGCGGCACGAACGCCAAGCCTAGCTGGCAGGGCAAGCTCGTCACCGACGACTTCAGCGGCTACAAGGCCTGCTTCGAGCTCGGGGTGACCGAGGTTGGCTGCATGGCTCACGCGCGGCGCAAGTTCCACGAGCTATGGGCCAACCATGGCAGCCCGGTCGGCGAGCAGGCGCTGAAGTTCTTCGGCGAGCTGTATGACGTCGAGCGAGAGGTGGCCGGAGCCGACAGCGCCGGCAGGCTCGAACTTCGACGACGACGATCAAGGCCAGTGGCCGATGCGTTGCATCAGTGGATGCGCCAGCAGCGGCAGAAGATCCCCGACGGATCCGCGACCGCCAAGGCAGTCGACTACAACCTCAAACGCTGGGATGCGCTCACGCGCTTCCTGGAAGACGGCGATCTGCCGATCGACAACAACTGGGTTGAGAACCGCATCCGGCCCATCGCGCTGGGAAGACAGAACTGGTTGTTCGCCGGATCCTTGCGCGCGGGCAAACGAGCGGCCGCCGTGATGAGTCTGATCCACTCCGCCAAGCTCAATGGGCACGACCCATACGTCTATATCCGCGACGTCCTGTCGCGGCTGCCGACGCAGCCTGCCAGCAGCATCGAAGAGCTACTGCCTCATCACTGGCAGCACAACTAAACCCCGAACTCGCCGTCAAGGCGTGTTGGCCGGACGCTTACC
>JAFEEG010000007.1:0-203707 GCA_018241225.1 Pseudomonadota bacterium
GCCCGAGGGGAAGACGGTGCCCGCAGGCAGGCCGCCGTCGTTGGCAACGATCGCGACGTTGTCGCGCTCGTCCATGGTGATGTACAGGGGCGCGGCGGATGTCATGTCAAAACAATGGTCTCGACCCAGTTGGCCCCGGCGCCGGCCGGGGCATCGCCGCACACGGTCAGGGCGCCCGAGTCCGGGTCGATTTCATAAAGGCGGATGCGCGGGGACTTCTGCCCCGCGGCGATGAGAAAGCGCCCGTCGGGCGTGATGTTGAAGCCGCGCGGCTGCTCTTCGGTCGGCGTGTGGCCGATGAGCGAAAGCAGGCCGCTGTGTGCGTCGACGCGAAACGCCGCCAGGGTGCTGGAGCGGCGTTCGTTCGTGTAGAGAAAGCGACCATCGGGCGTGAGGTGCAGGTCGGACGCCCAGGGCTCGCCCGAGAAGCCGGGCGGCAGGCTGCCGATGGTCTGCATCGTGCGCAGCAGGCCCGTGGTGGCGTCCAAGGCCAGTACGTCGACGGCGGCATCCAGCTCGTTGAGCAGATAGACCAGGCGTGCGTCCGGGCCGAACACGAAATGCCGCGGGCTGGCCGTGGGTCGCGGTGCAAAGGTGGGCGGGTCGTTGGGGCTGAGTTGCCCGGTGCTCGCATCGAAGCGCCACTGCATCACCACGCCCCCGCCCATGCAGGTCGAGAAGGCGAAGCGATTGGATGGATCGGCCGCGATGGCATGCGCGTTCACAGCCGTGGGCAGTTGCTGCAGCGGGCCGAGCGCAATGCCGTCCGCGCCGATGGCATTCACCGCCACGAGGTTGCCCCCGAAGGAGGCGCTGAACAGGAAGCGCCCGCTGCGGTCCGGCTGGATGTAGGCCATGCTGTGCGGCAGCGGCGCATTGCCGATCTGGCGCAGATGGCCGGTGGCTGCGTCTACCGCGAAGCTCAGCACCTCGCGCGGCTCGGAGCGGCGCGCGGCGTAGAGCCGGTCGCGCTCGGGCGTCAGCGCCATCGGCATCAGCTCGCCGCCGGGTACGACGCTTTGAACTTGCGTGAGCGAGCGACTTGCCGGGTCCAGGTGATAGACCCGGATGTCGCCGCTTTCGGCGTTGGAGACGTAGACCGCGTACATGTCAGCGGCGCCCGGCCGTCCGAAGCCGCTGACGCGCCCCCTCGGGGCGCAGCGATACGCGAAGCGATGAGCGTGGGGACATACGTTCTAGAGCACCACGTGCCCGGTGATGAGCGAGGGCAGCCAGGTCGAGAACGAGGGCACGTAGGTCACCAGCGTGATCGCCACGAAGATGGCCAGGTAGTACGGCCAAGCTGTTTTTGTGGCCTCCCCGATCGATATCTTGCCGATGGCGCAGCCGATGAACTGCACCGTGCCCACCGGCGGGTGCACCAGGCCCAGTGCGCAGTTCAGCAGCAGCATCATGCCGAACTGCACCGGGCCCACGCCCATCTGGATGGCCAGCGGCAGGAACAGCGGCGTGGTGATCAGGATGTGGGCCGCCATGTCCAGGAACACGCCCAGGAAGATCTGGATGATGTTGATGTACAGCAGCATCAGCCAGGGCGAGCTGGTGGCGGCCAGCAGCGCCGTCTCGATGGTTTCCGGAATCTCCAGGTAGGCCATCTGGTAGCGCAGCATGTTCGACACGCCGATGAGCAGCAGGATCACGCCCGTGGTCTTGGAGGCCTTGGCCAGCGACTTGAGCAGCGCCTTGCGCGTCATGGTGCGATAGACGATGACGGTCAATATCAGCGAGTAGGTGACCGCGATGGCAGCCGCCTCGGTGGCCGTGGCCACGCCCTTCATCACGCACAGCAGGATGATCAGGATCACGCCCAGGCCCGGAATGGCGGCGATGAAGGTCTTGAGCACCGTGCCCCAGCCCGGGAAACGCTCGACGGCGGTGGAGCCGTCGGGACGGCGCGGGTAGCCGTACTTGGCGGCCTGCCAGTAGGCGGCCACCAGCATGCACACCATGATCCAGAAGACCGGGATCAGGCCGGCGAACATCAGGTCGCCGATGGACACGCCCTTGATCGTGTGGCCCGCAATCTCGCCCACGGCCGCCTGCGCCGCGAAGGCGTAGATGATCATGTTGTGCGAGGTGGGCATGAGCGCGCCCGACAGCGAGGCGTGCGTGGTCACGTTCACCGCGTAGTCGGCGCCGTAACCCTCTTTCTTCATGACAGGGATCATCACCCCGCCCATGGCCGAGGTGTCGGCCACCGGCGAGCCCGAGACGCCGCCGAACAGGGTGGAAGCCACCACGTTGGCCAGGCCCAGGCCACCTTTCCAGTGGCCCACCAGGCTGCGCGCAAACGCAACGATCTTGTCCGCGATGCCGCCATGCAGCATCAGTTCACCCGAGAAGATGAAGAAGGGAATGGCAAGGAAGGAGAAGACGTTCATCCCCGAGACCATCATCTGGACGGCCGTCTCGAACGGCAGCCCTTCGAAGGCGAAGGTCAGCAGGCAGCTCAGGCCGATCGCGAAAGCGACCGGCATGCCCAGGACCAGGAAGAGAACGAAGCTCAGCGACAGGACGGTCAGTGCCATGACGGGATGACCTCTTGTCTTGTGAATTGGGCAATCATGTGCTCAAGGGAGAACAGCGTGATGAGAACACCCGCCAGGATCACCGGCAGGTAGCGGAAGGACTCGGAGATGCCCAGCGTGGGGATGGTGTCCTTGCTGGTGTGCACCGCCATCTCGCTGGCGCCGAAGAACAGCGTCACGGCGAAGGCGATGCTCAGCAGGTACACGATGAACCTGCACCAGAACTGCCCCTTCTCGGGCAGCATCTTGACCAGCGAATCCAGGCCGATGTGGCCGGCGTCCCGCACGCCTGCGGAAGCGCCGAACATCGATACCGAAATCACCAGCAGCAGTGCCACCTGCTCGACATAGGCGGGGGAGTCGTTGAACACGTAGCGCATCACCACGCCGTAGACGACCACGCCGAGCAGCCCCACCAGGCAGATGCACGCGATGTACATCGCCCAGCGCGAGAGCAGCGCCATCAGTTTGGTAAACAGGTTCATCGCGAAGACGTGAGTAGTCGTCCCGTTACTGGGTGCCGGCCATTTCCTGCACCAGCGCCTTCAGCTCGGGCGTGGCGGCGAACTTGTCCCACACGGGGCGCTCGGCATCGACGAAGCCCTTGCGGTCGATCTCGGCGGCCGGAACGATCTTGGCGCCGCCCTTGATGACCGCGGCCTTCGAATCCTTCTCGCGCGCTTCCCACAGCTTCACGTAGTAGGGCACCGAATCCTTGGCGGCCTTGCGGATGGCGGCCTGCTCGTCCTTGGGCAGCGTGTCCCACACCTTCTTGGAGAACACCAGCACTTCGGGCGTCATCACGTGCATGGTCTCGGAGTACACCGGGGCCGATTCGAAGTGCTTGGCTTCCTCGTAGGAGGGGTAGTTGTTCTCGGCCGCGTCGATCAGGCCGGTCTTCAGGCCGGTGTACACCTCGTTGATCGGCATGGGCGTGGGCGAGCCGCCCACGGCGGTCACCAGGCTGACCATCAGGTCCGAGGGTTGCACGCGGATCTTCAGGCCCTTCATGTCGGCCACCGACTTGATCGGCTTCTTGGCGTAGACCGAGCGGGCGCCGCTCTCATAGAAGCACAGGCCGATGTAGCCGGCCTTCTCGAACGAGGCAAGGATCTTGTCGCCAACGGGGCCGTACATCACCTTGCGGAAGTGCTCGATGTCGCGAAACAGGAAGGGCAGCGACGGAATGACCGACTCGGGCACGATGCCGTGGAACGAGGCGGAGCTGACGCGCACCATGTCCAGCGCGCCGATCTTCACCTGCTCGACCGTGTCCTTTTCCGAGCCCAGCGAGCTGTCGGCAAAGATCTTGATCTTGTCCTTGCCGCCGGTGGCCTTGGACAGGTCGTCGCTCATCTGCTTGACGGCCATGTTGGTCGGGAAGTCCTTGGAATGCACTTCTGCCGAACGGAAGTCGCGCGCTTGCGCAACACCGGTGGTAAGCGCGAGCACCGCGACCGCAATGACGCTCAGGAACTTGCCTTGTTGGATCTTCATTTTGTCTTCCTTGGGTTGATGGACGATTGGCAATTGGGGGAGGGGAGGGGAAACTAGAAAGGGCCTTGCGCCGTGAAGGCACCGCCCTGGTAGATGGCGTTGGGGTCGTCGGCCGCGACGGGCGGCTGGGCCTCCACCTTTTCGCGGAAGACCTCGGAGCTGTCCTGCGGGACGAAGCCCAGGTGCGCGGCGGCGCTGTTGTCCCACCACACGTCCTTGTTGGCCGACATGCCGTAGACCACCGTGTGCTTCACCTCGGGGGTGAACAGGCACTTCTCCATGAGCGTGGTCAGGTCGCGGTAGCTCAGCCACGTGCTCATCATCCGGCGGTTCAGCGGCTCGGGGAACGACGAGCCGATGCGGATGCTCACCGTCTCGATGCCGTAGCGGTCGAAGTAGAACTGGGCCACGTCCTCGCCGAAGGATTTCGACAGGCCGTAGTAGCCATCGGGCCGGCGCGCGGCGTGCGCGTCCAGGTGCTCGCTCTGCTTGTAGAAGCCGATCACGTGGTTGGAGCTGGCGAACACCACGCGCTTGACGCCATGGCGGCGTGCGGCCTCGTAGATGTGGAAAACGCCCTTGATGTTGGCCTCGAGCACTTCCTCGAAGGGGCGCTCGACGGACACGCCGCCAAGGTGCACGATCGCGTCGCAGCCGGCAACCAGCGCATCGACTGCCTGCTTGTCGGCCAGGTTGCAGGGAACCACTTCTTCGCCGGGGCCGGTCGCGGCGTCCATGCCGGCGATGTCGGAAAGGCGAAGAATGTCGGCGTAGGGCTTCAGGCGTTCGCGCAGAACCTTGCCGAGCCCACCGGCGGCGCCGGTCAGAAGAAGGCGCGGCAGCTTGCGCGCAGCGGTGTTCGGATTGGACATCGTCTTGAGTTATATGTTGTCGTACAACGAAAGCCGAATTATCATCAACCGATGGCTACGAGCATTACGGGTAACTACCTAAATCAAGAATTTCCCGCAGCATCTGCGGGGGAGTCCACTGGTGTGCCATCGGGCTTGGCGGGGCGTCCGCGACGGCGAGCGCGGGGCCTGGCCCACGGGCTGGTGGAAGACCTGGGCGACAAGATTCGCGGCCAGGTCCTGCGGCCCGGCGACAAGCTGCCGACCGAATCGGAAATCATGCAGGCCTACGGCGTGAGCCGCACGGTGGTGCGCGAGGCGCTGTCCAAGCTGCAAGCGGCCGGGCTGGTCGAGACCCACCACGGCATCGGCACTTTCGTGCTGGAGCCGCGCCAGAGCGGCGTGTTCAGGCTGGATGCCGGCGAGGTGGCCGCATCCATCGACGTGCTGGCTGTGCTGGAACTGCGCATCAGCCTGGAGACCGAGGCAGCGGGCCTGGCATCCACCCGCCGCACCGAGGAGCAGCTGCGCGCCATGCGCACGGCGCTGGATGACTTCGAAGCCAACGTGGCGCAGGCGGGCGACACCGTCGCGCCCGATTTCCGCTTTCACCTGGAGATCGCCCGGGCCACGGGCAACCAGTACTTCGCGGACATCATGAGCCACCTGGGCACCACCATCATTCCGCGCACGCGCATCCAGGCCATCAGCAACCAGACGCGCAGCGCCGAGTACCTCAGCCGGGTAAACCGCGAGCACGAGGAAATCTACGCCGCCATTGCGCGGCACGACCCCGAGTCCGCCCGCGCGGCCATGCGCATCCACCTCACCAACAGCCGCGAGCGCCTGCGCGTGGCGCGCGAGGCTTCGGCCCGTGCTGCCGAACAGACTCAAGCGGCCAAGGCCGACACGTCGGCCCCCGGCAGCGCCGGCTGAGGCCCTTCTTCTTCGCTCACTTTCCCTAGGTTGACGCTCGTTCGCGGGCGATTCGACAATGCGCGCCCGATGTCATCGGTTGTCTGATGACGTACATCAAGTAACAACTGCTTGGGCGCGCAGCGGCTGATGGCATCGGCAAGAACCTCAACAACAGTCATTCGTGACACAAGAAGGAACGTTCAGATGCCAAGCTTTCCAAGTTCGCCCAACGCCCGCTTTCGCCCCAGGTCCCGCGTCGCACGCCGGCCCGGAGCGCTCGCGCTGAGTGCCGTCGCATTGCTGAGCCTTGCCGCCTGCGGAGGTGGCGGGGGTGGCGATCAGGGTGGGGCAGTCAGTGCTTCCGGCGGCAGCGCCGGCGTGAGCAAGCCGTCGCCCGCCAGCTCGGGCCCGTCGCTCAACGGCGTGGTCTACGGCAAGGCCGACACGGGCGTGCCCAAGGGCGAGAGCATCCCCATCACCATGATGGGCCAGATGCGCGTGCTGTTCGACAAGATCAAGGATGCACCCGACTTCACGCAAGTGAAGATGGACCTGGGCGACGGCACGCCGGTGGCGGTGCTCGACACCAAGACCGGCGACAAGTTCCTGCCGGGCAAGCTGGCACTGGGCCTGTCGTACATCCTGATCGACATGAAGACCAAGGGTGACCCGGCCTATGCCGACTACCTGGCGGCCTACCAGCGCGTGACCCGCGCCATGATCACCACGACCAACCCGGCCGACGCCACCAAGTACCTGTACGTGAACACGTCATGGGGCGAGTACTACTACCTCGTCGCGCTCAACAACCTGAAGGCGCGCGGCATGATGAACGAGGTGTTCGCCGACGACGTGCTGGCCGTGCTGCAAAAGCGCCTGACCTTCTGCGACATGTTCGGTGCGGATGCCAGTGGCAACTCCGACACCTGCCCTGCGGCCGGAACGCCCATCGACGTGAAGTCGCTCAACACGGCGCAGAACTACTACGCCGTGTCGTACGGCATTGCCGGGCTGCGCCAGAAGCTGGGCTGGAGCAACCCGACCTTCTTCAACGCCAACGACGCCAGCGTGGCCACCATGGGCGCGCGCGACGCGCTGCTGTACACGCTGACCAAGCACATCCGCGACGACTCTTCGGGTGGCTTCTCCGACGAGGCGAACAACGCCAGCACCACCTACTACGACCAGGCGCGCTTCGACCGCTACAGCACGCTGCTCATCGGCGAGGTGGTGGAGCGCACGCTGGAGATGGACAACATGGCCAATCTCACCGACGAGCTCAAGGGCTACCTGCGCAAGTCGGTGGATCTGATCTTGCAGCAGCTCAACACCCAGGGGCAGGGCTTCAACTACGGCCGCTCCATCGGCCCGTACGGCGACACGGCATTTGCCGAAGTGCTGACGGCCGCCGCCAACGCCGGCGTGCTGAGCAAGGACGAGATGAAGATCGCCTACAACTTCATCTACCGCGCCGCCAGGCGCTACGCCAACTTCTGGTACGACCCGACGCTGCCCACGCCCTCGGTCAACATGTGGGTCAAGGGCCGCGGCACCGACGGCTACCGCGGCAAGCCGCGCGTGCTGGGCGAGAACTTCAGCCTGCTGCACCAGTTCCTGTACGTCAACAACTGGTGGAACAAGCTGGGCTACCAGGACCAGGCACCCATGCCCGATGCCGCCATGCAGGCCTGGCTCGACAAGCTGCCGCGCTACACGCTTACCTGGTACAACCAGCCCGGCGACGCGGCGCACCCCTACAGCGCCGCGCTGATCACGGTGCGCGACGGCAAGCGGGTGATCAACCTCAACATGAGCCAGGCGCCGGACTACAACTCCTTCACGCCCTACTACCCGGTGCCCTTCTCGGACAACCTGATCTACGGCACCACCGACCAGGCCTATGCGCTGCTGCTGCCGCAGGTGAGCTATGGCGGCAAGAACTACATCCCGGTCACCTACTACAAGAACCTGAGCGTGCAGAAGGTCAAGGGCGACATCGTGGTGAGCTTCGACACCACCAAGTTCCGCCAGGCCGCCAAGAACGCCAAGTACACGACCGACCTGGACCTGCAGGCGCACACCGAGATCACCTTCGGCCACGGTGCCATCACGCGCACCGACACGTTGAGCTCGGCCACGCTGGCCGGCCCGGTGGCGGTGGAGACCGACTACACCGGCTTTGCCGACTACGCCAAGACCACGGCGCAGCCGGACGGCATGTCGGTGGCCTTTGCCGACGCCGATGCGCAGGGCTGGAGCGCCAGCGGCTTCGACGGCTGTGCGCTCTCGGCCTTCGACACGGTGGGTGGCACGACCAATGTGCTGTCGACCACGCCGATCGGCCAGTTGCACTCGCGCTTTGCCTGCACCACCGCGCCCTTCGCGCCCAACGCCGGCGCGCGTACCTTCTCGTGGACGCTGCGCTACGCCCATCTGAAGTGAGCGCAGGCCAATGAGAAAAGGCCGACCGGCGTTTGCCGGTCGGCCTTTCTTGTTCAGGGCTTGAACTCAGGGCGCCCAGTGGGTACCGAACGGATTGGAGGCGCCGATGGCCGGAAAGTCGACAAAGGCCTGGCTGCAGTCCAGCACCTGGTCGGGCTTGGCCTTTTCGCTGGCCTCGCCGTTCAGCACCACCTGGTTCGCACTCGACGCGAAGATCGGCAGGTTGACGTTGTCCAGCGTCAGGTTGGCGTCCGATGCAATCACCGAGATCAGCGACGGATCGTCGGCCACCACGTCCTTCATCGTCATCGTCAGCGGATGCGCGGGCAGGTAGCCGGTGGGGTAGGCGGCCGTGGGCGTGAAGTAGCCGCCGGTGTTGGCCGCAAAGCCCTGAAGCTTGACGTTGCCGTCGCCCAGGATGCGCACGTTGCTCATCTGGATGTCGTGGAAGTTCGGCACCTTCGGGCCGCCGCTGGGCAGTGCCTTGGTGCTGTAGTAGGTGGAGAAGAGAAGGGCGTTCTGCGCGTTGCTGATGCAGATGTTCTTGTACGAGATGTTGCTCACCTCGCCGCCGCGTGCGTAGTCGGACTTGATGCGCAGGCCTTCTTCAGAGTTCACGAAGGAGTTGTCGTAGACCTGCACGTTGGTCACGCCCGCATTCGTCTCGCTGCCGATCGAGATGCCGTGGCCCCAGTAGATGTGGTTGTGCGCGATGACGATGCCGTAGGCGCGGTCGCTGCGCTTGCCGCGGTTGCCGTCGATGCCGAAGCCCACGGCGTTGGGGTTGTTGCTGCCCTTGAGCGCGATGTCGTCGTCGCCGGTGCTCACGTAGTTGTAGGCGAACACGAAGTTCTTCAGGTAGCCGTCGAAGGACATCTTGCTGGCCGATGCGCTCGTGCTGCCCGTGGTCAGCGCGTTGGACTTGGCGCTCGATGCCGAGCCCGGATCGAAGGCGTCGGTGTTCTTCACGTTGTCGGCATTGAAGGTCTGGCCCGTGTACAGCGGGTTGCCGTTGCCCGCCGGGTTGGCGAAGGCCGCCAGCGTGGGCGTCTGCACCTTCACGCCCCAGATCGTGAGGCCGTCCACGCCGCTGGGCACCACGTGGAAGTTGGCGCTGTTGTTCAGGCTGATCTTGTAGAGCGTCAGGTTCTTGGCGTAGTTGAACACCATCATGCGGAAGTTCGACTGCGAGCCCGATCCGGTGGTGCCGTTTTGCACCATGTTGCCCAGGTAGGCCAGGTCCCACCAGGTCATGTTGCGGGTGGACGATTTCGAATCGACGAAGGTGCCACCGTTGTCGCAGGCGGTGCCGTCGGCAGCCTTCAGGCCCTGGGCGAACGCGGCGTAGGTGTTGGAGCAGCTCAGGTCCACCTTCATCAGCGGATACAGCGCGTTGGACGTGACGATCTCCCCATAGGCGCGGCTGTCGATGCTGCCTTCGCCCACGACGGCCGAGTTGACCGTGTAGTCGCCGCCGATCAGCGGCAGGCAGTTGCCCGAGCTGCCGGCCTTGGTGGCGCTCACGGCCGTGTTGGCGCAGTAGGTGGTGGGCAGGCCGGTGACGGCGTTCCTTGGCATGTAGGCCATGACGTCGCGCGTGGCGTAGAGCGTGGCGCCCTTGTCGATCCACAGCGTCACGCCCGAGGGCAGCGTCAGCGGCCCCGAGATGAATCCGTTGCCCGGCCCGTTGCTGCTGGGCGCCAGGCGCACCGCGAACTTCGGCGCCTTGTATTGGGGCTTGGCCAACTCTTCGCCGGAGACGCCCGCAATGTTGAATTTGGGCAGCGCGGCGGCCTTCTGGTCTGCGGTGGCGCTGGCGTCGGCGCTCAGGATGGCGGAGCCGACGGCTGCGTCGACCGCCGCGCCGCAGGCATCGAGCGCGGCCTGGATGCGCGCCTGGTCGGGGTTGGCGCTGGCAACGCTCACCGCAACGCCCACGCCGGGCGTGGACGGGTCGGCCTCGGGCGGCAGTGCGCCGTCGGGGCGGCGCACGAGGTTGTTGCCCGCTTCGAGCGTGGCGCATACCTGGGTGTCGGCCGGCAGGCTGGGCTCGGCCGGCAGGTCCGGGTCGAAGGTCGTGGTGCCGACCTGGAAGGCCTTGGGCTTGGACGCATTGCCCGCTTGGGCCGCGTCGCTCGAAGACGTGGATGCGGCGGCGCTCGTCGGCGCGGTCGAGCCGCTGCCTCCGCCGCAGGCCGCGAGCATTGCTGCCGCGGCCAGCGACAGCATCCAGCGTGCAATGGGTTGGACGACTGGCGTCCTGGGTTCTTGCATGGTCATGGGCTACCTCGTTGGAAGAAAGAAGGCTGGCCAGGGCGCGCTCGGCGGCCGCGTCGAAACAGGACGCGGCGCGTCCCGGCACCGGCCAGCAGGGCTTGGGCGCTGTATCTCTCAGCGCGGGTCGGTGAGGGTGGTGTGGCGGTCCGGGGTGCTCACCCTTGGCGCGGGCGGCACGGAAGGTCTGGGCGCCGCAGCGAGGAGGCTGGGCGCGAGGTGGCGTGCCGGCGCCGCGCGCTGGCATCTCTGGGCGGCGTCAGCCGGCGTGTGAAAAGGCCTTGCTCCATGGTGTCTCCGTCTGTAGTTATAGGTTATCGGTTGTCATACAAGCTAGGCACATTATTCGCAACGCACGCGGACGCTGTCAACGAGAACACTGCGCCAGGGCGTGGGGGCAAACCCTAGGGCTTCCCAATGCAGAGATGCCATTCCAAGGAGCGATGCGTCCGGATCATCGTCTCGAAGGGCTGGACATTCCGGCTTTCAAGTTATACGATGACATATGACAACAAATGACGTCGCGCTGCGTCGACGCTCATTCGAACAACCCGCACCCCCGACCAACACACCCGCACTGGAACGACTCAAAGATGAATCCGCAAGAACTCAAGTCCATCATGGGCTCCGGCCTGCTTTCCTTCCCGCTGACCGACTTCGACGCCAACGGCGACTTCGACAAGGCGGGCTACATCAAGCGCCTGGAATGGCTGGCGCCCTATGGCGCGACCGCGTTGTTCGCGGCCGGCGGCACGGGCGAGTTCTTCTCGCTGACCGGCGAGGAATACCCTGAAATCATCCAGACGGCGGTGGACACCTGCCGCGGCAAGGTGCCGATCATTGCCGGCGCCGGCGGCCCCACGCGCTTTGCCATCCAGTGCGCGCAGGCGGCCGAGAAGGCCGGCGCACACGGCATCCTGCTCTTGCCGCACTACCTGACCGAAGCCGGCCAGGAAGGCCTGGCTGCGCACGTGGAAGCCGTGTGCAAGAGCGTGAAGTTCGGCGTGATCGTCTACAACCGCGCCAACAGCCGCCTCAAGCCCGAGACGCTGGCCCGCCTGGCCGAGCGCAACCCGAACCTGGTGGGCTTCAAGGACGGCGTGGGCGACATCGAGTTGATGAACTCCATCTTCCTGAAGATGGGCGACCGCTTCGCCTACCTGGGCGGCCTGCCCACCGCCGAGGTCTATGCCGCGGCCTACAAGGCCATGGGAACGCCGGTGTATTCGTCGGCGGTGTTCAACTTCATCCCCAAGACCGCGATGCAGTTCTACGAAGCCGTGCGTGACGACGACATGGCTACGCAGCACCGCCTGCTCAAGGACTTCTTCATGCCCTACCTCGACTTGCGCAACCGCATGGCGGGCTACGCTGTGAGCATCGTGAAGGCCGGCGCCAAGATCGTGGGCCACGACGCCGGCCCGGTCCGCGCGCCGCTGACCGACCTCAAGCCCGATGAGATGGACAAGCTCAAGACGCTGATCGATTCGCTCGGCCCGCAGTAAGCCGCACCCCTCAGGAGATCAGCCATGCAACAACACGACAACTTCATCGGCGGCCAGTGGGTCAAGGGCAACAGCTACAGCCCCAACATCAACCCCTCGAACCTGGCCGACACCATTGCCGAATACGCGCAGGGCGATGCGGCGCAGGTCGATGCCGCCGTGGCCGCCGCCACCGCCGCCTTCCCGGCCTGGGCCACCGGCAGCGTGCAGGCGCGCTCGGACGCGCTGGACAAGATCGGCAACGAGATCCTGGCGCGCAAGGAAGAGTTGGGCACGCTGCTGGCGCGCGAGGAAGGCAAGACCCGCGCCGAAGGCATTGGCGAGGCAGCGCGCGCTGGCCACATCTTCAAGTTCTTCGCGGGCGAATGCCTGCGCCTGGCCGGCGAGGTGCTGCCTTCGGTGCGTCCCAACATCGGCGTGGAGATCACGCGCGAGCCGGTGGGCGTGGTGGGCCTCATCACGCCGTGGAACTTCCCCATTGCCATTCCGGCCTGGAAGATCGCGCCGGCGTTGGCCTTCGGCAATTGCGTGGTGCTCAAGCCGGCCGACCTGGTGCCGGGCTGCGCGTGGGCACTGGCCGAGATCATCAGCCGTTCGGGCATTCCGGCCGGCGTGTTCAACCTGGTGATGGGCCGCGGCAGCGTGATCGGCAATGCGCTGGTGGCGCACCCGGGCATCCATGCGGTGAGCTTCACCGGCTCGGTGGGCGTGGGCCGCGGCATTGCGGCCAAGTGCGTGGAAACGCACAAGAAGGTGCAGCTCGAAATGGGCGGCAAGAACCCGCAGATCATTCTCGACGACGCCGACCTGGCACAGGCGGTGGAGCTGAGCGTGCAAAGCGCCTTCTATTCCACCGGTCAGCGTTGCACCGCGTCCAGCCGCCTGATCGTCACCGAAGGCATCTACCCGAAGTTCATCGAGGCCATGAAGGCACGCATGGACAAGATCAAGGTGGGCGACGCGCTGGCGCAAGGCACCGACATCGGCCCCGTGTCCAGCCAGAGCCAGCTCGAGCAGGACCTGAGCTACATCGAGATCGGCAAGAGCGAAGGCGCCACGCTGGCCGCCGGCGGCCAGCGCCTGAAGCTCGATGCAGAAGGTTTCTACATGCAGCCCGCGTTGTTCTCCGAGTCGGTGGCGGCCATGCGCATCAACAAGGAAGAGATCTTCGGCCCCGTGGCCAGCGTCATCCGCGTCAAGGACTACGACGAGGCGCTGGCAACGGCCAACGACACCGAGTTCGGTCTTTCGGCCGGCATTGCCACCACCAGCCTGAAGTACGCCACGCACTTCAAGCGCCACAGCCAGGCCGGCATGGTGATGGTGAACCTGCCCACCGCGGGCGTGGACTATCACGTGCCCTTTGGCGGTCGCAAGGGCTCGAGCTACGGCCCGCGCGAGCAGGGCAAGTACGCGCAGGAGTTCTTCACCACGATGAAGACGGCCTACACGCTGGCTTGATCGTTGTCGGGATTCGGCGGCCGCTGGCCGCCGTCTTCCTTCCATTGACGCTGCGAGAGGCGATACAGGCAGTGCCGCCGCAAGGGGCTGCCCGGCGGCACGGCCGGGTGCTCGAAGTCTTCATGCGCATCGCGGCTCATGCCGATGCGCTCCATCACCGCGCGCGAACGGGCGTTGACCACGGCGGTGAATGAAACGATCTCGGCAAGACCGAGCGTGACGAATCCGAAGCGAAGCGCTTCTCGTGCGCCTTCGGTGGCGTAGCCTTGCCCCCAGGCCGAGCGCGCCAGGCGCCAGCCCACTTCCACGCAAGGCGTGAAGGGCAGCACCCGCACCGGAACGCTCAAGCCGACAAAGCCGATGAACTGGCCGGTGGCCTTGATTTCCACCGCCCAGTTGCTCCAGCCGCGTTGCGCGAACTGCAATTGCCACGCGTCGATGCTGGCGTCGCTTGCCGAGCGCGATAGGGTCGAAGCGAAGAACTCCATGACCTGCGGGTCGGCGTTGAGCGCCGCAAACGCATCGCGATCTGCGTCGCGCCAGGTGCGCAAGTTCAGCCTTTGCGTGCAAAGTTCTGCGGGCGCCGCGAGGGTTGGCAATTGAATGACATTGGCCATGGGGCTGACTGCTATGCTGGATTCCACAATTCTCAAAATCAGGAGGAATCATGACCCAGACCAGCGTTGTACTGATCGGCCTGGAGCCGACTCTCATCAACTTTTCAGACCCCGCCTATTCCGCATTCCCCGGCTTGAACGCGGCCAAGGTGCAGGCCGGGCTCGACGCGGATGTGGCCAGCCTCAAGGCGCTGGGTTATGCGGCCGAGTTGTGCCTGGTGGATTTTGGCGAGACGGCCGAAGCGGTGCTGCGCCAACTCTTCAAGTCCAGGTCGTTCGACTGCGTGATGCTCGGGGCGGGCGTGCGGCTCATCCCCAAGAACACGCCGCTGTTCGAGAAGCTCATCAACGTCGTGCACGAATGCGCGCCCGGCTCCAAGCTGTGCTTCAACACCGGGCCGACGGATTCGGCGGCGGCGGTGCAGCGCTGGTTTCCTGCCTAGCGCTCGCCTGCAAGCACGTCCACCAGCCTGAATCGCTCGCACACCACCGGCATGTCGCGGGCGAACGGCCGGCCAAGGCGGGCACATTCGCGCTCGAAATAGCCGGCATGGCCGAGTCGCCAGGAGGCGAGTGAGCCGTCGCCCTCGCCTTCGTCGAACGCGAACTGCGCATCGACCGCCATGAACGGATGGATCTCGGCGCCCAGCGTCTCGATGATGCAAAGCGGTTGCCCGGACCATGTCGTGACGACACTCATGTCTCCAGGCCTGGGCGCGCGTCGGCCCTCGGCTTCATACGTCCACAGCGCACTGGCGGTGGCGCGCTTTCGTCCGGCCAGGACCAGCTCGGCCAGTTCACTGGCCAGTTGCTCGGAATCGCCGAAATGGAAGACTTCGTACAGCCGGGCCTCATCGACCTGCGGGTGCTCGCTCCTGAAGTTCGCCCAGTAGTCCAGAGCTTGCGAGGACATTGCCGGCGCCCCTATCGCGGCAGCGCCAGCGCAAACGTCAGGCTCGCCACGCCCAGCAGCGTCGACATGGTCACCAACCCCGCCACGAACGCCCCGTTGTAGCCCATGCGGCTGGCCAGCACATAGGCGCTCGACGCGGTGGGCACGGCAGAGAAGGCGATCAGTACCGCCGCTTGCGTGGGCTCCAGCTGCAGGGCGCGCGCCAGGCCCCATGCCACCAGCGGCAGGATGAAGTGCCGGATGGAGAGCACCGACACCGCCAGCACCTTGCCCTTGCCCAGCTGCGAGAACTGCATGCCGGCGCCCGCCGCCATGAGGCCCAGCGGCAGCGAGGCGCCGCCAATGCGGGTGAAAGTGGGCGTGAGCCAGTTGGGCACCGTGAAGCCCAGGATGTTGGCCAGCAGCCCCGAGGCGGTCGCGATGATCAGCGGGTTGCGCACCAGCTGACCCACGAAGCCCATCTGCGCATGGCGCGCCATCGGCCACACGGACGCCACGTTCAGCAGCGGCACGCACACGCCGATCAGCACCGAGATGAGCAGCAGCCCTTGCGTGCCGGCCAGCCGCTCGGCCAGCGTCAGGCAGATGAAGGAGTTGAAGCGAAACGCCACCTGCGCACTGGCCGCGTGCTCGCGCTTGTCGATGTGATTGCGCAGCCAGGGCAGGAAGGGCAGGCTGTACGACAGGCCGATGCCCACGGCGCACATCGCCACGCCCGCGCCCACCATGCTGGAGGTGGCGCCAAAGTCCAGCGGGCTGCGCACGATGGAGTGAAACAGCAGCACGGGAAAGAGAAAGTAGTAGACCAGGCTCTCGACCTGGTCCCACACCTTGCGGTTCAGGGCGGTGTAGCGGCACAGGAGCCAGCCGCAGGCGATGAGGGAGAAATCGGGAAAGAGAAGCTGCGCGTGGTTCACCCATGCGAGGATAAACGGCCCGATGCCATGGGTAATCCTGGGAATGAGAGGGCGGTGCTTGCCGCTAGGATGCGGGGTCCCGAAATTTGTCGA
This sequence comes from Pseudomonadota bacterium, assembly GCA_018241225.1. Lineage (GTDB taxonomy): Bacteria > Pseudomonadota > Gammaproteobacteria > Burkholderiales > Burkholderiaceae_C > Variovorax. Next base: position 16,038 of record JAFEEG010000007.1, read on the forward strand.
CCATTCCCATAAGGAGTTCTCTGATGATTCAACGTCGCCATTGGGCCGCGCTGGCCGCTGCCACCGCGATGCTCACCATGGCAGGCCCGAGCCTGGCCCAAAGCAACTACCCGACCAGGCCGATCGAGCTGCAGGTGCCGTTCGCCCCCGGGGGCACGACCGACATCGTGGCTCGCGTGGTGGCCGATCCCCTCAGCCGTGTGCTGGGCCAGAGCGTGGTGGTGGTCAACAAGGCCGGTGGTGGTGGCACCGTGGGTGCCAACGAAACCGCCAAGGCGGCGCCGGACGGCTACAAGCTGGGTGTGGCCACGGTCTCGAGCACCGCGGCCAATCCGGCGATCAACCCCAAGACGCCCTACAACCCCGTCACGGACTTCACGCCCATCATCAACCTGGCAGCCACGCCGAACGTGATTGCCGTGAACCCGAACTTCCCGGCGAAGAACTACGAGGAGTTCGTTGCCGAACTCAAGCGCAACCCGGGCAAGTATTCGTACTCGAGCTCGGGCACGGGCGGCATCGGCCATCTGCTGATGGAGCTCTACAAGAGCCTGACCAACACCTTCGTCACTCACATTCCGTACCGCGGTGCGGGCCCGGCCCTGACCGACACGGTGGGTGGCCAGGTGCCGATGATCTTCGACAACCTGCCCTCGGCAATGCCTTTCATCCAGGCCGGCAAGCTGGTGCCCATCGTGGTGGCCGCGCCGCAGCGCCTGAAGGAACTGCCCAACGTGCCCACCTTCAAGGAAGTGGGCCTGGAGCCGGTGAACCGCATGGCCTACTACGGCATCCTGGGTCCCAAGGGTCTGCCCAAGGACATCGTGGACAAGATCAACGCGGGTGCCAAGAAGGCGCTGGAAGAACCGTCGGTCCGCAAGCGCATCGAGGAAACGGGTTCGGTGGTGATCGCCAACACGCCTGAGCAATTCGCCGAGCAGATCAAGGCCGAACTGGCGATCTACAAGCAGGTGGTTGCCAAGCAGAAACTGACGCTCGAGTAAGCCTCGCGCTTGCCGCTTCGCGTGCGCGAAGTGAGGCGTTTCCAAGAGAGAAAGCCGCTTTCAAGCGGCTTTCTCTTTTTGTTTTGCTAGGCTTGCGCCCCGATGACCGTTGCGCCTGCCACCGCCTTTCCTGAAATCGATGAATTCGTCGATGCGTTGTGGCTGGAGTTCGGCCTCGCGAAGAACACGCTGGAAGCGTATCGGCGCGACCTGAGTTTGCTGGCGCAGTGGCTGCGCGAGCGGCGCGGCACGCTCGATGGTGCGCGCGAGAACGACCTGCAGGCCTACATGGGCGCGCGGCTTTCGCAAAAGGGCAAGGCCACCTCGGCGAACCGGCGGCTGACCGTGTTCAAGCGCTACTACCGCTGGGCACTTCGCGAACGACGCATCGATGCCGATCCCACCCTGCGACTGGTGCCGGCGCGCCAGTCCCTGCGCGTGCCCAAGACGCTGACGGAAAAGCAGGTGGAAGACCTGCTGGGCGCACCCGATCTCGGCACGCCGCTGGGCCTGCGCGATCGCGCCATGCTCGAGCTCATGTATGCCAGTGGCTTGCGCGTGAGCGAACTGGTGGGCCTCAAGCTGCACGACCTGGGCATGAACGAGGGCGTGCTGCGCGTCATGGGCAAGGGCAGCAAGGAGCGCCTGGTGCCCTTCGGTGCCGAAGCGCGCCGCTGGATCGAGCGCTACCTGCACGAGGCGCGCGCAGACATCCTGGGCGGACAGCAGACGGCAGACCTGTTCGTTACCGCACGCGGCGCCGGCATGACGCGCGTCATGTTCTGGGTCATCGTCAAGAAATGCGCGACAGCGGCGGGCATTCACTCGCCGCTGTCGCCCCACACATTGCGGCATGCCTTTGCCACGCACCTGCTCAACCACGGCGCCGACCTGCGCGCGGTGCAGATGCTGCTGGGGCATGCCGACATTTCCACCACCACCATCTACACCCACGTGGCGCGCGAGCGGCTCAAGCAGCTGCATGCGCAGCACCATCCACGCGGGTAGGCCATCGATTGAAGACGAAGACAACATGAAGAAGGAAGCATCTCTCCAGGCATCTGGCCTCTCGCGCCGCGCGTTGACCGTGGGCGTACTGGCGCTTGCCGCGTTCGCCGACGTGGGCGCGGCTGCGGCGCAGCCCCCACAACCCAAGACCATTCGCCTGATCGTCGCCTATCCGGCCGGCGGCGTGAGCGACGTGATCGCTCGCGCAATGGGCGAGAAGCTGTCCGCGCAAACGGGCATCGCCGTGGTGGTCGAGAACAAGGCCGGCGCCAGCGGCACCATCGGCATGGACGCCGTGGCCAAGGCACCGGGCGACGGCAGCGTGCTGGGCTTTTCGGCCATCAGTCCGCTGGTGCTCAGCCCGCATCTGGGCAAGCTGCCCTTCGATCCGCTGAAGGACATTGCGCCGGTGGCCAGCGTGATGGTCTCGCCGGTGATGCTGCTGGCCACCCCGGCCAGCAAGAGCCAGGATTTCGCCGGGCTGATGCGCGAGGCCAAGGCTTCCCCGGGTGCGATTCGCTGGGCCACGTCGGGCCAGGCGTCGCTCGGGCACATCATGCTCGAGCAGTTGCATGCGGCCTCGGGCGTGCAGGTAACGCATGTGCCGTACAAGGGCGGCGGCCAGCAACTCAACGACGCGCTGGGCGGGCAGTTCGAGATCCTGTCGACCAACGCGGGGCCGACGCTGTCGCCGCACATCCAGTCGGGCAAGCTGCGCCCGCTGGCCGTGGGGGCGCCTTCGCGCCTGCCTGGCCTGCCGCAGGTGCCCACGCTGGCCGAATTGGGTTATCCGGCGGCCAACCTGTCCTCGCGCTTCGGCATCTTCGCGCCGGGCAGCACGCCGCCGGCACTGGTCGAGCGCCTGAACACAGAGATCAATCGCGCCCTGGCCAACCCCGAGGTCGCGGCCAAGCTGCGCGCCACCGACAACGAGCCGGCAGGCGGCAGCCCCAGCGACTTTGCGCGCGAGATTGCCAAGGAGTACGAGGCCAACGGGCGGATCATCCACGCAGCTGGGATCAAGGCGGACTGACCGGCTATCTGCCGGCTGCTGCCTGCGCATCGAGCAAACGCAGTTCTTCATCGCTGAAGCCCGCCCTTGCGCGGGCTTCGTGGTTGAAGGGCGGCTTCAGGCGCGGCGCCTCGTAGCGCGCAACCAGATTCGGGTACAGGGCCTCGGGGTCTTGTCCGCTGCGCTCGCACAGCCAGCGATACCAGTGGTTGCCGATGGCCACGTGGCCCACTTCGTCGCGCAGGATGATGTCCAGGATGGCCACCGCCTCGTGCGCGTCGGGCGTGTTCACGCGGCGCAGCTTGGCCTGGATGAGCGGCGTGGCGTCCAACCCGCGCGCCTCCAGCGTCCGGGGCACCAGGGCCATGCGGGCCAGCACGTCGTCCTTGGTGCGCTCGCACATGGTCCACAAGCCGTCGTGGCCCGGAAAATCGCCATAGCGCCAGCCCATGGCCTGCAGGTGGGCATGCAGCAGACTGAAGTGCTGAGCCTCTTCATCGGCCACGCGCAGCCAGTCGCGGTAGTAGGCCGAGGGCATGCCGTCGAAGCGCCATACCGCGTCGAGCGCGAGGTTGATGGCGTTGAACTCGATATGGCAGATGGAATGCACCAGCGCCGCGCGGCCTTCGGTCGTGAAAGGCGAGCGCTTGGGCACGGCGGTGGCCGACACGCGTTCCGGGCGGTCGGGGCGGCCAGGGACACCAACGTCGTCGCCGTTGGTACGCACGGAATCGGTGCCGATGCCCTCCAGGTCGCCGCCGGCGGCCAGGGCGCGAGTGGCTTGGACTTTGCTGTCGGGGTCGGCCAGGCGCAAAGCCTCCAGGGCACGAAGGCGAAGGTGCATCCCTACAATTCTAGGTTTTCGAGAGTCTGAAAGAGGATCTGCAATGGCCTTGTACGAACTGGACGGCGTCGCCCCCCAACTGGGCCAGGGCGCCTGGGTGGCCGACAGCGCGCAACTCATCGGCAACGTGATACTGGGTGAGAACGCCAGCGTGTGGTTCGGCACCGTGGTGCGTGGCGACAACGAGCCCATCCGGATCGGCCGCAATTCCAACGTGCAGGACATGTCGACCCTGCATTCGGACGCCGGCGTTCCGCTCACACTGGGCGAAAACGTCACGATCGGCCACATGGTCATGCTCCACGGCTGCACCATCGGCGACAACTCGCTCATCGGGATTGGCGCGGTGGTCTTGAACAAGGCACGCATCGGCCGCAACTGCATCGTTGGTGCCGGCAGCGTGGTCACCGAGGGCAAGGAGTTTCCAGACAACTCGCTCATCCTCGGCGCGCCGGCCAAGGTGGTGCGCACGCTGGACGAGGCCTCGGCCGAGCGCCTGCGCGCCAATGCACAACACTACGTCGACAACAGCGAGCGCTTCCGCAAGGGCTTGAAGAAGGTCGGCTGACGAGGATTTCCGTCTTGAGCGAACTGCACAAATTCCTGTTCGAGGGCCTGCCCGTGCGCGGCATGATCGTGCGCCTGACCGACGCCTGGCAGGAGATACTGGCCCGCCGGGCCTCCAACACCACCACCGGCGCCTATCCCACCCCGGTGGCCGAGCTGCTCGGTGAGATGACGGCCGCGGCCGCGCTCATGCAGGCCAACATCAAGTTCAAAGGCTCGCTCATCCTGCAGATCTTCGGCGACGGGCCGGTCAAGGTCACGGTGGCCGAAGCCAAGCCCGACCTGAGCGTGCGCAGCACGGCCACCGTCACGGGTGAGGTCTCGGCCGATGCGCACCTGCCGCAGATGGTCAACCTGCATGGCCGCGGGCGTTGCGCCATCACGCTGGAGCCGGCCGAGCGCGTGCCGGGCCAGCAGACCTACCAGGGGGTGGTGCCGTTGGTGGATGAGCACGGCAAGCCCCTGGTCAAGCTCAACGAGGTGCTGCAGCACTACATGCTGCAAAGCGAGCAGCTGGATACCACGCTGGTGCTGGCTGCCGACGACAAGGTGGCAGCGGGCCTGCTGATCCAGCGCCTGCCGACCAAGGGCGTGGCCAATCTGGAGGGCACGCAAGACAGCGCAGCGGCGGTGCAGGGGATTTCGCTGGAAGACCGCATTGGCCACAACGAGGACTACAACCGCATCTCCATCCTGGCCAGCAGCCTCACGCGCGACGAACTGCTGGAACTGGACGTGGACACCATCCTGCGCCGCCTGTTCTGGGAAGAAAAGCTCCTGCGCTTCGAGCCGCAGACCGGCATGCTGGGCCCGCGCTTTCGCTGTACCTGCAGCCGCGAGCGCGTGGCCGGCATGATCCGCGGCCTGGGCGTGCAGGAGGCCGAGGAAATTCTGGCCGAGCGCGGCGACATCGAGGTCGGCTGCGATTTCTGCGGCAAGCAATACCGCTTCGACGCGGTGGATGCGGCGCAGATCTTCACCGCGCCCAAGGACCAACTGCCGGGCAGCCCGACCGTTCAGTAGCAGCCTGTGGGCCCTAGCCCGCGCGGCGGGCGAGCACCGAGTGGTGCCGCCCGTAGCCGAAGTAGATGACCAGGCCAACGGCCAGCCAGATCACCAGGCGCAGCCAGGTGTCCAGCGGCAGCGCGCTCATCAGCAGCGCGCACATGGCGATGCCGATGATGGGAACAATGGGCACGCCCGGCACGCGGAACGGCCGGTGCGCCTCGGCCTCGGTGCGTCGCAGGTGCATCACCGCGGCGCACACCAGCACGAAGGCGAACAGGGTGCCGATGCTCACCATTTCGCCCAGCACGTGGATGGGAAACAGGCCCGCAATGGCCGCCACCACCACGCCGATCCAGATCTGGCTGAGGTAGGGCGTGCCGGTCTTGGCATGCACGCGCGAAAACACCGACGGCAGCAGGCCGTCGCCGGCCATCGTGAAGAAGATGCGGCTCTGGCCATACAGCAGCACGAGGATCACCGTGGTCAGGCCTGCCAGCGCGCCGAACTTGACCAGCAGCGACAACCAGGGCTGCCCGATGACGTCGATGCCCAGCGCGATGGGGTCGGGCACGTTGAGCTTCTGATAGGGCACCAGGCCCGTCAGCACCGCGGCCACTGCCACGTAGAGCAAGGTGCAGACCAGCAGCGAGCCCAGGATGCCCAGCGGCATGTCGCGCTGGGGGTTGCGCGCCTCTTGCGCGGCGGTGGACACGGCATCGAATCCGATGAAGGCGAAGAACACCACCGATGCCCCTCGCAGCACGCCAGACAGGCCGAACTCCCCGAAGTTTCCGGTGTTGTCGGGAATGAAGGGCGTCCAGTGGTTGGCGTTGACCGCGCCGATGCCGAAGCCGATGAACGCGATCACCACCACCAGCTTGATGAGCACCATCAGGTTGTTCAGCCGGGCCGACTCACGCGTGCCCATGACCAGCATGAGCGTGAGCAGCCCCACGATCAACGCGGCAGGCACGTTGAACACGGCATGGATGGTGCTGCCGTCCTTCAGTTGCACCGCGCCTGGCGCGTGCGTGAACTCGGGCGGCAGGTGAAGGCCGAACTGCGCCAGCAGGCTGACGAGATAGCCCGACCAACCCACCGCAACGGTGGCGGCGCCCATGGAGTATTCGAGCACCAGGTCCCAACCGATGGTCCAGGCCGCCAGCTCGCCCAGCGTGGCATAGGTGTACGTGTAGGTGCTGCCGCTGGCCGGAATGAGTGCGGCCAACTCGGCATAGCAAAGGCCGACGAAGGCGCATGCAAAGCCGGCGAGCATGAAGGAGAGCATCACGCCTGGCCCCGCGTACTTGGCCGCCGCCGTTCCGGTGAGCACGAAGATGCCCGCGCCGATGATGGCGCCCACGCCGAGCGCGGTGATGCTGAAAGGTCCCAGCGTCTTGTTGAGGGCGTGCTTGCCAGCCTGCGCGCTGCCCACGATGTCGCGCGCGCCACTGCACTTGGTGCATGTTGACTCCTCCCTGTTTTATGAGTCTTGAAACGCACACTGCGCGATCCGTGCCCTGCATCTGCGGCAGGTTGTGCACTGGGTGCCGTGTTGCGCTAGGCCATCATAAGACTAGGTCGGTTCGTCGGCGGCGCCCCTTTTTGCGCGCTTTTGCAACAGATCTTTGAACAGATTGTGTTCGCACTCCGAGTCGGAGCACTTGTCGCAAGACCAGCGCCAGCGCGCTGTAGAACCGGCACGTGAATCGGGCGACGGCGCCAGGCCCAGCAGCGGCTCGACGAGCCGCCAGGCTGCGTCCAGGCGCGCCTGCGCATCGCCATGCAACACCGAGAACGCAATGCCGGCCTGCGCGAGCCATTCGCGCCAGCGCAGCCCTTGCGCATCTTCGTCGGCCGACGATGCCAGCAGCAGGACCAGGGCAGGGGATTGCAGTTGCGCGCCGTCTTCGATCGCCTGCGCGCAGAACGGGCTGTCTTGCAGGCGCAGCGCGAGCGCGTGCACCAGCGCAAGGCGGTTGTCGCGCTCGCCGCCGAGCAATGCAATCTGCTGCTTTGACATGGGGAAAAGAAAAAGCGCCCCGCGGGGCGCCTTGAGTTCAACGCGTGATCTGCACGAACACTTCGTTGGGCTTGACCATGCCCAGCTCGGCGCGGGCGCGTTCCTCGACCATTTCCAGGCCTTCCTGGAGATCGCGCACTTCGGAGGCCAGCCGTTCGTTGGCCTGCGCGGCGCGCGTGTTCGCGTCCTGGAGCTTGGTCAATGCCTCGCGCTGCTTGGCCACGTCGGGCACGCTGCCACGCCCGGTCCACAGTTGAAACTGCAGAACCAGGAGCAGCAGGACCAGGATGATCGGGACAACGCGCGAGCGCATGGAAGCCGGCCTGCGGAGTCAGCCGGTGATCAGCGCAGGTTGTAGAAGGCAGCGCGGCCGGGGTAGCTGGCCACGTCGCCCAGGTCTTCCTCGATGCGCAGCAGCTGGTTGTACTTGGCCATGCGGTCCGAGCGCGACAGAGAACCGGTCTTGATCTGGCCGGCGTTGGTGCCCACTGCGATGTCGGCAATGGTGCTGTCTTCGGTCTCGCCCGAGCGGTGCGAAATGACGGCGGTGTAGCCCGCGCGCTTGGCCATCTCGATGGCGGCGAAGGTCTCGGTCAGCGTGCCGATCTGGTTGATCTTGATCAGGATCGAGTTGGCGATGCCCTTGTCGATGCCTTCCTTGAGGATCTTGGTGTTGGTGACGAACAGGTCGTCGCCCACCAGCTGCACCTTCTTGCCCAGGCGCTCGGTCAGCAGCTTCCAGCCGTCCCAGTCGCCTTCGTGCATGCCGTCTTCGATGCTGATGATCGGGTACTTGTCGCACCAGGTGGCCAGCATGTCGGTCCACTGCGCGGCTTCGAGCTGCAGGCCGCCTTCACCGGCCAGCACGTACTTGCCGTCCTTGTAGAACTCGCTGGCGGCGCAGTCCAGGCCCAGGGCGATCTGCTCGCCGGCCACGTAGCCGGCCTTGTCGATGGCTTCCAGGATGAGCTGGATGGCCGCCTCGTGGCTTTCCACGTTGGGCGCAAAGCCGCCTTCGTCACCCACGGCGGTGGGCATGCCACGGCTGTCGATGATCTTCTTGAGCGAGTGGAACACCTCGGCGCCATAGCGCAGCGCTTCGCGGAAGCTCGGTGCGCCCACCGGGATGATCATGAACTCCTGCAGGTCGAGGCTGTTGTTGGCGTGCGCGCCGCCGTTGATGACGTTCATCATCGGCACCGGCATCTGCATGCCGCCCATGCCGCCGAAGTAGCGGTACAGGGGCAGGCCCGACTCTTCGGCCGCGGCGCGGGCCACGGCCATCGACACGGCCAGCATGGAGTTGGCGCCCAGGCGGCTCTTGTTGTCGGTGCCGTCCAGGTCGCACAGCGTGCGGTCGAGGAAGGCTTGTTCCGACGCGTCCAGGCCCAGCACCGACTCGGAGATCTCGGTGTTGATGTGCTCGACGGCCTTGAGAACGCCCTTGCCCAGGTAGCGGCTCTTGTCGCCGTCGCGCAGCTCGATGGCCTCGCGCGAGCCGGTGGATGCACCCGAGGGCACGGCCGCGCGGCCCATGGTGCCGCTTTCCAGCAGCACGTCGCATTCGACGGTGGGGTTGCCGCGGCTGTCCAGGACTTCACGGCCGACGATGTCTACGATTGCGCTCATACTCAATTGGCTCCAGATATCAAAACTTGTGGAATCGCTGGCGCGGAAGGCGCTTACAGACCCTCGACCACGATCATTCGCATGATCGCAGCACCGGCGCGTGCCGCACGTGCTTTGTCGTATTCCGCGGATGCATAAAACTTATTCGCCGCCTCGACCGAGGGGAACTTGAGGATCACGATGCGCTGGGGTTCCCAGTCGCCCTCGAGCACCGACACCTTGCCGCCACGCACGCACACCTCGGCACCATGCGCCTGCATGGCAACGCTGGACCACTTCTTGTACTCCTCGTACTGCGTGGGGTTGGTGACTTCGACGTTGGCGATGATGTAGGCGCTACTCATGGCGTTCGCTGCTCTTTCTTCAGGCTTGGAAGTTGTTTTCGAGGAAGGGCGTCTTCTTGGTGATGCGGTCCAGGGCGACCAGCGTTTCCAGAAGCGCCTTCATGTGCTTGAGCGGCACGGCGTTGGGGCCGTCACTCAGGGCCTTGTTCGGATCAGGGTGCGTTTCCATGAACAGGCCCGATATGCCCACCGCCACCGCGGCGCGCGAGAGCACTGGCACCATCTCGCGCTGGCCGCCCGAACTGGTGCCCTGGCCGCCGGGCAACTGCACCGAGTGCGTGGCGTCGAACACCACCGGGGCACCCGTCTCGCGCATGATGGCCAGGCTGCGCATGTCGCTCACCAGGTTGTTGTAGCCGAAGCTGGCGCCGCGCTCGCAGGCCATGAAGCTGTCTTCGGGCAGGCCGGCTTCGCGCGCGGCGTCGCGGGCCTTGTCGATGACGTTCTTCATCTCGTGCGGCGAGAGGAACTGGCCCTTCTTGATGTTGACCGGCTTGCCCGACTGCGCCGCGGCGCGGATGAAGTCGGTCTGGCGGCACAGGAAGGCAGGCGTCTGCAGCACGTCGACCACCTTGGCGGCCTCGGTGATGTCGTCCTCGTTGTGCACGTCGGTGAGCACCGGCAGGCCCAGCTCGCGCTTGACCTTGGCCAGGATGTCCAGGCCCTTTTCGCGGCCCGGGCCCCGAAAGCTCGAGCCCGAGCTGCGGTTGGCCTTGTCGAAGCTGCTCTTGAAGATGAAGGGAATGCCCAGCGAGGAAGTGATTTCCTTGAGCGTGCCGGCGGTGTCCATCTGCAGCTGCTCGGACTCCACCACGCAGGGGCCGGCGATCAGGAAGAAGGGCTTGTCCAGCCCGATGTCGAATCCGGTGAGTTTCATGCGCTCTCCGCTGTGCTGAGCTCGAAGGCTGCCCTCAGGCAACCACCTTCAGGGAAGTCTTCTCGACGCCTTGGTGCACCAGTGCCGCTTCGACAAAGGCGTTGAACAGCGGGTGGCCGCTCCAGGGCGTGGACTTGAACTCGGGGTGGAACTGCACGCCCATGTACCAGGGGTGCTGGGCCTTGGGCAGCTCGACGATTTCGGTGAGCTGCTCGCGCTGCGTCAGGGCCGAGATCACCAGGCCCGCCTTGCGCAGCTGGTCGAGGTAGTTCACGTTGGCTTCGTAGCGATGGCGGTGGCGCTCGGTGACCACGTCGCCATAGATGCTGTGGGCCAGCGTGCCGGGCTGCACGTCGGAGCTTTGCGCGCCCAGGCGCATGGTGCCGCCCAGGTCGGAGTTCTCGTTGCGCACCTTGATGCTGCCGTCGGCGTCTTTCCACTCGGTGATGAGCGCGATGACGGGGCAGGGGGTCTTGGCGTCGAACTCGGTGCTGTTGGCGTCCTTCAGGCCCGCCACGTTGCGTGCGTACTCGATGGTGGCCACCTGCATGCCCAGGCAGATGCCCAGGTAGGGGATCTTGTTCTCGCGGGCGAAGCGGGCCGAGCAGATCTTGCCTTCCACGCCGCGCTGGCCGAAGCCGCCGGGCACCAGGATGGCGTCGTACTTGGCCAGGCGCGAGACGTTGTCGGGCTCGATGGTTTCCGAGTCGATGTAGTCGATCTTCACGCGGGCATGGTTCTTCATGCCGGCGTGGCGCAGCGCCTCGTTCAGCGACTTGTAGCTGTCGGACAGGTCGACGTACTTGCCCACCATGGCAATGGTGACCTCGTGCTTGGGGTGCTCCACCTCGTGCACCAGGTCGTCCCAGCGCTGCAGCTTGGCCGGCGGCGTGTTGATGCGCAGCTTGTCGCAGATCAGGCCGTCCAGGCCCTGCTCGTGCAGCATGCGCGGCACCTTGTAGATGGTGTCCACGTCCCACATGGAGATCACACCCCACTCGGGCACGTTGGAGAACAGCGAGATCTTGGCGCGCTCTTCTTCCGGAATGGGCCGGTCGGCGCGGCACAGCAGCGCGTCGGCCTGGATGCCGATTTCGCGCAGCTTCTGCGCGGTGTGCTGGGTGGGCTTGGTCTTGAGCTCGCCCGCGGCGGCGATCCAGGGCAGGTAGCTCAGGTGCACGAAGGCGGCCTGGTTGGGGCCGGCGCGCAGGCTCATCTGGCGCACGGCTTCCAGGAAGGGCAGGGACTCGATGTCGCCCACGGTGCCGCCGATTTCGACGATGGCCACGTCCACTTCGTCAGGCGTGCCGATGCCGGCGCCGCGCTTGATGAATTCCTGGATTTCGTTGGTGATGTGCGGAATCACCTGCACCGTCTTGCCCAGGTAGTCGCCGCGGCGCTCTTTCTCGAGCACGGTCTTGTAGATCTGGCCGGTGGTGAAGTTGTTGGCCTTGCGCATGCGCGTCGTGATGAAGCGCTCGTAGTGGCCCAGGTCCAGGTCGGTTTCGGCCCCATCGTCGGTGACGAACACTTCGCCGTGCTGGAACGGCGACATCGTGCCCGGATCGACGTTGATGTAGGGGTCGAGCTTGATGAGGGTGACTTGGAGGCCGCGCGATTCGAGCAGCGCGGCGAGAGAGGCGGAGGCGATTCCCTTGCCGAGGGAAGACACCACACCGCCAGTAACGAAGACGAATTTGGTCATGCCATTACCGAATGCGAGATTCGGGCAGTGGGAAATTCGAATTATAGGGGCTGGCCCCAGGCCGCCGGCCTGCACGGGCCAAATACCGGGACGCGGCGTAGGCCCGTCGTCATTACACTTCAGGCCCTATGCAAGATCTTGCCGGCAAGCACATCGTTCTGGGTCTCACGGGCGGCGTGGCCTGCTACAAATCGGCCGAGCTGTGCCGACTCATGGTCAAGGTCGGCGCCTCCGTGCAGGTGGTCATGACCGAGGCGGCCACCCAGTTCATCACCCCGGTGACCATGCAGGCGCTGTCTGGCCGCCCCGTGTACGTCTCCCAATGGGACGTGCGCGAGCCCAACAACATGCCGCACATCAACCTCAGCCGCGAGGCCGATGCCATCGTGCTGGCGCCGTGCAGCGCCGACTTCATTGCACGGCTGGTGCAGGGGCGCTCCGACGAGCTGCTCAGCCTCATGTGCCTGGCGCGGCCCATCGACAGGGTGCCGCTGCTGCTGGCCCCTGCCATGAACCGAGAGATGTGGTCGCACCCGGCCACGCTGCGCAACCTCGCGCAGGTGCAGGCCGACGGTGCCATTGCCCTGGGCGTGGGCACCGGCGCGCAGGCCTGCGGCGAAACCGGCGACGGCCGCATGCTGGAGCCGGCCGAGCTCATGGAAGACATCGTGGCCCACTTCCAGCCCAAGGTGCTCGCGGGCCAGCATGTGCTGGTCACGGCCGGGCCCACCTTCGAGGCCATGGACCCGATCCGCGGCATCACCAACCATTCCTCGGGCAAGATGGGCTTTGCCATTGCCCGGGCGGCGCGCGAGGCCGGAGCGCGGGTCACGCTGGTGGCAGGCCCCGTGCACCTGGCCACGCCGCGCGGCGTGAGCCGCATCGACGTGCAGTCGGCGCAGCAGATGCTTGCCGCCTCGCAGGCCGCGGCCCAGGAAGCCAGTGTCTTCGTTGCCACCGCGGCGGTGGCCGACTGGCGGCCCGCCACCCACAGCACCCAGAAGATCAAGAAGGACGGCAGCGGCAAGACGCCCACGCTCGCCTTCACCGAAAACCCCGACATCCTGCTGACGCTGGCGCAAAGCGAGCGCTCGAAAAAGGGCCAGCTGTATTGCGTGGGCTTCGCGGCCGAGAGCGAGAACCTGGTGGAACACGCCAAGGCCAAGCGCCTGCGCAAGGGCATTCCGCTCCTGGTGGGCAACATCGGCCCACTCACCTTCGGGCAGGACCACAACAGCCTGCTGCTGGTCGACGAAGCCGGTGTGCGCGAATTGCCGCGTGCGCCCAAGCAGGTGCTGGCGCGCGAGCTCATCGCGGAAATCGCGGCGCGCCTGCCCGACTGGAAGCCGGCCTGACGGGACTGCGGCCATGCACCCCTCCTGGGACACACCGCCCAACGGCGACTTCGCCAGCTATGTCGAGCGCCTGACCGCGCAGGCGGCTCAGCGCCAGCTGATGGCGCAGCGCGCCAGCCAGCACGCCGTACAGTCCTTCGATGCGCCTGCACCCGCAAGCCTGGAGGCCGAATCCACTGGTCTGCACACCGGAGCCGACCCCGCGTCGGCCGAGCGAGCGCGTGCATTGTTCGCGCCGCCCGGCATGCAATTTCCAACCGAACACCCGCTCACGCGCGGCCTGCGCCAACTCGTCAAGAAGCTCGAAAGCAATCTTCAGGACATGGCCAGGCAGCAACAGCAACAGCAAAAGAAAAAATGAGAATCGACGTCAAAATCCTCGACCCCCGCATGAGCGAACAACTGCCGGCCTACGCCACGCCCGGCAGCGCCGGCCTGGACCTTCGCGCCTGCCTCGATGCGCCCATCACCCTGGAGCCCAACGGCTGGCAACTGGTGGGCACAGGCATTGCCATCCACCTGGCCGACCCGGGCTATGCCGCGCTGATCCTTCCGCGCTCGGGCCTGGGCCACAAGCACGGCATCGTGCTGGGCAACCTGGTGGGCCTGATCGACAGCGACTACCAGGGCGAGCTGAAGGTCAGCGCCTGGAACCGCAGCAATGTGCCCTTCGTGCTGCAACCCATGGAGCGGCTGGCCCAGCTGGTCATCGTTCCGGTGGTGCAGGCCCGCTTCAACGTGGTGGACGAATTTCCGCCCAGCGAGCGTGGTGAAGGCGGCTACGGCTCGACCGGCAAGCACTGACGCCGGGCGCGCACCGAGTTGTTTCCGAGAAGTAAAGGTGGGAACCTGCCCCGCGGGCTTGTGCTCGAAATTGACAGAAGATGCGTTGTGTCAACAGCGCGATTTGCAGCGCATTGACCTGACAACGAGGAGCACTCCATCATGAAAAACATGCTCAACAAGATGGGCACGCTTGGCCGCCTGGGGCTGGGTGCCGCAGCCCTGGCTGCGCTCACCGCCTGCGTGGCGCCTGCCCCCTACTACCAGCAGACCACCACCTATCCCTACGAGCCGGCGCCTTCCTACCCGGTCGTCGGCACGCCCGTGCCGCACGCGTCCTATGGCCGCGTGGTCAACATCGAAGTGCTCCAGTCGCAAAGCGCGGGCGCGCCCCCGAGCGGCCTGGGTGCTGTTGCCGGTGGCGTGGTGGGCGGCGTGCTGGGCCACCAGGTGGGTGGCGGGCGCGGCAATACCGTGGCCACCGTGCTGGGCGCGGTGGGTGGCGCAGTGGCGGGCAACGCCATCGAGGCCAACACGCGCGCACCACGCGTCTACCAGAGCTATCGCGTCTCGATCCAGACGGACAACGGCACCTACCGTGCCTTTGACGTCCAGAGTCCGGGCGACCTGCGCGTGGGCGACCGTGTGCGCATCGACGGCAACCAGATCTCGCGGGTCTGAGCCGCTGTTGGGCTCCAATGAAAAAAGCCGGGCATTGCCCGGCTTTTTTTGTTTGTGCGCTAGCGCGTCGCTCAATGCAGCGTGTCGCTGCCCGGCGCCATGGGCTGCACCTTGAAGAAGCCGGTGCCCGCCGTACCGCGGCCGATTTCATCTTCGGTGGCTTCGCGAACAGCTTCCACCTTGAGCTCCAGCCGCAGCGCAATGCCGGCCAGCGGGTGGTTGCCGTCGAGCACCACGTGTTCCGGGTAGATCTCGGTCACGGTGTAGAGCAGGTTGGCCGGCAGGGTGCCGCTGTTGCCCTTGGGCAGCGCGGAGCCGTCGAAGGTCATGCCTTCTTCCAGCTCTTGCGGGAAGATGTTGCGCGGCTCGAGGAAGACGAACTCTTCGTCGTAGTCGCCGAAAGCCTGTTCAGGCTCCAGGTGCAGCTGCAACTGGGCGCCGGGCTCGTGGCCCTGCAGTGCGGCCTCGATGGGTTTGAGCAGGTCGTCGCCGCCCACCAGGAACTCCACCGGCTCGTCCAGCTCGTCGAGCAGTTCGCCCAGCGTGTCCTTGAGTTTCCAGGTCAGCGCGACCACGCATTGTTCAGTGATTTCCATACGAGAATTGTCCCATGGACATCAACACGCCACTGGCGCTTCTTGGCGGCATCAGCCCGCAGCAATTCATGCGCCGTTACTGGCAGAAAAAGCCGCTTCTGATTCGCGGTGCCATTGCCGACATGGTGCCACCGATCCCGCGTGCGCAATTGTTCGACCTTGCTGGCCAAGAGGGCGTTGAGTCGCGCCTCATCCAGCACGGCGGCAAGAAGGGCGCCGGCTGGAGCCTGCGCCACGGCCCCTTCGCTCGCCGCTCGCTGCCGCCCACCACCCGCGCTGGCTGGACCCTGCTGGTGCAGGGTGTCGACCTGCACCACGAAGGCATCCACGCCCTGCTCAACCAGTTCCGCTTTCTGCCCGATGCGCGGCTGGACGACCTGATGATCAGCTACGCCAGCGACCAGGGCGGCGTGGGCCCGCATTTCGACAGCTACGACGTGTTCCTGCTGCAGGCCGCGGGCAAGCGTCGCTGGTCGATCGGGCGGCAAAAGGACATGCGGCTGCAGCAAGGCGTGCCGCTGAAGATCCTGGAACGCTTCGAGCCTGAAGAGACCTTTGTGCTCGAGCCCGGCGACATGCTGTATCTGCCGCCTCGCTACGCGCACGACGGCGTGGCCGAGGGCACCGATTGCATGACCTACTCCATCGGCCTGCGCTCGCCCGCCAAGCGCCACCTGGGCGCCGATCTGCTGGCGCGTGTGGCAGAGGCGCATGCCGAAGAGCTGGAGCACGCGGTCGTCGCACAGGCGGCGCACACGCACTACCGCGATCCTGGCCAGCCGGCTGTCGATGCGCCCGCCGCCATGCCCGAAGCCTTGCTGGCCTTTGCCCGCGAAGCGGTGGCCCTGGCGCTGCAAGCGCCCGATGCCATAGAACGTGCGTTGGGCGAGACCATGACCGAGCCCAAGGCCAACGTGTGGTTCGACGATGAAGAAGATGTGCCTGCGCAGCCCTGGCAGCGCGTGGTGCTCGACCGCCGCACGCGCATGCTCTACGACGCGCGCCACATCTACATCAACGGCGAGAGCTTTCTGGCGGGTGGTCGCGACGCCACGCTGATGCGGCGCCTGGCCGACCGGCGCGAACTGCACGCGAAGGACCTGGCGCGCGCAAGTGACGACGCGAAGGATCTCTTGCACGACTGGTGCGAAGCGGGGTGGGCCCATGCCGAGTGATGAAGACGCTGCACCCGATGGCGCCACGCTGCCGTCCGGACCTTTCTCGGGTCCGCAGGAGTTTGCGCAACTGATTCGTCAGGCCGTGGAGGCGGCTGCGCAGGAGGGCTGGCGCGAGTGGGTGTGGAGCGACCCCGACTTTGCCGATTGGCCGCTGGGCGACCGTGCTGTGGCCGAGGCCATGCAGCAATGGTCGTCCGCGGGGCGGCGGCTCACGCTCGTGGCAGAGCGATACGACGTGTTCGAGCGTCATCACGCGCGCTTCGTGCACTGGCGCCGCATGTGGGGCCACATCGTGGACGCGCGCGTGTGCCGCGGTGCGGGCCTGCCTGCGGTGCCCAGCGCCATATGGACGCCGACATGGGCGCTGCGCCGCCTCGATGTCGATCATTGCCGCGGCCATAGCGGCAACGACGCCATGAGCCGCCGCGCTTTGCGCGAATCCTTGGACGAATGTTTGCGTTCGAGCCGCGAAGGGTTTCCGGTGACGACACTGGGCCTGTAGGCCAAGGCCGCGAACACCCTTTGATACATGGCCGCGAGGGCTTGCTCGCTGGATCGAGGTCTAGAATTTTTTCGTTCTCGATTCGAATCAAGGAGCATTCATGAACAAGTCCGTCTGGCTCATCGCATCGTTGATCGGTGCTGCTGCATTGACCGCCTGCAACAAGCAGGAAGGTGCAGCACCGTCGGTGAGCACGCCACCGCCTGCTGCCGTTACGCCCGCACCATCGGCGCCGGCTGCAGCACCTGCAGCCGAGGCACCCGCACCGGCAGCAGCGCCCGCTGCTCCAGTGCCGGATTCGCAGGCCTCTGACGAGGCGAGCAAGGCTGTCGAGGCAGCACGCAAGGCCGCGGCAGACGCCGCAGCGAACGCGCCCAAGAAGGAGTAGGCGGGTACTGCCCCACAAGACAAGAGCCGCCCAAGGGCGGCTCTTGTCTTGTGGGCGTCGTCATCGAATGGCGCGTGCTACACGTCGAGCCACGGCGTGCCTTCTGCTGCGTTCGCGGTGAGCATCTCGTCGGCGCTGGCACCCAGCACCTGGGCCATGGCCTGGCGCACGATCTCCGGCTTGTTGTTCTGCTCGCTCAAGTGCGCTGCCACCAGGTGGCGCAGGTGGCTGTGGCACAGCGCCTGCGCAATGTCAGAGGCCGCATCGTTCGACAGATGGCCCCACTTGCCGCCCACGCGCTGCTTCAGAAAAGGCGGATAGCTCGACACCGCGAGCATGTCCGTGTCGTGGTTGAACTCCAGCAACAGGGAATCGAGACCGATGAGCTGGGCGATGACGTGGGGTGTGGCGTGGCCCAGGTCGGTGAGCACGCCCAGGTGCCGCGCGCCATCGGTGCAGCGCAACTGAAGCGGCTCGCGCGCATCGTGCGGCACGGTGAAGGGGCGCAACTGCAGTTCCCCGACCTCGATGGCCTCGCCGTCGCGCGCAAAGCGCAGGCGGCCTTCGTAGTCGCGTGAGCCGCTGGCCATCCAGGTGCCTTCGCTCATCCAGACGGCGGTTCCATGGCGCCTGGAGAAGGCATGCGCGCAGCCGATGTGGTCGCCGTGCTCATGCGTGATGAACACGGCATCGATGTCGGTGGCCGCAAGGCCCGCGCGCTCGAGGCGCGCTTCGAGGTGGCGCAAACCGAAGCCGCAGTCGACCAGCACACGGCTGGTGCAAAGGCCGTTGCCGGCCTCGATCAGCGTGGCGTTGCCGGCGCTGCCGCTGCCCAGGCTTCGGAAGCGGATCACTTCATGTCGTCAGCAATGACCTGCACGATCTTCTTGGCGTTGTCGCTGCTGTCGGGCGTACCGGCTTCGGTGAGCACGCTCACGGTGCTCACGTCGGCCTGGCTCTTGACCTGCACGCGCAGCTTCAGCGGCTTGAAGTCCTTGCCGGCCTGGCCGAAGCTCAGGATCTTGGCCCAGGTGCCGGGTTCCTTGCGATCTGGCGGCACGTAGCGCACGAAGTAGGTGCCGGCCGCGCGATCGCGGTCTTCCACCGTGAAGCCGGTGCGGTCGAGCGTGAGGCCCACACGACGCCAGGCGCGGTCGAAGTTCTCGTTGATGCGCACGGTGGGCACGCCACCTTCGTTGCTGACCACGGCGCGCTGCGCTGCGGCGGGTGCGCCGGCGGCCACGAGGGCCTTGGACTGCTCTTGCGGCACGCCCAGCTTGACCATCAGGCGGCGCAGGAATTCGGTTTCGAGCTCGGGGTCGGCCGGGCGCGGTTGCCAGATGGTCTGGTCTTTCGAGCTGTTGGAGTAGACCTCGGTCATGCCGCGATGCGTCACGAAAATTTCGGTGCCGTTGCCGGACTTTTCCAGGCGCGTGCGGAAGCGGTCCAGCTCGCCAGTGGAATAGACCGAATCGACCAGCTTGCCCAGCGTGCCGCGGATGATGTCCTGCGGCAGCTTGGCGCGGTTCTCGGCCCAGTCGGTTTCCATGATGCCGATGTTGCGCTGGTCGGTGGTCAGCAGAAAGCCGTTTTCCTGCCAGAAGTCGCGAATGGAATCCCACAGCTGGTCGGGCGCGCGGTCGACCACCAGCCAGCGCTGCGTGCCGTTGCGTTCCATGCGCACGTCGCCGACGGCGTTCGAGGCGGTGGGGGCGCTGGGCGCATTGGTCAGGCCGGCCTGCATGGCATTGGCCGAAACGCCGCCGCCGCCGGGGATGGTGTAGCGGTTGTCGCGGGTCAGCTGCGTGAGATCGGGCGGGACTTCCAGCGTCGGCACCTTGCCGGCGCTCTTGTAGTCGATCTTGTCGCTCTCGAACACGGAGCATGCGGCAAGGCTGGCAGCAAGAGCCAGCAACGCGAGGCGCGAAAGAGTTTTCAAGGTGTACTTCCTGATTGAGGGGCGCTTTGGCGCTCTATAGGCCGGTCTTGGACGCTTGTCGCGCCGGGGGCGCCGGCTTGCTGTGACGTCGTGGGCTTGTCGACTTAATCCTTGAGCAAGCCGCTCTGGCGCAGAGCGGCTTCGACCACGGGGCGGGCCCCTTCGGACAGCTCGGTCAGGGGCAGGCGCATGGCGCCGCCGCACAGTCCGAGCCGGGACATGGCCCACTTCACCGGGATGGGATTGGGCTCCACGAACAGATGCCGATGCACCGGCAGAAGTTCCATCTGGATCTGCATGGCGCGGCGTGCGTCGCCGGCAATGGCGGCCATGCACAGCTCGTGCATCTTGCGCGGCGCCACGTTGGCTGTGACGCTGATGTTGCCCTGGCCGCCGCACAGCATGAGCGCCACGGCGGTCGGGTCGTCGCCCGAGTACACGGCGAAATCCTTGGGCACATCGCGAATGAGCCACTGGGCCCGCTCGATGTTGCCCGTGGCTTCCTTGATGCCCACGATGCCGGGCACCTGCGCCAGGCGCAGCACGGTGTCGTGCGCCATATCGGCCACGGTGCGCCCGGGCACGTTGTACAAGACGATGGGTAGGTCGCCCACGGCTTCGGCAATGGCCTTGAAGTGGCGGTACTGCCCCTCTTGCGTGGGCTTGTTGTAGTAGGGCACCACCTGCAGTTGCGAGTCGGCGCCCACGCCCTTGGCGAACTTGGCCAGCTCGATCGCCTCTTGCGTGGAGTTGGCGCCGCAGCCCGCCATGACGGGCACGCGCCCCTTGGCCTGCTCGACCGAGACGCGAATGATTTCGCAATGCTCTTCGACGTTGACCGTGGGCGACTCGCCGGTGGTGCCGACCACGCCGAGGCAGTCGGTACCTTCTTCGATGTGCCAGTCGATCAGGCGGCGCAGGGCCGGGTAGTCGACGCTGCCGTCTTCATGCATCGGCGTCACGAGCGCGACGATGCTGCCAGTCAGTTGCTGCAAGGGGGAGTCTCTTTAGGACGAAAAGTCCCCATTCTACCGGCGCCGGGGCCCGGGGCGGGAGTCTCAGCCCCGCGCCGCCAGCGGGTAGCGGGGCGGGGTTTCCCCCGGGTTCGGGGCTGCCCGGACGGCCGCGACGCGCTGGACGAAGCGCTGCGGGGCGTCCAGAAATCCATCTTCGTACGCCACCACCCGCAGGCCGGCGCAGGCGCCCAGCAGTTCGCCCGGTGCCAGCAGGAAGTCGGGCCGGGAGGGCTTGCCCACGCTCTCGTTGCCCTGCGCAAAGGTTTCGTACAGCAGCAGGCCGCCCGGTGCTACGGCCCCCACGATGTCGGGCAGCCGCGCGCGCCACAGGTAGTTGGTGACCACCACGGCGTCGAATGCCTGGCCAGCGAACGGCCAGGGCCCGTTCTCGATATCGGCCAGCACGGTGTGTCCGAAGGTGCCGGCGCTTGCCAGTGCATCGGCGGCGCGGTCCACGCCGGTGACCGGATGGCCGTGCTGGGCAAACCAGCGCATGTGCCGCCCGCTGCCGCAGGCCACGTCCAGCACCCGGCCGCCCGCAGGCGCCAGGTGGCTCCAGCGTTGCACCCAGGGGGAGGGCGCCGCCAGCGCGGCGTGGGCATCGCCCGGCGAGGGGGCGCTCAGAAGCATGACCAGACCTGGTCGATGAGCGTGACCAGGAAGGCCGGCCGGGTGTAGAGCGCAAACACCCCGCCCAGCACGGCCAACGCCGCAGCCAGCCAGGCGGTGCGTTGGAGGGTGGGGCGGTGATGGGTGTTCATGAACGTGCCGATTGTCCCCGCTTCAGGCGGGCTGCGGGGCCGGGCGCACTGGGCGCGCAATGGCGCCTTCGCGCACTGGCAGGTTCACCAGGGCGGCGAACACGCCCAGCGCAATGGCCAGCCACCAGACCACGTCGTAGCTGCCCATGCGGTCGTACAGGTAGCCGCCCAGCCACACGCCCAGGAAGGAGCCGATCTGGTGCGAGAAGAACACGAAGCCGCTGAGCATCGACAGGTGCGACACGCCGAAGATGCCGGCAATGATGGCGTTGGTGGGCGGCACGGTGGAAAGCCACAGGAAGCCGATCACCGCCGAGAACACATACACCGACATCGGCGACAGCGGTGCCAGCAGGAACAGGGCGATGGCAATCGCGCGGCCCAGGTAGATGGCCGCCAGGATCTTGCGCCGCGCCAGCCGCTGGCCCAGCGAGCCGGCCGCGTAGGTGCCGAAAACGTTGAACAGGCCGATCAGCGCCAGCGCATAGCTGGCCACTTCGGGCCCCAAACCCTTGTCGCGCAGGTAGCTGGGCATGTGCACGCCGATGAACACCACCTGGAAGCCGCAGACGAAGTAGCCCGCCATCAGCAGGCGAAAGCTCGGGTAGCGGAAGGCCTCGGCCACCGCCTGGCCAATGCTCTGCTCGCGGTGCGCCTGGCCGGTGGTGTGGCGTGGCTCGCGCAGGAACAGCGCCAGCGGCGCGATGATGAGGGCGGCGGCAGCCAGCACCAGCAGGGCGTTCTGCCAGCCGAAGTGGGCAATCAACTGGCCTTCCACCGGCACCATGAGGAACTGGCCGAAGGAGCCCGCCGCAGCGGCCACGCCCATGGCCCACGAGCGCTTCTCGGCGGAAATCTGCCGGCCGATCACCCCATAGATCACGGCGTAGGTGGTGCCGGCATGCGCCGCGCCGATCAGCACGCCGGTGGTCAGCGCGAACATCAGCGGCGTGGTCGACAACGCCATGCCCACCATGCCCAGCGCATAGAACACGGCGCCCAGCATCAGCACCTTGGCGGCGCCCAGCCGGTCGGCCAGCATGCCCGCGAACACGCCCATCACGCCCCAGGACAGGTTCTGCACGGCCAGCGCGAAGGAGAAGGTCTGGCGCGACCAGTCTTGTGCCTGGGTGATGGGCTGCAGCCACAGGCCGAACCCGTGGCGGATGCCCATCGAAAGGGTGACGATCAGGGCGCCGCACAGCAGCACCCGCTGCAGGCTCAAGGGTTGGGGGGAATTCATGGTCCGGGCAAATGTAGTCAAAAAGGCCCGGGCCTGCTTGTCACCTCCGCTGCGCCATTGTTGAAATCTTCTAGGTGCTTTGATGCGTTGCCGACATGGGTCGCGGCAGGGCCGCATCGGCGGCGCCGCGATTGCCCTGCCCGTAGCGTGCCGCATTCACGTCGCACCAGGCGAGCATCGCGCCCAGGCGCCGGTCCTCGGGCGTCTCGAAGCCGCACTCGCCACGGAAATCACCCGGGTTGCGAAAGCTGCCGAACAGCATGTCCCACAAGGGAAAGTCGGCGTAGTTCCAGGCATGAACGCCCAGCCGGTGGTGCACGCAATGCGATTCGGGGCGCTGGATGAGGTAGCCCACCCAGCGCGGCGTGCGCACGTTCCAGTGCTGGAACATGCCGGCAAACGCCGCCACGTAGCCCACCAGCGCCGCCGCCAGCGGATCGAGGCCCAGCACGATCACCGTCACGAACAACTGCAGCAGCACCTGCAGCACGATCTCGATCGGATGGAACAGCGTCGAGCCGGAGATGTCCACTCGCTGCGGGCTGTGGTGCATCTGGTGGCCCATGCGCCAAAGCGGCGAGAAGGCGTGGAACGCTCGGTGCATGCCAAAGCCAAGGGCCGAGAGCACCCCCCAGCCCGCCAGCGTGCCGCCCACCACGCCCAGGCCGGTGCCGTCCATCCAGCGGTGCTGCGCCATCCACGGCAGCGGCAACAGCAGCGGGATCACGGCGCCGGCGGTGCCGATGAGCAGCAAAAAGCCGATGCCCACCCAGCGCCATCCGGGCCTGGGCGGAAAGCGGCGCGCCGGCCAGCGCGACTCGACGGTCAGCATCAGGAAATAGGTCAGGGGCACCAGCAGGCCGATGAAGTCGACGGTGGTCATGGCAGCCTCCTTCTTACGCTGTAAGGGCGAATTCAGTTTAGTCCTTACGCTGTAAGATTTCAAAGATGCCAGCCCGACATCCCGCCAAGGCGCCCAAGGCTCGGGCCAATGACGCCGTTGCCATGCCCCTGACACGCGAGCGCATCGTCCAGGCCGCCCTGGCCGAGGTCGAGGCGCAAGGCGTGGCGGCACTGAGCATGCGCAAGGTCGGCCTGCGCCTGGGCCGAGAGGCCATGAGCCTGTACCACCACTTCCCGAGCAAGCAGCACCTGCTGGACGCCATGATCGACCACATGCTGCTGACCACGCGCGAGCCGCCCGAGGAACTGCCGCCCATCGAGAAGCTGCGCTTCGTGATGTATGAATTTCGCGCCACGGCCAATCGCTTTCCCGCGCTGTACCCGTTGCGCGCCGTGCACCGGCTGAACACGCCCGTGGGCGTGCGCTACATCGAATCGATCCTGCGGCTGGTGCGCTCGGTGGTGCCCGACGACGAGCTGGCGGCGCGCACCTTCCGCACCGTGGGCTATTTCCTTACCGGCGCCAGCCTCGACGAGACGGCCGGCTACGCCAGGGGTCCTTCGGCGGCCGAGCCTGTGAGCGGCGAGTTCATCCAGCGCGAGTGCCCCACGCTCGCCGGTGCGGCGCGCTACTTCCAGGCCGAGCACTGGGACAAGACCTTTGCGCTGGGTGTCGATGCCCTGCTCTCGGCCTTGCAGCGCGAGGTCGACACGCTCGCCGCCGGGGCACCCCATGCGCGGACCTAGAATCCCGCGCTTATGGCAAGCAAGGAACCAGGTACATACGGCGAGGCGTCGATACGCGTCCTCAAGGGGCTCGAGCCCGTCAAGCAGCGGCCGGGCATGTACACCCGCACCGACAACCCGCTGCACATCATTCAGGAAGTGCTCGACAACGCCGCCGACGAGGCGCTGGCGGGCTTTGGCAAGAAGATCAAGGTCACGCTGCACGCCGACGGCTCGGTGAGCGTGGAAGACGACGGGCGCGGCATCCCATTTGGATTGCACCCGGAAGAAAAGGCCCCAGTCATCGAGCTGGTCTACACCCGGCTGCATGCCGGCGGCAAGTTCGACAAGGGCTCGGGCGGCGCCTACAGCTTCTCGGGCGGCCTGCACGGGGTGGGCGTGAGCGTGACCAACGCGCTGAGCAAGCGGCTCGAAGTGGTCTCGTACCGCGAGAGCACCGTGGCCCAGCTTGCCTTCTCGGGCGGCGACGTGACGGAGCCGTTGCAGACTCGGCCCCAGGCTGCCGGCGACCGCAGGCAGGGCACCACGGTGCGCGCCTGGCCCGACGGCAAGTATTTCGAATCGCACACGCTGCCGATCAACGAACTGACGCATCTCTTGCGCAGCAAGGCGGTGTTGATGCCTGGCGTGACGGTGACCCTGGTCAACGAAAAGACCAAGGACACGCAGCAGTGGCTCTACAAGGGCGGCCTGCGCGACTACCTCATGCAGACACTCAGCGCCGATCCGGTCATTCCTCTTTTCGAGGGCACCGGCTACGCCGACAAGAACGCCGACAGCTTTGCCGAGGGCGAGGGCGCCGAATGGTGCGTGGCCTTCACCGAAGAAGGCCAGCCGGTTCGCGAGAGCTACGTCAACCTCATTCCCACCAGCGCCGGCGGCACGCACGAAAGCGGCCTGCGCGATGGTCTGTTCAACGCCGTCAAGAGTTTTGTCGAGCTGCATTCGCTCTTGCCCAAGGGCGTGAAGCTGCTGCCCGAAGACGTGTTTGCGCGCGCTTCCTACGTGCTTTCGGCCAAGGTGCTCGATCCGCAGTTCCAGGGCCAGATCAAGGAGCGGCTGAATTCGCGCGACGCGGTGCGGCTGGTGTCCAGCTTCGTGCGCCCGGCGCTCGAGCTCTGGCTCAACCAGCACGTCGACTACGGCAAGAAGCTGGCCGAGCTGGCCATCAAGGCCGCGCAGACACGCCAGAAGGCCGGCCAGAAGGTCGAGAAGCGCAAGGGCTCCGGCGTGGCCGTGCTGCCCGGCAAGCTCACCGACTGCGAAAGCAAGGACACGGCGCACAACGAAGTCTTCCTGGTGGAAGGCGACTCGGCCGGCGGCAGCGCCAAGATGGGCCGCGACAAGGAAAGCCAGGCCATCCTGCCGCTGCGCGGCAAGGTGCTCAACACCTGGGAAGTGGAGCGCGACCGCCTGTTCGCCAACACCGAGATCCACGACATCTCGGTGGCCATCGGCGTCGACCCGCACGGTCCGGACGACACGCCCGACCTCTCGGGCCTGCGCTACGGCAAGGTGTGCATCCTGTCCGACGCGGACGTGGACGGCTCGCACATCCAGGTGCTGCTGCTCACGCTGTTCTTCCGGCACTTTCCCAAGCTCATCGACGCGGGCAACGTGTACGTCGCCAAGCCGCCGCTGTTTCGCGTGGACGCGCCGGCGCGCGGCAAGAAGCCGGCCGCCAAGCTCTACGCGCTAGACGAGGGCGAGCTCACCGCCATCCTCGACAAGCTGCGCAAGGACGGCGTGCGCGAAGGCGCATGGACCATCAGCCGCTTCAAGGGCCTGGGCGAAATGAGTGCCGAGCAGCTGTGGGAAACCACCCTCAACCCCGACACCCGGCGCCTGTTGCAGGTGCGCCTGGGCAAGCTCGACTTCTCGCAGACACAGGGCGAGATCACCAAGCTCATGGGCAAGGGCGAGGCGGCAGCGCGGCGCGAACTCATGGAACTGCGTGGCGACGATGTCGAGGTGGACGTCTGAGCTTGCCTGGCTCCAACATCGCTGGCTCAAGGTGCTGATCGCCCTTGGCATGGCGGCGCTGTGGCCGCTCGCGCACGCTTCTTCCAGCATCTACGGCTACGTGGACGAGAAGGGCGTGGTGCACTTCGCCTCCGAGCCGCTCGATTCGCGCTACCAGCTGTTCTTCAAGGCTGGCCAGAGCTTCGATACCGCGGCGGGCCTGCCCCGTGCGGGCCGCGGCGGCTCGAGTGCGGCGCAAAAGAGCCTGCTGGCCATGTTCGACGCATCGCCCGGCTACAAGAGCGCCAAGCGCGCGCTGCGCGATGCCTCGCGCAAGCACGACATCGACTACGAACTGCTGCAGGCGCTGGTGGCCACCGAGTCGGGTTTCGATGCGCAAGCCGTGTCGCCCAAGGGCGCGCTGGGCTTGATGCAGGTGATGCCTGAAACGGCTGCGCGCTACGGCGTGCAGGGCGATGCGCGCGCCAGCGTGCAGGACAAGCTGTTCGACCCGCGCCAGAACGTGGCCGCGGGCTCGCGCTACCTCAGCGACCTGATCGACCTGTTTCCCGGCCGGCTCGACCTGGCGCTGGCCGCCTACAACGCGGGCGAAGGCGCGGTGCAGCGAGCGGGCAACCGCATTCCGAACTACCCCGAAACGCGCAACTACGTGGACACCGTGATGCAGCTGTACGCCTACCTCAAGCCATCGGCCGGCTTGCGTGCCGGTGCGGGCGGCGGCGTGCCCGGCCGCGTGCGCATGGAACTGCCCGGCCCCAAGGGCGGCGCAATCGGCCGCGGCAACGTGCCGCCGTCCGGCGCGCGCCTATCGACATTGACTGAATAACTGGTTCTCTATGGATTCTGAACAACCAACGCTCGACCTCCTGCCGCCCGATGACGATGGCGGCCTGACCCTCGCCGAATACGCGCAGCAGGCGTATCTGGAATACGCGCTGTCCGTGGTCAAGGGCCGAGCCCTGCCCGACGTGTGCGACGGCCAGAAGCCGGTGCAGCGGCGCATCCTGTACTCGATGTCCCGCATGGGCCTGGGCTTTGGCGGCGCCAACGGCACCGTGGGCGCCAAGCCGGTCAAGAGCGCCCGCGTGGTGGGCGACGTGCTGGGCCGCTTCCATCCGCACGGCGACCAGGCCGCGTATGACGCGCTGGTGCGCATGGCGCAGGACTTCGCGCAGCGCTACCCGCTGGTCGATGGCCAGGGCAACTTCGGCAGCCGCGACGGCGATGGCGCTGCCGCCATGCGATACACCGAGGCGCGCCTGGCGCGCATCACGTCGCTGCTGCTGGACGAGATCGACGAAGGCACGGTGGATTTCGTGCCCAACTACGACGGCAGCACGGACGAGCCCAAGGTACTGCCGGCTCGCCTGCCGTTTGTTCTGCTCAATGGCGCCAGCGGCATTGCCGTGGGCCTGGCCACCGAAATCCCCAGCCACAACCTGCGCGAAATCGCAGATGCCTGCGTGGCGCTCATCAAGAGCAACGGCAAGCTCACCGACGAAGAGCTGGCAGGCCTGATCCCCGGGCCCGACTACCCGGGCGGCGCGCAGATCATCAGCAGCCCGGCCGAGATCGCCGAGGCCTACCGCACCGGACGCGGCTCGCTCAAGGTGCGCGCGCGCTGGAAGATCGAGGAGCTGGCGCGCGGCCAGTGGCAGCTGGTGGTCAACGAGCTGCCTCCGGGCGTGAGCTCGCAGAAGGTGCTGGAAGAAATCGAGGAGCTCACCAACCCCAAGGTGCGCGCCGGCAAGAAGGCGCTCACCGCCGAGCAGACGCAGCTCAAGGCCTCGGTGCTGGCCGTGCTCGACGTGGTGCGCGACGAGTCGAGCAAGGACGCGCCGGTGCGCCTGGTGTTCGAGCCCAAGACCAGCCGGATCAGCCAGGAAGAGTTCACCACCACGCTGCTGGCCCACACCTCGCTCGAAAGCTCGGCGCCCATCAACCTGACGATGGTGGGCATCGACGGCAAGCCGGTGCAGAAGTCGCTGCGCCAGATGCTCAACGAGTGGGTGGAGTTTCGCGCCGGCACGGTGCAGCGCCGTTCGCAGTTCCGCCTGGACAAGGTGCTGGACCGCATCCACATCCTCGAAGGCCGGCAGCTTGTGCTGCTCAACATCGACGAGGTGATCGCCATCATCCGTGCGGCCGAAGACCCCAAGGCCGCGCTGATCGCCCGCTTCAACCTGAGCGAGCGCCAGGCCGAGGACATCCTGGAAATCCGGCTGCGCCAATTGGCGCGCCTGGAGGCCATCAAGATCGAGCAGGAGCTGAAGAGCCTGCGCGAAGACCAGAAGAAGCTGGAAGAAATCCTGGGCAGCCCGGCCGCGCTGCGCCGCCTGATGATCAAGGAAATCGAGCAGGACGCGAAGACGTTTGAAGACGCGCGCCGCACGCTCATCCAGGCCGAGAAGCGCGCCGTGGCCGAGGTGCGCGTCGTGGACGAGCCCGTCACGGTCATCGTGTCGCAAAAGGGCTGGGTGCGCGCCCAGAAGGGCTGGGCCGCCGACCGCAGCGCGCCGGCCGAATACAGCTTCAAGTCGGGCGACGCGCTGTACGAGGCCTTCGAATGCCGCACGGTCGACACCCTGCTGGTGTTCGGCACGGCCAAGGACAAGAGCGTGCGCGTCTACACCGTGGCGGTGGCCTCGCTGCCAGGCGGGCGTGGGGACGGCCAGCCGGTGACCACGCTCATCGACCTGGAAAGCGGCACGCAGGTGCAGCACTTCTTCGCCGGCCCGCTCGGCGCGAGCCTGCTGCTGGCCAACACCGGCGGCTACGGCTTCATCGCGACGGTCGAGAACATGACTTCGCGCCAGCGCGCCGGCAAGGCCTTCATCGACGTGGGCGAGGGCGAGGCACTTTGCCGGCCGTCGCTGGTGGGCGGTGCCGGTGGCGCCGAGCCCGCGCCCGTGGCCACGCACGTGGCCTGCGCGTCGACCGGCGGGCGCATCCTGACCTTCGAGATTGCCGAGCTGAAGGCGCTGCCCAAGGGCGGACGTGGCCTGACGCTGATCGACCTGGACGCCAAGGACAGCCTGGCTGGCGCTGCGGCCTACACGCGCAGCGTGAAGATCGAGGGCATTGGCCGCGGCAACAAGGAGCGCGACGAGACGCTGGAGATCCGCTCGCTCAACAACGCGCGTGCCGCGCGTGGCCGCAAGGGCAAGGCGGCCGACCTGGGCTTCAAGCCCGCTTCCATCGTGCGGGTGCAGTGATGAACTTTGACATCGGAACCGTAGGCATCGTGGTCATCGTGGCCAGCGGCATCGTGAGCTTCGCACTCGGCCGCTTCCTGTCGAAGAAGCGCCGCGAGAAGAAGGATTCGCAAAGGCGCGCAGCCGACATGGCCAATCAAAGCCGGCAGGTGCGCCGTGCGCGCGAGCGCAAGGAAGAGCGCGGGCGCCGCTAGGCGCGCCTGCCGCCAGCTGGCGCATTCATTTCAATTCATCTCTTCAGAACAGAAAGCGACGCCGTATGTCCCTGCCTCCCATCGAAATCGAGACCGGCCCGAACCCCACCGCCTCCATCGTGCTCATGCATGGCCTGGGCGCCGATGGCAACGACTTCGTGCCCATCGCGCAGGAGCTCGACCTGTCCAGCGTGGGCCCGGTGCGCTTTGTCTTTCCCAATGCGCCGGTCATGCCGGTCACCATCAACGGCGGCTACCAGATGCCGGCCTGGTACGACATCTACGGCCCCGACCTGGTACAGCGCGAGGACGAAGCCGGCCTGCGCCGTTCGCAGGCCAGCATCGAGGCGCTGATCGAGAAGGAAAAGTCGCGCGGCATCGCGGCCGACCGCATCGTGGTGGCGGGTTTCTCGCAGGGCTGCGCCATGGCCCTGATGACCGGCCTGCGCCATGCCGAGAAGCTGGCGGGCATCGTGGGCCTGTCGGGCTACCTGCCACTGGCGGCAACGCTGCCGGCCGAGCGCCACGCGGCCAACCACGACACGCCCATCTTCCTGGCCCATGGCAGCGCCGACCCGGTGGTCGTGCTGCCGCGCGCCACCGCCACGCGCGACGCGCTCAAGGCCCTGGGCTACAAGGTCGACTGGCACGAATACCCCATGGCGCACTCGGTGTGCATGGAAGAAATTGCCGATCTCAACGCCTGGCTGCTGCGCGCACTGGCGCGCTGAGCGCCCTTGACCGTTTCCAAGCATGTCTTGCCCGGGCGTGCTAACTTCCGGCCCCACTTGGAAAGAACAACCGGTCCTATGGATATGAGCACTTTGCAGGAGCGTGTGAACGCGCTCGGGGCCGCGCGCCTGCTGGGCATGCGCCGCGGCATCGAGAAGGAAAGCCTGCGGGCCCAGCCAGACGGCCGGCTCGCCCTGACACCGCATCCGGCGGTGCTCGGCTCGGCGCTGACCCATCCGCACATCACCACCGACTTCAGCGAGTCGCAGGTGGAACTGATCACCGGAGCGCACACCGAGGTCCAGGCCTGCCTGGACGAGCTGTCGCGCATCCACCAGTTCACGTATCGCGCACTGGAGGCCAACGACGAGCGCCTGTGGGTGTCGAGCATGCCCTGCGGGCTGCCGGCGGACGAAACCATTCCCATCGGCCGCTACGGCTCTTCCAACGTCGGCCGGGCCAAGAGCGTCTACCGCATGGGCCTGGCCTACCGCTACGGCCGGCGCATGCAGACCATCTCGGGCATCCACTACAACTGGTCGCTGCCGGGCGTGAGCAGCGAGCAGTACTTCGGCCTGATCCGCAACTTCAGGCGCAATGCCTTCTTGCTGCTGTATCTCTTCGGCGCGTCGCCGTCGTTGTGTTCGACCTTTGTTGCAGGCCGCGAGCACGAATTGCAGGCGCTTGGCGAAGGCAGCATGTACATGCCGCATGGCACCTCGCTGCGCATGGGGCGCCTGGGTTACCAGAGCGATGCGCAATCGTCGCTGGCAGTGAGCTACAACAGCCTCGAAGGCTACGGCGCCTCGCTGGAAGATGCGCTCACGCATCCCTGGCCGGCCTACGAGGCCATCGGCATCCAGGGGCCTGGTGGCGAATACAACCAGCTGGCCACCACGCTGCTGCAGATCGAGAACGAGTTCTACGGCACGATCCGCCCCAAGCGCACCATCTTCACCGGCGAGCGTCCGCTGCACGCATTGCGCGAGCGTGGCGTGGAATACGTCGAGGTGCGCCTGATGGACCTGGACCCCTTCGAGCCCATGGGCATCAACGCCTCGACCATGCGCTTCCTGGACGTGTTCCTGCTGCATTGCCTGCTGTCCGACAGCCCCGACGACACACCGGCCGAGATCGCGGAGCTTGCGCTGGGCCGGCACCTGACCGCCGCGCGCGGTCGCGAACCCGGCCTGAAGCTGCCACGCGCCGGGCGCGAGGTCGCGCTGGCGGACTGGGGTGCTGAAATCGTTGCCGAATGTGCCCCCATCGCTGCGGCGCTGGATGCGCTGCATGGCGGCACGCTGCATGCCCAGGCCGTGCAGGCTGCGCAGGCCGCATTGAAGGCGCCCGACAGCCTGCCGTCGGCCCGCGTATTGCAGGTCATGGCCGAGCGGCACGACAACTCCTTCACTTCCTTCGTCCGCGCGCAGTCCGAAAGCACCCGCGAGCATTTCAGCCAACTGCCCTGGGCAGAACACGACCACGCGCACTTCGAGCAGATGACGCAGGACTCCGTGGACGCGCAGCGCAAGATCGAGGAGAGCGAGACCGTGCCCTTCGAGGTCTACCGCGAGCAATACGTGTCTGCCGAGCGCCTGGGCCTGAGCCGGCGCACCGCGACCGCTTCCGTCTAGCTCGCACCTGCCGTGCCGGTCGCGTGCGCGACGTAGGGCGGCGGGCGTGCGCCCCGACACTTGCCTTCTTCCAGCAACACTCCGACTCGCAAGGACCTTCGACCCATGAGCAGCAGCACCAGCAACGACAAACTCGACTTCCAGGGCCGCGTGGCCATCGTCACCGGAGCCGGCGGCGGCCTGGGCCGCCAGCATGCGCTGGCGCTGGCGGCGCGTGGCGCCAAGGTGCTGGTCAACGATCTGGGCGGCACGGTGAACGGCAGCGGCGGCTCGCCCACGGCGGCGCAGGCGGTGGTCGACGAAATCAAGGCGGCGGGAGGCCAGGCCATTGCCAATGGCGCCTCGGTGACCGATTTCTCGGCAGTGCAGGCGATGGTGCAGCAGGCGGTGGACGCCTGGGGCCGGGTCGACATCCTGGTGAACAACGCCGGCATCCTGCGCGACAAGAGTTTTTCCAAGATGGAACTGGCCGACTTCCAGCTGGTGGTGGACGTGCACCTGATGGGCTCGGTCAATTGCACCAAGGCCGTCTGGGCGCTGATGAACGAGCAGAAGTACGGCCGCATCGTCATGACCACCTCGTCGTCGGGCCTGTACGGCAATTTCGGCCAGGCCAACTACGGCGCGGCCAAGCTGGCCCTGGTGGGCCTGATGCAGACGCTGAGCATCGAGGGCGCCAAGAACGACATCCGCGTGAACTGCCTGGCGCCCACGGCCGCCACGCGCATGACCGAAGACCTGTTTCCGCCGCAGATGCTCGAGGCCTTCAAGCCCGAGGCGGTGGTGCCGGCCATGCTGGTGCTGGCCAGCGAGCGGGCGCCCAACCGCACCATCCTGTGCGCCGGTGCCGGCACCTTCGAGGCAGCGCACATCACCCTCACGCAGGGTGCCTACATCGGCATCGGCGACCACGCGCCCGAGGCACTGGCCGCGCGACTGGCCGAGGTGACTGCGAGCGAGGGCCAGCAGGTGCCACAAAGCGGAGCTGCGCAAGGCAGCAACGAAGTGGCCAAGGGCATGGCCGCGGCCGGCCGCGGCTGAGCAAGGCCTGAACGCGGCGCTTTGCGGCGCCGTTGTTGTCGATTCCCGTTGGCGCCGTCATGGATGCATGATGGCGCCTTGTCATTTAGAGACTCCCATGGCCCAACTGCCAGACACCCTTTGCTACCTCAACGGTGAATACACCCCGCTCAACCAGGCCAAGGTCTCGGTGCTGGATCGAGGCTTCATCTTCGGCGACGGCATCTACGACGTGGTGCCGGTGTATGGCCGCAAGCTGTTTCGCTTTGCGCAGCACCTGGCCCGGCTGGACCGCAACCTGGGCAAGCTGCGCATTGCGAACCCGCACACCAGCGACGAGTGGCTGGAGCGCTGCCGCAAGCTGATAGCGGCACACGCCAGCGAAGACCAGATGATCTACATCCAGGTCACGCGTGGCGTGGCGGTGCGCGACCACGTCATGCCCCAGGGCATCGAGCCCACCGTGTTCATCATGGCCAGCGCGATGAAGCCGCCCAGCGCGCAAGCGGTGCGCGAAGGCGTGGCCTGCGTCACGGCGGAAGACTTCCGATGGGAGCGCGGCGACATCAAGAGCACGTCTTTGCTGGGCAACGTGATGGCGCGGCAGGTGTCGGCGGACGTGGGCGCCACCGAGACCATCCTGTTTCGCGAGGGGCAACTGACCGAGGCGTCGTCGTCCAACGTGTGGATCGTTCGCGATGGCGCGGTGTACGGTGTGCCCAAGAGCGAGCATGTGCTGGAGGGCATTCGCTACGAACTCATCCGCGAACTGTGTGCGCAGGAGGGCATTCCCTTTGCGCTGGCCCCCATCGACTCGGCCCAGGTGCATGGCGCGGACGAGTTGATGATCAGCTCGGCCAGCAAGGAAGTGCTGCCCGTGGTGCTGCTGGACGGCCAACCCATCGGCAGCGGCAAGCCCGGCCCCGTGTTCCAGCGCCTTTACAGCGCCTACCAGGGCGCCAAGGCCGCTCAGGCCAGCGCCTGAAGCAAGAGACAAGAAGGCCCATGCCCATCCAATGGTTCCCCGGTCACATGAACGTGACCAAGAAGGCGATTGCCGAGCGCGTGTCCGAAGGCGTCGACGTGGTGATCGAGCTGCTCGACGCGCGCCTGCCGGGCTCCAGCACCAACCCCATGCTGCAGGCGCTCACTGCAGGCAAGCCGCGGCTGAAGGTGCTCAACAAGCAGGACCTGGCCGATGCTGCCGTGACGGCGCGCTGGCTGGCGCACTTCAATGCCCAGAGCGAGACGCGCGCCATTGCCCTGGACGCCAGCGAGCGCGCGCCGGCGCAGCAACTGGTGGCTGGCTGCCATGCGCTGGCGCCCAATCGCGGCGGCATGGCCAAGCCGATGCGGGTGCTCATTTGCGGCGTGCCCAACGTGGGCAAGTCCACGCTCATCAATACGCTCAAGGGCGAGCGCAAGGCCAAGACGGGCGACGAGGCCGGCGTCACGCGGCTGGAGCAGCGCATCACGCTGGCCGATGACTTCTACCTGTGGGACACGCCCGGCATGCTGTGGCCGCGCATCATCGTGGACAAGAGCGGCTACAACCTGGCCGCCAGCGGCGCGGTGGGCCGCAATGCCTACGACGAGGAAGAGGTGGCGCTGGAGCTGCTCGACTACCTGCGCCAACACTACGCGCCACTGCTGGAGGCGCGCTTCAAGCTGGACGAGCCCATTGCGCAGATGCGCGACGAAGAGGTGCTGGAGGCCATCGGTCGCAAGCGCGGCGCGCTGCTGGACAAGGGGCGCGTGAACCTGCAGAAGGCTGCCGAGATCGTGATGAACGAGTTTCGCAGCGGCACCATCGGGCGCGTCACTCTCGAAACGCCGGAAGAATTCGCCCAGTGGCTGGCGGCCGGAGAACAGAAGGACGCGCTGCGCGAGGCCAAGAAGGCAGCGCGCAAGAAGCCAAGGGGCAAGGGCGCATCACCCGCGGATGAGCCTGACGCCCAGGCTTCGAGCTAGCAGCACCCTGCTAGGGCAGGGCCGTGGCCTTGCCCAGCGCAATGTCCAGCAAGGCCTGCTGCTGCTCGGGCGAGCGGTGCGAAATCAGCTTGAGCAGCGCGGCGCCATCTTGCGTCTGGATGCCGTTGGCCTTGGCGAATTCCATCGCTTCGAGCGAGAAGGTCGAACTGGTCACGTAAGTGCCGTGCGTCAGGCCCTGCGCACTCATCGCCGACAGGAAATCGCGCAGCTCCTTGGCGCTGACCGCCTGGCCTTCCCAATGCCGGCAGCGCACGATGCGCGGCTCGGGCATGTGACGCGACTGCACCCAGATGTCCACGCCGCCGTCGTCGCCCTGGCTCCGGGTGCTGGCGGCAAAGCCGGCCTGCTTGAAGAAGGCCGCGCACAGCGCCTCGAAGCGGCGCCAGTCCAGCTGCGTCAGGAGGCGCGGGCCCCAGCTTGTTTCGAGCGCTTCTTCCTCTGCGGCCTCTTCTTCCACGGCGGGGCGAACCGAAATGGTGTCCACGAACCGTGGCTCGAGTTCTGCGCCATTGCCGCGGCTCACGCCGAGCGCGGCCAGGACCGAAGGTCGCGTCATGCTCGCCTGCGCCTCGTCCTCGGCAGGTTCCGCAACGCGATCCGGCGGCGTGGTGCTGCCGCGCGTGGCCCGCACATAGACCACGAACGCCAAGCCCAGCAGCAGGGCCAGCCAGGCTACCGGCCTCAGTCCGATCAGCAAGGTCTGCAGGGAACTGCCGGCCGGCAACTGGTAGGACGCCAGCAGCAGCACGCCGCCCAGCAGCGCCACGCCCCAGCCCTTGGCGCCAGAGCTGTGCGAGGCCCCCAGGTCATGCCCACGTCTCGCTCGGTCCGGGTCGCTCATGGTGTCCATGCGGATGTAACCAAAGGTTGTATGTTTGCGGAGTGTACGGGTTTGGTTGGCAAATTGACACAATCTATGCCATGACGCAACAAGAAGATCTTCCTCCTTTCGAGGTTTTGCCCCGCGATATTTCTGCCTATGCAAAGGGCAATACCGGGATCCCGTACGTCCATCGATTCGAGTCCGGCCGTCCGGGGCCGCACGTGCTGGTCAATGCGCTGACCCACGGCAACGAGATCTGCGGCATGGTGGCCGCCACCCACCTGCTGGACACCGGCGTGCGGCCGGAAATAGGCACGCTGACCGTGAGCTTTGCGCACGTGGAGGCTTACAACGCTTTCGACGCCAAGGCGCCGTACGAGAACCGGCAGCTGGTGCACAACCTCAACCGGGTGTGGTCCGACGAGTGGCTCAATGGCGCCGAAGACAGCCCCGAACTGCGGCGCGCCCGCGAACTGCGACCCGTCGTAGCGGCGGCGGACCACATCCTGGACATCCACTCCACCAGCCAGCCGGTCGATCCCTTCTGGGTCTATCCGGCCTTTGCCCGCAATGCCGAGGTGGCGCGGGCCATTGGCCGCCCGTCCATCCACCTGGTCATGCCCCAGGGCCTGGGCTCGGGCACGCCGCTCATCCAGCATGGACGCCATGGCGAGGAGGGCGGCACGGCGGGTGCGGCGCTGGTGGTGGAGTGCGGCCAGCATTTCCTGCAATCGGCGGCCGACCTGGCCACGCAGGTGGCGCTGGATTTCGTGGCCCATTTCGGACTGATCCGACGCGACGCGGCCAGCCGGCCGCAGCCCGCACCGCAGCGGCGGTTCGAGCTGGTGCAGACGCGCATGGTGAAAACGCCGGAGTTCCGCTTCGTGCGTCCGCTGGTGGGCTTCGAGACCTTCGCCAAGGGCGAGCTCATTGCCATCGACGGCGACGAGGAAGTGCGCGCCCCGTGCGACGATTGCACGGTGCTGATGCCCACCCGCTTGCCGATCGTCGGGCGCGAAGGCGTGTACCTGTCGCGCCCGCTCGATGCCTAGGCTTCGATGAACAGGGCCGGGTCCACCATGGCCCGGTTCAGCATCACCGACCAGTGCAGGTGCGGCCCGGTCACCCGGCCGGTGGCGCCCACTTCGCCCAGGCGCTCGCCGGCGCGCAGCTGCGCGCCCGGCTGCGCGTCGATGGCGCTCAAGTGGCAATACATGCTGAGCAGGCCGCCGCCATGGTCGAGCCAGACCGTGTTGCCGTTGAAGAAGTAGTCGCCGGTGTCGATCACCTTGCCGGGCAAGGGCGCCACCACGGGCGTGCCGGTGGCGGCGGCGATGTCCATGCCGCTGTGCGGATTGCGCGCCTGCCCGTTGAAGATGCGGCGCAGGCCGAATGAACTGGAGCGCCTGCCCGGCACGGGCACCTGCATCTGCAGCGACGCGGGCAGGGCGGCGGCCTCGGTAAAGGTGGCCATCAC
Source organism: Pseudomonadota bacterium (assembly GCA_018241225.1). Lineage (GTDB taxonomy): Bacteria > Pseudomonadota > Gammaproteobacteria > Burkholderiales > Burkholderiaceae_C > Variovorax. Next base: position 53,221 of record JAFEEG010000007.1, read on the forward strand.
GCTGGCCAGGTGCGTGCGTTCGCGCTCGTAGCGGGCCTGGTCCGCGGGCGACAGGTCGACCGTGCGCGGCGCCACCTTCAGGCGCTGCTCGCTGTATTTCTTGGGCGAGACCGTGTAGGCCACCTGGCGCGCTGCGGCTGCGCTGGCGCTGCGCACCTCGATGCGGCGTTCACCCGGCACCGCCGACAGCGGAATGCCCACCAGCGCGGTCCACTCGATGGGATCGCCCAGCACCAGCAACGGAACGCCCTCGGCCAGGGCCTGCGGGCGCTGCGCGCCGGGGCCCAGCGACAGCCGCGCTATGCCGCCAGGCACCTGCGAGCTGCGCGGCCAGGCCGCTGCTGCGTCGTCGGGCGTGCGGGCGTGGAGGTTGAGGGCCTGCATGGCCAGCACGGAGGCCGCGCCACCCAGCAACTGGCGGCGGCGAATGGGCACGTGCATTGCCTATTTGCCCCAGCTGTCGCGCATGCCGGCCGTGCGGTTGAACACCAGGCGGCCGTTGTTGTTGCCGCTGGCCTTGGTGTCCAGCGCAAAGTAGCCATGGCGCTCGAACTGGAAGGGCACGTCGCCGTTGGCTTGGGCGAGCGAAGGCTCGACATAGGCCTGGCAAATCTGCAGGCTGTCTGGGTTGAGTTCGTCCTCGAGCTCGGCCGAGCCGGGTTGCTCAGGGCTGAACAGGCGCTCGTACAGGCGCACGTCGGCAGCCACCGCGTCGGCGGCCGCCACCCAGGTGATGTTGCCCTTGACCTTGATGGCGTCGGCGCCCGGCGTGCCGCTCTTGGTGTCGGGCACCAGCGTGGCCTGCACTTGTACCAGCGCGCCGCTGGCGTCGCGCGTGGCGCCGGTGCATTCGATGACGTGGCCGTACTTCAGCCGTACCTTGTTGCCGGGGAAGAGACGGAAGAAGCCCTTGGGCTGCACGTCTTCATAGTCGGTGCGTTCGATCCAGACCTCGCGGCCCAGCTTGAAGCGGCGCTTGCCCATGTCGGGGTGGTGCGGGTGCACCGGTGCGCTGCAATCGTCCAGCGCATCGTCGCCGCCCATCAGCTCGCCCCAGTTGGTAATGACCAGCTTGACCGGGTCGAGCACGGCCATGGCACGCGGTGCGATCGGGTCCAGCGTTTCGCGCAACGCGGCCTCCAGCGCGGCGTAGTCGGTCCAGCCGCCGGCCTTGGTCACACCCGAGCGTTCGCAGAACAGCTTGAGTGCATCGGGCGTGTAGCCGCGGCGGCGCAGGCCCGCGAGCGTGGGCATGCGCGGGTCGTCCCAGCCGTCCACGTGCTTGTCTTCCACCAGTTGGCGCAGCTTGCGCTTGCTGGTGACCACGTGCGTGACGTTCAGGCGGGCAAATTCGTACTGGTGCGGATGCGGGCTGGCAATGAGGCCGCCTTCGGCGAGGCGGTCGAGCAGCCAGTCGTAGAAGGGGCGCTGGTCCTCGAACTCGAGCGTGCACACGCTGTGGGTGATCTGCTCCAGCGCGTCCTCGATGGGGTGCGCGAAGGTGTACATCGGGTAGATGCACCACTTGTCGCCCGTGTTGTGGTGGGTGGCGCGGCGAATGCGATACAGGGCCGGGTCGCGCAGGTTGATGTTGGGGTGGCCCAGGTCGATCTTGGCGCGCAGCACGGCGCCGCCGTCAGGCAGCTTGCCGTCGCGCATGTCGCGAAAGCGCGCCAGGTTTTCTTCAGGCGTGCGTGCGCGGAAGGGGCTGGGCGTGCCGGGCGTGTTGAAGTCGCCGCGGTTGACGCGCATCTCTTCGGCGCTTTGCTCGTCCACATAGGCCAGGCCCGCGCCGATGAGGTATTCGGCCGCCCGATACATGAAGTCGAAATAGTCGCTCGCGAAGAACTGGTGCGAGGCCTGCTGCCCAGGATGAGCCGGATCGTCGGCAATGGAGGTGCCGTAGCCCATCCAGTGCACCGCTTCGCGGATGGCGTCGACGTATTCCTGCTCTTCCTTTTCGGGATTGGTGTCGTCGAAGCGCAAATGGCACACGCCGCCGTACTGCTCGGCCAGGCTGAAGTTCAGCCAGATGCTCTTGGCATGGCCCAGGTGCAGGTAGCCGTTGGGCTCGGGCGGAAAGCGCAGGCGCACGCGGGCCGGATCGGCCATGCCCTGGGCATGATGGCTGGCGTCGCCAGGCGATCCGCCCCACTTGCGGGTGGCGTAGGTGCCTTGATCAAGGTCGTGCTCGATGACGTGGCGCAGGAAATTGCTGGGCTTGGCCGGCTCTTTATCGGCTGGGGAATTCATCACCTGATTCTAGAAGGGCGCAAAGTCCGCGGCCGGCTGGCGCCTTCCTCCTACAGTGAGGCTGGCGCCCCTGGGTTACCTTTTGGAACGATCTTCACTGTGCGTCGTGCACGGAACTTACAGGTTGCGCGTTCAATCACTAGGACACGGCATCCCGCTCGGGCGGGTTGCCCCCAAGGAGTATCAAATGACCATGAATCGTTCCGTTTTCAAGTGGGTTGCCGCCGGTGTGCTGGCTGCGGGCGCATTGGGCGCTGCCGCCACGGCATCGGCCGGGGTGGCCTGGTCGGTGAACGTGGGCGTTCCTGGCGTGGTGGTGGCACCGGCGCCTGTGTATTACCCGCCGGCCCCTGTCTACTACGCACCCCCGCCGCCGGTGTACTACCGCCCGGCACCCGTCTACTACGCGCCGCCGCCGGTCTACTACCGTCCGGCACCGGTCTACATCCAGGGTGGTGGCTACTACCGCCATGGTGGTCCTCGCTATTACGGGCCGCACCCGCGCCCTGTGTACCGCTACTAAGAAAAAACGTCACACATCAAGAGAAAGCCGGCTCGTCGAGCCGGCTTTTTTCTTGTGTTCAGCGCAACGTTGCGGCGAGTTCGTCGAGCTGGGTGATGACGGTGCCCCATCCATCGAAGAAGCCCAGCTTCTCGTGTTCCTTGCTGGTTTCGGCGTCGGGGTGCATCACGTGCGCGGTGTAGCGGCTGCCGTTGCCTTCGTCTTCCATCGTGATGATGGCGGTGAACCCCATCCACGGCTTGTGCGGCCGCCAGCCGGCAGTGAGCATCGAGGTGAATGCGAGGCGCGACTGGGGCACCACCTCGAGAAAGGAACCGGGGTTGTCGCTGGTTCCGCCATCGGGGCCTTGCATGAATGTGTGAAAGGCGCCGCCCGGACGCAGGTCGAAGGCACGCACCTCGGTCGTCCAGGGCCGAGGGCACCACCATTGCTTGAGCAGATCGGGTTCCGACCACGCGCGCCACAAGGCCTGGCGCGGCGCACGCAGGCTGCGGGTGATGACGAGGTCGCGGGAGTCAGCGTTGCCGCTTGATGCCATGGGTTTGCTCCTTGAGGTGAAGTTGTTCGACAAATGCCGCCATGCGGTCGGTACGGGCCTCCCACATCGCGCGTTGCTCGGCAATCCATTGCTCGGCCTGCTGCAGCTTCCTGGGAACCAGCTCGCAGGTGCGCGAGCGTCCCAGCTTGCTGCTTTGTATGAGCCCGCTTCTTTCCAGCACGGTGATGTGCTTCATGAAGGACGGCAGCGCCATGTCGAAGGGCGCCGCCAGCGCCGAAACCGTTTGCGCACCGCCCACCAGCGCACAGACGATGGCGCAACGCGTGGGGTCGGCCAGCGCATGAAACACCTCGCTGATGGAAGCACTAGAGTTAGCCATTTGGCTAAGTATAGTGCGGCCAGCGAATTTGGCCAGGGGCCGATGACTACATCGCCCTGAACAGGTGGGCGTAGAGGCGGCTTACCACGATCTTCTCGGGCCGCCCGCGCAGGCGCAGCAGGAGCTTGCCCGACTCGTCGCGCTGCACCTGCTCGATGGCGTCGCTTCGCACCACCACCGCGCGGTGCACCTGCCAGAAGGTGTCGGCGTCCAGTTGCGGCATCAGTTGCTTGAGCGGCGTGCGGATGAGGTATTCGCGCTCGGCGGTGAGCACCCGCACGTACTTGTCGGACGCCTCGAAATACAGCACGTCCTGAATGGGCACCATGTGCACGGTGGTGCCGCCGGTGTCGCTGGCGGTGATGAACTTCAGCGGCGCCGCACCTGCAGTGGCGGCGCCGGTCGATCCGGCCGCACCGATGAGCTTTCGCCATTCGCCCAGCGTCTGCTCCAGCAGATCTGCCGGAGCTGCGCGGGGCGCGGCCTGCTGCTGTGCCGCCAGAGCCTGCTGCACGCGGGCGACCGTCTTGCGAAGCCGGTCTGGCTGCACCGGCTTGCGCACGTAGTCGATGGCCTGCGCATCGAAGGCCCGTACCGCGTACTCGTCGTAGGCCGTGACGAACACCAGTTGCGGCATGGAGGCCTCGGTATTCGGCCAACGGTCGGCGATCTCCATGGCGGCACCCAGGCCGTCCAGGCCCGGCATGCGGATGTCGAGAAACAGCACCTGCGGCAGTTGCTCCAGGGCCTCGCGCACGGCACTGCGGCCATCGGCCACGACGGCGAGCACTTCCAGTTCGGGCCAGGCCGTGCGCAGTTCGGCGTGCAGGGCCTGCGCCAGCAGGGGCTCGTCTTCGGCAATGAGTGCAGTGGCTTTCATGGACGGTTCAAGGGAATATGGACGACGGCTCGCGTGCCTCCCGTGGGCAGGGCACCGATCTCGAGTTGGCCGCGCGGTCCGTAGACGGTGGCCAGGCGTTCGCGGATGTGACCCAGGCCGAAGCTGCCGCCAGGGTCGTTGGCAGCAGCCAGCGCGGTCGCCTCGTCGATGTCGATGCCAATGCCGGTATCGCTCACCTCGATGAGCATCAGCATGCCATCGGTGCGCCGCGCGCGCACCACGATCTCTCCGCCTTCCACCTTGGGCTCCAGCCCGTGGCGGATGCTGTTTTCCACCAGCGGCTGCAGGATCAGCGGCGGCACCAGTTCGCCGGCCAGCTCGGCCGGCAGGTCGAGGCTGAAACGCAGTCGACTGCCCATGCGCACCGCCATCAGCGACAGGTAGTCGCCCAGGCGCTCGAATTCCGCAGACAACGGGTGGGTCAGCGCGCGCGAGCCCGACAGCGTGGCCCGCAGGTAGTTGTTGAGCCGGTCGAGCATGGCAATGGCGCGTGTCGGATCGGTGGCGATCAGCACGCGCAGGTTGGCCAGGGTGTTGAACAGCATGTGCGGCTCCAGCTGGGTTTCCAGCAGCTTGAGCCGGGCCTCGGTGGCGTCACGTTCCGCGGCGGTGACGCGGGCAGCCAGCGCCGAGCTGTGGCCGCGCGAATAGAAAAAGTAGCTGCCCAGCACCCCGGCCATGACCGTGATGATGAGCGAGACGCGCTGGTCGTGCTCCGACTCGGCCATCATCGTGACGGCCCCGGTGCCGCCGCCGATGAGCCAGTCGCCCAGCGCCGAACCCGCGTAGTAGCCCACCACGATGCCGGTGGCCGACAGCGCAATGCCGCGCCAGCCGCGTGGCCAGCCGCCCGGGTCCTGCGGCCGCCGCAGCGGATAGCGGCCGAACTCGATGACCAGCCAGATCAGCGTGCCGATCAGGATCGAATACCCCAGGTGGTGCAGGTAGCTCTTGTCGGGCCAGATCGCGCTGATGATCGCGGCCACCGCAAAGCAGAACGCCACGACCAGCAGGCCGTGGCGCAGGGTTTCTCGCCATTCGATCTTCATGGGGGCCGATTCTGCGGGATGAAGCGCCTCGACTGGCCGGGCCATTACCACGGATCTCGCGCCTGCAGCTTGGCGCGCTCGCGCGCCACCAGTTGCTCCATGAAGTTGCCGCCCGGCGCGAGCAGCCAGACCACGGCCCAGTGAATGACCAGGCCCACGCCCCAGCCGAGGAAGGGGAAGACGGCCCAGTGGTGGCCCGAGGCGATAGACAGCGCGGCCATGCCGGCATTGACGATGAGATAGACGATGGCGTGCATCCACCAGCCTGCCTTGGCGCGGGCGCGCCGCACGGCCAGTTGTTCGAGGGAGCGGTCTTGCTGTCGGGTCATGATGATTCTCTTGTCGTTGAATGTGAGGCGGTGCTTACTTGGCCAGGACGGCGCCCAGGCTCGGTGCGGAAGTGCCCATGGCCAACTTCCACAGGCGCAGCGAGCGACCGAGGAACACGCCGGCGAAAGCGCCGTACACCACGCTCATGCCCAGGGCGAAGCCGCTCTGGCGGGCCAGTTCGGGGTGCATCGCCAGCAGAACGCCAACCACGTACTTGGTGAAGAAGATGCCCATCATCAGCATCAGCGGCACCGCCGTGCCGGGGAGCGTGAAGCGCATTTCGCTCACGTCGAAGCGCACGCCCTGGGGCAGCGGGCGGCGCAGCACCATGGCCAGCGTGGCGGCGGCTGCCAGGATCCATGCGGCCACGGCGGTCGGCGTGCCGCCGAAGGCCGAAACCAGCCCATAGGCCGACAGCCCCGCCATGGCCAGTGCCACGATGGCCAGGCGACGCAGGCCGGCCTGGGTGGGAAACAGCTGGCGGCCACCCAGGGCAAGCAGGGCGAGGAACATGCCGAACACCCAGGTGGGGGTGTGCTGGAGGATCTGGATCAGCATCATGGTGAGGACTCCTGGACTTGGTTTGGAGGGGTTGTCGCTTGGGTTGGATGGACTGTGCCGGTGGGGCCGTGGCGGGGCCACCGGGATGCGATGAAATGCGCCGGGGCGTCGCGAAATGCCCAAGGCGGGGCGTGGGTGGCGTGCCATGATCCGGGCCGAACAACGCTCGCAGCAGGGAGAAAACATGAGAACGAGCACGCCCGGGGCGCCTTTGGGGCGCCGGTTGGAAAGGGCCGTCCGCCGGAGCGGCCGAAGGCGCCTGGTGGCAGGCGTCGCTGCATGGCTGGCGGCGGCTGGAATGGCCAATGCATGCACCGTCGAGCTGGCGGGGCAGGCGCCGCTGACGAAGTCGGGCGTCCTGTACGAGACGCCCGTCTCGATCAATGGACAAGCGCCCTTGTCATTCCTGGTGGACACGGGCGCCATGCGCACGAAGATCCATGCTGCGGCCTCGTCCCAACTGGGACTCATGGGGAATCGCCGTCGCAGTCACTCCATTGGGATCGACGGATCGCGGGGTGCGACCACAGAGGGCGTGACGGTCCCCAGCCTGGAGTTCGCGGGCCTGGTTCACGTCAGGAAAGACCTGGGCGTCGACCCGGTGCTGGTCGATGGGAGGCCTGCCTGGATGGGAACCTGGATGGGAACGGTCGGGGCCGATCACCTGTCCGGCTTCGACGTGGAGCTGGACTTTCCGGCTGGCCAGTTGAGGCTTCACCGCGTCAAGGATTGCAACGCCACCGACCAGCCGCTGCGTCCCTGGACGACCCCGTACGACACCGTGCCGCTCAAGCGCTCTTCCGAGGGAATGACCTCGATCCCGGTCGTGATGGATGGCAAGACCCTTGAGCTCGCGCTCGATACTGGCTCCAACCGCACCAGGGTGTCGATGAAAGCTGCCTCGCACAAGCTTGGGCTCGACCTTGAACAACTGAAGGCGCAATCGACACTCGTGCGCAGTTCTAGCTCGACAGGCAAGCAGTTGGCCAACTATGCCAGGCGCATCGGCCGCATCGATGTCGGGCGCAGCAGCTATGGCGGTGTGCAGGTCATGTTCTCCGAGCTCCAGGTCGATCCCTACGATGGCTTGCTGGGCCTGGATTTCCTTGCCAACCGCAGGGTCTGGCTTTCCTACGCGACCAACCAGCTGTTCGTCACCAGCAAGAAATAGCGTCGGACGCAGGGCATTGCGGCTTTACCGCTTCTTTACGCGCCATCACGCATCGCAGCTACGATGCCCGTGCCTACTGGGTCGGTCCGTCGCTCCACATGCTCAGCCGGACCGCGCCAGAACCGAAAAAACCGCCATATCCCTCCATGCCACAGACGCCGCCCGCGCCTCCTTCCGACGACACCAACCCCGCAACGGCCGCTGCCAGCACCACACCCGCCTGGCGCCGACATCGCGGCTGGGGCACGGCCATTGCGCTCCTGGTGGTCGTTGCACTGGTGGGGGGCAGCTGGTATCTCATCAAGCGCCCTGCGGCGGGCCGGGGCCCCGGCGGTGGCTTCGGTGGTGGTGGTGGCGGCGGCGGCGCGCCCACCGTCACGGTAGGCAGTGCGCTGGCCCAGCAACGGCAGCTGCCGGTCACGCTGGACGCGCTGGGCACCGTCACGCCCCTGGCCACCGTTACGCTCAAGCCCCAGGTGGGCGGCGTGCTGACCGAGGTTCTCTACACCGAAGGCGAGCGCGTCAAGAAAGGGCAGCTGCTCGCCCGCATCGACCCGCGCCCGTATGAACAGGCCCTGATGCAGGCCCAGGGCACGCAAAAGCGCGACGAGGCGCAACTGCAGGCCGCCCGCGTGACCTTGCAGCGCTACAAGACGCTCCTGGGCCAGGATTCGATCGCGCGCCAGGACGTGGACACGCAGGCCGCATTGGTGGGGCAGCTCGAAGGCACCGTCATCGCCGACCGCGCCGCCGTGGCCAGCGCGCAGCTCAATCTCGAATTCACCCGCATCACCTCGCCCATCGACGGGCGCATCGGTTTGCGCACGGTGGACCCGGGCAACAACGTGACGGCCAACGCCAGCACCGGCATCGCGGTGGTCACGCAGATCAACCCCATCGACGTGCAGTTCTCGGTGCCGCAAGACCGCGTGCCGGAAATCATGCGCCAGCTGCGCGGCGGTGCTGCGATGGCGGTGTCGGCCTTGGACCGCACCCGCAGCGACACGCTGGACAGCGGTCGCTTCTCCACCCTGGACAACGTGGTGGACGTGAGCACGGGCACCGTCAAGGCCAAGGCGCGTTTCGACAATCCGCAGGCCGCGCTCTTCCCGAGCCAGTTCGTCAACGTGCGCATGACCTTGCGCACCATCGATGCGCTGGTGGTGCCGGTCACCGCGGTGCGCAACGGCCCCAAGGGGCCCTACGTGTTCGTGGTGGGCGAGGACAAGAAGGCGCGCATGCGCCTCATCAAGCGCGGCGAGACCACGGTCGAATGGGTGCAGATCACCGACGGGCTCAAGGCCGACGAGCGCGTGGTCACCGAAGGCGGCGACCGCCTGGACGACGGCACGGTCGTGGCGTTGCAGGGCGACGCACCGCCGCCCGGTGGTGTTGCAGCGAACAAGGGCGCGACCACGGGCGAGGCCGGCGGTGCCGCGGCCCGCAAGGTGAGCCCGCCCAATGCCGAGCAGCGCCAGCGCATCCTCGATTCCGCAGCCGGCGACCCCGAGAAGCTGGCGCAGCGCAAGGCCTTCCTGGAGGCCATCGACAAGGGTGACCCGCAGGCGCTGGAGCGCTGGCAGCAGATGAGCCAGCGCCGCCGGCGTGACGGCGGCGGCCCTCCGTGAGGTGGCGGCCGTGAGCCCCTCGCGCCCCTTCATCCAGCGCCCGGTGGCCACCGGGCTGCTCATGCTCGCCATCGTGCTGGCGGGTCTGGTGGGTTTTCGCCTGCTGCCGCTGTCGGCATTGCCCCAGGTGGACTACCCGACCATCCAGGTGCAGACGCTCTACCCCGGTGCAAGCCCCGAGGTGATGAGCCGCACCGTGAGCGCGCCGCTGGAGCGCCAGTTCGGCCAGATGTCGGGCCTGAACCGCATGAGCTCGGTCAGCGCAGCGGGCGTTTCCATCGTCACGCTGCAATTCGACCTGGACCAGACGCTGGACGTAGCCGAGCAGCAGGTGCAGGCGGCCATCAACGCAGGGGGCTCCTTCCTGCCGGCCGACCTGCCAGCGCCCCCGGTGTATGCCAAGGTGAACCCGGCCGATGCGCCCATCCTCACGCTGGCGGTGCGCTCCGACACGCTGCCGCTGACCGAGGTACAGAACCTGGTGAACACGCGCCTGGCGCAGAAGATCAGCCAGGTGGGCGGCGTGGGCCTGGTCACGCTGGCTGGCGGGCAGCGGCCTGCAGTGCGCATCCAGGCCGATACCAACGCGCTGGCATCGGTAGGCATCGGCATCGACACGCTTCGCAGCGCCATCGCCGCGGCCAACGCCAACAGCGCCAAGGGCACCTTCGACGGACCGCAGCGCGCCTACACCATCAACTCCAACGACCAGCTCCTGACCGCGGCCGACTACCAGAACCTGGTCGTTGCCTGGAAGAACGGCGCGCCGGTGCGCATGCGCGACGTGGCCAAGGTGGTGGACAGCGCGGAGAACACGCAACTGGGCGCCTGGGCGGCGACCAAGGATCAGGCCGACAAGTCGCTGCACCCCGCCGTCATCGTCAACGTGCAGCGCCAACCCGGCGCCAACGTCATTTCCACGGTCGATTCCATTCGCGCCCGCCTGCCCGAGCTGGAAGCCTCGCTGCCCGGGTCCCTCAAGGTCGAAGTGCTGTCCGACCGCACACAGGGCATCCGCGCCTCGGTGGAGCATGTGCAGATCGAGCTGGGCCTGGCGGTGGCGCTGGTGGTGCTGGTGATCTTCTTCTTCCTGCACAGCGTGCGGGCCACCATCATCGCCAGCATTGCGGTGCCCATCTCGCTCGTGGGCACCTGCGGGCTCATGTACCTGCTGGGCTACTCGCTCAACAACCTGAGCCTGATGGCGCTGACCATCGCCACCGGCTTCGTGGTGGACGACGCGATCGTGATGATCGAGAACATCGCGCGCTACATCGAGCAGGGCGAGAAGCCCTTTGCGGCGGCCATCAAGGGTGCCACGCAGATCGGCTTCACCATCATCTCGCTAACCGTGTCGCTGGTGGCGGTGCTCATTCCGCTGCTGTTCATGGAAGACGTGGTGGGGCGGCTGTTTCGCGAGTTCGCGATCACGCTGGCCATCACCATCCTGATCTCTGCCGTGGTCTCGCTCACGCTGGTGCCGATGATGTCCGCGCGCTGGCTGCGCCACGAGGAAGTGGCGGGCCAGGGGCGCATGGCGGTGGCGGTGCACGGCTTCTTCGAGCGCGTCATTGCCGGCTACGACCGGCAGCTTCAATGGGTGCTGCGCCACCAGGGCATGACGTTGATGGTGGCCATTACGACGCTGGTGCTCACGGCCCTGCTTTACGTCGTGATTCCCAAGGGCCTGTTCCCCACGCAGGACACCGGCCAGCTGCGCGTGCGGGTGGAAGCCGCGCAGGACATCTCGTACACCCGCATGGCACAGCTGCAGCAGCAGGTGGCGCAGGTGGTGCTGGCCGACCCGGCGGTACGTGCATTGAGCGCGGTGGTGGGCGTGGATGCGGCCAACAACACCATGCTCAACACCGGCAGCCTGCTCATCAACTTCGAGCGCGGCCACGGCAGCCAGCAGGAGCTGATGCAGCGGCTGAAGGACTCGGTGCAAAAGCAGGTGGCGGGCGTGACGCTGTACATGCAGCCCACGCAAGACCTGACGATCGACGCCGAAACCGGGCCAACGGAATTCCGCGTCTCCATCGAAGGCGCAGACACCGACCAGGTCAACGACTGGGCCAACCGCCTGGTGGCCAGGCTGCGCACGCCCGAGATGACGCCCTGGGTGCGCAACGCCACCACCGACGCCGGCGCGCAGGGCCTGGCCGCCTACGTGGACGTGGACCGGGCCACCGCCTCGCGCTTGTCGATTACCGCCAGCGCGGTGGACGATGCGCTGTACAGCGCCTTCGGCCAGCGCATCGTCTCCACCATCTTCACCGAGACCAACCAGTACCGCGTGATCCTGGAGGCGCAGCGCCAGGGCCTGTCGTCGGTCGACGGGCTGGCGTCGCTGCAGATCAAGACCGGCAACGGCTCGACCACGCCGCTGTCTTCCTTCGCCACGGTGCGCGAGCAGCCGGCGCCGCTGCAGGTCACGCGCGTGTCGCAGTACCCGGCCGCCACGGTGGGCTTCGACACTGCGCCCGATGTGGCGCTGGGCCGTTCGGTGAGCCAGATCCGCAAGGCCGCGCAGGAAATCGGCTTGCCATCGAGCATGACGCTGCGCTTCCTGGGTGCGGCTGGCGCGTACGAGAAGTCGCTCACCAGCCAGCTCTACCTGATCCTGGCGGCGGTGGTGTGCGTGTACATCGTGCTGGGCGTGCTGTATGAGAGCTACGTGCACCCGCTCACCATCCTGAGCACGCTGCCCTCGGCCGGCGTGGGCGCGCTGCTGGCGCTGATGGTGAGCGGCAACGACCTGGGGGTGATCGGCATCATCGGCATCATCCTTCTCATCGGCATCGTGAAGAAGAACGCGATCATGATGATCGACTTCGCCATCGACGCCGAACGCAACCAGGGCATGGAGCCGCAGCAGGCCATTCACCAGGCGGCGCTGCTGCGCTTCCGGCCGATCATGATGACCACGCTCGCGGCCCTGGGCGCGGCGCTGCCGCTGATGTTCGGCTGGGGCGAAGGTGCCGAGTTGCGCCGCCCGCTGGGCCTGGCCATCTTCGGCGGGCTGGTGCTGTCGCAGGCGCTGACGCTCTACACCACGCCGGTGATCTATCTCGCCTTCGACCGCCTCGGCCAGCGCCTGCGTCCCGCGCGCAATGAGCAGGACGAAGGGGAGCCGGCGTGAACCTCTCGCGGCCCTTCGTCGAACGCCCCATCGCGACGGTGCTGCTGACCATCGGCCTCGCCTTGGCGGGCATGATGGCCTTCTTCGTATTGCCGGTGGCGCCGCTGCCGCAGGTGGACTACCCCACCATCTCGGTCACCGCGAACATCGCCGGCGCCAGCCCGGCCACCATGGCCTCCAGCGTGGCCACGCCGCTGGAGCGCTACCTGGGCGTGATCCCGGGAGTGAACGAGATCACCTCCAACAGCTCCAACGGCAACACCCGCATCACGCTGCAGTTCGACCTGAGCCGCAACATCGACTCGGCAGCGCGCGAAGTGCAGGCCGCCATCAACGCCGCGCGGGTGGACCTGCCGGCCACGCTGCGCAACAACCCGACCTACCGCAAGGTGAATCCGGCGGCCTCGCCCGTGATCATCCTGGCGCTCACTTCCAAGACGCGCACGCCGGGGCAGATCTACGACGCGGTGTCCAACATCGTGAGCCAGCGGCTATCGCAGGTGGACGGCGTGGGCGACGTGGAGATTGGCGGAGGCTCGCTGCCCGCGGTGCGGGTGGAGCTGGAGCCCTACTCGCTCAACCGCATGGGCATCAGCTCCGAGGATGTGCGCGCGGCCATCCAGGCCAACAACGCCAACCGGCCCAAGGGCGAGGTGGTCAGCGGCGACAGGCGCCTGCAGATCTACACCCCGGCGCCGGGCCTGCGCGCGGCCGACTACCGCGACCTGGTGATCGCCTGGCGCAACGGCGCCGCAGTGCGCTTGCGCGACGTGGCCCGGGTGGAAGACGGCGTGGAGAACACGCGCACCATCGGCCTGTTCAACGGCTCGCCGGCGGTGGTGGTGCTCATCACGCAGCAGCCGGGTGCCAACATCATCGAGACGGTGGACAGCGTTCGCAACCTGCTGCCCGAGCTGCGCGCGCAGTTGCCGGCCGACATCGCGGTGCAGGTGGCGTCGGATCGCACCAATTCCATCCGCGCCTCGCTGCGCGAGGTGGAGGCCACGCTGGTCATCTCGGTGGGCCTGGTGGTGCTGGTGGTGGGGCTGTTCCTGCGGCGAGCACGCGCCACGATCATTCCGGCAGTGGCCACGGTGGTGTCGCTCATGGCCACCTTCGGCGTCATGCACCTGCTGCACTTCTCGCTCAACAACCTCAGCCTGATGGCGCTCACGGTGGCCACGGGCTTCGTGGTGGACGACGCGATCGTGGTGCTGGAAAACATCCAGCGGCACATCGAGGCCGGAATGGGCCGCGTGCAGGCGGCCCTCAAGGGTGCGCGCGAGGTGGGCTTTACCGTGCTGTCGATCAGCCTGTCGCTGGTGGCGGTGTTCATTCCGCTGCTGTTCATGGGCGGGCAGGTGGGGCGGCTGTTCTCCGAGTTCGCCATCACGCTGTCGGCCGCGGTGCTGATCTCGCTGGTGGTCTCCCTCACCACCACGCCCATGATGTGCGCCGCACTGCTGCGCTCGGAGCACCACTACGAAAAGAAGAGCGGGCCGCCCGGCCGCCTGGCCCGCGCGGCAGAGCGCGTGTGGGACGTGATCCTGCGCACCTATGCGGCCAGCCTGGACTGGGCGCTGGCGCACAAGGCGCTGGTCATCCTGATCCTGGCGGTGGTGGTGGGGCTGAACTTCGAGCTGTTCAAGGCCATTCCCAAGGGCTACTTCCCGCAGCAGGACAACGGGCAGATGATCACCGGCATCCGCGCCGACCAGAGCATCTCCTCGACCGCGCTGAACGACAAGCTCAAGCAGGCGGTGGACATCATCCATGCCGACCCGGCGGTGGACACGGTGGTGGGTTTTGCAGGCGGCTCGCGCGCAGGCGGCGGCTTCATGTTCGTCAACCTCAAGCCGGTGGGCGAGCGCAATGTGAAGACCCAGCAGGTGATGGACCGGCTGCGGCCGCAACTCAACCAGATACCTGGCCTGCGCGTCTTCCTCGGCCCGGTGCAGGACCTGCGCATGGGCGGGCGCCAGAGCAACTCCACCTACCAGTACACGCTGCGCAGCGACAACCTGGCCGACCTGCGCGCCTGGTCGGCCAAGCTGACCGACCGGATGGGGCAGTACCCGCAACTCATCGACGTGGACGGCGAGAGCAGCGACAACGGTGTGGAAACCTACGTCGACATGAACCGCGAGCAGGCCGCGCGACTGGGCGTGAACACCAGCGCCATGAACACGGCCCTGTACAACGCCTTCGGCCAGCGCAGCGTGGCCACCATCTACAACGACCGCAACCAGTATTCGGTGATCATGGAGTGGGCGCCGCGCTTCCAGCCATCGCCAGTGGTGCTGCCCGACCTGTACGTGCCCTCCACGCTCAACACCAGCACCGATGCCACTGGCCAGACGGTGCTCAGTTCGGTGGAGAACAACACCGACGCAACGTCGGGCACTTCCACCGTCACCTCCGCCAACCCTGGCTCGCGCACCTCGTCGGCGGGGCAGGCAGTGGCCACCAACCTCACGGCGCTGGTGCCGCTATCCACCTTCGCGAAGCTGGCCGAGCGGGCGGTGCCCAGTTCCATCAGCCACCAGGGCACGGAGCTGTCCAGCACCATTTCCTTCAACCTGCCCGACGGCGTGACGCTGGAAGATGCCAAGCGGGCGGTCAAGCAGGCCGAGGCCGACATCGCCATGCCGATCAACGTGCGCGGCAGCTTCGAGGGCACGGCGCGCGCGGCCGGCGAAAGCGCGGCGCAGCAGGCCATGCTCATCATCGCGGCCATCGTGGTGATCTACATCGTGCTGGGCATCCTCTACGAAAGCCTCATCCATCCGCTGACGGTGCTCAGCACCTTGCCCTCCGCCGGTGTGGGCGCGGTGCTGGCGCTGATGCTGTTTCGCATGGAGCTGTCGGTCATTGCCCTGATCGGGCTGTTCCTGCTCATCGGCATCGTGAAGAAGAACGCCATCCTGATCATCGACTTTGCGCTGGAGGCCGAGCGCGCGCGCGGCATCAGCGCCACAGAGGCGGTGCGCGAGGCCTGCCTGCTGCGCCTGCGGCCCATTCTCATGACCACCATGGCCGCCATGCTGGGCGCGCTGCCGCTGGCCATCGGCTTCGGCCTGGGCTCGGAGCTGCGCCAGCCGCTGGGCGTGGCCATCATCGGCGGGCTGCTGGCCTGCCAGCTCCTGACCTTGCTGACCACTCCGGTGGTCTACGTGCTGCTCGACAAGCTTCGCTTCAAGCGCGGCGACGAGCGCGCACTCAGCCGCGCTGGCGCCACCGAAGCGGCCCAGGCGTGATTCCAACCTGCATGCTCATGAAGAAGAAACGCTCTCATCCCATCCTGGTCCGCTCCACTGCCGCGCTGGCTGTGCTGGTGCTGATGGCCGGTTGCGCCGTCGGCCCCGCCTACGAGCGGCCGCAGACGCCCGAGCCTGCTGCCTGGAAGGAGACGCCCGTGGCCCAGGGCTGGGCGCCCGCGGTGCCGGCCGACGCGCTGGAGCGCGGGGAGTGGTGGAAGCTCTTCAATGACGCGGGCCTGGACGAGCTGGCCGAGAAGGTGCAGCTGTCCAACCAGAACATTGCCGCCGCCGTGGCCAGCTACACGCAGGCGCAGGCAGCGGTGCGCGAGCAGCGGGCGGCGCTTTTCCCCACCGTGGCCCTGACCGGCGGCGCGAGCCGCAGCGGGACGCGCACGTCGGGCAGCGCAACCGGCACGGCCAACGTGGCGCTGGGCGCTTCGTGGGAGCCCGACCTGTGGGGGCGCCTGCGCGAGTCGGTGAGCAGCGCGCAGGCCGCGGCGCAGGCCAGCGAGGCGGACCTGGCTTCGGCACGGTTGTCGATGCTGGGCGAGCTGGCCATCGACTACTTCTCGCTGCGCGAGGCCGATGCCGAGCTGGACGTGCTGGCCACCACCATCGAAGGCTACGAGCGCTCGTTCACCATCACCCGCAACCGCTACGAGGCCGGCATTGCGGCGCAAAGCGATGTGCTACAGGCCGAGACCCTGCTGGCCAACACGCGGGCCCAGTACGCAGCCACCCAGCGCACGCGCGCGACGCTGGAGCATGCCATTGCAGTGCTTACCGGCGCGCCGCCCTCGGGCTTCACGCTGGCCAAGCAGACCTGGACGCCGGTGGTGCCCGGCATTCCCAGCGGCGTGCCTTCGCAGTTGCTGCAGCGTCGCCCCGACATTGCATCGGCCGAGCGGGCGGTGGCGTCGGCCAATTCGCAGATCGGCATTGCCCGCTCCGCCTATTTCCCCAGCATCAGCCTGGACGCCTCGCTGGGCCGCAGCAGCTCGCGCGTGTCGGACCTGTTCAATGCCTCGAACACGCTGTGGTCGCTGGGCTTTTCGGTGGCGCAGGTGGTGTTCGACGCGGGCGCCATCGGTGCACGGGTCGACCAGGCCAGCGCCGCGCACGACGCTGCCATTGCGCGCTATCGCCAGACCGTGCTGACGGCTTTCCAGGCGGTGGAAGACCAGCTCAGCGCCGCTGCCAGCCTCGAGCAGCAGCTGCAGCAATACACCGTGGCTTCGATTGCGGCGGACAAGACCGAGCAGCAGATCATCAACCGCTACCGTGCGGGGCAAGTGGGCTATACGGACGTGGTGGTGGCCCAGGTCTCGGCCTTGAATTCGCGGCGCAGCGTGCTTCAGTTGCAGGTGGCGCAGCAACTGGCGGCCATCGGCCTGATCCAGGCCCTGGGCGGCGGCTGGCAGGCGCAGTGGATGGTGCAGCAGGGCAGCGCGAACTGAATTCGCGCCGCTGTCCCGCGGCGCTCAGCGCGGCATTTCGACCGGCGAGAGGAATTCGGTGCGCGCGAAGCCGGCGGGCTGCGCTGCCGGCAGTGCCGAGAACTCGGTGCGCGCAAAGGGATCGGTGCCTGCGTTGGGGCGGCTCGATGCGTCGGGCATCACGCCATGCGCGGGCGCGGCAAAGGCAGCCATGGTCACCGGCCGGCTGGCTGCGCGGGCGGCGTTGGCGGCATGCCGTACGCGGGACTCCTCACGCAGGCGTGCGATCTGGGCGCGGATATCGTCCATCTGGCGCAGCGTCGTGGAAGCGGGCGCTGCAGGTGGCAACTCGACGGCCTGCTCGGGGCTGAACTCGGCAAACTGCTGGGCCAGGGCCGGGTCGAGCGGCTCCTCGATCACCACCACGGATTCGGGCGTGCTCTCGATCGGCGCAAAGAAGGAGGCCGGCTCGTAGTGCTGGGGAGGCAGGGTGGAGGGCGCATCTTCCAGGTCCACGGCGGCGTGCAGGGCCGCCATTCTCGACTCGATCACCTCTTCCTCCGAATCTTCGCGCGCGGACAGCGCCTGGAAGCGGGACGATTGCCTGCGTGGCTTGGCCACCGGCGTGGCCACTGGCTCGGCAACCGGCCGGGCGGCAACCACCGCGCGGTGCAATACGGCAAACCGGCTGGCGCACAGCATGGCCAGGAAGACCGCCAGGGTGGCAGCCACGTAGCTCAGGCCGCCGAGGGATTCGATGAAGAAGAGGCAGGAGCCTGCCACGGCCAGGGACGCAATGCCGAGTGTGGCAAAAGCAAGGCCGGTTTGTTGTTGATTCATCGGTGTACCTCAAAAGTGTTCACATAATTTTGCAAACAGACGGACGCTTGAGGGAAGTCGTCGTCAGTATTTACTAAAAAAGTGTGAATAAAACGGCACATTCGACCCACCAGACGAACTATGGCGGCTGGATAGTCAAGAAACAATTGAGTGACATTGACGTGGAATTTGTCACGGCCTGCTGGAAGGGCGGCGTCCGGAACTCATACTTTCAAACTACAGTTCGGCCCATCAGACAGGGCCTCCATGAACACCTATCCCACCGTCCGTCAGGCAACCGGCGTTGCGCGAACCCTCAGCAAGTTCTCTGAATGCACCATCGTGGTCTACAAGACCTCTGAGGCCAAGTTCGTGACGGCCCGGCCTGGCGATTCGGTCGAAGGCGTGATCGAAGGCGTCTACCGCAACGGCTATCTCGTTCCCACACTGCTGACCAAGGCTCGCTGATTCGGCAACGCGCCGCAGCCTGTCGTCGTCAGGCCCGGCATGCTGGCGATAATCCAGGCTCTTTCAAGTCAAGGAGCGAATGAGTGGATCTGGTATTGCTGGCCAAGGCCGCGGTGATGGGCATCGTGGAGGGACTGACCGAGTTCCTCCCCATTTCTTCCACCGGCCACCTGATCCTCGCGGGTTCGCTGCTGGGTTTCGATGACTCCAAGGCCAAGGTCTTCGACATTGCCATCCAGACCGGCGCCATATTTGCCGTGATCCTGGTGTACTGGCAGAAGATCCATGCCACCGTGGTGGCGTTGCCGCGCCAGGCCAAGGCGCGGCGCTTTGCGATGAACGTCATCATCGCCTTCCTGCCCGCGGTGGTGCTGGGCCTGCTGTTCGGCAAGGTCATCAAGGAGCACCTGTTCACCCCGATGGTGGTGGCCTCGACCTTCATCGTCGGCGGCTTCGTCATCCTGTGGGCGGAAAAGCGGCCGCCCGGCTCGGTGCGCGTGGAAAACGTGGACGACATGACGCCCTGGGACGCGCTCAAGGTCGGGCTGGTGCAGTGCCTGGCCATGATTCCGGGCACCAGCCGTTCGGGCGCGACCATCATCGGCGGCATGCTGCTGGGCCTGTCGCGCAAGGCGGCCACCGAGTTCTCCTTCTTCCTGGCCATGCCCACGCTCATCGGCGCGGGTGTCTACAGCCTCTACAAGGAGCGGGCGTTGCTGTCCATGGCCGACTTGCCCATGTTCCTGGTCGGGCTCGTGTTCTCGTTCATCAGTGCCTGGTTGTGCGTGCGCTGGCTGCTGCGCTACATCTCCACCCACAACTTCATTCCGTTTGCGTGGTACCGCATCGCCTTCGGCATCGTGGTGCTGGCCACGGCTTGGAGTGGCGCGGTGGTCTGGGCCGACTGAGCAAGGGGCCCGTCGGCGCGCGCAAGCGCGGCGGCGCCCAGCCCTCAGGCGCCCTTGCCACCCTGGCGCGCCTCTTCCAGCAGTTGCTGGATGACCTGCTCTGACTTCTCGTATTCGCCTTCACCAAAGTGGTGAAAGCGGATCCGGCCCTGCGCATCGATGAAGTAGTGGGCGGGCCAGTAGCGGTTGTCGAAGGCGCGCCAGATGGCGAACTGGTTGTCCACCGCCACTGGAAACTCGATGCCCAGCTCCTGCACGGCGCGCTTCACGTTGTCGATGTTCTTCTCGTAGGCGAACTCGGGTGAGTGCACGCCCACCACCACGAGGCCCTGGTCCTTGTACTTGCGATACCAGTCGCGCACGTAGGGCAGGGCGTTGCGGCAGTTGTAGCAGCCGAAGGTCCAGATATCGACCAGCACGACCTTGCCGCGCAGTTGCTGCGCGGTGAGCGGCGGCGAGTTGATCCATTCGACCGCACCCTGGAAGCCGGGCAGCACGCCCTCCACCGGCAGGCTCGGGCGTGCCGGTTCGCGCGCCTGCATCCTGTGCAGGCCCGGCACGACAAGCTTCTGTTCGAAGGCTGCCGTGCCCGCACGCTCTGACAGGCGGGCCAGAGCGCCGGTGTCCAGGCCAAGCGATATGGCCACCACCGAAGCCAGCACCGCGGTATTGAGCAGCGCCGACGCGCGCAGGCGGGAGAACAGGGCATCGCCAAGGCACAGCACCACGGCAAGCGAGCTTGCACCGCCCAAGGCGTAGCTCAGCAACAGCGAAAAGCTGTGCGCACTGGGCCCTTCGATCATTGCACTGCCGAGGATGAGGCCGAGTACCGGCCCGGCGCACGGCGCCCACAACAGGCCGGTGGCAACGCCCAGCAGCAGCGCGCTGCCGGCCGAGCCCGTGTCGCTTGTGCGGCTCGACATCGTGGCGCCCAGCGCCACCGCCGGACGGGTGAGCCAGCTCGACAGTGCTGGCACGAGCAGCATCAGGCCGGTGAGCGCCAATGCGCCAAGCGCCAGCCAGCGACCGTATTCGTTGAGCCTCACGGCCCATGCGCCAGCCACTGCGCCCAACGACGCCACGGCCGCGAAGGTCAGCGCCATGCCCGCGAGCAGCGGCAGGCCGTTGCGCATGAAAGGGCGGCCCGCGCGGGTGAAGACAAAGGGAATGACCGGGAGGATGCAGGGCGAGAGGATGGTCAGCACTCCGGCAAGAAAGGCAAGGACGACGATCAGCATGAGGGAGCCTCGTTGGCGCGCCGCGAGCCGAGTGGCATCGCTGATGCCGCCTAGTTCGCGCCGCAGGACAACTTGGTTACATGCGCACCCTCGGTGATGATCGCAGCCACAACAAACGCGCACATCAAGGAGGAGAGAACGATGCGCCTGCGACCGGCCCTGGCCGTGCCTTTGCTTTTTCTGGCTGGAACCAGCGCCATGGCGCAATCCAGCCTCCAGATCGGTGGCCTGATCGACATCGGCCTGTACCGGGACACCAACAAGACCTGGCAGCTGGGGCCCATCCAGCGCAGCAACCTGGAGTTCAGTGGTACCGAAGACCTGGGCGGTGGCCTGGCCGCCACCTTCAACCTGAACCTGCGTTTCGAGACCGACACCGGCCAGCTCGAGCAGGTGGGCAAGCCTTTCTTCCACGGCGAATCCACCGTCGGCCTCAAGGGGCCGCTAGGCAGCATCCGCCTGGGCCGTGCGCTGGACGCCATGGAAAGCCAGGACTGGAAGTTCGATGCCTGGGGCAACTTCGACCGCATCGCCTCACCCGCCTGGGACATCTGGCACTACAACTACCCCACCGATCCGCGCGGCAATGCCGACGGCACGCCCGAGTACGGACGTCTGAACAATGGCATGTTCTACGACTCGCCCAGCTTCAACGGCTTTGCGGTGCACCTGAGTACAGCGGCCAATGAGGACGTGCGGGGCCAGCCCACCGGCGCGAGCGGCGCCAACAACCCGCTGGTGCAGCCCTGGGGTGTTTCGCTCAACTACGACGGCGATGCCTGGGCCGCCATGCTGGCGCACGAGCGCAACAGCAATGGGGACACCGATTCCTTCGTCGGCCTGCGTGCAACGCTGGGCGACCTGAGCGTGTATGGCGCCTGGGACCGCAGCGAGGCGCTGGCCTCTTCATCGGTGGCCAAGGTGCTGACGCTCAGCGTTCAGTACGTGCTGGGCAATGTCGCACTGCGGGGCGGCTGGGGCCGCATGGACCTGGACGGCGTGCAGGCCCAGCGCACCATCGGCGCGGGCGTGTCCTATGCCTTTTCCAAGCGCACCAGCGTGTATGTCGACGTGGCCAGCAAGCGCTTCCCCGGCGACGACAACCGCAGCATGTACGGCGTGGGCATGGCGCACGCCTTCTGAAGCCGCCCGTGCAGACCTAGAGCATGTTGCGCAGCGAGGCCTCGACCGCGGCTGCAGTAGAGATGGGCTTTTCCATGGGAAAGAGATGCGTGCCGTCGAGCATGGTCATGCGGCCCTTGGTGACCTGCTGCGTCATCGTCAGGCCCACGCGCTTCATCTCCACCGACTGACGCCCGCCGATGAAGGCGGCCTTGCACTTGAGCGGATGCTTGCGCAGCAGCCCGCTGAGGTTGTGCGGCAGGGTTTCGTAGATGGCGGTTTCCACGTCCCGGTCGAAGCTCAGCTCACGCGCATCGTCGGAGTCGAATGTGCCGTGCTCGACATAGTCGCGCAGCACGCGCTCGTCCCAGTTGGCAAAGGCCTTCTTGCTGCGGAAATGCTCGAACACCGCCTCGCGGTGCTCCCAGACGTTCTTGCGCTTTCGGCTGATGGTGCCGGGCGTGATGCTCTTCATGAGCGGCGTGAGCTTGGTCAGCTCCAGCGCACCGGCGCGCCAACCGCCCAGGATGGGCGAATCGATGAGCACCACGCCGCGTGCCAACTCGGGGTGGCGCGCCGCGCACATCAGGCTCAGGAACCCGCCCAGCGAATGGCCCACCAGGAACACCGGGCCGCCGGCAAAGTCTGCGCGTTCGCGGGCAAAGTCGGCCAGCTGCTGCACCAGGTGCGGCCAGTTGTCGGTGACGGGGTACTTCGGGTCGTGCCCGAACTTCTCGATGGCATGGACGTCGAAGCCGCGGTTGCGCAGGCTGTCGAGCATCACGCGATAGGTGCTGGCGGGAAAGCTGTTCCCGTGGGAAAAAACAATAGGAGGCATGGAAGAAGGACACGGCGCCGTGCGCCATGTTCCCCTCTCTAGATCAATTTTTCGTCAGGGGTCGAGATCTTGCGCAGGGCGCCGTGGCGTGTGGCCGGCATGCGCAGCGGGTGCTGGGTAAAGCTCTCGTCCCACACCGGGTCCTCGATGCTGTCGAACACCTCGCGCAGCTTCTGGCCCCAGCTGTTGTGCAGCATGCGGTAGTAGGGGTTCTCGGCGTCGATGCAGATCACGCGGTCGGTCTGCAGCGAGTTGGCCTCGTACACCACCAGGTCCAGCGGCAGGCCCACGGACAGGTTGGACTTCATGGTCGAGTCCATCGACACCAGCGCGCACTTGGCCGCTTCGTCCAGCGGCGTGTCGGGCGTGAGCACGCGGTCGAGCACCGGCTTGCCGTACTTGGATTCGCCCACCTGGAAGTAGGGCGTCTCGGTGGTGGCCTCGATGAAGTTGCCGGCCGAGTAGACCAGGAACAGGCGCATGCCCTCGCCCTTGACCTGTCCGCCGAAGATGAAGGACACGTTGAACTCCAGCCCCGCCTGCTTGAGCGAAGCCGCGTCGCGCTCGTACACATGGCGCACCGCCGAGCCCAGCACGCGCGCTGCATCGAACATGCTCGGGGCGTTCCAGATGGTGATGGGCGGGCCGTCTTCGGTCTCGCGCAACTCCTCGATCTGCAGGATTTCGCGCACCGACTGCGAGATGCTCAGGTTGCCCGCCGACAGCAGCACCATGAAGCGATCGCCCGGCTGCTCGTAGACGATCATCTTGCGAAAGGTGCTGATGTGGTCCACGCCCGCATTGGTGCGCGAATCCGACAGGAACACCAGGCCGGCGTTGAGTTTGATGCCTACGCAGTACGTCATGGGGCTGGTGCTTTGTTGTTGGAGTGGGTTGTTTGCCGGTTTCACTGCTACTGCTGCTTTTGCTCGCGTCGGCCCAGCTTCTGCAAGGCGTAGAGCGCGTCCAACGCCTCCCTGGGGCTCATCGCATCGGGGTCGAGCGCGGCCAGCGCCGATTCTACGGCGCTGGGTGCCGCGGCCTCCTGCACCGGAGGCGGCGCAAACAGGTCGACCTGTGCCCTCGATTCGCTTTGCTGCGCCTCCAGCGCGCCCAGCGCCTTCTGCGCGTGGTTGACCACCGCGGCCGGCATGCCGGCCAGGCGCGCCACCTGGATGCCGTAGCTGCGGCTGGCTGGCCCCGCCTGCATCTCGTGCAGGAAGACGATGTCTCGCCCGGCCTCGGTGGCGCTCACGTGCATGTTCACCGCCTGGCGGTGCTCGGCCGGAAATTCCGTGAGCTCGAAGTAGTGCGTGGCAAAGAGCGTGAAGGCGCGCGAGCGGTCGTGCAGGTAGGCCGCGATGCCGGCGGCCAGCGCCAGCCCGTCGAAGGTGCTGGTGCCGCGGCCGATCTCGTCCATGAGCACCAGCGACTGCGCGCTGGCGCTGTGCAGGATCTGCGCCGCCTCGGTCATCTCCAGCATGAAGGTGGATTGCGCATTGGCCAGGTCGTCGGCCGCGCCGATGCGGGTGTGGATGGCGTCGATCGGGCCCAGCCGGCATTCGGCCGCCGGCACGCACGAGCCCATGGAGGCCAGCAGCACGATGATGGCGATCTGCCGCATGTAGGTCGACTTGCCGCCCATGTTGGGCCCGGTGATGACCTGCATGCGCTGCTGTGGCGACAGGCGCGTGTCGTTGGCGATGAAGTTGCCGGCGGATTTTTCGGCCAGGCGTGCCTCGACCACCGGGTGACGGCCCTGGACGATCTCGATGCACGGATGCGCCACGAATTCGGGCGCGTTCCAGTTCAGTGTGTGGGCCCGCTCGGCCAGCGCGCACAGCGCGTCGAGCGACGCAATGGCGAAGGCCACGCTCGTGAGCGGCTGCACATAGGGCTGGAGTGCGTCCAGCAGCTGGTCGTACAGCCACTTTTCGCGCGCCAGGGAACGGTCTTGCGCCGACAGGGCCTTGTCCTCGAAGGACTTGAGCTCGGGCGTGATGAAGCGCTCGGCGTTCTTGAGCGTCTGGCGGCGGCGATAGTCGTCGGGCACCTTCGAGAGCGCGCTTTGGGTCACCTCGATGTAGAAGCCGTGCACGCGGTTGAACTGCACCCGCAGGTTGGCAATGCCGGTGCGCTCGCGCTCGCGCACTTCCAGCTGCAGCAGGAAGGCGTCGCAGTTCTCGCCGATGGCGCGCAGCTCATCGAGTTCGGCATCGAAGCCTTCCGCGATCACGCCGCCGTCGCGCACCAGTGCGGCGGGCTCGGGCTTCAGCGCGCGGGCCAGCAGCTCGGCGCAGCCTTCGGGCGGCGACAGGTCTTGCGCAATGCGCTGCAGCAGCGTTGCGCCGTGCGGTAGCACCGGGGCCAGCGCGCGTGCCTTCTGCAGCGCCAGGCCCAGGGCGACCAGTTCGCGCGGCTTGACCTGGCGCAGCGCAATGCGTGCTGCAATGCGCTCCACGTCGCTGGTGGACTTGAGCTGCTCGCGCAACCCACGCCATTGGGGAAGTGAGGTGGCAGTGTCGCTCTGGCCCAGCGCCGCGATGGCCTCCAGCCGCTCGCGCGCGGCGCCGCGATCGCGCCGGGGCGTGAGCAGCCAGCGGCGCAGCATGCGGCTGCCCATGCCGCCCATGCAGGTGTCCAGCAGCGAGAAGAGGGTGGGGGCGGCTTCGCCGCGCAGCGTCTGCACCAATTCGAGGTTGCGGCGCGTGGTGGCGGGCAGGTCGATGAATTCGTCGTTGCGCTCCACCGCCAGGCGCTGCACGTGCGACAGGGCCCGGCCCTGCGTGTGTTCGGCATAGCCCAGCAGGGCCGATGCGGCGGCCTGCGCCTGCGCCAGCTCCTGCGCGTTCCAGGCGGACAGGGTGGCGGCGCCCATCAGCTCGGACAGGCGTCGCTCGCCCAGGCCCGTGTCGAACTGCCAGGCCGGGCGCACGGTGAGCGTGAACGGCGCGGCGCTGGCGGCGTTGCGCGCATCCTTCAGGCGCTGCTCGAAGGCGGGCGTGACTTCGGCGCTGTAGACCACCTCGGTGGGGCCGATGCGCGCCAGCCAGGCTTCCAGCTCGTCGGCCTCGAACTCGGCCAGGTGCATCTGCGCGCCGGTCACGCTGAGCCAGGCGGCGCCGCACAGGTTGCGGCTGCCCGCGTGCACGGCCAGCAAGAGGGCCTCGGTCTTGTCGCTGAGCAGCTCGGCCTCGGTCAGCGTGCCGGGCGTGACCACCCGCACCACCTTGCGCTCCACCGGACCCTTGCTGGCGCCCACCTCGCCGACCTGCTCGCAGATGGCCACCGATTCGCCCATCTTGATCAGGCGCGAAAGGTACGCGTCCACCGAATGGAAGGGCACCCCCGCCATCACCACCGGCGCGCCGGCCGACTGGCCGCGCTGGGTCAGGGTGATGTCGAGCAGGCGCACGGCCTTCTCCGCGTCGGCGTAGAACAGCTCGTAGAAGTCGCCCATCCGGTAGAAGAGCAGGGTGTCGGGGTGGTCTGCCTTGAGCTGCAGGTACTGCTGCATCATGGGCGTGTGTGCAGAGACGTCCACTTTGTCCATTCGAGAATCAATCGCTTGCAAGTTTCTTGCCGCCGGCTTCCGGGGCAAATCCAGCCCATTTTCGCTGGGTTTGGGCCTGATTCCTGAAGGCAAGGCGCCAAACCACCCCTCCCCGGGAGGGGGCGCGAGCACTAACCCCGCGTAAGAACATCCGGCAAAGACCGGCCACCTTCGCTTGGCGTGCCCAAGGGCACGCGGCGTGGCCCCATCCTTTTCCGGAGATCTCGACGCTCATGTCCGCCACGCCATCCAGCGAGCAGCTCGCCCTTTTTCGCGCCGAGGTGCGCGAATTTCTTCACCGCAGCCTGCCGCCCGACATCCGCGATGCGGTGCGCGCCCACTGCCTGGTCACGCGCGAGCAGGCCCAGCGCTGGCAGCGCATCCTGCATGCACGGGGCTGGGCCGCGCCCAGCTGGCCCAAGTCGCACGGCGGGCCCGGCTGGTCGCTGGTGGAGCAGGCCATCTTCCGCGAGGAGCTGGCGCATTGCGACGCGCCTCGCTTCGAGAACCTGGGCATCGACCTGATCGGCCCCACGCTCATCCGCCATGGCACGCCCGAGCAGCATGCGCGCTTCCTGCCGCGCATTCTTTCCTTCGAGGATTTCTGGGCCCAGGGCTATTCCGAGCCCGGTGCGGGTTCCGACCTGGCCTCGCTGCGCTGCGCCGCCCGCCGCGTGCCGGACGAAAGTAGCGGCGACCACTACATCATCAACGGCACCAAGATCTGGCAGAGCTTTGCGCACTGGTCCAACTGGGTGCTGGTGCTGGTGCGCACCGAAACGGGCGCGGAACGCAAGCAGGAGGGCATCTCGGTCCTGCTGGTGGACATGAACACGCCGGGCCTGACGGTGAGGCCCATTCGCTTCATCAACGATTCGCTCTTTCACTCGCAGCTGTTCTTCGACGAGGTGCGTGTGCCGGCGGAAAACCTCGTGGGCGCCGAAGGCAGCGGGTGGACCGTGGCCAAGAGCCTGCTGGTGATCGAGCGCCTGTTCATTGCGCGCGTGGCGGAATGCCAGGCCGAAATCGCAACAACCGTCGAGTTGGCGAAGGGACGTGGCGTGGACGGCGCCTCGCTCATGGACGACGAGGTCTTCGCGCGGCGCCATGCCGAACTCGACATTCGCGCCCGTGCCCTGCAGGCCGCCTGGTGGCCGGCGGTGCGCGCCGCGCAGGCGGGCCAGGCACGCATGGCCGATGCCTCGCTGCTCAAGCTGCAGGGCACCGAGCTGCTGCAGGAAGTCTTCTCGCTGCAACTGGAGGCACTGGGGCCGCAGGCACTGCCGCTGAACCCGCTGGGCATCGAAGGCCAGCCCAACCCCGAGCCGCTGGCGCCCGGCGAGCCGGAGAACTTCCCGCTTCACTACTTTCGCTACCGCGGCATCACGCTGGGCGGCGGCGCGTCGGAAGTGCAGCGCGAGATCATCGCCAAGAGCCTGTTCTGCGGCGAATTCGCGCTGCTGCAGCCCGACGCCGAGGGGCTCGACGATGAACAGGCCATGTTGAACGATGCCCTGCATCGCCTGCTAGCCGACCGCTACGACATGGAGGCGCGCCACCGCGTGCTGCGCCAGTACAACGGCTTTGACCCCGAGCTGTGGCGTGCGCTGGCCGAACTGGGCACCCTGGCCTTGCGCATGCCTGAAGCGCATGGCGGATTCGGCAAGCCGGTCGCCGACCTGGTGCCCGTGATGCAGGCGCTTGGCGAGTCGCTGGTGCTCGAACCCTACGTGTGGAGCACCGTGATCGTGCAGCAATTGCTGGCCGACGCGGCGCCCTCGGCTGTGGCCGAAAACTGCCTGCAGCGCCTGGCGAGCGGCGAAGGGACAGCGGCGTTGGCCTGGCAGGAGGAGGGCGCGCGCTACGACCCGCTGCACATTCAGACCACCGCCACCCGCACGGCCGAAGGCGGCTGGCGACTCCAGGGCGCCAAGCGCTTCGTGATGGGCGGCCAGCGCGCTGCCTTCTTCGTGGTGAGCACGATGGTGCCCGGCGAAGGCGTGGCGTTGTTCGTCGTGCCTGAGCAGACCGCAGGGTTGAAGGCGCGCAGCTACCTCACCCACGACGGCCGCGGCGCAGCCGACCTGCAACTGGACGACGTGCAACTGGACGCTGAAGCGCTGCTGGCCGGCGCGCCGCAAGCTGCGATCCTGCTCGAACAGGCCCTGCAACTGGGCACGCTGGCCCAATGCGCCGAGAACGTGGGTGCCATGCGCAGGGCGCTGGCCCTGACCATCGACTACCTGCGTACGCGCCAGCAGTTCGGCAAGCCGCTGGCAGCGCACCAGGCGCTGCAGCACCGCATGGTCGATCACTACGGCGCCTGGAGCAGTGCGCGCCACCTGGTGCGTGCCGCTGCCAACGGCTGGGAGCAGGCCAGCTCGGCCGAGCGGGCCGAGCGCGTAAGCGCCGCCAGGTGGATGGCCGATCGCGCCGGCCGCGCCATCGGCCTGGACATGGTGCAGATGCATGGCGCCGTCGGGCTGCAGGACGAAACACCCATCAGCCATT
This sequence comes from Pseudomonadota bacterium, assembly GCA_018241225.1. Lineage (GTDB taxonomy): Bacteria > Pseudomonadota > Gammaproteobacteria > Burkholderiales > Burkholderiaceae_C > Variovorax. The sequence goes on from JAFEEG010000007.1 coordinate 81,810, forward strand.
ACTGCAAGCGGCTGGTGATGTCGCAGGCACTGCTGGGCGATGCGTCCGCGCATCTGGGCCGCTTCGCCGCCGTGCAGCGCGAGCGCCGCGCGGCGAAGTCGGCAGCCGACTGAACCTGCGCGCAACTGCGCTCATTCTTCACTTCAACCATGCGAGACAACACAATATGACCACCACCACCCCAGCATTCGAGACCCTTCGCTACGCCGTCGACCAAGGCGTGGCCACCATCACGCTGCATCGCCCCGAAAAGCTCAATGCCTTCACGCCGCAGATGGCCGATGAACTCATTTCCGCCTTCGACGCCACCGATGCCGACGACAGCGTGCGCGCCGTCATCGTCACCGGCGAGGGCCGCGCCTTCTGCGCAGGTGCCGACCTGGGCACCGGCGGGGCCACCTTCGACTACGAGAAGCGCTACGGCACACAGCCTGGTGCCGTGCGCCGCGACAACGGCGGGCGCGTCACGCTGCGCATCTTCCGCAGCCTCAAGCCGGTGATCGGTGCGATCAACGGCGCGGCTGTGGGCATTGGCCTGACGCTGCAGTTGCCCATGGACATCCGCATCGCCTCGACCGATGCGAAATTCGGCCTGGTGTTCGCGCGGCGCGGCATCACGCCCGAGGCGGGTTCGGCCTGGTTCCTCTCGCGCGTGGTGGGTATCTCTTCGGCGCTGGAGTGGGTTGCCACTGGCCGCCTTTTCAGTGCACAGGAGGCGCTGGAGCGCGGACTGGTGCGCTCGGTGCATGCGCCCGACCAGTTGCTGCCAGCCGCGCAGGCCCTGGCGCGCGAGATTGCCGACAACGCCGCGCCCGTCTCGGTGGCCATGGCCCGCCAGATGATCTGGCGCATGGCCGGCGCCGCGCACCCCATGGAGGCGCACCGGCTCGACAGCCGCGCCCTGCAGTCGCGCGGCAGCTCGCGCGATGCGAAGGAGGGCATCGCCTCTTTCCTGGAAAAGCGCCCGGCCCGATTTCCAGACCGTGTGTCGCAAGACCTGCCTGACTTCCTGGATTGGCGCGGCGAGCCCGAGTTCCAGTAGGGCCTGGGCATCCCGCTTGCGGGCCCGAGGGCAGTCTGCATAGGATGGCGTCCCTGGCCTTTTTCGCAGCCCGCTGAAAAAAGAGGGGTCCGTGGATGGCCAGGCGAACAAGCCCGCCCTCCGTCCATGCCCTCTGAAACTTCCGCATCCACACCCGCCCCTCGCCGCAGCCCGGCCAAGTCGCGCAATGCCGTGCGCCTGATCGGCAGGGAGCGGCTGCTGGCACAGTTGCTCGAGGCACGGCGCCAGCGCTGCGTGGTGGTCCAGGGGCCCGCGGGCAGCGGAAAGACGGCGCTGATGGACGCGTGGCGCCAGGCGCTGGTGCCACTGGGCTTCGAGCAAGCCACGGTGGCCGTTACCGCGGCCGACAACGAGCCGGCGCACCTGATGGAAAGCCTGGCGGGTGCACTGGCCAGGATCGACCCCGTCATCTCGCACGAGGCCGCGCAGTCGATAGCCCAGGGCGCGGATGCCGATGCCATCGAGCGCATCGTCATTGCCCTGGCTCATGGCGTTGCGCAGCATGGCCGCGAGCTGGTGCTGGTGCTCGACGACCTGCAGAACCTGGAAGGCGCCGGCGCATTGGAGGCACTGCAGTGGCTGCTCGACTATTCGCCGGCCCACTTCCACCTGGCCCTGGTGTCTCGCAACGCGGCGCCCTTGTCCTTGGCGCGGCTGCGCGCCCAGGGTCTGGTGCTGGAGCTGGACCAGCGCGACCTTCGTTTCACGCAGGAAGAGACGGCGCAGTACCTGCAGGCCGTGCTGGGCGAGATTGGCCGGCGAGAGTCGCAGCGCATGCACGAGCTGACGGACGGCTGGGTCGCCGGCCTGCAACTGCTGGCCCACCAATGGAGGTTGAGCCGCAAGAGCGGACCCGGCACGCCTTTTGATGCACAGGTCTACGTGCAGAACGAGCAGGCCTTTGCGGCGTACTTCGAGCGCGAGGTGCTGTCGCGCCTGAGCGCCGAGGAAGTGAACCTGCTCGTGCGGGCCGCTGCCTGCAATCGCTTCTGCGCTCCCTTGTGCACGGCGCTGTCGGGCGGTGTCGACACGGTGGCCGAAGCCACCATGCTGCTTTCGCGGCTGGCGCAGCAGAATCTGTTCGTCACGCCGGTGGAGGCCAGCGGCCCCGAGAACTGGTACCAGCTCAACCCGCTGCTTCGCGAAACGCTGCGTGGTCGCCTGTCGCTACAGGGCGAGGCCGAACGCACGCGCGTTCATGCGGCGGCCTGGCACTGGCTGCGCGAGCATGGCCACCTGGAAGAGGCGGTGCAGCAGGCGGTGCTTGCCGGCGAGGCGGGTGCGGCCGCCGACCTGGTGGCGAGCCAGGCGCAGCGCTTGGTGGCCAGCGGCCAGCCGCGCGCGCTCAGCCGGCTGCTGAAACTGCTGCCGCCCCAGCAGGTGCGATCCAGGCTGAGTCTGCGGCAGTGGAGTGCGCGCATGCAGATGCACGCGCGCGACCTCGAAGGTGCGCAGCACAGCCTGGTCGAGCTGGACAAGGACATCGGCCAGGGCGACGTCTTCAACCGCTACATGCTCGACGTGAGCTGGGCCACGCTGGCCGTGCAGCGCGACGACACCGAAGGTGCCATGCGCGTGCTGCCCAGCCTGCTGGTGCCGCCACCGCAGGCCGACGCCCACACCCTGGGCGCACGCAACAACCTGCTGTCGTGGCTGTACATGCATCGTGGCGACTACGAGCAGGCGCGCCGCATCCAGCTCGAGGCCAAGCCCTTGCTGCTGGAGGATGGCCAGCTGCTGCTTGGCACCTCGGCGGGCACCTTGCAGGGGCGCTGCCTGGTGGGTCTGAGCTATGTCATGGAAGGCCAGATGAAGCTGGCCGAGCGCGCCTACCGCGACGTGATCCACGATGCCGAGCGCGGCGGCAGCAGCTGCGCCGAGCCGGGCTACCTCGCGACTGCGCTGCTGGGTGAAGTGCTCTACGAAATCAATGACGCCGATGGCGCGCTGGCGCTGCTGGAGCCCAAGGTGGACCTGCTGGAGCGCGTCTCCATTCCCGATTCGGTCTGGCGCATGATGGGCGTGCTTTCGAGTGCTCACTGGCTTGCAGGCCGCCGCCTCGAAGCCTTCGCCTATCTGGAGCGCCTGGAAGACTACGGCACGCGGCTCGGCCTGGACCGCCTGCTGGCCTTCAGCCTGTGCGAGCAGATGCAACGGCACCTGCAACTGTCGGAGTTCGAGAAGGCCGAGCCCCTGCTGGCCAGGCTGGACGCCCTGCAGGCCCGGCACGAAGAGCAGGCCAACAGCGCCCTGGCCAGCGTCACCATCGTCACGCGCTTCGGGCACTTGCGCTGGCGAATCATGCAGGGCGATTTCGAGGGTGCTGCCCTGCGCATCGGGCCCCTGATTGCGTTGTGCGAAGCACGCGGGCGCCACCGCCTCGTTGCCTGCCTGCAGCTGATCCAGGCCACCGTGGAAGCCAGCCGCGGCCGGGAGCAAGCCGTTCGCGAGCGCCTGGTTGCGGCCCTGCGCAGCGGCCAGCGCCTGGGCCTGGTGCGCAGCCTGCTGGACACCGGCCAGCGGGCCATGGGGCTGATCCGCCAGCTGGCGGGCGATGACACGCTGGACCCGGTGCTCAAGTTCTACGTCGACCGACTGCTGGAGGCCGACCGCGCGAGCATTGCGGCTCAGCCTGTTACGCAGCGCAATCGAAAGGCGGCCGCGGCCAGCGCTGCAAGCCCGCTCGAAAAGCTCAGCGAGCGCGAGATCGACGTGCTGAACCTGCTGGCGCAGGCGCTGCCCAGCAAGAAGATCGCCAAGACGCTGGACATGTCCTACCAGACCGTCAAGTGGCACCTGAAGAACATCTACTTCAAGCTCGGCGTGGGCAGCCGCGACGAGGCCGTTGCGCGCGTGCGCGACCTCGAGAAGCTGAACTGAGCTGACCCCCACCCCCTCCTCGGGGGTGGGCTGGCTGCGAGTGCGCGGCCCTAACGTTGCATCCATGGGCGGAACCGATCTTCTCCGCCGGTGCAACAAAGGAGCCAGCCTTGCAGATCCAGCGAAACGTCTACCGAGACGACCACGAACAGTTCCGCACCACCGTGCGTCGCTTTCTGGAGCGCGAATGCGTTCCCCACATGGCCGAGTGGAACAAGGCCGGGCGCGTGGACCGCGAGGTCTGGCGCAAGGCCGGCCGCGAAGGCCTGCTGTGCCCCATGCTGCCGGCCGAGTACGGCGGCGGTGAAGGCGACTTCGGCCACAGCGCCGTGCTGGCCGAGGAGATGGCCGCGCTGGGTATCACCGGCGTGACCTTCGGCATGCACTCGGACATCATCGCGCCCTACATCCATCGCCTGGGCACCGAGGAGCAGAAGCGCAAGTGGCTGCCGCGCTGCGCCAGCGGCGAGACCATGCTGGGTATCGCCATGACCGAGCCTGGCACCGGCAGCGACCTGAAAGGCGTGCGCACCACGGCGCGACGCGAGGGCGACGAGTTCGTCATCAACGGCGCCAAGACCTTCATCAGCAACGGCTTGCAGGCCGACCTGTTCGTCGTGGTGTGCAAGACCAACCCCCACCTGAGCGGTTCCAAGGCCATGAGCCTGATCCTGGTCGAGGCCGACCGTCAGGGCTTCCGGCGCGGCCGCAAGCTGGACAAGGTGGGCCAGGAAGCCGGCGACACCGCCGAGTTGTTCTTCGACGACGTGCGCGTGCCGGTGAGCAACCTGCTGGGTGAGGAAGGCACCGGCATGTATGCGCTGATGCACGAGCTGCCGCAGGAGCGCTTCTGCATCGCGGTCAACGCCGCTGCCGTGTTCGAGACCTGCCTGCAGCACACCATCGACTATGTGAAGGACCGCAAGGCCTTCGGGCAGACGGTGTGGGACTTCCAGAACACCAAGTTCAAGCTCGCCGACCTGAAGGCGCAATGCACCGCCGTGCGCCTGATGATCGACCACTACCTGGCCGAGCACATGCGCCGCCGCCTCACGCTGGAAGAGGCGGCCATTGCAAAGCTCTATGCCACCGAAACGCTTGGCGCCGCGCTGGACACCATGGTCCAGCTGCATGGCGGCTACGGCTACATGCTGGAGTACCCGGTGGCCCGCGCCTTTGTCGACTGTCGCGTGAACCGCATCTACGGCGGCACCAGCGAAGTGCAGCGCGACCTCATCGCCCGCAAGCTCTGATTCTTCATCACACACAACCCCAAGGAAGACAACCCAATGACCCGCAAGACTTTCGTGGCCGGCGTCGGCATGATCCAGTTCAAGAAGCCCGGCACGAGCGACGCCTATGACCAGATGGGCGCGCAGGCCGTGCGCAAGGCGCTGGAAGACGCAGGCCTGTCCTACACCGACGTGCAGCAGGCCTATGCCGGCTACGTGTACGGCGATTCCACCAGCGGTCAGAAGGCGCTGTATCACGTGGGCATGACCGGCATCCCTGTGATCAACGTGAACAACAACTGTGCCACTGGCTCCACCGCCCTGTTCCTGGCGCGCCAGGCGGTGCAAAGCGGCGCGGTGGATTGCGCGCTGGCCGTGGGCTTCGAGCAGATGAACCCGGGCGCGCTCAAGTCCGCCTTCCCCGACCGACCCCCGGCCCTGGAGCGCGCCAACAAGGTGGTCGACCGACTGGTGGGCCGCAATGACCTGCCCAGCAACGCAATCCGCCAGTTCGCTGGTGCCGGCATGTCGCACATGAAGAAGTACGGCACCAGGCTGGAGACCTTCGCCAAGATCCGCGCCAAGGCCAGCCGCCACGCCGCGCGCAATCCGTTGGCCGTGTTCCGCAACGAAGTCACCACCGAGGACGTGATGAACGCGCCCATGCTGTGGGACGGTGTGCTCACGCGCCTGATGGCCTGCCCGCCCACCTGCGGTGCCGCCGCCACCATCGTGGTGTCGGAGGAGTTCGCGAAGAAGCGCGGCCTGCGCACCGACGTGCTGATCGCCGGCCAGTCCCTTACCACCGACCGCCCCGGCAGCTTCGAGAGCGACGACATGATCCGCGTGGTTGGCTTCGAGGTGAGCCAGCTCGCCGCCCGCCAGGCCTACGAGCAAGCCGGCGTGGGTCCGCAGGACGTGGACGTGATCGAGCTGCACGACTGCTTCGCGCAGAACGAGCTGATCACCATGGAAGCGCTTGGCCTGTGCGCCGAGGGCGATGGCCCCAAGCTGGTGGAGGACGGCGACAACACCTATGGCGGCAAGTGGGTGGTCAACCCTTCGGGCGGCCTGCTGTCCAAGGGCCATCCGCTGGGCGCCACCGGCCTGGCTCAGATCTACGAGCTGACGCACCAACTGCGCGGCACCGCCGAGCAGCGCCAGGTCAGCAACGCGCGCATCGCGCTGCAGCACAACCTGGGCCTGGGCGGCGCGGGTGTGGTCACGGTGCTGAAGAAGGCGGCCTGAGCCGTCCCACCGCACAGGAGACACGCATGATCGTGATCGACAAGAGCCACATCGGGCGAAAGATCCCGTCCTTCAAGGCCACCGCCGAAGCCGGGCAACTGCGCTTCTTCGCCAAGGCCACGGGCGAGACCAACCCGGTCTACATCGACGAGTCGGCCGCACGCGACGCGGGCCATCCGGCCCTGCCGCTGCCGCCCACCTTCCTGTTCTCGCTGGAGTTCAACCAGCCCGACGGCAGCTGGCGCGACGAGGTGGGCATCCAGGTGGCGCGCATCCTGCACGGCGAGCAGTCTTTCACCTACCACCGCATGGGCTATGCGGGCGACACCTTCAACTTCGATCCGCACATCGAGGACATCTATGACAAGAAGGGCGGCGCGCTGAGCTTCGTGGTGAAGAAGACGCGCGTGACCAACCAGCGCGGCGAGCACGTGGCGGACTTGCGTAGCGTCATCGTCCACCGCAACACCTGAAGGGAGCAAGGACATGAGTACGACCAACCTGAAAGACGTTCAAGTCGGCGACGCGCTGCCGGCACTCAACCCGCCGCCTGTGGACCGCACCATGCTTGCCCTGTTTGCCGGCGCATCGGGTGACCACAACCGCATCCACATCGACATCGACTTTGCGCGCATGGCCGGCAGCCCCGACGTGTTCGCGCATGGCATGTTGTCCATGGCCTGGCTGGGTCGCCTGCTTACGCAGTGGGTGGACCAGCGGCAGCTGCGCAGCTTCGGCGTGCGTTTTACCGGCATCACCCATCTGGGTCATGCCATTTCCTGCACCGGCAAGGTGGTGGAGAAATTTTCCGAAGGCGGCGAACAGCTTCTCAAGCTGGAGATCCAGACGGCCAACCAGTGGGGCGACGTCAAGGTTGTCGGCGACGCCGTCGTGGCGATCTGAAGCTGTCCCACATCCCTGAACAAAGAGACAAGGAATCATCATGAGCAAGAAACTCGAAGGCAAGGTCGCCCTTGTCACCGGCTCGGGCCGCGGCATCGGCCAGGCCATCGCATTCAAGCTGGCGAGCGAAGGCGCGCGCGTGGTCATCAACGACCTGGACAACGAGCCGGCGCAAGAGACTGTCGAGCAGATCCGCAAGATGGGCGGCGAGGCCGTGGCCTGCTGCGGCAACGTGAGCGCGCCGGACTTTGCCGAGCGCTACGTCAAGACGGCCGTCGACCATTTCAAGGGCATCGACATCATCGTCAACAACGCCGGCTACACCTGGGACGACGTGATCCAGAAGATGAGCGACGAGCAGTGGTACGCCATCATGGACTGTCACATGACCGCGCCCTTTCGCATCCTGCGCGCGGCCTATCCCGTCATCAAGGCGCAGGCGCAGGCCGATGCCGAGGCGGGCCGCGAGGTGTATCGCAAGGTGGTCAACATCTCGTCGGTATCGGGCATCAACGGCAACGCGGGGCAGATCAACTATTCGGGTGCCAAGGCCGGCGTGACGGGCATGACCCGCGCATTGGCCCGCGAGTGGGGCCGCTTCAAGGTCAATGTAAATGCGGTCGCCTTCGGGTTCATCCTCACCCGCATGACGGCGGCCGACGCGCACGCCGGTGCCACGGTGAAGATCGACGGGCGTGACATCCGCGTGGGCATCAACCCCGAGGCCGTCAAGACCTTCTCGCAGCGCAATCCGCTGGGCCGCCCCGGCACCACGGAAGAGGCGGCCGGTGCGGTGTACCTGCTGTGCACGCCCGAATCGAACTACATCACCGGCCAGACCCTCGCGGTGGCCGGCAACGTGAGCTGATGCGATGAGCGTGCTGCGCGGGATCCGCGTGCTGGAGTTCGAGGCCATCGGCCCCGCGCCTTTTGGCACCATGCTGCTGGCCGACATGGGCGCCGACGTGCTGCGGGTGAACCGTGCGCTGGAGGCCGACGACCTGGGATTCAAGAGCCAGGGCCCCAAGGTCGATGTGGTCGGGCGTGGACGCCGCTCCGTCACGCTGGACCTGAAGAGCCCCGAGGGCATAGAAGCGGCACTCGCCCTCGTCGAGCGGGCCGACGTGCTCGTCGAGGGCCTGCGCCCCGGCGTGATGGAAAAACTGGGCCTGGGCCCCGAGACCGCGCTTGCACGCAACCCGAAGCTGGTCTATGCCCGCATGACGGGCTGGGGCCAGGACGGGCCGTTGGCGCAGCGCGCGGGGCACGACCTGAACTACGTCGCGCTCTCGGGCATGCTCTCGGCCATTGGCCCCGCGGGCGGAAAGCCGGTGGTGCCGCTGAACCTGGTGGGCGACTACGGGGGCGGCGGCATGCTGCTGGCGGTGGGCGTGCTGGCCGCCTTGCTCAACGTGCAGCGCGGCGGCGCCGGCCAGGTGGTGGATGCCGCCATGGTCGAGGGCGCGGCGCAACTGGGTGCGGTGTTCTGGGGCCTGCTGTCGATGAACATGTGGCGCGAAGGGCGCGGCAGCAACATCATCGACGGCGGCGCGCCCTGGTACAACACCTATGAGACCCGCGATGGCCAGTACATGGCGGTGGGCTCGGTGGAGTCGCGCTTCTATGCGCAGCTGCTGAACAAGCTGGGCCTGGCCGGTGCGGACCTGCCCAGGCAGCACGACCGCAAGGGTTGGCCGGTGTTGCGCGAAGCCTTCACGAAGGCCTTTGCCACCCGCACCCGCGACGAGTGGACGGCCGTGTTCGAAGGCAGCGACGCCTGCGTTGCACCGGTGCTCACCCTGGCCGAGGCACCGGCCCATGGGCACAACCGGGCGCGCGGCAGCTTTGTCGAAGTGGACGGCGTGGTGCAACCTGCGCCGGCCCCGCGGTTCTCGGGCACACCCTCGGCAATCCCGCAACGTGCGCCCGAACGCGGTGAGCACGGCTTGCAGGCGCTGCGCGACTGGGGCTTCGATGCCCAGACGATTGAGTTGCTGCGGCAGCAGGGGTTGGGCTACGCGCGGGCCTGAGGCCTGTCGCACTCGATCAATCTATCCAGCGCGACCCACCTGCTGCGCACGACCCACCCCGAATTCACCAGACACCACAGCCACGACCGCCATGAAAACACGCATCACTGATCTCCTGTGCATCCGCTATCCGATCATCATGGGCGGCATGCAATGGGTGGGACGCGCCGAGTTGGCCGCAGGGGCGTCCAACGCAGGCGCCCTGGGCATGGTCACGGCGCGCACGCAGCCCACGCCCGAGGCGCTTCGGACCGAGATCGCGCGCACCCGTTCGCTGACCGACCAGCCCTTCGGCGTGAACCTCACGCTGTCGATGATGAGCGCCGAGGTGTCGTACGACGGCTGGGTCGACGCCATCATCGACAGCGGCATCGCCGTGGTCGAGACCGCGGGCAACAACCCCAGGCCCGTCATCGAGCGGCTGAAGGCGCAGGGCATCAAGGTCATCCACAAGTGCACTTCGGTGCGCCATGCATTGGCGGCGCAGCGGCTGGGCGTGGACATCGTTTCCATCGACAGCTTCGAGGCGGCAGGCCATTTCGGCGAGGACGACGTGCCTGGCATGGTGATGATCCCCGCCGTGACTGCAGCGCTGGACATTCCCGTGGTGGCCTCCGGCGGCATTGCGGATGGCCGGGCCATGGCAGCCGCGCTGGTGCTGGGCGCCGACGGAGTGAACCTTGGCACGCGCTTCATGCTCACCCGCGAATCGCCCATCCACCTGGACATCAAGCAGGCGCTGCTGGATGCCAGCACGCTCGACACACGGCTGATCAAGCGTACGCTGCGCCGCACCTCTCGCGTCTTTCGCAACGCGGTGTCGGAGGAGGTGGTGAGCCTGGAGCGCCGGCCCCAGGGCGCGAGCTATGAAGAACTCGAAGACCTGCTCTCTGGCAACCGGGGGCTGGCAGCGCTGCAGTCCGGCAAGGTTCACGAAGGGCTGGTGTGTGCCAGCCAGGTCATCGGCTTGATCGACGACATTCCCTCGTGCGCCGAGCTGGTCGAACGGCTGGTCACCCAGTGCCGCGAACGGCTCGACGCGACGAGGGCCTTCATGCGCACCTTCCCCGCCACAATATGACGAGGCTCACATGAACCACCCCATCCAACGCAGGCACCTGGTTGCTGCCATGGCACTGGGTGCCTTGCCCGTCACCCGTGCCCTGGCCCAGGCCGACTGGCCCGCGCGTCCCGTGCGGCTGGTGGTGCCTGGCCCGCCGGGCGGTGGTACCGATGTCATGGGGCGTCTGCTGGCGGACCAGCTCGGCGCCGCGTTCAAGCAGCCCTTCATCGTGGACAACAAGCCGGGCGCCAACGGCCTGCTGGCCAGCGACCTTGTCGCGCATGCGCCGGCCGATGGCTATGTTCTGCTGTTCTCGTACACCGCCGCCATGGTGATCAACCCGGGCCTGTTCACGCGTTCGCCCGACCCGGTGCGCAGCTTCGAGCCGGTGGCGCAGATCGGCTCCATGGGCAATGTGCTGCTCGTTACGCCGGACCTGCCTGTGAACAACCTCGCGCAGCTCATCGCCTACGCCAAGCGCCAGGGTACGCCCATGAGCTACGGAAGCTGGGGCGTGGGTTCGGGCGCGCAACTGACCATGGAAAGCTTCCTGCGCCGCGCGCAGATCAGCATGAACCATGTGCCCTACAAAGGCGTCGCCAACCTGCTGACGGACATGCTGGGTGGGGTCATCCAGGTCGGCTGGGGCGATGTGAGCTCCACCGTCGGCCACGTGAAGTCCGGCAAGCTCAAGGCGCTGGCCGTCAGCGGAACGCAGCGCGTGCCGCAGTTTCCCGACGTGGCCACCATGGGCGAGCAGGGCTTTGCCTTCGACACCACGAGCTGGTATGGCTTGTTTGCTCCGGCGAAGACGCCCGCTGCGATCGTCTCGCGCCTGAACGCAGAGATTGCACGCGTGGTGTCGGGCAAGGACTTCCGCGAGCGCCTGTACGCGCTGAACCAGCCAAGCTCGCCCACGCCCGACCCCGCGGCGTTTCGCCAGCGCGTGGTCGACGACCAGAAGACATGGCTGGGCATCATGCAAGACCTTGGCATCAAGCCGGAGTGAAGGAAGACAAAGCCATGAGCGTGCAGATGCCCGGCAGCCTGAACGACGGCGCCACTGTCGCAGACCTCTACCGCGGCGCGTTCCGGGCCTTCGGCGAGCGCGAAGCGCTGGTGGGCGGCGGCGTGCGGCTGAGCTACGCGCAGCTGGCCGCGCAATGCCACCGCATGGTCCGCTGCTTCCAGAATGCGGGCCTGAAGCCGCAGGACAGACTGGTGGTGCTCAGCGGCAACCGCCCGGCCTGCGTGGCAGTGCAGGTGGCCGCGGCCCTGATGGGGCTGAGCTACACGCCGCTTCATCCGATGGGTTCGCAGCAGGACCATGCCTTCGTGCTGCGCGACCTGGGCGCCAGGGCACTGGTGGTGGACGAGCTGCAACATGCCGAGCGCGGACTTGCATTGGCGGGCGAAGGCACCGGCGCGCAAGTCTTCACCATGGGGCCGGCGGACTTCGGCACCGACCTCATGGCTGCGTCGGCAGCCTGCGACGACAGCGAGACGCCGCTGCGTTCGTCCTTGCAGGACGTGGTGCGCATCGTCTACAGCGGTGGCACCACGGGCCAGCCCAAGGGCATCGTGCACCAGCACCGCACCACCGTCACCACCGCCATGCAGCAGCTGGCCACCTGGGAGTGGCCCGAGCGCGTGCGCTACCTGGCCACCACGCCCATCTCGCATGCGGCGGGGGCGCTGATCATCACCACCTTCCTGCAGGGCGGCACGGTCTTCCTGCTGGACAAGTACACGCCGCAGGCCTGCCTGGCGCTGATCGAGCAGGAGAAGATCAACACCACCTTCATGGTGCCCACGCAGATCTACGGCCTGCTCGATTCGCCGGAGCTGGCGCACCATGACACGGCCAGCCTGACGCTGGTGCTCTACGGTGCCGCGCCCATGGCGCCGGCGCGGCTGCGCCAGGCGCTGCAGACCTTCGGGCCGATCTTTGCGCAGGTGTATGCCCAGTCCGAGGCGCCCATGACCGTGTGCTACCTGCGCCGGGACGAACACGACCTGGCGCGTCCCCATCTTCTGGCCAGTTGCGGTCGCGCCGTGGCCGGCAACGTGGTGAAGCTGCTGGATGCGGACCTGAACGAAGTGCCTGTCGGCGAAGTGGGCGAGCTGTGCCTGCGCGGCACGCTGCCCATGGCCGGCTACCTGAACCGCCCCGAGGAAACCGAAAAGACCTTTGCCGGCGGTTGGCTGCACACCGGCGACATGGGCCGCATGGACGCGCAGGGTTTCGTGTACCTGGTCGACCGCACCAAGGACATGATCATCTCGGGCGGCTTCAACGTGTACTCCACCGAAGTGGAAGCCTGCCTGGCGCTGCATCCCGCGGTGGCGCAGGCCGCAGTCATCGGCGTGCCACACGAGAAGTGGGGAGAGGCGGTGTTGGGGGTGGTGATCCTGCATGTCGGCCACAGCGTGCAGGCCGAGGCCCTGATGGCCTTCGTGGCGCAGCACAAGGGCGTGGTCATTGCGCCAAAGTTCATCGAGTTCGTGAGCGAGCTTCCGATGACGCCGCTGGGCAAGGTCGACAAGAAGCACTTGCGCAGCCGCTACTGGCAAGGGCAGGAGCGGCAGATCGGCTGATCGGCTTTCTTGTTGTGCGCCCTGGGCAGTGAATACCGCCCAGGGCGTTTTCCTTCCAGCTTATTCCGCAGTCACGCCCGCCGTCTTGATCAGGCGCTGGATCACCGGCAGCGTGGCGTCGTAGTCACGGCGGAATTCCTCGGCGCTGGTGCCCATGGCCGTGAGCCCGTAGAACTGGAAGCGTGCCTTGACCTGCGGGGCCTGCGTGGCGGCGCGCACTTCCTTTTCGATGCGCTCCAGGATCGGCGCGGGCGTGTGGGCCGGTGCCATCATCACGATCCAGCCCGTGGGCTTGAACTCGGGGCCGGTCAGCCCCGCTTCGGCCATGGTCGGCACGTCGGGCAGCTCCTTCATGCGTGCATCGCCGGCCACGGCCAGCGCGCGCAGCCGCCCATCGGCCAGGTAGGGGCTGAGCGTGCCCACCGAGCCGATGCCCCACGGAACCTGTCCGCCGATGAGGTCCTGGATCATGGGCGCCTCGCCCTTGTAGGCCACGTGCGTCATGTCCAGGTTGCGCGAGTTGCTCAGGTAGGCCGAGATCAGATGCCCGGTGGTTCCGACGCCAAAGGAGCCATAGCTCACCTTGCCCTTGTTCTGCTGCGACCAGGCCAGGAACTCCTTCATGTTGCGCGCCGGCACGTCCTTGTTCACGGCCATCACCATGCTGGCCGAGGCGATCTGCGAGACAAAGGCCAGGTCGCGCTTCACGTCATAGGCCATCTTCGTGTACATGAACTGCGCGTTCATGATGGAAGCGGACAGTGTCAGCAGGATCGTGTAGCCGTCGGGCTGGGCCCGCGCCACCGTCGAGGTGCCCAGCATGCTGGAGGCGCCCGGCTTGTTGTCGATGACCACCGGCTGCCCCAGCTTCTTGCTCATCTCGTCGGCGAGGGAGCGGCCAACCGCGTCGGTGGCACCGCCCGCAGGCGCGGCCACGACCATGGTGATGGGCCGGCTCGGAAAGGCGGCTTGCGCCTGGCATGCGGCGGCGCAGGCCAGCGGGGTGAGGGCGATCAGGGTGCGGATGTGTTTCATGGTGATCGAGGAATTGAAGATCGAGAACGAATTGGCGGCCCGTGGCTACTGCGCGCAGGCAACGTGCGCCGGCGCCTGCGGCCGGTAGAGCTCTTCGACCAGGTGGGCACGCCGTTGCCGCGCGGCGGCCTGGTTGACGTAGCCCTTGTCGGCAATCTCGTTGGCGTCCAGGGACGGGGGCTCGGACATCAACATCACGCGCTCGACCAGGTTGCTCTGGCTGGCGCCGCTAGCGGTGGCCCGCAGCCGTTGCTGGACGGCGCGAACCACCAGCGGATGCACCACCAGTTCCTCCACGCTCAGGCCTGACAGCGCCGCATCGAGCTTTCGGCAGGCCGCCACGTTGGGCCAGGCCAGGGCGGCCACCTGGTCGCGGTCCTGGCCGCAGATGACCGCGTCGCTCAGCAGCGGGGCGCAGCGGTCCACCAAGGCAAGGCGCACTTCGCTGGCGCGCACCCAGGTGCCGCTCATCAGCTTGAAATCCTCGGCCACGCGGCCGTCGAAGCGCAGGCCATGCGCCGGGTTCTGCGGGTCAACGAGGCGCACCGCGTCGCCCAGGCGAAAGTAGCCTTCCTCATCGAAGGCCGCTTCGGTCAGGTCCGGTCGGTGGAGGTAGCCCGCGAAGTTGTGTGCCCCGCGCACGCGGATCTCATAGCGCCCCTCGTGTCCCGGCAGCGGCACCAGCTTGATCTCGGTGCCGTTGGCGGGCCCTCCGATGTTGCCCAGGTCTTGCGTGGGCCAGTCGCAGTAGCTGCCGCCACCCGCGGTCTCGGTGGAGCCCAGTCCGGTGACGAACACGATGCGCTCGCCCGTCGTGCGTTCGGCCACGCGCTGGATGCGCTCCCAGGTGGCGCGCGGAAGGCTGGCGCCCCCATAGCCGAAGTTGACTGCCTTGGCGAACAGCTTGCGCGCCAGTTCGGTGTCGCGCTCCAGCGCATCGGCCAGCATGGCCCACGCCACCGGAACGGAGCCCAGCGCGGTGGGCGAGATGTCGTGCAGGTTGCGGATGGTCTTGTCGAACAGGCCCGGCAGCGGCCTGCCGTCGTCGATGTAGTGGGCCGCGCCCAGCGTGACGCTGCGCCCCAGGCTGATCACGCCGCCGAAGGCGTGGTGCCAGGGCAGCCAGTCGAGGTACACCGGCTGCGGGTCGACCAGCTTCTCGTTGACCTGCAGCAGGTAGGCCGCGATGGCCTTGTAGTTGGCATAGCTGTGCATCACGCCCTTGGGCACCCCGGTGGAGCCCGAGGTGAAGAGCACGCGCGCCATGTGACTGGGCCGGATGGCTTCGTGCGCCGACTGCACCATCCGTGCGCGCGAAGGGGTGAGCTCCGAGCCCAGCAGCCGCGCCCACGAGAGGTCGCCCGGGCGCATGTCGCTCACCGCGATCACGCGCGTGTCCGGCTTGGCCACGGCCTGCAGTGCGCGCTCGAAGGTCCGGGCGGACTGCGCGAACAAGGCGGCAGGCTGCACCTGCTCGTCGATCTCGCGCAGGCGCGCCAGATCCTTGCTGATGAGCGAGTAGGGCGGAGAGACGGGCACCGTCGGCACGCCCACGTATTCGGCGGCCAGCAGCAGCACCGCCTGCTCGATCGAGTTGCCCGACAGCAGCATGAGCGGGCGGCCCTGGCCCAGCTCCAGTTCGAGCAGGCAGGCGCCGGCCACCTGCATCTGGTGCCACAGCTCCTTCCAGCTGATGATTCGCCAGGCGCCGTCCGCGCCGCGCTCGGCGAAGGCAACCGCGTCGCCGCGTCGCTGGGCCCAGTGCGCAGCGAAGCCCGCAAACGAGTTCTCGGAAATGGTCCTGAGGGGCTGGCTGCAGCGTAGCAGCAAGGTCCCGTCGTCCCGCGCTTCGCACACGGTCTTGCGCAGGGGAAAGGGTACGGGTCTGAATCGGGGCCCGGTCGCTGCCGGGCTCAATGCACTGGTCACGTGATGTCTCCTTCGTGGCAGGCTCGACCTTAGGTTCTGCCGCATGCGTACTGCCCCCTCCCGGGGAGGGGGCGCGGCACGGTTCCCGACGGAAGGCAGCACGCCGGAAGGGGACATTTCGGCGTGCTCGCCAAGGCCCCTAAACTGGTTCGGATGCAGACCCAGTACTACACCGCCGCCAGCCTCGACGGCTTCCTGGCCACCGAGGACCACTCGCTGGAATGGCTCTTCCCGCTAGTGGACATCAAGGACACGAGTCTTCCGCAATTCATGGAGGGCGTGGGCGCCCTGGCCATGGGCTCATCCACCTACGAATGGATGCTGCGGCACGTCATCAACGCGCCGGGCGGCGGCGCACCCTGGCCCTATGCGCAGCCGACCTGGGTGTTCAGCAGCCGCGAGCTGCCGCAGGTGGCCGGCGCCGACATCCGCTTCGTGCGAGGCGACGTGCGCCCGGTGCACGAGGCCATGCGGGCGGCCGTGCAGGCCTCGGGCAAGAACATCTGGCTGGTGGGCGGCGGGGAGCTGGTGGGCCAGTTCTTCGACGCTGGCCTGCTCGACGAGATCATCGTGCAGGTGGGCTCGGTCACCCTGGGCAGCGGCCACCCGCTGCTGCCGCGGCGCATTGCCACGCCCCGCAGGCTCGAGCTCACGGGCGTGAAGCGCTTCGGCCCGGGCATGGCCGAGCTTCGCTACAACGTTCTGAAGGCTCCGGGCGTTTGATCGGGCTCAGTCCAGCGTGTCGATGGTGTTGACTTCGCTGGCCGACTGCATCGAGAAACGCTCGCGCGTGCGGATGTAGAAGCTGGCGCCGAAACGGCCCACCGGAAAGTAGTTCTGCAGCTTCACGCGGTAGCGCTCCAGGTCGATCAGGTCTTCGCGGGCATGCAGCCACAGCACTTCGCCGATGAAGATGTGGCGGCTGGCAGTCTCGATCTTTTCCGAGACCCGGCATTCGAAGGCGACCGGTGCCTGCTCGATCCGCGGGGGCAGCACCGCCCGCGACGCAACGGCCGTGAGGCCCACCGCGTCCAGCTCGCTGTGCGAGGACGGCAGGCGGTCGCCGCAGCGGTGCATCTGCTCGGCCATGGGCTCGTCGGCGATGTGCACCACGAATTCGCCGTTGGCCAGGATGTTGGCCGAGGTGTCCTTGAGCAGCTCGTCCTGCAGCTTGTTGATGCTGATCATCAGGATCGGCGGGTCTTCGCCCAGCATGTTGAACATGCTGAAGGGCGCGGCGTTGACCACGCCCTGCGCGTTCTGCGTGGTGACCAGGGCGATCGGGCGGGGCACGATCAGGCTGGCCATCAGCTTGTAGCGCTGGTGGGCGCTGATGGTGGAAAAATCGATCTGGGTAGCGTGGGACATGGCGCGACAATCATCGGGCCGGCGGCCCGCTACCGTATTGTCAACAAAAAACGAAGTTTTGGTTGACCAAACTGCCGGAAAAACTTTGCGTCAGGACGCAATGCCGTGTGCGTCCGCGCCGTCGATCAGGCGCGCGGCCAGGCGGGCGGCCATGTCGAGGCGGCGCACGTCGCGCTCATCCAGCTGACCGGCGGGCTCGCGGTGGAAGAAGCTCAGCATGCCCAGAATGTGGCCGCTGGCAAGGCGCACCGGGGCGCCGATGCCGGCGCCGCACGGCTGCTCGCCAGGCATTGCCAGGGCGGGCTGCGAAGGGTCGGCAATGAAGCGCACCTTGATGCCCAGGTCGGCCTCCAGCAGGCGCACCAGGCCCGCCAGGGCCTGGTTGGCCAGCGGAATGAGGGAGATGCCCGATTCATCTTCGTCCAGGTCCGGCGAATAGAGCTGGGCGGTCAGCGCGCGGGAAGCGTCGATGCACTGACGCAGTTGCGGCCCCACGAATCCATCTGCGAATGCCATGTCAGAGTTTCCTTAGGTTTTTCTTCTTGCTGGCCCCGCTTGATGGGGCCTGGAAACGTCGGCTCTGCGCAGATCAGGAAAAGGACCAAGGCGGGCGCGGGCCGGCGACAAGTCCGCGTTTTTGCCTGAGGACGCCGTTGGCGTCTTCCCCAAACAAGGGGATAAGGGTTTGCGCGGGGGTCAGGCCCCCGGCCGGGTCAGGGCTTGAGACCCCACTTGCCGGTGGTGTTCTGGCAGAAGGTGTAGACGCCTTCGTCCTTGGTGAACTTGTAGGCGTTGGCAATGCGCAGCTTGCGGCACTTGCGCGGTGCGGCCGAATCGTCCGCGCCGGCCGGCGTCACCGTGCCGGAGGCGCTGGTCTTGTCGTTGGCCCATTCGAGGGCGGGCCCTTCGGCCGGGCCGGCCAGTGCCTTGTCGATGGTGGCGCGAAGCATCTTGAAGTCGGCCGAGTTGAACTTGGCGGCAGGGCTGTTCTTCAGGAACAGCAGGTCGGCCCCCTGGGCGGTGGCCGAAAAAGGGGCGGCCAGGGCTGCGGCGGAGATCAGCAGGGGCGCGGCAAGTGCTTTCATGACGATGGCGATTTTCGAGTTGTTCCATGGCCATTGTGCCCCGCCCCGGGCGCGCCCCTTGCCAGTGCAATGGCAGGCGACTACAGGTCCACCAGCACCTCGAAGCCGCCGTAGATCATGCGCTTGGCATCGAAGGGCGAATCCTTGGGCTCCATCATCTCCTTCATGCGCGGGTCCTTCATCACCTTGTCGTTGACCTCGTCGCGCTTGGCGCGCGACTCATAGACGATCCACGAGAAGAACACCACCTCGTCGTCCTTGAGCATCACGCTTTGCGGAAAGGAGGTGAGCTGGCCCGGCTTGACGTCGTCGGCCACGCATTCTCGGAACTGCCGGGCACCGTGCTCGACCCAGACCTTGCCGGCCTTGAGCGCCATGTCGCGGTAGGCATCCAGGTTCTTGCGTGGCACGGGAACGACGAATCCATCGACATAGGACATTGCGCGTCTCCTTTTGGGGGGTGGGGTGGTTCAGGCGGCCAGGTCAGCGCGACTCGTGGCGCTTGCGCGTGGCCGCCGACTTCCTGGCCGACGCCGAGCGGGCCGCCGCAGGCCGCGATGCCGAAGCCTGCCCGCCCAGCCGGCCGCCCTTGCGCGATGCGCTGTGGTTCTCGCTCTTGCCGCGGCCCGATCCGCTCTTCTCGCCGCCACCGCTTTCCTTGTTCACGGTGGCCCAGGCACGGCGTTCGGCTTCCTTCTTGCCGACGCCGCGGTGCTCGTAGCCTTCCTCGATGTGTTCGGCCTTGCGCTTTTGCTTGTCCGAGTAGGCCGACTTGTCGCCTCTTGGCATGGTCATCTCCTTTTTTTAGACAGCTCGCACCGGGACCATGCTGCGCCCCGGGCGCCGAGGTGCGTGTAGGAGCAGTGCGCGCCTGCCGGTCGGCGGGGCCGCGCGTGACGGCGGCAGGTGGCGGCCCCTCTCAGCCGCGCACGCGCGGCGCCTCGAGGTAGGCGCCGGATTCGAACAGGTCGCGCTCCGCGCCGTTGATGCGCTTGACGGCGCCCTTGCCGGCGCGGCTGGCCAGCAGTTCCACCAGCGCTTCGGTCAGTGCCACCCCGGCGGCCACCGAAGGAAAGAAGGATGGGCTGTGGATGGTGAACAGCAGCGTCTCGTGGGCCAGCAGCGACAGCGGCGAGGCCGCGCTGTCGGTCAGGGCGATGAGCTTGCACCCCGCAGTCTTTGCGGCCTGGGCGACCTGCAGGGCCTCGCGCGAATAGGGCGAGAAGCTGGCCACCAGCACCGTGTCGCCGCGCGCGAAGGCGCGCTGCTGCATCTCCAGCGAGCCGCCCTGGCCGTCGACCAGGTGCACGCTGTTGCGAAACAGCCTGTAGACGTAGACGAAGGAGTGGGCAATGGGAAAGCAGGCCCGAAAACCCGCGGCATGCACGGCCGGGGCCTTCTCGATGATGGCGCAGGCGCGCAGCAGCACCTCTTCGCTCTGCTGCTGGGTGGCCTCCAGGTTCAGGCGCTGCACCTCGAACATCTCGGCCGTGAGCGATCGGTCGCTGGCGCGGCTGACCAGGCTTCGGGCGCGCTCGCCGTAGGCCTTCGGGCCCAGGCCCATCTCGGCCGCGAAAGCCGCCTTGAGCTGGTTCCAGCCTTCGAAGCCCAGCGTTTGCGCAAAGCGCACCAGGGTGGCCGGCGTGCTGCCCGACTGCGTGCCCACGTTGCGCATCGAGCCGGTGACCACGTCGTTGGGGTGGTCGATCACGTGCCGGGCCACCTGTTGCAGGGCCGGGCTGAGCTCGGCGAAGCGCTGTCGGATCTGTTCGCGGATGTTCATGGGCAAGCCTGGCTGGAAAAGGGCGGGGTGCGGCCTTGGAACAAATGTACCGGAGTCCGCGTTGTTGTTTCAGAAGCCAGCACTTGACGGAACAAATGTTCCAAATAACAATTCGCGCAGTACATTAGTTCCAAGCAAGTTCGCTGCCATGACCCACGTCTTTCACCGCCACCTGCGCCAGACCCCGCCCACCGCGGTGCAAGCCAGCGGCATGACCATCCGCGACAGCCAGGGCCGCACCTACCTGGACGCCTGCGGCGGCGCCGCCGTGTCCTCGCTGGGCCATGGCCACCCCGAGGTGCTGGCGGCCATGCATGCGCAGGTCGACCGGCTGGCCTATGCGCACACCAGCTTCTTCACCAGCGACGTGGCCGAGGAACTGGCCGACGAGCTGATCCGCACCGCGCCACAGGGCATGAGCCACGTCTACCTGGTCAGCGGCGGCTCCGAGGCGGTGGAATCGGCACTGAAGATGGCGCGCCAGTACTTCGTGGAAATCGGCCAGCCCCAGCGCACGCACTTCATCGCGCGGCGCCAGAGCTACCACGGCAACACCCTGGGCGCGCTGGCGGTGGGCGGCAACGAGTGGCGGCGCGCGCCTTTCGCGCCCATCCTGGTGCCGGCCACCCATGTGTCGCCCTGCTATGCCTACCGCGAGCA
This sequence comes from Pseudomonadota bacterium, assembly GCA_018241225.1. Classification (GTDB taxonomy): domain Bacteria; phylum Pseudomonadota; class Gammaproteobacteria; order Burkholderiales; family Burkholderiaceae_C; genus Variovorax. The sequence goes on from JAFEEG010000007.1 coordinate 102,687, forward strand.
GCAGGAGGGTGAATCGCCCGAGGCCTACGGCCAGCGGCTGGCGCGCGAACTCGAAGCCGCGATCCTGGCGCAGGGTGCGGACCGGGTGATCGCATTCGTTGCCGAAACGGTGGGCGGTGCCACGGCCGGCGTGCTCACGCCGGTGCCGGGCTACTTCAAGGCGGTGCGCGAGGTGTGCGACCGATACGGCGTGCTGCTCATCCTGGACGAGGTGATGTGCGGCATGGGCCGCACCGGCACCCTGTATGCCTGCGAGCAGGAAGGCGTGGTGCCCGACCTGGTGACCATCGCCAAGGGCCTGGGCGGCGGCTACCAGCCCGTCGGGGCGGTGCTGGCGCAGGGCCGCATCGTGCAGGCCATGTCGCAGGGCAGCGGCTTCTTCCAGCACGGCCACACCTACCTGGGCCACCCGGTGGCCTGCGCCGCCGCGCTGGCGGTGCAGAAGGTGATCCATCGCGACGGCCTTCTGCAGAAGGTGCGCGAAGACGGTGCCTACTTCGGCGAGTTGCTGGCCGAGGCGCTGGGCCGCCATCCGCATGTGGGCGACGTGCGCGGCCGAGGCTTCTTCTGGGGCATCGAGCTGGTGGCCGACCGCGCCTCCAAGACGCCTTTCGATCCGGCGCTCAAGGTGAATGCGCTCGTCAAGAAAGAGGCGATGGCGCGCGGCCTCATGTGCTACCCATTTGGCGGCACGGTCGATGGCCGGCTGGGCGACCACGTGCTGCTGGCGCCGCCCTTCATCGCCTCGCGCGAAGACCTGCAGGAAATCACTCGGCGACTGGCTGCCTCCATCGACGCCGTGACGCGCGCCGCAGCAAGCGCCCAGGCTGTCGCGCCCTGAGCCCTGAGCCCTGAGCCCTGGGGCCGGGTGCGCCCGGCTTGCCCCTTTTGCCAACCACCTGCTGCAAGGAGCCTTGCCATGCCCATGTTTCGCCTGTCGTCCGCGCTGCGTGCTACTGCGCTTGCCCTCTGTTCCCTGCTGCCCGCGGTGGCGAGCCTGGCCCAGGACGGCGGCACGCTCGCCAAGATCAAGGCCAGCGGTGCCATCACGCTGGGGCACCGCGAGTCGTCGTTCGGTTTTTCCTACCTCGATGCCAACCTCAAGCCCATCGGCTACAGCATGGACATCTGCCAGCGCATCGTCGAGGCGGCAAAGGCGCAGCTGAAGATGCCCGCCATCGAGGTCAAGTACCAGAGCGTCACCTCGGGCAACCGCATTCCGCTGGTGGTCAACGGCACGGTGGACATCGAGTGCGGCTCCACCACCAACCTCGTCGAGCGGCAGAAGCAGGTGGCTTTTTCGCCCGACATCTTCCGCTACAACGTGCGCATGCTCACGCGTGCCGATGCGGGCATTCGCAGCATTTCCGACCTGCAGGGCAAGTCGGTGGTGACCACCACCGGTACTACGTCGTTCCGGCTGCTGCGCGATGCCGATCGTGGCCGCGGGCTGGAGGTCACCCCCTTGGCCGGCAAGGACCACGCCGATTCCTTCCTGCTGGTGGAAAGCGGCCGCGCGCAGGCCTTCGTGCTCGACGACATCCTGCTGGCGGGCCTGATCGCCAACGCGCGCAATCCCAAGGATTTCGCCATCGTGGGCGAAAGCCTGCGCACCGAGAACCAGTCGCTGATGTTCCGCAAGGACGATCCGGCCTTCAAGGCGCTGGTGGACCGCGTGGTGGGCGACATGATGAAATCCGGCGAGATGGAAAAGCTCTACAACAAGTGGTTCACTTCGCCCATTCCGCCCAAGGGCGTGAACATCAACTATCCGCTGAACGCCGAGACGAAAGACGCGTTCGCCAATCCTTCTTCCAAGGGAATCTGAAGTGCCCCGCATTGCCCTGATTCATGCACTGGCCCACTCGGTGGCCCCGATCAATTCAGCCTTCGAGTCCGGCTGGCCGCAGGCGCAGCGCATGAACCTGCTGGACGACAGCCTGTCGGCCGACCTGGCCCGCTCGGGCCAGGGGCTGGACGAGGCCATGCATGCGCGCTTCCAGACGCTGGCGCAGTACGCGGTCGACACCGGCGCGCAGGCCATTTTGTTCACCTGCTCGGCCTTCGGGCCGTGCATCGAGGCAGTGGCCCGGCGCCACGCGGGCATTCCGGTGCTCAAGCCCAACGAGGCCATGATCGACGAAGCGGTGGCGGGTGCCTCGGGCCGCCTGGGCCTGCTGGCCACCTTCGGGCCCACGCTCGATTCGATGCCGCCGGAGTTTCCGCGCGGTTTCGTGCTCGACCCGATGCTGGTGCAGGGCGCACTCGAGGCGTTGAATGCCGGCGATGCGACCACGCACGATGCACTGATTGCCAGCGCAGCGCGAAAGCTGGCCGAACGCGGCTGCACGCGCATCGCCCTGGCGCAGTTCAGCATGGCGCGCGCACGCCAGGCCTGCGCAGACGCCACTGGGCTGCCGGTGCTGACCACGGTCGACAGCGCGGTTCGTGCGCTGCGCCGGCGGCTTCAAGGCTGAAAGATGCGCGTGGGCTTCAGCCCACTTCCACCTTCAGCTCCTCGATGAAGCGCTCGCTGGTCTCCAGTGCGGCCAGGGCCTTCTTGCCCATCAGCGTGGCCACCACGTTGAGCAGGCCTTCGGCAAAGATCAGGTAGGCCCCCATGCTGTTGCTGAAGAAGCTGCTCTTGTGTGGCACGAAGAAGGCATGCCTGGCGGGCGCAACCAGCGGCGAGGCCCGCGTATCGGTGATGGCGACCACCGCAATGCCCGCCTTCGCAGCGGCCGACGCCACCTGCGCCACGGCGCGGGTGTAGGGCGACACGCTTGCCACCACCAGCACGTCGCCGCGCTGCAGTTGTGCCAGGCCTTCGGCCGAGCCAAGGCCATGGGCGTCGAGCAAGCCTACGTCGCCTCGGATGAGCCCGAGCCCGTAGGCCATGAAGCTGGCCAGTGCGCTGAACTGCCGCAGGCCGTAGAAGCGCACGCGCGGTGCGCGTGCCAGAAGACCAGCGGCCTCGCGCAGTTCGGCCGCTGACAGTTGTGCGAGAAAGCCTTCCACGTTGGCCACCGATTCGTGCGCGAGCCGGGCCATGGCCGCCACCTCTGCGCTGGCGCCTTCGGTGCGCTGCGGCGTGGCCGCCACCAGCCGCTCAGCCTGCTGGCTGTAGAAGTGCCGGTGCTCCTGTGCGAGGTCGTCGCGAAAGACTTTCTGGAAATCGACAAAACCCTCGTAGCCCAGGCGCCTGACCAGGCGAGAGAGCGTGGAGGCATTCACGCCCAACGAGGCGGCCAGCTCGGTGATGGAGCGCACTGCCACTTCCTCGGGCTGCTCTACCAGCTTGGCCAGCACCGTGTGCGACTTGCCGTGGGGCGAGAGCCCGGCTTCCTCGCGGCCGATCTGCACTGCCAGCGCCTGCAACTGCTTGACAGTGCGCGGCGCGGCAGGCACCTGGGCCTCAGGCGTCTTCACTCGTTGGCTGGCTGGTCGGCGATTGGTGTCCATCGGTCATCTGGAACCGGACCGGGCCCAGCGGGTGTTCGTAGACCTGCCAGTCTATGCGGCTTTGGCCAACGCGGATGTCGGCCGTGGCGAGTGTGTTTTCCTCGTCGCCGTCGGTCGGGTCGTCGCGGTGGATCGGGAACTTTGCATTCGCACGATCACCGAGCACCACCAGTGGCTGGACTTCGCGATGCTTGCGTTGCGCGTCGGCCAGCAGTGCATCGCCGCGCTGCTGCCGGTGACCCGAGGATCCGGTGATGATCTGCGGCAGATCGCGCATCCCGGGGTGGATGGCATGGTTGGAATGCAGGGACGGCGCTTCGACGCGCTGGACGGAACAGGCGCCCGCGCCAAACTCCACGCTCAGGATCTCGGGCCGGCCGCGCTGCGCCAGCGTGAGATGGAAGCCACCGGCCTTGGGTGTTTCCTGCAGCAAGCCCGCGGCCTGCTCCAGGTTCGATGCGTCGAGCAGCGCCCGCGCCAATACCATGCGCGGCACGCCGTCCTCGACGTGCTGCAGCCGCAGGTTGTTGACCGTGACGGCCAGCCCCACATCCGTCACCGCGATGGTGTGGCCGGGCAGGGAGCCTGGGTAGACGAAGCTGGCAAAGCGTGGGCTGCCGGCAACCGCGACCTCGGCAATTGCGCAGTGGCCCGCAAAGATGGGGTCGCCATCCTCGTTGTGGCTGATGCGTGGCACCATGGAGTCGGGCAACTGCACCGTGGTGCAGCCGTCGGGCGACATGGCCCACAGGTCGCCGCGGCAGTTCCAGATGAGCGTGTCTTCGAAGGGCAGCCCCAGGCCATGTGCCAGGCCTTCGAGCTCTTGCTGGATGCGCGGAAAGCGCTGGCGCACCAGGGCGGCCATGGCAGCCAGGCGCGCGCTGCCGCGCCACTGCATCAGATGAGTCCATGCGGCGGAGGCCAGAAGGCGCTCGTGGACCACGGCGGCGCCGAAGCGGCCCAGGGCCACCCCAGCGTCGAAGGGCGAGCCTTCGATGCGAAGGAAATTCAAGCTGGGCATTACTCGACGTGTTGCAGGAATTCGCGCAGGCGCGGGTTGTTGGGGGCCTCCAGCAATTGCGCCGGATTGCCGTCGACGGCAATGCGTCCGCCTTCCATGAAGATCAGCCGCGTTCCGACCTTGCGCGCAAACGCCATCTCGTGCGTGACCACCACCATCGTCATGCCTTCCTCGGCCAGTGATTGCATCACGCGCAGCACTTCCTGGCGCAGCTCGGGGTCGAGCGCGGAGGTGGGTTCGTCGAACAGCATCAGCTTGGGCCGCACCGCCAGCGCACGCGCAATTGCAACGCGCTGCTGCTGCCCGCCCGACAACTCGCTGGGGTAGTGGTTGACGCGCTCCGCCAGGCCCACCTTGGCCAGCAGGGCCTGGGCTTGCGCGCGCGCCTCGGCGCGGCCCATGCCGCGCACCTGCCGCGGTCCGAAGGCGACGTTTTCCAGCGCGGTCATCTGCGGAAACAGGTTGAACTGCTGGAACACCATGCCGGCCTCGCGCCGGATCTCGCGCACCTGCGAGGCATTGCCGCGTACGCTGATGCCGTCCACGTGAAGGTCGCCGCCATCGATCTGCTCCAACGCATTGATGCAGCGAAGCAGCGTCGACTTGCCCGAGCCCGATGGCCCGATGAGAACCACCACCTCGCCCTGCGCGACGCACAGGTCCACGCCGTCGAGCACCGTGGTGCTGCCAAAGCACTTGCTCACGCCCTTGAATTCGACCATGCACGGTTTCATAGGATGCGCATCCTTTTCTCGATCGTGCGCAGCAGCAAGGTCAGCGTGCCGATCATGAGCAGGTAGAGAACCGCCACCGCAGACCAGATTTCCACCGCACGGAAGTTGGAGGCCATGATCTCCTGGCCCTGGCGCGTGAGCTCGCCCACGCCGATCACGATGAAGAGCGAGGTGTCCTTGAGGCTCACGATGAACTGGTTGCCCAGCGGCGGTGTCATGCGCCGGAAGGCCACAGGCCCCACCACGAAGGCGAGCACCCGCCAGGTCGGCAGGCCCAGCGCCAGGCCTGCCTCGCGCAGTCCGCGCGGCACGGAGAGGAACGAGCCGCGCACCACCTCGGCAATATAGGCGCCTGAGTTCACCACGATGGCCGTGATGGCGGCCGCCATGGCATTGACGCGGATGCCCATCAGCACAGGCAGTGCGAAGTAGATGAACATCACCTGCACCACGATGGGCGTGCCGCGCACGAACTCCACGTAGACGAAGGCGATGGTGGCCAGCAGGCGGTTGCCATAGGCGCGCATGAGCCCGAAGAGCAAGCCAACGAGCATGCCGCCGGCCAGGCCCACGGCCGCAATCAGCAGCGTGAGCCTGGCACCCTGCAGCAAGGCAGGCAGGGCGCCGGCAATGACGGACCAATCGAAATCCATGGAAGGCAGGCCTCGACGAAGTGCGATTGGTTGCTCAGGGCTTGGGCGGCTCGGCGTCGAACCACTTGCGGTAGATCGCCGCATAGCGCCCGTCGGCCCTGATGCGGGCGAGCGACTCGTTCACCTTGGGCACCAGCGCGCTGCCCTTGGGAAAGCCGATGCCGTACTGGTGCGCCATCTGCTGCTCGCCCACCGCCTTGGCCTTGCCCTTGCCTGCGGTGGCGATGTAGTACAGCACGTTGGGCGTGTCGTGCATGGCCGCATCCACCCGGCCGGTCATCAGCTCCAGATAGGCGTTGTCGATGTTGGGGAACAGGCGCAGCTCGGTGCCTGGCAGGTTGGCCTTGGCCCAGTCGGCGGCGGAGGTGCCGGTCTTCACGGCCAGGGTCTTGCCCTTGAGGTCGGCCACGCCGCGGATGCCGCTGCTGGCAGGCACCATGAGCTTGAAGCCGCTGTCGTAGTAGCCGTCGGAAAAGTCGATGGCTTTCTTGCGTTCGTCCTTGATGGTGATGCCGGCCAGCGCCACGTCCACGTTGCGCGTCTGCAGCGCCGGCAGGATGCCGTTGAAGTCCATGGGCTGGAGCTTGTAGTCCAGCTTCAGGTCCCGGGCGACAGCGTCCCACAGGTCGATGTCGAAGCCGACGTACTTGTCGCCCTGCTTGAACTCGAAGGGAACGAAGGCCGTGTCCACGGCCACGAGCAGCGGTTCGGCCGCCGCGGCGGGCCGTAGCAGGGCGCCTGCCGCCATTGCGGCAATCGAGAGGATCTTGGCGAATGACAGCTTCATGACGAGGTCCTTGCGTGTGTGCAAAAGAAATTGCAAGAAAACTTGCAACGCAATAATAATTGCACAAATGGACGACGCGCAAGGGAGATTTGCGCGGGTATTCCCTCGATCGACCGGCAGCGGCAGGTGTCGGATGCGCAAGCGAAGCGGCCCGCCGTGCCATGAGGGCAGGGCGGGCCGCGGGGTGGCGCAAAGCTGCGCCGACCGGCGACTTCAGAACGTCAGGGCTGGTAGCCCGACTTGCGCACTACCGGCGCCCACTGTTCGCGGAAGGCCTTGAGCATGGCCACCGTCTGCGCCTGGGTGGCGGCCACCGGCGTCATCAGCGAATCGTTGAAGGCCTTGACCGTGGCCGGGTCCTTCATCACTTCGTAGATCGCCTTGGAGATCAGCGCCACCTTGGCTGGCGGCATGCTGGCCGGGGCGTAGAAGGTGTTCCAGCCGGTGGCGGCCAGGTCCAGCCCGGCTTCCTTGAAGGTGGGAATGTCCGGCGCGAAGGGCGAGCGCTTGGTGCTCGAGATGGCCAGGATGCGCAGCTTGCCCGCCTGGTGCTGGGGCAGGGCCACGTCGAAGGTGTCGAAGGCGATGGGAATCTGCCCGCCGATCAGGTCGTTGAGCAGCGGCGCCGAGCCGCGGTAGCCCACCACCTGGCCCTGCACGCCGGCCTTCTCGGCCGTCATCAGCGCAAAGAAGTGCGGCAGGCTGCCGGTGGCCGGCACGCCGAAGTTCGACTTCTCCGGGTTGGCGCGCATCCAGGCCAGCAGGTGCGGCAGTTCCTTGACCGGCACCGCGGTCGAGACGGACAGGGCGAACTCGTAGTCATTCACGTGCGAAACCGGCACGAAGTCCTTGTCGGGGTCGTAGCCGTTGTCCTTGAAGACCAGGGGGGCCACCACCATCACGGCCGGGTTGGCCAGCATCAGCACGTTCTGGCCGGCCGGCGTGCTCTTGACCTGCTGGGCCGCCAGGCGGCCGCCCGCGCCGGTCTTGTTGTCGACCACCACGGGCACGCCCAGCTTGGGCGAGAGCTTGTCGCCCACGATGCGCGCCACCTTGTCGGAGGCGCCGCCGGGCGCAAAGCCCACCACGATGCGCAGCGGGCCGCCGTCCAGGGTCTGGGCCGACAGGCCGGGGCTTGCCGCGGCGAGGGCGGCCAGGCCGAGGCCGGCCATCAGGGCATGAAGGGTCTTGCGCAGGGGCATGGTGCGTTTTCCTTGTTGGGTGTTGCGGGCCGCGCGTGGCGCCGGACCCCACTGTAGGGGCGCGACAATCAATTGTTCAAATCAACTGCTTTGCGGAGTTACCCGGATGGCCCAGACGCCTTCGCCCGGCGCAGGTTCGGTGCTCGACGACCTGCTGCTGTACCGCCTCAGCCGCCTGTTGTCGGTGGGCGGCAGCCCGGTGATCCGGCTGTGCGAGGGGCGTTTCGGCATCACGCGGCGCGAATGGCGGGTGCTGGCCACGCTGGTGGAGCACGGCGGCAAGGGCCTGGGCTCGTCGCAGCTGGCCGAACTGGCGCAGCTCGACCGGGCCCGCACGTCGCGCGCGGTGGGCTCGCTGGTGGCCAAGGGCTTGATGTCGCGCAGCCAGCCGGGTGGGGACAGGCGCCAGGTGATCCTGCGGCTCACGGATGCGGGCCACGCCATCCATGCCGAGCTTTTTCCGATGGTGCGCGAGATCAACGCGCAGCTGATGGCGGCCCTCACGCCGCAGGCGGCGCAGCAGTTCGACGAATCGTTGGCGCGCCTGCAGGCGCGGGCCCAGGCCCTGGTGTCGACCGTGGCCGACCTGCCCAAGGCCGACCGGCGCCGTCGCACGCCATCGGGCGCCTGAGCGCCTCGGGTAGACGCTCAGGCCGCGGCGCGCCGTTGGCCGTGTGCCGGAGCTTCGGGCTGTTGCGGCGCCTGCGCGGGGTCTTGCTGCACAAGGCCGGCCTGGGGCAAGGGCGCGTCCTGTCGCAGCCGCACTTGCGGCAGGTGCTGCGGATACTCGCGCTGCATGAAGCTGATCAGCCCTTCGCGAATGCGGCAACGCAACTCGAAGGCCAGGCCCGAGGTGGCCGCGGTGCCCAGCGCGCGCAACTGCATCGTGCGCTCGGTGATGTCGGTCACCTGCAGCGAGAAGCTGCGCCCGTCCCATTCGGGCGCGGACCGCACGATGCGCTCGAGTTCGGTGCGCAGCGGCGCCACCGGCATGCCGAAGTCCACGTAGAAGAAGGCAGAGCCCAGCAGCTGCGAGCTGCTGCGCGTCCAGTTCTGGAATGGCTTCTCGATGAAGTAGCTCAGCGGCAGGATCAGGCAGCGCTCGTCCCACAGGCGCATCACGACGAAGGTGCCGGTGATTTCCTCGACGCGGCCCCATTCGCCTTCGACCACCAGCACGTCGTCGATGCGAATGGGCTGGGCCAGCGCCAGTTGCAACCCGGCAATCAGGTTGCTGAACACCGGCTTGGCCGCCAGGCCCGCGATGATGCCGATCACGCCGGCCGATGCCAGCAGGCTGGCGCCCACCTGGCGCGCGCCTGGAAAGGTCATCAGCATGAGCGAGGCAGCCGCGATCAGCACCGCGCTGATGGCCGTGCGCGCGAGCACGCGCCCTTGCGTGTGCAGGCGCCGCGCGTACAGGTTGTCGGCCACGTTGGCCGGGTACTTGGAAAGAAAGCCTTCGGTGAAGCCGTTGATGGCGCGCACTGCCAGCCAGGCCACGCTGGCGATGAGCAGCAGGCCATTGAGATGCCGCACGCTGCCCATGCCGCGCAGCTCGTCCGGTGCGGCCTGCCAGACCATCTGCAGCCCGATGAGCGGCAGCACCCAGCGCGCCGCCGGCCGGCACTTGTCGACCATGGAATACAGGCCCGGCAAGGGTCGCGTGAGGCGCATCAGCAGCATGCCGCCGATGCGATGGACAACCAGCGCCACAGCCACCGCAACGGCCGCTGCCGTCAGTGTCGGAAACCAGGGATGAGAAAGAATGACTTGTCCGTTCATGACGAAGTCGGAGTCGATTGCAGCACGCGAGTTGCATCTTCTCGCAGTTGCAGCGCAATGCGGGTGGCGAAGTCCAGGCGTCGCAGCAGCCAGGGGCTGACGTCGCTCTCGAACGGGTCGGGCAGCGAGATCGGGCCGCCGGCGCTGGGCATGACCGGAACGGTCTCGCTCATCGGCGACAAGGCCGCTTCGTCCAGCGCCGCGGTGAGCGACTTCTCGATGCGCTCGGCCGTGCGCGCAAGAGGCCCTTCGATGTCGGCGGGCGTGAGCCGGTCGCGCCGCAGCACCAGCATCGACTTCACGGCGCTCAGTTGCGCCAGCAGCTGATAGCTGTGCGCCTGCAGGTATTCGAGCGGTGCCAGCGCAGGGCGCACGGCACGCGGCTCGGAGATGGAGCGTTGCGTGGCCTGCACCAGGGCCGACAGGCTGTCGTAGGCCTCGCGCCGTGCCAGGCGCCAGGCCAGCTCGGGCGTGTCGTCGGTGGCGCGCAGCTGGCCCAGGCCGAGCGCGAGCTTGGCATGGCGCGCCTGCGCGCGCAGCGTGCGCGCCACCAGGGCCGGCAGCTGGTTGCGCTCCCACGACGGCAGCACGTAGCAGAAGGCCCAGGCCAGGCCGGCGCCGATCAGCGTGTCGGCAATGCGCTCGAACAGCGCAAAGGTCGGCGCCATGCCGGTGTTGAGAATGTGCGCCTGGACCAGGCCCAGCACGGTAGCGGCCACCGCAGTGATGAGGTAGCGGCGAATGGCAAAGCCGTGCGCCACTGCCTGTGCGGCCGTCACGCACACCAGCAGCGTGATCGCCGTCGGGTGGGCCGAGAGCAGCGCGCTGGCCAGCACGCAACCCAGCAGCGTGCCGGCCACGCGGTGGTTGCGCCGCTCCAATGTCTGCGACAGGCTGCCGCGCAGCACCACCACGATGGTCAGCAGGATCCAGTAGTCATGCGAGCCCCAGGGCAGGGCCACCGCGATGCCGTAGCCCGTGGCAATGGCCAGCGTGGCACGGATCGCGTGGCGCAGCGGCGGCGCGTCCCAGCGCCAGACGCTGAAGAACGGCGCCAGCGACCAGTCGGTGGGGCTCACGAACATCTTCCAGCCGGCGCGCACCACGGCCAGGTCGGGCTCGCTGTCGCCGCGCGCCAGTGATGTGAGGCGCAGCACGTCGTCGTTGAGGTGGCCGATGCGGTTGGCCATGCCGCGCGCCAGCAGCGCGGGCGTCGGGCCCATGCGGCCATCGGCACCCGGGCCTTCGTCCTGCGGCATGCGGATGCTGGCCAGCAGCGGGCGCCGATCCAGCGGTGGCTCGGGCTGGCGCATGAGCAGCAGCGCATCGGCCAGCGCAGCGGTTTCGCCGGCCAGCTCTTCCATGATCAGGCGCATTTCACGCAGCACCTGCTCGCCACCCGGGTGGACGATGAGCGCTTCCAGGTCGAGCTCGGTGGCCACCAGGTGGTCGCGCATTTCCAGCGCGATCATCAGCATGCCCGCCAGTTGCTGGCGGCGCGGTGTGCGTGGCGATTCGAGCACGATGTCGCGTGCGGCCTGCAACTGGTCGGCCAGCGCGGCCTGGTCGCGCAGCAGCTGGCCCAGCAGGGGCGCGCCCACCTTGCGCACGTCGTCCGTCTCGCCCGGCGCGGTGAACTGCTTGGCCTGCGTTCGCATCAGCGCCGCCAGCGCGAACAGCACGTCGGCCGTGAACTGAACCCGGTAGCGCGCATTGAGCACCGAGTTGGCCAGCACGGCCCAGACGATGTAGAGCGCCGCACCCAGCCCGAAGTGCCAGGTGTTGACCCACGCCAGGCGCCAGTCGGGCTGCGCAGGCGTGGCCATGGAGAAAATCATGGAGAACATGACCGCGATGGCGATCGGGATGCCTCGTTTGCCCCAGGCCATGGCCAGGAAGGCCAGGAAGGTGGCCGGCACCAGCAGCAGGCCCAGCTCCAGCGGCCTGGCGTGCAGCACCTGCACGGCAAAGAACAGCGGCAGGCTCAGGATGGGTGCCGGCAGCATCTGGTAGAACTTGCCGCGGCGCGGGGCCGCCAGGTCGGGCGGTGCGGCCACCAGCACGCCCACCGACGCGGTTGCGCCGGCCACCGGTCCCAGGAAGTAGTGGACGCCGGCCGAGATCAGCGCCAGGCCCAGCGCGACGGAGATGCCGTTGGCGACGTAGTAGCTCAGGGCAACGCGCATCGCCGCGCGGGCCCGTCGCGCCGCGGCGCGTTGCGCCTGCATCACTTGGCGGAGTTCGGGTCCGAGGGGGCCGCGCCGGTGGTGCGGGCACGGGTGAGCTTGCGCGGTGCCGGTGCGGCGGCGGCCGGTGCCTGGCCTTCGGCGGCCGTGCCGTCCGCATCGCCCTGCTGCATCGAGACGGTGCTGCGGGCGTAGATGTCGGCGTCGGCTTCCTGCATGTGGCCACCCTGGCGGGCGGCGCTGGCGCTCACGTCGCGCATGCGGTCGGATGCGCGCAGCTTCTCGTCCACGCCGGCGAACTTGGAGTACTTGGCCAGCAGCGGCACCAGTTGGCCGTACACGCGCGGGGCGCCGGCCAGGCATTCGCGCTGCTCGAGGAAGTCGGGCTCGCCCGTGAAGTTGCCGATCAGGCCACCGGCTTCAGTGACCAGCAGCGAGCCGGCCGCCACGTCCCAGATGTTCAGGCCGGTTTCGAAGAAGGCGTCGGAGAAGCCTGCCGCCACGTAGGCCAGGTCGAGCGCAGCGGCGCCAGGACGGCGCAGGCCGGCGGCTCGCGGCATCAGGTCGGCCATGATGGCCAGGTACTGCTTGAAGTTGTCGCCCGTGCGGAAGGGAAAGCCGGTGGAGATCAGGCACTCGTTCAGGCGGGTGCGCTTGCTCACGCGGATGCGCCGCTCGTTCATGTAGGCGCCGCGGCCCTTGGTGGCGGTGAACAGGTCGTTGCGGGAGGGGTCGTAGATGACGGCCTGCTCGATCTTGCCCTTGACCGACAGCGCGATCGAGACGCAGTAGACCGGAAAGCCGTGGATGAAGTTGGTCGTGCCGTCCAGCGGATCGATGATCCACACGTAGTCGGAATCCTGCGCGCCATGCTGGCTGCCCGACTCTTCGGCCAGGATGCCGTGGCCGGGGTAGGCCGTGAGCAGCGTCTCGATGATGGCTGCCTCGCTGGCATGGTCGACCTCGGTGACGAAGTCGTTGACCTGTTTTTGCGAGATGCGCACGGCTTCGACGTCGAGCGCGGCGCGATTGATGATGGCGCCAGCGGCGCGGGCGGCCTTGATGGCCACGTTGAGCATGGGGTGCAGGTTGGACGACATGAATTTTGTGAAGAGCAGGCGAGGCGAGAGGCCGAAAGCGGCCCGGCGATGCGGGCGGCGACAATTGGCCTGATTTTACCCGGCGCCCCTCTTTCGGGTGCCTTTCAGTCCTTTTGCCCCCCGATGCGCACTCGTTTCATCCTCATCCAGACCAGCCATGCAGGCAATGTCGGCGCCGCCGCGCGCGCCATGCGCACCATGGGTTTCCACGACCTGGTGCTGGTGGCGCCGCGCTGGGCCAACGTGCTGCGCCGGGAAGAAACCATCCAGCGCGCCAGCGGCGCCCTGGAGGTGCTGAACAAGGCGCGCATCGTCGAGACGCTGGACGAGGCGCTGGACGGCGTCACCCACCTGTGTGCCACCGCCATGATCGCGCGCGACTTCGGCCCGCCCACGCGCACCCCGCGCGAGCACCTCATGCCCTTGGCGGCGCACAAGGACCAGCATGTGGCCTTCCTGTTCGGCTCCGAGCGTTTCGGCATGCGCAACGAAGACGTCTACCGCTGCAACGTGGCGCTGCGCATTCCCACCGACCCGAGCTTTGGATCGCTGAACCTCGGGGCGGCTATCCAGGTCATCGCCTACGAATGGCGCCAGGCCCTGGGCGGCTTCGATGACGCCGATGCATCCGTGCCGGGCGGCGCACCGGCGCAGGTGCCTGCCGATGCACAGGCCGTGGCCGGCATGCTGGCCCACTGGGAGCGCTCGCTGGTGAGCATCGGCTTCCTGGACCCCAAGGCGCCCAAGAAGCTCATGCCGCGCCTGCAGCAGCTGTTCAACCGGGCGCAGCCCACGGTGGAAGAAATCCACATCCTGCGCGGCATCGCCAAGATGATGGCCGAGCCGCAGCGCCCTGCCACAGAGGCGGAGCCCCCACCGCCTGCAAGCGATAGCGGCCAGCGATAGACTCGCGGCCCCATATCGATATCGCCCAAAGATCTCAAAGATGTTTGACCGCCTGCGCTCCGATATCCGCTGCATCCTCGAGCGGGACCCAGCCGCCCACTCGGCCTTCGAGGTGCTCACGCTCTATCCCGGCCTGCATGCGGTGATGCTGCACCGGCCGGCGCACTGGTGCTGGAACCACGGGCTGCGCTGGATGGGCAAGCTCATTGCGTATTTCTCGCGCTGGCTGACCGGCATCGAGATCCATCCGGCCGCAAGAATCGGCAATCGCGTCTTCTTCGACCACGGCATGGGCGTCGTGGTGGGCGAAACCGCCGAGATCGGCGACGGCTGCACCATCTACCAGGGCGTGACCCTGGGCGGTACCTCGCTCTACAAGGGCACCAAGCGGCACCCCACCCTGGGTCGCGACGTGGTGGTGAGTGCCGGGGCCAAGGTGCTGGGCGGCTTCACCGTGGGCGATGGCGCCAAGATCGGCTCCAACGCCGTGGTCATCAAGCCGGTGCCAGCGGGCGCCACGGCAGTGGGCATCCCGGCGCGCATCATTCCGGCCGGCGAGGCGCAGCTGCGGGCCAAGGTGGAAGGGCGCGAGGGCGCCTTTGCGGCCTACGGCGTCACGCAGGGCGACGACCCGCTGTCGCTGGCCATGCGCGGGCTGATCGACAGCGCTGGCGCGCAGGACAAGCAGATTGCGCTGTTGTGGCAGGCCATCGAGAAGCTGTCGCAGCAGCAACGCGATTGCGTGCCCGACGAAGCCGCGCGCAAGGAATGCTTCGAGGCCGAGAAGCTCACGCAGCTGGTGGGCAAGTAAGGGCAGCGCGGGCGCGCACCACGCGCGCCGGCTGGGCCGCAGGTCAGCTCTCGAACGTGCGGATGGCCGCCTTGGGCCGCCATACCTTGCACACGGCCGCATCGCCCTCCAGGTACGGTCCGCCGATCAGGTCGATGCAATAGGGCACCGCGGCAAAGATGCCCTGCACGATCTGCTCGCCGTTCTCGCCCTTGAGGCCTTCCAGCGTTTCCGCAATCGACTTGGGCTGCCCGGGCAGGTTGATGATCAGGCTTTGGCCGCGAATGACCGCCACCTGGCGCGAGAGGATGGCCGTGGGCACGAAGTGCAGGCTCACCTGGCGCATCTGCTCGCCAAAGCCCGGCATTTCCTTGTCGGCCACGGCCAGCGTGGCCTCGGGCGTGACGTCGCGCGCGGCAGGGCCGGTGCCGCCGGTGGTGAGCACCAGCGAACAGCCGGCGTCGACCAGCTCGACCAGGGCCTTGCTGATCTGCTCTTTCTCGTCAGGGATGAGGCGCGGCTCGAAATGCAGCGGATTCTTCAGCGCGCGGCCCAGCCAGTCGCGCAGCGCGGGCAGGCCCTTGTCTTCGTACACGCCACTGGAGGCGCGGTCGCTGATGGAGACGATGCCGATGCGTACGGGGTCGTAGTTCATTGCTCGTTCTTCTGGTTCAGGCGTCTTGTTCGCGCGATTGCTCGGCCGCTTCGGCGGCAAGGTCTTCGCCGCCGTGGGCAGACAGTTGCTCGCGCACGATCTGGAAGATTTCGCGGTAGGCACGGCCCTGGCGCGGTGCCTCGCCGGGCGGGCCGGCCTTGAGGTCCTTGCGGGCCTGGCGCACCAGGGCGCGCAGCTGCTGGGCGTCGGTGGCCGGGTGCGTCTCGATCCAGCCGCCCAGGGCGTCATCGTCGACGATCAGGCGGTCGCGCCACAGCTCGGCCTCGTGCAGGGCAAGCGTGGCCTGCGCACTGGGGCGGTCCTGCTCCGCCAGGGCGGTGCGGATGGCCTCCAGCGTCTCGGGCTCCTGCAGGCGCATCTGCTTTCCGATGAACTGCATCTGGCGGCGCTTGCCCTCGAAGTTGGTGATGCGCTTGGCCTCGACGATGGCTTCTCGCAGCTTGTCGCTGATGGGCAGGTCGTTGAAGGCGCCGGCGCGCAGCTTGAGCAGCGCTTCGCCGAGCGCCTGCAGTTCTGCACTCTCGCGCTTGAGGTCGGTCTTGCTGATCTCGTTGCCCTTGAGCTCGCGCTTGAGCTCGTGGTCGAGTTCGCTGCCTTCGGCCACGAAGTGGCCGCGCACGAAGTAGCCTTTTTTGGGTTTGCGGGGCATGGCGGTCTTGATTTCCTGAAAGGACCCGGCCCGGCGGCGCGCGGTCGGCGCGGCCGGGTGGGCGCAAGTATCATTGTCCTCCACATGTCATCTACCTCTACCTCGCGCGCCGAGGGCGGCTTTGCCTACAGCCGCTCCTACTTCGAAAACCTGGTCGACACCGCCTTGGCCCATGCCAAGAGGCTGGGGGCCACCGATGCTGGTGCCGAGGCCTCCGAAGGCTGCGGACTGAGCGTTTCGGTTCGCAAGGGCGAGCTGGAAAACGTCGAGCGCAACCGCGACAAGTCGCTGGGCGTCACGGTGTACGTGGGCCAGCGCCGCGGCAACGCCAGCACCTCCGACTTTTCCGAGGCCGCCATCAAGCAGACGGTGCAGGCGGCCTACGACATTGCCCGCTTCACTGCCGAAGACCCGGTCGGCGGCCTGCCCGACGAGGAAGACATTGTTCGCGAGCAGCCCGAGCTGGACCTGTTCCACCCCTGGGACATCACGAGCGAAGAGGCGGCCAAGCTGGCGCTGGAATGCGAGGCGGCGGCCCTGTCCACCGACAAGCGCATCACCAACAGCGAAGGCGCAGGCGTTTCGGCGCAGCAGAGCCACTTCTTCAGTGCGCACACGCACGGTTTTCGGGGCGGCTACGCCAGCTCGCGTCATTCGATTTCGGTGGCGCCCATTGCCGGCAAGGGCAACGACATGCAGCGCGACGCCTGGTACAGCTCCATGCGCTCGGCCGACGAGCTGGCCAGCCCGCAGGCGGTGGGCCGCTATGCCGCCGAGCGGGCGCTGAGCCGGCTGAAGTCGCGCAAGATCAAGACCACCGAATGCCCGGTGCTGTTCGAGTCGCCCCTGGCGGCCGGCCTGCTGGGCTCGCTGGTGCAGGCCACCAGCGGCGGCGCGCTGTATCGCAAGAGCAGCTTCCTGCTCGACTCGCTGGGCAAGAAGGTACTGGCAGACCACCTCAGCGTCGACGAAGACCCGCACGTTCGCAAAGGCAAGGGCAGTGCGCCCTTCGACGACGAAGGCGTGGCCACCAAGGCGCGAAAGATCGTCGACGGCGGTCGGCTGGAGGGCTACTTCCTGTCTACCTACTCGGCGCGCAAGCTGGGCATGAAGACCACCGGCAATGCCGGCGGCTCGCACAACCTCGTGCTGCATTCGTCGAGGACGCGGCCTGAAGATGACCTGGACGCCATGCTCAAGAAGCTGGGCACCGGCCTGTTCGTCATCGAGCTGATGGGGCAGGGCGTGAACTACGTGACCGGCGACTACTCGCGCGGTTGCAGCGGCTTCTGGGTGGAAAAGGGCCGCATTGCCTTCCCGGTGCAGGAAATCACCATTGCCGGCAACCTCAAGGACATGCTGCTGGGCATCGAGGCGGTGGGGGCAGACGCCTACACCTTCGGCGCCAAGACCACCGGCTCGATCCTGGTCAATCGGATGAAGGTGGCAGGGTCCTGACAGCCTCGCGCGCTCGCGCGATGGCCTGGAGGTAGGGCTTGGCAAAGCCCACGGGCTCCTGGTCTTGCGCGAGCCAGGAAAAGCTGAACACCAGGCCGTCTTCTTCCGGGCTGCCGTGGGCCACGTGCTCGAAGGTCTCGGGCAGCGGGCCCTGGGCGCGCATGAGGTACAGGTGCCACAGCTGCGCGTGGCGGTGCTTGTTGCCCTCGATGCCGGCTTCGCAGTGGCGGTCCATGGTGCCCAGCGGCACCAGCTCGCCGGTGAAGTGGATGCCCGATTCCTCCAGCAGCTCGCGGCGCACGGCGTCTTCGGGCGACTCCCCCGGCTCGATCGTGCCCTTGGGCAGCTGCATGCCGTCATCGGCTGGCTGGTAGAACACCAGCAGCCGGCCTTTCGCATCGACGAGACAGGCGCAGGCCTTGGGGATGGCGGCAGCGTTGGTGCTCATGCCGGGGCGGCTCAGGCGCCGGTGAGCGCGGCCTTGACCGCGGCGCTGACCAGGCCCATGTCGGCCTTGCCGGCCAGGCGGGTCTTCACCGCGCCCATCACCTTGCCCATGTCGCCAGGGCCCTTGGCGCCCAGCTCGGCCACGATGGCCTTCACTTCGGCGGTGATCTCGTCGGCGCCCATGCGTTGGGGCAAGTAGGCGTCCAGCACCTTGATCTCGGCCGCTTCCTTGTCGGCCAGGTCCTGGCGGCCACCCTGGGTGAAGGCAGCGACGGAGTCCTTGCGCTGCTTCACCATCTTGTCGATGACGGCAACGATCATGGCGTCGTCCAGTTCGACGCGCTCGTCCACTTCCTTTTGCTTAAGCGCGGCCATCAGCAGGCGGATGGTGGCCAGGCGTTCCGAGTCCTTGGCGCGCATCGCGGTCTTCATGTCTTCGGTGATCTGGTCCTTGAGGCTCATGGCGTGTTCCTTCTTGTGTTATCTGGCAGGGCAAAAACGACAAGAGCCGCGGCAGGATGTTCCTGGCGCGGCTCGAAACCGGCGACGGCGCTTCGAGAAGGAAGTGCCGTCGGGGGCGGGGCAGCTTAGTACAGCTTCTTGGGCAGCTGCATGCTGCGCACGCGCTTGTAGTGGCGCTTGACGGCCGCGGCCTTCTTGCGCTTGCGCTCGGCGGTGGGCTTTTCGTAGAACTCGCGGGCACGCAGGTCGGTCAGCAGGCCCAGTTTTTCGATGGTGCGCTTGAAGCGGCGCAGCGCCACGTCGAAGGGCTCGTTTTCTTTAACGCGGATGGTGGTCATTTAGTTCAGTTTTTGAAACATGGCGCCCGGGCAAGATCGTGACCTGAGCAGGGGTTCCTCAACTTGGATACTGGTGTGGCCGTTGAGGCGGGGCCAAAAGTTAGCCGCGCATTATAACCCGAGCGCGAGCGCCCGGTCGACCCCCCGCTTCAACCGACCTCAGGCCGCCTGCCGGCCGCGCTGGTTGGACGCCACCACGTTGTCCTTGGGCAGGGCCTCCTGCCGCGCCACGGCGGCGATCCAGTCGGCGGTAGACGCCACGGCGGCGAAATTGCTGTGCAACACCACGCTGAACACCCGGTGGATCTCCTCGGCGCTGGCCCGGCCCGCCGCGTTGGCATAGGGCAGCGAGCCGGTGGCGTCGGCCAGGAACTCGATGGCCAGGCCCCGGTGCATGGCCTCGAAGGCCGTGGAGGCATCGCAGTTGTGCGTCATGTAGCCCACGATGGTGAGCGTATTCACGCCGTGCGCCTCCAGCCATGCCGCGAAGTCGGTGCCGGTGAACACGCTGGGAAAGCTCTTGGTCACGAGATGGTCGTGCGCGCGGCCGGCCACTTCAGGGTGCAACTGCCCGCCGTGCTTGTCGGCCTGGAACACTGGTGCGCCAGCGGGCGCATGGTGCTGCACGACCACCACCGGTACGCCAGCGGCGCGGGCCGCGTCCATGGCGCGGGTGACGTTGGGCAGTGTGTCGGTGATCGGCGGGTATTCGATGGGCAGGCCGCCGCCCTCGAAATACTCGTTCTGCACATCGATGACGATCAGGGCGCGGCGGGGAGAAGACATCGGCTTGGCTCGACAAGGTGATTGAAGGAGTCCGCATTCTTGGCGATTGCTCGGACTGCGCAAAGGGGGGCGAACGACATGGATCGATCAATTTCGGACATGCCGTGCGCAGCCGGCGGCATTGCGGCAGCCAGGCTTCGGCGGGGCTATTGCGCCGTGGCCAGCCCGTCGGCGCAGGCATGGGCGCTGGCCCAGGCCCACTGGAAGTTGTAGCCGCCCAGCCAACCGGTCACGTCCACCACTTCGCCGATGAAGTACAGGCCCGGCTGCTTCGACTCCAGCGTCTGGGACGACAGGTCGCGCGTGTCGACCCCGCCGGCCGTGACTTCTGCCTTCTTGTACCCCTCGGTTCCGCTGGGCGTGATCTGCCAGCGGCCGACGCGCTCGGCCAGCTGAGCCAGGGCCTTGTCGGCCGCCTCGTTGATCGGTCGGGCCAGTGCGGTGTCTTGTCCCACCCAGGCGTCGGCCAGGCGCGAGGGCACCCACTGGGCCAGCTCGTTGGCAATGCGCTTTTTCGAGCGCGCCTTGGCATCGCGCAGTTCGGTGCCGATCTGCACGCCGGGCGCGAAGTCCAGGGTGAGCGGCTCGCCTGCCTTCCAGTAGCTGGAGATCTGCAGCACGGCCGGCCCCGAAAGCCCGCGGTGCGTGAACAGCAGGTCTTCGTGAAAGCTCATGCGCTCTTTCTTGGCGCCGGTCTCGATCTGGACCGGCAGCGCCAGGCCCGCCAGGTTGGCATAGGGCGCCCAGCCCTCGCCAGCGAAGGTCAGCGGCACCAGCGCGGGGCGGGGCTCCACCACGCGCAGGCCGAACTGGGTCGCTATGCGGTAGCCGAAGTCGCTGGCGCCGATCTGCGGGATGGACAGCCCGCCCGTGGCCACCACGAGCCGGGGCGCACGGACCTCGCCCCTGGATGTCTGCAGCGTGTAGCCTTCGCCGGCCTCGAATTGCACCTCGCCCACCTTGCAGGGCTGCCAATGGGCAACGCCGCCGGTGGCGCATTCGGCCAGCAGCATGTCGATGATCTGCTGCGAAGGGCCGTCGCAAAACAGCTGGCCCTTGTGCTTCTCGTGATAGGCAATGCCGTGCTTTTCCACCAGCTCGATGAAGTGCTGCGGCGTGTAGCGCGACAGGGCCGAGCGGCAGAAGTGCGGGTTGTCGCCTACGAAGTGCCGCTGCGGGGCGCGCACGTCGAGGTCTCGGTTGGTGAAGTTGGCGCGCCCGCCGCCCGAGATGCGGATCTTCTCGGCGATGCGCTCGTTGTGGTCCAGCAGCAGCACCTTCAGGCCGCGCTGGCCGGCTTGCGCGGCACAGAACAGGCCGGCGGCGCCTGCGCCGATGACGATGGCGTCGAAGCTTTGTACGGTCACGCGGTGTCAGCCCTTCCAGGTGAATGGAAACTTCAGCTGCTTGAAGAAGCCGTCCGGAACATAGTCGCCCACCACGCCGTAGTCCTTGGGCCACGCGTGTTCGCTTTTCACTGCCGTACCGAAGAGATAGTCGAGGAATGCGTAGTGTGCGGCGTAGTTCTTGTCGATGGCTTCGTCGTCCTGGCTGTGATGCCAATGGTGGAAGTTGGGCGTCACGATCAGATAGCGCAGCGGACCCAGGCGCACGCTGACGTTGCAGTGGTTGAACACCGCCTGGAAGCCAACGATGAGGATGTAGGCGTCCACCACGTCCTTGGAAAAGCCCAGCACGAAGATCGGCGCCAGCACCAGCGTTCGAGTGATGAGCAACTCGAGCACGTGCTGCCTTGAGCCGGCCATCCAGTCCATGCTCTTGACGCTGTGATGCACTGCGTGCAGGCGCCAGAGAAGGGGCACCTCGTGGTAGGCGCGATGCGTCCAGTACTGCACCAGGTCGGCCACCAGGATGATCAGCAGCAGGCCTGCCCAGAACGGCAGGCCGGCCACCCAGCCGCGAATGCCGTCATTTGCCGCCCAACCGAACAAGCGATGCACCATCAGGTTGGTGGCCAGCAGCACGAAGCCGACGATCATGTGGTTGACGATGAAATGGTGCAGGTCGGTCTGCCATTCGGGGCGGAACACCGGCTGGTCCTTGCGCAGCGCGAACAGCTTCTCGATGAAGATGAAGATCAGCGATGAACCCAGCAGATCGAGAATGAACCAGTCCAGCCCGATGTAGGGCGTGTGGTCCGGAAAATTGGGGTCGACGTGCACCTTGTGGCCGCCCAGCGAGGCCGACAGCGCAACGATGAGAAACGCAAAGGCAGACAGCCAGCGCGCGCGCCCGAAGATCACGTTGACCAGAGACAGGCCGCCCGAGACGACCATGGCCGTCAGCAGGACCAGTCGCATGGTGCCCACGTCGTAGTTCTTGCGCAGCTCCGGTGTAGTGAGGTACTGCGGGAAGTGGAAGGCCAGCACCCCGAGAAAGCACAGCATGGCCAACGTGAGGGCGATCGTCCCCGTCAGCAGACCATGGCCCGGGCGCAGCTCGCCATGGCCCTCGGTGTATTCGTTGAGTTTTTCAAGCATCTTCGGGACTCCCTCGCTCCGCTGTTGATCGGCGCGATTCTATGGAGCCTCGAGCGAGCCTGAAAATGCTGGCGCCAGCTCCTCAGGTACCGAAGCGCTCGGCTTCCAGGCTCGCGGCGGCCACGCCCTTGAGCACGTCGCCCACCACGATGATCGCGGGGCTGCCGATGCCCGAGTCGGCCAGCGCCTCGTGCATGCGCTCCAGCGTGCTCAGCACGTGCCGCTGCGTGGGCAAGGTGGCATGCTGCACGATGGCCACGGGCGTGCTGCCCGGCAAGCCGTCCAGCAGGCCGTGCTGGATGTGCGCAGCGCCCGACACGCCCATGTAGACCACCAGCGTCAGGCGCGCATCACGCGCGGCGGCGGCCAGCTTCTTCCAGTCGGTGGGGTGCTCGGTGGCGCTGTGGCCGGTCTTGGCATGGCCGGTGACGAAGACCACGCCCTGCGCACGGTCGCGATGCGTCAGCGGCACCTGCAACGAAGTGACGGCGGCCAGGCCAGAAGTGATGCCGTTGACCACCTGTGCCTCGATGCCGGCTTCACGCAGGTGCTCCACCTCTTCGCCGCCACGGCCGAAGATGAAGGGATCGCCGCCCTTGAGGCGCACCACGTGTTCGCCCTCGCGCACCGCGGTGATCATGAGCTTCTCGATGAAGGCCTGCGGCGTGCTCTTGCAGCCGCCGCGCTTGCCCACGTAGACGATGCGCGCCTGCGGATGCGCGTGCGACAGCACTGCGTCGTTGACCAGGTCGTCGACCAGGATCACCGTGGCCGCCTGGATCGCCTTGGCGGCCTTG
Source organism: Pseudomonadota bacterium (assembly GCA_018241225.1). GTDB lineage: Bacteria > Pseudomonadota > Gammaproteobacteria > Burkholderiales > Burkholderiaceae_C > Variovorax. The sequence goes on from JAFEEG010000007.1 coordinate 125,427, forward strand.
AAGGTGAGCAGGTCCGGATCGCCGGGGCCTGCGCCGACCAGCGTGCAGCTGCCTTGGGTGAATGGGGCGGAGTGTTTCATCGTCATGCAGCCTTGGCGACGGATGGGGTGGTTGGATCGGCGTCCAGGCTCTGCGGTTCGACGAGCATCTGAACCAGCCTGCGCACGTGTTCGACCTGACGCGCAATGGCATCCGGCGTTGGCAATTGGCCGTCGAGCACGCGGCGGGTGTAGTCGACGGTGGAGGGCAGGTCGATGCCGTCGGGAAGGCCCGGCACCTGGTCGAGGGTGCCCGGCGCCTGCGACTGCAGTTCGATGCGCCGGCCCTGCAAAAATCCGTCTACCTGCGCGGTGCGGCGCGGGTCCGCCACGCTTTCGCCTTCGAGGCCGCGCGAGAGCAGGGCGTTCATTTTCATCAGCGCAAAGGTCTGCGCCATCGATTCGGCGTAGGCGGGGTGCGTGTAGCTGCTGATGAGCAATTGCCGCTCGCCACCGGCCGGCAGCATGAGCTTGACCACGCTGTGGGCCGGATTGCGCAGGCCGACCACCTGTCGCACATCGAGCAGGCGCTTGAGGCCGGGGCACAGCAACTGCGTGGTGACGTGCGCCACCTCGCCCGGCTGCACGGCGCGAACGCAAGACAAGGGGGCCACGCCCATGGCCTCGAGCACCGAGGCTGCAGTGACGCGGCGTGCTTCGGTCTGGCTGCCATGCAGCAGCAAGGGCAAGCCTTCGCGTGCCAGCAGCAGCGCCAGCAAAGGCGTAAGCACCGGCAGCTTGCGCGCGCCGTTGTAGCTGGGAACCACGATGAGCGGTTGTTCGCCGGCCGCAATGGCGGGAAAGCGGGCCAGGCGCTCGTGCGTGGCGTCGAGAAAGCCGGCCATCTCCTCGGGCGTTTCGCCCTTGATGCGCATGGCCAGACAGAAGGCACCCACTTCGAGGTCGGTGACGCGGCCGTCCAGCACTTGGCCGAACAGGTCGCGGGCCTGCTCGCGCGAAAGCGGCTTGGCGCCGCGCGCGCCGCGCCCGATTTCCTTGATGTAGTGGCTGATGCTCATGGGTGCGCCGATTGTCCCGCAAGGCTTATGCCAAATCGGGTCGTTCCTTATGCCCCCACAGTTTCCCGGGGTGCCATGACCACGCGCACCATGCGCTTGAGTTCGGGCACGCACGAGCCGCAGTTGGTGCCGCAGCGCAGCTTGCCCTGCAGGGCCGCCAGGCGGTCGGTCTCGCTGCCGCCTGCGGATTCGCGCAGCGTGCAGTCGATGGCGGTCTCGCTCACGCCGAAGCAGCTGCACACCACCTTGCCCCTGGCGCTGATGCCGGCCGGCGCGGTGGCACCGGGGCGCAGCAACTGGCGGCCCAGGGCCTGGGCCGGCAGGCGTTGCTGCAGCAGGGGCCTGATCCAGGCCTGGGCGCGCGTGTCGCCGGCCAGCAGGAAGGCTTCGAGGTGCGCGTCGCTGCCGGCACGCACCAGCCGTGCGGTGCGCCGCTGGCCGTGCCTGGCATCGACATAGCGCAACGCGTCCGGCGCATCGAGGCCGAACAGCTTCTCGATGTGGGCCAGCAACTCGGGCGGGGCGGGGTCATGGCCGGCGGCGCGAAACAGCACGCCGTTTCGTTCCGGGCCGCCTTCGGGCGACAGCGCGCCGCCTGCGCTGAATGGGACGCAGCTGGCAAAGGGGAACTCCTTCATCCAGGCTCGCGCCGACTGCAGGGTCTGCAAGGCGGTGCTGGTGGGCAGCCAGGCCATGGTCAGCAGGCTCCAGGGCAGTTCGGCCTTGAGCACTTTCACGGCCGTGTGCTTGAGTTCGGGCTGCTTCGAGTCGGGGCAGAAGGCGGACGTGGTCAGCGCATTGATGCCGGCCAGCGTGTCGCCGGTGGAAGACCGCCCGCCGAGATATTCGCCGCCCCAGTGCATGGCAACGAAGGCCTGGCTGCGGCCCATGTCCTCGCTGGCCTGCGCGGGCAGCACCACGCTGCCTCGGCGCGAGGTGAGGTAGACGAGGTCGCCGTCCTGCAGGCTGCGCTGCGCCATGTCCTGCGGATGCAGCTGCACGGCCGGCTCGGCCATGTGGCCGAACAGGCGGCCGAGCGTGCCTGTTCGGCTCATGCCGTGCCACTGATCGCGCAGCCGGCCCGTGTTCAGCGAGATGGGGTAGCGCGGTTCGCGCTGTTCGGCGGTGGGCTGGTAGGCCGCGGCGACGAAGCGGGCGCGGCCGTCGGGCGTGGCGAACACGCCGTCTTCGTACAGGCGAGGCTTGCCGAGCTGGCGCCCGGCGTCATTCGCGGTGCCGACCTTGTCGGCGGGACACGGCCACTGCTGCGGGCCATGGGCTTCGAGCACGGGCCAGGACAGGCCGGTGATGTCCAGGTCGCGTCCGCGCGTCGATTCGCGGTGCTCGTTCCAGATGGTTTCGGCGCCCGCGTCGCTGCTCAGCGCATAGGGAAACAACGATGGGCGTGCCCGGTGCGCCGGCAGCAGGGCCTGCAGCCGGTGTGCGAAGTCCACCGCGATGGACCAGTCGTGCCGCGCCACGCCGGGCGCAGGCACGGCCGGCCGCACGCGGGAGATGCGGCGCTCGCTGTTGGTCACGGTGCCGGTCTTCTCGCCCCAGGTGGTGGCCGGCAGCAGCAGGTCGGCGTAGGCGCAGGTGGCAGTGGTGGCAAAGGCCTCCTGCACGATCACCAGCTCGCAGCGCTGCAGTGCGCGACGCACCGTGCGCTGGTCGGGCATCGACTGCGCCGGGTTGGTGCAGGCGATCCATAAGGCGCGGATTTCGCCGTCGGCGGCGGCCTGGAACATTTCCACGGCCGTCTTGCCCGGCTTGTCGGGCACCTGCGGCACGCCCCACAGCGCGGCCACTTCGGCGCGGTGCTGGGCATTGGCCAGGTCGCGGTGCGCAGAAAGCAGGTTGGCCAGCCCGCCCACCTCGCGCCCGCCCATGGCGTTGGGCTGGCCGGTCAGGGAAAAAGGTCCTGCGCCAGGCTTGCCGATCTGCGCCGTGGCCAGGTGCAGGTTGATGAGCGCCGTGTTCTTCGCGGTGCCGCTGGACGATTGGTTCAGTCCCTGGCAGTACAGGCTGAGCGTGGCGGCCGAGGTGGCGAACAGGCGCGCAGCCTCCAGCAGCTGGCCCGTGGAAATTCCGCAAACCTGTGCGACCTTGTCGGGCGTGCAGTCGCGCACCATGGCTTCGAGCGCATCGAAGCCGCTGGTGTGCGCGGCGATGTAGTCCGGCCGCGTCCAGCCATGCTGCAGCATCAGGTGCAGCATGCCGTGGAACAACATGACGTCGGTGCCGGGCTGGATGGGCAGGTACAGGTCGGCGATCTCGGCCGTGTCGGTGCGCCGCGGGTCGGCCACCACGATCTTCATCCCGGGGTTGTCGCGCTTGGCGTCTTCGATGCGCCGGAAAAGTATGGGGTGCGCCCAGGCCGCGTTGCTGCCCACGAAGAACAGGCACTGCGCATGGTTGAAGTCTTCGTAGCAGGCGGGCGGCGCATCGGCGCCCAATGTCTTCTTGTAGCCGGCCACCGCGCTGCTCATGCACAGGCGCGAGTTGGTGTCGATGTTGTTGGTTCCGATGAGGCCCTTGGCCAGCTTGTTGAAGACGTAGTAGTCCTCCGTCAGCAACTGGCCCGACACGTAGAAGCCCACGGCGTCGGGGCCATGCTGGTCGATGATGCGCGCGAACCCGGAGGCTGCCGTGTCGAGCGCGCTGCCCCAGCTCACTTGCTGCGGCTCGCCGCCACGCACCAGCCGCTGCATGGGCTGCAGCAGCCGCGTCTGGCGCGTGACTTCCGCTGCGGCCGTCAGGTGCAGGGTCGAGCCCTTGGTGCACAGCCGCCCGAAGTTGGCCGGGTGCTGCGGGTCGCCACGCACGCCGGTGATCTGGGCGCCGTCGTGCTCGATGATCACGCCGCAGCCGACGCCGCAGTAGGGGCAGGTCGATCTCGTCTCAGCCATGAAGGTCGGGCTCTCCAAACATCAGCAGCTCGCGCACCTCGCTCACGTTGCTGCCCTCGCACAGCAGCTTGAAGTACCAGCTGCCATCGATCGTGTCGCCGTACAGGCAGGCGCCCACCAGCTTGTCGTCGCGGATCACCAGCTTCTTGTAGACGCCGCCGAGGGGGTCGTTCATCACGATTTCCTCGCAGCCTTCACCGCCCATGAACTCGCCGGCGCTGAACAGGTCGATGCCCGTGACCTTGAGCTTGGTCGAGGTGAGCGAGCCCGCGTAGCGACCGATGCCGAACTGCGCCAGGTGGTTGGCTGCCACCTTGGCCTGCTCGAACAGGGGCGCGACCAGCCCGTAGGCCACGCCGCGGTGCTGGGCGCATTCGCCCACCGAGTAGATGCGCGCGTCGGTCACGGTCTGCATGGTGTCGTTCACCACGATGCCGCGCTCGCAGTGCAGGTGCATCTGCTGCGCGAGCTCCACGTTGGGGCGGATGCCCACGGCCATCACCACCAGGTCGGCGGGCACTTCGCTGCCGTCCTTGAAGCGGATGGCGCGCACCCGGCCTTGCTCGTTGCCCAGCAACTCCTGGGTCTGCGCGCCCAGCATGAAATGCAGGCCGCGCTCTTCCAGCGACTGCTTCAGCAAGGCGCCGGCCACGTTGTCAAGCTGGCGCTCCATCAGCCAGTCGCAAGCGTGCACCACCGTCACTTTCATGCCGCGCAGCGCCAGGCCGTTGGCTGCTTCCAGGCCCAGCAGGCCGCCACCGATGACCACCGCATTCTTGTGCGTGCGGGCAGTCTCGATCATGTAGTCGGTGTCGGCAATGTCGCGGTAGGCGATCACGCCTTTCAGGTCCTTGCCGGGCACCGGCAGCATGAACGGGTTGGAGCCGGTGCACACCAGCAGCCGGTCGTATTCGGCTTCGGTGATGGTGCCCTGGGCGTCCACCGCACGCACGATGCGCCTCACGCGGTCGACCTCCACCACCTTCTTGCCCGCGTGCAGGGTGATGCCGTTCTGCGAATACCAGGCCCAGCTGTTGAGCACGATCTCGTCGACCGTCTGCTCGCCCGCCAGCACCGGCGACAGCATGATGCGGTTGTAGTTGGGATGCGGCTCGGCACCGAACACGGTGATGTCGTACAGGTCTGGCGCGATCTTCAGCAGCTCCTCGATGGTGCGCACCCCGGCCATGCCGTTGCCGATCAATACGAGCTTGAGCTTGTTCATGGGCGACACCTTTGCCAAAGCATGTATCGGGTGAATCAGGCGCGCGCGGCGGCAACCCCGTCGGCTGCAACGCGTGCGCGGCCGCCGCGTTCGGCCCAGGTGCGGGTCCAGCGCAGCTGCATGACGCGCATCACGCCCAGCATGACCAGCGCCAGCACTGCGAAGAACATGAAGCCCCACAGATAGCTGCCCAGGTACTGCTTGGACAGCCCCATGGCGTTGGGCACCAGTCCACCGCCCAGTGCGCCGATCTCGCCGATCATGGAGCCGGCAACCGCGGTGCTCGCGGGCCAGCGCAGCGGCACCAGCTGGAAGAGCGCGCCGTTGCCAGCGCCCAGCGCGGCAAAGCAGACGATCAGCAGCATCGTCGTGACGACCAGCGACGACGAGGCCAGGCCCACCGCGCCCAGCGACACGGCGACCACCACCAGCACCAGCGTCAGCGCGTTGACGCCGCCCCAGCGGTCCGAGATCCAGCCGCCGAAGATGCGCACCGCGGCGCCCATGAACGCGGCCAGCATGGTCAGCTGGCCCGCCTGCACCTTGCTCACGCCAAACTGCTCGTAGTAGTAGGAAGGCAGGAAGGTCGTCAGGCCGATGAAGCCGCCGAAGGTCACGCCGTAGATCAGGCTGAACACCCAGCCGTCTTTCTCGAACAGGCAGGCGACGTGCTCGCGCAGGCCGGCGTGCTTGGCCACGTCAGGCGGCTCCTTGGCGAACATCACCATGACCAGCATCGGCACCAGGATGGCGCAGGCGGCTACCGCGTAGACGCTCTGCCAGCCCAGCCACTGCGCAAGCGGCGGCGCCACCAGCACCGATACGGCAGTACCCACGTTGCCCGCACCTACCAGGCCCATGGCCAGGCCTTTGTGCTGCGGCGGAAACCAGCCCGCTCCCAGCGACAGCGCCACGCCGAAGCTGGCGCCGGCAATGCCAAGCAGCACGCCCATGGCGAGCAGGCCATTGAAGCTGTCGACCATGAAGAAGCCGAACAGCATGGCCACTGCGATCAGGCCCATCTCGACCAGCGTGGCGTTCTTGCGGCCGATGTATTGCGACAGCACGCCCAGCGGAAAGCGCATGAGCGCACCCGCAATGATCGGCACCGACAGCATCAGGCCCTTCTGCGCCGGCGAGAGGTCGAAGGTCTCGCCAATGAAGGGCGCCATGGCGCCGTTGAGCACCCAGATGCAGCATGAGAAGGCGAAGTAAAGGAATGCGGCAAACAAGGTGGGCCCGTGGCCCGATTTCAGAAAGGACTTGAAGCTGGTCATGGCTTTTTCCGTGCGACGTTGCTTCGGCTGCCTCACCTGCAGAGGGCCGAAACGTTGAGCAATGTGGGGAGGCGCGCCAAAGGCAGAGCGCCAGGCCGGGTGATTTGCCCCCGGGCAGCAGCGCGGGGGTGTCGGGGCGGCGTGCCGTCTCGTCTTCACCAATGCGGTGCTTCGTTACACCGCGATCACTCCTACGCAAGAGCCGTGCCTGAGCGCGAAGGCTGGCCTGGCCTATGCTGGCGGTATTGCCATGGCCTCTGTTCTCCTTGTTTTCTCCAGTGAAGCCGATGCAGCAGGTGCATCGGAAACCTTGCGCGCACTACTCGCCGACACGGAGTTCGCCAACCCGGGCGAAACACCTTGCCGCAGCATGGTGCGCAAGGTGGCGGCCGACGCACCGCAACAGGTCCTGCTGTGCGCCACGCATGTCGGGCAGGAGGCTGCGCTGCTCGATGCGCTCAAGGGTTGGCAGGGTGTGCCGCCTTGTGCCCTGAGCCTGCTTTGCGAAGCTGCACCGCAAGATCCCCAGCGATGGGTGGAGCGCGGAGTGCACGCCTGGGCCGCGTTGGGCGAGCTCGATGCCCAGCGGCTGGCTCTCTTGCTGCGCGAGGCGCAGGGCCGCTGGCAGCGCGAAGCCGACCTGCGCGCCGACATGGACGCCTTGCGCACGCGACTGGACGAGCGCAAGTGGATCGATCGCGCCAAGGGGCTGCTCATGTCGGCGCGAGGCATCGCCGAAGACGAGGCTTTCGTGATGCTGCGAGGTGCCGCAATGCATGCCAACTTGCGGCTGGGCGAGGTTTCGCGCTCGCTGCTGGAGGCCGCGCAGTGGGCCGAGTCGATCAATCGCGCGGGTCAGTTGCGCATGTTGTCGCAGCGGCTGGCGCGCCTGGCTGCGCAGGAGGTGGCTGGCATCGATGTGCAGCGTGGGCGCGTGCTGCGCAAGGAGTCGATGCAGCGCGTGCAGCAGAACCTGGAGCACCTGGACGGCCTGGTGCTGGACACCCGTGCCGCGCACAGCCTGGTTCAGGTGCGCCGTGCCTGGGAGCCGTTGAGCGTGGCGCTGGACGAGCGCGCGGCCGTGGGCGCACTGACTGAACTCGACGAGCGAGCCGAAACCTTGCTGGGCGCCGCCGAAGCCCTCACCGGCGCGTTGGAAGCCACCGGCTCCCGCAATGCGCTGCACATCGTCAACATCTGTGGCCGTCAGCGCATGCGTGCCCAGCGGCTGGCCAAGGACGCGCTGCTGGCTTCGCTGCTTGGCACCGAAGCGCCGCGAGCGCGCCTCATGCCGACCATGGACGAGTTCGAGGCCGCGCTGGTCGACCTGGAGCAGACGCCCCTGAGCTCGGCCGAGATCCGCAGCACGATCGCACAGGCGCGCGACGAGTGGCTCCTGTTGGTGGGTGGCGTGCGAAATGCCGGCAAGGCCGATGGCCGTATAGCGCTGGTGCGTGCCAGCGAGGCGCTGCTGGTGCGCTTCGACCAGCTCACTGCGGCCTACGAGCGCAGCCTGCAGGTGATCATGTCCTGACGCGGCGCGGGCGGCTTCCTGCTCGCCCCGAATGTCCTTTGGCCAGCCTGCGGGGCGGGGCGCGCCTAAACTTCCCGGATGCTCGTTCTGGGAATCGAATCCTCCTGCGATGAAACCGGCGTGGCGCTGGTCGACGTACAAGGTGCCGCCGTGCCGCGCCTGCTCAGCCACGCCTTGCACAGTCAGATCGCCATGCACCAGGCCTATGGCGGCGTGGTGCCTGAACTGGCCAGCCGCGACCACATCCGCCGCGTGCTGCCCCTGGCGCAATCGGTGCTGGCCGAAAGCGGTCACGATCTCGGCGAGGTGGACGTGGTGGCCTATACGCGCGGCCCTGGCCTGGCCGGTGCGCTGCTGGTGGGGGCGGGCGTGGCCTGTGCCCTGGGCGCGGCGCTGGAGCGGCCCGTGCTGGGCGTGCACCACCTCGAAGGGCACCTGCTCTCGCCATTCCTGAGCGCCGATCCGCCCGAGTTCCCCTTTGTGGCGCTGCTGGTGTCGGGTGGCCACACGCAGCTCATGGAAGTCGATGGTGTCGGGCACTACAAGGTGCTGGGCGAGACCATCGACGACGCGGCGGGCGAGGCCTTCGACAAGAGCGCCAAGCTGCTGGGACTACCCTATCCGGGCGGCCCGTGGCTGGCCAAGCTGTCGGAGAGCGGAAGCGAGACCGCCTTCAAGCTGCCCCGTCCGCTGCTGCACAGCGGCGACCTGGATTTCTCGTTTGCCGGATTGAAGACCGCCGTACTGACCCAGGTGCGCAAGCTGGGCGACGAACTGGAAGCGAACAAGAGCGACCTGGCCGCGTCCACGCAGGCCGCCATCGTCGAAGTGCTGTTGAAGAAATCGCTGGCGGCACTCGACCGGACGGGCCTCAAGCGCCTGGTGGTGGCCGGCGGAGTGGGCGCCAACAAACGGCTGCGCGAGCAGTTGAATGCCGCTTGCGCCAAGCGGGGGGTGCGCGTGCACTACCCCGAGCTGCACCTGTGCACCGACAACGGCGCCATGATCGCTATGGCCGGCGCCATGCGGGTGCAGGCCGGGCTCGAACAGCCCCAGTCGCGCTACGCGTTCGACGTCAAGCCGCGATGGCCATTGGACGCACTGCCGGTCGCGGCATAGCCTGGCCCAGTGAGGGCACGGGCAGAACGTCCAGCACCTTCTTCCAGAGCTTGGACCATTGGGGCCAGTCGTGGCCGCCTTCGGTGGTGAAGACGCGGTCCGAGGGCAGGGCGTCGGCCAGCAGCTTGTGGTTGGACGCAAAGCGGTCGGTCAGGCCAAAGCCGAGGTAGAGCGGGGGCAGATCCTTCTGCTTCGCATGCTTGGCATCGGCGTACTGTTGCAGCCAGGGCCAGAGCTTGCGGTCCACTTCCTCGTCGGGCAGCGGGCCGGTGGGCGCCTTCCAGGTGCGCAGGCCGCCGGCCTTGTGGATCTCGGCGCCCAGCGGGCGTCGGCCCAGGTAGGGTGCGAGGGCGACGATGCCATCGACGAAGCCGGGGCGGGCCAGTTCATGGATCAGGGCGCCAAAGCCGCCGATCGAGATCCCAACCAGCCAGATCTTCTTGTAACCACTCGAGCGCTGCGGCTTGAGCACGTCGTTGTCCAGCCGCTCCACGAAGGTCTGGTCGTAATAGTAGGAAACGTCGGCATGCACCAGGAGCACGTCGGCGGCCAGGTCACGCTCGCGCACGGCACTGACAAAACCTTCCCGTTCGAATTCCTCCGGGTGGAGGAAAGCTCCGGGCAAGAACACCATCAGTGTGTCTGACTGTGTACTTTGGTTTGCAGGCATCAGTTGCGTATCCATTGGCTTCCTTAGCGTCAAGCTCTCGAACTGTTACGAGGCTATTCCGTGTTGAAAACTTCACCGAACTGCGGTCAAAGAGCATGTTGCATCGGGATATATGCCACATGTCTTTCGGATTATTGTGAATCCGTCACAAAATGGAACGGCAACTAAAGGTTACATACGACGGATTTCCGCAACAAAGAAAAAGCCCGCCAGAGGCGGGCTTCGTCGTTTAACCCCGCATAAACGCGGGGTTTGCGGGGATTTGCCGGAGGCGGCCCCGGCTCAGTTGATGGTCAGTTGCGCGACGTTGCTGACCGGAACTTTTTTTGCCAGCTTGAGGGTCAGCACGCCGTTTTCCAGCTTGGCTTCGCTGGCCGAGGCATCCACTTCCAGGGGCAGTTCGTAGGCGGCCTTGAACTGGCGCTTGGCTTCGGCCTTGCTTTCGATGCGGACCACGGCGCCTTCGATACCGATGCTCAGGTCTTCACGCGACAGGCCGGGCACGTCCAGCGACAGCGTCCAGCTCTTTTCGTCCTGTTCGAACTGCAGGCCGCGCTGTGCGGGAGCGGCGGCAAACGCGTCGTTGAAGAAGCGCTCGAAGCTGCGGTCAAAGGCGCGGGGCGAGTAGCTGCGGGCGCGGACGGTGGGGGCGAAAAACATGAGGTACTCCTTCGGGTGACTTGCACATGGGGACAAGGGTGTGTCCCTTACACTGCGCGGCCTTTCAACCATGAGTGCCGCATGACTCCAAGCTGGGCGCGGCGCAGAGAGTTTCAAGACTGTGATTCCCAAAGTATTTCGGCGCCGCCAGGCCTTGAAAATGGGTGCGGCGACGCTATTTGCGAACGCCCTGGCCATCGGGTCCGGCCCCGCCCGCGCGCAGACCGCAGCGCCCATTCGCCTGGCCATGGTGGAAAGTCTCAGCGGCCCCTTTGCCAATGCTGGCGAAGCCGTCTATCGCAACCTGTTGTGGGCGGTCGAGCGGGTCAACCAGCGCGGCGGCGTCAAGCTGCCCGGCGGCGCGCGCATGCTGCAGCTGGACCGCTACGACAGCAAGGGCCTGAACGAAGAGGCGCTGTCGGCCCTGCGCTCGGCCATCGACGACGGCTCGGGCATCGTGCTGCAAGGCAATTCGTCGGCCATGGCGGCCGCCATTCTCGATGCGGTCGAGAAGAACAACGAGCGTGATCCCTCGCGGCGCGCGCTCTTCCTGAACTACTCGGCGGTGGACCCGGTGCTCACCAACGAGCGCTGCAGCTTCTGGCATTTCCGCTTCGACGCGCATGCCGACATGCGGGTCACGGCGCTGATGCAGGTGATCGCGGACGACAAGTCGGTGCAGAAGGCCTACCTGATCGGGCAGGACTACAGCTTCGGCCAGGCGGTGCTGAAGGAGTCGCGCCGGCAGCTGGGCGTCTTGCGCCCCGACGTGCAGATCGTGGGCGACGAGCTGCACCCCATGGGTCGCGTCAAGGACTTCGCGCCCTACGCCACCAAGATCATGGCCAGCGGGGCCCAGGCGGTCATCACCGGCAACTGGGGCAACGACTTGACCCTGCTGGTGAAGGCCGCGCGCGAGGCCGGCTACCAAGGCAAGTTCTATACCTTCTACGGCAACGCGCTGGGTGCGCCGGCGGCCATCGGCGACGCCGGCATCGGCCGCGTGGTGGCGGTCGCGGACTGGCTGCCCAACGTGCAGACGCCCGAGTCCGAAGCCTTCTACAAGTCCTTCCGCGCACGCTTTCCCAAGCCTGCGGACGATTACGTCCACATGCGCATGCAACTGCTGATCGAAGCGCTGGCCCAGTCCATCGAGAAGGCCGGCAGCACTGACACGGTGGCGGTCGCCCGCGCGATGGAAACGGCGGACGTCACCCTGGCCGGCCAGCGCGGACGCATGCGCGCGAGCGACCACCAGTTCCAGCAGTCGCTGGTGGTCGGCCAGATGGAAAAGCAAGGTACGCCGGGGGTGAAGTTCGACGTCGAAGGCTCGGGCTATGGTTTCCGGGTGATCAAGACCATTGCTGCCGAACGCGCCGAAATGCCCACCACCTGCCGCATGCAGCGGCCCTGACGCTTCTTTTTTCCTGAAGAACACGCATGAGACAAGCCATCGAGAATCTCGAAGCCTCCCGCATTCGCGAGGTGGCCAATGCGGGCCTGGGCCGCGACAACGTGCTGGCATTCTGGTTCGGCGAAAGCGACGAAGTCACGCCTGACTTCATCCGCCAGGCTGCCATCGATTCGCTGCAAAAGGGCGAGACCTTCTACGCGCACAACCTCGGCCTGCCCGAGTTGCGCGAAGCCGTGGCCACCTACATGAGCCGGCTGCATCCGCGCATCGAAGCGGGCCGCATCGCCATCACCTCGGGTGGCGTGAGCGCGCTGATGCTGGCGGTGCAGGCGCTGGTGGACCCGGGCGACGAGGTGGTGGCCGTCACGCCGGTGTGGCCCAACCTCACCGCGCAGCCGGCCATCATGGGTGCCAAGGTGCGCTGCGTGCCGCTGGTGGCCCGGCAGGGCGAATGGGTGCTCGACCTTGACGCCGTGCGCGCGGCCGTTACCTCGCGCACCAGGCTGCTGATCGTCAATGCCCCGAACAACCCGACCGGCTGGACGCTCTCGCGCGCCGAGCAGGAGGCGCTGCTGGCGCACTGCCGCGAAACGGGCACCTGGATCCTGGCCGACGAGGTGTACGAGCGCCTGTACTACGAGCCCACGCCCAACGGCTGCGCGCCCAGCTTCCTCGATATTTCGGTGCCGGAAGATCGCCTGGTGGTGGTGCACAGCTTCAGCAAGAGCTTCCTCATGACCGGCTGGCGCCTGGGCTGGCTGGTGCTGCCGCCCTCGCTGGTGGACGCCATGGGCAAGATCATCGAGTTCAACACCTCCTGCGCCAGCGTGTTCACGCAACGCGCCGGCGTGGTGGCGCTGCAGCGCACTGACGATGTGACGCCGCGCGTCGTGGCGCACCTCAAGCAATGCCGCGACACCCTGGTGCCCCTGCTGGCCCAGGTGCCGGGCGTGAGCGTGGCGCCGGCGCGCGGGGGCATGTATGCCTTCTTCCAGTTGCAGGGGTTCGACGATTCGCTGGCCCTGGCCAAGCGGCTGGTGCTCGAAGCCGGCATCGGGCTGGCGCCGGGCGCCGCCTTCGGTGCCGAGGGCGAGGGCTGGCTGCGCTGGTGCTTCGCCTCGCGCGACCTGGGCCGCCTGGAAGAAGGGGTGCGGCGCCTGCGGTCCTGGCTGGCAAGTCAATCCGGGCGGTAGGGCCTGCCCGGGGCGTTTGGCGCGCCGGGGTATAATCCCAGGGTTTTGCATCTCGCAAAGCGCACGACAGGGGCAGTTCCAGCCCTTGCCGCAAGTCAAACATCTCGGAACAAAGGAATCAAACAATGATCGCAGCCTCCGTCAAGGCCGAAGTCGTCAAGGACAACGCCCGCGCCGCCAACGATACCGGCAGCCCGGAAGTGCAAGTTGCACTGCTGACCGCCCGCATCAACGAGCTCACCCCCCACTTCAAGCAGCACGCCAAGGACCACCACGGCCGTCGCGGTCTGCTGCGCATGGTGAGCCGCCGCCGCAAGCTGCTGGACTACCTCAAGTCCAAGGACGCCGACCGCTACACCGCGCTGATCGCCAAGCTGGGCCTGCGCAAGTAAGCGTCGCCAAATGCGAAAAACGCCTGAGTTAGCCTGCTAGCTCAGGCGTTTTTTCACTTCGGAGCCGCCAACAGAGCGAAGCTGTGTCATTCCAATGAAGTCCCGACGGGGGTTTCGCTGGAATGGCATCGTGTTCTGAAAAGCGCTCCGAGCCAACGCGGATCCTCATGGGGCCGCTATCAAAACAGGAGCAAAACATGAGCCTCTTCAATAAAGTCACCAAGTCCTTCCAGTGGGGCGACAAGACCGTCGTCATGGAAACGGGCGAAATCGCGCGCCAGGCTTCGGGCGCCGTGCTGGTCAACATCGACGGCACCGTCATTCTTGCCACCGTGGTGGCCTCCAAGAACGCCAAGCCCGGCCAGGACTTCTTCCCGCTGACGGTCGACTACATCGAGAAGACCTACGCCGCCGGCAAGATCCCTGGCAGCTTCTTCAAGCGCGAAGCCAAGCCCAGCGAACTCGAAACGCTCACCTCGCGCCTGATCGACCGCCCGATCCGCCCGCTGTTCCCCGAAGGCTTCCTGAACGAAGTGCACGTGGTGATCCACACCGTGTCGCTCAACCCCGAAGTCGACGCCGACATCGCTGCCATGATCGGCGTGAGCGCGGCCCTGTCGATTTCCGGCGTGCCTTTCAACGGCCCCATCGGTGCTGCCCGCGTGGGCTACATCAACGGCCAGTACGTGCTCAACCCCAGCAAGACGGCCCGTGCCGACTCGCAGATGGACCTGGTCGTGGCCGGCACCGAAGCGGCTGTGCTGATGGTCGAATCCGAAGCCCTGCAGCTGTCGGAAGAAGTGATGCTGGGCGGCGTGGTCTTCGGCCACGAGCAGGCTCGCGTTGCCATCAACGCCATCCACGAGCTGGTGCGCGACGCCGGCAAGCCGGTGTGGGAATGGCAGGCCCCGGCGAAGGACGAGTCCTTCATCGCCAAGGTCAATGCCATTGCCGAGCCCAAGCTGCGCGCCGTGTATCAGATCCGCAGCAAGCAGGCCCGCACCCAGGCCCTGCGCGAAGCCAATGCCGGCGTGGCCGCCGAGTTGACGGCGCAAGGCGTTGAATTCGACGGCGCCAAGCTGGGCGACCTGCTGTTCGAAATCGAAGCGCGCATCGTGCGCAGCCAGATCCTCGAAGGCGAGCCCCGCATCGACGGCCGCGACACCCGCACCGTGCGCCCCATCGAGATCCGCAACAGCGTGCTGCCGCGCACCCACGGCTCGGCGCTGTTCACCCGCGGCGAGACGCAGGCGCTGGTCGTGACCACGCTGGGCACCGAGCGCGACGCGCAGCGCATCGACGCGCTGGCCGGCGAGTTCGAAGACACCTTCCTGTTCCACTACAACATGCCTCCCTTCGCCACCGGTGAAGTGGGCCGCATGGGCTCCACCAAGCGTCGCGAAGTGGGTCACGGCCGCCTGGCCAAGCGCGCGCTGGTCGCCTGCCTGCCCAGCAAGGAAGAGTTCCCCTACACCATCCGCGTGGTGTCCGAGATCACCGAGTCGAACGGCTCCTCGTCGATGGCTTCGGTGTGCGGCGGCTGCCTGTCCATGATGGACGCCGGCGTGCCCATGAAGGCGCACGTGGCCGGCATCGCCATGGGCCTGATCAAGGAAGGCAACCGCTTCGCGGTGCTGACCGACATCCTGGGCGATGAAGATCACCTGGGCGACATGGACTTCAAGGTGGCCGGTACCACCAACGGCATCACCGCCCTGCAGATGGACATCAAGATCCAGGGCATCACCAAGGAAATCATGCAGGTTGCCCTGGCCCAGGCCAAGGAAGCGCGCATGCACATCCTGGGCAAGATGCAAGAAGCGATGGGCGAGGCCAAGACCGAGGTGTCCAGCTTCGCGCCCAAGCTCTTCACCATGAAGATCAACCCCGAGAAGATCCGCGACGTGATCGGCAAGGGCGGCGCCGTCATCCGTGCGCTGACCGAGGAAACCGGCACGCAGATCAACATCGACGAAGACGGCACCATCACCATCGCCTCGACCGACAGCGCCAAGGCCGACGAAGCCAAGCGCCGCATCGAGCAGATCACCGCCGAAGTCGAAATCGGCAAGGTGTACGAAGGCCCGATCACCAAGATCCTGGACTTCGGCGCCCTGGTGAACCTGCTGCCCGGCAAGGACGGCCTGCTGCACATCAGCCAGATCGCCCACGAGCGTGTGGAGAAGGTCACCGACTACCTGAGCGAAGGCCAGATCGTGAAGGTCAAGGTTCTCGAGACCGACGACAAGGGTCGCGTCAAGCTGTCGATGAAGGCTCTGACCGAGCGTCCGGCCGGCATGGGCGAAGAGCGCGAGTTCCGTGGCGATCGTGGTGATCGCGGTGACCGTGGCGACCGCCGCGAGCGTCCCCCGCGCGAAGACCGCCAGCCGCGCAACACCGGTGGTGAAGCCGCCGACGTTGCCGCTCAGCAGCAGCAACAGCAGCAACTGCCCGGTACCGAGCAGCAGGGCTGATGAACGCACTGCCGGCTTGCCTTCGGGTGGGCCGGCAGTATTGCCATCTGCCTTTCCCCAACTGCAACGAAGCTGTCAGTCCAGAGAATCGCCATGAAAGCCATCGAGATCGAGTCCTATGGTGCGCCCGAGATGCTGCGCGAGGCCGAGCGTCCCGCGCCGGTCGCCGGTGCCGGTGAACTGTTGATCCGGGTCGCCGCCAGCGGCGTGAACCGGCCCGACGTTCTGCAGCGCAAGGGCCACTACCCGGTGCCGCCGGGTGCCTCCGACCTGCCGGGCCTGGAAGTGGCTGGCGAGATCGTGTCGGGCGACGAGGCGGCGCTGCGCGAAGCCGGCTTCAAGGTCGGCGACCGCGTGTGCGCACTGGTGGCGGGCGGCGGGTATGCGCAGCTGTGCGTGGCGCCCGTGGCGCAATGCCTGCCGGTGCCCAAGGGCTGGAGCGATGTCGAGGCGGCTTCGCTGCCCGAGACCTTCTTCACCGTGTGGAGCAACGTCTTCGACCGCGGCCGCCTGCAAAAGGGCGAGACGCTGCTCATCCAGGGCGGCACCAGCGGAATCGGCGTCACGGCCATCCAGCTGGGCAAGGCCCTGGGCGCCACGGTGATCGCCACGGCCGGCAGCGACGAGAAGTGCGATGCATGCCGCAAGCTAGGCGCCGACCATGCGATCAACTACAAGACCTCGGACTTCGTCGAGGAGGTCAAGCGCCTGACCGACGGCAAGGGCGTGGACGTGATCCTGGACATGGTGGCCGGCGACTACGCGGCGCGCGAGGTCGACTGCCTGGCCGACGATGGCCGGCTGGTGATCATCGCGGTGCAGGGTGGCGTCAAGAGCGCCTTCAATGCAGGCCAGGTGCTGCGCCGGCGCCTGACCATCACTGGATCGACCCTGCGTCCGCGTCCGGTGGCATTCAAGGGTGCCATTGCCAAGTCGCTGCGCGAGACGGTGTGGCCCCTGCTCGAAAGCGGTGCGGTACGCCCGGTGATCTACAGCACCTTTGCGGCAGGCGGTACGCCCACCGGCGCAAGCCAGGCGCACAGCCTGATGGAATCGAACCAGCACATCGGCAAGATCGTGCTGACCTGGTAAGAGAAACGAGAAATGCACAAGAAGAA
The DNA here is from genome assembly GCA_018241225.1 of Pseudomonadota bacterium. Lineage (GTDB taxonomy): Bacteria > Pseudomonadota > Gammaproteobacteria > Burkholderiales > Burkholderiaceae_C > Variovorax. The sequence continues at coordinate 142,469 of JAFEEG010000007.1, forward strand.
GCTCATTGCCGGCAACTGGAAGATGAATGGCAGCCTGGCTGCCAACGAGGGCCTGGTGAAGGCGCTCGCCCAAGGCGTGGGAGCGCCTGCCTGCGACGTGGCCGTGTGCGTGCCGGCGCCCTATCTGGCGCAGGTGCAGTCGCTGGTGGCGGGTACGCCCATTGCGCTGGGTTCGCAGGATGTGTCCCAGCACGAGCAGGGCGCCTATACCGGCGAGCAGTCGGCCGCCATGCTGCGCGAATTCGGCGTTTGCTACGCCATCGTCGGCCACTCCGAGCGTCGCCAGTACCACGGCGAAAGCGACGAGCTGGTGGCGGCCAAGACCGCTGCCGCCCTGAAGCACGGCGTGACGCCCATCGTCTGCGTGGGCGAGACCCTGGCCGAGCGCGAGGGTGGCCACACCGAAGAGGTGGTCAAGCGCCAGCTGGCCGCGGTCATCCACGTCAACGGCCATTGCATCAGCGAGATCGTCGTGGCCTACGAGCCCGTGTGGGCCATCGGCACCGGCAAGACCGCCACGCCCGAGCAGGCGCAAGCCGTGCATGCGCTGCTGCGCGCGCAGCTGCACCACGCAGCCAGCGACCACGCGGCAGGCATCCGCATCCTCTACGGCGGCAGCATGAACGCCGCCAATGCGGCCCAGCTGTTGGCCCAACCCGACATCGACGGCGGATTGATCGGCGGCGCCTCGCTCAAGGCGCCCGACTTTCTGCAGATCATCGCGGCCGCGCGCTGAAGTACAGCGCCCAAGTCCGCCCGTTAAGAATTTAGGAGTCCAAGCGAATGAACGTGTTTATGAATCTGCTGGTCGGCATCCAGATGCTGGCCGCCCTGGCCATGATCGGCCTCATCCTCATCCAGCACGGCAAGGGTGCAGACATGGGTGCGGCCTTCGGCAGCGGCAGCGCCGGCAGCCTGTTCGGTGCCAGCGGCAGCGCCAACTTCCTGTCGCGCACCACGGCCGTGCTGGCCGCGGTGTTCTTCGTCTGCACGCTGGCGCTGGCCTACCTGAGCCACGCACGCCCGTCGACCGGCGGCGGCTCGCTGCTCGAGCGCTCTGCCACGCAGCCTGCGCCGGCCGCGCCTGCTGCGCCGGCCGCGCCTGCTGCGCCGGCTCCGGCCTCCGAAATTCCTGCTGCCGGCGCTGCTGCTCCGGCAGCCGGAACGCCGGCGCCTGCGGCTCCCGCCCCTGCATCGGGCGGCGCTGCGCAGATCCCCAGCAAGTAAATCCAGTCACTTGTATGCAGTCGTTATCGGAAACGGCTGCATTTCAGGGTAAACTCTAAAGCTGTCCGGAAAGCCAAACCCCTCATCTGGGTCCTCATGCCATCCGGGCACGCATAAACCGCCGTCGTGGTGAAATTGGTAGACACGCTATCTTGAGGGGGTAGTGGCGAAAGCTGTGCGAGTTCGAGTCTCGCCGACGGCACCAAATATCACCGGCAGGGAGCCATTTCCTGCCGGTGGCAAGCGGTAAAGAAATCCCCGATGAGCCTCGAAACCTATCTCCCCGTCCTCTTGTTCATCCTGGTCGGTGTCGGTGTAGGTGTCGCGCCACAGGTCATCGGCTTCTTCCTGGGCCCCAATCGCCCTGACGAGAAGAAAAACTCCCCCTACGAGTGCGGCTTCGAGGCATTTGAAGATGCTCGCATGAAGTTCGATGTGCGCTACTACCTGGTGGCCATCCTCTTCATCCTGTTCGACCTCGAAATCGCATTTCTCTTTCCTTGGGCCATTGCGCTCAAGGAGGTCGGCGCCGCTGGCTTCTGGGCCATGATGATCTTCCTGGCCATCCTCGTCGTGGGCTTCGCCTACGAGTGGAAAAAAGGCGCGCTCGATTGGGAATGACGAGGAAAGCGAACCATGGCCATTGAAGGCGTCCTGAAAGAAGGCTTTGTCACCACCACGTACGACACGGTGGTGAACTGGGCCAAGACCGGCTCTCTGTGGCCGATGACATTCGGCCTCGCATGCTGCGCCGTCGAGATGATGCACGCGGGCGCGGCCCGCTACGACATCGACCGCTTCGGCATGCTGTTCCGGCCCAGCCCCCGCCAGTCCGACCTGATGATCGTGGCCGGCACGCTGTGCAACAAGATGGCGCCGGCGCTGCGCAAGGTCTACGACCAGATGCCCGAGCCGCGCTGGGTGCTGTCGATGGGCTCGTGCGCCAACGGCGGCGGCTACTACCACTACAGCTACTCGGTCGTGCGCGGCTGCGATCGCATCGTGCCCGTCGATGTCTACGTTCCCGGCTGCCCGCCCACCGCGGAAGCGCTGCTGTACGGAATCATCCAGTTGCAGCAGAAGATCCGCCGCACCAACACCATTGCGCGCGCCTGAGGACGGACACCGACGATGACCGATATCGCCATTTCTCCCGAGGCCCTGCAGGCCGCCATCACCGACGCGCTCGGCGCTCGCGCCAAGAGCGTGACCGTCGCCCTGGGCGAGGTGAACGTGGTGGTGGGCGCTGCCGACTACCTCGAGGCCGCACACATCCTGCGTGATGCGCCGGGCTGCCGCTTCGAGCAGCTCATCGACCTGTGCGGCGTCGACTACCAGGAATACCGCGACGGCCAGTGGGAAGGCGAGCGCTTCTGCGTCGTCAGCCACCTGCTGTCCGTGAGCCTGAACCAGCGTGTGCGCCTGAAGGTGTTTGCGCCGAACGAAGACCTGCCGGTGGTCGACTCCGTCACCCCGGTGTGGAATGCCGCCGAATGGTTCGAGCGCGAAGCCTTCGACCTGTATGGCATCGTGTTCGAAGGACATGACGACCTGCGCCGCATCCTGACCGACTACGGCTTCATCGGCCACCCGTTCCGCAAGGACTTCCCGGTTTCGGGTCATGTCGAAATGCGTTACGACCCCGAGCAAAAGCGCGTCATCTACCAGCCGGTGACGATCGAGCCGCGCGAAATCACCCCGCGTGTGATCCGCGAAGACAACTACGGCGGCGGCCTGCGCCACTGACCCGAGCTGCGTACCCATGGCTGAAATCAAGAACTACACACTCAACTTCGGTCCCCAGCATCCTGCAGCGCACGGTGTGCTGCGTCTGGTGCTGGAGCTCGACGGCGAAGTCATCCAGCGCGCCGATCCGCACATCGGCCTGCTGCACCGCGCCACCGAAAAGCTGGCCGAAACGCGCACTTTCATCCAGTCGCTGCCCTACATGGATCGTCTCGACTACGTGTCGATGATGAGCAACGAGCATGCGTACTGCCTGGCCATCGAGAAGATGATGGGCCTGGATGTGCCCATCCGCGCCCAGTACATCCGCGTCATGTTCGCGGAAATCACGCGCCTGCTGAACCACCTGCTGTGGCTGGGTGCGCACGGTCTGGACTGCGGTGCGATGAACATGCTCATCTACTGCTTCCGCGAGCGTGAAGACCTGTTCGACATGTACGAAGCGGTGTCGGGTGCGCGCATGCACGCGGCCTACTTCCGTCCGGGTGGCGTGTACCGCGACCTGCCGGACGCCATGCCGCAGTACAAGGTCAGCAAGATCAAGAACGCCAAGGCGATCGAGAAGCTCAACGAGGACCGTCAGGGCTCGTTGCTCGATTTCATCGACGCTTTCTGCAAACGTTTCCCGGGTTTTGTCGACGAGTACGAGACGCTGCTCACCGACAACCGCATCTGGAAGCAGCGCACCGTGGGCATCGGCGTGGTCTCGCCCGAGCGCGCGCTCAACCTGGGCTTTACCGGCCCGATGCTGCGTGGTTCGGGCATCGAGTGGGACCTGCGCAAGAAGCAGCCCTACGACGTGTACGACCGCATGGATTTCGACATTCCCGTGGGCAAGACCGGCGACTGCTACGACCGCTACCTGGTGCGCGTCGAAGAAATGCGCCAGGCCAACCGCATCATCCAGCAGTGCTCGACCTGGCTGCGCGCCAACCCCGGCCCGGTCATCACCGACAACCACAAGGTGGCTGCGCCTTCGCGTGAGTCGATGAAGTCGAACATGGAAGAGCTGATCCACCACTTCAAGCTCTTCACCGAAGGCTTCCACGTCCCCGAGGGCGAGGCCTATGCGGGCGTCGAGCACCCCAAGGGCGAGTTCGGCATCTACCTGATGAGCGACGGCGCCAACAAGCCGTACCGCCTGAAGATCCGCGCGCCTGGCTTCCCCCACCTGGCCGCCCTGGACGAAATGGCCACCGGCCACATGATTGCCGACGCCGTGGCCGTGATCGGCACGATGGACATCGTGTTCGGCGAGATCGATCGATGAGTGATCACATGACTACCGACAAACAGCAAGGCCAATCGGAAGCGCTGGCGCCCTTGTCCGCTGCGACGCTGGAGCGCTTTGCCCGCGAAGTGGCCAAGTACCCCGAGGCCGGCAAGCAGTCGGCCGTGATGGCCTGCCTGGCCATCGTGCAGCAGGAAGAGGGTTCCGTGACCCTGCAGCGCGAGCGCGAGATCGCCGCCTACCTGGGCATGGCGCCCATCGCCGTGCACGAGGTCACGACCTTCTACAACATGTACAACCAGCGGCCGGTGGGCAAGTTCAAGCTCAACGTCTGCACCAACCTGCCGTGTCAGCTGCGCGACGGTCAGCATGCGCTGCACCACCTCGAGAAGAAGCTGGGCATCCACATGGGCGAGACCACGGCCGACGGCCTGTTCACGCTGCAGCAAAGCGAATGCCTGGGCGCCTGCGCCGATTCGCCCGTGATGCTGGTCAACGACCGCACCATGTGCAGCTTCATGAGCAACGACAAGCTCGACCAGCTGATCGACGGCCTGCGCGCCAGCACGGAAGGGAAGGCATGAGCATGAATGCAGCTCAAGTTTTGGCCCAGTTCCAGGCCACCGGCGTCCAGACCTGCTTCCACAACCGTCACATCGAGCCGCAGATCTATGCGGGCCTCGACGGCACGAATTGGCGCCTGGCCGACTACGAGGCACGTGGCGGCTACAAGGCCCTGCGCAAGATCCTCACCGAGGGCCTCACGCCTGACCAGGTGATCGCGGAAGTCAAGGGTTCGGGCCTGCGCGGCCGCGGCGGCGCCGGTTTTCCCACCGGCCTGAAGTGGAGCTTCATGCCCCGCCAGTTCCCGGGCCAGAAGTACCTGGTGTGCAACTCCGACGAGGGTGAGCCGGGTACCTGCAAGGACCGCGACATCCTGATGTTCAACCCGCACATCGTGATCGAAGGCATGGCCATCGCCGCGTATGCGATGGGCATCAGCGTGGGCTACAACTACATCCACGGCGAGATCTTCCAGGTCTACGATCGCTTCGAAGAAGCGCTGGAAGAAGCCCGTGCCGCCGGTTACCTCGGCGACAAGATCATGGGCAGCGGCTACAACTTCCAGCTGCATGCGGCGCACGGCTTCGGCGCCTACATCTGCGGCGAAGAAACCGCGCTGCTCGAATCGCTGGAAGGCAAGAAGGGCCAGCCGCGCTTCAAGCCGCCGTTCCCGGCCAGCTTCGGCCTGTACGGCAAGCCCACCACCATCAACAACACCGAGACCTTCGCGGCGGTGCCCTGGATCATCAACAACGGTGGTCAGGCCTACCTCGAGTGCGGCAAGCCCAACAACGGCGGCACCAAGATCTACTCGGTGAGCGGTGACGTCGAGCTGCCCGGCAACTACGAAGTGCCCATGGGCACGCCGTTCTCCAAGCTGCTCGAGCTGGCCGGTGGCGTGCGCAAGGGCCGCCAGCTCAAGGCGGTGATTCCCGGCGGCTCGTCCGCTCCGGTGCTCCCGGCCGACATCATGATGGCTTGCACGATGGACTACGACTCCATCGCCAAGGCCGGCTCGATGCTGGGCTCGGGCGCCGTGATCGTCATGGACGACAGCCGCTCCATGGTGGAGTCGCTCAAGCGCCTGTCCTATTTCTACATGCACGAGTCCTGCGGCCAGTGCACGCCCTGCCGCGAAGGCACGGGCTGGCTGTGGCGCCTGGTCGATCGCATCGACCGCGGCGAAGGCCGGCAGGCCGACATGGACCTGCTGGACTCCGTGGCAAGCGACATCATGGGCCGCACCATCTGCGCCCTGGGCGATGCAGCGGCCATGCCGGTGCGCGCCATGATCAAACACTTCCGGCACGAGTTCGAGGCAAAGATCCCCGGCTACGTGCCCAAGGCGGCGGCCAAGGCCTAGTGCCTGAGAACGGCGAAGAACAATATGGTTGAAATCGAACTCGACGGCAAGAAGGTTGAAATCGCCGAAGGCAGCATGGTCATGCATGCAGCCGACAAGGCGGGCACCTACATTCCGCATTTCTGCTATCACAAGAAGTTGTCCATCGCGGCCAACTGCCGCATGTGCCTGGTCGACATCGAGAAGGCGCCCAAGGCCATGCCGGCCTGCGCCACCCCGGTGACGCAGGGCATGATCGTGCGCACCAAGAGCGACAAGGCGATCAAGGCCCAACAGTCGGTGATGGAGTTCCTGCTCATCAATCACCCGCTCGACTGCCCCATCTGCGACCAGGGCGGCGAATGCCAGCTGCAAGACCTGGCCGTGGGCTACGGCGGCTCCGCCTCGCGCTACGACGAGGAAAAGCGCGTGGTCTTCCACAAGGACGTGGGTCCGCTCATCAGCATGGAAGAGATGAGCCGCTGCATCCACTGCACCCGCTGCGTGCGCTTCGGCCAGGAAGTGGCCGGCGTGATGGAGCTGGGCATGTCCAACCGCGGCGAGCACTCCGAAATCGAAACCTTCGTGGGCGAATCGGTCGATTCCGAGCTGTCGGGCAACATGATCGACATCTGCCCGGTGGGTGCGCTTACCAGCAAGCCTTTCCGCTACAGCGCCCGTACCTGGGAGCTGTCGCGCCGCAAGTCGGTCAGCCCGCATGATTCCACCGGCGCCAACCTGATCGTGCAGGTCAAGTCCGGCAAGGTGATGCGCGTCGTGCCCTTGGAGAACGAAGAGGTCAACGAGTGCTGGATCGCCGACCGCGACCGCTTCTCGTACGAAGCCCTCAACGGTACCGAGCGCCTGACGCAGCCCATGCTCAAGCAGGGCGGCCAATGGCAGCAGGTCGACTGGCAGACGGCCCTCGAATACGTGGCCAACGGCCTCAAGCAGATCAAGGCCGACCACGGCGCCGACAAGATCGGTACGCTGGCCAGCCCGCACAGCACGCTGGAAGAGCTCTTCCTGGCCGCGCAACTCACGCGCGCCCTGGGCAGCGACAACATCGACCACCGCCTGCGTCGCGCGTCCTTCGCGCAGACCGCCGGCGTGCGTTGGCTGGGCACGTCCATCGCGTCGCTGTCGACGCTGCAGCGCGTGCTGGTCGTGGGCTCCAACCTGCGCAAGGACCATCCGCTGTTCGCACAGCGCATCCGCCAGGCGGTGCGCAAGGGTGGGGCGCTGAACGCCATCACCTCGCAAGCCCTGTTCGCCGATGCCGACGCATGGGCGATCCCGGTGGCCAACGCCGCCGTGGCGCAGGCTGACCAGTGGGTGTCTCTGCTGGCTGGCGTGGCCGCCGCCATCGCGCAAGACAAGGGCGTTGCCGCGCCCGTCGAGGGCGCGCAGGCCGATGCCAGCGCCAAGGCCATCGCTGCCTCGCTGGCAAGCGGCGAACGCAAGGCGATCCTGCTGGGCAATGCCGCTGCGCACCATGCGCAAGCCGAGCAACTGCTGCAACTGGCCAACTGGATCGGCGCGCAGACCGGAGCGTCTGTGGGCTATCTCACCGAAGCCGCCAACACCGTGGGCGCGCAGTGGGTGGGCGCACAGCCGCAAAAGGGCGGTGCCAACGCCGCCCAGATGCTGGCTGGCGGCCTCAAGGCCGTGCTGCTGCTCAACAGCGAGCCGGTGTTCGACTCGGCCGCAGGCGCTGCCGCCGCCAAGGCGCTGGGCCAGGCCGAGATGGTCGTGACCCTGAGCCCCTTCAAGGCCAACCTCGAATTCAGCGACGTGCTGCTGCCGATCGCGCCGTTCACCGAAACGCCGGGCACCTTCGTCAATGCCGAAGGCCGCGTGCAGAGCTTCCACGCCGTGGTCAAGCCGCTGGGCGAGGCCCGTCCTGCCTGGAAGGTGCTGCGCGTGCTGGCCAACCTGCTGGGCGTGCAAGGCTTCACCTACGAGTCCACCTCGGACGTGCTGGCGGCTGCCGGCGTGTCGGGTAACGTGCCGGCCGACAAGCTGAGCAACGAAGCCGCAGCCAATGCAGTGCAGGCCGCTCAAGGCGAGCCGGTGGTGGCGAGCATCTACCAGCTCGACTCCGTCGTGCGCCGCGCGCCGTCGCTCCAACTCACCGCAGACGCGCGCCGCGCCTCTGAAGTCGTCACCCGCGAGGAGGCCCTGGCATGATCGACGCGATCTACGGCTTCGGCCTCGGCCTGGGCTCCGCCGGCTGGTGGACCGGGATCATCTGGCCGGTGATCTGGAACCTGCTCAAGATCGTGGTGGTGCTGGTACCGCTGCTGCTGGCAGTGGCCTACCTCACGCTGTGGGAACGCAAGGCGATCGGCTTCACGCAGATCCGCCTGGGCCCCAACCGCATCGGCCCGCTGGGCCTGCTGCAGCCCATTGCCGACGCACTGAAGCTGCTCACCAAGGAAATCATCGCGCCGACGGTGGCCAACAAGGGCCTGTTCTTCCTCGGCCCGATCATGACCATCATGCCGGCGCTGGCCGCATGGGCGGTCATTCCGTTCGGCCCCGACGTGGCACTGGCCAACATCAACGCCGGCCTGCTGTTCGTGATGGCCATCACCTCGCTCGAGGTGTACGGCGTGATCATCGCCGGCTGGGCCTCGAATTCGAAGTACGCCTTCCTGGGCGCACTGCGTGCGTCGGCGCAGATGGTGAGCTACGAAATCGCGATGGGCTTCTGCTTCGTCGTGGTGCTCATGGTCTCGGCCAGCCTGAACATGAGCGACATCGTCATGAGCCAGGGCAAGGGCCACTTCGCCTCCATGGGCGCGGGCTTCCTGTCGTGGAACTGGCTGTCGCTGCTGCCGATCTTCGTCGTCTACTTCATCTCCGGCCTGGCCGAGACGAATCGCCACCCTTTCGACGTGGTGGAAGGCGAATCGGAAATCGTCGCCGGTCACATGATCGAGTACTCGGGCATGAGCTTTGCCATGTTCTTCCTGGCCGAGTACGCCAACATGTGGCTGGTCTCGATCCTGTGCGTGATCCTGTTCCTGGGCGGCTGGCTGCCTCCGTTCGAGTTCCTGTCCTTCATCCCGGGCTGGATCTGGCTGGGCGCCAAGACCTTCTGTGTGGTCACCATGTTCCTGTGGGTGCGCTCGACGTTCCCGCGCTTCCGCTACGACCAGATCATGCGTCTGGGCTGGAAGATCTTCATCCCCGTCACCCTGGTGTGGCTGGTGGTGGTCGGCGCCTGGATGCAGACGCCTTTCAACATCTGGAAATAACTGGAAATCGCCATGTCTGCGAACTCCACGCTCGCCCCCGCACCGTTCTCGCTGAAGGACTTCCTGTCCAGCTTCATGCTGGTGGAGCTCTTCAAGGGCCTTGCCGTGACCGGCAAGTACGCCTTCGCGCGCAAGATCACGGTCCAGTTCCCCGAAGAAAAGACGCCGCTGTCGCCGCGCTTCCGCGGCCTGCATGCGCTGCGCCGCTACGACAACGGCGAAGAGCGCTGCATTGCCTGCAAGCTTTGCGAAGCGGTCTGCCCGGCCCTGGCCATCACCATCGAGTCCGATGTGCGTGACGACGGCTCGCGCCGCACCACGCGCTACGACATCGACCTGACCAAGTGCATCTTCTGCGGCTTCTGCGAAGAAAGCTGCCCGGTCGACTCCATCGTCGAGACGCACATCTTCGAATACCACGGTGAAAAGCGGGGCGACCTGTACTTCACCAAGGACATGCTCCTGGCCGTGGGCGATCGCTACGAAAAAGAGATCGCTGCCAACAAGGCGGCTGACGCCAAGTACCGCTAAAAAAGTATCGACCCATGGACGTCAAGACCGGTCTTTTCTACCTATTTGCCGTGGTGCTGCTGTTTGCGGCATTCCGCGTCATCACCGCGCGCAACCCCGTCTACTCGGCCCTGTACCTGGTGCTGACCTTCTTCCAGGCTTCGGCCATCTGGCTGCTGCTGCGGGCCGAGTTCCTGGCCATCGCGCTGGTGCTCGTGTATGTGGGCGCCGTGATGGTGCTGTTCCTGTTCGTCGTGATGATGCTGGACATCGACGTCGACAGCATCCGACAGGGCTTCTGGAAGCATTTCCCGCTGGCCGCCGGCATCGGTGCGCTCATTGCGCTGGAAATGGCTGCAGTGCTCATGGGCGGCTTTCGCATGGAAGGCACCCCGCGCGGCGCCGCACTGGCCGCTGCGCCGGGCACGTCCAACACCCTGGAGTTGGGCAAGCTGCTCTATAGCCAATACCTCTATCCGGTGCAGATTGCCGCAGTCATCCTGCTGGTGGCCATCATTGCCGCCATTGCCCTGACGCTGCGCAAGCGCAAGGACAGCAAGTCCATCGATCCGGCCGACGCCGTGCGCGTGAAGGCGCGTGACCGCGTGCGCATCGTCACGATGCCGGCCACCCGCGCCGCCGAACCGGTGGTTGCGCAAACGCCCGCCGACGCACAACCGGGAGCCAAGGCATGACACTCTCGCTCGGACACTTCCTCTCGCTGGGCGCGATCCTGTTCGCGCTGTCGGTGATCGGCATCTTCCTCAACCGCAAGAACCTGATCATCTTGCTGATGGCCATCGAGCTGATGCTGCTGGCCGTCAACATGAACTTCGTCGCCTTCTCCTATTACCTGGGAGACATGCACGGCCAGATCTTCGTGTTCTTCATCCTGACGGTGGCGGCGGCCGAGTCGGCCATCGGCCTGGCGCTGCTGGTGCTGCTGTTCCGCAACAAGTCGAGCATCAACGTCGACGAGCTCAACGCGCTCAAGGGCTGAAGGATAAAAAGAAATGAGCGCATCCCTTTCTGCATCCACGCTGCTGGCGGTACCGCTGGCGCCCCTGGCCGGCTCGATCATTGCCGGCATCTTCGGCACCAAGTTCGGCGGCAACCTGCTGGGCCGCAAGGCTTCGCATTCCATCACCATCCTGGGCGTGTTCATCGCCTTCATCATCTCGGCGATGACGCTCAAGAGCGTGGCGCTGGACGGTGCCCGCTTCGAGGGCACCATCTACGAATGGATGGTGATCGGCGGCCTGAAGATGGAAGTCGGCTTCCTCATCGACGGCCTCACGGCCATGATGATGTGCGTCGTCACCTTCGTCTCGCTCATGGTGCACATCTACACCATCGGCTACATGGAGGAAGACGAAGGCTACAACCGCTTCTTCGCCTACATCTCGCTGTTCACCTTCTCCATGCTGATGCTCGTGATGAGCAACAACATGCTGCAGCTGTTCTTCGGGTGGGAAGCCGTGGGCCTGGTGTCGTACCTGCTGATCGGCTTCTGGTACAACAAGCCGACGGCCATCTTCGCCAACATGAAGGCCTTCCTGGTCAACCGCGTGGGCGACTTCGGCTTCATCCTGGGCATCGGCCTGATCGCGGCCTACACCAACACGCTGAACTACGGCGAGGTCTTCGGCAAGGCCGGCGAGCTTGCTCAACTGGGCTTCCCCGGCACCGAGTGGATGCTGATGACCGTGATCTGCATCTGCCTGTTCATCGGCGCCATGGGCAAGAGCGCGCAGTTTCCGCTGCACGTGTGGCTGCCTGACTCGATGGAAGGCCCGACCCCCATCTCCGCGCTGATCCACGCCGCCACCATGGTGACGGCCGGCATCTTCATGGTGGCGCGCATGTCGCCGCTGTACGAGCTGTCGGATACGGCGCTGTCCTTCGTGATGGTCATCGGCGCGATCACGGCCCTGTTCATGGGCTTCCTGGGCATCATCCAGAACGACATCAAGCGGGTGGTGGCCTATTCCACGCTCTCGCAGCTGGGCTACATGACCGTGGCGCTGGGCGCCTCGGCCTACTCGGTGGCGGTGTTCCACCTGATGACCCACGCCTTCTTCAAGGCGCTGCTGTTCCTTGGTGCCGGCTCGGTCATCATCGGCATGCACCACAACCAGGACATCCGCTGGATGGGCGGCGTGCGCAAGTACATGCCCATCACCTGGATCACGTCCCTGGTGGGCTCTCTCGCCCTCATCGGCACGCCCTGGTTCGCTGGCTTCTACTCGAAGGACAGCATCATCGAGGCAGTGCACGAGAGCCACCTGTGGGGTTCGGGCTTTGCTTACTTCGCAGTGATTGCCGGCGTGTTCGTCACGGCGTTCTACTCGTTCCGCATGTATTTCCTGGTCTTCCACGGCAAGGAACGCTACGACCAGAACCCGGATGCGCATCACCACGACGCGCATGACGAGCCCGACCACGGCCATCACGACGACCATTCGACGCCGCACGAGTCGCCCTGGGTGGTGTGGCTGCCGCTGGTGCTGCTGGCCATCCCCTCGGTCATCATCGGCTACCTGGCGATCGACGCCATGCTCTACGGCGAGTTCTTCAAGGATTCGATCTTCGTGGACGCCACGCGCCACCACGCCATGAAGGAAATGGAAGAAGCCTTCCACGGCCCGATGGCCATGGCCCTGCACGGCTTCACGGCGCTGCCTTTCTGGCTTGCCCTGGCTGGCGTGGTCCTGTCCTGGTACATGTACTTGGTCAACCCGGCGATCCCGGCGGCCATCAAGCGCGCCTGCGGCCCGATCTATCGCCTGCTCGAGAACAAGTACTACATGGACTGGTTCAACGAGAACGTCATTGCCCGCGCCACTCGCGCACTGGGCACTGGCCTGTGGAAGGGCGGCGACCAGGGGCTGATCGACGGCGTCGTCGTCAACGGTTCGTGGAAGCTCATCGGTCGCATCTCCAGCGCGGTGCGCTGGGTGCAGTCGGGCTACATCTATCACTATGCATTCGCCATGCTGCTCGGCGTGTTCGTGTTGATGTCCTACTTCGTGTGGTTCAAGCGATAAGCGGCGGGCAGGAGAAAAACAAAAATGGGTTTGCTGAGTCTTGCCATCTGGTTGCCGATTGCGTTCGGCGCCGTTCTGCTGGCCTTCGGTCGTGACGACCAGGCGCGCCTCGTGCGCTGGATCGCCCTCATCGGTGCGATCCTGAGCTTCGTCGTGACCATTCCGCTGTACACCGGCTTCCAGCTGGGCACGGCGGCGATGCAGTTCGTCGAATTGAGCCCCTGGATCGAGCGCTTCAACATCAACTACCACGTGGGTGTCGATGGCCTGTCGCTGTGGTTCGTGCTGCTGACCGCCTTCATCACGGTGGTGGTCGTCATCTCCGCCTGGGAAGTGATCACCGAGCGCGTGAACCAGTACATGGGCGCGTTCCTGATCCTGTCGGGGCTGATGATCGGCGTGTTCGCCGCGCTCGACGGCGTGCTGTTCTACGTCTTCTTCGAAGCCACGCTGATCCCGATGTACCTCATCATCGGCATCTGGGGCGGCCCGAACAAGATCTACGCGGCCTTCAAGTTCTTCCTGTACACGCTGCTGGGTTCGCTCCTGCTGCTGGTCGCGCTGGTCTACCTGTACAACGCCTCGGGCGGCAGCTTCGACATCCTGACCTGGCACCAGCTCAAGCTGGCCAGCCATGTTCAGACGTTGATCTTCTTTGCGCTGTTTGCCGCCTTCGCGGTGAAGGTGCCGATGTGGCCGGTGCACACCTGGCTGCCCGACGTGCACGTGGAAGCGCCCACTGGCGGTTCCGCCGTGCTGGCCGCCATCATGCTGAAGCTGGGTGCCTACGGTTTCCTGCGCTTCTCGATGCCGATCGCTCCCGACGCGGCGCACGAATGGGCCTGGCTCATGATCGCGCTGTCGCTCATCGCCGTGATCTACGTGGGTCTGGTGGCGCTGGTGCAAAAGGACATGAAGAAGCTGGTGGCCTACTCCTCGGTGGCGCACATGGGCTTCGTCACCCTGGGCTTCTTCATCTTCAACGAGCTGGGCGTGTCCGGCGGCATCGTGCAGATGATTGCCCACGGCTTCGTCTCGGGCGCCATGTTCCTGTGCATCGGCGTGCTGTACGACCGCGTGCATTCGCGCCAGATCGCCGACTACGGCGGCGTGGTCAACACCATGCCCAAGTTCGCGGCCTTCGCGCTGCTGTTCGCCATGGCCAACTGCGGCCTGCCGGCAACGGCGGGTTTCGTGGGCGAGTGGATGGTGATCCTGGGCGCCGTCAAGGCCAACTTCTGGATCGGCCTGGGTGCCGCAACCGCGCTGATCTTCGGCGCCGCCTACACCCTGTGGATGTACAAGCGCGTCTACCTGGGTGAGCCCGGCAACGACCATGTGAAGGAACTGACGGACATCAACGGCCGTGAATTCCTCATGCTTGCACTGCTTGCGATTCCTGTCCTGTGGATGGGCCTGGACCCCAAGCCCTTCACCGACGTGATGGACGCTTCGGTGACCGAACTGCTGCGCCACGTGGCGATCTCCAAGCTGCCCTGATCAAGAGAACGAGATGATTGACAAACTCAGCTGGATTTCCATCTACCCGGAGATCGTGCTCCTGGTGATGGCCTGCATCATCGCGCTGGTCGACCTGTCGTCCAACGACCCGCGCCGTACCCGCACCTATGTGCTGACGCTGCTGTCGCTGGCGGTGGTGGCCTATCTCACCGGCGCCAGCGCCGCAGGTGGCCAGACCGTCTACGGCTTTGGCGGCATGGTGGTGAGCGACCCCATGGGCAACTGGCTCAAGTGCTTTGCCAGCCTCGCACTGATGGTCACCCTGGTCTACGGCCGCCCCTATGCGGCCGAGCGCGACATGCTGCGCGGCGGCGAAATGTTCACCCTGAGCATGTTGGCCCTGCTGGGCATGTTCGTGATGATCTCGGGCAGCAACTTCCTGCTGATCTACCTGGGCCTGGAACTGCTCACGCTCTCGAGCTACGCCCTGGTGGCGCTGCGCCGCGACAACGCGGTGGCCAGCGAAGCTGCCATGAAGTACTTCGTGCTGGGCGCACTGGCCAGCGGCTTCCTGCTCTACGGCCTCTCGATGATCTACGGCGCCACCGGCTCCCTGGACGTGAACGAAGTCTTCAAGATCATCAGCAGCGGTGGCGTGAAGCACCAGGTGCTGGTGTTCGGCCTGGTGTTCATCGTGGCCGGCCTGGCCTTCAAGGTGGGCGCCGCCCCGTTCCACATGTGGGTGCCTGACGTCTACCAGGGCGCCCCGACGGCCGTCACGCTGCTGATCGGCGCCGCGCCCGAACTCGCTGCGTTCGCCATCATCATCCGCCTGCTGGTGGAAGGCCTGCTGCCGCTGGCGTTCGACTGGCAGCAGATGCTCATCGTGCTGGCGGTGGGCTCGCTGCTCATCGGCAACCTGGCGGCCATTGCGCAGAGCAACCTCAAGCGCATGCTGGCCTACTCCACCATCTCGCAGATGGGCTTCATGCTGCTGGGCCTGGTGGCCGGCGTGGTCAACGACAACACCTACAACGCGCAGTACGCCTACAGCGCCGCCATGTTCTACGTCATCACCTACGTGCTGACCACGCTGGCGAGCTTCGGCATCATCCTGCTGCTGGCACGCGAAGGCTTCGAGAGCGAAGAGATCACCGATTTCGCCGGCCTGAACCAGCGCAGCCCGCTGTACGCCGGCATCATGGCCATCGCCATGTTCTCGCTGGCTGGCCTGCCGCCGCTGGTGGGCTTCTACGCCAAGCTGGTGGTGCTGCAGGCACTGATCGCTTCGGGACAGGCGCTGTACATCGGCCTGGCCGTGTTCGCCGTGATGGCGTCGCTGGTCGGTGCCTTCTACTACCTGCGCATCGTCAAGGTCATGTACTTCGACGAGCCGGTTACCGCCAGCACGGTCTCTGCACCGCGCGACGTGCGTGCCGTGCTCTCGCTCAACGGTGCGCTGATCCTGATCCTGGGCATCGTGCCTGGCGGCCTGATGGCGCTGTGCGCCAAGGCCATCGTGGCCACCCTCGCCAGCTGAGGCTGGCGCGCGCGTGTCGCAGAGCGCCTCGGTCTGGCTCGTGCTATTGGTCGCCCTTGTGGCGGCCAATTTGCCGTTTGTGAACGAGCGATTGTTCGGTCTGTTCGCCATGCGTTCGGCCCACAAGCTGCTTGCCGTTCGGCTGGCGGAACTGGTGTTGCTGTACTTCCTGGTCGGCGCACTGGGCCTGCTGTTCGAGCGCCGCGTGGGGCAGATCGCGCCCCAGGGCTGGGAGTTCTACGCGGTTTCGGGCTCGCTGTTCCTGGTGCTGGCGTTTCCGGGCTTCATCTGGCGCTACCTGATCAAACATCATCACCGGAGCTGACGGAATGAAAGACGACTCGCACCTGAGGGAGGAGCGCATCGACGGCACCGTGCTGCTCAAGGGCAACTTCCTCGAGGCGCGCCGCGACACCGTACGCCTGCCCGACGGCCATACCGCCACTCGCGAATACGTCGTGCATCCCGGTGCTGTGGTGGTGATTCCGCTGCTCGATGATGGGCGCGTCGTGCTCGAGCGCCAGTTCCGCTATCCGGTGGGGCTGGTCATGGTCGAGTTTCCTGCCGGCAAGCTGGATGCGGGCGAGGATCCGCTGGTTTGCGGCCAGCGCGAGCTGCTGGAGGAAACCGGCTACAGCGCCCGCGAATGGGCCCGTGCTGGCGCCATGCACCTGGCCATCAGTTATTCCACGGAAATCATCCACATCTACTTTGCGCGCGGCCTCACCCTGGGCGAGCGCCAGCTGGACCACGGCGAATTCGTCGACGTGTTCAGTGCCGAAGCCGACGAGCTGCTGCGCTGGTGCGCGGACGGAACCGTCACCGACGCCAAGACCCTCGCATGCGCCCTGTGGCTGCGCAACGTCGTGTCGGGCGAATGGTCACTCGACTGGCAGGCTGTGCCAGACGGCGGGCAAACGAGATAATCCGCCCCATGAAAGTCCTCGACCTCCAGTGCTCGCACGGCCACGGGTTCGAAGGCTGGTTCGCATCGAACGAAGCCTTCGAGACGCAACTGGCCGACGGGTTGGTGGAGTGCCCGATGTGCGGGGGCAAGGAGGTCACCAAGATGCTGAGCGCGCCGCGCCTGAATCTTAGCGCGGGCAAGGAGGCCGGCTCGCCGGCTCCGGCACAGCAGTCCCAGCAGGAAGCCGCGCAGCAGCAGCACGGCCGCTGGCTGCGCGCCGTGCGTGAGCTGATGGCCAGCACCGAAGACGTGGGCGACCGCTTTGCCGACGAGGCGCGCAAGATCCACCATGGCGAGGTCAAGGAGCGCGGCATTCGTGGCCAGGCCACGCGCGAGGAAAGCGCAGCGCTCGCCGAAGAAGGCATTGCCGTGATGCAGATCGCGCTGCCCGCCGCCTTGAAGGAAACGCTCCAATAGGGAGCAGCGCGGGCGCAAGGCTCGCGCACCGGTATCGAATACGGCTACTTGCCGACTTCATTCAGGCTACCGGCCTGCAAACTCGCTACCTCCGGCTGCCTGGCGAAGCACCATCGCTTCGCCCTGAGCAACGCAGCCGTCTGCATCCACGGCTCAGGCGCACCTCTCCCAACCTTGCAAAGAAGGAAAGTCGCCATGAACAAAGCCATCACCCACAGCATCCTGGCCCTGGCCCTGAGCTGCAGCGCCGTACTGGCGCCGGTCGCCGCCCGGGCGCAGAGCGACGCGTCGCTGGCCGTGTCGGCACTGCCGGTGGCTTCCGTCGTGCTCAGCGCCGCAGCCGTCGGGGCTGCGGCCAGCACGGTGGTTGTCGTGCCGGCTGCCTTGTCGGTGGCAGGCAGCCAACTTGTCATCAAGAGCGTGCAGGCGTCGGCCGACGCGGTGGTGTACGTGCTCGAACGGGTGTCCGATGGGGCCCAGGCCAGCGTGCGGGTGTCGCTTGGCGCGGGCAACTATTCGATCCGGCAGGTCGATACGGCGGTGAGCGTGGTCGTCATCGCCACCGGTGTGATGCTCGTTGCCACGGGCGAGGTGCTGGCGTTCATTCCCAACGAAGCGGGACGTGCGCTCCTGCATAGCGCCAAGCTTTCGGGTTGATGCGATGCGCATGCCAAGGCTCTCTTCGCTGCTCGCCTCGGTCTGTCTCCTGCTGGGGCTGGCGTCGCACCACGCGCCTGCAACCGCCGGACGTTCCTGCGAAGCCAAGGCGCTGACCGCCCAGGACTTTGGCCTGGGCATGCAGTTGGCCCAGCGCACGGCCCAGGCGCTGGATGGCAGCGGCGCGCAGGTGGTGCTCCTCGCGCGCGCCGGGCAGGACCTCCAGAAGTACGGCCTTCACTACTCGCACCTGGGCGTGGCCTACAAGGACGACTCAGGCGCATGGCGCGTGGTGCACAAGCTCAACCAGTGCGGCACCGCGCGCGCCAGCATCTACCGCCAGGGCCTGGGCGAGTTCTTTCTCGACGACATGTGGCGCTACGAGGCCGCGTATGCAGTGCCGGCGCCCGAGGTCCAGGCCAGGCTCCTGGATTTGCTCAAGGGCCCGCGGGCCCAGTTGCTGCGCCTGAACCAGCCGGCCTACAGCGTTGTGTCGTACGCCTGGGGTCAGAAGTACCAGCAGTCCAACCAATGGGTCATCGAAACGCTGGCGATGGCCATGGAGCCATCGGGGGCGAGCGAGCGTGCACGGGCTCAGGCCTGGCTGCAGTTCAAGGGCTACGAGCCCAGCACCATCCGGCTGGGGCCGCTGACGCGCCTGGGCGGCCGCATCACCGCCGCCAATGTGGCCTTCGACGACCATCCCAACGAGAAGCGCTTCTCGGACCGCATCGAGACCGTGACGGTCGATTCGGTCTTCGTCTGGCTCACGCGCAGCGGGATGGCCGCCAAGCCCGTGGCGCTGCAGCTGTAGTGGAGGCTCGGGTTTTCAGGCGGTGAACTGAAGCGCCGCAAGCCGCGCATACACGCCGCCTTGCGCCACCAGCGAGGCATGCGTGCCCTGCTCGACGATGCCGCCGTGGTCGAGCACCACGATGCGGTTGGCCTTTTGAACCGTTGCCAGCCGGTGTGCAATGACCAGCGTGGTGCGGTTTTCCATGGCGCTTTCCAAGGCGGCCTGGACCATGCGCTCGCTTTGCGCGTCCAGGGCACTGGTGGCTTCGTCCAGCAGCAGCAGGGGAGCGTTCTTCAGGATGGCGCGCGCAATGGCAATGCGCTGGCGCTGGCCACCCGACAGGCGCACGCCGCGCTCGCCCAGGAAGGTGTCGTAGCCCTCGGGCAAGGCGCTGATGAAGTCGTCGGCAAAGGCGGCGCGTGCGGCTGCGCGCACGGCATCTTCGGTGGCGCCAGGGCTGCCGTAGCGGATGTTCTCCAGCGCGCTGGCCGAGAAGATGACCGCATCTTGCGGCACCAGCCCGATGTGGCCGCGCAGCTCGTCCAGCGCGAGCTGGTCGATCGGCACGCCATCGACCAGGATGCGTCCATGCTGCGGGTCGTAGTAGCGCAGCAGCAGTTGCAGCACGGTGCTCTTGCCCGCGCCGCTGGAGCCCACCAGCGCCACCGTTTCCCCGGGCTGCACGTCCAGGCTGAAATCGCGCAGCGCCGGGGTGTCGGGCCGCGACGGGTAGTGGAAACGCACCGCCTCGAAGCGCAGCGAACTGCCATCCTTGGCCTGCGGCAGGCGCTGTGGCACCTGGGGCGCGCGGATGTCCGACTCGGCGTTGAGCAGCTCCATCAGCCGCTCGGTGGCGCCGGCGGCACGAAGCAGGTCGCCATACACCTCGCCCAGCACGGCCGCCGCGCTGGCCAGGATGATCACGTACACCACGGTCTGGCCCAGGTGCCCGGCGCTGATGTCGCCGCGCAGCACCGCCTGCGTGCCTTCGTACAGGCCCCACAGGAGGGAGGCAGAAGTCGCGATGATGATGAAGGCCACCAGCACCGAGCGCGCCTTGGTGCGGCGCACGGCGGTGTGGAAGGCATTGTTGGTGGACGCATGAAAGCGCTGGGCTTCGCGCTCTTCGGAGGTGTAGCTCTGCACCACCGGAATGGCGTTGAGCACCTCGGCCGCAATGGCACTGGCATCGGCCACGCGGTCCTGGCTGGCGCGCGAGAGGCGCCGCACGCGGCGGCCGAACCACATGCTGGGCAACACGATGAGCACCAGGATCAGCAGCACCTGGCCCATCACGTACGGATTGGTCCACACCAGCATGGCCAGTGCGCCGATGCCCATCACCGCATTGCGCAGGCCCATGCTCAGGGACGAGCCCACCACCGTCTGCACCAGCGTGGTGTCGCCCGTGATGCGCGAAAGCACTTCGCCGGTCTGGGTGGTTTCGAAGAAAGCCGGGCTCTGGCGCAGCACGTGCGCGTAGACGGCATTGCGAAGGTCCGCGGTGACGCGTTCGCCCAGCCAGCTCACCGTGAAGAAGCGCGCGGCCGAAAACAGCCCCAGGGCCACCGCCACGCCGAACAGAGCCAGGAAATGGTCGCGCAGCCCCATGGCCTGCGCACCCGGATCGTTGGCGACAAGCCCCCCATCGATGAGCTTGCGCAAGGCAAGAGGAAAGAGCAGGGTAGTGACTGCGGCCAATACCAGAAACACCCCTGCCAGGGCGATCTGGACGCGGTAGGGGCGCAGGAAAGGTGCCAGGCCGGACAGGGAGCGGGGTGCTCCCTTGGCGGGCGATCGGGAGTCGTCGGAAGCCATTGCCCCTCGATTCTATCGAACGCTTGTCAGTACAAAGGCAGCCTTGACAATAATTGCTATGGCAACTAATATTCGCCTATGCCTGATGGGAAAAACCCTAAGCCTTCGCTGAAGCCGGCCGATTTCTATCGTGCGGAGACCTACCACACGGACGAAAGCGTCGGCTTCCTCATGAAGCGCATCCTGGCTTCGATCAGCCAGTCGATGGAAGGGCGCCTGTGCGAGCCCGGCAGCCCCACCTTTCCGCAATGGATTCCCCTGGCCAAGCTGCGCATGGGCACCACCGCCACGGTGGCCGAACTTGCGCGCGAATGCCAGCTCGACACCGGCGCCATGACGCGCCTGCTCGACCGCCTCGAGGCCAAGGGCCTGGTGCGCCGCGTGCGCTCGCAGTCCGATCGCCGCGTGGTCAACATCGAACTCACCGACGAGGGGCGTACCGCCGCGCGGGATGTTCCCCAGCACCTGGCCGCCGTGCAGAACGAGTACCTGGCCGGGTTCACGCAAGAGGAGTGGGAGCAGCTCAAGGGCTTCCTGCGCCGCATCCTCGACAACGCACAACTCATCTCTGCCCGTGGAGAAACCAAGAATGACAACCCCGGCACACCCTGAACGCCCGCGCATTGCGCGCGGGACGGTGGCCATCGCCGCCTCGCTGGCACTGGCCGTTCTGGCCGGATGCGCGGACATGTCCGGCATCAAGACCGGCGACTCGAAGATGCGCGACGCACAAGCGCTCGGCCTGAGCACCCAGCAACCTGCTGACCAGGCCCCTCGCATCAGCGACGTCGACCACAACCGCATCGATGCCGACTGGTGGCTTGCCTTCGGCGATGCGCAACTCAACTCCCTGGTCGACCAGGCACTCAAGGGCAACCCCAATCTCGGCGTTGCCCGTGCCCGCGTGGCCAAGGCGTTGTCGACCGTGGCTGTGGCCAGGTCGGCCGACCTGCCGCAGGTGGGCGTCGGCGCAGAACTCACCCGCCAGCGCTTCAGCGAAAACTTCATCTACCCGCCCCCGCTGGGCGGCGCCACGGTCAACACCGGCGTGCTGCAGCTCAGCGGCAGCTGGGAGCTGGACTTCTTCGGCAAGAACCAGAGCGCCATCGAAGCTGCCATCGGCAGCGCGAATGCCACCACGGCCGATGCCGAAGCGGCCCGCATCCTGCTGACCACCCGTGTTGCCACCGCCTATATCCAGTGGGCGCGCCTTGAAGGCCTGCAGGGCGTGGCCAAGCGCACGCTGGCCCAGCGCGAGGAAACGCTCCAGCTGGTGCACGACCGCGTTTCCGCCGGCCTCGATACCCGGCTCGAGTTGCGCCAGAGCGAATCTGGCATTCCGGAGGCGCGCCAGCGCATGGAACTGCTGTCCGAGCAGATCGCGCTGAACAAGCATGCACTCGACGCCCTGGTGGGCCAGCCTGGCACGACCGACAAGCTCAAGGCCCCCACGCTGGAAGCCTTCAAGCCGGTGGCATTGCCCGCGCACATTCCGGCCGACCTGCTGGGCCAGCGGCCCGACGTGGTGGCTGCGCGCTGGCGCGTCGAAGCCGCCACGCAGGACGTGGCGCATGCCAAGAGCCTGTTCTATCCCAACATCGACCTGGTCGCCTCGGTGGGCTACCAGAGCCTGGGCTTCGACGAACTGCTCAAGCCCGGCAGCCGCCTGTGGACCTTCGGCCCCGCCATCAGCCTGCCGATCTTCGAAGGTGGCCAGCTGCGCGCCAACCTCAAGGGCAAGAACGCCGACCTGGACGCTGCCATCGAGAGCTACAACGGCACCGTGCTCGACGCCGTGCGCGATGTGTCCGACCAGGTCAGCTCGATCCAGTCGGTGGCACGCCAGCAGGTCCAGCAGCGCGCCGGCCAGGAAGCGGCCGAAGGCGCCTACGACATCGCGGTGCAACGCTACCGGGCCGGGCTGGGCACGTACCTGAACGTGCTCACCGCAGAAAACAACGTGCTGCTGCAGCGCCGCGACGCGGTGGACCTTGCATCACGCGCACTCGAAACCCAAGTCGGCCTCGCCCATGCCCTGGGCGGTGGTTACCAGGCGCCAGAAACGACGGCGGCGCTTTCGGGCACAGAAAGAAGCACAACACCATGAGCGAGCAAAACACCTCGGCGCCCGGCGGCGCTTCCCAAGTTTCCCCCAGCGCTGCCCAAGCGGGCGGCAACGACAAGCGCCGCAAGGCCCTGACTGCACTGGCCACCGTGGTCGTGCTGGCCGGCGCTGGCTGGGGTGCCTACGAATGGCTCGTGGCCAGCCACTACGAGTCGACCGACAACGCCTACGTGCAGGGCAACGTGATTCAGATCACGCCGCAGATTGCCGGCACCGTGATGTCCATCGGTGCCGACGACACCGACTTCGTGAAGACCGGCCAGTCGCTGGTCAAGCTCGACCCGGCCGACGCCCGCGTGGCACTGGAGCAGGCCGAGGCCGCGCTGGCGCAATCGGTGCGCCAGGTGCGCACGCTCTACGTCAACAACGGCTCGCTGGCCGCGCAGGTCACCCTGCGCGAGTCGGACATCGTCAAGGCCAAGGCCGACATCGCCCGCGCCGAAGACGATCTGCAGCGCCGCAAGGCACTGTCGGGCAATGGTGCCGTGTCGAAGGAAGAACTCAGCCACGCCGAAACGGCGCTGTCCAACGCCAAGAGCGCGCTGTCGGCCGCCCAGGCCGGCGTGAACGCCGCGCGCGAACAGCTCGCCAGCAACCAGTCGCTGACCGAAGGCACCACCGTCGAGCAGCACCCCAGCGTGCTGGCCGCCGCCGCCAAGGTGCGCGAAGCCTACCTGGCCACGCAGCGCGTGGACATTCCCGCCCCGGTGGACGGCTACGTGGCCAAGCGCACCGTGCAACTGGGCCAGCGAGTGGCCGCCGGCACGCCGATGATGTCGGTGGTGCCGCTCAAGCAGGTGTGGGTCGATGCCAACTTCAAGGAAGTGCAGCTGCGCAAGATCCGCCTGGGCCAGCCCGTGAAGCTCACGGCCGACGTCTACGGCACCAAGGTCGAGTACACCGGCAAGGTGGAAGGCCTGGGCGTGGGCACCGGCGCTGCCTTTGCATTGCTGCCGGCGCAGAACGCGACCGGCAACTGGATCAAGGTGGTGCAGCGCGTGCCGGTGCGCATTGCGCTGGACGCCGAGCAACTCAAGACCAACCCGCTGCGCGTGGGCCTGTCGATGGACGCCGTGGTCGACGTGTCCAACCAGGACGGCAAGATGCTGGCCGATGCGCCGCGCGTCGCCGCCCTGGCGCAGACCCAGGTCTACGCCGAGCTCGACCAGGGTGCCAACGCCGAGGTGCAGCGCATCATCGCCGCCAACCTGGGCCGCGGCACTGCCGACGGCGCGCAGGCCAAGCAGGCCGCACCGGCTGCGCCGGCCGTGCCCGCAACGCCCACCACCGCGCGCAACGGCCGTCACACGCCGATCTCGCACGTCAATCCCTCCTGATCCTTCGGGCGCTTTCCTGAATGTCGTCTCAACAGGCGCAAATCCCGCTGCCGCCGCTCGAAGGAGCGGCGCGCCTCTGGGGCACGGTGGCACTGTCCGCCGCGACCTTCATGAACGTGCTCGATTCGTCGATCGCGAACGTGTCGCTGCCGGCCATTGCCGGCGACCTGGGCGTAAGCGCGACGCAGGGCACCTGGGTCATCACCAGTTTTGCGGTGGCCAATGCCATCGCGGTGCCGCTCACCGGCTTTCTCACGCAGCGTTTCGGTCAGGTGCGCCTGTTCATGGCCAGCATCCTGCTGTTCGTGATCAGTTCATGGCTGTGCGGCCTGGCGCCCAACATGGAAATGCTGATTGCTTTCCGCGCGCTGCAGGGCTTCGTGGCCGGGCCGATGATCCCGATGTCGCAGACGCTGCTGCTGTCGAGCTATCCGCGCGCCAAGGCAGGCCTGGCGATGGCGCTGTGGTCCATGACCACGCTGGTGGCGCCGGTGATGGGTCCGCTGCTGGGCGGCTGGATCACCGACAACATCTCCTGGCCCTGGATCTTCTACATCAACATCCCGGTGGGCATCGTGGCGGCGCTCATCACCTGGGGCATCTACCGCCATCGTGAAAGCGCGGTGCGCAAGGTGCCCATCGATGCCATCGGCCTGGCGCTGCTGGTGTTGTGGGTGGGCTCGCTGCAGCTCATGCTCGACAAGGGCAAGGAGCTCGACTGGTTTCACTCGGCCCAGATCGTGATCCTCGCCGTGACGGCGGTGGTGGGCTTTGCCTTCTTCCTGGTGTGGGAGCTGACCGAGAAGCATCCGGTGGTCGACCTGTCGCTGTTCAAGCGGCGCAACTTCTGGACGGGCGCCGTGGCAACCGCCATTGCGTACGGCCTGTTCTTCGGCAACGTGGTCCTGCTGCCGCTGTGGCTGCAGCAGTTCATGGGCTACACCGCCACGCAGGCTGGCATGGCTATGGCGCCGGTGGGCTTGCTGGCCATCGTGCTCTCGCCGGCAGTGGGCATCACCGTGGGCAGGGTGGACGCGCGCCGCTACGCGACCTTCTCGTTCCTGGTGTTTGCACTCGTGCTGTGGATGCGCTCGAACTTCAACACCCAGGCGGATTTCATGACCATCATGATCCCCACGGTGGTGCAGGGCATCGCGATGGCCTTCTTCTTCATTCCGCTGGTGACCATCACGCTGTCGGGCCTCACGCCCGACCGCATTCCGGCGGCGTCGGGCCTGTCGAACTTCCTGCGCATTACCGGCGGCGCCATCGGCACCTCGGTGACCACGACGCTGTGGGAGAACCGCGCCACCTTGCACCATGCCCAGCTGGTGGAGGCGGTGAACAACGGCAGCACCGCCACCGGCAGCGTGATGTCGGGCCTGGGCGCCAGCGGCTTCAGCCCGGAGCAGGTGCTCGCGCAGATCAACCGCCTGGTGGACCAGCAGGCCTTCATGCTGGCCACCTCCGACATCTTCTATGCGTCGGCGGTGCTGTTCATCATGCTGATTCCGCTGGTGTGGCTGTCGCGCCCGCAGCGCGGCGCGGGCGGCTCGGACGCCGCAGCCGGCGCCCACTGACGACGCGTCGGGCAGGGCGCCAGCCCTGCGTTCGCCGTGCTGCGCGCGCCCTCGGTGCGCTGCAGCATAGGCATTTGCCCCAGTAGGAAATTCACCCGGCGCCTGCCAAAAATGCGGTCCGCGCCGGGGTTCGGCGCGCCTTTGCAATGAGCCGCATGACCGAATTTCTGCCAACGTTCCAAGGTGGTCGCCACAGATGAGCGATGCCATTCTTGAGACACGCCAGCTCACCAAGGAATTCAAGGGCTTCACTGCCGTCAGCAACGTCAATCTGTCGGTGCAGCGCGGCTCCATCCATGCGCTGATCGGCCCCAACGGCGCAGGCAAGACGACCTGCTTCAACCTGCTTACCAAGTTCCTGGAGCCCACCACCGGCACCATCCTGTTCAACGGGCAGGACATCACGCGCGAGCGGCCGGCGCAAATCGCACGGCGGGGCATCATCCGCTCCTTCCAGATCTCGGCCGTGTTCCCGCACCTGACCCTGATGGAAAACGTGCGCCTCGGGCTGCAGCGCCAGCTGGGTACGTCCTTTCATTTCTGGAAGAGTGCCAAGACGCTCACGCCGCTGAACGAGCGCGCTCGCGAGCTGCTGGCGCAAGTCGGCCTGCAGGACCTGGCCGACGAGCTCACCGTCAACCTGCCCTATGGTCGCAAGCGCGCGCTCGAAATCGCCACCACGCTGGCGATGGAGCCCGAGCTGATGCTGCTGGACGAGCCCACGCAGGGCATGGGGCACGAGGACGTGCACCGCGTGGCCGACCTCATCAAGCGGGTCTCGGCCGGCCGGACCATCCTCATGGTGGAGCACAACATGAGCGTGGTCTCCACCATTGCCGACACCATCACCGTGCTGCAGCGCGGCGCCGTGCTGGCCGAGGGGCCGTACAGCGAAGTCTCGAAGAATCCGCAGGTGATGGAGGCCTACATGGGCACCACCGACGGGCAGTTGCAGGGGGCGCACTGAAATGACCCCCACGCTCCTGACTTCGTGTAGTTCGCTGCCCCCCGAGGGGGCGCGTGCCTCCCTTGGGGCGACCCGGCGGGAGACACCATGACCCCCGCGCTGGAAATCAAGGACCTGCACGCCTGGTACGGCGAGTCGCACGTGCTGCATGGCGTGGACATGGTGGTGCAGCCCGGCGAAGTGGTCACGCTGCTGGGCCGCAACGGCGCTGGCCGCACCACCACGCTGCGCGCGATCATGGGCCTGACCGGCAGCCGCAAGGGCAGCATCCGTGTCGACGGCCACGAGACCATCGGCCTGCCCACCTACAAGATCGCGCACTTCGGCATCGGCTACTGCCCTGAAGAGCGCGGCATCTTCGCCAGCCTGTCGGCCGAGGAAAACCTGCTGCTGCCGCCGCAGCTCAAGGGCACGCAGCCCGGCATGTCGGTCGACGAGATCTACGCCATGTTTCCCAACCTGGCCGAGCGCCGCCAGAGCCAGGGCACGCGCCTGTCGGGCGGCGAGCAGCAGATGCTGGCGGTGGCGCGCATCCTGCGCACTGGCGCGCGGCTCCTGCTGCTGGACGAAATATCCGAAGGCCTGGCCCCAGTCATCGTGCAGGCATTGGCCCGCATGATCACCACGCTGCGCGCCAAGGGCTACACCATCGTGATGGTGGAGCAGAACTTCCGCTTTGCGGCGCCACTGGCCGACCGCTTCTACGTGATGGAGCACGGCCGCGTGGTCGAGGCCTTCGGCGCCGCGCAGCTGGAGGCCAAGATGCCCGTGCTCAACGAATTGCTAGGGGTTTAGGGCCGGCCAACAGGCTCTTTGAAATCGTCAACCTTGAAGGAGACTTTCACATGACGAAGACACGACTCACTTCCGTTGCGCTGGCCGCCCTGGCGCTCACCCTGGCCGCCGGCGTGCAGGCACAGGAGAAGGTCAAGATCGGCCTGATCACCGACATGTCCAGTCTCTACTCGGACATCGAAGGCAAGAACGGCGCGCTGGCCATCCAGATGGCCATCGACGACTTCGGCGGCAAGGTGCTGGGCCAGCCCATCGAGCTGATGACGGCCGACCACCAGAACAAGGCCGACATCGCAGCCTCCAAGGCGCGCGAATGGATCGACACCGCGGGCCTGACCATGGTGTTCGGCGGCACCAACTCCGGCGCGGGCCTGGCCATGGCCAAGGTTGCGCAGGAAAAGAAGCGCGTGTACTTCAACAACGGCGCGGCTTCCTCGGCCCTGACCAACGAGCAGTGCAGCCCCTACACGGTTCACTACGCCTACGACACGGTCGCCCTGGCCAAGGGCACTGGCGGCGCAGTGGTCGAACAGGGTGGCAAGAGCTGGTTCTTCCTGACGGCCGACTACGCCTTCGGCCATGCGCTCGAAGCCGACACCACCAAGGTCATCAAGGCCAAGGGCGGCACGGTGGTGGGCGCGGTGCGCACGCCGCTGAACGCGTCCGACTTCTCCTCGTTCCTGCTGCAGGCACAGAACTCCAAGGCTCAGATCCTGGGCCTGGCCAACGCGGGCGGCGACACCATCAACTCCATCAAGGCCGCCAAGGAATTCGGCATCGACAAGTCGATGAAGCTGGCCGGCCTGCTGGTGTTCCTGTCGGACATCAACAGCCTGGGCCTGAAGAACACCGAAGGCCTGCTGCACACCACCAGCTGGTACTGGGACCTGAACGACGACACCCGCAAGTGGGCCAAGCGCTTCTTCGACAAGACCAAGCGCATGCCCACCGACATCCAGGCGGCGGACTACTCGGCCACCATGACCTACCTCAAGGCAGTGGCGGCGGCCAAGACCACCGACTCGGACAAGGTGATGGAGCAGATCAAGAAGACGCCCATCAGCGACTTCTACGCCAAGGGCAGCGTGCGTGCCGACGGCCGCTTCGTGCACGACATGTACCTGGTGGAGGTCAAGAAGGCTTCCGAGTCCAAGCAGCCCTGGGATTACCTGAAGGTGATCAAGACGCTGCCGGGCGACCAGGTCTACACGACCAAGGCCGAGAGCAAGTGCGCTCTCTGGAACTGACCACCAACGCTCACTAGACCTGCTGCGCCGCTGCCCATATGTCCATTTCCATGCCCGCCCTGCTCAGCCAGCTCCTCCTGGGGCTGGTCAACGGCTCGTTCTACGCGATCCTGAGCCTCGGGCTGGCAGTGATCTTCGGCTTGCTCAACGTCATCAACTTCGCGCATGGAGCCCTGTTTGCGCTGGGCGCCGTGCTGACGTGGATGGCGATGAACTACTTCGAGATCAACTATTGGGTGATGCTGGTGGTGGCGCCGGTCATCGTGGGCATCTTCGGCGTGCTGATCGAGCGGCTGCTGCTGCGCTGGATCTACAAGCTCGATCATCTCTATGGCCTGCTTCTCACGCTGGGCCTCACGCTGCTGATCGAGGGCGTGCTGCGCTCCATCTACGGTGTCTCGGGCCTGGCCTACGACACGCCCGAGCCGCTGAACAGCGCCACCAACCTGGGCTTCATGATCCTGCCCAACTATCGGGCCTGGGTGGTGGTGGCCTCGCTGGTGGTGTGCTTCGCGACCTGGTTCCTGATCGAGAAGACGCGCATTGGCGCCTACCTGCGCGCAGGCACCGAGAACCCGCGGCTGGTGGAGGCCTTCGGCATCAACGTGCCGCTGATGATCACGCTGACCTACGGCTTCGGCGTGGCGCTGGCCGCCTTTGCCGGCGTGCTGGCCGCGCCGGTGATCCAGATCTCGCCGCTCATGGGGCAAAACCTGATCATCGTGGTGTTCGCGGTGGTCGTGATCGGGGGCATGGGCTCCATATTGGGCGCCATCCTGACCGGGCTGGGGCTTGGCGTCATCGAGGGCTTTACCAAGGTGTTCTATCCCGAAGCGTCTTCCACCGTGGTGTTCGTCATCATGGTGATCGTGCTGTTGATCCGGCCTGCCGGCCTGTTCGGCAAAGAGAAATGAGGCCGGCACGATGAATCGCAACGCTTCCTTTCTCTACCTGCTGGTGCTGCTGGCTTTGCTGGCGGCGCCCTTCATCGGCGCGTACCCGGTCTTCGTGATGAAGCTGCTGTGCTTCGCACTGTTCGCCTGCGCCTTCAACCTGCTGCTGGGCTTTACCGGCCTGCTGTCCTTCGGGCACGCGGCCTTCCTGGGCGGCTCGGCCTACGTGGCGGGCCAGGCCATCAAGGTCTGGGGCGTCACGCCCGAGCTGGGGTTGGTGCTGGGCACGGCCACCGGCGCGCTGCTGGGCTGGATCTTCGGCGTACTGGCCATTCGCCGGCAAGGCATCTACTTCGCCATGATCACCCTGGCGCTGGCGCAGATGGTGTTCTTCATCGCGCTGCAGGCCAAGTTCACCGGCGGCGAAGACGGCCTGCAGGCAGTGCCGCGCGGCAAGCTCTTCGGCGTGCTCGATCTCTCGAGCGACCTGACCATGTACTACGTGACGGTGGCCATCGTCGTGGCCGCCTTCCTGCTGATCGTTCGCACCATTCACTCGCCCTTCGGCCAGGTGCTCAAGGGCATCAAGGAGAACGAGCCGCGCGCCATCTCGCTGGGCTACGACGTCTCGCGCTTCAAGCTGCTGGCCTTCGTGATTTCCGCTGCGCTGTCGGGCCTGGCGGGCTCGCTCAAGACACTGGTGCTGGGCTTTGCCACGCTCACCGACGTGCACTGGTCGTCCTCGGGTTCGGTGATCCTGATGACCTTGCTGGGCGGCCTGGGCACCTTGTCGGGGCCCATCGTGGGCGCGGCCATCGTGGTGGCGCTGGAGAACAAGATCGGTGAACTGGGCCACCTGCTGGCACGTATCACCACGGTGGACTGGTTCAACACGCTGGGCGAATCCGTCACCATCGTCACGGGCCTGATCTTCGTCATCTGCGTGCTGGCCTTCCGGCGCGGCGTGATGGGCGAGGTCATCGCCTTCATCGAGCGGCGCCGCGCGCCTCACCGCTGATCGTTTCCCGCGCCGCGCCCGTTGCCGGCCGGGCGCCCTGCGTCTACAGTTGCCCGCTTTGCGCAGAAATAGCGCAAGGAGTGCAGTGCATGTCTTCCATTGCCAAGGGCAGCTTCGCCGTCGACATGAAGCCGTTGCCAGAGCCCGATGTGGCCGATGGCGTCACGCTGGGGCGGATGTCGCTCAACAAGCGCTTCGACGGCGACCTGGCCGCCACGGGCCAGGGGCAGATGCTCACCGCCATGACAGCGGTGCAGGGCTCGGCCGGCTACGTGGCCATCGAGCGCGTGACGGGCACGCTGCACGGCAAGAGCGGCAGCTTCGTGTTCCAGCACACGGGCACCATGACGCGCGGCGCGCAGCAGTTGTCCATCACGGTGGTGCCTGATTCGGGCACGGGCGAGCTGGCAGGCATCGCCGGAGCCTTCCGGATCCAGATCATCGAAGGCAAGCACTTCTACGAGTTCGAGTACGAGCTCTAGAGCCTTAGCTTGCCGGCGTAGCCCGTCATCTCGAGATAGCCGCGGCCCACGGCCTGGCCGCGTTCGTCCAGCAGGTCGCTCAGCCCTTCCCAATAGATGGTGCCGGTGGAGCCACGGCTGTCCAGTTCCTGGTCGTCCAGCAGTGCCTGGATGCCGAAGCGGCCAACGGGCGTGCTCAGCCTCCATTCGACCGGATAGCTGGCCTGCGACGAAGGGCTCTTCCATTGCCGCCGCGCTTCGAATTGCACCTCGGTCTGCGTGAACACGCGCAGCGTTCCATGGCTGTCGCGCCACGAACCGCCAGCCCACACCGCGCGGCCCGCCCCGTCGCGCAGGCGAAAGGCGGTGAGGGCGCTGCCGTCATGCAGGTTCATGCCGATCCAGTCCCAGCCGACGGCCTGCGGCGACATGATGGTTTCGCTCCATTCATGGTCCAGCCAGGCTCGCCCTTCGGTCGGCACGTAGTGACGATCTTCCAGGCCGATGCGCCCGCCCACC
This sequence comes from Pseudomonadota bacterium, assembly GCA_018241225.1. Taxonomy (GTDB): domain Bacteria; phylum Pseudomonadota; class Gammaproteobacteria; order Burkholderiales; family Burkholderiaceae_C; genus Variovorax. The sequence goes on from JAFEEG010000007.1 coordinate 173,997, forward strand.
TTCAGTTGGGGTTCGCTGTAGTAGTAGCTGGTTTCGTCCTGCCCCGCGCCCTTGCGGGACAGGCCGGCATCGCCTTGCACGAGCAAGGGCTGGGTCGGCATGAAGTCAAGCTCCAGCGAGAAGCCGCTGGCCGTCACGCGGGCTTCGTAGCGGCCGTCCGGCTGGCGCTTCAACGACCAGTCGCGCAGAGCAATATCCGTGTCGCTCTCGGATGCCGACGCCACGCCCATGCCGGTGCGGGCAATGCGCTGGTCGTGCAGCAGGCGCCTGCCCTTGAGATCGGTCAGCGCAGCATGGGCGAACACCAGCTGCTTTGCCGCAAAGGCAGAGCGCAGCGCCTGCGTTTCATCGATGCGCGAGCGAAAGAACGTGACCTGAAAGCCGAACGTGCGGCTGCCCCCGGCATCGGGCACCTCGGCATGACCGGTGATGTACCACCACTCGGTGCGCCAGTCGGCGTGACTGCCGAAGTCGCGCGGAAATCGAAGTGGCCTCAGCTTGCGCGTTGCCGGTACAGCCATGGCACTTGCCCATGGGGACGCCAGCGCCGCAAGCACGAGGGCGCGCCTTTGCGCGAAGAGATGCGGGGCGCTCACCAATCTTCCTTCACCGCCATCACCGCATCGCGACTGGCGGCCGCACGCCCGGCCAGCCACGCAGTGAGCGTGCCCGCCACCAGCACCGCGGCGCAAAGAATGGCCAGGCGCAGCCAGGGCAGCATCAGGTCCATGGTCCAGTGAAAGCTCTGCGGGTTGACCACGTGCACCAGGATCAACGCCACGGCCAGTCCCAATGCAAGCCCGGCCAATGCGCCAATGGCCGTCCATGCCATGCCCTCGCCGGCCACCACCCGCAGGATCTGCCCGCGCGTGAAGCCCAGGTGCGCCAGCAGCCCGAACTCCTTGCGCCGCGCCAGCACCTGCGCGCTGAAGCTGGCGGCAATGCCGAACAGGCCGATGGCAATGGCCACGGCTTGCAGCCAGTAGGTCACGGCAAAGCTGCGGTCGAAGATGCGCAGCGAGTTGGCGCGAATGGCGCCGACCGAGGCGAACTCGACCAGGTCTGCGCTGCCCAGCTGCTCGGCGGCCAGCGCGCGGATGGATGACTGCACCTGGCTTTCAGATGCCCCGGGTCCGAGCCACAAGGCGATATCGCTCACGCCGCGCTCGCCGGTGAGCCTCTCGAAGTCGCGTGCGTCCATGGTGATGGCGCCGAACTGCCGTACGTAGTCGCGCCACACGCCGGCCACGAAAAAGCGCGGCGATGAGCCGGCGCTGGGGAAGGCGTTGGCCAGCGCATCGAACACTTGCCCGGGCCGCGCGCCGTACAGGTCGACCACGGCCTCGCTCACATAGATGCCGATGGTGCCCGGCGGCGGGGCCACGTATTCGCCCACCAGGGGCAGGCTGCGGGCCGCCTCGCCATGGTCGAAGCTGCGCGAGATGAGTGTCAGCGCGGGCCGGCTGCTGTCGAGCAGCAGCGCGCGGGTGCGCAGCGTGCCGATGCGCTGTACGCCCGGGATGCGGGCTGCGGCCTGCACAAAGGCGGGCTCGAAAGCCGCAGCGTCGAGCGCGCCGGCGGCGCTGCTGCCGCTGCCGGCCGTGCGCACATACAACTGCGCCGGCAGTACCGCGTCGAGCCAGCGCGACACCGATTCGCGAAAGCTCGCCACCATCACGGTCAGCGCCACTGCCAGGCTCAAGGCCGCCACCACGCCGCTCACGGCCACTGCAGCGTTGCCGCGCATGCGCCGGGCGCGCTCCACGGCCAGCATGGGCAGCACGCGGCCCGAAACGCCGCGTGCCAGGCGGTCGTAGAGTGCGCCGATCAGCACGGGCAAGGTCGAGATGCCGCCCACCAGCAGAAAGCCCACGGCAAGGTAGGCGGCAATGGGCACGCCGAAGATGGGCGGCGCCAGGGCCAGAAGCGCGCCTGCCGCCATCATGGCCAGGCCAAGCCAGCGCGCGAGCGCCGAGCCCGGCGCAGTGCTGGCGGCGCCCAGGCCCTTGAGCGTGCTGGCCTCGGGCAGCGCCTGCGCCGCGCGGGCGGGCCACCATCCGCCCACCAAGGCGGCCAGCAGCCCGAGGGCCGCGTAGATCAAGGCGCTGGTGCTGCTCCATCGCAGCGATGGGGCGACGCCCGGAAAGTAGCCACCACCCAGGTCGCCGCTGAGCAGGTGCAGCGCCAGCAAGGCCAGCGCCGTGCCCAATGCAATGCCCGCCACGCTGCCCACGACCCCCAGCACGCCGGATTCGAGCAGCGTCAGCACAAGACGTTGCCTTGGCGTGAGCCCCAGCACCCCCAGCAGCGCGAACTGCTGCGCCCGCTTGGCCACGCCCAGCGAGAGCACCGAGAACACCAGGAAGGCGCCGGTGAACAAGGCGACCAGCGCCAGCACGGTGAGATTGACGCGGTAGGCGCGCGAGAGGTTGCTCACCCGCTGCGCCGAGTCGCCGGGCTCGACCAGGCGAAGGCCGGCCGGCCAGCCGGTGGATTGTTCGAGGGCACGGGCGAAGGCAGCGCGATCCGCGCCGGGGCGCAGGCGAATGTCGATGCGGCTGAGCTGCCCGGCACGCTCGAAGAGGTCTTGCGCCGCGCCGATGTCCATGACCGCCAGAGCGCTGCCGCCCGCGCTCACGCTGCCTGCAACTTGAAGGGTGAAGGTGTGGGTGCCCGCCTGGACCTGGATGGTCGTGGCGTCCTTGCCGGCGGAGGTTCGCGCTGCTGCGTTGAGAAAAACCTGCCCTGGCGCGAACAGCGCGAGCCTGTCCGCACCCTCGGCAGGCCTGGGGCTGAGGGCCGGCGCGATTTCGGGCAGCGCCAGGCTGTCCACGCCCAGCACGCGCAGGGGCGTTCGCTTGCCCGCGTCGCCCAGCAATTGCACCTGCGTTTCGAGCACCGGGCTGGCCAAGGCCACTTGCGGATGCGTGGCAATGCGCGCAAACAGCTGCTCGTCGAAGCCGCCTTGCGCCGCACGCAGTTCGAGGTCGGGCTGGCCGTTGACGGAGCGCACCGCGCTTGCGAATTCGTCCAGAGCGGAGGCGTTGATGAGTTGCACCGAAAAAGCCAGTGCCACGCCCAGCATCACCGCCACCACGGCGGCCGCATTGCGCCACGGGTGGTGGCGCAACTCGCGCCATGAAAAGCTTCGAAGCAGTGCCAGCATGAAAGCCGATGATGCGCCCGTTCAGCGCAGGCGCCGCGCGGCCTGTTCGAGGTAGGCGCGCACGGCGGGTTGGGACGATAGGCCGCTTGCGCGCGCATAGGCCGAACGCGCCTCGCCAGTCTGGCCATCGGCGCCCAGAAGATGCGCGCGCGCCGCCCAGTAGGGCTGGTAGCTCGCCACCCGCTGGGCATCGATGGCGTCCAGCGCCTGCAGCCCTGCGGCGGGGCCCAGGGCCGCGGCGAGCGCGCAGGCGCGGCTGACCTGTGCGCCGATGCTCGGGCGCAGTGCCAGCAGGCCGTCATAGAGTGCCACCAGGGCCTGCGGCGGTACGGCCATGCCCAGGCGCCGCTGCGTGTGGGCCGACTGGATCGCCGCTTCGAGCTGATAGGCCCCGACGACCCCGCACGCGGCAGCAGCTGCAAGTTGCCGTTCGGCTTGCAGCCGCATGTCCTCGTTCCAGAGCGCGGGGTCTTGGGCGTCGAGGGGCACATAGGCGCCGTGCGCGTCGCGCCGGGCGAGGGCGCGGCTTTCGCAAAAGAGCATCAGGGCCAGCAAGCCGCGCGGCTCGGGCTCGCCGGGCATCAGTGTGCACAGGATGCGACCCAGCTCGATCGCCTCGAGCGTCAGGCCGCGGTGGCTGGCGTCGGCACCTTCCACATCGTCCCAGCCCGTGCCGTAGGCGGCATAGATGCCGTCCAGCACGTCTTGCAGACGCCTGGGCAGTTCGTCGGCGCGCGGGTACTCGAAGCCGATGCCCGCGGCGCGGATGCGCGACTTGGCGCGCACCAGACGCTGGCCGAGCGTGGCCGGCGCGACGAGGAAGGCGTTGGCGATGCGAGCGGCATCCAGGCCCAGCACCGTCTGCAGCATGAGGGGTGCGCGCGCCGCGCCATCGATGGCCGGATGCGCGCAGACGAACAACAGGCGCAGCCGCTCGTCGGGCACGGCGGCAACGCCCTGCTGCGGCTCGTCGTCCAGCGCCTGCGCCAGCACCTGCAGGCTTTGCACCGCCGCGTCCTGCACCTTCTCGTGGCGCCAGGCGTCGAGGGTGCGATGCCGGGCCACTTGCAGCAGCCAGGCCTCGGGGCGCTCGGGCACCCCGTCGTGCGGCCAGCGTTCGAGCGCGCGCTCGAACGCGTCGTGCAGGGCGTCCTCCGAGGCCGCGATGTCGCGCGTGCGCGCCGACAGGATGGCCAGCAGCCGCCCATAGGACTGCCGCGCCGCCTGCTCGGCGCTGCGGTGCGCGACGTCGCGGCCTTCCGAGCTCACATCTTCGAGGGGTTGAACAGCGGGCGCAGCTCCACGCCGCCGGTGGACGCGCAGGGGGCGCGTGCCGCCCATTCCAGGGCGGCGTCGAGGTCGGCCACATCGAGCAGCACATAGCCGCCCAGTTGCTCCTTGGTGTCGGCAAAGGGGCCGTCCTGCACCTGGCGCTTGTCGCCGCGAACGCGCAGCGTGGTGCCCGTCATCGGGCCCTGCAGGCCGTTGCCGGCACGCATGACGCCCGCCTGCTGCATGGCGCCGACGTAGGCGATCCAGCTGGCGAACTGGGCCTGCGCCTGGGGGCTGTCGCGGCGCGCGAAGTCTTCCTGCGTCTCGTAGAACATCATCACGTATTCCATGGTGGACTCCTTCTTACTTCCTCGAGCTTGTTCGAGGGGTGGCAGAGCAAGATTGCTCGACCCAATGACGGCTGGCGACGCGCCGTTTCGACAAATCTTTTTTTCTTGCGTCCTCAAGCCGCCACGATGCCGTCTGCCCGCAGGTGCAGCACCCGGTCGGCCCGGGCCGCCGCCGTCTCGGAATGGGTGACCAGCACCAGCGATGCGCCATGTTCGCGCGTTTGCAGCGTGAGCAGCTCCATGACCTTGGCAGCCGTGGTGGGGTCGAGGTTGCCGGTGGGCTCGTCGGCCAGCAGCAGGGCGGGGCGGTGCACCAGCGCCCGGGCAATGGCCACGCGCTGCAACTGTCCGCCGCTGAGCTGCTGCGGCAGCCGCTCGCCGGTGCCCGCCAGGCCAACCGCCGAGAGCATTTGCGCCACGCGCGCATCGTCGCGCCGGCCTTGCAGCATGAGCGGCAGCGCGATGTTCTGCGAAACGTCCAGGTGCGGCAGCACATGGAAGGCCTGGAACACGAAGCCCACCTGTGTGCGCCGCCATATGGCGCGCTGTTCGCCATCGAGCGCGCCCAGCTCGGTGCTCCCGTGGTGGATGCTGCCGGCATCCCAGGTGTCGAGCGCCGCCATGCAGTTGAGCAGGGTCGACTTGCCCACGCCCGACTCGCCCACGATGGCGACGAACTCGCCGGGCATCACGTCGAGTGAGACGTTCTGGAAGACCGGTGTCTGGCCGTAGTGCTTGGCCAGGCCGCGCACCGACAAGCCTTGCGCGCTGTCGTTGTCGGTGCCGCTCATGAGGGGCGTGTTACCAAGCCTGCGTCCAGCCATGCGCGTGCCTGCCGCAGCACCTGCTGCACGGCGTCGGGCGCGGCGGCCTCGATGACCGTGCGTTGCGTCATGCTGCGCAACCAGGTGACCTGACGCTTGGCCAGCTGGCGCGTGGCGGCAATGCCGCGTTCGCGCAATTCGTCATCGGGCCAGAGGCGGTCCAGCGCTTCCCACGCCTGGCGGTAGCCCACGCAGCGCATCGAGGGCAGCTCGGGCGTCAGGTCGCCGCGTGCACGCAGCGCGCGAACCTCGTCGACGAAGCCGGCCGCCAGCATGGCGTCGAAGCGCTGCGCGATGCGCTCGTGCAGCCAGCTGCGCTCTTGCGGCTCCAGCGACAGCAGCGCCAAGGGGCCGGGTTCGGCGGTGTTGGCGGCGCGCTCGGCGTGAAAGCTCGACAGCGGCCGACCGCTGGCATGCCACACCTCCAGCGCGCGCTGGATGCGCTGGCTGTCGTTGGGTGCCAGCCGGGCGGCGGTGACCGGATCGACCTTGGCCAGTTGCGCATGCATGGCCGGCCATCCGAGCTCCTGCGCCTCCAGCTCGATGCGCTCTCGCAACTCGGGTGCGGCGCCGGGCATCTCGTCGATGCCGTTGATCAGCGCATTGAAGTACAGCATGGTGCCGCCCACCAGCAGCGGCAGCCGACCGCGCGCGCGTATTTCATCGATCAGGCGGTTGGCATCGCGCACGAAGGCGCCGGCGTTGTAGCTCTCGGTGGGGTCGCGGATGTCGATCAGGTGATGTGGCACCAGCGCCTGTTCCTGCGCGCTGGGCTTGGCCGTGCCGATGTCCATGCCGCGGTAGACCAGGGCCGAGTCGACGCTGATGATCTCCACCGGCAGCGCCTGCGCCAGGGCCAGGGCGGCCGCAGTCTTGCCGCTGGCGGTCGGGCCGGCCAGGCCGATCCAGGTCGCGGCGGAAGAGGGGGAGGGCGGCATGCGCCCGAGGTTAACAGGCGCGCATTGCAGCGGCCTTTCGAAATTCAGCTGGGTGCGCGCGCCGTGTGCGTGGCGTCGGCCTGCATGTCCTGGCGCTCTTGCGGCAGGGCGGGCGGGTGCATGTGGAACAGTTGGTTGAGGGCGGAGCGGTACTGCGCCTCGCCCACCGTGTTGGTGCTGAAGTGCGAGCCGCCCTGGACGAGCACGAACATCTTCGGACTGACGGCCGCTTCATAGAGCTTGCGGCCCAGTTCGGGGCGGATGAGGTCGTCGAGCGAGCCGTGCACCACCAGCAGCGGCGAGCCGATGTCCTTGACCCGCGCCAGCGAATCGAAGGGCTGCGTGATGAAGGGCTGGAAGGGCAGCCAGCCCCACTTGAAGCTGCTCACCACGTCGGAGATGGAGGTGAAGGTGCCCTCGACGATGGTGCCGCTCTCGTCGTTCACGCGCGAGGCCAGGTCGATGCCGATGGCGCCGCCCAGCGAATGGCCGAAGATGTAGCGGCGCTGTTGCGGATGGCGGGCCGCCAGCCAGGTCCAGGCGGCCAGGGCGTCTTCGCGGGCCGTGTCTTCCGAGGGAAGTTCCTTGGTGCTCTTGCCAAAGCCCCGGTAGTCCACCGCCAGCACGGAAAAGCCCAGCTCGTGCATGCGCTGGATGCGTGGCGCCGAACCCGCCACGTTGAAGCGGGCGCCATGCAGATAAAGAAGCACCGGCGTGTCCACCGATTCGGGCTTGTTGCCCAGCCACAGGCCATGCAGGCGTGCCTGCTCGCCGGTGATGGAAGACTTGAAGTCGATCCATACGTCTTCCATGCCCGTCGTCATCGACGCCGTGTTGCCCCAGCTGCGGTCGCTGGGCTGGAAGATCCATTCGCGCTGCTGTGCGTCGAGCGTGGAGCAACCGCCGGCGAGGGCGCCGACGAGTACGGTACTCAATGCGAACAGGGACCAGCGTTTCATTCGATAGACAACAAGCAATCGACCGGTGGATGACGTCCAAAGTTCCACTCGCCCTGTCGAAGGGGCGTGGGGACAGACTTAGTGCAACGGATGTGCCAGCACCTTGGATGACAATCGTCGCAAAGCTTAATTGTCCGCTTCTGCGGGCTGATTTCGGCTTCTGCCGATAAAACCCGGGAAATCCCTAGGTTTGACCTGTGAATTAGGCTTCAGCGCCCGCGCAGAAAGAGTGCGTCCAGGTCACGCAACGTTACTTGTCGCCATGTGGGGCGCCCGTGGTTGCACTGGTCCGAGCGCTCGGTGGCTTCCATCTGGCGCAAGAGGCCATTCATCTCGTCCAGCGTGAGCTTGCGGTTGGCCCGCACGGCGCCGTGGCAGGCCATGGTGGCCAGCAGCTCGTTCTGGGCGCGCTGCACCACCGTGCTGGCGTCGTGCTGGGCCAGCTCGGCCAGCACGCTGCGCGCCAGTTCCACCGGATCGCCTTCGGCCAGCGTGCCAGGTACCGCACGCACTGCCAGCGTCTTTGGCGAGAACGGGGTGATTTCCAGGCCCAGGGCCGGCAACACCGACGCGCAGGCCTCGGCCGTAGCCACTTCCTGCGGCGTTGCGGCAAAGGTCGCCGGAATGAGCAGGGGCTGGCTGCTGATGGCCGCGCCATCCAGCTGCGTCTTCAGCCGCTCGTAGACGATGCGCTCGTGCGCCGCGTGCATGTCGACGATGACCAGGCCCTGGCTGTTCTCGGCCAGGATGTAGATGCCTTGCAATTGCCCGAGCGCCCGGCCCAGCGGCCAGGCCTGGGCGTCGGCCGGCTCGGCTGCAGCGGGCGTGGCCGGTTGCAGGACCGGTGCGTCGACGCGCGCGGCGGCGGGCGCGAAAGCGGGAGCGAAGGCGGGCGTGGCGGCGACCGGCCTCTCGTAGGGCTGGCTCGGCCACATGGCGGCGCTGTCGCCCAGGCCCTGGCGCTCGCGCGCCACGAACGGCATCGACGGTTGCGACCAGGGGCGCATGGCCGGGAACGGGGCGACAGGCTCTGCCAGCGGAGTGGCCGCATCGGACAGCGGCGCCTCCACGCCATGCCCGGCACGCGGCACGGCCAGCGCGTTCTCGATGGCATGGCGCACCGCCTGGTGCACTTCGCGTCCGTCGCGAAAGCGCACTTCGATCTTGGTCGGGTGAACGTTGACGTCCACACGCGCCGGATCGATCTCCAGGAACAGCGCGTACACCGGCTGGCGCTGGCCATGCAGCACGTCCTCGTAGGCGCTGCGCACCGCATGGGCCAGCACCTTGTCGCGCACGAAGCGGCCGTTGACGTAGAAGAACTGCTGGTCGCCGCGCGAGCGCGCCGCGTCCGGAATGCCGGCGCGCCCGGTGACGCGAACCGCACCCGACACGTGGTCGACCGGCACGCTGCGCGAGACGAAGTCTTCGTTCATGGCGTCGGCCAGCCGTTGCTCGAGCGACGCGGCCGCACGCCATTGCTCCACGAGCTTGCCTTCATGCCAGACGGCAAAGTCCACATCGGGCCGCGCCAGCGCGTGGCGGCGCACCGCTTCCAGGCAATGCGCAAGCTCGGTGGCATCGGTCTTGAGGAACTTGCGCCGGGCCGGGGTGGCGAAGAACAGCTCGCGCACTTCCACCGTGGTGCCCACGGCGCGCGCAACCGGCTTGAGTTCGCCCGAGTGCCCGTCGAGCGACCAGGCGCTGCCATCATCGCCCTTGCCCTCGGCCGTGCGCGAATGCAGCGACATCTGCGCAATCGAATTGATGGCCGCCAGCGCTTCGCCCCGAAAGCCCATGGTGCCCACCGTTTCGAGCTCGTGCAGGCTGGCGATCTTGCTGGTCGCGTGACGCCGCAGCGCCACGGGCAGTTCCGAAGGCGGGATGCCCTGGCCGTCGTCCTCGACCGAGATCAGGCGCACGCCGCCCGCCAGCAGACGCACGACGATCTGGCGCGCGCCGGCGTCCAGCGCGTTGTCCACCAGTTCGCGCACCACCGAGGCGGGGCGCTCCACCACTTCGCCTGCGGCGATCTGGCTGATCAGCTCGTCCGGCAGCTCCCGAATGGGGCGGCGGGTGGAATTGGGCTGGGTGGGGGAAGGCAGGACGGCACTCACCCGGTCATTCTAGGAAACATGCAAGCCGGTTGCCGTAGGCCCGCACGGCATGGGGATTCAGGCGAGAGTCATGCGCGCATCGTGATAATCCAGCGCCATGGAAATCATTACCTTCCTCATCGACTTCATCCTGCATGTCGACAAGCATCTCGAGGCCTTTGTTACGGCCTATGGCACATGGGTTTACGTGCTGCTGTTCGTCATCGTGTTCGTCGAGACAGGCCTGGTGGTGATGCCTTTCCTGCCTGGCGACTCGTTGCTGTTCATCGTGGGCGCACTGTGCGGCGTCGGAATGATGGACTTTCCGCTCGCGTGCGGGGTGCTCCTGGTGGCGGCCATTCTGGGGGACCAGTGCAACTACCAGATCGGGCGCTACTTCGGACCCAAGGTGTTCCAGTGGGAGAGCTCGCGCTTTTTCAACAAGAAGGCCTTCGATCAGGCGCATGGGTTCTACGAGCGCTACGGCGGCATCACCATCATCCTGGCGCGCTTCATGCCCTTCATCCGCACCTTCGCGCCTTTCGTGGCGGGCGTGGCGATGATGGGGCGGCCCAAGTTCACGGCCTACAACGTGGTGGGCGCGCTGCTGTGGGTGCTGGGCATTGCGACGGCCGGCTACTTCTTCGGCAACCTGCCGTTCGTGCGCCAGCACCTGGACAAGATCATCTGGGCGCTGATCTTCGTGCCGGGGCTCATCGCCATTTATGGCGCCTGGCACGCGGGGCGCAAGTCTTCAGACGGCGCGCCCGCGGCCGGAACTACCAAGGCCTAGTCGCCGGGCCTGGCGCTGCTGCCATCAGTAGCGCGGCCCGTTGTTCGGATAGTAGTTGTTGGGGTACTGGTTGTAGTAGTTGCGCTGGTCGCTCTGCCGGCCGACCTCGTTGCCGATGAGCGCGCCGGCTGCTGCACCACCCACGGTGCCTACCGCGCTGCCGTGGCCCACGGCATTGCCTACCGCGCCGCCTACCACTGCGCCGCCAACGGTGCCCAATTGCTGATTGCTCGGGCCGGTGGCGCAAGCGCCCAGCAGGCCGCTGGCCGCAAGCGCAACTGCAGGAATCCAAATGCGAGTCTTGAACATGATCGTCACCTTTTCAGTGGACATGGGAAGACTGTAGAAAGCGCGCCGCGCCGCGGCTGTAGGAGCCTGCCTTGCACCCCTGCGCGCCCATTCGCGCGCGCCTTGACGGACGTGCACGCCGGCCGCGTCGGACAAGGCTGGTCAGCGCCTGCTCGCCGGCAGGCCTAGAGCTGGCGGCTGCGTGCCAGCGGCGGGTTCTGCGCAAAGTAGCGCTGGATGCCACGCATCAGCGCATCGGCCAGGTTTTCCTGGTAGGTCGTGCTGCGCAGCTTGGCCTCTTCACCCGGGTTGCTGATGAAGGCGGTTTCCACCAGCACGCTGGGAATGTCGGGTGCCTTGAGCACCGCGAAGCCGGCCTGTTCCACCTGGCCCTTGTGCAGCTTGCCCACGTTGCGGATCTCACCGAGCATGGCGCTGCCGAGCTTGAGGCTGTCGTTGATCTGCGCGGTGGTGCTCATGTCGAACAGGGCGCGTTGCACGTGCAGGTCTTCGGCGCGGATGTTGATGCCGCCGACCTTGTCGGCATCGTTTTCCTTGTTGGCCAGCCAGCGCGCGGCACTGCTGGACGCGCCGCGCTGGCTCAGCGCGAACACGCTGGCGCCGCTGGCATCGGGGTTGGTGAAGGCATCGGCGTGGATGCTCACGAACAGGTCGGCCTGCACGCGACGCGCCTTTTGCACGCGCACATGCAGCGGCACGAAGAAGTCGTCGTCACGGGTGAGAAACGCGCGCATGGGGTTGCCATTCACGCTGGCGCTGTTGATGCGCTCGCGCAGGCGATGCGCCACCTGCAGCACGATGTCTTTCTCGCGCGTGCCGTTGGGCCCGATGGCGCCCGGGTCCTCGCCGCCGTGCCCGGGGTCGAGGGCCACGATGATGATGCGGTCGGTACGCGTGGAGGTGGCGGCCACCGGCGGTGGTGCGGGCGACACGCTGGGCGGCGCGGCAGGCCGGGGAGGCGCAATGGCCACGGTGGGCGGCAGCGTCGGCGCGACCGGCGCGGTGGGGGTGCCTGCTGCAGGCCCGGGGCGCGTGGACTGCTGCGCCATCAGGTCGCCCAGCGGGTCGGCGGCCGAAGGCTTGGGCTGCGCAAAGGCGGGGGCCGGCGCCGCGGCGGGAGCATCGCGCATGCGCTCGGCAATGAGCGCCTCCATCGGGTCCACCGGCTGCTCGGGGTAGAGGTCGAGCACCAGCCGGTTCTTGTAGGCCGCCACCGGCGCCAGCGAGAAGACCTGGGGCAGCACCGACTGCTTGAGGTCGAACACGATGCGCACCACCTCGGGGGCGAACTGACCTACGCGCAGGCCGTTGATGAAGGGGTCGTCCGGCCGGATCTTGCCGACCAGCTCGCGCAGGGCCGGGTTCAGGTTGATGCCTTCGATGTCGACGGCCAGTCGCGGCGGGTTGCCCACCACCAACTGGCGCGACTGCAGGCGAGCGTCCGACTCGATGGTGACGCGGGTGTAGTCCTTGGCCGGCCACACGCGCACCGCAACGATGGTGGCGCCAAAGGCAATCTGCTGGCCGCTGAGCAGCAGCGCCAGGCTGCCGCCCTTGAGCACCGTGCGCCGCTGCAGCAGTCCGGTGTGAAGGCTCGATGGGTTTTCTTGCCCGCTCATGAACGAAGCGCCCTCAGCAGCTGGGCGCCGCGGGGCGTGGAGGCTTGCAGGGTCACGGTTCGCGTTTCGTCGCTCATTGCTTCTATTTTAATAGCAAGATCCTCAAGTGGAATGCGGCCTGCCGCCTTCTGCGGCCATTCAGCCAACTTGAGTCCGGGGCCCGCAAAAATGTCACGGAAGCCCGCGTCCTCCCACTCGCGCGGATCGGCGAAGCGGTAGAAGTCGAAGTGATGGATAGCCAGCCCAGAGGGCACGGCATGCGGCTCCACCACGGCGTAGGTCGGGCTCTTGATGCGACCGCGAACGCCCAGCGCATGCAGCAGGTGCCGCACGAATGTTGTCTTGCCCGCGCCCAGGTCGCCGTGCAGGGCGATGAAGCTGTCGGCCAGCTCGGGCTGCGTGATCATGGCTTGCGCCATGCGGGCTGCAAAGGACAGCGTATCGTCTTCGCTGCGCCATTGGCGCGTTTCTACAATTGGCAGGTGATCGGCAGCAGGCAACTCGTATCCCGTATTCAGACGCTGGCGCGGGAGCTTGGATTCTCCCAAATCGGTGTGGCAGGCGTCGACCTGTCCACGGCGGAGCCTGGGTTGATGCAATGGCTCGAAAAAGGTTTCCACGGCGAGATGTCCTACATGGCCGCGCACGGCCTGCGACGTGCTCGTCCGGCCGAACTGGTGCCCGGCACGGTCAGCGTCATTACCGCTCGCATGGACTACCTGCCCAGGGCCACGCCCGATGACTGGCAGCGCGTGGAATTTGCGCGCCTGGATCGTCCGCAGGAGGCCGTCGTCTCGATGTATGCGCGCGGCCGCGACTATCACAAGGTGCTGCGCTCGCGCCTGCAGAAGCTGGCCGAGGGCATCGCGGCCGAGATCGGCCCCTTTGGTCATCGCGCATTCACCGATTCGGCTCCCGTGCTCGAGGCCGAGCTCGCCTCACGCAGCGGTCAGGGCTGGCGCGGCAAGCACACGCTGGTGCTGGACCGCGAGGCGGGCTCCATGTTCTTTCTTGGCGAGATCTACGTCGACCTGGCGCTGCCGCCCAGCGATCCGGTCAGCGCGCATTGCGGCTCGTGCAGCGCCTGCATCGACATCTGTCCCACGCAGGCCATCGTGGCACCGCACCGGCTCGATGCGCGGCGCTGCATCTCGTACTTGACCATCGAGCATGCAGGGCCGATTCCGCGCGAGCTGCGTCCGCTCTTGGCCAATCGAATCTACGGCTGCGACGATTGCCAGCTGGCCTGCCCCTGGAACAAGTTCGCCCGAAGAAGTGCGCTGCCCGATTTCGATCCGCGCGAGGGGCTCACCGGCAGCACGCTGGCCGGGTTGTTCGCGTGGAGCGAAGAGGAATTCCTGTCGCGCACCGAGGGCAGCCCCATCCGCCGCATCGGGCACGAGCGCTGGCTGCGCAACATCGCGGTGGCGTTGGGCAACGCGCTGCGCGGTGGCGATGCCTCGGCCCGCGAGGCATTGCAATTGCGCCTGCAGCACCCGAGTGCGCTGGTGCGCGAGCATGTCGAGTGGGCGCTCGGGCAAGCCCCTGATTCACAGCGCTAGCGCGCCTGGCGCTTGCGCATCCACCACTGGAGCAGCTCGAACAGCGCCTCGCTCGCCAGGGCCAGGCCCGCGGCCGGCAGGGCACCGGCCAGCAGCAGTGCGCGATCGTTCAAGGCCAGGCCGGTGACGATGCGTTCGCCGAACCCGCCCGCGCCCACAAAGGCCGCGATGGTGGCCGTGCCAATGGCAATGGCCGTGGCGGTGCGCACGCCGGCCACCAGTGTCGGCAGGGCCAGCGGCAGTTGCACCAGCCGCAGGTTCTGCGCGCGCGTCATGCCCAGTGCGGTGCCCGCCTGGCGCAGGCCGGCGGGCACCTGGGTCAGGCCGGTGACGGTGTTGCTCATGATCGGCAGCAGCGAGTAGAGCGTGAGCGCGATCAGCGCCGGCACCGTGCCGATGATGCCCATGAGCGAGATGAGCACCGCCAGCAGCGCCAGCGATGGCACCGTCTGCAGAAGTCCTGCCAAGCCGAGCACGGTGGCGCGCACGCGCTGCATCGGAAAGATGAGGATGGCCACCGGCACCGCGACCAGCACCGCAATGCCCACGGAGATGGCCACCAGCAGCAAATGCTGGCGTGCCAGGCGCCCCAGATCGGGCCCGAGCAGCTTGGCCGCAAAGCCTCGGCCAGACGCCGCCGCGCCGCCTGCATTGCCTTGCGCGAGAAAGCTGCGCGCGATCGCGTCGAAGGGCTCGCCCTGCAGTTCGGCGCGCGCGTTCATCCCGATCATGGCCTTCTCGTCGATGCGCCCCTGCAGGGCCTCGATGGCAGACCAGGCCTTGGGAAAGCGCCTTGGAACGTCAATGCGATACAGCACCACCGCGTCGTAGCGCGGGAAGTAGGCCCGGTCGTCTTCCAGAACGCGCAGGCCCAGGTGATCGATCTTGGCGTCGGTCGTGTAGATGTCCATCACGTCGATCTGCCTGGCCGTGATGGCGTCGTAGGCCAGGCCATGGTCCAGGCCCGTGGGCTTTTGCGGCAGGCCGTACTTCGCGGCCAGGCCCGCCCAGCCGTCCGCGCGGCCGATGAACTCGTTGGACAGCCCCAGCTTGAGTTCGCGGTGGTGCGCCAGGTCGCTGAGCGAGCGAATGCCCAGCTTGTCCGCATCGGCTGCGCGCATGGCCAGTGCATAGCCGTCGTTGAAGCCCAGGGCCGGGCCGATGCCCAGGCCCAGCGGCGCCAGGCCAGCGGCGATCTGCTCGCGCGACATGCCGGGCGGCCCCTTGAGAATTTCCAGTGCGATGGTGCCGGTGTATTCGGCGTACAGGTCGATGCTGCCCGAGCGCAGCGCCTCGTACACGATGGCGGTGTTGCCCAGCCCCTGGCGCACGACGGGCGGCGCTGTCAGCCCCGGCGCGGCGCTTTGCGCCAGCACTTCGGCCAGGATGTACGACTCGGTAAAGCGCTTGGAGCCCACGCGCAAGCTCTCGTCCTGGGCCCATGTGGACATTGCCGGGCCCAGCAGCAACAGCGCCGCGGACAGCGCGCCGAGCCAGGTTCGAAGACGGGGCCAATGCATCGGCGGCAGTGTAAGGCCGCCGCTTTCCTACACGCGATGTTGCGCCCAGCCGATGCGCTGTCGCGGCGAAGGGGGCCACAGTGCGCACATGCCAAGTGCAACCCGCACGCCCGGCGGCATCAGGCATGGCGCCATGCTCTTGCCGCAGGTGAAGATCGAGAGCTACAGCCTGGAGCTGCGCGACCAGGACGGTTTCGTCGGCGACCAGGCCAGCCAGACGGCCTTTCGCGCGCTGCTCGAGAAGTGGCGCAAGCGGCTGCGCATGCGGCGCGGCAAGGACCCGCTGGGCAAGGTGCCAAGCGGCGAGATTGCCAAGAAGGAACTGGACGAGGCCATTCATCCCCGGCGCGACAAGGACGAGGCCAGCGACCTGGTGCACGCCGCCATCGAGGAGTTCGCGCAGGAGCTGGCGCAGGTCATACGCCGCCACATGCGCCAGAAGAGCTGGCGCAAGGTGCAGCGCATCGTGCTGGGCGGCGGCTTTCCAGGTAGCGGCGTGGGCGAGCAGGCATTGCTGCAAGCGGCAACGCTGCTGCATTGCGAGGGCAGCCCGGTGCAGCTGGCGCGCCTGTCGCACGAGGTGGACGACGGCGGCCTGATCGGCTGGGTGCACCTGGCGCCACCGGTGCTCGTGGACGACTACGAAGCAATCCTGGCCGTCGACATTGGTGGCACCAACGTGCGCTGCGGCATCGTGCAGACGCGGCGCGGCAAGGCCGTGGACTTGTCGCGGGCGCGCGTGGTGCGCCGGCACAAGTGGCGCCATGCGGACGACCGCCCGCCGCGGCAACTGCTGGTGCAAGGCATGGCCGACATGCTGCACGAGCTGATGGCGCATGCTCGCCGCAAGAAGATGGCGCTGGCACCCTTCGTGGGCATCGCGTGCCCCGGCCTGATACGCGAGGACGGCTCCATTGCCCGGGGCGCGCAGAACATGCCTGGCGATTGGTCGGGCGAGGACTTCCACTTGCCCAGCGATCTGGCCAAGCTGCTGCCCACCATCGACGGGCGGCACATGCTCGTGCTCATGCACAACGATGCGGTGGTGCAGGGCTTGAGCGAGCTGCCCTTCATGCAGGACGTGAAGCACTGGGCGGTGCTCACCATCGGCACCGGCCTGGGCAACGCGAGCTTCACCAACCGCGGCCCGCTCGTTCAGAGCTGAAAGGCGAGCGTCAGCACCAGGCCTTCGGCGACGTCGCGCGCCAGGCCGGGCTGGCGCGCGCGATAGTTTTCGCCCGCGGAGGCGGTGGTCTCGATCCAATGGGCCAGCCAGTCGATCTGCTGCAAATCGTAGAACACCACGGCCGCCTCGTGGTTGAGCAGCAGGCTGCGCCCATCGAGGTTGATGCTGCCGCAAAGCGCCAGGCTCTCGTCCACCACCACCGCCTTGGCGTGCGCCATGAAGGGCAGCATCTTGAAGATCACGCCCGCGCGTGCCAGGTCGCGCATGGCCCGTGCACGCACGAAGTCGGCCATGCGGTGGTTGGAGACCTGAGGAATGGCGATGGTTACCTGCACGCCGCGCCGCGCGGCCAGCCGCAGCGCATCGCGCAGGCCGTCGCCGGGCACGAAGTAGGGCGTGATGGCCATGAAGCGGTGCTCGGCCCGGAAGCACGCATCGATGAGCAGCGCCTGCGCCGTGTCTTCCGTCTGGTCCGGGCCGCTGGGCAGGTATTGCGCCATGCTCGTGCCGCCCGTGGGGGGCAGGTCGGCAATGCTGCGTGGCTTGCGCTTTCGCACCGAGGCCCAGTCGTGGGAGAACTGCCGGGCCGCGGCCACCGCCACGTTTCCTTGCAGGTCGAAGGAAAGATCGCGCCACGCGGCGGGGTGGGCGTCGTTGCCGCAGAAGTACTCGCCCGCCAGGTTGCGTCCGCCGGACCACAGCCAGCGGTCATCGGCAATGGTCACCTTGCGATGGTTGCGCAGGTTGCGCGGCCCGGTGTTGCGCAGGCTGAAGAGCGGACGGAACACCGCCACGTCGCCGCCGGCCTGGCGCAGCCGGTCGAAGTGGTGGCGCGGCAGGCTCAGCGCGCCAAAGCCATCGAGCAGCACGCGCACCTTCACGCCCTCGCGCGCACGGCGCACAAGGCGCTCCATGACGTCCTTGCCGAAGTCGTCGCTGCCGATGATGAAGGTGCCCACGTCGAGCCGTTCGCGCGCGCCTTCGATGACCTGCCACAGCGCATCGCGGGCGGCGGCACCGTCGGCGTGCATGCGGATGCTGCAGGCGCTTGGCGCGGCCAGGCTGAAGCTGTCGATCAGCTCCGCCGCCCAGTGGCCGTTGGCGGCAGACCGAGGCGGGCGCGGCGCGCCGGCCGGGCGCAGCTTGCGCCGTCCGAACAGCAGGTACACCGGCAGCATCAGGTAGGGCATGAGGACCAGGGCCATGACCCAGGCAATGGCCGTGGTGGGGGCGCGCTGCTGGCGCTGCGCGCGGGTGGTGAGCACGTAGACCAGCAGCGCCACGGTCACCACCAGAAAATGCTGCGAGGGGGATGGCAACCAGCTGAGCAGGGAGTGCGCCATCTCGAGCCCGCTACTGGCGTTTCAGGAAGGCCGGAACCCCGCGTCCTTGCGAGGCCAGGAATTGCATCATCGGGTCGACCACGGCACGCACCGCCGAGCGTTCGCCCACCCGGGTGCGCCACTCGATCAGGCGCGGCGTGGCCGGGCTCATGCCCGCGCCCTTGCGGTCCGCGAAGACGCAGGCCATGTAGAAGCCGATGTCGGCGTACGAATAGGGGCCGGCCAGGTAGTCGCGGTCGGCCAGCAGCTTTTCCATCTGGCCGTAGATGGCCTGGCAGGCTGCGCAGGCCGCCTGCGCAGCCGCGCCTTGCATGTCGTCCTGCAGGCCGAACAGCTTGTAGATATGCGGAAAGAACACCTCGTCGGCGCGCAGCTCGATCTGCCGAGCCCTGGCCCGCGCCGCCACGTCGCGCGGCCACAGCGGCGGGGTGGGGTAGCGGTCTTCGAGGTACTCGAAGATCTGGGTCGAGTCGAACAGCTCGACGTCGTCGTCGATGAGCACCGGCACCTGCGCCTTCGGATTGACGCGCAGCACCTCGGGGTGCTTGGGCAGGTAGTTGTCGTTACGGTCGAACGGGACCATGACCAGCTCGAAGGCGAGCCCCTTTTCGAGCGCGGCAATTTGCGCCTTGGCGCCGAAAAGGCTCAGGGGGCCCGAATAGATCCTGGTCTTGTTCATGCCCCCGATTTGACCAGAAGGCGGCGGCCTTCCGCAGGGCTGCCCCAAGGAAGGCCAGCCTCTTCGGGGGGCAACGAATGCACGAAGTGACTGAGCGTCGGGGCTCTATTTCTAGGTCGAGCCCCAGACCTCCTGCGCGGTCTCGATCACCAGGCGCAGCTTGTTGCGCTGCGCTTCCACCGCGATGTTGTTGCCGTGCACCGTGCTGGAGAAGCCGCACTGCGGCGACAGCGCCAGCTGGTCGAGCGAGGCGTACTTGGTCGCGTCGTCGATGCGGCGCTTGAGCTCGTCCTTGTCTTCCATGGTGCCGAACTTGGTGGTCACCAGGCCCAGCACCACGGTCTTGCCCTTGGGCAGGTAGCGCAGCGGCTTGAAGTCGCCCGAGCGGGCGTCGTCGTACTCCATGAAGTAGGCGTCCAGGTCCATTTCCTTCAGGAGGGCTTCGGCCACGGGCTCGTAGTTGCCGGCGGCGGCATGCGTGCTCTTGAAGTTGCCGCGGCACAGGTGCATGGCCAGCAGCATGCCCGGCGGCTTCTGCGCGACCACCTTGTTGATGAACTTGGCATAGCGGTGCGGCAGCTCGTTGGGGTCGTCGCCGCGCTGGCGGGCCGCCTCGCGCAGGTGCTCGTCGCACAGGTAGGCCAGGTTGGTGTCGTCCATCTGCACGTAGGTGCAGCCGGCGGCGGCCAGCGAGCGCAGTTCGTCGCCATAGGCCTTGGCCACGTCATCGTAGAAGGTGGGGTCCAACTCGGGGTAGGCGTCCTTGCTGATGCCAGCGCGCCCGCCGCGGAAGTGCAGCATGGTGGGCGAGGGGATGGTCACCTTGGGCGTGCAGCCGGCCGAGACCTGGCTCTTGAGGTACTCGAAGTCGGCCAGCTGGATGTTCTTGGCATGGCGCACCTTGTCGATCACGCGCATCACCGGCGGGGCCAGCTCCTCGGTGCCGTCGGGGCGGCGGATGGTGACCGGGATGTCGGTCTTCACGCCACCCAACTGCTCCAGGAAGTCGATGTGGAAGTAGGTGCGGCGGAACTCGCCGTCGGTGATGCTCTTGAGGCCCACGTCCTCCTGGAACTTCACGATTTCGGTGATGGCCTTGTCTTCGACTTCGCGAAGCTGTTCGGCGCTGATCTCGCCGTTGGCCTTCTTCTCGCGCGCCTCGAGCAGGTACTTGGGGCGCAGGAAGCTGCCGACGTGGTCGAAGCGGGCGGGCAGGCGGGCGTGCTGGGACATGAGTGGACTCCGTGCAGGCTGATAAAGAAAGAAAAAAGATCGTAAACGCAGCAGGCGTTAGCTGGATGTATACAGCAGAGTCGGTGTTTACCCTTGAAATGTGGGATTTGCGTGGACTTTGTGCGTTCAATGTATACAGTTCGTATCCATGAACGCCGCTGCAAGCCCATCCTTTCCCTTGAATGCCTGGTACGCAGCCGCGTACGACGTGGAGCTCAAGCACGCCTTGCTACCGCGCACGATCTGCAATCAGAAGATGGTCATGTTCCGCCGCACCGACGGCCAGGTGGCGGCGCTGGAAGACGCCTGCTGGCACCGCCTGATGCCGCTGTCGCTGGGTCGGCTGGAGGGCGATGAACTGGTGTGCGGCTACCACGGCCTGGTCTACAACAGCCAGGGCCGCTGCACCCACATGCCCAGCCAGGAAACGCTCAACCCCTCGGCCTGCGTGCGCAGCTACCCGGTGGTGGAAAAGCACCGCTTCGTATGGGTGTGGCCGGGCGACCCTGCCAAGGCCGACCCGGCGCTGGTGCCCGACATGCACTGGAACGACGACGCGGGCTGGGCCGGCGACGGCAAGATGATCCGCGTGAACTGCGACTACCGCCTGGTGGTCGACAACCTGATGGACCTGACGCACGAGACCTTCGTGCACGGCTCCTCCATCGGCAACCGGGCCGTGGCCGAGGCGCCTTTCGTGGCCACCCACGGCGACCGCACGGCCACCGTCACGCGCTGGATGGAGGGCATCGAGGCGCCGCCGTTCTGGGCCGCGCAGATCAACCATGCGCGCGGCTACAAGGGGCCGGTGGACCGCTGGCAGATCATCCGCTTCGAGGCGCCGTGCACGGTGAACATCGACGTGGGCGTGGCCGAGGCGGGCAGCGGGGCGGTGCCCAGCAAGACATCGCCGGGCGACCGCAGCCGCGGCGTGAACGGCTACGTGCTCAACACCATCACGCCCGAGACCGACAAGACCTGCCTGTACTTCTGGGCCTTTGCGCGCAACTATGCCTTAAGCGAGCAGCGCCTGACGCATGAGCTGCGCGAAGGCGTGGCCACCATCTTCCGCGAGGACGAGCTGGTGCTCGAGGCGCAGCAGCGCGCCATGGACGAGCGGCCCGGCCACACCTTCTACAACCTCAACATCGACGCCGGCTCGATGTGGGCGCGTCGGCTGATCGACGGGCTGGTGGAGCGCGAGCGGCCGCGTTCGCCCACCATTGCCATCCAGCCCGTGCAGTCGCATCAGCACGTTCCCGTATGAGCGCGCAACCCAATATCGCGGACGCTGCATCCGAGTCCGGTGGCTCGCAGGCGGTCAAGGCCCAGTTGCGCTTGCGCGAGCTGATCCTGGCCGGCGAGCTGGCCGGCGGCACGCGCATTGCCGAAGTTGCCATTTCCGAGATGCTGGGCGTGTCGCGCACGCCGGTGCGCAGCGCCCTCATGCGGCTGGAACAGGAAGGCCTGCTCGAGGCCCTGCCCAACGGTGGCTACGCGGTGCGCACGTTTTCCGAGCGCGACGTGTCCGATGCCATCGAGTTGCGCGGCACGCTTGAAGGCCTGGCAGCGCGCCTGGCGGCCGAGCGCGGTGCGCCGCCGGTGGTGCTGCGCGAGGCGCGTGCCTGCCTGGCGCGCATCGACGAGCTGCTGCGCCAGAGCTCTCTCGACGATGCCGCCTTCTCGCGCTATGTGGCGTTGAACGAGCAGTTCCATGCCTTGCTCTACGAGATGTCGGGCAGTGCACTCGTCACGCAGCAGCTCGACCGCGCGGTGAACCTGCCGTTCGCCTCGCCGTCGGCCTTCGTGGTGGTGCAGGCCAATTCGCCGGCGGCGCGCGACATGCTGGTGATTGCGCAGGACCAGCACATCCAGGTGCTCGATGCCATCGAGGCGCGCGAAGGTGCGCGCGCCGAATCGCTCATGCGCGAGCACAGCCGTATTGCGCGGCGAAACCTGCGCGAGGCCCTGCACGGCAGCGCGGACCATTCCCTGCCGGGCGTGCAACTCATCCGCCGCCGCAGTTGAGAAACACAAGAACCGAGACAACGCTTCCTCTTCCAAGAAAATGAAAAGCGAGATTCACTGGCTGCCTGCGCGCGTCGCGGCAACGCGCGAGCTGACGCCGACGGTGCGCGAGTTCCTGATCCGACCCGAATCGGGCGCGGCCATGCCGCACGAACCGGGCGCGCACCTTCAGCTGCAGGTGTTGGCCGGGCGCATGCAGACGCGCTCGTATTCGCTGGTGGGAGAGCCTGACGGCGTTCACTGGCGCATTGCGGTCAAGCGCATGGACGACGGCCGGGGCGGCTCGCTGGCCATGTGGCGCCTGGCGCAAGGCGACCGCCTTCTGGTGAGCGAGCCGCAAAGCCATTTCTCGCTGGACCTGGGCGCGCCGGCCTACCTGGTGGTGGCGGGCGGCATCGGCATCACGCCGCTGGTGTTCATGGCGCAGCGCCTGGCGGCACTGTCCTTGCGCAGCGGCGCCAGCGTGCGCATGCTGTACGGCGCGCGCAACGAGCAAGAGCTGGCCTACCTGCCCGAGTTGCAGGCCGCGCTGGGTGAACGCGTCGTGGTGCATGTCGGTGCGGCGCCCATCGACTTCGCGGCCGAGATTGCGCCGCTGCCGGCCGGCGCGCAGCTCTACACCTGCGGCCCGGTGCCCATGCTCGAGGCCGTCAAGCGCGCCTGGAGCCAAGCCGGCCGGCCATTGCCCGACCTGCGCTTCGAAACCTTCGGCAGCAGCGGCCGCCTGCCGACACAGGCCTTCAAGCTGCGCGTGCCGCGGCATGACCTGGAGATCGAGGTGCCGGCCAACAGCACCTTGCTCGAGGCGCTCGAAGCGGCCGGTGTGCAGACCCTGTGGGACTGCCGGCGCGGCGAATGCGGCCTGTGCGCGATGGACGTGATGTCCGTCGACGGCGAGATCGATCACCGCGACGTGTTCCTGTCCGAGCACGAAAAAAAGTCGAACTGCCGCATTTGCACCTGCGTGTCACGCGCCGTGGGAACACTGACGCTCGACTCGGCCTACCGGCCCGACTGAGTTGCCCCGCCAGCTGCGCGATCATCGCGCAACTTGGGCGCATAACGCGCAGCAAAGCTAGCGATCGCTTTCTCCCTAGGGGATAGCGGCGAATCGCGACTGTTGCAAATTGTTGAAAATAGGCAGGCTTTGCCTGTCCCTTCGATAAGGAGATCCTTTTCATGAAACGCCGTCAACTCATCCAGGTCTGCAGCCTGACTGCCGTGGCCCTGGCCGCGCCACTGGCCCTGGCACAGAGCGCTCCCTTCAAGATCGGCCTGGTGCTGCCCATGACGGGCCAGCAGGCCAGCACCGGCCGCCAGATCGAAGCCGCTGCGCGCCTGTACATGGCCCAGAACGGCGACACGGTGGCCGGCCGCAAGATCGAGCTGATCGTCAAGGACGACACCAGCCTGCCGGACGTGACCAAGCGCCTGGCGCAGGAACTCATCGTCAACGACAAGGTGGACGTGCTGGCCGGCATGGGCATCACGCCCTCGGCCATGGCCACCGCGCCGCTGGCCACGCAGTCGAAGACGCCGCTGGTGGTGATGGCCGCGGCCACCTCGTCGATCACCAATGCCTCGCCCTACATCGTGCGCTCCAGCTTCACGCTGCCGCAGGTGTCGGTGGCCATGGGCGACTGGGCTCCCAAGAACGGCATCAAGTCGGTGGTGACGCTGGTGTCCGACTACGGCCCGGGCAACGACGCCGAGAAGTATTTCAGCGAGCGCTTCGCGCTCAACGGTGGCAAGGTGATCGAGAAGCTGCGCGTGCCGCTGCGCAACCCCGACTTCGCCCCCTTCCTGCAGAAGGTGCGCGACGCCAAGCCCGATGCGCTGTTCGTGTTCGTGCCCTCGGGCGCTGGCGCGGCGGTGATGAAGCAGTTTGTCGAGCGCGGCATGGACAAGGCCGGCATCAAGCTGATCGCCACCGGCGACGTGACGGATGACGATCAACTCAACGACATGGGCGACGGCGCCCTGGGCGTGGTCACCACCCATCACTATTCGGCGGACCACAACTCGGCGCTCAACAAGAAGTTCGTCGACGCCTTCCAGAAGGCCAACAAGGGCATGCGTCCCAACTTCATGGGCGTGGGCGGCTACGACGGCATGCGCATCATCTACGAGGCGCTCAAGTCCACCAAGGGCAAGGGCGGCGGCGATGCGCTGCTGGCCGGCATGAAGGGCCAGGTCTTCGAGAGCCCGCGCGGCGAAGTGCTGATCGACGCGCAGACGCGCGACATCGTGCAGGACGTGTACCTGCGCAAGGTCGAGAAGAAGAACGGCCAGCTCTACAACGTCGAGTTCGACGTCATCAAGGCCGTCAAGGATCCGGGCAAAGAGAAATGACAGCCTCCCGGCTTTTCACTGCGCTTCGCTACGTGTAATTCGCCACCTCCCGAGAGGGGGACCCTGCCTACGGCCCGGCAAAGCCGGCGCCGTGGCACGTGGCAGGGGTGAGGTGGCCCTTCGGCCTCTCACCTGGGTTCCAGCGTGCTGTTGACTTGCTGATATGTTGACCATTCTTTTCGACGGCATCGCCTACGGCATGCTGCTCTTCGTTCTCGCGGTCGGGCTGGCCGTGACACTGGGGTTGATGAACTTCATCAACCTGGCGCACGGCGCCTTTGCCATGGCCGGCGGCTATCTCACGGTGTTCGCCATGCAGAAGCTCGGCATTCCGTTCCTGCTGTGCCTGCCGCTGTCCTTCATCGTGGTGGGCCTGATGGGCGCCGTGCTGGAGCGCACGCTGTATCGGCCCATGTACGGCAAGGCGCACCTGGACCAGGTGCTGTTCTCCATCGGCCTGGCCTTCATGGCAGTGGCGGCCATCGACTACTTCGTGGGGTCGTCGCAGCAGAACATCCACCTGCCCGAGTGGCTGCGCGGTCGCACCGAGATCGGCGACGGCGCCCTGCAGCTGGGCATGGGCCACTACCGCATCTTCATCATCGCGGTGTGCGCGGTGCTGACGGTGGTGCTGCAGCTCATCTTGTCCAGGACGCGCTTCGGCAGCCGCCTGCGCGCCGCGGTGGACGACCCGCGCGTGGCCTCGGGCCTGGGCATCAACGTCAACATCGTGTTCCTGCTCACCTTCGCGGTGGGCTCGGGCCTGGCCGGGCTGGGCGGTGCGCTGGGCGCCGAGATCCTCGGGCTGGACCCGACCTTCCCGCTCAAGTACATGATCTATTTCCTGATCGTGGTCTCGGTGGGGGGCACGTCCTCCATCACCGGGCCGCTGCTGGCGGCGCTGCTGCTGGGCATTGCCGACGTGGGCGGCAAGTACTTCATCCCCAAGATGGGGGCATTCACCGTCTACCTGTTGATGATCATCATTCTTCTGTGGCGCCCGCAGGGGCTGTTCACGCGCAAGGGAGGCAAGTGATGAGCTCGCCCGCCGAACTGCAGACGGCCCTGCTGCGCAACGCGCGCTGGCGTCCTTGGGAATTTGCCGTGTGGGCGCTGGCCTTCGTGCTGCCGGCCATCACGCCTTCGCATGCGCTGATGATCAATGAGATCGCCATCGTGGCGCTGTTCGCGATGTCGCTGGACCTGATCCTGGGCTACACGGGCATCGTGTCGCTGGGGCATGCGGCCTTCTTCGGATTCGGCGCCTACGTGGCGGCGCTGTTCGCCAAGCATGTGATGCCGGACCCGACCGTGGGCCTGCTCGTTGCCATCCTGGCGTCGGCAGTGCTGGGGGCGGTGGCCAGCATCACCATCCTGCGCGGCACCGATCTCACCCGGCTCATGGTCACGCTGGGCACGGCCTTGCTGCTGCTGGAGCTGGCCAACAAGCTCGACTGGCTCACGGGCGGCGCCGACGGGCTGCAGGGCGTGGTCATGGGGCCGGTGCTGGGCAAGTTCGAATTCGACCTGTTCGGGCAGACGGCTGCCTGGTATTCGATCGGCGTGGCCTTCGTGCTCTTCCTTGTGATGCGCCGCATCGTGCATTCGCCCTTCGGCGCCACGCTCAAGGCGATCCGCGACAACCGGCTGCGCGCCATGGCCATCGGCGTGCCGGTGATCTCTCGCCTGGCCGTGATCTACACCATTGCCGCGGCCTTTGCCGGTGCGGCCGGGGCGCTGCTGGCGCAGACCACCGGCTTTGCCTCGCTGGACGTGCTGGCCTTCGACCGCTCGGCCGACGTGATGCTGATGCTGGTCATCGGCGGCGTGGGCTGGCTCTATGGCGGCGTGGCCGGTGCCATTGTGTTCAAGGTGCTGCAGGACTGGCTGTCGACCGTCACGCCGCAGTACTGGATGTTCTGGATCGGCCTGATCCTGGTGTTGCTGGTGCTGGTGGGGCGCGAGCGCCTGCTGCGCCCGTGGACCTGGTTCGGCGGCGCCGGTGCGGCCAAGAAGGGAGCCAAGGCATGAGCGCGGCACCCGTACTCTCCGCCAGCGGGCTGGTGATGCGCTTTGGCGGCATCACGGCCACCAACAACGTCTCGCTGCAGTTGCGTCCCGGCGCGCGCCATGCGCTCATCGGCCCCAATGGCGCGGGCAAGACGACCCTCATCAACATCCTGACCGGCGTGCTCACGCCCACCGAAGGCCGCATCGAGCTGCTGGGCGAGGACATCACCCGCCTGGCGCCGCACCAGCGCGTGGCGCGCGGCATGGTCCGCACCTTCCAGATCAACCAGCTGTTCGACTCGATGACGCCGCTGGAAACGCTGGCGCTGGTGGTGTCGCAGCATCAGGGGCTTGGCCGGCAGTGGTGGAAGCCGCTGGGCAGTGCCACGGCCGTGGCCGAGCGCGCGGCGCAGTTGCTGGAGCAGTTCCGCCTGTCCGACGTGGCGCAGGTGCAGACAAAGCACCTGGCCTACGGCAAGCGGCGCCTGCTTGAAATCGCCATTGCGCTGGCTTGCGAGCCCAAGGTGCTGCTGCTCGATGAACCGGTGGCCGGCGTGCCGGCGGGCGAGCGCGAAGAACTCCTGCAGACCGTGGCGGCCTTGCCGGCCGATGTCTCGGTGCTGCTGATCGAACACGACATGGACCTGGTTTTCAGTTTCGCCGACCGCATGACGGTGCTGGTCAACGGCACCCTTCTCACCGAGGGAGACCCCGACAGCATCGCCAATGACCCGAAGGTCAAGGAGGTCTACCTCGGCCATGGCGAGGTGGCGCATGGCTGATCAGGTGCTTCTGCAGACCGAACAGCTCAGCGCCGGCTATGGCGAGGCCGTGGTGATCCACGACATCTCGCTGACGCTGGCCGAGGGGCAGACGCTGGCGCTGCTGGGCCGCAACGGCACCGGCAAGACCACGCTCATCAACACCCTGGCCGGCGTCACGCGCCAGCACGGCGGCAGCATCACGCTTGCCGGGCAGGCGCTGCACAAGCTGGCACCGCACCAGCGGGCTGCGGCCGGCATCGGCTGGGTGCCGCAAGAGCGCAACATCTTCAAGTCGCTCACCGTGCACGAGAACCTCACGGCCGTCGAGCGGCCGGCGCGCGCGGACAGCAAGCAGGCCTGGACGCCGGCCCGCGTGTACGAGATGTTCCCGCGCCTGGCAGAGCGCAAGGGCAACCTGGGCACGCAGTTGTCGGGCGGCGAGCAGCAGATGCTGGCCGTGGGCCGCGCGCTGGTACTCAACCCGCGCATCCTGCTGCTGGACGAACCGCTCGAAGGGCTGGCGCCCATCATCGTGGAAGAGTTGCTGCGCGCCATCCGGCGCATCACACAGGGCGAGGGCCTGGCCGCCATCATCGTGGAGCAGCATCCGCAGGCCATCCTGGCCATCTCCGACGAGGCGGTGGTGCTGGACCACGGGACCATCGTGCATGCCGACAAGGCGCAGGCGCTGAGCGCGCAGCCGGAGGTGCTGGGAAGGTTGTTGGGCGTCGCGCGCTGAGTGCGCCGCCATCAACGACAAGCCTGCTCGCCAGGGTTGGAGTCGGCCGAGTCTTGCCGCCGTCGTCGCAAGACGTCAGGTCGCGTGTTCGCGCCCGATCTCCGGCCAGCGCAGCCGCAGCCACCACCAGGCCACCAGCCCCACCGACAGCATGCCGAACGAGGTGATGGCCAGCAGCACGGTGGAGTGCATCACCAGCGGTGCCACTGCGCCGGCCACCACGCCATTGGCCACCGCGCCGATCACGGCCTGCAATGACGAGGCCATGCCGCGCCGTTCGGGGTGCAGGTCCAGCACCAGCAGGGTGACCACCGGCACCATCAGCGCCCAGCCGTAGGCGAATACGCCCAGCGGCCACAGGGCCCAGGCCACGTGCGGCGTGAACAGCAGGTTGGCTGTCACGTTGACGATGGAGGTCAGCAGCATGATGAAGAAGCCGTCGCGGATCTGCCGCTTCGGTTGCACCTTGCCCGCCTTGCGGCCGCTGTGCCAGGCGCCCAGCATGATGCCGCTGATGGTGAGGATGAAGAACCAGAAGAACTGCGTGGGCGGCAGCGCCAGGTGCTCGCCCAGGAAGGCCGGCGCCGACAGCACGTACAGGAACATGCCGTTGAACGGCACGCCGCTGGCCAGGGCCAACAGGAGAAAGCGCGGATCGGAGCACAGCGACCAGTAGCCGCGCAGCAGGTGGGCCGGGTGGAAAGGCTGCCTGTCGTTGACGTGCAGCGTTTCGGGCAGCAGCCGCCAGTTGGAGGCAAAGAGCAGCACGCCCACCGCCACCAGGAACCAGAAGATGCTGTGCCAGCCCAGGTGCACGAACAGAAAGCCACCGATGATCGGCGCGATGGCCGGCGCGATGCCGAAGTAGATCGTCACCTGGCTCATCACCCGCTGCGCCTCGGCTGGCGGGAACATGTCTCGGATGACCGCGCGCGACACCACGATGCCAGCGCCGGCCGCCATGCCTTGCAAGGCGCGGAACAGCACCAATTGGCCAATGGTCTGCGACAGCGCGCAACCCAGCGAGGCCAGCGTGAACACGGCAATGCCGCTGAGCACCACGGGCCGACGGCCGAAGCTGTCGGACAGCGCACCATGGAACAGGTTCATGAAGGCGAAGCCGAACAGGTAGGCCGACAGCGTCTGCTGCATCTCCACCGGGCTGGCGCCGATCGACTTCGCAATGCCCGAAAAAGCCGGGATGTAGGTGTCGATCGAAAAGGGCCCCAGCATGCCCAGCACCGCCAGCAGCACGGCCAGCGCCCAGCGGGGCGCCTTCCAGATGGTGGCGGCTTCAGGATTCATGAGTGAGGCAGGAAAAGGGGAGCAGAAAAAACAAAACCGCCCGGCTCTTGCGCAGTTGCGAAAGAACCGGGCGGTGTGAAGTGCGCGGAGCCAGGGCTCACGCACCAAACAAGTGCAAGCTTACAGGGTATCGATGAAGCTGCGCAGCTTGTCCGAGCGGCTGGGGTGCTTGAGCTTGCGCAGCGCCTTGGCCTCGATCTGGCGGATGCGCTCGCGCGTCACGTCGAACTGCTTGCCCACTTCTTCCAGCGTGTGGTCGGTGCTCATCTCGATGCCGAAGCGCATGCGCAGCACCTTGGCTTCGCGCGGCGTGAGGCTGTCGAGGATGTCCTTGACCACATCGCGCAGGCCGGCCTGCATGGCCGCGTCGATCGGCGCGGTGTTGGTGCTGTCCTCGATGAAGTCGCCCAGGTGCGAATCGTCGTCGTCGCCGATGGGCGTTTCCATCGAGATCGGCTCCTTGGCGATCTTCATGATCTTGCGGATCTTGTCCTCGGGGATCTCCATCTTCGCGGCCAGGATGCCGGCATCGGGCTCGAAGCCGAACTCCTGCAGGTGCTGGCGGCTGATGCGGTTCATCTTGTTGATGGTCTCGATCATGTGCACCGGGATGCGGATGGTGCGCGCCTGGTCCGCGATGGAGCGGGTGATGGCCTGGCGGATC
>JAFEEG010000007.1:203805-333339 GCA_018241225.1 Pseudomonadota bacterium
GTACTTCTTGGCGATGGAGATCACGAGGCGCAGGTTGGCCTCGATCATTTCCTTCTTGGCGTCGCGCGAGGACGACTCGCCCGCGTTCATGCGCTTGTTGATGTCCTTGAGCTCGGCCAGCGGCACCACGACTTGCGCCTGGATGTCCGTGAGCTTTTGCTGCAGCTCTTGGATGGGCGGAATGTTGCGCTGCATGACCGCGCTCCAGGGCTTGCCGGCAGCGGCCTGCTTCTCGACCCACTTGAGGTTGAGCAGGTTCGAGGTCACGCGCTGGCCCTTCTTGTCGTAGCCGGAGAAGTCGCGGATGAACTCTTCCTGCGGGAAGCCGCACTTGTCCACGATGATGCGGCGCAGTTCGCGCTCCTTCTTGCGCACGTCGTCCACCTGCGCGCGCACCATGTCGCACAGCTTCTCGATGGTGCGGGCGGTGAAGCGGATGGTCATCAGCTCGTCCGACAGCGCCGTCTGCGTCTTCAGGTAGCCGGGCGTGCCGTAGCCTTCCTTGTCGTAGATCTTGTGGATCTTCTCGAACAGCTCGGCCATGCGGTCGAAGCGGGTGAGGGCTTCGCGCTTGAGTTCTTCCAGCTTCTTGGTCAGCGCCTTGGAGCCGCCGTTGCCGTCGTCGTCATCGTCTTCGTCGAATTCGTCGAAGTCTTCTTCGGCCACGTAGTCGTCAGCTTCGTTCGGGTTGGAAAAACCATCGACCACGGTGGAGATGACGACCTTGCCTTCGCGGATTTCCGCGGCCATGCGCAGGATCTCGGCAATGGTGGCGGGCGATGCGGAGATGGCATGCATCATGTCCATCAGGCCGCCTTCGATGCGCTTGGCGATCTCGATTTCGCCTTCGCGCGTGAGCAGCTCCACCGTGCCCATTTCGCGCATGTACATGCGCACGGGGTCGGTGGTTCGGCCGAATTCGCTGTCCACGGTGGACAGGGCGGCTTCGGCTTCTTCTTCCGCTTCTTCCACGGTGGCGGCGGTGGGCGCCACGTTGTTCTGGAACAGCGTCTCGGCGTCGGGCGTCTGCTCGTACACGGCCACGCCCATGTCATTGAGCATGGACACGACCACTTCCATGGTCTCGGCGTCGACCAGCTTGTCGGGCAGGTGGTCGGAGATTTCGCCTTGCGTGAGGTAGCCGCGGGTCTTGCCCAGCGTAATGAGGGTCTTCAGGCGCTGGCGGCGCTTGGCCAGGTCTTCTTCGGACAGGACGGTTTCGTCCAGCCCGAATTCCTTCATCAAGGCGCGTTCCTTCGCCTTGCTGATCTTCATGCGAAGGGGCTTGACCTTCTCTTGCGTCTCGGCAGGCGCCGGCTCACCGGCCAGATCGTCCTCGATGTCCGACAGGTCGATGTCGCTGGTGGGGGCTTCGGCCGCGGCCTTGGGCTTGCGCCCACGCTTGGCGCCGGTGGTGGTCGTGGTCTTGGCGGCGCCGGCTGCCTTGGGCGGGCGGCCAACCTTCTTGGCTGCCGGCGCGGCGGCGGCGGCGATGAGCTGGTCGGCGGCCTTCTTCAGTTCGGCGGCGCTGAGTTTGGGAGTGGGGGTACTGCTGGTCGTCACGGTCTTGGCTTTCTTCACCGCAGCGGTCTTGGTCGCTGTGGCTACCGCCTTGCTCGCAGCCTTGGCTGCGGGCTTGGACGGCGTCTTGCCGGCGGCAGATTTCGTGGCGGGAA
This sequence comes from Pseudomonadota bacterium, assembly GCA_018241225.1. Taxonomy (GTDB): domain Bacteria; phylum Pseudomonadota; class Gammaproteobacteria; order Burkholderiales; family Burkholderiaceae_C; genus Variovorax. Next base: position 205,482 of record JAFEEG010000007.1, read on the forward strand.
CGGCAGGCTTCTTTGTACTGGGCATACGACCTCGAACATCAAGATGACTAGCGAATTCACACAGGCGCCACTAACCCGGCGCAGGCAGGGAACAGGTGCAACGGGATGGCCCAAGGCCCCCGCGCACGGAGCACCGGCAAGATGAAAGGGCGATCATTTGGTGTGCAGTCCTTGCGGTGTATTGGCCCTGATCCCGTCATAAGGGAGTGCATTGCGCTTAGGGGCCGGCCCGGAGGTGCTGCTGTCGCTCTTGCCAGTTCGTGCCGACTCCTCATTTCTGATTTCTGTCGTGCACGAAGCCTTACATTATAGCGTTTTGCTGCTTTTTCAAGCAGTGCTTGTGCTGTTTTTCCTGGCCAGGGCCTTGGCAGGCTGCCGGCGGCCCGCTAAAGGCCGGCCTGCAGTTCCCGCCGGCGAGCTTCGAGGGCTCGATAGCGCTCCGGCGCGGCCGGATCGGTGCCAAAGGCGCTGGCAGTCTCCGTCAATTGGGCGCCCAAACGCTCGATCAGCATGCGCGCCAGCACGTCCTTCAGCTCGGCGGCGGTGTCGGGCGGCGTCTGGCTGGTCGGCGCCTGCGGCTCGAGGTCGCCCACCGGGGCGCCGTCCGGGCCGGTCATCAGGCGCAGGGCCAATGCCTCGGTCGGCAGCCCGCGCAGGCCCTCGCGCAAAGCCGCCCAGGGCAACGTTCCGTGTTCATGGTGTTGGGCGTCGAGCCAGCGGAAGAGTTCGCCCAGCTCGCCCGGCAGGTCGCACAGCACGGAGTGCATCTCGTGCGACAGGCCTTCCCAGGGTGCCATGTTGGACAAGAGCAGCCGCGCCGCCACTTCCTGCCGGCTGGGCGGCCGAATGCGGCCCTGCGGCCGGTAGGGTTGCGCCTGGCGGTTCTTGAACTTGCCTTTGCCGCGAAAGCCGCTTGCGCTCCCGAAATTGCCCTTGCCGCTGAAGCCTCCCGCGCCGCCGAAGCCGGACCCCTGCGGTTCGCCGGCCTCGCCTTCCCAGTAGGGCTCGGAGGGGCCTTCCCAAGGTGGCGGGGCGTCGTAGCCCGAGGAGGGCGCGGCGCGGCGAGCAGGTGCCGCAGCCGGTGCCCACAACTCGGAAAGCTCCTGCGCCCCCAATTGCACCAGTGCGGCTATCTCACCCAGCAGTTGCCGCTTGAGCGCGCCTTCGGGCAGCGCGCTCCACATGGGGGCGATGTTGCTGCTCAGGTGGGCGCGGCCTTCGGCGCTGCCCAGGTCGCAGCCTTCGCGGGCGGCCTCGAGCATGAAGCGCGACAGTGGCGTGGCCTCGCCCACGAAACGGGCGAAGGCGTCGGCGCCGAATTCGCGGATGAAGCTGTCCGGGTCGTGTTCCGACGGCAGGAACAGGAACTTGATGGTGCGCACATCGCTGGCAAAGGGCAGGGCCGCATCGAGCGCCTTGCGCGCCGCGCGCCGGCCGGCGGCATCGCCGTCGAAGCTGAACACCACCGAGTCGGTGAAGCGAAAGAGCTTCTGAACGTGCTCGTTGGTGCAGGCCGTGCCCAGCGTGGCCACCGCGTTGGGAAAGCCCAGCTGCGCCAGCGCCACCACGTCCATGTAGCCCTCGGTGACCAGCGCATAGCCCTTCTCGCGCAGGGCAGTGCGTGCCTCGAACAGGCCGTACAGCTCGCGGCCCTTGCTGAATACGGGGGTTTCGGGCGAATTGAGGTACTTGGGCTTCTCGTCGCCCAGCACCCGCCCGCCAAAGCCGATGCATTCGCCCTTGACGTTGCGGATGGGGAACATGACCCGGTCGCGGAAACGGTCGTAGCGCTTGCCATCGCCGTCTTCCGATGTGATGACCAGGCCGCTTTCGACCAGCAGCGCATCGTCGTAGTCGGGGAACACGCTGGCCAGCGCGCGCCAGCCCTCGGGCGCATAGCCCAGGCCGAAACGCTTGGCGATCTCGCCCGACAGGCCACGGCCCTTGAAATAGTTGACGGCCCGTTCCGAGCGCTTGAGCTGCGCCTTGTAGGCCTCGCCCGCCTTTTCCAGCACGTCGCTCAGGCTGGCCTGCTTCTGGCGCTGGACGGCGGCCGCCGCCCGGTCCTGCGGCGAGGAGCGGTCGTCCTCGGGCACCTGCAGGCCGTATTGCCCGGCCAGGTCATGCACTGCCTCGACAAAGCCCATGCCGCCATGCTCCATGAGAAAGCCGATGGCATTGCCATGCGCGCCGCAGCCGAAGCAGTGATAGAACTGCTTGGTCGGGCTGACGGAGAACGATGGCGACTTTTCTCCATGAAAGGGGCACAGCCCCATGAAGTTGGCGCCACCTTTCTTCAGCGGCACGTAGCGGCCGACGATCTCGACGATGTCGGCGCGAGCGATCAGCTCCTGGATGAAGGATGCGGGAATGGTCATGACGGCGGGGGACAAATGATACGCAAGGGCCGGGCGCGCCAGCGGGTGACATACTGGAAGGCCACAGTGCGAGCTGACCCATGAACCGCAGGCAGCCCTTCCTCGTCGCCATCCGGCACCCCTTGCGCTTTGCCTGGGAGTCGGCCAAGGCCTTCAGGGCCAACCAGGGCCTGCTGCTGGCCGGGGCGGTGGCGTACTACGCGCTGCTGTCCATCGTGCCGCTGCTTATCCTGGCGGTTCTGACGCTGTCGCATTTCATCGAGCAAGGCGAGCTGCTGGACACCGTGGGGCGTTATCTTGCATGGCTGGTGCCCGGGCAGTCGGAAGCGCTGGTGGCGGAGCTGTCCAATTTCCTGCTGCACCGCGACGTGCTCGGGCCTGTGCTGCTGGTCACCCTGCTGTTCTTCAGCTCGCTGGCCTTCACGGTGCTGGAAAGCGCCATGGCGGTGATCTTTCATCATCGAAAGCAGCATCGCTCGAGGCATTTCCTGATGTCGGCCGTCATGCCCTACATCTACATCGTCTGCCTGTGCATCGGCCTGCTGCTGGTGACGCTGGTGGCCGGCGCGCTTCAGGTGATCGGCAAGGAGAGCGTCGATTTCCTGGGCCGCAGCTGGTCGCTGTCGGGTGTGTCGGGCCTCCTGCTCTACCTGCTGGGGCTGACTGGCGAGATCTTCATGCTCACCTCGCTGTACATGGTGATGCCGGTGGGGCGCCTGTCGCTCACCCATGCGCTGCTGGGCGGGGTGACGGCCGCGCTTCTCTGGGAAGTCACGCGGCGCGTGCTCATCTGGTACTTCTCGACCCTGTCGCAGGTGACCGTGGTCTACGGCTCGCTCACCACGGCCATCGTGGTGCTGCTGAGCCTGGAGATCGCCGCCACGCTGGTGCTGTTCGGTGCGCAAGTGATCGCGGAGTACGAGCGGCTCGAAAGGCGCATCCTCGCCGGCCCGCGCATGGGCCGGCGCCGGCGGGCCGTCAGCGAGGAGCCAGGCGGATCGCCCCGTCCAGACGAATCACCTCGCCATTGAGCATGTCGTTCTCGACGATGTGGCGCACCAGCTTGGCGTAGTCCTGCGGCGTGCCCAGGCGCGAAGGGAAGGGGACGCTGGCAGCCAGCGCATCCTGCACCTCCTGCGGCATGCCGAACAGCATGGGCGTGCCGAAGATGCCGGGGGCGATGGTCATGTTGCGGATGCCGCTGCGCGCCAGGTCGCGGGCAATGGGCAGCGTCATGCCCACCACGCCGCCCTTGGAGGCGCTGTAGGCGGCCTGGCCGATCTGGCCGTCGTAGGCCGCCACCGAGGCGGTGGAAATGAGCACGCCGCGTTCGCCGGTCGATTCGGGCTCGTTCCTGGCCATGGCGTCGGCCGCCAGGCGGATCATGTTGAAGGTACCCAGCAGGTTGACGGTGATGGTCTTGCTGAACACGGCCAGCGCGTGCGGTCCGTTCTTGCCCACGGTTTTCTCGGCGGGCGCCACGCCGGCGCAATTGACCAGGCCCACCAGCTTGCCCAGTTTCAGGGCTGCGGCCACGGCGGCCTGGCCATCGGCCTCCTGGCTGACGTCGCACTTGACGAACGTGCCGCCGATTTCGCGGGCCACGGCCTCGCCCTTGTCGACCTGCATGTCGGCCACCACCACCTTGGCCCCGGCCTGCGCCAGCATGCGGGCCGTGCCTTCGCCCAGGCCGGACGCGCCGCCGGTGACGATGAATACCTTGCCTTCGATTTGCATAGAAAAGTCTCCTGTACTGCAGACGAGGATTATGGAAGGACAAAAAAAAGAGCCCCGTCCGAAGGCGGGGCTCAATTGGATCCCGAGGGACCCAAGGAGACAACTTGTACTGTGGTGCTTAGCGCTTGCGCGAAGCGGTCTGAGCGGTGGTCTTGGCGGCGTTCACGGCCGAGGTCGACACGGCGTTGAAGTTGGCTTCGGCAACGTCGGAAGCTTGCTTGACGGCCTTTTGCACGGATTCGAAAGCGTTGTTGGCGGCAGCCACGGCGCTCTTGAGCACGGCAACGGCGGTTTCCGAACCGGCCGGGGCGTTCTTCGAGGCGCTGTCGATCAGGCCGACGACGGTTTGCTGGGCTTCGGTGGCCTTGGCTTCGAAAGCCTTGCCGAACTCGGCGCCGGTGGTCTGGGCGATGTCGTACAGGTGACGGCTGTAGGCAGCGGTCTTCTCGGCCAGGGGCTGGTACAGGCTCGCTTGCAGGGCCAGCAGCTCTTGCACGTCCTTGACTTCCAGGGCAGCCTGGGCGGTCGTGGCGGCTTCGGTCAGGGCAGCCTTGGAGGCGGTCACGTTCAGTTCGACGATCTTCTCGACGCCTTCGAAAGCCTTGGTGGTCAGGCCGAACAGGGTTTCGAGGTTGGCTTTTTGGGCGGCGATGATTTGGTCAGCGGTGAGGGCCATGTGCTTAGCTCCAGAAGTGATGGTCAACAGTTAAGAGAGATGAGTCGCTAGCTGCTGACCGTTTTCATGTTGCGGTGCAGCATGGGTTGAAGTATGGGGCAGGAAGATGGCAGGATCAAGACGTTTTTGTTGCAACGCAGCATTTTTAGAGGAGGTCACCTAAAACCGCAGGTGTCCGCCGCGTTGCAGGTCGTGCGCAAGGCCGCTGGCAGAATCGCGCGCCATGAGCAGCCGTCCCACGCCCCACCTGCGCAGCAGCTATCCGGTGTTCCGGTCGATACCCACGCGCTGGGCCGACAACGACATGTACGGGCACGTCAACAACGTCGTGTACTACAGCTGGTTCGATACGGCGGTGAATGCGCTGCTGATCGAGCGCGGTGCGCTGGACATCCACCATGGCGAGGTGATCGGCCTGGTGGTGGAAACGCAGTGCAACTACTTCTCGTCGATCGCCTTTCCCCAGACGGTGGAGGCAGGTGTGCGGGTGGCGCATGCGGGAACGTCGAGCATCCGCTACGAGGTGGGCCTGTTTGCCCAGGGCGCCGACACCGCCGCGGCGCAGGGGCATTTCGTGCACGTCTACGTGGAGCGCGCAACACAGCGCCCGGTGCCGTTGCCCCGGGCGCTGCGGGAAGTGGCCGACGCGTTGCGCGCCGGCTGACCCTTCCCTGGACTACCACTACTGCGTCTTGGGCATCGGCGCCGGCTTGGCGGCCTCTGCGCGCAGCTCGGCCTTGCCGCGGTCCTCATCGGCCTTGGCCTGCTTCTGGCAGGCGCTCTTGGCGTCGCCCTTCTGGTCGTCGCACTTTTCCTTGGCCACGGCATAGGTGGCTTCGATCTTTTCTTCCTTCACCTTGCGGGCGTGGCTGTCGCTGGGCTTGTACATCTGCTCCAGCTCAGCCTTGGCAACGTTCTGCTTGCCTTCGGCTTCCTTCTTGCAGACGTCCTTGGCGTTGTCCTTCATCGTGTCGCAGGCGGCCTTGTCGACCTTATAGTCGGCCTCGACCTTTTCCTTGGCGACCTTGTATTCGTCGGCGGTCATCGCGCCGGCCTGCGCCGCGGCAAAGCAAGAGGCCACGGCCAGCATCAAAAGGTGTCGCTTCATGATGTGTACTCCTTGGTGGTGAGGTGAAGCGGGTCAGACCCGCTCGAAGAACACGCTGGGGTTGCGTTCTTCCCAGTCCTTGACCTGTCGCTCGGCTTCATCGCGGCTGATGCCGTGGCGCTCCTGGATGCGGCCCACCAGCTGGTCGCGCTTGCCCGCGATGACGTCGAAATCGTCGTCGGTCAGCTTGCCCCACTGCTCCTTGATCTTGCCCTTGAACTGCTTCCAATTGCCTTGGACGGTGTCCTTGTTCATGACTGAACTCCTTGCATGGGTTGGAACGAATGGCAGTTGCCTGCCCGTGAGGAAAACTGTAGGTCTGCCCCTGTTCCGACCTGGTAGGAGTGCCTGTGAACGGCCCGTAGGCACTCACCGACGCACACCGTGATAATCGAGCGCACGCCCAAGAGAGACTGCGCCGAACGAAAAATGATCATCCAAAGCCTGCTCGACACCGACCTGTACAAGTTCACGATGATGCAGGTGGTCTTGCATCACTTCCCCGCTGCGCGGGTCGAATACCGGTTCAAGTGCCGCAACCCGGGCGTGGACCTGGCGCGCTTTGCCGGGCAGATCCGCGAGGAAGTGCGCAGCCTGTGCCAGTTGCGCTTCAAGGACGCCGAGCTGGCCTACCTGCGCTCGCTGCGCTTCATCAAGAGCGACTTCATCGATTTCCTGGGCATCTTCCAGCTCAACGAGAAGTACATCAACATCATCCCCCGCCCGTCGGGCGAGCTGGAAATCCGCATCGAGGGGCCGTGGCTGCACACCATCTTGTTCGAGATCCCGGTGCTGGCCATCGTCAACGAGGTGTACTTTCGCAATACCCAGCCCAAGCCCGACCTGTCGCAGGGCCGCCGCCGGCTGGAGGAAAAGGTCGCGTTGCTGCAGGTGGACGGGCTGTCCGACCTGAAGATTGCCGACTACGGCACGCGCCGGCGCTTCTCCAAGGAGTGGCACGAAGAAGTGTTGCGCACCCTGACCGCGCGGCTCGGCGCGGTCACGTCGTCCGCCACGGGCGCCCAGGCCAGGCCCGACGGCAAGCCGGCCCAGCTCGCCGGCACCAGCAACGTGCTCTTCGCCATGAAGCTGGGGCTGATTCCGCTGGGCACCATGGCACACGAGTACCTGCAGGCCTGCCAGGGGCTGGGCCCGCGCCTGCGCGACAGCCAGGTCTACGGCTTCGAGATGTGGGCGCGCGAATACCGCGGCGACCTGGGCATTGCGCTGTCCGACGTGTACGGCATGAGCGCCTTCCTGCGCGACTTCGACATGTACTTCTGCAAGCTCTTCGACGGCGCGCGCCACGACAGCGGCGACCCTTTCCAGTGGGGCGAGCGGATGATTGCGCACTACGTGGCCAACCGGGTCGACCCGCGCACCAAGACGCTGATCTTCAGCGACGCGCTCACCGTGCCGCGCACCATCGAGCTCTACCAGCAGTTCCGCGGACGCTGCCAGCTGGCCTTCGGCATCGGCACCAATCTCACCAACGACCTTGGCTACGAGCCGCTGCAGATCGTCATCAAGATGGTGCGCTGCAACGACCAGCCGGTGGCCAAGCTGTCGGACACGCCCTCGAAGAACATGTGCGAGGACGAACGCTACCTGGCCTACCTGCGCCAGGTGTTCGATATCGTGCAGCCGGCCTCTTCCTGAGGCCGACGGACCAATGGATGGTTCCGTCCTGTCGCCGTTGTGGGGCGTACCCTTTGCCGGACTGCTTCTCTCGATCGCGTTGATGCCCTTGGTGGCGCCGGTCTTCTGGCACCACCACTATGGCAAGGTCGCCACGGCCTGGGCCCTGGCCTTCGCGCTGCCCTTTGCGGCAAGCTTCGGGCTCGGCGCCCTCACGCACGAACTGGTGCACGTGCTGCTGGGAGAGTACCTGCCGTTCATCCTCCTCCTGACGGCGCTGTTCGTGGTGGCGGGCGGCATCTACATCCGCGGCAATCTGCATGGCAGCCCGGCGCTCAACACCGGCCTGCTTGCGCTGGGCGCCGTGCTGGCGTCGCTGATGGGCACCACCGGGGCGTCCATGCTGCTGATCCGGCCGCTCATCCGCGCCAATGACAACCGAGCCCAGAAGGCACACGTGGTCGTGTTCTTCATCTTCATCGTCTCGAACGTGGGTGGCTCGCTCACGCCGCTGGGCGACCCGCCGCTGTTCCTGGGCTTTCTCAAGGGTGTCGACTTCTTCTGGACAGCCCTGCACATCTTTCCGGAAACGCTGTTCACACTGGCCGTGCTGCTGGTGCTGTTCTGGCTGATCGACGGTCACTACTACCGCAAGGAGGGCGTGCTCAAGGTCGACCCCACGCCAGACACGCGAGGCCTGGGCTTCGATGGCGCGATCAACTTCGCGCTGCTCGCCGGCGTGGTGGGCCTGGTGCTGCTCAGCGGCATGTGGAAGTCGCAGGTCGAGGTGGATGTCTTCGGCACGCACCTGGGGCTGCCGGGCCTGGTGCGCGACGTGGGGCTCATCGTCATCGTGCTGCTGTCGCTGTGGATCACGCCTGCCCGCGTGCACGTGGACAACCAGTTCGGCTGGGCGCCGATGGCCGAGGTGGCCAAGCTCTTCGCGGGCATCTTCCTGACCATCGTGCCGGTGATCGCCATGCTCAAGGCCGGAACCGACGGACCCTTTGGCGCCGTCGTGCGGGCCGTGACGCGCCCGGACGGCCAGCCTGACCCGGCGATGTACTTCTGGGCGACCGGCGTCCTGAGCTCTTTCCTGGACAATGCGCCCACGTACCTCGTTTTCTTCAACAGCGCCGGTGGCGATCCCGCCGTGCTGATGACCACCCATGCCGCCACCCTGGCCGCGATTTCCGCCGGCGCCGTCTTCATGGGCGCCAACACCTACATTGGCAATGCGCCCAACCTCATGGTCAAGGCCATTGCCGAAGACCGCGGCGTGCGCATGCCCAGCTTCTTCGGCTACATGCTGTGGTCCGGCGGCATCCTGGTGCCGCTGTTCGCCGTCCAGACCTTCATCTTCTTTCGCTGACTGAAACACCATCATGACCCGTCCCAAGGTACTCGTCGCCCGCGCGATCTTTCCCGAAACCATCGCTCGCCTCGAACAGCACTTCGAGGTCGAAACCAACCAGGCCGACGAAACCTGGAGCAAGGCGCAGCTGATTGCCAGGCTGCAGGGCAAGGCCGGCGCCTTCACCACCGGCACCGAGCGCGTCGACGGCGAGCTGCTCGACGCCTGCCCCGAGCTGAAGATCTGCGCCAACATGGCCGTGGGCTACAACAACTTCGACGTGGACGCGATGACCGCGCACGGCGTGCTGGCCACCAACGCGCCCGACGTGCTGACCGAAACCACCGCCGACTTCGGCTTCGCGCTGCTGATGGCCACGGCGCGCCGCGTGACCGAGAGCGAGCATTACCTGCGCCGCGGCGAATGGACCAAGTGGAGCTTCGACATGTTCGCGGGCTCGGACGTGCACGGCAGCACGCTGGGCATCATCGGCATGGGCCGCATCGGCCAGGGCATTGCCAAGCGCGGGGCGCATGGTTTCGGCATGAAGGTGATCTATCACAACCGCTCGCGCCTGGACGCCGCGCTGGAGGCCGAATGCAAGGCCAGTTACGTGAGCAAGGAAGAACTCCTGAAGACGGCCGACCACGTGGTACTGGTGGTGCCGTACTCGGCGGCGTCCCACCACACCATCGGTGCGGCCGAGCTGGCGCAGATGAAGCCGACCGCCACGCTGATCAACATTGCGCGCGGCGGCATCGTGGACGACGCCGCGCTGGCCGCCGCCTTGCGCGACAAGCGCATTGCCGCAGCGGGCCTGGACGTGTTCGAGGGCGAGCCCAAGGTCCACCCCGACCTGCTCACGGTACCCAACGTGGTACTCACGCCGCACATTGCAAGCGCCACCGTGCCCACCCGCAAGGCCATGGCCGATCTGGCGGTCGACAACCTCATTGCCTACCTGACGCGAGGCGAGGCCAAGACGCCGCTGAACCCCGCCGTGCTGTCGGCAGGCCGCAAGTAAGAGAAGAAGACGAGCGAAGAGAATCTTGGAAACCTGGATCCTTGCGGGCCTCGCGGCCCTGAACCTTGTCCTGCTCATCTGGCTGTTGCTGCGCAAGCCGCCGGCGCCCGATCACGGCGAGATCCTGCAGGCGCTGGCCAGCGCCAACGAAAGAACCGAGCGCGAGCTGCGCCACGAGATTGGCGAAAGCGCGCGTGGCGCACGTCAGGAAACCGCACAGGCCTTTGCCACCTTCCAGCAAAGCGTGCTGCAGCAAAGCGCCGAGGCCACCCGCACGCAGAACGCGCAGATCGATGCCTTTGCGCACCAGCTGGCCTTGCTGCAGAAGTCGCTGGGCGACACGCTGGCCACGCAGCTGCAGGCGCTGGCCGAGTCCAACGCGCGCCGCCTGTCGGAGGTGCGCGCCACCATGGAAGCGCAACTCGCCCAGCTGCAGCAGAGCAACTCCGCCAAGCTCGACGAGATGCGCCAGACGGTGGACGAGAAATTGCAGAGCACGCTCGAAGCGCGCCTGGGCGAAAGCTTCAAGCAGGTTGCGGAGCGGCTGGAGCAGGTGCACAAGGGCCTGGGCGAGATGCAGTCGCTGGCCGTGGGCGTGGGCAGCCTGCAGCGCGTGCTGACCAACGTGAAGACGCGCGGCGTGTTCGGCGAAGTTCAGCTCGAGGCCCTGCTCGAGCAGGTGCTCACCGCAGAGCAGTTTGCGCGCCAGGTCGAGACCAAGCCGCGCAGCGGCCAGCGGGTGGACTTCGCGGTGCGCTTTCCGGGGCGCGGCGACGACGGTGCGCCCGTGTGGCTGCCCATCGATGCCAAGTTTCCGCGCGACGACTACGAGCGCCTCATCGACGCCCATGAGCGCGCCGATGCCGCCGCTGCCGACAGCGCAGCCAAGGCGCTGGAAGCGCGCATCCGGCTGGAAGCCAAGTCCATTGCCGAGAACTACCTGGCAGCGCCGCACACCACCGACTTCGCCATCCTCTTCCTGCCGGTCGAAAGCCTTTACGCCGAAGTGCTGCGCCGCCCCGGCTTGATGGATGCCATGCAGCGCCAGCACCGCGTGACGCTGGCTGGCCCGACCACCTTGCTGGCCATGCTCAACAGCCTGCACATGGGCTTTCGCACGCTGGCGCTGGAGCAGCAGGCGTCGGAAGTGTGGAAGGTGCTGGGCGCGGTCAAGACCGAATTCGAGCGCTATGGCGAGTGGGTTGGCCGCGTGAAGGAACAGGTGGCCAAGGCCTCCGACACGCTCGACAAGGCCGATACCCGGGCCAAGCAGATGCGCCTGGCGCTGCGCAAGGTCGAGGCGCTGCCCGAGGCGCAGGCCCAGGCGATGTTGCCGCTGGCCGATACGCAGCTCTCGCTCGACGACGACGCCAAGCTGTGAACGCCGAACTGCTGCGCCTCATCCTCGCGCAGGTCTGCCTGCATGCGTCGATGACGGGCACGCGGTTGGCGGCGCCGCTTCTGGCTCTTCAGCAGGGCTACAGCGCGGCCGCCGTGGGCGTGCTGCTGTCGCTGTTTGCGTTGACCCAGGTCTTCCTGGCGCTGCCGGCAGGGCGCTATGCCGACCGCTACGGCCTGCGGCGCCCGCTGGGCATTGCGGTGGCTGCGGCCGCAGCGGGCACAGGCCTGGCCGCCGCTTTCCCGGTTTTTCCTGTGCTGTGCCTGGCGGCGCTGCTCACGGGCGGCGCCACCGGCATCACGGTCATCGCGCTGCAGCGCCATGCGGGCCGCTCCACGCACAACCCCACCGAACTCAAGAAGGTGTTCAGCTGGCTGGCCATCGCGCCGGCGGCGGCCAACTTCATGGGGCCGTTCTGTGCCGGCTTGCTGATCGATCATGCCGGCCGCAGCCCGGGCGACCTGCTGGGCTATCGGGCGGCCTTCGGGCTGTTGTTCCTGTTGCCACTCCTGTGCTGGTGGCTGGCCCGTGCCGCGCAAGAAAGCGAAAGCACGGCGCCTGCGCCCGCCGGTGCCAAGCTGCGCGCCTGGGACTTGATGGCCGACCCGATGTTCAGGCGCCTGCTGTTCGTGAACTGGCTGCAGTCGGCCGCGTGGGACGTGCACACCTTCGTGCTGCCCATCCTCGGCCATGAGCGCGGCCTGTCGGCCTCGGTGATCGGCTCGATCCTCGGCGCCTTCGCGGTTGCCGCGGCCGGCATCCGGGTGGTGCTGCCCATGGTGGCCTCGCGCCTGTCCGAGCGGCAGGTGATCATGGGGGCCAACGTGCTGACGGCGCTGGTCTTCGCCGCCTATCCGCTCATGCCCGGTGCCGTGACGATGGGCATGTGCTCGGTGGTGCTGGGCATTGCGCTGGGCGCGGTGCAGCCCATGGTGATGAGCATGCTGCACCAGATCACACCCCCGGCACGCTATGGCGAGGCGCTGGCGCTGCGGGTGATGACGCTCAACGCCTCCAGCGTCGCCATGCCGATGGTGTTCGGCGCGGCCGGCGCAGCCATTGGCATTGCCGGCGTGTTCTGGCTGGTGGGCGGCGTGGTGGCGGCGGGCACGCCGGCCGTGAGCCGGCTGCAGGCCCCGCCGCGCGAGGATCACAACTTGTAGAAGCGGGCGATGGCGCTCCAAGCGTCCTGGGGCGTGTCCACGTACTCGAACAGCTTGATGTCGTCCGGCGAGATCACGCCTTCTTCCACCAGGAAGTCGAAGTCGATCAGGCGGCGCCAGTAGTCGGAGCCGAACAGCACGATGGGCACCTGGCGCGACTTGCGGGTCTGCACCAGGGTCATCACCTCGAACAGCTCGTCCAGTGTGCCGAAGCCGCCCGGAAAGGCCACCAACGCCTTGGCCCGCATCATGAAGTGCATCTTGCGGATGGCGAAGTAGTGGAACTTGAAGCTCAGCGCCGGCGTGACGTACGGGTTGGGCTGCTCTTCCATGGGCAGCGCAATGGCCAGGCCGACGCTCAGGCCGCCAGCTTCGTAGGCGCCGCGGTTGGCCGCCTGCATGATGCCGGGGCCGCCGCCGGTGCACACGAACAGCTTGTCCTCGGGGTCCTTGTCGTTGCTGTAGTTGGCCACCATCGAGCCAAAGGCACGGGCCTGCTCGTAGTAGTGCGTGCCGCGGGCGAGCTTGCGCCAGCGCTCGGCCGCCGCCTGGTCGCCGGCGGCCTCGGCCTGCGCCAGCATCGCGCCGGCTTCTTCCTGGCTGCGAAAGCGCGCGCTGCCGAACACCACGATGGTGTTCTCGATGCCGTGGGCGCGCATTTCCAGGTCGGGCTTCATCAGCTCCAGCTGCATGCGCAGGCCGCGGGTTTCGCGGCGCAGCAGGAACTCGGGGTCGGCAAAGGCCAGGCGAGAGGGGTCGTGATCCAGGGGCAGGCCCTTGTCGGCGTGGGCTTGCAGGGTGGCCCAGGCATCGGCCAGGCGCTTGTCGTGAAGGTTGTGCGTAGCGTTCGGCATGAATGTTTTCGGGAAACGGGCGGGCATTTTGCGCCTTGTCGGCGCGAGGGTTCAGGCGGGCTTGCCGTGTCGTCCGGCACCTTGCACGAAACGGGCCGCACCGGCGGCCCCTTCGGCCGCGACGATGGGCACGCCGTGAACGCCTTCCTGGCGCAGTGCCTCGGCCAGGGGCAGGTCCCACTGCGCATAGGCAGAGGCCCGGTCGGCCAGCATGCATTGCTGTGGAAAGGCGGCGAGGTCGCGGGCCAGCTGCTCGGCCGCACGCCTTGCGTCACCCTTGGGTACCACGCGATTGACCAGGCCCATGGCAAGCGCCTCGTCCGCAGCCACCGGGCGGCCGGTCAGGATCAGGTCCAACGCCCGCCCCATGCCGACAATACGGGGCAGGCGCACCGTGCCGCCATCGATCAGGGGCACGCCCCAGCGCCGGCAGAACACGCCCAGCACGGCGTCTTCCTCGGCCACGCGAAGGTCGGCCAGCAGGGCCAGCTCGAGCCCGCCGGCCACGGCATGGCCGCTGATGGCGGCGATGAGCGGCTTGGACAGTGCCATGCGCGTCGGACCCATGGGGCCGGTGCCGCCGCCTTGGGGGTCGAGTTCGTTGCGGCGGTCGGGGTCGGCCACGGCCGAGAGGTCCGCGCCAGCGCAGAACACGCCGTGTTCGCCCCACAGCACGGCCACCCGCAAGGCCGCGTCGGCTTCGAAGGCGGCAAAGGCCTGGGCCAGGGCGGCGGCCGTGGGGCCGTCCACCGCGTTTCGTTGCTTTGCACGGCTCAGGACAATGGTGCAGACCGGGCCGTCGATTTCGGTGCGCACGCTGGCGTCGGCAAGGGTAGTCATGCGTGCAGCGTACAAAAGAAAAGGGCTCCCGAGGGAGCCCTTTTTCGCAGGTGCGGAAAACGCGCTGCGCTCAGACGCGCTTGCGGTATTCGCCCGTGCGGGTGTCGATTTCGATCTTGTCGCCTTGCGAGACGAACAGCGGCACCGGCACTTCGAAACCGGTGGAGATCTTGGCGGGCTTGAGCACCTTGCCCGAGGTGTCGCCCTTGACGGCCGGCTCGGTCCAGGTGATTTCGCGCTCGACGCTGGTGGGCAGTTCCACCGAGATGGCCTTGCCTTCGTAGAACACCACTTCGACGGGCATGCCGTCTTCGAGGTAGTTCAGGGCGTCGCCCATGTTTTCGGCTTCGACTTCGTACTGGTTGTATTCGCTGTCCATGCACACGTACATGGGGTCGGCGAAGTAGGAGTAGGTGCAGTCCTTCTTTTCCAGGACGATCTGGTCGATCTTGTCGTCGGCCTTGAAGACCACTTCGGTGTTGAAGTTGGCGATCAGGCTCTTCATCTTCATGCGCACGGTGGCGCTGTTGCGGCCGCCGCGGCTGTATTCGGTCTTGAGGACGACCATCGGGTCCTTGCCGTGCATGATCACGTTGCCGGCGCGGATTTCTTGAGCGATTTTCATAAAGCGAGTCTCTGTCTGGAAGATGTGCCGCTTGGCGCATCGTCGGGACCGTTGCTTGAACAAGCTTGCCCTTGACGCATGACCCGCGGCGGGTTCGGCGAATTACTCCAACAGGCTGGATAGGGGCCCGCACCTGTGTGCGGCTGGCCCGGAATTCGCAAAGCCGCCTATTTTAGCTTTTTTGGGCGATGAAGCGCCGAAGACTCGTTGCCAGGTCGGGCTGCGCCAGCAACCGGGCCAGGGCGCCTTGGCAGGCCAGCGCCCATGCGGCCAGCTCCTTCGCATCGGGCCATTCCAGCCTCGAATTGGCAAAACCGTTCCAGCCGTGTTGAAAACGGCGCAGGGAAGCCGGGGCGCCCAGCCAGTCCAGGAAAGCGTTGAGTTTTTCGTGGTGAGCGTCGTCGTCCTGCGGGTAGATCTGCCAGGCCAAGGGTGCGCCGGCCCAGAGGGCGCGCACCACCGAGTCTTCGCCCCGGACAAAATTGAAGTCGCAGGACCACAGCAGGTGGTCGAAATCCTCCTGCGGCACGTGCGGCAGCCAATGGATCGACAACGCGCCACCGGGCTCGCCCGAAGGGCACAGGGCGCGCACGGCGGCCGTGGCGCGGCCCGCGGTGACGATGAGGCGGGTGGGTTCGCGCGCCGATTCCAGCTGGGCCAGAAGTGAACCCAGGGCAGGCGGTTCGTAGCTGAACAACGAGACCAGTCGTTCGCCCTGCCAGTCGATGCCCTGGCTGGCGAGCCAGGCCTTTCGGTCGAAGGCGGCGCGGCGGTCCTGCAGATCGGCTTCTCGCAACAAGCCCCCCGTGGCCGGTGTGAAGCCGGGATAGAAGAAGTGCTTGGTCAGCCCGGTGCCAGGGCCGCGGAACACGGGGGAGGGCAGGCCGTGCAGGCGCTCCACATAGGGCTCGGCCGACAGGTATTCGAGGTTGATCCAGCAGCGCTTGCGACCGTCCCGGGACATGGCGTTGGCAAACTGCTCGACCACGGCCGGGGCGGGGTCGCAGCCGAAGGCCTCGACCAGGACGTCGGGCGCCTTGTCGACGCAGAGGTTCTCAGCGGCAATTGGTGCTTCGTTCCAGGCCAGCACGTCGACACCGGGGTAGCCCCGCGGAGCCATCCATGCCAGGGCGGATGCATCGTCGATCCACAGCCGGACTTGGTCGCCGGCGCCAGCCAGCGCGCGGGCCAGGCGCCAGCACACGCCCAAGTCTCCATGGTTGTCGATGACCTTGCAGAAAATGTCCCAGCGCATGTTGGCGTGAATGCAGAAAAGAAGAAGGCCCCCGCGGCCGAAAGCTGCGGGGGCCTGGCGATTGTCCACGCCCGCCGGGGTCAGCCCGGCCGGGCGGGTGCACGCTTGCTCAGGGCGAGACAGGGTCGCCCAGCACGATGCCTTCGCGCCGCGGGTCCGCACCGCCGCTGAGCACCGTGGCGCCGTTGCGCTGGGTGCGGATGATGGTGCTGATGCCGCTGGACTGGGCGCTGACCGACACGGTGTGTCCCAGCGACCGCAGGCCGGTCACCAGCGGATCGTTGGCGCCGTTGTTGGTCGCGTCGATGGCCGGATGCTCGCCGCCCACGTTGGTGGTGGCCGAGTTGGAGGCACCGAAGTCCACCAGCGAGGTGGCCTGCTGTGCGTCCAGGTTCCAGTCCAGCGCACCCACCAGCGTCTTGGCGACGTACTGGATGATGGTGCCGCCGCCCGGAGACCCGGTGGCCATCACGAAGTCACCCGGCGCACTGCCCTTGAACACCAGGGTCGGTGCCATGGTGCTGCGCGGGCGCTTGAGCGGCTGCACCCGGTTTGCGAGCGGGTTGTTGTTGGCGTCGGTGGGGGCGGCCGAGAAGTCGGTGAGCTGGTTGTTCAGCAGGATGCCTCGTGTCATGTGGAACGAGCCCATGGACGATTCGACCGTGGTCGTCATCGAGACCACGTTGCCGTCCTTGTCCACGATGCTCAGGTGCGTGGTGCCCGCCTCGGGCGTGCGGTCGATGCCCAGCGCCACCGGCGTGTTGAACGTGCCTGCTTGCGCCACGCCCATGCTCTTGCTCATGCTGATCAGGCTCGCGCGCTGCTGCATGTAGGTCTTGTTCAGCAGCGTATCGGGGCTGTTGCCGGGCAGGGGCACGAAGTCGGTGTCGGCCACGTACTTGTCGCGGTCGGCATAGGCCAGGCGCTCGGCTTCGGAGACCAGGTGCACGCCCAGCACCGTGGGCTTGCCGCCTTCGAGGTCGACGCTGGTAGGCGCGTACTGCGACATGTTGAAGTTCTCCAGCACGCCCAGGGTGGACAGCACGCCGATGCCGCCGGAAGAAGGCGGCGACATGCTGCACACGTAGAAGGCGCGGTACGTGGTGCATACCGGCTCGCGGCGCATGGGCCGGTAGTTGGCCAGGTCGTCCAGCGTGGTCTTGCCGGGGGTGATGGCCGAGCCGTCGACGGCGGTCGTGACCGCGATCTTGTTGACGATGTCCTGCGCAATGGGGCCGGTGTACATGGCGTTGGCGCCTTGGGCAGCCAGGGCCTGCAGCACGCCGGCGTAGCCGGGGTTGGTGAGCGTGGTGCCCAGCGGCTTGGGATTGCCGCCGGAGTCGAGGAAGTAGGCCGCGGCCTCTGCATCACGCTTGAGGCTGGTGGCATTGCTCTTGATGGCGTCGGCCATGCGTCCACCGATCTTGAAGCCGTTCGTGGCCAGGTCGATGCCTTCGCCGAACAGGTCCTTCCAGGCCAGCTTGCCGTGGTCGCCCTGCGCCATCTCCAGCATGCGCATCACGCCGGGCGTGCCGATGGAGCGGCCGCTACCGCGAATGCTGCCGCTGACGTTGGGCACGGGGGTTGTCTGGTTGGTGGTGTCGTCGATCCAGCGCAGGTAGTTTTCCGTGGCTGCCGCCGGCGCGGTCTCGCGTCCGTCGTAGGCCTGCACCTTGCGGGTCTTGGCGTCGTAGTGCATGAGGAACGCGCCGCCAGCCAGGCTGCTGGACTGCGGCTCCACCAGCGCCAGCACAGCCTGCACGGCCACGGCCGCATCGATCGCGCTGCCACCGGCCTTGAGGATGTCGCAACCTGCCTTGGTGGCCAGCGGATGGTTGGCCACCACCATGTAGCTCTTGGCGTAGACCGTCTTGAACCCGAGCTTGTAGCCCGAAGCCGGCTCCGGCGCGGCTGGGTCACCCGCCTGGCCCGAGCCCACCACCACGGGTGTGCTGCTGTTGTTGGTCTGGCACGCATAGTCCACTGCGGGGGCGGGTGCCGGGGCGGGTGCAGGTGCCGGGGGAGGGGAGTTGCCCCCGCAGGCGGCCAGCGTGGCAGCCAGGGAAAGCGGCAACAGTAGTTTCAGATCATGAGCCTTCAAATCTCTTCTCCGTGTTCTTGTGTTGAGGGGACCCGGATCATCGGTGACGGCGCGGCCTTTTCAGATGCGGGAATCCTCGGAGGTCGCGCGCGAGACAATGGCGGCATGTCAGATGAAGTGCATTCAGAACAACTGCTCGCCGAGGTCGCGGCGCTGCCATCGTTGCCGGGGGTCTACCGCTACTTCGATGCCGGCGATGGCGTGCTGTACGTGGGCAAGGCGCGCAACCTGAAGAAGCGGGTATCGAGCTACTTCCAGAAGAACCATGGCGGCACGCGCATCGGCCACATGGTCAGCAAGATCGTGCGCATGGAAACGACGGTGGTGCGCACCGAGGCCGAGGCGCTGCTGCTCGAGAACAACCTCATCAAGACGCTCAAGCCCAAGTACAACATCCTGTTTCGCGACGACAAGAGCTACCCCTACCTGAAGATCGCCTCGCACGAGTTCCCGCGCATGGCCTACTACCGCGGCTCGGTCGATCGCAAGCACCGCTACTTCGGGCCGTACCCCAGCGCATGGGCCGTCAAGGAATCCATCCAGCTGCTGCAGAAGGTGTTTCGAATCCGCACCTGCGAGGACACGGTCTACAGCAACCGCACGCGTCCGTGCCTGCTCTACCAGATCAAGCGGTGCAGCGGGCCCTGCGTGGGCCTGGTGAGCAAGGACGAATACGCGCAGGACATCGCCAACGCCGAAGCCTTCCTGCTGGGCGATTCGCAGCTCGTGCTCAAGCAACTGGAAGAGCGCATGACCGCGCACGCCGAGAAGCTCGAGTTCGAGCAGGCGGCGGAACTGCGCAACAAGATCTCGGCCCTGTCGCGCGTGCTGCATCAGCAGGCGGTGGAAAGTACTACGTCGGACAAGGACGTGGACATCCTCGCGGTGAAGGTGCAGGGCGGCAAGGCGTGCGTGAACCTGGCCATGGTGCGCGGCGGCCGCCACCTGGGCGACCGGGCTTACTTTCCGGTGCACGTGGACGATGCCGCCCAGATGGGCGCCGACGACGAGGACGTGCTCGCGCCCATCGAGCAGCAGGTGCTGGAAGCCTTCATTGCGCAGCACTACATCGAGGTGCCGGTGCCGCCCACGCTGGTCGTGGGCGCGCAGGTCGGCCGCGAGCTGGTCGAGGCCGTCACGCAGCAGGCCGGCATCCGCGTCACGGCGGTGTTCCAGCCGCGCGGACAGAGGCGCCTGTGGATGGAGATGGCGCAGAAAAATGCCGACATCCAGCTCGCACGCCTGCTGGCCGAGGAAGGCTCCCAGCAGGCCCGCACCCGCGCGCTGGTCGATTCACTGGAGATTGCGCCAGACGACCTGGACAGCTTCCGCGTGGAGTGCTTCGACATCTCGCACACGGCCGGCGAGGCGACCCAGGCCTCGTGCGTGGTGTTCGAGCACCACGCCATGCAGAACCGTGAATATCGTCGCTACAACATCGATGGCATCACGCCCGGCGACGACTATGCCGCCATGCGGCAGGTGCTGCACCGCCGCTACGGCAAGCTGGCCGAGGCCATCGCGGCCGAGTCGGATGCGCCCACGCCCGGCGATGCATCGGGCGCCGATGCCAAGCCCGGCACCGTGGGCGCGCGCATGCCCGACCTGGTGCTGGTGGACGGCGGGCGCGGGCAGGTGTCGATGGCGCGCGAGGTCTTTTCCGAGCTGGGCCTGCCCCTGTCGCTGATCGTGGGCGTCGAGAAGGGGAAAGGGCGCAAGGTCGGCCTGGAAGAGCTGGTGTTTGCCGACGGCCGGGAGAAGGTCTACCTGGGCCGCGATTCGGCCGCGCTGATGCTCATTGCCCAGATCCGCGACGAGGCGCACCGCTTTGCCATTACCGGCATGCGTGCGCGGCGCGCCAAGGTGCGGGTGGGTGGCAGCCAGCTCGAGGACATTCCGGGCATCGGCCCCAAGCGTCGCGCGCGCCTGCTGCAGCGCTTTGGCGGCATCCGGGGCGTGGCGGCAGCCAGCGTGGAAGACCTGGCGTCGGTGGACGGCATCGCCTTCGAATTGGCCGAGGAAATCTACCGGGCATTGCACTAGGGCCGGTCCGGTACCCGCGCGGCTGCATGCCACAATCGCCCCCAATGTTCTGGACCCTGCCCACCATCATGACCTGGACGCGCATCGTCGCGATCCCATTGCTTGTTGGTGTGTTCTATCTGCCCCTGGCCGAACCGGTGCGCAATCTCATCGCCACCGTGATGTTCATCGTCTTTGCCGCCACCGACTGGCTCGACGGCTTCCTGGCCCGGCGGCTGAACCAGACTTCCGCCTTCGGCGCCTTCCTCGACCCGGTGGCCGACAAGTTCCTGGTGTGCGCCTCGCTGCTGGTGCTGGTGCACCTGCAACGTGCTGACGTGTTCGTGGCCTTGATCATCATCGGCCGCGAAATCGCCATCTCGGCCCTGCGTGAATGGATGGCGCAAATCGGCGCCAGCAAGAGCGTGGCGGTGCACATGATCGGCAAGGTCAAGACCACGGTGCAGATGGTGGCCATTCCCTTCCTGCTGTTCAACGGCATGCTGTGGGGCGTGATCGATACCGGCCTCTGGGGCCGCTGGCTGATCTGGATCTCGGCGGTGCTGACGGTCTGGTCGATGGTCTATTACCTGCAAAAGGCCATTCCCGAAATCCGGGCGCGCGCCAAATGAGCAGCCTGCCCGCGGCCCGCGCGCCGGGCTGGGTGCGGGCCATGCCTGCTGTCTTCGTGCTGATCTGGAGCACCGGCTTCATCGTCGCGCGCTACGGCATGCCCTATGCGCCGCCGCTCAAGTTCCTGGCGGTGCGCTTCGCGCTGTCGCTTGTCTGCTTCTGCGCCTGGGTGGCACTGGCTCGCGTGGCCTGGCCGCGCAGCCGCGCGCAGTGGGGGCACCTGGCCGTCACGGGCATCCTGATGCAGGCCGGCTACCTGGGCGGCGTCTGGGCGGCCGTGCGTGCTGGCATGGGCTCGGGGCTGATAGCGCTGCTGGTGGGCGTCCAGCCGGTGCTCACGGCGGTGTGGATGTCCTTGACTGGTGGCCGCGTGTCTTCGCGCCAATGGCTGGGGCTGGTGCTGGGCTTTGCCGGCCTGGTGCTGGTGGTGTCGCGCAAGTTCGGCGAAGGTGCCGAGGTCAGCCTGCTCACCATGAGCCTGGCCTTGATGGCGCTGCTCGCCATCACCGCCGGAACGCTCTACCAGAAGCGCTTTGTGGCCCCGTGCGACGTGCGCAGCGCCAGCGCCGTGCAGATGATGGCGGCGCTGGTGGTGACACTGCCTTTCGCGATGCTGGAGCCGGCGGCCATCGAATGGAATGCGCATTCGATGGGCGCAATGGCATGGTCGGTGCTGGCACTGTCGCTGGGCGGCAGTTCGCTGCTGTACATGCTGATCCAGCGCGGCACCGCCACGGCCGTGACGAGCCTGCTCTACCTGGTGCCGCCCACGACGGCGCTGATGGCCTGGCTGCTGTTTCGCGAACCGATCACGGTCGCCACGGTGCTGGGCACCGCGCTTACCGCGGTGGGCGTGAGCCTGGTCGTTCGCGCGGGGCGCTAGCGGCCGCCGCTGCGGGCTTCCAGGGCTCGCCGCGAAACTGCTCGGCCAGGTGGTCCACCAGCAACCGGACGCGGCGTGGCGTCTTGGGCCGCCACGGGGCCACCCAATGGATGTCGGCGTCGGGCATGGCGTACTGCGGCAGCACGCGCACCAGTTCGCCCGATGCCAACTGAGGCGCAATGTCCCACAGGCTGCGCAGCATGATGCCGTGGCCGGCCAGGCACCAGTCGCGCACCATCTCGCCCGAGTTGCTGGACAAGGGGCCTTGCACGCGCACGCGGGCGGTGCTTGCGTCCCGGCCATGCTGCAAGGTCCAGAGGGCAAATTCGCGGCGCGCGGCCTCGCCGTTCTCGCGGGCCACCAGGCAGGCGTGCGACGCCAGTTCTTCCACCGAAGCCGGCGCGCCGCGGCGCGCGAGATAGTCGGCAGACGCGGCGAGGACACGCTGGTTGCGCGCGATGCGGCGTGACGTCCAGTCGGCGGCTCGGTGCTGCTGCACTCCCCAGAGCCACACCGCGCCATCAAACCCTTCTGCGCCCAGGTCGGGAAGATGCTCGGTCAGTTGCAGCTCGATGCGCAGGGCCGGGTGCCGGGCCTGGAAGGCCGCGAGCGCCGGACCCAGCCAGCGCCGACCGAAGCCGAAGGTGGCGGCCAGGCGGATGGGGCCGCGCAGTTCGTTCTGCCTTTCTCCCAATTCACTTTCCAGCGCCGCGAACCCTTCGAGCAGCGTCTTGGCATGCCGGCAGACGGCTTCGCCCTCGGTCGTGACGCTCAGGCGCCGGGTGGTTCGCTCGAACAGGCGCTGGCCCAGGCGCGACTCCAGCGCGCCCAGTCGCTTGGTCACCACCGACGGAACCACTTGCAGCAACTCGGCCGCGCCCGCCAGGCTGCCATGCTCGCGAATGGCCATCACCAGTTCGAGGTCGGAGCGGTCGAGGGGATTCATTCCATTTGGGAAAGTATGAATTGGCTCATTGTTGCTTGATGGCCGCGGGTGCGCAACGCACAATCGCCGCGTGAGCACATCCCCTGCCTCGTTCCTCGACTTTGCGCGCTTTGACATCGAGCGCAACGGCGTGCGTATCCATGGCCGCGTCGGCGGGCGCGGGGCACCGCTGCTGTTGCTGCACGGCCATCCGCAGACGCATCTCATCTGGCATCGCGTCGCGCCCGCGCTGGCGCAGCGCTTTACCGTGGTGGCGCTGGACCTGCGCGGCTACGGCGACTCGGGCCGGCCGCCGGCCGATGCGGCGCACGTCAATCACAGCAAGCGCGAGATGGCGCTCGATGCGCTGGCGGCCATGCGGCACCACGGCTTCGAGCGCTTTGACGTCCTGGCGCACGACCGGGGGGCACGCGTGGCGCATCGCCTGGCTGCCGATCATCCGGCGGCGGTGGAGCGGATGCTGCTGCTGGACATCGCCCCCACGCTAGGCATGTACGAGCACACCAGCGAGGCATTTGCACGCGCCTACTGGCACTGGTTCTTCCTGATCCAGCCGCCGCCTCTGCCCGAGGCGCTGATTGCCTCCGACCCGGTGCGCTACATCCGCAGCGTGATGGGCGGGCGCCATGCAGGCCTGGCGCCGTTCGCGCCCGAGGTGCTGGCCGAGTACGAGCGCTGCGCGGCCATCGCCGGCACCGCGGAATCGATCTGCGAAGACTATCGCGCCTCGGCCGGCATCGACATCGATCACGACCGCGCGGACATTGCCGCCGGCGCGCGCCTGTCGATGCCACTTCGCGTGCTGTGGGGCGCCCACGGCGCCGTGGGTCGCTGCTTTGACGTGCTGGCGCTGTGGCGCGAGCGCGCAGACCAGGTCGAGGGCCATGCGCTGCCCTGCGGCCACTATGTTCCCGAAGAAGCGCCTGGCGAACTGCTCGCGCAGGCACTCGAATTCTTTGCACCTCTTGCTTCAATATCGGAAGGATCGAAATCATGAGCACCCACAAGATCGCAGTCATCGCCGGCGACGGCATCGGCAAGGAAACCATGCCCGAAGGGCTGCGTGTGATGGACGCCGCGGCGCGCAAGTTCGGCATCGACCTGCACTTCGACCATTTCGACTTCTCCAGCTGGGACTACTACGAGAAGCACGGCCAGATGCTGCCCGACAACTGGAAGGACCAGATCGGCGGCCACGACGCCATCTATTTCGGCGCAGTGGGCTGGCCCGAGAAGATTGCCGACCACGTGTCGCTGTGGGGCTCGCTGCTGCTGTTTCGCCGCGAGTTCGACCAGTACGTGAACCTGCGCCCGGCGCGGCTCATGCCCGGCATCATTGCGCCGGTGGTGCGGCGTGACGGCAGCCCGCGCCAGCCGGGTGAAATCGACATGTACATCGTGCGCGAGAACACCGAGGGCGAGTACTCCAGCATCGGCGGGCGCATGTATGGCGGCACGCCGCGCGAAATCGTCATGCAGGAAACCGTGATGTCGCGCCACGGCGTGGACCGCGTGCTCAAGTTCGCCTTCGAGCTGGCGCAGTCGCGCCCCAAGAAGCACCTGACCAGCGCAACCAAGTCCAACGGCATTGCCATCACCATGCCCTACTGGGATGAGCGCGTGGCCGAAATGGCCAAGAGCTATCCGGGCGTGACGCTGGACAAGTTCCACATCGACATCCTGACCGCGCATTTCGTGCAGCGCCCCGACTTCTTCGACGTGGTGGTTGCCAGCAACCTGTTCGGCGACATCCTGTCCGACCTGGGACCCGCATGCACGGGCACCATCGGCATTGCACCCAGTGCCAACCTCAACCCCGACCGCACCATGCCCTCGCTGTTCGAGCCGGTGCATGGCTCTGCGCCGGACATTGCCGGCAAGGGGATCGCCAACCCGATCGGGCAGATCTGGTGCGGCGCGATGATGCTCGAATTCCTGGGCCACAAGAACGCGCACGACGCGATCCTCGCGGCCATCGAGAAGGTTCTGGCGCCCCAAAGTGGCGCGCCCAAGACGCCCGATATCGGCGGAAATGCAACGACCAGCGACCTCGGCCGCGCAATTGAACAGGCCCTTTGAGAAGGACCGCACGAAACGCAACTAGAATCGCGGCACTCGCTGGTTTACAGGTCGTTGTGCCTTATTGACACCCTGTAGACCAGTGGCTTTAATGCTTGTTGGCAGTGCGCTGCCAACGTGTCAGATCTCCTCCTCCATCGCCATGCCATGCCACGCAATATCCAGGCGATATTGCCGCGCGGATGGCTTTGCAGTTGACGAATCACTCCGACCAACTTTTTTTCGACAAGGGGCCCTTGTGAACAAAACCGAACTGATTGAGCACATCGCAAAGAACGCAGACATTTCCAAAGCAGCGGCCACCCGCGCACTCGAGTCGACCATCGGCGCGATCCGCACTACGCTGAAAAAGGGCAATTCCGTTTCGCTCGTCGGTTTTGGTACTTTCGCCGTCGGCAAGCGTGCTGCCCGCACCGGCCGCAATCCCCGCACCGGCGCTGCGATTAAAATCAAGGCAGCCAAGATCCCGAAGTTCCGCCCCGGCAAGGCGTTGAAAGACGCCCTGAACTAAGGCAATTGTTTACGGTGGGGTGCTTAGCTCAGCTGGTAGAGCGGCGCCCTTACAAGGCGTAGGTCGGGGGTTCGAACCCCTCAGCACCCACCACCCGAAGCAAAGCAAAGGCGAACGAGTTGTTCGCCTTTTTTGTTGGGCCGCCCGCAAGGCGTCCACCTTGAAAGAGTGACAAAGCATGTTTGATTTCTTCCGCAAGTACAACAAGGTCATGATGGTGGTCTTGTTCTTGCTGGTCATCCCTTCGTTCGTGCTCTTCGGCGTGGAGCGGTTCATGGATGGCAACCAGAAGGGCGAAGTGGTCGCAAAGGTCGATGGCCGCGACATCACCCGTCCTGAATGGGATGCACGTCACCGCAACGAGGTGGACCGCATTCGCCAGCAGATGCCCAACATCGACGCTGCCGTGCTCGATTCCGACATGGCCCGCTACGGCACGCTCGAGCGCATGGTGCGCGAGCGCGTGCTGGCCGCCGAGGCCACCAAGTCGCACCTGGCGGTGCCCGACGAGCGCCTGGCGCGCTACTTCGCGCAGGAGCCGGGCCTGGCCTCGTTCCGCACGCCCGACGGCAAGTTCGATCGCGAACTCTTCACGCGAGCCACCGGCCAGACGCCCGAGCAGTACGAGGCCGCGGTGCGCGGCGAAATGGCTACGCAGCAGGTCATGCTCGGCGTGCACGCTGGCGCGTTCGTGTCCAAGGCCCAGGCAGACGCCACGGTGGGCGCCTTCTACGAGCGGCGCGAAGTGCAATTGGCGCGCTTCAAGCCGGAAGATTTCGCCTCCAAGGTCAGCGTGAGCGACGCCGAGCTCGAGACCTTCTACAAGGAGCACGTGGCGCAGTTCCAGGCACCCGAAGAAGCGAGCATCCAGTACCTGGTGCTGGACATGGATTCGGTGAAGAAGGGCATCTCGGTCAACGAGGCAGACCTCAAGACCTACTATGAGCAGAACGGCGCGCGCCTGGGCACGCCCGAAGAACGCCGCGCCAGCCACATCCTGATCACCGCGCCCAGCACCGCTTCGGCCGACGAGAAGGCCAAGGCCAAGGCAAAGGCCGAGGAACTGCTGGCACAGGTGCTTGCCGCGCCGAATACGTTTGCCGATGTGGCGCGCAAGAACTCGCAGGACCCCGGCTCGGCCGAAAAGGGTGGCGACCTCGACTTCGTTACCCGCGGCGCCATGGTCAAGCCTTTCGAGGACGCGGTGTTCGCGCTCAAGAAGGGCGAGATTTCCAACAAGGTCGTCGAGACCGAGTTCGGCTATCACATCATCAAGCTGGACGACATCAAGCCCGGTGTGGTGCCGCCCTTCGAGAAGGTGCGAGCCTCCATCGAGAGCGACCTGCGCGCGCAGCAGGCCACGGCCGAATTCGCCAAGGCCGCCGAAGCCTTCAGCGATGCCGTCTACCAGCAGGCCGACAGCCTGCAGCCCGCGGCCGACAAGCTCAAGCTCACGCTGCAGACCGCGACCAAGGTGGGTCGCCAACCGGTGCAGGGCGCAAACGGCGTGCTGGGCAGCCGCAACTTCCTGAACGCGCTGTTCGCGCCCGATTCGCTGGATCGCAAGCACAACACCGAGGCCATCGAGATCGGTGCCAATCAACTGGCTTCCGGCCGCGTGACCCAGTATTCGCCGGCGCGCACCTTGCCCTTCGCCGAGGTCAAGGAGCAAGTGCGCGCGCAACTGGTCAACGTGCGCGCCGCCGAGCTGGCACGCAAGGAAGGCGAGGCCAAGCTGGCTGCATGGCAGGCCGATCCGAAGGCAGCGCAACTGGGCGCGGCCGTGGTGCTGTCGCGCCCCGATACGCAAGGCCAGCCGCAGCAGGTGGTCGACGGTGCCCTGCGCGCCGACGGCAGCAAGCTGCCGGCCTGGGTGGGCGTGGACCTTGCAGGCCAGGGCTACGCCGTGCTTCGCGTGAACAAGTCGCTGCCCCGCGAGGCGTCCGCGCCCGAGGTGGCCCAGCGCGAGGCGGCGCAGATCACGCAGTCGGTGGCTGGCGCCGAAGACCAGGCTTACTACGAGCTGCTCAAGGCTCGCTACAAGGCGCAGATTCTGGTGCCGCGCGCGGCCGAAGCGCTGCCGGCCGGCGCCCGCTGACGAGAGGCCACAATTTCAGGCTACAATAGCGAGCTTCTCATACGGTGGCTGTAGCTCAGCTGGTAGAGTCCCAGATTGTGATTCTGGTCGTCGTGGGTTCGAGTCCCATCAGCCACCCCATATAAAAAGTGAAACAGGCGCCTCTGGCGCCTGTTTTCGTTTCAGCCCTCCACCTTGCCTGTGCGTTCTAGCGCGGCGCCTTCACGCCCTGCGCCGCCAGCGTCCGGTACTGCGAGGGCGAGTGCCCGGTGGCACGGGTGAAGAACTTGCTGAAGTACGCCGGGTCCTGGTAGCCAATGGCAGCAGCCACTTCCAGCACCGACATGGGCGTGTAGGCCAGCAGCCGGCGCGCCTCCAGCATCAGGCGCTCGTGCAGCAGCTGCAGGGCCGACTGGCGCGTGAGGTTTCGGCAGCTGCGACTCAGATGGTCGGGCGTCACACCCAGCGCATCCGCATAGAAGGGCAGGCCGCGGTGCTCGCGAAAATGCTGCTCGACCAGCGCCATGTAGCGCTGCACCAGGGCGTCGCGCGCGCCGGGCACCTGGGCCTTCTGGATATGTTCGCCGTGCAGGCGCAACAGCAGCACGGCCAGCAGTGTCGCGGTGGCCAGCAGCGCCGGCACGCGGCCGGTGCCGTGGCCTCGAAACTCGCGCGCGAGCATCTCGAAGAGCAATGTGCATTCCTTGCGTGCCTGTGCCCCCAGCTCGGTCAGGACGAACGACTGCCCGAGACCCGCATCCGCCAGGCGCGTGCCCGCCAGAAGTTGCTGCAGCGTTGCGCTGGGAATGGTGAGCTGGTGCCCCGCCGTGTCGTGCGTGTGGCTGAACCCGTGGACCGACCCCGGCGCGATCAGCAGGATGGCGGGGGCCTTGGCCTGCACCGGCTTGCCGTCCACCGTGCCGCTGATGCTGCCGCGCTCCAGGAACTGGATCTGGTGCAGGTCCTCGTGGCGGTGTGCCGGAATCGTCCAGTCCATTTCCTGCCCGCGTACGGCCACCGGCTCGTAGTGCAGGCAATCATCGGGTTGTTCGTGCCGAACCTCGCGGAAGGGAACGAGCAGCAAGGGCGTGGCAGCGGACTTCATGGCGACAGGTGAAATCGAGGCCGGAAAACTACCTGCAGCCGCGCCATTTGTCCATTCGCAACAGCACCCAGCGGCCCGACCATCCATGCAAACACATTCAAGGGCATGAAGCCCAGGAGACACGCATGGACCGCAGAAACTTTCTACACCTCCTCCAGGCCGGCGGCGCGCTCGCGGCCCTCTCGCCGATGAGTCGCGCGTTGGCGCAACTCAACGGAAATGCATCGATCGTCTCGGGCTTCCCGGCCGGCGGCATGGGCGACTATGTTGCGCGACCCATGGCCGAGAAACTGCGCGGCAAGTACGCCACCAGCGTGGTGGTGGAGTCCAAGACAGGCGCAGGTGGGCGCATCGCGGTGGAATACGTCAAGCGCGCGGCGCCGGACGGCCTGACCATCCTGCAGATTCCCAGCTCGCCGATGACGCTCTACCCGAATACGTACAAGAAGCTCAACTACGACCCGCTGGCCGACTTCGCACCGGTGACGACCACGGTGAACTATGCCTTCGTGCTCACTGCGGGCCCGGGCTTGCCGGCCGAAGTGAAGACGGTGGCGGACTATCTGAAGTGGGCCAAGGCGAATCCTGCGCAGGCCAACTACGGCGTGCCTGCCGCGGGCTCGGCATTGCATTTCGTGGGCATGATGCTGCAAAAGGCAAGCGGCACGCCGCTCACTGCCGTGGCCTATCGTGGCGGTGCACCGCTGCTCAACGACGTGATGGGCGGGCAGGTGCCCGTCAGCGTGAGCGTGCTGGGCGAAGTGATGAGCTATATCCGTTCGGGCAAGTTGCGCGGCTTGGCGGTGTCGAGCGCGCAGCGCTCGCCCTTCCTGCCCGACATTCCCACCTTCGTCGAACAAGGCTATTCCGACCTCGTGGTGCAGGAGTGGCTGGGTTGGTTCCTGCCGGCAAAGGTTCCGGCCGAAACGGTGCAGCGCCTCAACGCCCAGGTGCGCGAAGGCTTGCAGGAGCCTGCGTTCATCGAGGCGCTGGCCAAGTCGGGCCTGCAGCCAGTGCACCAGAGCCCCGAGGAATTCGCACGCATCGTGCGCGCGGATCAGCAACGGTGGGCGCCCATCGTCAAGGCGGCCAACTTCACGGCGGAGGACTAACGCGTGGCGGTATTGCGGATGAATGGCGCACAGGCGCTGGTACGCCTGCTGCTCGTCGAGCAGGTGAAGGATGTCTACGGCATCGTCGGCGGAAAGCTCGGGCCCTTGCTGCATGCGATCTCGCAGCACGAGCAGCTGCGTTTCCTCGGCGTTCGACATGAGGCGGCCGGACCCATGATGGCGGCGGCCTCGTATGCGGGCTCGGGGCAGATGGCGGTGGCGCTGGGCGAGATGGGGCCCGGCGGGCTCAACCTCGCCTCGGGCCTGGGCGTGGCCTACAACAACAACCTCGCACTGCTGGCCATCACCACCAACCAGCATCGCGCCGCCTGCTATCCGCACAGCGGCATGTTCATGGACCTGGATACGGTGGCGGTGACGCGGCCCATCACCAAGTGGAACGCGGTGGTGCACGATGCGCGCCGCCTGCCCGAGCTGGTTCGCCGCGCTTTTCGCGAGGCGCTGAGTGGGCGTGCGGGCCCGGTGCACCTGGACATTCCGCAGGACGTGCTCAGCCAGCCTTGCGAATTCGAAGCGTCGGAATTCGAGGTGCCTTCGTCGCGCTACCGGACGCTGGGCCGCGTGCGCCCCGATTGCGAAGGCATTCGCAAGGCTGCCGAACTGATGCGCGAAGCGAAGCGGCCCTTGATCGTCGCCGGCGGCGGCGTGGTGACCAGTGGTGCCGCCGAACAGGTGCGCGCCTTGGCGCAGCGCTGGGGCGCGCCGGTGCTGCCCACGCAGATGGCATTGGGCGTGGTTGCCTCGGACAGCCCGCACTTCATCGGTCACGGTGGCCTCATCGCCGGGGCGCCGGTGCAAGAGGCTTTCGACGGTGCCGACCTGGTGCTGGCCGTGGGCTGCCGCTGGTCGTCGTGGATGTGGGACGAGCGCGGGCCGCTGGCGCGCCGCTGCCCACGGCTCATCAGCATCAACATCGACGCATCGGCCCTGGGCCATCCGGCACTGCACGAGCTGGCACTGCAAGCGGATGCGAGGGCGGCACTTGACGACCTGCTGGCCGCCTGCGACGAAAGCGTCGGGCAGGAGGTGGAGCGCGATTGGTTGCCCCAACTGCGCCGCGCGCGCACCGACTACGAGGCCCGCCTGGCCGCGCTGGGCGAAACCAGCGAGCCCGGCCAGCCCATGCATCCCGCCGCGCTGGCGCGTGCGATCGGCCAGGCGTTGCCGGCCGATGCGCTCGCCGTATTCGACGGCGGCCACACCACTTTCTGGAGCAACGACCTGACCCCGGTGCACGAGGTGCGCACGCGCTTTCACGAGCCGGGCATGAGTCATCTGGGCTTCGGGCTGCCCTACGCGCTTGCGCTGCAGGCGCAGCAGCCGGGGCGGGCGGTGGCGCTCATCACGGGCGACGGCTCCTTCGGCTTCACGCTCAACGAACTCGACACGGCGCGGCGCTATCGGCTGCCGGTATTGAGCATCGTGCACAACAACGCGGCCTGGGGCATCATCCGCGCCGGACAGCGCAACGGCCTGGGCTTTGAACTGGGCACCGCGCTGGACGATACCGACTACGCGGCCATCGCCCGC
This sequence comes from Pseudomonadota bacterium, assembly GCA_018241225.1. Classification (GTDB taxonomy): domain Bacteria; phylum Pseudomonadota; class Gammaproteobacteria; order Burkholderiales; family Burkholderiaceae_C; genus Variovorax. The sequence goes on from JAFEEG010000007.1 coordinate 236,553, forward strand.
GGCTTCGGTTGCCATGGCGAGCGGGTGACGGCGTTGAGTGAAGTGGGGCCGGCCATGCGCCGTGCGCTGGCTTCGGGCCTGCCTGCGGTGCTGGACTGCCAGACCCGCTTCGTGCCGCACCCCGCCACGCCCGCCTTCGGCAGCATGAACCGCTTTGGCTTCGAGGCGCCCGTGGGCGCTTCACCTGCCGACCACTGAACCCAGCACAAGGAAAGAAAACCTCATGTCCAGCCTGACCCTGCAACAAGCCCAGACCATCATCGACGCGGCCCTGAAGAAGTCGAAGGAAGCGGGCTATCAACCCATGGGCATTGCCGTGCTCGACGCCTCGGGCAACCTCAAGGCATTCGCGAGCGAAGACGGCGCGAGCATGTTTCGCTTCGAGGTGGCCCGTGCCAAGGCATGGGGCGCGGTGGGCATGGGCGTGTCCAGCCGCAAGCTGGCCGAGCGCGCCAAGGACAACCCCAACTTCTTCGTCTCGCTGGCGGCCACGGCGAGCGGCAAGTTCCTGCCCCAGACCGGCGCCGTGGTGGTCCGCGATGGGGCCGGCAAGCTGTTGGGTGCCGTGGGTGCCAGCGGCGGCACCGGCGACGAGGACGAAGCCATCTGCATTGCCGGCGTCCTGGCCGCGGGCCTGGTCAACGGCTGAGTCGCGCAACCCAGGCGCAAGAGCGAATCAGGCGGCCTGCCAGTCCGGCAGGCGCGCGTTGGCGTCGCGCCGGTTCACTTCGTAGAACAGGCCGCGCAGCCACCGGTTGGACGCATCGTTCTGCATGCGCCGGTGCCAGTACTGCTGCACCTGCAACTGCGGTGGCTTGAATGGCAGCTCGATGGTCTTGATGTCAATGTGCCGCTGCACCACGGTGGCGATGTCGTCGGGCACCGTGGCGATCAGGTCGCTGCCGGGCAGCAGAGACAGCAGGCTCAGGAAATGCGACAGCTCCAGCGTCACATGCCGGTGCCAGCCCTTGTCCTCCAGGAATCGATCGAGCATGTGTTCGCGCCCGTCGGGTCGAACCACGATGTGGCGTGCTGCAAGGTATTGCCTTGCCGTCATTCGAAGCGGCGCCGAGTCGTTGCGGGCGCAGGCAATGCAGGTGTAGGACGTGCGAAACAGCGCCTGCCGAAAGTAGCCCGCCTTCTGCAGGTCTGGAAAGAAGCCGACCGCCAGGTCCGCCTCGCCAGCTTCCAGCGCCTGTGCGGCCGCGGTGCGCGGCATCGACAGCGCCTGCAGGCGCACCTGCGGCGCCTCTTGCCTCAGGCGCCGCAGCACGCCGGGCAGAAAGGCCACCTCTCCGATATCGGGCGTGAGCAGGGTGAAGCTGCGCTCGGCGCTGGCCGGGTCGAACCCGGCCGGCTGAAGAATCTCCGACTGAATGGCTTGCACCACCCGCTGCACCGCGGGGGCCAGCGCCTGCGCGCGCGGCGTCGGCTCCATCTGCGTGCCGGCGCGCACGAACAGGGCGTCGTCGAACACCGCGCGCAGTCGCGCCAGCGCGGCACTGGTGGCCGGTTGGCTCAGGCCCATGGCCTCGGCGGCGCGGCTCACGCTGCGCAGCCGGGCCATGGCGTCGAACAAGACGAGCAGGTTCAGGTCCACCGATCGAATATCCATGGTTTGGATTCTATGTATCCATATCATTGGCTTATCGGATGAACTCCTTGTTCCTAGCATGCGGGCTCCAAAGAACAAGGAGACTTCATGCAGCGCAGAGACTTCGCCCGGGCGGCGATGCTGTTCCCCCTGGCCGGCAGCGGCCTGCTCCGTGCCCAGCCGCAATGGCCGCAGCGGCCCGTCAAGTTCGTCCTGTCGCAGCCGGCGGGCTCGGGGCCCGACATCCTGGCGCGCTACGTGGCCGACCAACTCGCGCGCGGCTGGGGGCAGGCCATCGTCATCGACAACAAGCCGGGCGGCCAGAACGTGATCGGCGCGGTGGCCGCGGCGCGCTCGGCCCCGGACGGCTACACCTTCTACTACGCCACCACGGCTGCGATGGTGACCAACGCCTACACCTTCAAGACGCTGCCCTACGACCCGGTGAAGGACTTCGCGCCGGTGCGCCTGGTGGGCCGCAGCCCCTTCGTGATTGCGTGCAGTGCCAAGTTTCCGGCCAAGGACCTGCAGGGCGCCCTGGCCATGGCCAAGACCAAGCCCGGCGAGATTGCCATCGCCACCGAGGGGCCCAAGACCTTCTCGGGCATGTTGGCCGACAGCGTGGCCGGCATGGCGGGCGTGCGGCTGAACCACGTGCCCTACACCAAGGCACCCGACGCGCTGCAGGATGTGCTGGGCGGCCGCGTGCAGCTGGTGTGCCTGCCCGATGCGGCGCTCACTTCGTACATGCAGGCGGGCACCATCCGCGCCTTGGCGGTCAGCACCGGCAAGCGCGTGTCCACCATGCCCGATGTGCCTTCGCTGTCCGAGACCTTTGCGGGCTTCGACTACGCCGGCTGGAATGGCCTCTTCGCGCCCGCCGGCACGCCGGTGGATGTGGTCAATCGCGTCAACCGCGACCTGGAAGCCATCCTGCAGCAGCCCGAGGCGGCCCAACGCATGCAGGTGCTGGGTTCGCAGCCCGAGCCGCGCATGTCCGTGCCCGAGTTCGAGGCCTTCATGCGCAGCGAGCGCGAGCGCTGGGCCCGGTTGGTCAAGCAGCTGGACATCCAGCCTGAGTGAGCCCGGGCGTGCACGCAACCCATTGCCCGTGCTGCGGCATCGACGTGCATGCGCACGTGGTGCCCGAGAACTTCCCGCGCTACATCGGGGCCAAGGTGCCGGCCGACTGGCCGTCGATGGCCCCGGCCGGGCAGGCCTGCCACCGGCACGTGATGATCTCGGGCAAGGTGTACCGCACCGTGTCGGACGCCTGCTGGAGCACCACGCGGCGCCTGCAAGACCTGCCCGGCATGGGCCTGGCGCTGCAGGTGGTGTCGCCCATGCCCGAGCTGCTTTCGTACTGGATGGCCGCGGCCGATGCGCAGCAGCTGCTTCGCTATACCAACGACTGCATGGCCGCGATGGTGCAGGAAAGCGGCGGGCAGCTGGCCGCGCTGGGCGCGGTGCCGCTGCAGGATGTCGAGCTGGCCATTGCGGAGCTGGAATACGTGGTGAAGACGCTGGGCTTTGCCGGCGTGGAGATCGGCAGCAACATCAATGGTGTGCCGGTGGGCGCACGGCAACTCGATCCCTTCTTCGAGGCCTGCGAGGCCTTGGGTGCGGCGGTGTTCGTGCATGCCATTCGCCCGGCAGGCATGGAACGGCTGGTGGGCCCGGCGCCGTTGCAGCAGGTGCTGGGCTACCCAAGCGACGTGGGCCTGGCCGCCGCATCGGCCATCACCAGCAACCTCATGCTGCGCCGGCCGCGCCTGCGCATTGCCTTCAGTCATGGTGGCGGCACGCTGGCTTCGCTGCTGCCAAGGCTGCAGCAGGGATGGGACGTCTTCCCCGCCCTCAAGGAGAGCGTGCAGGCCTCGCCCACCGAACAGGCGCGCCAGCTCTTCTACGACACGCTGGTGTTCGACACGCCCACGTTGCGCCACCTGGTAGGCAGCTTCGGCGCGAGCCAGCTGATGGTGGGCACCGACTACCCCTTCAACTTCCATGACCGCACGCCAGTCCAGCGCATCGAGGCCGCGGGCTTCGATGGCGACACGGCCGCGGCATTGATTCATCGCAACGCCGAACGCTTTCTCGGCATCAGGACGAAAGAGACGACCCCATGAGCTCTCCATGGATCGAAGGGCTGCGCAGTGTTGCCCTGTACGTGCCAGACCTGGCCCGGGCCGAGGACTTCTACACCCGCACGTGGAACCTCGAAGTGGCCCACCGCGGCGACGATGCGCTGTACCTGCGCGGCACCGGCGGCGACGGTTACCTGCTGGCCCTGCACCAGAGCGGCGAGTTGCCGCAGATCCGCCAGGTGACCTTGCGCGCGCGCAGCCGCGAAGCGCTGGACGTCATCCAGGCCAACGTGCTCGCCGCCGGTGGCGAGCTGATTGCGCCAGCGCACGAGCTGACGCGCGACCCGGCCGGCGGCATCGGCATGAAGTTCAAGGACCCACACGGCCGCGTGTTCCAGGTCGTGCATGGCGACGCGCGCAGTGCAGCGGCTGAGCCGGTGAGAGACCGGCCGATCCGGCTCACGCACGTGGTGCTCAACAGCCATGCGGTGGACGAGACGCAGGCCTTCCTGCAACAGGCGCTGGCCTTTCGGCTGGCCGATCGCACCGGGATCATGGCTTTCATGAACTGCGACGGCGACCACCACACCATCGCCATCGGCATCTCGGACAACGATGCGCTCAACCACATCGCCTTTCTCATGCCCGATTTCGAATCGGTGATGCGCGGTGGCGGACGCATGAAGGATGCGGGCTTTCCCATTCAGTGGGGGCCCGGTCGCCACGGTCCTGGCAACAACCTCTTCAACTACTTCCTGGACCCCTTCGGCGTGGTCATCGAATACACGGCCGAGGTGGAGCAGATCGACGACAGCTACGAGGCACATGGCCCCGATCACTGGAAATGGCCGCCCGGGCGCGTCGACCAGTGGGGCATCTCGCCCGCGCCCGGCGCCAGCCTGAAAGAGGCGCAGCGTCGCATCTTCTTTGCACCCAATCCCTGACTTTCCAACCGAGCACACCATCACCATGAAATTCACCACCTACCTGCGCAATGGCGCAGCCCGCCTGGCCGTCGTCGATGGTCAAGACCTGGTCGACCTCAATGACACCAATGCGCAAGTGTCGGCAGATATGCGCGCGGCACTGAAGGCGGGCATCGATCTGCAGGCTGCCGCACGCCAGGCGCTTGAATCCGGAAAGCGCCAGTCGTTGACCGCGGTGACGCTGGCGCCGCTGGTTCCCGAGCCGGGCAAGATCGTCTGCCTGGGCCTGAACTACTACGACCACGCCAAGGAAGGCGGCCGCGAGAAGCCCGACTATCCGTGGTTCTTCTTCCGTGCACCGTCCTCGCTGGTGGCGCATGGCGAAGCTGGTTGGCTGCCCAAGGTGTCGACGCGCTTCGACTACGAGGCCGAGCTGGCCGTGGTGATCGGCCGCACCGTGCCGCGTCACACCAAGGAGTCCGACGCACTGCAGTACGTCTTCGGCTACAGCTGCTTCAACGACATGAGCGTTCGCGACTACCAGAAGCGCACGCCGCAATGGACCATCGGCAAGAACTTCGACCGCACCGGTGGCTTCGGCCCCGCGCTGGTCACGGCTGACGAACTGGCGCCGGGCGCAACGGGCCTGCGCATCCAGAGCCGCCTGAACGGCCAGGTGATGCAGGACGCCAACACCGACGACATGATCTTCAGCGTGGCCGAGACCATTGCGCTGCTGGCCGAAGTGCTGACGCTGGAGCCTGGCGACGTGATCGTGATGGGCACGCCGGCCGGCGTGGGCCAGGCGCGCACCCCGCCGGTGTGGATGCAGGCGGGCGACACCATCGAGATCGAGATCGATCGCGTGGGGCTCTTGTCCAACCCCATTGCGAACGAGGCGGCGTGAGCAACAGCGACATCTTCGACGTGGCCATCGTCGGCTATGGGCCGGCGGGGCAGGTGGCGGCGGGCCTGCTCGGCCAGCGCGGCCTGAAGGTCTACGTGTGCGAGCGCCTGCCGGACGTGTACGAGATTCCGCGCGCCATCTCGCTGGACCACGAGATCATGCGAGTGTTCCAGCAACTGGGCGTGGTGCAAGCCATCGAGCCCTACACCGAACCGTTCACCAATTCCGAGTACTTCGGCGTGGATGGCCAGCTCATTCGCCGCATGACGATGGTGGCGCCGCCTTATCCGCAGGGCTACACACCGTCCGTCGTCTTCACGCAGCCACCCGTGGAGCGTGCGCTGCGTGCACGCGTGGCGCAGTTGCCCAACGTGACGGTGGAGCTGGGCGTGGAGATGCGCGGGCTCGCGCAGGACGGGCAGGGCGTGTCGCTGCAGATCGAGGCGCAGGGCCAGCTTCGCACGGTGCGCGCCCGCTATGCCATCGCGTGCGACGGCGGCAGCAGCGGCGTGCGCACCCAGTTGGGCATCGAAATGCTCGACCTGGATTTCGACGAGCCCTGGCTGGTGGTCGATGTGCTGGTCAACGCGCAGGGCCTGGCCAGGCTGCCCAAGGTGAGCGTGCAGTATTGCGAGCCCGAGCGTCCATGCACGCTGGTGATCGGCCCGAAGAACCATCGCCGCTGGGAGATCTCGATCCTGCCCGGTGAAGACCCCAAGGAGGTGGCCACGCCCGAGCACACCTGGAAGCTGCTGTCGCGCTGGCTCTCGCCCGAAGACGGCCAGTTGTGGCGACAAGCCAGCTATCGCTTTCATGCGCTGGTGGCCAGGCAATGGCGACAGGGCCGGGTGTTCCTGGCCGGGGACGCGGCGCACATGCAGCCACCGTTCCTGGGTCAGGGCATGTGCCAGGGCATTCGAGACGTGGGCAACCTGAGCTGGAAGCTTGCGGCCGTGCTGCAAGGCGAGGTCGGTGGCCAGCACGCGCAGGCGCTGCTGGACAGCTACGGTGCCGAGCGCCAGGCGCATGTGCGTGAACTGACCAGCCGCATCAAGGCCGTCGGTGCAGTCATTTGCGAACGCGATCCGGCCAAGGCGCGCGAGCGCGATGCGCGGCTGTTGCAGGAATGCGGTGGCACGGTGCGCGATACACCTCGCCAGGACATCCTGCCCAGGCTCGAATGCGGACTGCTGTCCGCACAGCCCAGCGCCGCGCGTGGCAGTCTCTTTCCGCAGCCGCTCCTGCAGGGCCAGCGCATGGACGAAGTGGCGGGTCATGGCTGGCGGCTGGTGCTTGCGCAAGATGTTGACGCGCCGAATGCGGCCCTGCTGGCGTCGCCGATGACTGTTGTTCAACTCGGCGGCCAGGACGATCCGGAAGGCGTGGCCACCGGCTGGTTTCGCCGCTTCGAGTGCGTGGCAGCCTTGGTGCGGCCGGACAACTACGTCTTCGGCATCGCTCGCTCCGCGGCCGAAGTGGCAGTGCTGATGCAAGAAGCGCAGGCCGCCCTTGGAGGCGCGACAAATTGAGTGCAGGGCTGCCATGGCCGCAACTAACATGCGGCCATGGCTGATCTGACCGAACTCGACGCCGACGCGCTGTCGCGCGCCATCCATGCCCGTGAGCTGTCTTGCAAAGAGGTGATGCAGGCCTACCTGGCCCGCATCGAGCGGCTCAACCCCAGCTTCAACGCCATCGTCAACCTGGCGCCGCAGGACAGTCTGCTCAAGCAGGCGGATGAATGCGACGCCGAGCTGGCACGAGGCCAGTCGCGCGGCTGGATGCACGGCATGCCCCAGGCCATCAAGGACACGGCCCACGCGCTGGGGTTTCCCTCGACCATGGGCAGCCGCGTGCTCGAACATGCCATGCCGGCCGTCGACAGCCTCTACGTCGCGCGCATGAAGGCGGCGGGGTGCATCGTCATCGGCAAGACCAACATGCCCGAGTTCGGTCTGGGCTCGCACACCTTCAATGACGTCTTCGGGCCCACGGGCAATGCATGGGATCCGAAGCGATCCGCCGGCGGCAGCAGTGGCGGCGCAGCGGTGGCGCTGGCACACCGCCTGTTGCCGGTGGCCGATGGGTCCGATTTCATGGGCTCGCTGCGAAATCCGGCCGCCTGGAACAACATCTTCGGCCTGCGCCCGAGCCAGGGCCGGGTACCGGGCTGGCCCAAGCCCGAGGTCTGGCTGAACCAGCTTGCCACCGACGGGCCCATGGCGCGCAACGTTCGGGACCTGGCTCAGTTGCTTTCCGTCCAGGCTGGGCACGATCCGCGGGTGCCCTTGTCCATCGCCCAAGGACCGCAGAGATTCGTGCCCACCGAGTTGCCTGCGCCTGGACAGGTTCGCATCGGCTGGCTGGGCGACCTGGGCGGCCACCTTGCCACCGAGGCGGGCGTCCTGTCGGTGTGCGAGGAGGCGCTGCGCGTGCTCGCGGGGGAGGGCATGACGGTGGAGGACACGGCGCCCGGCTTCGAGCCCGAAGCCGTGTGGGATGCATGGCTGATCTGGCGCCGCGCATTGGTGGCCTCTGCCGTGAGCACGGCGCTGGCACAGCCCGGGGCGCGCGAAAAGGTCAAGCCCGAGGTGCTGTGGGAGCATGACAGCGCGGCCGCGCTGAGCTTTTCGCAGTTCATGCAGGCCAGCCAGAGTCGTGGCGCCTTCCATGCCCAGATGCTGGCGCTGTTGCGGCGTTTCGACGCGCTGGCCCTGCCTTCGGCCCAGGTATGGCCTTTCGACGTTCGCGAGCGGTGGCCACGTGAAATTGCCGGCCGACCGATGGATACCTACCACCGTTGGATGGAAGTGACGCTATATGCCACCTTTGCGGGATTGCCCGCCGTCAGCGTGCCGGCCGGTTTTGACGCTGCAGGCCGGTTGCCGATGGGGCTGCAACTCATTGGCAAACCGGGCGGCGAGCGCGACCTGCTTCAATTGGCCGCCATTTATGAAAAATTGATGATCGATGTGATCCGTCGCCGTCCGCCCGAACCCAGCTGAGTTCCGGCCGGGGCGGATTGAGAACAAAAGCCCATTGAGCAGATGGTTTTACCCGGATTCGCGGATCGTTGTTTTTTCCGGTGATCTTGAATTACAATTTTTCGGTCTCAATTCGAGGAATCCGGAATGACCACCCTAGCCGATATCAATTCCCAGATCAAAAAGCACGACGAGCAGATCGCGCAATTGCGCGTACAGGCCGAACAACTGCGCAATCAGGAACGCTCAGGTGTGATCGAAGAGATCCGCAAGAAGATTGCGGAATATGGTATTACTGCTTCGGACCTCAAGTTGGCCGGTCGTACCCCGGGTCGACGCGCCGGCGCCGTGTCTGCTGCGCGCGGTGCCGCGAAATACCGTGGCCCCACGGGCGAAACATGGTCGGGTGGCCGTGGTCGCAAGCCGCGCTGGGTAACCGAGGCGCTGGCCGCCGGCAAGTCCCTTTCGGATTTCGAGATCAAGTAGGGTTGGCCCTCTCCCAAAAATGAAAAGCCCGCTTTCGCGGGCTTTTTTTCTGGCTGCGACCTTTGGGGGCGCCTAGTTCACCATCACCAGCTTGCCCATCACGCCTCGCGAACCCATGTGGGCATAAGCCTCCTTCAATTGGGCCATCGGCATGGTGCGGTCGATCACCGGCTTGACCTTGCCCTGGCCATACCAGTTGGCCAATTCGGCCATCATTTGGGCGTTGGCCTTGGGTTCGCGCCGAGCGAAATCGCCCCAGAACACACCCACGATCGAGGCCCCCTTGAGCAGCGCCAGATTGAACGGCAGCGCCGGAATCGGACCCGATGCAAAGCCCACCACCAGATAGCGGCCGCGCCATGCGATCGAACGGAATGCGGGCTCGGCGAAATCACCACCGACGGGGTCGTAAATGACATCGGGGCCCTTGCCGTCGGTGGCCGCCTTGATGGCTTCGCGAAAATCGTTGGGTACTGCGTGCGTGCTGTAGTTGATGGTGACGTCGGCACCAATCGATTTGCACAGCGCGCATTTTTCGTCGGTAGACGCCGCGGCAATCACCTTGGCGCCCGCCGCCTTTGCAATTTGAATGGCCGCGGTGCCAACGCCGCCTGCCGCGCCGAGCACCAGCACGGTTTCACCGGCCTTGAGTTGTGCGCGATCCATCAATGCATGCCAGGACGTGGCGTAAATCATGATGAATGCAGCAGCATCGACATGGCCAAAACCTTCGGGCAATGGCATGCACAAAGCGGCCGGCGCCAGCGTGTGCGTTGCAAATCCGCCGGTGCCCGACAGGCACGCCACGTTTTGGCCCACCTTCAGGTGGTTCACGCCTTCGCCCACGGCCTGCACCACGCCCGCATATTCGGAGCCGGGCACAAATGGAAGCGGCGGCTTCATTTGATACTTGTTCTGCACGATCAGCAGATCGGGGAAATTCAGGCTGGCTGCCTTGATTTCGATCAGCACCTGGCCGGGGCCGGGTTGGGGCGTGGGCAGTTCTTTCCAGTTCAGCGCATCGACGCCGGTCGGGTTTTCGCAAAGCCATGCGTGCATGGAGGTCTCCTAATTCGTGCGGCCATGATAAGAGCGGCTGCCCGTGGGCAATGTCTCTGTCGTGACCAGTCGCATCCTAGAATGGCACATCGATTGACGCCCATGAAAATTCTCATTTCCAACGACGATGGCTATCAGGCACCCGGCATCGTCGCGTTGCACGCGGCATTGAAGGACATTGCCGAGGTCGAGGTCATTGCCCCCGAACACAACAACAGCGCCAAGTCCAATGCGCTGACGCTGGCTGCGCCGCTGTACGTGCACGAGGCCCACAACGGCTTCCGATATGTCACCGGCACGCCTGCCGACTGCGTGCACATCGCACTCAAGGGGCTGCTCGACTACCGGCCTGACCTGGTGGTATCGGGCATCAACAATGGCGCCAACATGGGCGACGACACGATCTACTCCGGCACCGTGGGCGCCGCCATGGAGGCCTACCTCTTCGGCGTGCCCGCCATCGCCTTCTCGCAAATCCAGAAGGGCTGGGCCCACATCGATTCGGCAGCGCAGGTGGCGCGCCGGCTGGTCCAGCAGATCGAGCGTGAAGGCATGCTCAAGGGCGAGCCCTGGCTGCTCAACGTCAACGTGCCCAACCTGCCGCTGGAAGAACTCAAGCCGGTGAAGGTGTGCCGCCTGGGCCGGCGCCACGCGGCAGAGCGCGTCATTACGCAAGACAGCCCGCGCGGCGAAACCATGTACTGGATCGCCGGTGCCGGTGGGGCCAAGGACAGCGGCGAAGGTACCGACTTCCATGCCACCGCGGCCGGCCACGTGGCCCTGACACCCTTGCAGATCGACTTGACCGACCACGCCCGCCTGGGCGCGTGGGGCGAACGGGTCACACGGCTGGGCTCGCAGTGAGCGGCAGCGTGAAGCAGCGCCCCGGCTTTCCTGCCCGGTTGACGACTTCAGCGCCCGCGCCAGGCGCTGGCGTGCGAGCCGCCAAGGTAGGCGCAAGAGCAGCTCCTGCCATTGCAGCACCGGTTTCCTCCACGCCGTCCATGGCCTCGGATGCCGTGCGCACTCGCATGGTCCAGAAGCTGGCCTCGCAAGGCATTGCCGATGCGCGGGTCCTGCGCGCCATGTCGATCGTCGAGCGGCATCGCTTCGTCGATAGCGCACTGGTCAACCAGGCCTACGAAGACACGAGCCTGCCCATCGGGCTGGGCCAGACCATCTCCAAGCCCAGCGTCGTGGCCCGCATGATCGAGTTGCTGCTGGGTGCGCCCGCATTGAACGGCCAGGCCGAGGCACGGCTGGGCCGCGTGCTGGAGATCGGTACGGGCTGTGGCTACCAGGCCGCGGTGCTCAGCCATGTGGCCAGCGAGGTGTACAGCATCGAGCGTTTGCGCGGACTCAACGAGAAAGCGCGCGCCAACTTGCGCCATTTCCGCCTGGCCACGGTGCATCTGCTGCTGGGCGACGGCATGCTGGGCTATGCGAAGGGCGCGCCCTACGCAGGCATCATTGCCGCGGCCGGTGGCGAGGCCGTGCCCGAAGCCTGGGTCGACCAGCTTGCCGTGGGTGGCCGCATCGTGGCGCCCACGCGTTCGGCCGAAGGCGGGCAGGCCCTCGTCGTGATAGATCGCGGCGCGGCGGGCGTGCACAGGCGTGTTCTTGAGGCCGTTCACTTTGTCCCCCTAAAATCCGGGATTGCTTAAAGGAGGAAATGCATGCAGGGTCTTGGTCGTCGAGCTTCTATCGCCAGCGCCTGGTTGGCCGTGTTGCTCGTATTTGCTGGCTGCACCAATCCCCGCACGCCTGCCCCCGTTGAAGATCGTGGCGGTGCGAGCCGTACGTCGGGCGCCTCTGCAACGTCGACGGCGCCGGGCATGCCTGTTCCGCCCATCACCACGGATGCATCGGGCAAGCCGCTGCCCGGCATCGAGAACTACGGCAAGCCTGGCTACTACGCCGTTCGTCCTGGCGACACCATCATGCGCATCGGTCTCGAAACGGGGCAGAACTGGCGCGACATCGTCAAGTGGAACAACCTTGAAAACGCCAACCTGATCGAAGTCGGTCAGGTGCTGCGCGTGATTCCGCCGGTGAACGGCGCGCCTGCCGGTGCAGCGCCGGTGACCGCCGCGGGCGGCGCATCCGGCAGCAGCACGCCTGGCGTGGCCACGACGGGCGCCGCCGTTGCCGCCGGCACGGCCGTGGCGGTGGCCCCGCCCTCGTCTTCGTCGACGCCGGCGCCAACGACACCGAGCGCCACGCCTGCCAAGCCCACCCCGCCCGTGGCCGCATCTGGCGATGACGACCTGGGCTGGATCTGGCCCGCGCAGGGCCAGCTCATCGCTGGCTTCGATGAAGTGAAGAACAAGGGCCTGGACATTGGCGGCCGCGCGGGCGATGCCGTGCTTGCCGCTGCCGATGGCCGCGTGGTCTATGCAGGCGCAGGCTTGCGCGGGTACGGCAACCTCATCATCCTCAAGCACAACAACACCTACCTCACCGCCTACGCGCACAACCAGACGCTGTTGGTGAAGGAAGACCAGTCGGTGCAAAAGGGCCAGAAGATTGCAGAGATGGGCAACAGCGACGCCGACCGGGTGAAGCTGCACTTCGAAATCCGACGCCAGGGCAAGCCCGTCGACCCTGCGCGCTACCTTCCGGCACGGTGATGCCATGGCCGCCCCGCGATCCCGCCGCAATCAGGTTGCGCTTGGGTCAGCGGGCAAGGGCGGCGACGAACGTGCCGGCGCATCGGCCGAGCCCGATGTCCCGGCAGACGGGGTAGACGGTTTTCGCGACGAGGCTCCCGACGCGGCGTTGAAGGGCTTGTCCGCCGGCCACTCGAGCGATGGCGGCGACTCGCTCACGCACTACCTCAGCGAAGTAAGGCGCACCGAGCTTTTCACGCCCGAAGAAGAGTACCGCTGCGCCTGCGCTGCGCGCGCTGGCGACTTCTCGGCGCGGCAGTCCATGATCGAGCACAACCTGCGGCTGGTGGTCAACATCGCCAAGGGCTATCTTGGGCGTGGCGTGCCGTTGATCGACCTGATCGAGGAGGGCAACCTGGGCTTGATGCACGCCATCACCAAGTTCGAGCCCGAACGAGGGTTTAGATTCTCGACCTATGCCACCTGGTGGATTCGCCAGTCGGTCGAGCGCGCCGCCATGATGCAAAGCCGCGCCATACGGTTGCCGGTGCACGTGGTTCGCGAGCTGCAGCAGGTGCTGCGCGCGCGCCGCTCGCTGGAAGCCGACCCGAAGTTCGCCGAAAGCCGTCCCGACGGCGTGCGCGTGGAAGACGTGGCGGCGCTTCTTGGGCGGGATACGCAGGAGGTTGCCGAACTCCTGGCGCTGGCCGAGGCGCCACGTTCGCTGGATGCAGGCGGCGATCATGGCGAGCCCGGCTTTACCCTGGCCGACACCGTGGCATCGGAAGACGAAGAGGCCGATCCGACGGGTGTTGCGCAAACGCACGAGGTCGAGCGACTTCTCAACCAGTGGGTCCAGGCGCTCAGTGAACGCGAACGCGAGGTGCTGGAAGGCCGCTACGGCCTGCATGACCGGGAGCCGGAAACCCTGGAGGTCCTGAGCGTGCGCCTGGGCCTGACCCGCGAACGGGTGCGCCAGATCCAGAACGAGGCGCTGGCCAAGATGCGGCGTCAGCTGGCCCGCTCTGGCGTGGGGCGAGACGCCCTGTTCTAGCGCACGCCTGCCATGGTGCCCGCGGGCGCCTGAGACAATCGAGGCATGACGGATTCCAAACGGAAAAAAGGCGCGGCATCCCACGAGGAGAGCGATTGGCTGCAGGTCGAATCGCTGGACCTGGACGCGCAGGGCGTGGCCCGCAGGCCCGACGGCAAGGTGGTGTTCATCGAGGGCGCGCTGCCCTTCGAGGAAGTGCAGTTCAAGCTGCTGCGCACGAAGAACAATTGGGAGCAGGGCGTCCTGACCGACACGCGTCGCGAGTCTTCGCAGCGCGTGCGCCCCGGCTGCCAGCATTTCGGCCTGCATGCCGGTGCCTGCGGCGGCTGCAAGATGCAGCATCTCGATGCGTCCGCTCAGGTGGCGGTGAAGCAGCGCGCCCTGGAGGACCAGCTCTGGCACCTGGGCAAGGTCAAGCCAGAGAACATGCTGCGCCCGCTCGAGGGGCCGGCGTGGCACTACCGCTATCGCGCTCGCCTCTCGGTGCGGCACGTGATCAAGAAGGGCGTGGTGCTGATCGGCTTTCACGAGCGCAAGAGCCGCTACATCGCGGACATGACGGTCTGTCCCGTGCTGCCCAAGCGGGTGAGCGAAATGCTCGTTCCGCTGCGCGGCTTGATCGGCTCGCTCGATGCGCGCGAGACTTGCCCGCAGATCGAGCTGGCATGCGGCGACGCGCCGGGTTCGACGCAACTGGGCGTGATCGCCCTGGTGCTGCGCCACCTGGAGCCGCTGTCCAAGGCAGACATCGAGCGCCTCAAGATCTTTGCGCAGGAAAACGAGGGCGTGCAATGGTGGTTGCAGCCCAAGGGCCCAGACACCGTTCAACTGCTCGATGCGACCAGTCCGGCGCTTCACTACGAGTTGCCGGACTTCGGTGTGCGCATGCCTTTCAAGCCCACCGACTTCACCCAGGTCAACCCGCACATCAATCGCGCGCTGGTCACGCGAGCGCTGCGCTTGCTCGACGTGCAGAAGGATGAGCGGGTGATCGACTGGTTCTGCGGCCTGGGCAACTTCACCTTGCCCCTGGCCACGCAGGCGCACGAAGTGCTCGGCATCGAGGGCAGCGACACGCTGGTGGGGCGCGCAACCGACAACTACGAGGCCAACAAGTCAGCCGCCGGCGAGGGCCGCAGTCTGTGCCCCACCACCTTCGTGGCGCGCAACCTGTTCGACATGACGCCCGAGATGCTGGTGCGCGATGGGTATGCCCATCGCTGGCTGGTCGACCCACCGCGTGAAGGCGCTTTCGCGCTGGCCAAGGCGCTGGCCGATCTGCACCAGCAGCGCCTGGCGCACCCGGAAGAGGCGCCCGCGCCCGGCGGCTGGCGGCCGCCCCGGCGGATCGTCTACGTGAGCTGCAATCCGGCCACGCTGGCGCGCGACGCCGGGTTGCTGGTCCACCAGGGCGGCTATCGCTGCACGCATGCAGGCGTGATCAACATGTTCCCCCATACCGCGCATGTGGAGTCGATGGCCGTGTTCGACCTCGCGGAGTAGGCACGAGCCTGCGGGTAAAGAAAAAAGGGCCCCGCGGGGCCCTTTTGTCGTTTCAGCGCTTGGTTGCGATCAGTCGCGCTCGCCGCCGAAGATCCCCAGCAGTGCAAGCAGGCTCTGGAACACGTTGAACAGGTCCAGGTACAAGGCCAGCGTGGCACTGATGTAGTTGGTCTCGCCGCCGTCGATGATCTGCTTCAGGTCATACAGCATGTAGGCCGAGAAGATGCCGATGGCCGCCACCGAGATGGCCGCCATGCCGGCAGTGGAGCCGACGAACACGTTGATGATGGCGCCCACCATCAGCACCAGCGCGCCCACGAACAGCCACTTGCCCAGTCCCGAGAGGTCGCGCTTGATGACAGTCGCCAGCGACGCCATGACCAGGAACACGCCCGCCGTGCCACCGAAGGCCGTCATGACCAACTCGCCGCCGTTCTTGAAGCCCAGCACCGCAGCAATCAGGCGCGAGAGCATCAGCCCCATGAAGAAGGTGAAGCCCAGCAACACCGGCACGCCGGCGCCGGAATTCTTGGTTTTCTCGATGGCGAACATGAATCCGAAGGCGCCGCCGAGGAAGACGATCATGCCCAGGCCGCCACTGAGCGACCGCGTGATGCCGGTGGACACGCCCAGCCAGGCCCCCAGCACCGTCGGGATGAGGCTCAGGGCCAGCAGCCAATAGGTGTTGCGCAGGACGCGCTGACGCTGCGCCTGGTCCAGGCTGAGCCCGTAACCTTGCGAAGTGTCCAGGGTGGTGACGCGTTCGTTCATGGATGAGTTCTCCTTGTAAGCTGCCGTATCGACAGGTGAGGATGATTCTAGGCAACTGCAAGGGGCGCCTCGCCAAATACCCGCTATGTGCTGTTCCTACAGTTTGTAGGGCTACTGCCCCGACGGGGCGTTATGCTCGTGGGTTTTTCCGACTTTGCAGAGCGACCTCATGAAGACCAAGCACTACCTCGAACTGCCCGACGTCAAGGCCATTGCCGCCGCGGCCGAAGCCGAAGCCCTCAAGAACAACTGGGCGGTGACCATCGCCATTTCCGACGACGCCGGCAACCTGCTGTGGCTGCAGCGCCTGGACGGCGCTGCAGCGCTGTCTTCGCACATCGCACCGGCCAAGGCCCACACGGCTGCCATGGGCCGTCGCGAAAGCAAGGGCTATGAAGACATCATCAACGGCGGCCGCACCGCCTTCCTGACGGCGCCTGGTGTGCAGGGTCTGCTCGAAGGCGGCGTGCCGATCGTCAAGGACGGCCAGGTGATCGGCGCCGTTGGCGTGAGCGGCGTGAAGTCGAACGAAGATGCGCAGATCGCCCGTGCGGGCATTGCGGCTCTCGGCCTCTGATTCCGGCAACGCAGCCAAAGCAAAAAAAGCCGCCGACCTTCGTGGTCGGCGGCTTTTTTCTTGGGTGCAGGGTGAGGAAAAAATGCTTGGCGGCGGCGAACCTTTGGCTAGCAAAAAACGACCCTTGGAGAAAGATCCCCTCAAGTCGCCCCACGATGAAAACGGGGCAGTTCGATCCTGATTACTTGGTAAGGATCAGCTTGCCGAGCTTGGTGGCTTGCAAACGGTAGAGCGAGCCGTTGTGCATGATGCCGACCGTCTTGTTGCCGCGCAGCAGTTCGGTGCTTTCCACCAGCGCCGCCGGTCGCTCGGAAGACGCAAGCTCATTCGATCCGGTGGCAGCGGACATCGGACGATGGATGGCGTTGAGGGAGGTCAGGGTGGTTTGCATAAGACAAGCGAACTTTGGCGGTGTCGATGGCTAAATGATAATGGTTCGCATTTAAAAGTCAATCGATTCGATAGCAAAAAATGCGAATCAGCTTTCTCGCCTACTGCTGCGGCTTGGGCTCGGTGATGAACCCAATCTTGCGCACACCGGCTTCGCGTGCCAGCGACATGGCTTGCGCCACCCGCTCGTAGCGCGCTTCCTTGTCGCCGCGGATGTGCAGTTCGGGCTGCGGCTCCTTGGCGGCTTCGGTGGCCAGCCGATTGGCGAACTCGGCGTCGCTGATTTTCTGCTCGTTCCAGAAGTAGCTGCCGTCGGCTGCCACGCTGAACAGGATGTTGTCCGGCTTGGTCTGCTCGCGTTCGCTGCTGGCGCGCGGCAGGTCGATGTTCACGGCATGTTTCATCACCGGCACGGTGATGATGAAGATGATGAGCAGCACCAGCATGACGTCGACCAGCGGCGTCATGTTGATCTCGTTCATCACGTCATCGGTATCGTCTTGCGTCCCGAAGGCCATGGCTTTCAGCCTTTCTTGAGCGCGACCACGGTCGATTCGCTGCCACCGCTGCCGCCTGCCTGCACGCGGGCACCGGTCACGAAGTAGGCGTGCAGATCGTGCGCGAAGCTGTTGAGCTTGGTCAGCACGAACTTGTTGCCGCGCACCAGCGCGTTGTAGCCCAGCACTGCGGGAATGGCGACGGCCAGGCCCAGGGCGGTCATGACCAGCGCTTCGCCGATCGGGCCGGCCACCTTGTCGATGGTCGCCTGGCCGGCCGTGCCGATGCTCATGAGCGCGTGATAGATGCCCCACACGGTGCCGAACAGACCGATGAACGGCGCGGTGGAACCGACCGAAGCCAGGATGGCCAGGCCGCTTTGAATGCGCGCGGTGAACTCGTCGATGGCGTTGCGCAGCGAGCGCGTCACCCAGTCGCTCACGTCCAGCGTGTCGTGCAGGTGGGCCTTGGTGTTGCGATGGTGGGCCGTTGCTTCACGGCCTTCCAGCGCCAGCGCGCGGAAGGGGTTGCTGTCGTCCTTGCCCAGCTTGTCCATCGCGGTGGCGAAGTCTTCGCTGTGCCAGAAGTCGGACGAGCGGCGGGCCTGGCGCTTGTAGCGAACAATGTCCAGCGCCTTGACGAGAATGACGATCCACGACGCCAGCGACATGCCCAGCAGCAGTGTGGCAACTGCCTTGGTGACGAGGTCGCCCTGCATCCACAGGTGCAAGAGACCGAATTGGGTTTCCATACGAAGCTACTCCAGCGAAGTTCAGTTGTTATTGAGGACGAAATTGACCGGCGCGTCATAGGCCATTGACTGGGCCACGCCGTTGACCTTTCCCGGCACGAAGCGGCAGCGCAGCATGGCTTCGCGGGCGGCTTCATCGAGGCGGTCGAATCCACTCGATTTCTTGATCTCGACCTGCTTGGGCGAGCCGTCGGCGCCCACCACCACCTTGACCACGACGCGACCTTGTTCGCTCAGCCGCTTGCTCATCGACGGGTAAACCGGTCGGCAGCTTTGCGCGTAGTCGGCATCCGTGCTGGGAAGCTGCACTGCGGGCGGCGCTGGAGGCGCGGGAGCCGGAGCCGGCGGGGCGGGCGGCGCAGGCGGCGAGACAGCAGGGGCTGGCGGTTGCGGTTCGACGACACCAACCGGCGCAGCAGGCGCCGGCTTTGGATCTCGAATGGCCAGGGGCCGCGGCGGAGGAGGCGCCTTGATGATTTCCCGCTTGGGCTGAGGCGGGGCAGGTGGCGGGGGCGGAGGTGGCTCGACCGGCTTGGGCGGGTCGATGAACTCCGTCATGATCACCTCGGGCAGAACTACTTCCGCGGCGCGGCGCAAGAGCCCGGTTTGCATGGCCCAAAGAGCGGCTATGTGGAACAGCACCACGCCACCGGCGATCAGGGCATTGCGCGAAATCCCGGTCGGCGTCGATTGGAAGCGATCAGACACGATGAACCATATGACTAGATGCAGGCACGCGAAGTGCCCGCCAGCAGCAGCCGGCAGTGGCCGCTATTTATGAAAGATCCACCAGGTTGCCCCGAGAACCAGGATCAGGCTGCAACCGACAGCGAAGAGTGCCATGCCCGACTTTCCGTGATGGAGCTGGCAAGCTGGATGGCAACCGGATTGGTGTCGCAATGCAGGGCAGCGACCGGGTGCGAAGCGTTGCACTGGGCAACGACATCCCGCGCGCATCCTTCGCACTGGCCGCACTGGGTGGCCACGCCGAGTTCGAGCTGGACTTCATCAAAGCTCATTCCGGCGCGCGCATGGCGAGCAATTTCACGGTCAGAGATTCGACGGCAAACACAGACGATCATGGCGAAGGAGCGAGGACTGGCTGGCTGTTGATGGTGTGTGGCGATTATAAATACGAATTCATCGCATTTGCAATAACTATGCGGCGAGTCAGGACGTTGATGCCGGGCACGGTCGGCTGGCACAAAAGAAAAGGGGCCCGAAGGCCCCTGACTTGAATGTGCGGTGTGCTTTGCGCGCAGGCTTACTCGATCTCGCCCATTTGCGACTGCAGGTAGTTCTGCAGGCCCACCTTGCCGAGAAGATCGGTCTGGGTTTCGAGGAAGTCGATGTGTTCCTCGGTGTCGTCGAGGATTTTTTGCAGCAGGTCGCGCGAGACATAGTCGCGAACCGACTCGCAGTGCGCGATGCCGTCCTTGATGGTGGCCTGCGCGCTCTGCTCGGAGGCGAGGTCGCACGAAAGGATCTCGGGCACGTCTTCTCCCACGCGCAGCTTGCCCAGGTCTTGGAGATTGGGCAGGCCGTCGAGCATGAAGATGCGGTCCATCAGCATGTCCGCGTGCTTCATCTCGCCGATCGATTCCTCGTATTCCTTCTTGGCCAGCTTGTCCAGGCCCCAGTGCTTGAGCATCCGGTAGTGCAGGAAGTACTGGTTGATGGCCGTCAGCTCGTTCTTGAGCTGCGCCTGCAGGTGTTCGATGACCTTGGGGTCGCCCTTCATGGTGTTTTCCTTCTTATTGGTCGAGTGAATAGACCATTGTCCCGGCTCGCCCTCGGGCCACGCAAGTCAATCCCATGTGGAGCCGGTCTGCATGCGTTTGAGGCTGATAGGCGTTCGTGTTCGTGATCCCTCGGCCCACTCGAAAACATAGGGGTGTGCAATGGGTTGAATAGAAGATTACTATCAAACGTGACTGTCATTAGTGTTTATACTATGTCTTCGCAAGCGTTTTTACCAACCAGAGGAACTACTGAATGTCCGTGATCAACACCCAAATCAAGCCCTTCAAGGCCAGCGCTTTCAAGAACGGCAAGTTCGTCGACGTTTCGGACGCCGATGTGAAGGGCAAGTGGGCAGTTTTCTTCTTCTACCCGGCTGATTTCACCTTTGTGTGCCCGACCGAACTGGGCGACGTGGCCGACCACTACGCAGAGTTCCAGAAACTGGGCGTGGAGATCTACTCGGTGTCGACCGACACCCATTTCACGCACAAGGCCTGGCACGATTCGTCGGAAACGATCGGCAAGATCAAGTACCCGATGATCGGTGACCCCACGCTGGCCATCAGCCGCAACTTCGAAGTCCTGCGCGAAGACCAGGGCCTGGCCAACCGCGGCACCTACATCGTCGACCCGCAAGGCGTGATCCAGGCCGTGGAAATCACCGCCGAAGGCATTGGCCGTGACGCCAAGGACCTGCTGCGCAAGGTCAAGGCTGCCCAGTACGTGGCTGCCCACCCCGGTGAAGTCTGCCCCGCCAAGTGGGAAGAAGGCGCAGCCACGCTGAAGCCTTCGCTCGACCTGGTCGGCAAGATCTAAGCAGCAGCCCGACAGCTACCAGACACTGGTCCTGTGACAAAGCCCGGGTGCACTCCCGTGCCCGGGCTTTTTGTTTTCTTTTTTGCACCTGAGAAAGTGAGTCCTTCATGCTCGACGCAGCCACCAAAGCCCAACTGAAGAGTTACCTCGAACGCGCCACGCAGCCGATCGAGATCGTCGCCTCGCTCGACGACAGCAAGGCCTCGGGCGAACTGCAGGCGCTGCTGAAGGACATCGTGGAGTCTTCGCCGCTGGTCAAGGTGACCGAGAGCCGCGACGACAACCATCGCAAGCCCTCTTTTTCGATCAATCGCCCCAGCGAAAACCATGGCCCGCGCTTTGCCGGCCTGCCGATGGGGCACGAATTCACCTCGCTGGTGCTGGCGCTGCTGCAAGTGGGCGGCTATCCGCCCAAGGTCGAGCCCGAAGTGCTGCAGCAGATCCGCGAGCTGGACGGCGACTTCGAATTCGAGATCTACATCTCGCTGACCTGCCACAACTGCCCGGACGTGGTGCAGGCGCTGAACCTCATGGCCGTGCAGAACCCGCGCATCCGCGCCACGATGATCGACGGCGGGCTGTTCCAGGACGAGGTCAAGGAGCGCCAGATCATGGCCGTGCCCACCGTGTTCCTGAACGGAACCGAATTCGGCCAGGGCCGCATGACGCTGGAAGAAATACTTGCGAAGATCGACGTCAGCGGCGTCGAGCGCGAAGCCAGGAAGATCGACGCCAAGGACCCGTTCGACGTGCTGATCGTCGGCGGTGGCCCGGCTGGCGCCGCGGCGGCCGTGTACGCGGCGCGCAAGGGCATCCGTACCGGCGTTGCTTCGGAGCGCTTCGGCGGCCAGGTGCTGGACACCATGGGCATCGAGAACTTCATTTCGGTGAAGGAGACCGAAGGGCCCAAGTTCGCATTGGCCCTGGAAGAGCACGTGCGCCACTATGACGTGGACATCATGAACCTGCAGCGCGCCAAGGCGCTGGTGCCGGGCAAGGACATGATCGAGCTGCAACTGGAAAGCGGTGCCTCCCTTAAGACCAGGTCGCTGATCATTTCCACCGGCGCGCGCTGGCGCAACATCAACGTGCCGGGTGAGCACGAATACAAGAACAAGGGCGTGGCCTACTGCCCGCACTGCGACGGCCCGCTCTTCAAGGGCAAGCGCGTGGCGGTGATCGGCGGTGGCAACTCGGGCGTCGAGGCGGCCATCGACCTGGCCGGCATCGTGGGCCACGTGACGCTGATCGAATACGACACGCAACTGCGTGCCGACGCCGTGCTGCAGCGCAAGCTCACCAGCCTGCCCAACGTGAGGGTGATCACCAACGCCCAGACGACGGAAATCACCGGCGACGGCCAGAAGCTCAATGGCCTGACCTACAAGGACCGTGCCAGCAGCGAAACGCACAACGTGGAGCTCGAAGGCGTGTTCATCCAGATCGGCCTGGTGCCCAACACCGATTGGCTCAAGGGCACGATCGAGCTGTCGCGCCACGGCGAGATCATCGTGGACGAGCGCGGCCAGACGTCAGTGCCGGGCGTGTTTGCCGCGGGCGACGCCACCACTGTGCCGTTCAAGCAGATCATCATCGCCGCCGGCGATGGGGCCAAGGCGGCGCTGGGCGCCTTCGACCACCTCATCCGCACCTCGGCACCTGCTTGAGCCGGGGCGGGGCGGCTCTTCAGTAGATGAGCCGCTCCGGCCGCAGCTCCTGCAGGATGGTGGTGGCGATCTCCTCGATCGACTTGGTGGTGGTGGAGAGCCAGCGGATGCCCGAGCGGCGCATCATGGCCTCGGCCTCCGACACTTCGTTGCGGCAGTTCTCCAGGCTGGCGTAGCGCGAACCGGGCCGGCGTTCGTTTCGGATCTCGGACAGGCGCTCGGGCTGGATCGTCAGGCCGAAGATCTTCTTGCGATGCGGCAGCAGCGCCGGCGGCAATTGCTTTCGATCGAAATCCTCCGGAATGAGCGGATAGTTGGCCGCCTTCAACCCATGCTGCATGGCCAGGTACAGAGACGTGGGTGTCTTGCCGCTGCGGCTCACGCCCACCAGGATGACGTCTGCGCCTTCCAGGTCGCGGTTGCTCTGGCCGTCGTCGTGCGCCAGGCTGAAGTCGATGGCGGCGATGCGCTCGTTGTATTCCTTGCTCTTGCTGGCGTCGCTGAAGCGGCCGATCCGGTGGTTGGACTTCATCGCCAGCTCGATCTCGAGCGGCCGCACAAAGGTGCCGAACATGTCCAGCAGCATGCCCTTGCAGCCGTTCTCGATGACTTCCAGCACCTCCATATTGGCCAGCGTGGTGAAGACCAGCGGCCTCACGCCCTCGACTTCGGCCGTGTGGTTGATCTGCCGCACCGCCTGGTGTGCCTTGTCCACCGTATCGGTGAAGGGCAGGCGGACATGGCGCGGTC
Organism: Pseudomonadota bacterium; assembly: GCA_018241225.1. Classification (GTDB taxonomy): domain Bacteria; phylum Pseudomonadota; class Gammaproteobacteria; order Burkholderiales; family Burkholderiaceae_C; genus Variovorax. Next base: position 259,725 of record JAFEEG010000007.1, read on the forward strand.
TGATCTCGAATTGCGCGAGGACGGCGTTGCCAAACGTTTCGGCGGTGATGCCGGTGCCGTCGGAGACGAAGAAAACGGTGCGGTTGGTCATGTGAGCAGGGGCCTTGTCCGTTGCCGCGCCCCATATGCCGGGCGCGCCTACAATTCCGGGGATTATCAGGACTTCCGGCCGTCCGGCTGGCGTCTGCCAGCACACCCGCACTTCTCATCCATGCGCGCCGCCACTGCACCCAGAGCAACGAGAACGATCGTGCGCTGCCGCCCGCATGGGATACCGCTTTCAACTTTAGGAGCTTTCCCATGTCTGCACTTTTCGATGCGGCCGCCCTGGTCGTACCGTTCGAAAACCTGAGAATGACCGACGTCGAGGCGGTTGGCGGCAAGAACGCCAGCCTCGGCGAGATGATCTCCCAACTGCCACAAGGCGTGCGGGTGCCCACCGGCTTTGCCACCACGGCGCACGCCTTCCGACAGTTCCTGGCGCACGACGGCCTGGCCGATCGCATCAACAAGCGCCTGGCCGACCTCAACACCGAAGATGTGCGTGCCCTGGCCGCCGCCGGCGCCGAAATCCGTGCCATGGTCGAGGCCCAGCCTTTCCCGGCCGACCTGCAAAAGGCCATTGCCGAGGCGTTTGCCAAGCTGAGCGCGGGCAATTCCAACGCCAGCTTTGCCGTGCGTTCTTCCGCCACGGCAGAAGACCTGCCCGATGCCTCTTTTGCCGGCCAGCAGGAGACCTTCCTGAACGTGGTGGGCATCGACGACATCCTGCACAAGATGAAGGAGGTGTTCGCCTCCCTCTACAACGACCGCGCCATCAGCTACCGCGTGCACAAGGGCTTTGCCCATGACGTGGTGGCTCTCTCGGCCGGCGTGCAGCGCATGGTGCGCTCGGACCTGGGCGCCGCGGGCGTCATGTTCACCATCGACACCGAGTCCGGCTTCCAGGACGTGGTGTTCATCACCTCCAGCTATGGCCTGGGCGAGACGGTGGTGCAAGGCGCTGTGAACCCTGACGAGTTCTATGTGCACAAGCCCATCCTCAAGGCTGGCAAGCGCGCAGTGATTCGCCGCAACCTGGGTTCCAAGCTGATCCAGATGGAGTTCGCCACCGCTGCCGAAAAGGCCGCCAGCGGCAAGCTGGTCAAGACCACCGACGTGCCCACCGAGCAGCGCAACCGCTACTCGCTCACCGATGCCGACGTCGAGCAGTTGGCCAGGTACGCCCTCGTGATCGAGCAGCACTACGGCCGCCCGATGGACATCGAGTGGGGCAAGGACGGCACCGACGGCCAGCTCTACATCCTGCAGGCCCGTCCCGAGACGGTGAAGAGCCAGCAGCAGGGCAAGTCCGAGCAGCGCTACAAGCTCAAGGGCCGCAGCAGCGTGCTGGCAGAAGGCCGTGCCATCGGCCAGAAGGTGGGCACCGGCCCCGTTCGCCTGGTGCACCACATAAGCGAAATGGACAAGGTGCAGCCCGGCGACGTGCTGGTCACCGACATGACCGACCCCAACTGGGAGCCGGTGATGAAGCGCGCCAGCGCCATCGTGACCAATCGCGGCGGGCGTACCTGCCACGCGGCGATCATCGCGCGTGAACTGGGCATCCCGGCCGTGGTGGGCTGCGGCAACGCCACCGAACTGCTCAAGGACGGCACGCTGGTGACCGTGAGCTGCTCGGAAGGCGATACCGGCCACATCTACGACGGCCTGCTCGAAACCGAGGTGACCGAGGTGCAGCGTGGGGAGATGCCGCCCATCGACGTGCAGATCACGATGAACATCGGCAATCCGCAACTGGCCTTCGACTTTGCCCAGTTGCCCAATGACGGCGTGGGCCTGGCGCGGCTGGAGTTCATCATCAACAACAACATCGGCGTTCATCCGAAGGCCATCCTCGACTATCCCAACGTCGACAACGACCTGAAGAAGGCGGTGGAATCAGTGGCGCGTGGCCACGCGTCGCCGCGAGCCTTCTACGTCGACAAGGTGGCTGAAGGCGTGGCCACCATCGCGGCCGCCTTCTGGCCCAAGAAGGTGATCGTGCGCCTGTCGGACTTCAAGTCCAACGAGTACCGCAAGCTCATCGGCGGCTCGCGCTACGAGCCCGAGGAAGAAAACCCGATGCTGGGTTTCCGCGGCGCGGCACGCTACCTCAGCAAGGACTTCGGCGAGGCCTTTGCCATGGAGTGCGAGGCGCTCAAGCGCGTGCGCAACGAGATGGGCCTGACCAACGTGCAGATCATGGTGCCGTTCGTGCGCACCCTCGGCCAGGCCGAGCGCGTCACGCAACTGCTGGCTGCCCAAGGCCTCAAGCGCGGCGAGAACGAGCTCAAGCTGATCATGATGTGCGAGGTGCCGAGCAACGCCATCCTGGCGGACGAGTTCCTCGAGTACTTCGACGGCTTTTCCATCGGCTCGAACGACCTGACCCAGCTGACCCTGGGCCTGGACCGCGACTCCGGGCTCGAGCTGCTGGCGGCCGATTTCGACGAACGTGACCCGGCCGTCAAGGCGATGCTGTCGCGTGCCATCAAGGCCTGCAACGCCAAGGACGCCTACGTCGGCATCTGCGGCCAGGGCCCCAGCGACCACCCCGACTTTGCCCTGTGGCTGGTGGAGCAGGGCATCAAGTCGATTTCGCTCAACCCCGATAGCGTGATCGACACCTGGCAGCAGCTGGCTTCGGCGGCCAACAAGTAAGGCTCTCCAAGCGCTTCCCGGATGTGGCCCGGCGGCTGTTGCCCCCGGGCCACATTCTTTTTCACGCTTTCCCTGTCGTCAGCAGCCTGTCAGGCTGGCCGGGATTGCACACGGAAGCTTACCTGTGTCACATTCTGCGACACAGGGACGTATTGCTGCGTTTTCACGAAGAAGGCCCCAGCGGTGGGGTCTCGCTAACAGGCCAGCATTCACTTCGAGAAAACTTCCGATGATCCTCTTCAAGACTGAGGCGGGCCAGCAGGCCCTCAAGGACCGCTCCGTCACCGTTACGCCGCGCCAGCGCTCGGCGTTCATCCTGTTTGATGGCAAACGGACGATGGACGAAGTAGTCGGCGCCGGCCTGGGCGTGACCCGGGGGGACATCGAGCAAATGATGACGCTGGGCCTGCTGGTGCCGGCCGACGGGGTCGTGCCTGCGCAAGCCGCTGCGGCAGCTCCGGCGACGCTCGCTCCGGTAGCGGCGGGCACGGCGCCGGGCCCCGCGCCGGGCGCCGCCGGGGCGCCTGCCCTGAGCCACCAGCAGCGCTACCAGGCCGCCTATCCCATCGCCACCCGGCTCACGGCCGGTCTGGGCCTGCGTGGCTTCAAACTCAATCTGGCGGTGGAAGCGGCTGCCAACTGGGAAGAACTGGTGGGCTTGGCGCCCAAGATTCGTGCTGCCGTCGGCGTCGACCGGGCCATCGAATTCGACCGCGCGCTGGGTATCTGAGCCGCTTCGGGATTTGGGCGCGGGCGAAGGGACTGCTATAATCGTGGGCTTCGCCTTGCCACACTGCAATTTGACGCTGCAGGTGGCTTTCAATCTCCGCCTGGCGGCAGGTTGCAACCAAAGGGCGCGAAATCCCGCAAGCGCACCTGCCAGCCAGGCCGCGTAAAGCGGCAAGGTGGCTCGTGCCGCCGGCTTTTCGCCTCCAAGGGAGCGACCCCGCGCCAGGCCCACATCCAAAAGGAGTGCCATGCGTCACTACGAAATCATCTTGCTGATCCACCCGGATCAGAGCGAGCAAGTTCCGGCCATGCTGGAGCGCTACAAGGGCATGATCACCGCCGGCGGCGGCAAGATCCACCGCGTTGAAGACTGGGGCCGTCGCCAACTGGCCTACCAGATCAACAAGCTGAGCAAGGCCCACTACCTGTGCGTCAACATCGAAGCCGACCAGGCCGTGATGGCTGAACTGGAGCACGCCTTCAAGTTCAACGACGCCGTGCTGCGCCACCTGACGGTGCAGAAGAAGAAGGCTGACACCGCTCCTTCGTCGATGATGAAGACCGTTGAGCGCGAAGAAGCCCGCAAGGCTCAGCAAGCCGAGTACGCTGCCGCCAACAACAACGGTTGATGCAAAGGGCCCCGCTGTGGCAGCCAATCAGCTGGTGCTGACTGCCTGCCTCGCCGAACGCGGATCCTTGCGATACACCCCAGCCGGATTGCCGGCGCTTGACCTCAAGCTCGAACACGAGTCCCAGGTCGAAGACGCCGGGCAACGCAGGCAGGTGAAGGCGGCCTTGAAGGCCGTCGCCTTTGGCAGCAATGCCGAAAGGCTCGCAGGGCAGGCACTGGGAAGCATTTGGACATTCCAGGGCTTTCTTGCCACTCCCGGTTCGGCCAAGCACCCGGTTCTGCACATCCAGGATTTTCAGCAAGATTAATTTTCGAAAGAGGTCCCGAAATGGCCACGTTCAAGAAATTCAACAAAGACAAGCGCCCGAAGCGCAACACCCAGTCGCTGCTGTTCAAGCGCAAGCGCTTCTGCCGCTTCACGGTCGCCGGCGTCGAAGAAATCGACTACAAGGATGTCGACACGCTGCGTGACTTCATCAGCGAAAACGGCAAGATCATCCCCGCGCGCCTGACCGGCACGCGCGCCATCTATCAGCGCCAGCTCAACACCGCGATCAAGCGTGCTCGCTTCCTCGCGCTGGTGCCCTACACCGACCAGCACCGCGTCTAAGGAGCGTCCAACATGCAAGTCATTCTTCTGGACAAGGTTGTCAACCTGGGCACGCTGGGTGAAATCGTCAAGGTCAAGGACGGCTACGCCCGCAACTTCCTGATTCCCTCGGGCCGCGCCCGTCGCGCCACCGAAGCCAACAAGGCCGAATTCGCCGCCAAGCGCGCCGAACTCGAAAAGGCTGCGGCCGCCAAGCTGGCCGAAGCACAAGCCCAGGGCGAAAAGCTCGGCGGCACCTCGATCAAGCTCACGCAGAAGGCCGGCGTCGACGGCCGCCTGTTCGGCTCGGTCACCAACCACGACGTGGCCGAAGAGCTGAACAAGCTCGGCTACAAGGTGGTGAAGTCGCAAGTGCGCATGCCCAATGGCCCCATCAAGGTCGTTGGCGACAGCACCGTCTCGGTGTCGCTGCACACCGACGTGACCGTGGAAATCAACGTCACGGTCTACGGCGAAAGCGCCTGATCCCGCGAGCGCCTTGTGCGCGTCGATGCAAAGGCCGCCCCCGGGCGGCCTTTGTTTTTGTGCATGCTGAGTTGTCCCGCCCGGTGCACCGGAAGATCACCGGTTATGCACAGCCTTGTCCAATGACGGGAGACGCCCGGCGCCTTAGCATGCAGGGCTTCAAGAAATCTATGTCAGCAGTTTTCTCTTACGCAGACAACGACCCGTCGAGCGACCGCCAGGTAGCTCAACTGCGCGTTCCTCCTCATTCCATCGAAGCCGAGTCCAGCGTGCTGGGCGGGCTGTTGCTTGACAACGGCGCCTGGGATCGCGTCGGCGACCTGCTGGTGGAAGGCGACTTCTACCGGCACGAACACAAGCTGATCTTCACGGCCATGGAGCAGCTGATCAACGCCAGCAAACCGGCGGACGTGATCACTGTCTACGAGAAGCTTCAGAACCTGGGCAAGATCGAGGAGATCCAGGGCGGCCTGGTGTACCTCAATACGCTGGCGCAGTACGTGCCCAGTGCGAGCAACATCCGGCGCTATGCAGAGATCGTTCGCGAGCGCTCCATCTTGCGCAAGCTGGTCAGTGCCAGCGATGAAATCGCCACCAATGCCTTCAATCCGCAGGGCAAGGGGGTCGACAAGATCCTGGACGAGGCCGAGCAGAAGATCTTCAACATCGGCGAAGAAGGCGCGCGTTCGCAGCAGGGCTTCCAGAGCATGGACACGCTGGTGGTCGAGCTGCTCGACCGCGTGACCGAGATGGCGGACAACCCGAACGACATCACGGGTGTGCGCACCGGCTTCTACGAATTCGACAAGATGACCTCGGGCCTGCAACCGGGCGACATGATTGTGCTGGCGGCTCGTCCATCAATGGGCAAGACCTCGCTGGCCATCAACATCGCCGAGCACGTGGCCATCGAGGAAGGCCTGCCCGTGGCCGTGTTCTCCATGGAAATGGGCGCTTCGCAGCTGGCGGTGCGTATCGTGGGCTCCATCGGGCGCATCGACCAAGGCCACCTTCGAACCGGCCGCCTCACCGACGAGGAATGGCCGCGACTGACCGAGGCCATCGAGAAGCTGCGGACCGTGTCGCTGCATATCGACGAGACGCCGGGCCTGTCCACCAGCGAACTGCGCGCGAACTCGCGGCGGCTGGCGCGCCAGTACGGGCGCCTGGGCCTGATCGTGGTGGACTACCTGCAGCTCATGAGCGTGTCCACCGGCATGAGCGACGAAAACCGAGCCACCGCGGTGGGCGAAATCTCGCGAGGCCTGAAGATGCTGGCCAAGGAGCTCAAGTGCCCGGTCATCGCGCTGTCGCAGCTCAGCCGTGGCGTGGAAAGCCGTACCGACAAGCGCCCCATGATGAGTGACTTGCGGGAGTCCGGCGCCATCGAGCAGGACGCGGACATCATCATGTTCATCTACCGCGACGACTACTACAACAAGGACTCGAAAGAGCCGGGCGTGGCCGAGGTGATCATCAGCAAGCACCGTAACGGGCCGACGGGCACGGTCAAGCTGGGCTTCCTGAAGCCGCTGACCAAGTTCGAGAATCTCGCAGGCGGCGGGCCCGAGTTCTGAGAGAAGCGGCCGGTCGCTAGGCCATGCGCATCGGGTCGGCCTCGAGCCGGCGCAGCATCTCGGCCAGCGTCTTGCCGTCTTCGTCGCGAAAGCGCTCCGGCAGCACTTCGATGTCGTCGATGCGGTCGATTCGAAAGCCCCGGAAGTCCTCGCGCAGTTCGCACCAGGCGGAGAAGGTCCACACCTTGCCCCAGTAGAAGCAGCCCAGCGGCCGGACGATGCGCTGCGTGGGCGCGCCGATGACGTCGTGATAGCGCATGCGCAGCTTGTGACGCGACTGGACCGCTTCGCGCAACGTCTGCAGGCGCATGCGCGTTGCGTCGTCCAGCGCCCATGACGGGGTGGGCGCGAACAGCGCCAGGCTTTCTGCGGAAGCGCGCGCAACCGGCGGCAGCACCGAGACGACCTTGCCGATGGCCGTCTGGATGTCGCGCGCCATGGCCGGGTCGACCCAGCTTTGCGCCAGTCGTGCCGCCGCCACCAGCGCGGTGGCTTCGTCCTGCGTGAACATGAGCGGGGGAAGGTCGAAGCCTGTGCCCAGGCGGTAGCCTACGCCGGCCTCTCCCTCGATGGGGACGCCTTGCACCTGCAGATCGGCCACGTCGCGGTAGATGGTGCGTTCCGACACCTCCAGCCGCTGGGCCAGGAAGGCCGCGGTCGTGAGGCGGCGGCCGCGAATGAGTTGGACGATCTGGAACAGGCGGTCGGCACGGCGCATCGTTGTTGGAGACGTCAGTTGAACAACACGCCGATGTGGATGTCGACCTGATCCGGGCCGGCATAGGACTCGAAGTCGCTGCGATAGGTGCGGCGGATCTCGGGGTGTTCCTCGAAATACTGCCAGATGGCGTCCCACAGGGCCAGCACCATGTGCGGCATCTGCCCCTGGGTACTGAAAACGAGGTAATCGCCAGCCTCGATGTGAACCGTGGCCGGATCGCCCACGACGGCGACGCCCGCCGTGATGTCGAAGTTGCCGTCCTGCCCTGATTCGTAGCTCGAGTACACGCCGTACAGCCGCATGTCGCCCAAGCGATGTGGTGCTTCGTAGGCGCACTCTTCGAAGAACTGGTTCCAGAGCTTGCCGATGCGTGCCGATTGCGGGTCGCGCTCGTCCTTGTTGCACGTGCGCGTCGTGATGCCGACGACACTGAATGCCTCCCGGCGTCGAAGTTGCGGTTGCATGTCCTGACTCCTTTTGGGATCGATGAAATGGCGGCCGTGTCGCGCGCACTCGTGGTGCGGGCGACGGGCTGCACTTTGTACTCGCAGGCATCCGCGGCTGCCAATGACCTTGCGTTGCTGGGGTCTTCGCGGCCACGGCCGTGGCGCCTGGGTGGCGCCTCTGGCGCGCCTATTTCAGCGCGTGCAGTCCGACCACGTTGCCTTCGGTGTCTCGCACATGGGCGAAGTAGCCCATGCCGGGAGGCAGCGCCGTCTTCTTCACGACGATGCCGCCACCGGCCGTCTTGGCGCGAGACAGGGCAGCGTCGAGGCTGGGTTCGCAGTCGAGATAGATGCGCACGCCATGCCCGTTCGCCGATCCGGCATCGGGGCTGGCCTGCAGGCATCCGCCCGCGGCGGGGTTCTCGTACGGAAATACGGCGAGGTGCTGGTCGCCGAACTGTTCGCGCCTGAGCGAGCGCGCCAGCATCAGTTCGTAGAAGCGCTGCGCGCGATCCATGTCGGCGACGGGGATTTCAAACCAGTTGATTGCGTTGGCCATCGGAGCTCTCCTTTGTTTTCGGGAATGGGTGGAAAACTGAGAGCGTGATGCTGCGCGCCAGCTCCTGACAACGTGTTGTCAGGAGCATGGCGTCACAGGGTGCAAGGGCAGGCGCCGGTCCGCGCCTGCGGGGGGCAGGGCTACAGCACGTCGCTGGCGAAGTCCGCCAGGCGAGATCGTTCGCCGCGCGCCAGCGTGATATGCCCGCCGTGCGGCCACCCCTTGAAGCGGTCCACCGCGTAGGTGAGGCCTGACGAGCCTTCGGTCAGGTAGGGCGTGTCGATCTGGGCAATGTTGCCCATGCAGATGATCTTCGTGCCCGGGCCGGCGCGCGTGATCAGCGTCTTCATCTGCTTGGGCGTGAGGTTCTGCGCCTCGTCGATGATGACGTACTTGTTCATGAACGTGCGCCCGCGCATGAAGTTCATGCTCTTGATCTTGATGCGACTGCGGATCAGCTCGTTGGTGGCTGCGCGCCCCCATTCGCCGGCGCCGCTGCCGTCACCCTTGGCCAGGAACTCCAGATTGTCGTCCAGCGCGCCCATCCACGGGCCCATCTTCTCTTCCTCGGTGCCAGGCAGGAAGCCGATGTCTTCACCTACGCTGACGGTTGCGCGCGTCATGATGATCTCGGTGTAGCGGCGGTCGTCCAGCACCTGCGTCAGGCCCGAGGCCAGGGCCATCAGCGTCTTGCCCGTGCCGGCCGTGCCGGTGAGCGTGACGAAGTCGATGTCCGGGTCCATCAGCAGGTTCATCGCGAAGTTCTGCTCGCGGTTGCGCGTGGTGACGCCCCACACCGCGTTCTTGCCGGAGGCGTAGTCCTTCAGCGTCTTGAGCACGGCGGTGTTCTCGCGGATTTCGGTCACGCGGGCATACATGCTCGGCTCGCCCGGCGCCTCGAAATACACGAACTGGTTGATGAAAAGGCTTGGCACCAGGGGCCCGCTGATGCGGTAGAAGGTGCTGCTGCCGGACTGCCAGCTTTCCACCGTCTTGCTCTGGCGCGTCCAGAAGTCGGGCGGCAGGGCCAGGGAGCCCGAATACAACAGGTCGCCGTCTTCCAGCGTCTTGTCGTTCTGGTAGTCGTCCGCTGCCAGGCCCAGGGCACGCGCCTTGACGCGCATGTTGATGTCCTTGGACACCAGCACCACGTCGCGCTTGGGCCGGTCGGGCGCCTCGACCGAGTACCGGTCGCGCAGCGCCTGCACCACCCCCAGGATCTGGTTGTCGGCCTTGCCTTGCGGCAGGCTGGTGGGAAGCGTGTATTCCAGGGGCGAGGTCTGGAAGAACAAGCGCCCGCCCGCCTCGCGGTGCCCGGTGGAATCCAGCTGCAGGCCCTTGCCGATGTCGGCGCCCTGGGCGGCGGCCAGGGCGTCCAGCGTGCGGCTGGTCTGGCGGCCGTTGCGGGCGACTTCGGTCGTGCCCTTCTTGTGGCCGTCGAGCTCTTCCAGCACGATCATCGGCAGGAAGATGTCGTGTTCCTCGAAGCGGAACAGGCAGGTCGGGTCGTGCAGCAACACGTTGGTGTCGAGCACGAACAGCTTGGTTGCGCCGTCCGATTTACCGCGTTTGGCGCGCGGCGCCGGTTGCGGCGCCAGCGCCGGCACCGGCGCCGGTGCATCGGCGCTCCGGCGTTTGGTCTTGGCGGCAGGGGTTGCGGGGACGACCGGGGCTTTCAGCAGGGCCGGCGTGTTGTCTTCGACCGCGCCGCCAGCTTCCTCGGCGTGGCGGTCAAAGAGTTCCAGTGCCTGGGGGCCGGCGGGTGCTCGATCGTCAATGCGGCGATCGGTAGCGCGGCGTGAGCCCTTGTGCGAGGTGCGAGCCGGTGCGTCGATCGCGTCCGGCGAGAGGAAGGAAGCGCGTTTCGTGGGGGCGGGAGGCAGGGGCATGTGACAGTTCGCTCGCTGGAAAAGAGGGAATGTGAGGGCCAGAAAACGAAAAAGCCGCCTTAGACCTAAGGCGGCTTCGTTTGGTGGATGCGGTTGCGGGCGTCAACGGCATGAGCCCATTATGCACACCACGTGTGACAGCAACCGCTGCCGTTGCGCACCACCAACGTGATTGCGCAAAAGAGCACGTAACAAGGCAGTCAGGCAGCCTTCTTGAGTGCCTTGACCGCCTTGAGGACGTCGTCGACATGGCCGGGGACCTTCAGGCCGCGCCATTCGGCCTTGAGGATGCCGTCGGCGCCGATGAGGAAGGTGCTGCGCTCGATGCCCTTGACCTTCTTGCCGTACATGATCTTGTTCTTGACCACGCCGAACATGTGGCACATTTTTTCTTCGGTGTCGGCGATCAGCTCGAAGGGCAGCTCGAGCTTGGCCTTGAACTCGTCGTGCGACTTCATGTTGTCGCGCGAGACGCCGAACACCGTGGCGCCTGCCTTCTCGAAGTCCTTGAAGCGGTCGCGGAACTGCATGGCTTCGGTGGTGCAGCCGGGCGTGTTGTCCTTGGGATAGAAGTACATCACGACGACATGGCCCAGATGCGAGGTGTTGGAGACCTTGATCCCGCCGGTTGCGTTGGCTTCGAATTCTGGAATTGGTTTGTTGACAACGATCGCCATGAAACTTTGTATCTCCGCTTAGATTCCCAGCAAGGGAAGGTTTGGTCGTTGCTCACCTGTGAGTCCGGGCACCCAGCAAAAAAACAGACCACCCGGACGCAACGCGACGGCAGGCACTTCCATTACATTTGCAGCACCACTCGAATGCGCCCCTACGCCTTCGAGGTATTTGCGAAACTCCGCGCTCAAAAACACGCAGGAATCCCAATACATTTGGGGCCGGCCGTTGAGTTTGCAACCCGTGATTTTACCCTGAAACGTCACCCGTCGGATGTGATCGGGTACCACGAAGGGGCATGAAAACCGGCCTAGCCGCTGTCGTCCGCCTGTGGCTCCACGATCAGGGCCGCCACCACGTGTCGCCCCTCGGCCGCAAGAATGTTGTAGGTGCGACAAGCTGCGCCGGTGTCCATGGTTTCGACACCCGTGCGCCTGGCCATCAGGCCGGTGAGCCACATGGGCTTGGGAAAGCGGATCTTGCCGCCGGAGCCGAAAATGATGAGTTCGGCCCCCAGATCCACCAGCTTTTCGAAGTGAGCGGGGCCGAGATCCTCGAAGCGCTGGCAGTCCCAGGCGAAGCGTTCGCCACGCGAGCCGACCACCACGCTGCCGTCCACTTTCTCGTTGTTGATGGCTACCCAGCCGGGGCCATGGGCGGTCAAGGTCTGGACGTCGGACTTGTCGGGCTGGAGCTTCATCGATAAGAGGCGCTTTCTGTGGTCAAATTATAGGTTTTCCCCAGTAAAAGTACGCCCCGGAGGGCCTTTGAAGACCATTTCCAAATCCGCCAAGCTGGCCAACGTGCTCTATGACATCCGTGGCCCGATCATGGATGCCGCCAAGCAGATGGAGGAAGAAGGGCACAAGATCATCAAGCTCAACATCGGCAACCTGGCGGTGTTCGGCTTCGATGCGCCCGAGGAAGTGCAGCAGGACATGATCCGCAACCTGCCCAACTCGGCAGGCTACTCCGACAGCAAGGGCATCTTCGCCGCGCGCAAGGCGGTGATGCACTACACCCAGCAGCAGGGCATCTCGGGCGTCACGCTGGACGACATCTACCTGGGCAACGGCGCGAGCGAACTCATCGCCATGGCCACCAATGCGCTGCTGGACGACGGCGACGAGCTCCTGCTGCCCGCGCCCGACTATCCGCTGTGGACGGCGGTGACCAGCCTGTCGGGCGGGCGACCGGTGCACTACGTGTGCGACGAGTCGAACAACTGGATGCCCAACCTGGACGACATCCGCGCCAAGATCACGCCGCGCACCAAGGGCATCGTGGTCATCAATCCGAACAACCCGACCGGCGTCGTGTATTCGGACGAACTGCTCAAGGGCATCGTGCGCATTGCGCGCGAACACGGGCTGGTCATCCTGGCCGACGAGGTCTACGACAAGGTGCTGTATGACGGCGTCAAGCACACGGCGCTGGGCAGCCTGTCGAGCGACGTGCTCACGCTGACCTTCAACTCCCTGTCAAAGAGCTATCGTTCCTGCGGTTATCGCGCGGGTTGGCTGGTGGTGTCGGGCGACAAGTCTGCGGCGTCGGACTACATCGAGGGCCTGAACATGCTCTCGAACATGAAGCTGTGCGCCAACGTGCCCGGCCAGTGGGCCATCCAGACGGCGCTGGGCGGCTACCAGAGCATCAACGAACTGGTGGGCGAGGGCGGACGCCTGCGCCGCCAGCGCGACCTGGCCTATGAGCTGATCACCGCCATTCCGGGCGTGAGCTGCGTCAAGCCGCAGGCAGCGCTGTACATGTTCCCCAAGCTCGACCCGAAGGTGTACCCGGTCGAGGACGACCGCCAGTTCTTCCTGGAACTGCTGCGGGAAACCAAGGTGATGCTGGTGCAGGGCACCGGCTTCAACTGGGACGCGCCCGATCACTTCCGCATCGTCTTCCTGCCCCACGAGGAAGACCTGCGCGAGGCCATCGGCCGCATCGCACGCTTTCTCGAGCGTTATCGCAAGCGGCACAGCGCTTGATTCTTCCCTTACCTTTTCTTCTTGCGGCCACTGACGCGCCTTGACACCGAAATGACTGAATCCATGAAACCCATCCAGGTCGGCCTTCTGGGCGCCGGCACCGTCGGCAGCGGCACCTTCAAGGTCCTGGCCCGCAACCAGGAAGAAATCAAGCGTCGTGCCGGCCGCGGCATCGAGATCACCATGGTGGCCGACCTCGACACCGAGCGCGCCAAGGCCATGGTGGGCGATACCGCCCAGGTGGTGAGCGACGCCCGCGCGGTCATCGCCAACCCGGACATCGACATCGTCATCGAGCTGATCGGCGGCTACGGCATCGCCCGCCAGCTGGTGCTCGAAGCCATTGCAGCAGGCAAGCACGTGGTGACCGCCAACAAGGCCCTGCTGGCGGTGCATGGCACCGAGATTTTCGCTGCCGCGCACGAGAAGGGCGTCATGGTGGCCTTCGAGGCCGCGGTGGCCGGCGGCATCCCGATCATCAAGGCGCTGCGCGAAGGCCTCACGGCCAATTCCATCCAGTGGATCGCCGGCATCATCAACGGCACCACCAATTTCATCCTGTCCGAGATGCGCGACAAGGGCCTGGACTTCGACACCGTGCTCAAGGAGGCGCAGCGCCTGGGCTATGCCGAAGCCGACCCGACCTTCGACATCGAAGGCGTGGACGCGGCCCACAAGGTCACGCTGATGAGCGCCATCGCCTTCGGTACCGCCGTGCAGTTCGACAAGGCGCACGTCGAAGGCATCACCAAGCTGGCGGCGCAGGACATCAAGTACGCGGAGCAGCTGGGCTACCGCATCAAGCTGCTGGGCATCACCAAGCGGGTGGCCAAGGGCATCGAGCTGCGCGTGCACCCGAGCCTGGTGCCGTCCAAGCGCCTGCTGGCCAACGTGGAAGGCGCGATGAACGCCGTGGTGGTCAACGGCGACGCCGTGGGCACCACGCTGTACTACGGCAAGGGCGCAGGCAGCGAGCCCACGGCCAGCGCCGTGATCGCCGACCTGGTGGACATCGCCCGCCTGCACACCGCCGACGCGGCGCACCGCGTGCCGCACCTGGCGTTCCATCCGAACGCGATGAGCGACCTGTCGATCCTGCCGATGAGCGAGGTCGTCACCAGCTACTACCTGCGCATGCGCGTTGCCGACGAGGCCGGCGTGCTGGCCAAGGTCACGGGCCTGCTGGCCACGGCCGGCATCAGCATCGACGCGGTGCTGCAGCGCGAGGCCGACGAAGTGGGCGGCGAGGGCTCCACCCAGACCGACGTGATCATCCTCACGCACGACACGCGCGAAGGCACGCTCGACGACGCCCTGGCGCAGCTGCAGGCCCTGCCGTCCGTGCTGGCGCCCATCGTGCGCCTGCGCAAGGAGGAGCTGGCCTGATGCGCTACCTGTCCACGCGCGGTCACCCGGACCGCCGGCATTTCTGCGAGATCCTGCTCGAAGGCCTGGCGCCCGACGGCGGCCTGTACCTGCCCGAGAGTTATCCGCAGGTGGACGCCGCAACGCTCGAGCGCTGGCGCAAGCTGCCCTATGCCGAACTGGCTTTCGAGGTCTTGTCGCTGTACATCGACGACATTCCGGCGGCGGACCTTCGCGCCCTGTGCGCCAAGACGTATACCGAGGAGATCTTCGGCACCGAGGACATCGTCCCCCTGCGCGAGCTGGAAGACGGCGTGTACCTCGAGGCCCTGTCCAACGGCCCGACGCTGGCCTTCAAGGACATGGCCATGCAACTGCTGGGCAACCTGTTCGAGTACGAACTGGCGCGCCGCGGCGAAGAGCTCAACATCCTGGGCGCCACCAGCGGCGACACCGGCAGCGCGGCCGAGTACGCCATGCGCGGCAAGAAGGGCGTGCGCGTCTTCATGACCTCGCCGGACGGCCGCATGAGCCCCTTCCAGCAGGCCCAGATGTTCAGCCTGCAGGACCCGAACATCCACAACTTGGCCATCGAGGGCGTGTTCGACGATTGCCAGGACATCGTCAAGGCCGTGAGCAACGACCTGGAGTTCAAGCGCAAGTACAAGATCGGCACGGTCAACTCGATCAACTGGGCGCGCCTGCTGGCTCAGGTGGTGTACTACTTCGCCGGTTACTTCCAGGCCACGGGCAGCAACGACCAGAAGGTCAGCTTCACCGTGCCCTCGGGCAACTTCGGCAACGTGTGCGCCGGCCATGTCGCCCGCATGATGGGCCTGCCCGTTCACCAGCTGGTGGTGGCTACCAACGAGAACGACGTGCTCGACGAGTTCTTCCGCACCGGCGTGTACCGCGTGCGCGGCGCTGCCGACACGCACGAAACGTCCAGCCCGTCGATGGACATCAGCAAGGCCAGCAACTTCGAGCGCTTCGTGTTCGACCTGCTGGGCCGCGACGCCGCCAAGACGCGCACGCTGTTCGAGGGCGAACTGGGCAAGTCGGGCCGCTTCGACCTGAGCGCCGACCCGGCATTTGCCAGCGCGGCAACGCGCTTCGGCTTCATCAGCAGCCGCAGCACGCACGCCGATCGCATTGCCACCATCCGCGATACGGACAAGCGCTTTGCGACGCTCATCGACACCCACACGGCCGACGGCCTGAAGGCCGCGCGCGAGCACATTGCGCCGGGCGTGCCGATGATCATTCTGGAGACGGCCCTGCCCATCAAGTTTGCCGCCAGCATCGTCGAGGCGCTGGGTCACGAGCCTGACCGGCCGGAGCGCTTCATCGGTATCGAGGCACTGCCAAAGCGGGTTATGCGCCTGCCCAAGGACGTGGAAGCCGTCAAGCGATACATTTCCCAGCACTGTGATTGAACGTTGAGAAAAAGCCGGCTCGGCAGTGCATGGGCACCGCCAGCGCCGGCCGCCGGAGACAAGCAAGGTGGTGGTGCGATGAAGGTGATCGGTTTTTCGGGGTATTCGGGTTCGGGCAAGACCACGCTGGTCGAGCGGCTCATTCCCGTGCTCAAGCTGCAGGGCCAGCGGGTGTCGGTGGTCAAGCACGCGCACCACAAGTTCGACATCGACCATGCGGGCAAGGACACCTACCGGCATCGCGAGGCCGGTGCCTTCGAGGTGGTCGTGGCCTCCGACCGGCGACTGGCGCTCATCCGCGAGTTCGAGCAACCGGCGCAACTGAGCGTGCACCACCTCATTGCCGAGCTGTACGACGGCGTCGACTGGGTGCTGGTCGAGGGCTTCAAGCACAGCGACCTGCTCAAGATCGAGATCTGGCGCCAGCCCGAGCCGGGTTCGATGCCGCGCCAGCTGCTCTTTCCGGAAGACGACTACATCTGCGCCGTGGCCACCGACGTGCCCGCCGGGCTGCCGCATCCCACCGGCCTGCCGGTGTTCGACCTGAACGACGCCGACGCCATCGGCCAGTGGCTGCTCGATAGCGCAGACCGCTTCGAATACAACTCGGAACTCTATGTCTGACACCAAGGCCCCCGGCGCGCGCCCCCCGTTGATGCCCCTGGACGAGGCGCTGGCTCGACTGATCGAGAACGCCAAGCCCCGCCTGGCCACCGAGCGCGTCTCCACCTTCGAGGCCGATGGCCGGGTGCTGGCGCAGGACGTGGTGTCGGGCCTGACGGTGCCGCCGGGCGACAACAGCTCGATGGACGGCTATGCGGTGCGAGTGGCCGATTGCGCCGCGCCGGGCAGCATCCTGTCGGTGGCGCAGCGCATTCCGGCCGGCACGGCGGGCACGCCGCTGGCGGCCGGCACGGCGGCCCGCATCTTCACCGGCGCCCCGATCCCCCAGGGTGCCGACGCGGTCGTCATGCAGGAAGACACGGCCTTGCTCGACGGCGAGAGCGCGCAGGACGCCTTTGGCCGCGTGCGCATCGAGACGCCGCCGGTCGCCGGCCAGTGGATTCGCCGCGCCGGCGAAGACGTGGCTGCGGGCGACGTGGTGCTGCACCGTGGCGAACGCCTGTCGGCACAGGCCCTGGGCCTGGCCGCCAGCGTGGGCCTGGACACGCTGGAAGTTTCGCGGCGCCCGCGCGTGGCGCTGCTGTCCACCGGCGACGAACTCGTCATGCCCGGCGAGGTGGCACCGCAGGACATGAAGCCCGGCGCCATCTACAACTCCAACCGCTTCTTCATGCGCGCGCTGCTGCGCCGCCTGGGCTGCGAGGTGAACGACCTGGGCATCGTGCCCGACAAGCGCGAGGCCACCATCGAGGCCCTGCGCCAGGCGGCCGCCAGCAACGACCTGATCGTGACCACCGGCGGCGTGTCGGTGGGCGAGGAAGACCACATCAAGGCCGCCGTGCAATGGCTGGGCTCGCTGGAGCTTTGGTCGCTGTCGATGAAGCCGGGCAAGCCCTTTGCCTACGGCCGCATCGGCGATGCGCACGTGTGCGGGCTGCCGGGCAACCCGGTGTCCAGTTTCCTCACCTTTTTGCTGCTGGTGCGGCCCTTCCTGCTCACGCTGCAAGGTGCAACCCGTGTTGCGCCGCAGCCGGTGCCCATGCGCGCCGACTTCGACTGGGCCAAGGCGGACCGCCGCCGCGAATTCCTGCGCGCACGCCGCAATGCGTCAGGTGGCCTGGACCTGTTCCCCAACCAGAGCTCCGGCGTGCTCACCTCCACCGTGTGGGGCGACGGCGTGATCGACACGCCCGCGGGCCAGCCTTTCAAGGCCGGCGACATGGTGCAGTTCATCTCCTTCGCTTCGCTGCTGGCCTGACGATGAGCAAGAAGGTCACGGTTCGCTATTTCGCCTCGGTGCGGGAAATGCTCGGCAAGGGCAGCGAAACGCTGCAGACCGGCGCACCCACGCTGGCGTCGCTGCGCGACGAGCTGATTGCCCGCGGCGCGCCCTACGCCGACGCCCTGGCGCGCGGCAAGGCGGTGCGCATGGCGCTCGACCAGGTGATGAGTGCCGAGACGGCCGAGCTGGGCGAAGGCAGCGAAGTCGCCTTCTTCCCGCCGGTTACCGGCGGCTGAACAAGCCCCGGAGTCCGGCACGCTCGGCGGCCGGCTTTGCCTTCGTATCCCCCTGGGCAATGATCTCCATGGCGCCGGCCAGCTTCTGGCCGAGGCCGTCATGCGACGCGATTGCGGCGGCGCACTTCCGGCTGGAAATCACGTGCACCTTGAGGTGGCGGCCAAGCGATGCCGAGAGCTTCTGGCAGGCCGCGGACATGACGGCCTCGTCTGGCACGAGCTCGCCGTGCACCACCAGCAGCTCCACCGTTGCCTCGTCGTCTTCCCCGAGCACGAAGGCGCGCAGAACCGAGTCCTTGAACTTGGAGCGCAGCATGGTGCGGATGGGCTCCGCGGCGGCGAAGGACTTGAGGGCGATGGAGCGCAGCTCGCCGTAGAACACGAAGGACGTGTTCGCGCCCACCGTTCCTGCGTCGTTGTCGTTGTCTGCCTCGGCCTTGTGCTGGCTCAGGATGCCGCTCTTGACCAGATGCTCCAGCGTTCGCTCCACATCCTGCGCATCGAGCTTGGTCGCCTTCGCGAGTTCGTTCACCGGAAACCTGTGCGCAGGCTTGGCGAACACGACCTTCAACAACTTCTGGACTTCGGGCGCGAAAAGAAAATCTGCGGCACTCATTCTGGCTTGCGACAACTGGGGGCCCGGCATTATCGCGGGCCCCGTGTGCAGGCCTTGACGAGTGCTCAGCCAGCCGAGAGTTCGGCGATGAACTCTTCGGCGCGCGGCCACGCGCCGTAGCCCGAGGCCGGGTTGAGGTGGCCGACCTCACCCAGGTCGACCAGCTTGCTGCCCCAGTCCTTGGCCATCTGCTCCACCCGTTCGAAGCGGGCCAGCGGATCGTTGCGGCTCGCGGCCACGATGCTCGCAAAAGGCAGCTTCGCGCGCGGAACCGGCAACCAGCCGCCGGCGCGCAAGGCGTCGATGCTGGGGTAGCCCTCGGGCATCGGCTGCTCGAAGTCCGGCGGCGTGGCCAGCAGCGCGCCTTGCACGGCGCGCTGCGTGCGGTGTGCCCAGTGCATGAGCATGACCACGCCGCCGCTGTGCGCAACGATGACCAGCGGGCCGTCGATGGCCTGTGCGGCACGCTCGATGGCTCCGACGCGAGCCGCGCAGTCCAGGTCGTCGCGGCCCATGGGGGGCACCGCATGCACGCGCGGCAGGCGCTCGGCCAGCAACGTCTGCCAGTGCTGCGCGACATGGTCGCGCAGGCCTGGAACGATCAATACCGTAGGTGCTTTAGCTTCAGCGTTCATGGCTTGTAGTCGATCGAGCGCAGCAGTTGCCCGGTGTGCTCGTAGTCGCGCTTCAGGGCACGCGTCCATTCTTCCGTGCTCTGGTTCGGGTTGGCGGTTTCCATGCCCAGGGCCTGCAATTGTTCGCGCACGGCTGGCGTGGCGATGGCCTTTTGCAGTTCGGTGCGCAGCTTGGTGCGGATCTCGGCCGGCACGTCGGGGGTGGACCAGACGCCGGTGCCCATGGTCTGCGTGAGCTTCTCGTAGCCCAGTTCGGCCAGCGTCGGCACATCCGGCAGGAAGGGCGAGCGCTGCGGCGACGTCACGGCCAGCGGCCTGAGCTTGCCGGCCTTGATGAGCGGCAGCGAGGTGCCCATGCCGTCGAACATGAACTGCACCTGCCCGCCCATCACGTCCTGCAGCGCAGGCGGCGAGCCCTTGTAGCCGGCATGCTCCATGTCCAGGCCCGCTGCGCGGTTGAGCTGCAGGCCCTCGATGTGCGAGAGCGAGCCGGGGCTGTACGAGGCGTAGGTCGCCTTGCCGGGGTTGGCCTTCACGTAGGCGACCATCTCGCCCATGTTGCGCACCGGCAGGCCGGGGTTGGCCACCAGCACCAGTGCCACCTTGGCCACTTCGGCCACGGGGGCCAGGTCCTTGTGCGGATCGATGCGGAACTTGTAGCTGTAGGGGCCTTCGGTCACCAGCGAATTGGGCGAGAGCACGAAGGTGTAGCCGTCGTGCGGCGCGCTCAGCATGGCGTCCACGGCGATGATGCCGCCGGCGCCGGGCTTGTTGTCGACGATCACGGCCTGGCCGGTGGAGGCGCGAACGCTTTCGGCCACGGTGCGGGCGATCATGTCCGAGGCGCCGCCGGCAGGCGCGGGCACCAGCAGGCGGATCGGGCGATTGGGCCAGGCGGCTTCGGCATGGGCACGGGCGCCGCCCCATGCCACAGCGGACAGCAGCGTCACGAAGCAGGCGCGGCGCGCCAGGCTGGGTAGCAAGGTGGAGCGCATGGCTTCAGCCCTCGCTGACGTCGGTGAACTCGCCGCGGCGATGGTTTTCCATCTCCTCGACCAGGATCGGCGCGCCCAGGCTCATCGTGTGGATGCCCAGCGTGGCGGTGAGTTGCAGCACGGCGGTGATCTCTTCCGGGGTCACGCCCAGTGCCAGCGCGCGCCGGATGTGGCGGCGCACGCCGGGGCCGTACATGTGCGTCACCGACGCATCGACGGCAATGGCCAGCAGCTCGAAGGTCTTGGGATCGATCACGCCGGAGTTCAGCGGTGCGCTGACCATCGACATGAATTTCTCGGTCCACTGTGCATCGAGCTGGGCCATCGGCTCCCAGTTCTTGTTCCACTGGCCGCCCGCGCGCATGGCGTCGCAGATGGGGGTGGAAGAGGGCGGGGATTGGTCGCTTCGCATTTTTCGCGCGCTCTTCAGGCCGCCTTGCGCAGGAAGCCCTGCTGGGCGCCGCTGCGGTTGGGCGCGAAGCCGTTGGCCAGCAGCGACTCTTCCGTGGTTTCGTAGAACACGCCGATCTTGCTGATCTCGCGCGCCTCTTGTGCCGTGGCAATGGGGCGGCCGAATTCGCGCGAGATGCGCACCAGCTGCTCGACCTGCTTGACGGTGCTCATCTTCTCGGTGCGCGACTGGTTCCAGAGGTTGTCCTCGATGCCGGTGCGCACATGCAGGCCCATGGCGATGCCCATCATGTTCACGGGCAGCACGTTGCGCATGGAGCTTTCCACGGTGAGCACGGCGCCATCGGGCACGGCGCGCACGAAGTGGGCCAGGCTGAAGATGTTGGGCGCGTCCATGCCGCCGCCGATAGCCACCCAGTTCATCACCAGCGGGCCCTTGTAGATGCCGCGGCGCATCAGGCGCTCCACCGACTCGAAGCTGTTGATGTTGTAGCACTGGAAGGCGCTCTGGATGCCGGCCTTGTTCAGGCGGCGGATGTGCTCTTCGGCCCAGCCCGGCTGCGCCGGCACGGTCATTTCCTTGTAGGCGTTGTAGACGTCGGGGTCTTCCATCGACGTGCCCTTGGTGTCGGCGTCGTCCCAGTGCTCGACCACGTTCATCTGCGAGGTGTTGATGGTCACCGTCACCTGGTCGGGCTTGGGGTCGAGCTCGGCCAGCATGTGGCGCGTGTCGTCGGACAGCCACTTGGCGGCGGCGCCCTCGTTTTCAGGAGCGAACGAGATCGAGCCGCCGACCTGGATGATCATCTCGGGCACGGCCTTGCGCACGCCGGCGATCAGCTCGTTGAACTTGGACAGGCGCTTGGAGCCCTTGCCGTCCAGCTCGCGCACGTGCAGGTGCAGCACGGTGGCACCGGCGTTGTAGCAATCCACTGCCTTCTGGATCTGCTGTTCCATCGTGACCGGAATATCTTCCGGGAAGTCCGAGGGAATCCACGAGGGCGCGTAGGGCGCGGCGGTGATGATCAGCGGCTGCTGGTTTTCGGGGTAGAGGTGGCCGTCCAGGAAGTTCATTGCGTGTCTCCGTTTGGTGATGAATGGTTAGGCGGATTGCCTATGTGCCGCACTGTAGAAATTGCCGGGCGTCGGCGCTTTGCAATCCATGCCAGTCGCTTTGCTTTTCATGCCAGAATGGCCGGCAGCTACAGGAGGTACCCGCAATGGGCGCTCTGGTGCGCGCAGCTGCCCTCACCAACTTTTCCGAAGTCGTGCATGAGCTGGGCCACGACCCCGCCGCAGCGCTGCGCCGGTCCGGCTTGCGCAGTGCGCAGATTCGCGACCCCGACCAGCTCATCGAAGCCCGGGTTGTGGCCGAGCTGCTGGAAGACACGGCCCGTGCCACCGGCTGCGACTCGCTGGGCCTGCGCATGGCGCAGCAGCGCCAGCTCTCCAACTTCGGCGTGGTGGGCCTGCTGCTCATTCACCAGCCGACCTTGCGCCACGTGCTGCTCACGCTCATCGGCCACGTGCACATGCTCAACGAGTCGCTGGCCATGCAGCTCGAAGACGCCGGAGAGATGGTCATCCTGCGCGAAGACCTGATGTCGCCGGTACCGGCACGGCAGTCGGTGGAGTTGGCCATCGGCGTGCTCTTTCGCATGTGCGAGGCGCTGCTGGGCGAGCGCTGGAAGCCCGTCAGCGTGTGCTTCGCGCATGGCGCGCCGGCCGACATCGGCCCGTACCGGCGGCTGTTCCGGTGCCGGGTGGAATTCGACACGGAATTCACCGGCGTGGTCTGCCGCGCCGCAGACCTGGACGTGCCCAATCCGTCGGCCGATCCGGTGCTGGCGCGATATGCCCTGACCATGGTCGATGCGCTGCCGGCCGCCCACGACCAGCCCATCGACCAGGCGGTGCGCAAGGCCATCTACCTGGTGCTGCCGTCGGGCCGCGCCACCTGCGAGTCGGTGGCGCAGGGCCTGGGCCTGAGCATGCGCACGCTGCAGCGGGCATTGGACGAGCGGGGCGCCAGCTTCAGCGACCTGCTGGGAGAAGTGCGCCACGAACTGGCGCAGCGCTATGTCGGCAGCACGCGCTACAGCCTGGGGCAGGTGGCATCGCTGCTGGGCTACAGCACGCACAGTGCCTTTACGCGCTGGTTCGGGGTGCGTTTCGGCTGTTCCCCCGAAGCCTGGCGCGCGGGTGCCGGTGCCAATGCCGGCGCGAAGCCGACGCGTCGCAAGGTGGCCCGGCCGATCTGATTCGGCCCGCTTGGGGTTCCCCCGTGCTGGCACGAAAAGCAAAGACGGTGGCATGAAAAGCAAAGGGCCATGGGGCCTTGCCACGCGAAGATCCGGCCCAAGGAAAACAAGGAGACAAGCCATGAAATTCCACTTCGCCGCCATCAACCGCCGCTGCGCCCTGGCCGTGGCAGCCGCCGCCCTGCTGGTGGGCCAGAACGCCCTCGCGTGGACCGACAAGCCCGTCAAGCTGCTGGTGCCCGCACCGGCCGGCGGAACGGCCGACGTGTTCGCACGCCTCATCAGCGACCAGCTGTCCGCCGAGATCGGCCAGCCCGTGGTCGTCGAGAACAAGCCTGGCGCAGGTGGCGCCATTGCCGTGCAGGCACTGCGCTCCGCGCCGGCCAACGGCCAGACGCTGCTGGTGTGCGCGAGCAACGTGCTGACCGAGGTGCCGCACGTGCTCAAGAGCAACTTCGACCCGCTCAAGGACGTGACGCCTGTGGCCGCGCTGGCCAAGGGCACCATGGTGCTGGTCGGTTCGCCCACGCTGCCGGCCACGGACGTCAAGAGCCTGGTGGCCTACTTCAAGAGCCACCCGGGTGGAAACTTCGCCTCCTACAGCGCCGGCACCAGCTCGCAGTATGCTGGCCTGATCTTCAGCCAGAAGGCGGGCCTGGACCTGCAGCACGTGCCCTTCCCGGGCTCGCCGCCCGCGTTGGTCGAGCTGATGGCCGGCCGCATCCCGGTCATGTTCGACGGCCTGACCACCTCCAAGGCGCTGATCGCCAACGGCAAGCTCAAGGTCTTCGGCGTGGCCGCCAAGGCGCGCTCGCCCCAGCTGCCCGACGTGCCGACGATGGCCGAGCAAGGCTATCCGGAGCTGGACTTCGGCAACTGGATGGGCGTGATCGCCTCCAGCGGCACTTCGCCCGAGCTCGTGGCCAAGATCCACGCTGCACTGGCCCGCATCGGCGCCAACCCCAAGGTGCGCGAGCGCCTGACGGCCAACGGCTTCGATCCGATCGAAGACCAGTCGGCCGACAAGCTGGCCCAGTCGGTCAAGGCCGAGTACGAGCGCAATGGCGCCATCGTCAAGGCCTTCGACATCAAGCTGAACAACTGAGTCCCGCTTGGGTCTAGAGCCGGCGAAGCGCCTGCTCGACCTGCACTCGCAACGACGCGCCTGCCGGTGTCATCGGCAGGCGCAGTTCGTCTGCAATCCATCCTTCGTGCGCCAGGGCGGCCTTCAGCGGGCCCGGGTTCGGCTCGGCGAAGAGCAGCTCGACCAGCGGCAGCAGTGGCTGCCATAGCTCGCGAGCCTGCGCCAGCTGGCCTTGCCGGATCAGCTCGATCACCTGCACGAAGCGTTCCGTCTTCAGGTGTGCGCTGGCAGCAATCGCGCCAGCACCGCCAAGCGCCACCGTGGTAAAGACCTGGGCGTCCTCGCCGGCCAGCACTTGCAAGCGGCCGTCGGCAATCAGCGTCTGCGTCTTGCGCGCATCGCCGCCGCAGTCCTTGATGGCGCGGATGCGCGGGTGCGCGGCCAATGCCAGCAGGGTGTCGAGCGACAGCGTGGCACCCGTGCGATAGGGAATGTCGTAGATCACGACCGGCGCTTCGCTGGCTTGCGCGATCGTCTCGAACCAGTGGATCAGGCCGGACTGCGCGGGGCGGATGTAGCTCGGCGCCGGCACCAGCAGGCCCGCCAGCGGCCGGGAAAACAGGCGGTCGACCCAGCCCAGCATCTTGCCCAGGTGGTAGCCGCTCACGCCCATCATCCGGGGCAGTTCGGGGGCGGCCTCGATCACCGTGTCGAGCACGGCCAGTTGCTCGTCCTCGTCAAGCGCGGCGGCTTCTCCGGTGGAGCCGCAGACCACGAAGCCGGCGATGCCGGAGCCGGCCAGCCGGCGGGTGAGCTCGGCCAGGGCCGCATGGTCCACCGCGCCGCCGCGAAAGGGCGTGACCAGGGGAATCCAGAGGCCGGAAAAATCCGGGGTGGCAGGTAAGGCGGGTTGTTGCACGCGAGATCCTTTTTTCGTGGGCAGGCATCGACCGATGGAAGAACCACCGTCGGACACGCGCGCAGCACTGGCAGGAAAAAGGGGGAGGTCAACCAGCCGGCTCCGTCGCTCATCCGACGACGGAACCGAAGCTCCGGTCAGACGAGCTCAGGTTTTTTGGAGGCTTTGCCCAGCTGGCGCACTTGCGCGCACGAGCGGCCTTCGGGCGAAGGCGTCGACGCGTGGGCAAGGCAGATGGGCATGTCCGCAGTGTAGCGGTTCGTGCGAGGCGCAGATTCCCGAGTCGCCCAGGTGCCACAATTCGGCCAATGAGCCAGCCGCGCGTTTTCATCCAGACCCAGGACTTCGATCTGCAGACCGAGATTGCGGCCTTGCGCGGCCAGGACGCGCGCGTGGGCGCAGTCTGCAGCTTCATCGGCACCGTGCGCGACCGCAACGACGGCAGCGCCGTGGCGTCGATGGAGCTGGAGCACTACCCCGGCATGACCGAGAAAGCTATCGAGTCCATGATCGACGAGGCTCACCGTCGGTTCGACATACTGGGCGCACGCGTGATCCACCGCGTAGGCCTGCTGCAGCCGCTGGACCAGATCATGATGGTGGCCGTTGTCTCCGCCCACCGCGGCGAAAGCTTCCAGGCCTGCGAGTTCCTCATGGACTACCTGAAGACCCAGGCGCCTTTCTGGAAGAAGGAAGACACGCCCCAGGGCGCACGCTGGGTCGACGCCCGCGTGACTGACGACAAGGCCGCGCAGCGCTGGGGCCTGGCCAGCGACAACAGCGCGGTGCGCTGATGCCGCCGCCATCGCGCAGGCCTACTGCGCCTTGAACCCGCTGGCCTGGATGATGCGTTCCCACGTCTGCGTGTAGGTGCGCACGCGCCCGGCAAACTGGCCCTGCGGCTCGTAGCCCACAGTCAGGCCCAGCGCAGTGAGCCGCTCCTTCACGTCCGGCATGGCGACCACCTTGGCCAGCGCCGCGCCGAAGCGGTCGATGAAGGCCTGCGGCGTGCCCACCGGCGCGAAGATTCCGTAGTAGGGCAGGTCGTCCAGGTTGGTAAAGCCCAGCTCGGCAAAAGTGGGCACCTGCGGCAGCAGCGCCTGGCGCTTGGCGCCGATGGTGGCCACGATGCGCAACTTGCCCGCCTTGTGGTTCTCGATGAAGTCGGGCACCGAGCCGATGCCGGCATGGATCTGGTTGCCCAGCATGTCGGACATCATGGGCGCGCTGCCGCGGTAGGGGGCGCTTTGCAGGTCCAGCTTGTACTTGTCGCCCACCATCTTCACCAGGAACTCGGGAATGGAGGCCGGCGCGGGAATGCCGATGGTGTCCTTGCCGCCGCTCTTGCTGCGCACCCAGGCCACGTACTCGGGCACCGACTTGCCCGGCGTGCCGCCCGACAGGGCCAGTGCGTTGGCGAAGGTGGCAAAGCCGGCCACCGGAACAAAGTCCGTGGCGGGGTTGAACCCGGGGTTCTTGACCACCTGCGGCAGGATGGAGATGCTGTGGTCATGCGAGAGGAACAGCGTGTGCCCGTCGGGGGCGGCCGTCTTCAGCGCCTGCGCGGCAATCTGCCCACCCGCGCCGCCGCGGTTTTCCACCACCACCGGCGTGCCCAGCTCGTCCTTGAGCTTTTCGCCCAGAAGGCGGGCAATGGCGTCGGTGCCACCGCCGGCCGGAAAGCCCACCAGGATGCGGATGGGTGTGCCGCCGCCCTGGGCACGCGCCAGGCCCGGCAGCGCTGCCAGGGGGCCCAAGGCCAGGGCCCCGGTCAGTACACCACGTCTTGAAAGGGACATCGTCGACTCCAATGCTTCGTTTGAAAACGGCCATCGGCGGTGCCCGCCGCCCTTGAATTGGCCTGCCAAGGCCCTATTTTGAGTGCAGGAATCAAAGCAAATGCGCCAAGACAAACTCACCACCAAATTCCAGGAAGCCCTGGCCGACGCTCAATCGCTCGCGCTGGGGAACGACAACGCCTACATCGAGCCCGTGCACCTGCTGCTGGCCATGCTGCGCCAGGACGACGGCCCGCGCGCGCTCGTGGAGCGCGCCGGTGCCAACGTGCCCGGCCTCATCAAGGCCAGCGAGGCCGCCATCAAGAAGCTGCCGCAGGTGCAGGGCCACGACGTGGTCCAGGTCGGACAAGACCTGGCCAAGCTGCTGCAGGCCACCGAGAAGGAAGCCATCAAGCGCAATGACCAGTTCATCGCCGGCGAGCTCTTTCTCCTGGCCGTGACCGACAGCAAGGCCGACATCGGCAAGCTCGCCAAGGAAAACGGGCTCACTCGCAAGTCGCTCGAAGCTGCCATCGACGCGGTGCGCGGCGGCCAGGGCGTGAACAGCGCCGACGCCGAAGGCCAGCGCGAAGCCCTGAAGAAGTACACGCTCGACCTCACCGAGCGCGCCCGCCTGGGCAAGCTCGACCCGGTCATTGGCCGCGACGAGGAAATCCGCCGAGCCATCCAGGTGTTGCAGCGCCGTACCAAGAACAACCCCGTGCTCATCGGCGAGCCCGGCGTGGGCAAGACCGCCATCGTGGAAGGGCTGGCCCAGCGCATCGTGGCCGGCGAAGTGCCCGACACGCTCAAGGACAAGCGCGTGCTCTCGCTCGACATGGCAGCGCTGCTGGCCGGTGCCAAGTACCGCGGCGAGTTCGAGGAGCGCCTGAAGAACGTGCTGAACGAACTGGCCAAGGAAGAAGGCCAGACCATCGTGTTCATCGACGAGCTGCACACCATGGTGGGCGCCGGCAAGGCCGAGGGCGCCATGGACGCTGGCAACATGCTCAAGCCCGCGCTGGCGCGCGGCGAGCTGCACTGCGTGGGCGCCACCACGCTGGACGAATACCGCAAGTACATCGAGAAGGACGCCGCGCTGGAGCGCCGCTTCCAGAAGATCCTCGTGGGCGAGCCCAGCGTTGAGGCGACCATCGCCATCCTGCGCGGCCTGCAGGAAAAGTACGAAGTTCACCACGGCGTGGAGATCACCGACCCGGCCATCGTGGCCGCGGCCGAGCTGTCTGACCGCTACATCACCGACCGCTTCCTGCCCGACAAGGCCATCGACCTCATCGACGAGGCGGCGGCCAAGATCAAGATCGAGATCGACTCCAAGCCCGAGGTGATGGACCGGCTCGACCGCCGCATCATCCAGCTGCAGATCGAGCGCGAAGCCGTCAAGAAGGAAAAGGACGAAGCCTCGCAAAAGCGCCTGGCCCTCATCGAGGAAGAGATCCAGCGCCTGCAGAAGGAATATGCCGACCTCGAAGAGATCTGGCAGTCCGAGAAGGCGCAGGCCCAGGGCAGCGCGCTGGTTCGCGAGGACATAGACAAGCTCAAGACGCAGATCGAAGAGTTCACCCGCAAGGGCGACTTCAACAAGGTTGCCGAGTTGCAGTACGGGCAATTGCCCGGGCTGGAAAAGCGCCTGAAGGAAGCGCTGGCCACCGAAGAGAAAAAGGGCGGCGCCGGCAGCGGCCCGAAACTGCTGCGCACCCAAGTGGGCTCGGAAGAAATCGCCGAGGTGGTGGCGCGCGCCACGGGCATTCCTGTGTCCAAGCTGATGCAAGGCGAGCGCGAGAAGCTGCTGCAAATGGAAGACAAGCTGCACGAGCGCGTGGTGGGCCAGGACGAGGCGATCGGCGCCGTGTCCAACGCCATCCGCCGTTCGCGCTCGGGCCTGTCCGACCCCAACCGCCCCACCGGCTCGTTCCTCTTCCTGGGCCCCACGGGCGTGGGCAAGACCGAGCTGTGCAAGGCGCTGGCGGGCTTCCTGTTCGACAGCGAAGACCACCTCATCCGCATCGACATGAGCGAGTTCATGGAGAAGCACTCGGTCGCGCGCCTCATCGGTGCGCCTCCGGGCTACGTGGGCTATGAAGAAGGCGGCTACCTCACCGAGGCGGTGCGCCGCAAGCCCTACAGCGTGGTGCTGCTCGACGAAGTCGAGAAGGCGCACCCCGACGTCTTCAACGTGCTGCTGCAAGTGCTGGACGATGGCCGCCTGACCGATGGCCAGGGCCGCACCGTGGACTTCAAGAACACGGTGATCGTCATGACCAGCAATATCGGCTCGCCGATCATCCAGCAGATGGTGGGCAGGCCCAGCGAGGAGATCAAGGACGCGGTGTGGGAAGAGTTGAAGAACTACTTCCGCCCCGAGTTCCTGAACCGCATCGACGAGACGGTGGTGTTCCACGCGCTCGACGCCAAGAACATCGAGTCCATCGCGCAGATCCAGCTCAAGGTGCTGCAGTCGCGCTTGGCGAAGATGGACCTGGCGCTGGAGGTTACGCCGGCGGCGCTGGCGGAAATCGCCAAGGTGGGGTTCGACCCGGTGTTTGGTGCGCGTCCGCTCAAGCGGGCCATCCAGCATCGCATCGAGAACCCGCTGTCGAAACTGCTGCTGGAAGGGGCTTTCGCGCCGAAGGACACGATTCGTGTAGAAACGGATCCGATTCGCAGCCCGGGCCAGTTCGCCTTCGTGAAGACCGGGGAACCTACGGCCGCCGAGGCGGCCTAAACACGGATGTTCAATTTTCTACTTCGCGTTGTCCTGATCCTGATGGGCCTGGTGTTCGCCGCCAGCATCGCTTTTGCGGTGCTGCTGCTGGCGGCGCTGTGGGCCCTGCGCTATGGCTGGGCCAAGCTGACCGGGCAACCGGTCAACCCCTGGGTCATGCGCTTTTCCCCGGGGCAGGGCTTCGACCGTTTCCGTGCGGCGGCGGCAGCCCGAAAGGGCGAGCCCACCGCCGCCGATGTCACCGCCGCACGCGCGCGCGGCGAATCGGTGAGCAGCCCGGTGGCCAACCTGGGCCGCGCCGGTGTGACCGACGTGACCGACGTGCGTTCGCGCCCCGTCGACGGTCAGGGCTGAGGCCTACTTCAGCCACTTGTCCGCGGCCTGCTTGAGCGTTCCGCGCTTGTCCAGCAGGTCCCAGGTGAAGCCCATCACCCGCGTGTAGTCCGCGTCGTCCGCGGGCAGCATGAAGCCCAGCCAGTTGGTGGGCGTCAGCGGTGCGTCCAGGTACGCGGCGTAAAGGCGCGGGTCGGCCTTGCTGTAGTGCAGGGCCTCGTAGGTCTCGGTGATCATCGCGTCGCCCTTGCCCTCGGCAATGAGTCCCGGAATCTCGGCGTTCTTCTCATGCGTGCTCACCTGCGCGGCCTTCAGGTTGGCCAGCACGTAGGCTTCGTTGGTGCCGCCGGGGTTCTTGATCACGCGCACGGTGGGCTGGTTCAGGTCTTCGGGCTTGGCGAACTTGGCCTTGTCGGCCGCGCGCACCAGCGCCACCTTTCCGAACGGTGCGTAGCCCGGCAGCATGGCCACCTGGCGAATGCGAGTGACGTTGCGGGTAATGCCGCCCACGGCCACGTCGAACTTGTCGGACTGGATGTCCTTCATCAGGTTCGGCCAGCTGGTCTGCACGTATTCCACCTTCACGCCCAGCTCCTTGGCCATGGCTTCGATCACGTCGATGTCGTGGCCCGCAAAGCCGGCATCGGTCTTGATGGCGAAGGGCCGGTAGTCGCCCGGCGTGCCGACCCGGAGCACCTTGCTTTCCATGATCTTGTCCAGGCGCGGGCCGGCCTGGGCAGCGTGGGTGAAACCGAGGGCGGCCAGCGCGATGGCCGCCAGGGCGAGGATCCGCTTGGTAATCACTGGCGTGTGTCTCCGTTGTAGTAGTCGCCGCGGCGCGGCGCGGGTCGCAGCTTAACGCTGCGCGCTGCTGCATTGCAGCAAGAAAAACCAACCTTTTGTTGGGGCACCGCTGGCGCCGTCGCTGATGCAATGCCTGAACGCGTGGATCGAAACGCGAACAGGAGACAACCCATGATCGAACTGCAGGGCCGACGAGCCCTCGTGACGGGAGCGGCGCAAGGCCTGGGCCTGGCCATAGCCCGCTTGTTCGTTGAACGCGGTGCGCAGGTGATGCTCGCCGACATCGACGAGGCGGGCGCCGCCAGGGCGGCCGATGCGCTGGGGCCCATGGCCCGCTCGGTGCGCTGCAACGTGACTTCGGCGGCCGACCTCGACGGCGCTGTCGCGGCCACGGTCAAGGCCTTCGGCGGCATGGACACCCTCATCAACAACGCCGGCATCGAGATCGTCAAGCCGCTGCTGGACCACTCGGAAGAAGAGTTCGAGCGGATCATGGCCATCAACGTCAAGGGCGTGTTCCTGGGCATGAAGCAGTCGCTGGGCGCGCTGGTGGCTTCGGGGCGCGGCTCGATCGTCAACATCTCTTCGCTGGCGGGCACCAATGGCGTGCCGCTGTTCGGCTGCTATGCGGCCTCCAAGGCCGCGGTGCTGCAGCTCACCCGCACCGCGGCGGCCGAGCTCAAGCCGGCCGGCGTGCGCGTCAATGCGGTGTGCCCTGGCTTCGTGGGCACGGCCATGGTCGAGCGCCTCATTCCCACGGTGGAAGCCGCCGTGGGCGTTCCCTTCGATGCGCTGGTGGCCGTCAAGCAAGGCCGCCTGGGCACGGCGCAGGAGGTGGCCGAGATGGTCGCCTTCCTCGCCTCCGACGCCGCCAGCTGGACCACCGGCTCCCACTACATCCTGGACGGCGGTCTTTCCGCTGGATTGCTATGAGCGATACGAAGCTGCTTCAAGACAAGGTCGCCATCGTCACCGGCGCGGGGCGTGGCCTGGGCGAGGCCGTGGCGCGCGCCTATGCCGCCGAGGGCGCGAAGGTGGTGGTCTCCGACATCGACGCCGCGGCCGCGCAGAAGGTGGCCGACTTGCTGCCCGGCGCCATTGCCGTGGCGTGCGATGTGCGTGACTCGGCGCAGGTCAAGGCATTGGTCGATGCGGCCGTGAGCAAGCATGGCCGCCTGGACATCATGGTTCCCAATGCCGGCGTGGCGCGCGTGGCGCCGCTGGTGGCCACCAGCTATGAGGAGTGGCGCGAGGTCACCTCGGTCAACCTCGACGGCGTGTTCCTGTGCATTCGCCATGCGGCGCCGGCCATCATCGCCGCGGGCGGCGGCAGCATCGTCAACATGGCCTCGGTCACGGCCAAGGCGGCGTGCGCGCTCATCGGCAGCTACGCGGCGGCCAAGGCCGGCGTGGTCTCGCTCACGCAGACAGCGGCCATCGAGCTGCGCGCGCACAACGTGCGGGTCAACGCCATCCTGCCGGCCTTCATCGACACCGAGCTCGTGACTTCGCATATCGCCGAGTTCGAGGCGCAGCTCAAGCTGCCCGACTTCGCCGCCGTGGTGGCGCAGCGCCAGGGGCGCTACGGCAAGCCGGAAGAGGTGGCCAACCTGGCCGTGTTCCTGGCCAGCGACCGGTCGAGTTTTTCCAACGGCAGCGGCTTCGTGCTGGACGGCGGCGTCAGCTCGTCGCTGCTCTGAGCCCAGCAAGATTCCTAGGAGACATTCAACATGAGCAAGAAACCAGTGGTGGTCTACGGCGCCTCCGGCTACACCGGGCGCCTGGTGTGCGAATACCTGCGCGAGTACAACATTCCCTTCGTTGCCGCAGGCCGCAGCGCCGAGAAGATCGAGGCGGCGATGAAGTCCAACGTGCCCGGCATCGAGACCGCGAGCTACGAGGTGGTGGAGGTGGCGCATTCGGTGAAGGCGCTGACCGAGCTGTTCAACGGTGCGTCGGTGGTGCTCAACACGGTGGGGCCTTTCGCCAAGTTCGGTCCCGAGGTGGTCGAGGCCTGCCTGGCGGCCAAGTGCCACTACACCGATACCACCGGCGAGCAGGACTGGCTCATCACGCTGGACAACGAATGGGGCGCCAAGTTCGCCGAAAAGGGTTTGTTGCTGTCACCGGGCCTGGCCCAGATGTACACCACAGGGGAGATCGCGGCCCAACTGTGCCTGGAGACACCGGGGCTCGACACGCTGGAGATCGCCGTGTTCTGGGGCGGCAGCCCCACCATCGCGTCGACGCAGACCATCCTGGTCAACGCGGCGACGTCCAAGGCCTTCTACCTGGAGCAGAACCAGTTCAAGGAATGGCAGCCGGACGCGGGCCTGTACCAGCTGGCCATTCCGGGCCAGCATGAAATGGCACTGGCGCTGCCCTGGGGCGGCACCTCGCACCCGGTGTGGTTCAAGCGCGATCCGCGCGTGGCCAACGTGAAGGTGCTGGGCGGCGTGTTCAACAAGCCGTTGATGCTGGGCGTGCCGCAGATCGTGGCGGCCGCGCTCAAGGCCACCGAGGGCATGAACGACAACGACCGCTATGCGGCGCTGGCACAGACGGCCGCCAGCGTGATGAACACCATGCCGCCGCGCGAGAACCCGCGCATCAACAAGTCGGTCGATTCGGTGCATGCCTCGGGGCCGCTGGGCCGCGTGCACTGCGTGATCTTCGGCAACTGCAACTACAAGCAGACAGGCCTGCTGAATGCCTATGCCGCGGCCTCGCTGCTGCAGCAGCCGCCGAAGCGCGCCGGCTTTGCCTCGGGCTGCCAGGCCTTCGGGCACCACGAGCTGCTGGGCGTGCTGCGCAGCTTCGGCCTGGTGCAGTCGCCCGTCATCACCCGCGCCGTGGACTGAACACCCGTGCGCCTCGTCGACTACCTGGACAAGGGCGCCCAACTGGGCGCCGATGCGCCCTGCCTCACGATGGGCGAGCGTGACCTGAGCTATGCGCAGGTGCAACGCATCAGCTGGCGCGTGGCGGGTGCGCTGCGTCGCTCGGGCATCCGGCCCGGCGACAAGGTGGCGGTGCTCTCCAGCAACGACGCGCACGCCTTTGCCACCGTGTTCGGCATCTCGCGCGCCGGCTGCGTGTGGTGCCCCATCAATCCGCGCAACGAGGCGGGCGAGAACGCCTTCGTGCTCGATGCCTTCGACTGCACCTGCCTGGTCTTTCACAGCAACTACGCGCCCATGGTGGAACAGATGCGCGCCCAGTTGCCCAAGCTGCGCGCGCTGGTCTGCCTGGACGCGCGCCAGCTCTTTGCCGTATCTGCGGACCAATGGCTGGACGGCCTGGGCGACGAGCCCATCGACATCGCCCCGCCGGACGACGTGGCCATGATCGCCGGCACCGGCGGCACCACCGGCCGGCCCAAGGGCGTGATGCTCACCGGCCGCAACCTGGAGACCATGTCGGCACTCACGCTCATGGGCTACCCCTTCGAGGGCCGGCCCTGCTACCTCGCGCTGGCGCCGCTGACGCATGCAGCAGGCGTCCTGTGCCTTCCGGTGATGGCGCTGGGCGGGCGCATCGTCATCATGCCCAAGCCCGACCTGGGCGACTTTCTCTCGCTCATCGAGCGGCACCGCGTCACGCACACCTTCCTGCCGCCCACGCTCATCTACATGCTGCTGCAGCACGAGAAACTGGCCAGCACGCGGCGCGATTCGCTGCAGTGCTTCTGGTATGGCGCTGCGCCCATTGCGGCTGCGCGGCTGGAAGAGGCGCTGGAAAAGATCGGCCCGGTGATGGCCCAGCTCTTCGGCCAGACCGAGGCGCCGATGATGATTTCCATGATGTCGCCGCGCGAGCACTTCAACACCGATGGCTCGGTGGCGAGGCAGCGCCTGTCTTCCGCCGGCCGGCCGGGGCCGCTGGTTCAGGTGGCCACCATGAACGCAGAGGGCCAACTGCTGCCCAGCGGCGAGCGCGGCGAGATCGTGGTGCGCTCATCACTGGTGATGGCCGGCTACTACAAGGACGCTGGCGCCACCGCCGAGGCCTCGCGCCACGGCTGGCACCACACGGGCGACATCGGCTACCTCGACGAAGACGGCTTTCTCTACATCGTCGACCGCGCCAAGGACATGATCATCACCGGGGGCTTCAACGTCTATTCGGTGGAGGTCGAATCCGCCCTCATGCAGCACCCCGACGTGCAGGACAGCGCCGTCATCGGCCTGCCCGACGACAAGTGGGGCGAGCGCGTGGTGGCGGTGCTGCAGCTGCGGCCGGGGCGCACGCTGGAGCAGGACGAGGTGATCGCCTTCGTCAAGGCGCGCATCGGCAGCGTGAAGGCGCCCAAGCAGGTCGAGTTCTGGCCCGATCTGCCGCGCTCCAAGGTGGGCAAGGTGATGAAGAAGGACGTGCGGGCCACCATGCTGGAAAAGGGCAAACCATGAGCCGGCGTGTGTTCGTGGCTGGCGTGGGCATGATCCCCTTCGTGAAGCCGGGGGCGAACGAGCCCTATCCGGCGATGGGCGCCGAGGCCGGTCGGCTGGCGCTGGCCGATGCCGGCATCGGCTACGAGGCGGTGCAGCAGGCCTATGCGGGCTATGTGTACGGCGACTCCACCAGCGGCCAGCGCGCGGTCTACGGGCTGGGCATGAGCGGCATTCCGGTGGTCAACGTCAACAACAACTGCTCGACCGGCTCCACCGCGCTCTTTCTCGCTCGGCAGGCCATCGAAGGCGGCGCGGCCGATTGCGTGCTGGCACTGGGCTTCGAGCAGATGAAGCCCGGTGCGCTGGGCACCGTGTTCGACGACCGGCCCAGCCCCTTCGAGAACTTCGACCAGCTCGCCGCCGACCTGGTCGGCATGCCTGAACTGCCATTGGCCTTGCGCTACTTCGGCGGCGCCGGCCTGGCGCACATGAAGAAGCACGGCACGCCGCTGGAGGCCTTCGCGCAGATCCGCGCCAAGGCCAGCCGCCACGCGGCGCGCAATCCGCTGGCGCTGCTTCGCAAGGAACTGACGACCGAAGACGTGATGAACGCGCCCATGCTGTGGCCCGGCGTGTTGACGCGTCTGATGGCCTGTCCGCCCACATGCGGCGCGGCGGCGGCGGTGCTGGTGAGCGAAGACTTCGCCCGGCGCAAGGGCCTGCGCACCGACGTCTTCATCCGCGCCCAGGCCATGACCACCGACACGCCCGATACCTTCGACAGCCGCGACATGATGGCGCTGGTGGGCTACGGCATGAGCCAGGAAGCCGCCCGGCAGGTCTACGAACAAGCCGGCGTCGGCCCGTCGGAGCTGGACGTGGTCGAGCTGCACGACTGCTTTGCCCACAACGAGCTCATCAGCTACGAGGCGCTGGGCCTGTGCGGCGAGGGCGAGGCCGCCGCCTTCATTGCCGCCGGCCGCAACACCTACGGCGGCCAGGTGGTGACCAACCCGTCTGGCGGTCTGCTGTCCAAGGGCCATCCGCTGGGCGCCACGGGATTGGCCCAGTGCTACGAGTTGACGCACCAGTTGCGCGGTTCGGCCCAGGCACGCCAGGTCGACGGTGCCCGCCTGGGCCTGCAGCACAACCTGGGCCTGGGCGGCGCGTGCGTGGTCACGCTATATCAGGCAAACTGAAAGGCTCGCGCAACGCATGCAGGAGTCGTCACTAGCCATGGCACGGTCGAGCCGATCCGCTGGAGCAGCGTCCAAGGCATCGGCCGGCGTGCTGGTGGAGTCGCGCCTGGTGGCGCCGCAGCTGTCGTCGTCCACGCTGCTGGCGCGGCCCGGGCTCTCGGCGTTGCTGCACACGGGTCTTGGCAAGCGCCTGGTGAGCATCACCGCCCCCGCGGGCTACGGCAAGACCACCGCGCTGGCGCAGTTCGTTTCGCAGCTGGAGCCGCATGGCATCACCGTGGCGTGGCTGAGCCTGGACGCGCAGGACAACGATCCGCTGCTGTTCTTCCGCTACCTGGCCGCCGCGCTGAACCATGCCGACGCCCGCCTGGGGCGCAGCGTGCTCGCGCAAACGGCGGGCGGCAGCCTCGCGGCACCCGACACCATTGCCGCGTCCTTGCTCAGCGACCTGGGCGCCGGCAGCGGGCAGCTGCTGCTGGTGCTCGACGACTTCCACCTGGTGCAGCACGAGGGCGTGCACCGGCACGTGGCCTGGCTGGTAGGACACCTGCCGCCCAACGTGGGCATGGTCATCGCCAGCCGCACGCGGCCACCGCTGCCGCTGAGCCAGTGGCGGGTGCGCAACCAGCTGCTGGAGCTGGAGGCCACGCACTTCGGACTGGCGCTGGACGAGGCGGCCGACTTCGTGGGCCGCGTGAGCGGCGCGCCGCTGGAGCGTGCGCAGTTCAAGGCCTTGCACCATCGCACCGAGGGCTGGATCGCAGGCCTGCAACTGGCTTCGCTCGCCCTGCGCGAAAGCGGTGACCGCGGCGCCTTCGTGAGCGATTTTTCCGGCACCGATCGCGACATCACCGACTACCTGGGCGAGCATGTGCTCGACAGCCTGCGGCCCGACCTGCGCGAATTCCTGCTCGACACCGCGGCCCTGGAGCGCTTCTGCGCCGAGCTGTGCGACGAGGTGCTGGGCCGCAGCGACAGCCGCGCCATGCTGGCCGAGGTGCAGGCGCGCAGCCTGTTCCTCTCGGGCCTGGACCGCACCCGCACCTGGTTTCGCTATCACCACCTGTTTGCCGACTACCTGCGCGGACGCCGGCGCGAGCGGCCTGCCGACGTCGGCCGGGCCATCAGCCTGCGCGCGAGCGAGTGGTTCCAGCGGCAGGGCCTGCCGCACGAAGCCATCCGCTATGCCTTCGATGCGCAGGACTACGAGCGCGCCGCCGACCTGGTGGCCGACTTTTCCGCCGAGCTGGTACAGCACCGAGGCGAACACGCCACCTTGCTCGGATGGCTCTCACGCCTGCCGCAGCACCTGGTGCATGCGCGGCCCAAGATCCGAATCGGGCATGCCTGGTCGCTGGTGCTGACGCGGCGCTACCCCGAGGCCGAGCATGAGTTGCGCGCACTGGAGCAGGCCTGCCGCGAGAGCGGCGACGACGAGTTGCGCTGCATGGTCGAGATGATCCGCTGCGTCTACTGGGCCCACGTGGGGGAGCCGCTGCAGGCCAAGGCCAGCAGCGAAGGCTGGCTCAAGAGCTGGCCGCGTGCCGACGCCTTCTGCACCGGCGTGGTGGCCAACGTGCTGGCCAGCGGCTGCTGCGCCACCGACGCCTTCGAGCAGGGCGAGCAGGCGCTGGCGATTGCCCGCCGTGCCTTTGGCGAAACCCATGCCGACTACGGCCTGGCCTGGGCCGCCGCGCTGGCCGTCATGACCGCGATGCGCCGTGGCGACTACCACGAGGCCATGGCGCAGGCGCAGGCCGGCGTGGCCATCGTGGAGCGCAGCCTCGGGCTGGCGTCCTATGCAGGCTCGATGCTGGCGCTGCTGGCGGCCGAGGTCTGCTACGAGCGGGGCGAACTCGGCGCCGCCAAGGACTATCTGGACGTGGGCCTGCCCTACGTGGACGACCACGGCCTGGCCGAGATGACCACCGCCGGCTACCTCACGCGTGCGCGCCTGCTGCGCCTGCGCGGCGAAGTGGCGCTGGCCGACAGCTGCCTGCTGGAGGGTGAATCGCTGGGCCACCGCCTGAAGCTGCCGCGTCTGGCGCTGGCCTTTGCGGCCGAGCGCTGCGGCCTGCGCCTGCAGGCCGGTGCGGCGGACGAGGCGCAGAAGCTCGCGCGTTCCTATGGCCTGCTGGGCTTCGGCGCGGGCGCGCAGGCGCAGCCGGCCTTCGACGATGACGACGGCGTGTGCCTGATGCACCTGCGCCTTCGGATGGCGGCCGTGCAGGGGCCGGTGGCGGGCGCCATCAATGACGCCTTGCGCCGCGCGCTGCGCGACAACCACCGCGCCCAGGTGGCGCGGCTGCTGGTGCTGCGGGCCGTCCACCAGCATCGCGCCCAGGAAGGCCCCCAGGCCCTGCGCACGCTGGACGAGGCGCTGGGCCTGGCCGCGCGCTGCGGCCTGGTGCGCAGCCTGGTCGATGCCGACCCGGTGGTGCTGGACATGATCGAGACCATCCGCGCCAATCGATGCGGCCAGCCGGTCGAGGGCTCGGACCAGGCGCCCGATGCCTACTTGCGGCAGGTGCTGGCTGCTGCCGGGCGAAGCATCGCCCCGGTGCAGCCAGTGGCCGAGGGCCCCGCCGAGCAGCCCGGCGCGCCCGTCGTGGAACTGCTTACCGAGCGCGAGCTGAAGATATTGCGCCTGCTCAAGGCGGGACTGGGCAACCGGGAACTGGCGCAGAGCCTGTTCGTATCCGAAGCCACCGTCAAATGGCACCTGCACAACATCTTTGCCAAGCTGGGGGTGAAAAACCGCACCAGCGCCCTGGCCCGCGCGCAGCAGAACTCCCTACTTTGACCCGGGTTCCCCGATGCGACACGGGCGGGGTGGCGCGCCTGCGAAAATTGGGGCAGTTCCTTTCTCTCTTTCTCTTTTCCCGGAAATCTCTCCATGACCCAACGCGACATCTTCGTGGTCGGTGCAGCCCGCACCGCCATCGGCACCTTCGGCGGCTCGCTGAAAGACGTTCCCAACACGCAACTGGCCACCACGGTGGTCAAGGCCGCCATCGAGCGCAGCGGCGTGGCACCGGCCAACGTCGGGCACGTGGTGATGGGCAACGTGATTCCCACCGACACGCGCGACGCCTACCTCAGCCGCGTGGCCGCGGTGGATGCCGGCTGCCCCATCGAGACGCCGGCCTTCAACGTCAACCGCCTGTGCGGCTCGGGCCTGCAGGCCATCGTGTCGGCGGCCCAGGCCATTGCGCTGGGTGATTGCGACATTGCCATCGGCGCGGGTTCCGAATCGATGAGCCGCGGCCCGTATTTCGATACGGCGGCCCGCCACGGCGCGCGCATGGGCGACGCGCAGCTCATCGACTACATGATCGGCATCCTGCACGACCCGTGGGAAAAGATGCACATGGGCATTACCGCCGAGAACGTGGCCGCGCGCTACGGCATCTCGCGCGAGCAGCAGGACGCCCTGGCCGTGCAGAGCCAGCAGCGCGCCGCCGCCGCCATTGCCGCCGGCCGCTTCAAGGAGCAGATCGTTCCGGTGGAAGTCAAGACCCGCAAGGGCGTGGTGCTGTTCGACACCGACGAGCACGTGCGTGCCGACACCACGCTGGACGTGCTGGGCAAGATGAAGCCGGCCTTCAAGAAGGACGGCCTGGTGACCGCCGGCAACGCCTCGGGCATCAACGACGGCGCCGGCGCCGTGGTGCTGGCCGAAGGCGAGCGCGTGAAGGCGCTGGGCCTCAAGCCGCTGGCCCGCCTGGTGGGCTACGCGCACGCGGGTGTGGAGCCGGCGTACATGGGCATCGGCCCGGTGCCGGCCACGCGCAAGGTGCTCGAGCGCACCGGCCTGAAGGTGAGCGACCTGGACGTGATCGAGTCGAACGAAGCCTTTGCGGCCCAGGCGTGCGCGGTGATCAAGGAGCTGGGTTTCGACCCGGCCAAGGTCAACCCCAACGGCTCGGGCATTTCGCTGGGTCACCCGGTGGGTGCCACGGGCGCGATCATCACGGTGAAGGCGCTGGCCGAGCTGCAGCGCGTGCAGGGCCGCTATGCGCTGGTGACCATGTGCATCGGCGGCGGCCAGGGCATTGCCGCCATCTTCGAGCGGGTCTGATGTCGCTGCGCCCGCAAGTCGCCATCGATCCTTCCGAAGTGGAGATCAGCGCCATCCGTGCGCAGGGGGCGGGCGGGCAGAACGTGAACAAGGTGTCGAGCGCGGTGCATCTGCGCTTCGACATCGCCGCCTCTTCCTTGCCTGATGGCGTGAAGGAGCGTCTGCTGGCCACGCGCGACAGTCGCATCACGCAAGAGGGTGTGCTGGTGCTGAAGGCGCAGCAGCACCGCAGCTACGACATGAACCGGGCGGATGCGTTTGCACGTCTGCAGGCCATCGTGGATAGCGTTGCGGTGGCGCCGCGCGCGCGGCGGGCTACCCGGCCTACCTTTGCTTCGAAGCAGCGGCGGCTGGAGGGCAAGAATCTGCGCTCGGACTTGAAGCGGTCTCGGGGGCGGGTGTCGTTTTGATGTTGTGGCGGGCCAAGGGCTGTGTGCCCCTGTGCGGGCGCGCCACTGTGGCGGTCGGCGCCTTGCGCCGACTTCCCTGCGCTGCTCGTGAACCCGGCCCTGCGGCAGAACTCGCTGCGTTCACTTCGTTCACTCCGCTCAGACAGCTGCCGCAAGCCAGATGACGAAGCTTGTGTGTGTCCTTCGGCACACACAAGCGGGCCGGGCCCACTGCGCTGCTCGGCGCCAAAGAGGCGCGCCCGCACAGGGGCACACAGCCCTTGACCCTGGACACGACGGTGGTGCATCAAGAGGTCGTGCCATGCACCGTTGGTATTGCTGCAGTGGTTCCCCTTCGAAGACCACACACCGTCACCTGGGCGGGCGCGGCAGGCCCTTGGGGCCAGGGTCGCCTTCTGTGGCGGCGAGGAGCGCAGCGGCGGGGCTTAGCTTGCCTGCCGGAGGACAGGCAAGCGACCGTTTCTGACTTGCGGCAGTTGTTTGAACGGAGCAAACGAAGTTTGCGCAGTGAGTTCTGCCGCACAAGCCCCGCCGTGAGCACCGCAGCGGAGTCAGCGCGCAGCGCTGACCGCCACAGCAGGTGCCCCTGGCCCCAAGGGCCTGCCGCGCCCGCCCCGCCCCGAACAAAGACGGTTCAGCCTCGAGCCGAAGTCAACGCCGCCAACGCCTCCGCGTCCGTGCGATAGCTGAACAGCAACGGACCAGGCGCGAGCAACCCGGCCTTGTCGAGCACTTGCTGCGCCGGCAGCTTGAGGCCCGAGATGTGCAGCTTCACACCCTTGTTCTCCAGCGCGCGGCGGATGCTGCCGAACACCTCCGCGCCCGTGATGTCGACCCGGTTGATCGGCTGCGCGAACAGGCACACGTCGCTCAGGCCACGGCGCTCGGCCAAGGCCGTGTTGATGGCGCGCTCCAGCGTGCTGGCCGATGCGAAATCCAGCTCGGCGTCCATGCGCAATGCATACAGGCTGGGCGCCAGCAGCGGTAGCTGCCACAGATGCCGGTCGCGCAGGCTGCCGTCCGGATGCAGCCCCACCTCGATGATGCGCGGGTGCAAGTGCCGGTACATGTAGTGCGCCAGCGCCGCCAGCAGGCCACCCAGCACCCCCCAGTAGATCTGCGGCGCCGAAGCAATGGTCAGCGCAAAGGTCGCGAGTGAAATCGCCGCCTCGATGCGCGAGACCTTCCACAGCGCCACGAACGCACGCGGCTTGAGCAGCCCCAGCGTCGCCGTCACCACCACCGACGCCAGCACCGCCTGGGGCACGTTGTAGAGCAGCGGCATGGCCCACAGCAGCGCCGCAGCCACCACCACCACGCTGAACACCGTGGCCCACTGCGTCTGCGCGCCGGCATACAGCGTGATGGCCGAACGCGAGAACGACGAACTGGTGGGAAAGGACCCCGTCAGGCCCGAGGCGATCTTGGCCAGGCCCTGGCCGATCAGGTCCTGGTTCTCGTTCCACAAGGTGCCCGCCTTGGCGTTGTCCACCTTGGCGCTGGAGGCCGTCTCCAGAAAGCTCACCAGCGTGACCAGGAAAGCAGGCAGCAGCAGCGAGCCCAGCCCCACGCCGGGCACCAGGTGCGGGATGTACAGCGAGGGCAGGCCCGAGGGCAGGGCGCCGATCACCGCGCCGCCCTGCAAGGCGTAGCCGATGGCATAGCTGACGGTGGCACTCACGGCCACCAGGATCATCGTGGTGGGCAGCTTGGGTGCAAAGCGCTTGCCCAGCCACAGCATCGCCATGCCGCCCAAGCCGAAGCCGATGGCGTAGAAGTCGGGCGGCGGGCCGCTGAGCAGCTGCGCATAGGTGCGGCCGGTAAAGCCCAGCAGCGCGGGTAGCTGCGACAACGTGATCAGCACCGCCGCCCCCTGTGTGAAGCCCATGAGCACCGGCGAATTCACCAGCCGCAGCAGCCAGCCGAAGCGCACCGCGCCCAGCAGCACCTGCATGAGGCCCGACAGCAGCGTCAGCCACACCGCCAGCGCCACCCATTCGTCGCTGCCCGGCACCGCCAGCGGCGCCAGCGACGCGCCAACCAGCACGCTGGTCAGCGCCGTCGGCCCCACCGACAGGCGCGCCGAGGAACTGAACAGCACCGCGATCAGCGCCGGAAACAGCGCCGCGTAGATGCCCGTCACCAGCGGCATGCCGGCCAGCGCGGCATAGGCCACGCCTTGGGGAATCACCATCAGCGCGACGGTGACGCCGGCCGAGGCCTCGTTGATCAGCAGGCCCCGGTCGGGTCGGGGCCAGGAAAGGAAGGGCAGCCAGCGCTTGAGCTGGTCGCGGTTCAGGGGCTGCTTCTTGTTGTTGTGTTCTTCGGTCATCGAGGCGGCTGTCAGGCAGTCGGCAGGGCTAGCTGGATTTCTTCTTGTGCTGGAAGGAAGTAGGCGATTGTCCCGTAGCCGCCTTGAACATGGCGCAAAAGGCGCTGTCGGTGGCGTAGCCGCTGGCCGACGCCACCTGGCTGACCGGCATGCCGCGCGCCAGCAGGGGGATGGCATGTGCCAGCACGGCCTGCTGGCGCCACTGCTGCCAGCTCATGCCCAGCTGGTCTCGGAACATGCGCGCCACCGTGCGCTCGCTGGCGCCAATGGAGGCGGCCCGTTCGGCCAGCGTGGCCCGGCTGGCCGGCGCGCGCAGCAGGCTTTCGCACAACTGGCGCAGGCGCTTGTCGCCCGGCAGCGGCACGTCGATGCGGATCTGCGTGGCGCGCTCCACTTCGTCGATGAGCAAGGGGGCGATCCAGCGCTCGCGTTGTGCCGCGTGCGGATCGGCCGGCGCCTGGCCGTCGGGCGTGGTGTCAAGCGCCAGCATCAGGGCGCGCAGAAGGGGGCTGATCTCCAGCACCTCGCAGTTGTCCCAGCCGGGCGCCATCCAGGTGTGCAGGTACACGGTGCGAAGCTCTGCGTCCTCGATCAGGTTCACGCTGTGGGGCATGTTGGCCGGCACCCACAGGGCGCGAGAGGGCGGCACGATGTAGCTGCCGTCGCGCGTCGACAGGCGGATCACGCCCCGGGTCGAGAAGGTCAGTTGCGGCCAAGGATGGGTGTGCAACTCGACCTGGGTGTCGGCCTTGAGGAAATGCTCCTTGGCGCGCAGCGGACGCACGGCGTCGGGCTCGAACAGGTGCGGCGTCAGCGACTGGACGCTGTGCACCGGGGTCGGCAGACGCGGCGGCTGCTTGGCGGTGGCAGCGGCAGGCGGTCGTGGCGGCGTTTCGGTGTTTGGCATGGTTTCGACAAATGTTGTCGCGGTATCGCCATTCTGACGCGATGGCCGCGGATAGGATCAAGAACCTCCCGCAGATTTGTTGCCAGAAATGACCGCCTCCGCCACCGCATCCCCCCAACGATCACTGGGCGCGGACGCGCAGCTGATCGGCCTGGTGGGCCTGGCCCATGCCATCAGCCACTTCAGCCAGCTGATCCTCCCACCGCTGTTCCCCTGGATCAAGGACGCATTTGCGCTGACCTATACCGAGCTGGGCGCGGTGCTGACCATGTTCTTCGTGGTCTCGTGCGTGGTGCAGGCGGCCTCGGGCTTCCTGGTCGACAAGATGGGGCCGCGCCCCGTGCTCTTTGCCGGCCTGGGCCTGCTGGCGATGTCCGGTTTCGTCTATGCGCTGGCGCAGGCCTACTGGATGCTGTTCCTGGCCGCAGCGCTGGCCGGCATCGGCAACGGCGTGTTCCACCCGGTCGACTACACGCTGTTCAACCGCAAGGTGGCGCCTACGCGGCTGGGCCATGCCTACAGCGTGCACGGCATCACCGGCAGCCTGGGCTGGGCGCTGGCGCCGATCTTCGTGGTGCCGCTGGCCATTGCCTTCTCGTGGCGCGTGGCGCTGGCGTCCGCCGGCGGCGTGGCGCTGCTGGTGCTGATCGTGCTGTGGATCTACCGGCGCGTGCTCGAACTGGACGTGAAGGAAGTGCACAAGGCCACGG
Organism: Pseudomonadota bacterium; assembly: GCA_018241225.1. GTDB lineage: Bacteria > Pseudomonadota > Gammaproteobacteria > Burkholderiales > Burkholderiaceae_C > Variovorax. Next base: position 304,279 of record JAFEEG010000007.1, read on the forward strand.
GCCAGGGAACGCAGCATGCAGCGGGCGGCGAATTCGACTTTCTTCGCATTCCCGCCGTGTGGATGTGCTTCGGCTTCTTCTTCGTCTACGCGGTGGTCATCAGCGTGGTGCAGACCTTTGCGCCTACCGCAGCGGCTCACCTGCACGCGGTGCCGGTGGCGCTGGTGGCCATGTGCCTGACGGCCTACATGGTGGCCAGCGCGGGCGGCATGCTGGTGGGCGGTTTCCTGGTGTCCGATCCGTCGCGTGTGGAGCGCATCGTGGCCATCGGCTTCGGTCTGGCCGCCACCGTCGCGCTGGTGCTGGCACTGGCCGATTTCCCGGCGTGGCTGGTGCCGGTGCTGTTTGGCGCCATGGGCTTTGCCAGCGGCATCGCCGGCCCCTCGCGCGACCTGCTGGTCAAGCGCTCGACGCCGGCCAACGCCTCCGGGCGCGTGTACGGCGTGGTCTACGCGGGCCTGGACATCGGCCAGGCCACCGCGCCGCTGATCTTCGGCACGCTGATGGACCACGGCCAGTACCGCAGCGTCATCCTCGGCCTGGCCGTGGTGCAGGCGGTACTCGTGGCCAGCGCCTTCAACGTGCAGCGCGCCCGTCGCACGGTGCTGGTCCCGACCTGATCCGCGCCGGCTAGCGTGAGCGTGGAGTTGATCGCGATCGTCGCGCTGGGCGCGGTGGTCGCGGGGTTTGTCCAGGGGCTGTCGGGCTTCGCCTTCGGCATGGTGTCCATGTCCTTCTGGGCGTGGAGCGTGGAGCCGCGCCTGGCGGCCATGCTGGCGGTGTTCGGCGCGCTGGTCGGGCAGGTGATTGCCGCGGTCACGGTGCGGCGGCCTTTCGACCGCGCGGTGCTCTGGCCCTTTCTTGCCGGCGGTCTGCTGGGCGTGCCGGTGGGCATCTGGCTGCTGCCGCATTTCGACCTGCCCCTGTTCCAGCTGTGCCTGGGCCTGCTGCTGGCCCTGTGGTGTCCGCTGATGATCTTCTCGGACAAGCTGCCGGCCATTCGCTGGGGCGGGCGAGGGGCCGACGGCGTCATCGGCGCCATCGGCGGCGTGATGGGCGGCATTGGCGGCTTTGCCGGCGTGGTGCCCACCCTGTGGTGCGCCCTGCGTCAGATGCCGCGCGACGAGCAGCGCGCCATCATCCAGAACTTCAACCTGTCGATGCAGATCGTGGCCTTCACGCTGCACGTGGCCGCCGGCAACGTTCAGTGGGAGATGGTTCCGCTGCTGGCCCTGGTGGGCGTGGCGGTGCTGGTGCCCGTTCTCCTTGGCGGAAAGCTCTACCTGGGCATCAGCGAGCAGGCCTTTCGCAAGATCGTGCTGGGCTTGCTCACGGCCTCGGGTGTGGCGTTGCTGGCGGCGTCTGCGCCGGTGCTGCTCAAGCGGCTGGGCTGAGCGCGTCTGACAAGATGTCGGCGCGCAATCGCAGCCTCAATGCGTGCAGTCTTACGCAGGTGTACGCCTTGTAGCTAATTGATACGCCTGTAGAAGAAGGTACGCTGAGCGCATTCGATTTCGTGATTCCGGGAGCCCGTGATGCTCAGCACCCAACAAAAAGCGCAGATCCTGAAGAAGGCGGGTCAGGCCGTACCCGCCATGCCGGGAGACACGGGCCCCGTTCTCGATGCCTGGGTTCGCGAAGTCGAGAATCTCTACGTTTCGTACGTGGCTGCCCGCGCGGCCCGCAGCCTGCGCCAGGCCGAGGAAGCTCGCCAGCTCGAGCGCCTGCGCCACCTGTCTTCCCGAACTTCCTTCGCCTGATCGGGCTGCCGCCCGGCTGTGGCTTGGCTTCAGCCGGAAAAGCCGCCTTCGCTCAGAAACGCCTGCTCCTGCGGCGTGCTTTCGCGCCCCAGCAGCTCGTTGCGGTGCGGAAAGCGGCCAAAGCGCGCCACGATGTCGCGGTGGTGCCTGGCAAAGCGCAGGTTGTCGGGCGCGGCGTGCTCGCACAAGGCCACGCTGCGGTCCTGGTCGGCCAGCGATTCCGAGTGCATGAAGGGCAGGTAGAAGAAGGCGCGCACGCCCGGGTCGGCAATCTGCCGGTCGAGGCCGGCATCCACCGCCTTGCGGGCAATCGCCAGGGCCTTGCCATCGGTGGCGTAGGTGCGCGGGTCGTCGCGAAAGACGTTGCGCGGAAACTGGTCGAGCAGCAGCAGCAAGGCCAATGCACCTTGCGCATCCGCCGCCCAGCCGTCGAGCACGCCGCTGGCGGCCGCCTCGTGCGCGGCCTCGAAGCGCGACTTGAACTGCGCGTCGAAAGCCTCGTCCTTCTTGAACCACTTCTGCGGACCGGCGTCGAGCCAGAAGTCGACCACGTCGCGGGCCGAGAAACTTGAGTCTTGCACTGTCATGCGGCCGATGATGCCACCGGCCGCATGGGCCGCTCGCCCGGCCTCAGGCCACCGCCAGCATCGCGTCGACCTTGCGCAGCGCCTCGATGGTCTTCACGCAGGCCTGGGCCGCCTCGGTGCCCTTGATGGCGAAGTGGCGGTGGAAGTACTTGCGATGCTCCACATGCTCGTGGAAGTGGTGCGGCGTGAGCACCGCAGACAGCACCGGCACGCCGGTTTCCAGCTGCAGCGCCATCAGGCTGGACACCACCGTGTTGGCCACGAATTCGTGGCGATAGATGCCGCCGTCCACCACCAGCGCGCAGCCGACGATGGCCGCATAGCGGCCCGAGCTGGCCAGGCGCTTGGCGTGCAGCGGGATCTCGAAGGCGCCGGGCACCTCGAAGATGTCGATCTGCTCGCGCGGCACGCCGCTGTTGAGCATTTCCTCGAGGAAGGCGTCGCGGGCCTGGTTGACGATGTCGTCATGCCAGAGTGCCTGGACGAAGGCGATGCGCTTGGCCGCGCCGTCTTTGGCGGCAGCGGGAACAGCGCTGATGGGAAGGTCGTTGATCTGACTCATGGTGCACCTCGTTGAATGCAGGATTGCCTGAATCAGGGCGCACGGAACCGCGCCTGCACGAAAGCGCACGCAGGCAGCAACTGCCGGCGCGCGCCTGCTACAAAGGCGCGATCACGCGCTCTCTTTCATCCGGACTGTGACCGTCGGCCCCGGATTCCAACCGGGTCTGCTGACCCCGCACCGCAAGGGCGCGGGCGCTCGCGGGCTTGTGCCATGGCTGCCTTCGAAGAAAAAGCCGCCTGGCCGTCACCGCCGGTGGGGAGTTTCACCCCGCCCTGAGAACGCTTTCCGGCCGAAGCCGGAGCGCCGATTGTGCACTGCCGCGAAGGGTGCCGCTGTCCCGCCGCGGACAAGCCCCCACGGCGTCAGCGCCGCAGCTTCAGGTAGCGCAGCATGATGTCGCCCATGGTTCCTGCGCGGGTGAACACCGGCTCGAACAGCATGTTGTACAGGGCCGTGCCCACTACCGTGCCCAGGCCGATGGCGACGATGGAAAACAGCGTGGTCACGAAGTTTTCCACCCCCGCCAGGCGGTCGTTGCCCACCAGCTCGGCCAGGCCGATCAGCCCCAGCGAGCCGGGCACCAGGATCCACAGCGCCGGGATGAAGGTGACCATGGAGGGCGGGCCCGCGAACCGGTATTGCACGATGTAGGCGGCCGGCGTGATCAGCACCGCGGCGAAGAAGCCGCTCATGTAGCCGCCGAACAGCGCATTGCCCAGCTGCTGGCCCGCCATGGCCACGAACAGCAGCGCCAGGATCCAGGGCAGCGCGCGTCGCGTCGTTGCGTAGTGCAGCCAGTGGCCTATTGCAAAGAGCACAACGCCCAGCCAGGGTGCCCAGCTGCGCGATGCAGCATCGGACACCGGCACCAGCAGCCGCTCGGGCGGCAGCCCCACGATGGACGCGGCCGTGAGCATGCCCAGCATGAGAAACACCAGCTGCAGCAGGCCCGAGATGAAGCGCGTGCTGCCCGAGACGATGTCGCCATAGGCCAGCTCCACCGTGGCCACCGCCAGCGTGCCGCCCGGCAGGAAGGTATAGAGCGAGGCCACCAGCACGTAGATCGGGCTGCCCGCAATGCCGTGCCGCGCCCCGAGCAGGGCCAGCAGCGCCACCACGAAGGCGCAGAACATGGGCAGCAGCGTGTTCACGATGCCGCCGCGGCGCGAGAGCAGGCGCAGCACGCCCACCACCAGGCCGAAGGTGGCGGCGGCACCCACCACGTCGGCGGTAGGCCGGATCACCAGCGCAATGCCCACCGTGGCCAGCACGTGGCCCAGGATGCTCCAGCGCGCGCGGTGCGGCGGCGGCATGGCCAGGATGGCGTTGATGCGGCGCAGGCCCTCGGTCGGATCGATGGCCGAGCGCTCGGCATCGCGCGACAGCTCATAGGTGGCCTCGACCTGGTCGAAGCGCAGCACCAGGCCCTGCTCGGCGGTGAACTCGATCTGCAGGCTGGCGTCCTCGTCGGCGAAATTGACGAACACCACGGTGGGCAGGGCCAGCGTGTTGAACTGCTTGATCTGGTAGTTCTGCGCCACCTTGCGCAGCGTGGTCTCCACCATGCCCGCGGCCGCGCCGGTGGCCAGCAACAGGTGGCCCAGGCGCAGCAGAAAGCGCAGCAGGCGCCGGCGCTCCTGCTGTGCAAGCTCGGCCTCGGACACGGCTGGTGCCGCGGCTGCTGGAATGTCTTGCGCTGCTGCTTCGCTCATTGCGCAGGCTTCATCGCCGTCAATCGCCGGCGCGTTGAATAGATGTTGCTGCGCAGCTCGTACAGCTCGTTGGCATACGACAGCGGCACGGTGATCTTGTTGGCGTTGGCCTCCAGCGATTCCAGCTCGCTGAGCAGCACCTCAGGCGCCTCGGCGCGGCTGTCGGCCCGCTGCTCGATGTCGCGCAGTTGCGCATACCAGCGGAACACCCGCGAGCGCACTCGGAACTGGTACAGCGGCGGCACCACGCGCCCCAGCGGCAGCATCAGCACCACCAGGCCGCCCAGCACCAGCCACATGCGCTCGAACAGGTTGCTGGCCCAGAAGGGCAGGTAGCGCTGCCAGAACGGCGGATTGCCGTTGATGGCGCGGTCGCCCTCGGGGCTGACCGGCAATTCGCTGGTCTTGGTGTTGGGAAAGTCGCGCGCCCGGTTGAACCAGCCGCCCGAGCTGTGGATGGCCTGCGCGCTCTGCGCGAAGAGCTGGCGCAGGGCGGGGTGGGTCTTCTCGCGCGAGAGCAGCGAGGTGGTGGTGGCCAGCAGCGTCACGTCGTGTGGTGGCAGGTCGGAGGCGAGGTCGACCACGCCGCGCGGCAGCGTCACGTCCGACAGAAAGGAGAAGCGCCGCACATAGGCCTCGGCCTGCTCGAAGTTCATCAGCTCGATGCCCGGCGTGCGCAGCAGCTGCTGCACCAGCGGCGACTGCGGCGCCGAGGCGAGCACGATGGCGTCGAGCAGGCCGGCCTCCAGCGCTTCGGCCGCCGGCGTCTGCTCCAGGTGCGACAGCTCGATGGACTGGGGATCGATGTGGTTGGCGCGCAGCATCTGGTCCACGATCTGCGGCACACCGCTGCCGGGCTTGTCGATGTTGAGCTTCACGCCCTTGAGCTGCACCAGTGCGTTCAGTTCGGCGTGCTCGCCGTTCTTCATGCGCTCGCTCTTCTTTTTCTTGTGCTCGATGCGTTGCGCCACCTCGCTGCGGTAGAACACCCACAGCGGCTCGTAGAACAGCGCCCCCAGCGAGGTCAGGCCGGCATCCTCGTCGGCCGTCGGGTCGGCGCTGCCGCCGCGCACGAAGGCCACGTCGGCCTCGCCCTTGCGCAGCAGGTCCAGGTTGTCGAGCGAGCCGTCGGTGGGCTTGAGGATGACGTCGATGCCGTTGGGCTTGAGGGCCGCCGCATAGCGCTTGCCGAACTCGGCATACGCGCTGCCCGCCGGGCCGGTGGCCAGCGTGACCTGCTTGGGCGGCTGCGGATCGAGCCACCAGTACGCCAGCACGAGCAGGCCGACCACGATGAAGGCCACCGGCCCGATGGAGACCAGCAGGTCGCGGATGGACAGCAGGATGAGCTTGAGTGTCTTGGGCATGTCAGGCTCGTGAGAAATCGCCCGCGCAGGGAATGTGCAGCGGCACGCCGCCCGACAGCATGTCGATGGCGCGCGCCGCCCGCACGGCACGCAGCGTGGCCCGTGCCACCACTTCGGCCGCCATGGCGCTGAGCACTGTCATGCCCGGCGCCTCGGCACTCGGCGCGGCACGGCCGGTGGCCAGCGCGAACAGGGTGTCGCCGTCGCTCATGGTGTGCACCGGGTTGATGGCGCGCGCCAGGCCGTCGTGCGCCACCATGGCCAGCCGGTTGGCCTGTACCTTGGTGAGCGTGGCATCGGTGGCGATGACGCCGATGGTGGTGTTGGTGCCCGCCAGCAAGGGCTTGGGCAGGTCGCCGCGCATCAGGGCGCGGCGGGTGTCGAGCAGGTGCTTGCCGTCGGCGGTGCGCGCGCCGGCCACCACCTGCGCGGTGTCCGGGTCGAGCACGTCGCCCAGCGCGTTGCAGGCGATCAGGGCGCCCACCGTGACGCCGGCCACGGTGACCGAGGCGGTGCCGATGCCGCCCTTCATCGCACGGTCCACGCCGAACAGCTTGCCAACCAGCGCGCCGCTGCCGGCGCCCACATTGCCTTCGGCCGGAGGCGTGGCTGAAGCGGCCTGGCAGGCCGCATAGCCGGCCGCCGAATCGGGGCGGATGCGCGCATCGCCCACAGGCAGGTCGAACAGCACGGCGGCGGGCACGATGGGCAGGGTGCCGAAGCGCACGTCCATGCCCACGCCTTGCTCCTCCAGCCACTGCACGGCCCCATCGACGGACGCCAGGCCCCAGGCGCTGCCGCCGGCCAGCATGACGGCGTGCACGGTGGAGACCAGGTTGCCCGGCGCCAGAAGGTCGGTTTCGCGCGTGCCGGGCGCGGCGCCGCGCACGTCGACGCCGCCCACGGCGCCCTCCTTGGCCAGGATCACGGTGCAGCCGGTGGGCCGGCGCGGGTCGCTGAAGTGACCGACCTCGATGCCGGCCACGTCGGTGATGGCGCCATCGGGCGCCTTGCTGGAAGTCGGGTTCGCGGAATGTCCAAGAGGCATGGCGGCTGATTATGGAGGCCTGCCATGGCCGTTCGAAACCCCGTCCGCCAGCTCAGCCCTTGTGCCGCAGCAGCCGCAGGCCGTTGGCGATCACCAGCAGGCTGGCACCCATGTCGGCGAACACTGCCATCCACATGGTGGCCTGGCCCGCCACCGCCAACAGCAGGAACACGACCTTGATGCCGATGGCCAGGCTGATGTTCTGCCACAGCACGCCGTGCGTGCGGCGCGACAGGCGCACCGTTTCGGCCAGGCGGTGCAGGTCGTCGTTCATGATCACCACGTCGGCCGCTTCCATGGCGATGTCGGTGCCGGCCTTGCCCATGGCAAAGCCGATGTCGGCCTGGGCCAGGGCGGGCGCGTCGTTGATGCCGTCGCCGGTCATGCCGGTGGGGCCGTGGCGGCGCTGCAGCTCGCGGATGGCGCCCTGCTTTTCCTCGGGCAGCAGGTTGCCGCGCAGCTCGGTGATGCCGGCCTGCGAAGCCACGGCACGCGCGGTGGCCTCGTTGTCGCCGGTGAGCATGACCGGTGCAATGCCCAGGCGGCCCAGCTCGGCAATGGCGTCGCGCGCCTGCGGCTTCACGGTGTCGGCCACCGCAAACACGCCGATCACGCCGCGGGCGCTGGCCAGCAGCGTCACGGTGCGGCCCTGGCGCTCGTGCTCGCGCAGCACGGTTTCGAGCGCGTCGCTGCACTGGTCGCGGTCTTCGATGAGGCGGTGGTTGCCCAGCACGAGCATGTCGCCGGCCACGCGGCCTTCGGTGCCCAGGCCGGGCAGGGCCTTGAAGTCCGTGATGTCGTAGGCGTCGGCGCGCTGCTTGTCGTCCAGGCCCGCCAGGATGGCGCGCGAGACCGGGTGATCGGAGCGGCTGGCCAGGCCTGCCGCCGCGCGCTGCACATCCGCCGGCTGGGCGCCGTCCCACACCTGCCAGTGCACCAGCTTGGGCTTGCCTTCGGTGATGGTGCCGGTCTTGTCCAGCGCAATGGCCTTGAGCGTGCGCGCAGCTTCCAGGTGGTTGCCGCCCTTGATGAGGATGCCGCGCCGCGCGCCGGCGGTGAGTGCGCTCACCACCGTGACCGGCGTGGACAGCACCAGCGCACACGGGCAGGCGATCACCAGCAGCACCAGTGCCTTGTAGATGGCGTCCTGCCAGCCCCAGCCCAGCAGCAGCGGTGCGCCCACGGCGAGTGCCAGCGCAATGAGGAAGACGACCGGCGTGTAGACGGCGGCGAAGCGGTCCACGAAGCGCTGCGTGGGCGCGCGCGTGGCCTGCGCCTGTTCCACTGCATGGATGATGCGGTCGAGCGTGGTGCTGCCCGCGGCGGCCGTCACGCGGAACTGCAGTTCGCTGCCCAGGTTGATGGTGCCGGCAAACAGGTTGTCGCCCGGGCCCTTGTCCACCGGCATGCTCTCGCCCGTCACGCTGGCCTGGTCGACCGCGCCGCTGCCGGTGCTGACCACGCCGTCGAAGGGCAGCCGCTCGCCGGGTCGCACGCGCACGGTGGCGTCCACGGCCACGTCGCGGGCCGCGGTGCGGCGCCAGTTGCCGTCTTCGCCCAGCACCTCCGCCTGTTCGGGCGCCAGGGCCATCAGGCTGGAGATGGCGTGGCGCGCCCGGTCGGCCGCCCGGTGCTCGATCAACTCGGCCAGTGCATACAGCGCCATGACCATGGCCGCCTCGGGCCACTGTCCGATGAGGAAGGCGCCGGTGACGGCCACCGCCATCAGCGAGTCGATGCCCAGCTTGCCGCGCAGCAGCGAGCGCAGGCCGCTGTTGTAGATGCCGATGCCCGCCAGCGCGATGGCCAGCGCCGCCACCGCCATGCCGGCCATGTGCCAGGCGGTGGTTTCGGGGGCGAAGTAGTGCAGCAGTTCGGCGCCGACGGCGGCCACGAGGGAGGCCGCCAGCCGCTTCATGCCCGGCAGCGGGCCGTGGTCGTGTCCGTCGGATTCGCCGTGGTCGTGATCGTGGTCGTGATCGTGTTCATGCGCGTGCGCGCCGCTGCCGTGGTCATGACCCGGCTGCCTGGCACGCCCGCCATCATTCGCGGCGGGCGCGCGAAGCGAGATGGGAGCGCCCGCGCCGCAGCCGCATGACGAATCGGCGCAGGCGGAGGTTGCGGGGGCGGACTTGGACTTGGGCGTGGGGTTCAGGAAGGCGTCTGACATGAACGAGGCTCTTTGTATGCCAACATTGGAAAGCTTCAAGTCCCTTCAAGGTCAAGCCATGTCAGAACCAAGGCCGTCCACCGCACAAGGTTATCGCATTGGCCAGGCGGCCCAGAAAAGCGGTGTAAGTGCCGCCAACATCCGTTATTACGAGTCGCAAGGCCTGCTGGAACCGGCCGGGCGCGGCGACAACAGCTATCGCCTGTACGGCGAGGCCGACCTGCATCAGCTTCGCTTCATCCGCATGTGCCGCGCCATGGACATGTCGCTGGACGAGGTGCGCACGCTGCTGGCGTTGGACTTGTCACGCAAGGCCGATTGCGAGGCGGCGCGCGAGGCGCTCGACTCGCACCTGTCGCATGTGCGCGAACGCCTGGTGGAGCTTCGGGTGCTGGAGTCCAACCTCGAGGCCCTGCGCAACGGCTGCGACGGCAAGGGGCCGCGCTGCCGCATCATCGAGGCGCTGCATCGGCGCGCCGACGTCGTGCAGTCGCCGGCCGAGGGCCGCGCCAGCGCCGTCACGCGCCACGTCTAGCTGCCTGGCGTTTCAGGCGGTCAGGTCCAGGCGCAGTTGTGCATGCGCCAGCCAGGACTGCAGCCCGTCCAGCAGGTCCTTCTGGCTGAAGGAGCAGCTTTCCTCGCCGAACAGGGCGCTGGCCGACAGGCGGTCCAGCAGGTCGCCGAGCACCGTGTCGAATCGCTCGGGCAGGGCGGCGCGCAGGTCGGCGGATTCGGCGGCGCGCGCCGCCAGGTCGGCCACCTGGCACTGGCCGCTGCGCAACTGCTCCAGCGAGGCAGACAGCGCCTGCCACTGCGCCTGCAGCAGCGAAGTGTCGTGCTTGCTCATCGTGTGGCCTCCGATCCGGCGGGCAGGGGCATGCCGCGTTCGCGCATCACGTCGCGCAGCAGGTTGGGGTAGTCGGTGATGATGCCATCCACGCCCCAGTCGATCAGGCGGGCCATGTCGGCGCGGCCGTTGACCGTCCAGGGCAGCACCAGCAGGCCGAGCTTCTGGGCTTCCTGCACCTGTGCCTGCGTCAGCTGCCCGAACGACGGCGACCAGATGACGGCGGCCTTCGGCGAAGGGTCGGCCGCCGCTTTCACGAGTTGCGGGGCCGAGCCGCCATGCGATGCGAGCGCCAGCCCGGCGGTCCAGCGCGGGTCCGCCAGGGTGCGTGGGCTGCTGAGGTAGGCGCGCGAGATCTCCGGTGCACGCTGGGCCACGCGCGCCAGGGTGCGCCAGTCGAAGCTCTGGATGGTCACGCGGCTGGCCATGCCGGCTCGCTCGATCTGTTCCAGCAGCGCGTCGGTCATGGCCTCGGGCGAGGCAGTTTCGTCGGGCTGCGTGGGGTCGACCTTGGTCTCGATGTTCATGCGCAGCTTGGCATCGGGCAAGGCGCGAACCTGCTCGAACAGGGCCGCGAGGGTGGGAATGCGCTGGCCATCCACTGGCTTTTGCTGGGCGAACTGCCTGCCGTAGTCGCTATCGGGCCGCAGGCGCCCCACGTCGTAGCGCTGCAGCTGCGCCAGCGTGAGCGAGCGGATGCTCGGGCCCTTGGCGGGAAGCCACTGGCCCTGGGCGTCGCGGGTGTGGTCGGGGTTGAGCGAGGTGTCGTGCGAGATCACCACCACGCCGTCGGCCGTGAGGCCGATGTCCAGCTCCAGCGTATCCACGCCCAGCGCTGCGGCCTGTGCAAAGGCGGCCAGCGTGTTCTCGGGGGCCAGTCCGCGGCCGCCGCGGTGGGCCTGCAGGTCGAAGGCGAGCGCCGGGGCGCACAGGAGCATGGCAAGAAGTGGGGCGGCAAGGCGCAGTCGGTGGTGTGTCGTCATGTACTCGGTCCTCCTCCTGCCCCTAGCTTGCCACAGTCACCGGGCCGCCGGATGACGGGGCTGGCGCGCGGGTTGCGGGCGCAGCATGGCCTGGCCGAACTCGATGAAGCGCTTGAGCTTGGGCGGGATCTGCCGATGACCGGCAAAGTAGATGTGAAAGCCCGGATGGCGTGGGCTGTGCTCCTGCAGCACGCGCACGAGGCGACCCGCGTCCAGGTGCTCCTGCACCGCTATGTCGAAGCTGTAGGCCAGGCCCAGGCCGTCGAGCGCGGCGTCCAGCATGGCCATCGAGTCGTTGCAGATGAAGCCGCCGTGTGTCTCGTAGACCAGGGGTTGGCCCTTGGCGCAGACGAAGTCCCATTTGTAGATCTGGCCGCTGGTGTTGAAGCGGTAGCGGATGAGCTCGTGCGAGGCCAGGTCCGCCGGCTTTTTCGGCACGGGCCGGCCGTGCAGGTAGGCGGGCGAACCCACCACCGCCACCGACATGGGGGGCCCGAAGGGCAGGGCGACCATGTCCTTGCCCACGCTCTCGCCCAGGCGAAAGCCGGCGTCGAAGCCCTCGGCCACGATGTCGGTGAAGCCGTCGTCGATGCACACCTCCACCTGCACCTCGGGGTGGGCCGCCCGAAAAGGCGGAATGACGCGGCGCAGCACGGTGGCCGCCACCACGCGCCCGGCGTTCAGGCGCAGCAGGCCCTTGGGCGTATCGCGAAAGCTGTCCAGCGACTCGGTGGCCTCGAACAACTCGGCCACCGCCGGGCCCACGCGGGCCATGAACTGCTCGCCCGCTTCTGTAAGGGCCACGCTGCGCGTGGTGCGATGAAACAGGCGCACGCCCAGGCGCTGCTCGAGCTGGCGCACCGCCTGGCTCAGCGCCGGGGAGCTAACGCCCAGCTCGCCCGCGGCGGCACTGAAGCCGCGATGCCGGGCCACCGTCACAAAAGCGATGAGCCCATCGAGCTGGGAGAGCTGCCGCATTCTTGATTGCTAAGCAATGCTTACTAAAAGAAGAAGATTAGTCTACTTTTTCTTTTTTGTCGGCGCTTCTACAGTTCGGGCCATCGCTTCATCCCACAACGCTTCAACAACAGGAGAAACGTCAACATGGCTCAACAACAACGCAACCGCACCTGGTTCATCACCGGCGCTTCTTCGGGCTTCGGCCTGGCTTTTGCGCGCCATGCGCTGGGCCTGGGCGACCGGGTCGTGGCCACCGCCCGGCGCACCGAGCGACTGGCCGGGCTGGCTGCGGAGTTTCCCGACCAGGTGCTGCTGCACGCGCTGGACGTGACCCAGCCGGCGCAGGCCAAGGCGGCCGTCGAGGCCGCGGTGGCGCGCTTCGGGCGCATCGACATCGTGCTCAACAACGCCGGCTACGGCATCGTCGGCGCGGTGGAGGAAACACCTGAAGACGAGCTGCGTGCGCAGATGGAGGCCAACTTCTTCGGTGCCGTGAACGTCATTCGCGCGGTGCTGCCGCAGCTGCGTTCGCAGCGCTCGGGCGCCATCGTCAACATGTCGAGCATGGGCGGGCAGCTGTCGTTCGGCGGCTTCAGTGCCTACTCGGCGTCCAAGTTTGCACTGGAGGGCTTGTCCGAGGCGCTGGCGCAAGAGATGGCGCCCTTCGGCGTGAAGGTGCTCATCGTCGAGCCCGGGGCCTTCCGCACCGGCTTTGCGGGCGATGCACTCAAGCACATGCCGGTGCTGGACGCCTACAGCGACGTGACCGGCGGCATCCGCCAGTTTGCCCATGGCATGGACGGCACCCAGGCGGGTGATCCGGTCAAGGCCGCAAGCGCCGTGGTGGCGGCGCTTGCGGCCGAGCAGACCCCGCTGCGCCTTCAACTGGGCGCCGACGCGGTGGACGCGGTGCGCGGCCATGCGCAGCAGATGCTGGACGACATGGCCAGGTGGGAGGCCGTGGCCCGCGCCACCGGCTTCGACGACGAGCCCGCCGCCAAGGCGGCCTGAGGCGCGCCGCAGCTACTTGAGCTGCACCTTGATCTCGTCCTTGCCGACGGTGATGTCGCCGATTTCGTAGGTCTTGCGGCCGAACTTGAGTTCTTCGGGCTTGAAGGTGCGCAAGGGGTAGCCCTGCAGCAGCTCCTGCGCCACCGCGCCGCCGATGCGCTGCAGGCGCTGCGCATCCTGGCCCGCCACGCCGTCGAGTTGCAGCTGCTCGGCGCGCGGGTCTTTCAGGCGCAGGGCCAGCGCATCCACGTCGTATCGCAGGGCGCTGCTGATGGACATCACGCCGTTCACGCTCGAAGGCTGCATCAGCGGGCTGGCGATGTTCACGCGTGTGGTGATGGCCGCGCGGTTGGCGCCCGCATCCAGGCCCAGCACTGGGTCGGTCAGCGTCACGCTGAAGATCTCGGCATAGCGCTGCGACAGCGGAAAGCGCTTGCCGATCTCGGCCTGCAACTCGTCCCGGCTGGCGGTGTATTCGCTCAGGAAGAAGTTGAAGCCGGCGCGCGCTGCCAGCGGCAGGCCGAGCGGCAGCGCCGTGGCAAAGGCGCGAAGCAGGAAAAGACGCCGGGGGAATTGACGATGAACCATGCAGGTGTGAGCTTGCCACAGGCGCACTGGTTCAATCGGCGGCCCCGCGTATTGGATAGCTGACATCCGATTCCTGGCCTTCATCGCGGACCCGAAGCAGGCAAGACTTGGCGCTCGCAAAGCAACCCGCACATCAACCACCTTCCTGCCATGCACCTCCGACTTGCCCGATGCTGCCTCGCCCTGGGGCTGGCCACCACTGCCCTGATGTCCGTGGGGGCGATGGCCCAGGAGCTTCCCAAGGTCATCAAGCTCGTCGTTCCCTTCGCGCCAGGCGGCGCGCAGGATGTCATCGGCCGCTACCTGGCATCCCAGCTTTCGAGTCGCCTGGGCACCTCCTCGGTCGTCGTGGAGAACAAAGCGGGCGCCGGCGGCGTGATCGCGGCGGACGCTGTTGCCAAGGCGCCCGCGGATGGCGCCACGCTCCTGCTGGCAACCGGCGGGGCCATCTCGATTGCTCCGCATCTGCTGGCGAAGCTTCCCTACCAGGCGCAGCAGGACTTCGCGCCGATCGCGCTGGTGGCCGACACACCGATGGTGCTGGCCGTTCGAACCGACAGCAGCTATCGCACGCTCCAGGATCTCGTGAAGGACGCGCGCGCACAACCCGGGCAGGTGTCCTACGCGTCGACCGGAAACGGCACCGTCTCGCACCTGACGGGCGAGCTGTTCGCGCAGGCCGCCGCGGTGAAGCTGACGCACGTGCCCTACCGCGGTGCGTCGCCCGCGATGGTCGATCTCATGGGGGGACAAGTCGCGGCCATCGTCACCAGCGCGGCCTCCATCGAGCCCATGGTCGAGGGCGGCAAGGCGCGCGTACTGGCCACCTTCACGGCCACGCCGATTTCCACGCTGCCGGGCGTTCCCACGGTCCAGCAGGCGGTGGGCATCTCCGGGCTCGCCGTCCCGGTATGGGTGGGCTTGATGGGGCCCGCCAAGACGTCGCCCGCGGTCCTGGCGCGCCTGGGCACCGAAATCCTTGCCATCTGCGGCCTGCCCGAAACGCAGAAGCGGCTGCAGGCCGTGGGGGCGCAAGCGACCTGCGCGGGCAGCGCCGACTTCGCCAGGCTCGTCTCCGAAGACTCGATGCGCTGGGCCAGCGTGGTCCAGCGCGGCAACATCAAGGGCGAGTGAAGGCGCGCAAATGAAAGTCGGAATTCTCGGCGCCGGCGGCATCGGGCTCGCCAGCGCGGCCTGGATGTCGCATCGTGGCCATGACGTGATGATCTGGTCGCCGCGCGGAACCACTGCAGATGCGCTGCGCCGCGAGGCGGTGAACGCCACGGGCGTACTGGAAGCGAGCCTGCCCCTCAAGGTTGCCGACTGCGCGGGCGAACTGGCCCGGTTTGCAGACGTGCTGCTGCTTGCCATTCCCGTGAACGGCCACCGGGCGGCCATGGACGCGTTGCTGCCGCATCTGCGCTCCGGCCAGACGGTGATCGTCAGCTCGATGGGGTCGCTGTCGGCGCTGTATCTCTACGAGGCGGCAATAGGGCAGGGCGTTGCGATCTCGGTCGCCAGCTTCGGCACCACGGTGCTGACAGCGCGCCGCCAGGGACCCTCCGATGTTCGCATCATGACCCGGCGCCCGAAGGTCGGCGTTTCCTGCCTGCCGTGTTCCGACCAGGCGCTGGCGCTGCAGACATGCGAAGTCCTGTTCGGGCCGGGGTTCATCGGCGACGAGAACGCGCTTGCAACGACCCTGGCGAACATCAACCCGGTGGCCCATGGTCCGCTCGCCCTGTTCAACTGGACGCGCATCGAGCGCGCAGAGAACTGGCCCCAGTACCACTTCATGACGCCGCGCGTGGCAGCGGTCATCGAGCAGCTGGATGCCGAGCGCATGGCCATCGCAGCTGCGTTCGGCCTGCGCCTGCGCACGCTCGAACGGCATTTCGCCCAATCGTTCAACACACAGTCCGAGCACCTGGCCGACATCGCCGCCGAATTGCACGACAAGCGCGGTGGCCCGCCCGGGCCGACCGATGTGAAAACGCGCTTCCTCTCCGAGGACGTGCCCTACGGACTGGTCTTCACGCTGGCCCTGAGCCACGTGACGCAGGTGTCCGCGCCTGCGACCGAGGCCACGGCTGCGATGGCGGGGCTGCTCCTGGGCGAGGACCTTTCCGCCGCCAACGACTTGATCTTTGCGCTTCGCGTTCCCTCCGAAACTGTCGATGGCCTGCTGGCCCGGGTGAACGCCAGGCGATAGTGGGCGCGCGAGATCAAGGGGGCGTATGTTCCCGCTGTTGGCCGGCCGCCATGGGCCGCTAGCATTGGCGGGTACCGCGCCTCGTACCTGCCCTAGCGATGGAAACCCGGATCCTTGAAACCTTTCTCCTGGTCGCCGAATCCGGTGGCCTGTCCAGCGCGGCAAGCATTCTTGCCGTTCCCCAATCGCAGGTCAGCCGGCATGTGAAGGAACTCGAGGAGGCCTGCGGCGCGCCGCTGCTCTACAGGCACGGGCGCGGCGTGAGCCTGACGCTGGCCGGCGAGCGCTTGCGCGAGCAACTGCGGCCCTTGCTCGCGCAGTTGCAGGAGGCCATTGCGAGCGCAGCCGCGCAGGCCAGCAAGCCCGCGGGGCCGGTCGATGTGGCGCTTTCGCCAGCCTTCATGCGCGCCGCCGGCCTGCGCCTGCTCGACGCCATGGCCGTCGACTACCCCGATGTCCGCGTCCGGCTGGTCAGCGGCAATTCCCGCTATGTGTACGAGTGGGTACTGCATGCGCAGGTCGACATCGGCGTACTCAGCGACATCGGCATGTCCTCGCAGCTGCTGCTGGAGGAGCTTGGCGAGGCGCCGGTCGTGCTGGTGGCGCACCCCGAATTCGCGCTGCCGGACACGGGCTCGATCGCTGCCGACCTCGCGGGAGTGCCGCTGCGATTGCCCAGCCCCGGCCAGGGCCTGAGGCGCCACATCGACCAGTGGGCCGCCAAGCATTCCGTGAACCTGAGCGTGGCCTACGAAATCGACGACCCGGACATGACCCGGGAGATCATCGCCACCCGGCGCGCGGCTGCGATCGTGTCCCGCCTGTCGATCTGCCGCGAATTGGCGAACGGGACTTTTGTGGAGCGACCGCTCGGACAGGAGCTCAAGGCCAGGACGGTCATGGCCACGGCCCGCAACCGGCCCGTCACGCCGGCAATGAAAGCCACCATCCACACCCTGAAGGCGGTGTCGGCGCAGGTGTTCGCAGCCGCAGGCTAGAGGGCCCGCAGCGCCTGCTCGCGTGGCCGGTGCTGCTCACTTCCACTTGCTGGTCGTGAGCGCGCACAGCGCCATCAAGGCGATTGCGACCGTGAACACCAAGACCACACCCCAGACGTCGCCAATGGATATTCCGTTCATTTGGTGGCTCCAGCTGACGCACGTTCAATGCGCTGAGTGATGGCAAGGGGGCGGGCCGCCTCGGATGGTGCGACCGGGAAGGTTGGAATAGCTGTCATGCGGCAATCATGGCCACTGCAATCTGCGCGGTAGGATGCAGATTTTCCGAATTTCAACCGTATCAGATGGCCGACGAAACCCTCCGCCTGTACGAGCAGTTGGCCGATGACATGACCAATGCCGTCAAGCAGGGCCTGTTGAAGGCGGGCGACCGACTGCCCTCGGTGCGACAGACGTGCGAGCGGCGAGGCGTCAGCCCCTCGACCGTGTTCCAGGCGTATGCGCTGCTGGAGGCAAGGGGTGTCATCGAAGCCAGGCCGCGCTCTGGCTACTACGTGCGGGCCGGGAAGCGGTCTTCGAGGCAACTGTCGAAGCCGGCGACCCCGGCACGCGAAACCTCGGAGGTCGCCGTCAGCACCCTTGCCTTCGACATCCTCGAATCCACACGCGATCCGGCGGTCGTCCCCTTGGGCTCGGCCTTTCCATCGCCTCATCTCTTTCCATTGGAGGAGTTGGTGCGCACGGGTGCGCGAGCCATGCGCAACCTGCTGCCCGAAGAGGTCACCACCGGGCTGACCGTGGGGGACGAGCGCTTGCGGCGGGCGATTTTGCGCCGCTATGCGCTGCAGGGCATCGCGCTGTCGGAGACTGAACTCGTCATCACGAACGGCGCGATGGAAGCGCTCAACCTCTGCCTGCAGGCGGTGACGCGCCCGGGGGATCTGGTCGTGGTGGAGTCGCCGACTTTCTATGCGGCACTTCAGGCATTGGAGCGCCTGCACCTGCGCGTTGTCGAGGTTGCCACCGACCCCAAGGAGGGGGTCGTCCTGCAGGACCTGGAACGGCTGCTTGGCCAGCACAAGGTCGCGGCGTGCTGGTTCATGCCGAATCTGCAGAATCCGCTCGGCGCCTCGATGCCGTTGGCGAGCAAGCGCGAACTGGTCGCAATGCTGGCGCGCCATGGCGTGCCACTCGTGGAAGATGATGTGTACGCGGAACTCTATGCCGACGTGCGGCGCCCGCCTTCAGTCAAGTCCTTCGACCAGACGGGTGATGTGCTGCACTGCTCCTCGTTCTCCAAGTGCCTGGCGCCCGGCTACAGGGTCGGTTGGGCGGCCGCGGGGCGCCATGCGGCGCAGGTGCTGCGGCTGAAGATGATGACTTCGCTGGCCACCTCGATTCCTTCACAGGTGGCAATTGCCGAATACCTGGAGCAGGGCGGGTACGACCACCACCTGCGCCGGCTTCGCACTGCGCTGTCGCGCGAGCAGCGCCGCGTTCGCGGCATGGTGGAGCGCCACTTTCCTCCGGGAACCCGCATTACTCTTCCTTCCGGCGGGTACTTCCTGTGGCTCGAGCTACCCGCCAAGGTCGATGCCCTGGAGCTTCATCGCCGTGGGCGAAGGGCGGGCATCAGCACTGCGCCTGGCGTGCTGTTCTCGGCCGACAGGCGCTTCGTTCACCACCTGCGCCTGAACGCCGGGCATCCGGGCGATGCGCGGGTCGACGATGCGATACGGCAGCTCGGCCAGATGGCTGGCCAACTCGCGGCCGCCTGAGGGCAGCCGCTCGTGCACGCCTCGATCAATGAAAGGCGTGCCCTGCGCTCAGCGCCCCTTGAGCGTGGCCTTGAGGGTGATCTCCGGCACGCTGGCCAGCGCCTTGGACAGCGGGCAGTTGGCCTTGGCCGCGTTGGCGATCTCGTCGAACTTCGCCTGATCGATGCCCGGCACCACGGCTTCCATCTCCAGCGCGATGCGGTCGATCTTGAAGCCCGGGCCGTCCTGCACCAGGCGCACGGCGGCTTGCGTGTCGATGGAGGTGGCGGTGATGCCGGCGCCTTCCAGCGCGAATGCGAACGCCATGGTGAAGCAGCCGGCGTGCGCTGCGCCCAGGATCTCTTCCGGGTTGGTGCCCTTGCGGTCGTCCCCGAAGCGGCTGGCAAAGCCGTATGGGTAGGCCTTCAGGGCCCCCGTCTCGGTGCTGATGGCTCCCTTGCCGGTCTTGCCGGCACCTTCCCAATGAACGCTGGCTCGCTTTTCGGGCATGGCGAAACTCCTTTGCAGTCGGGTGGTGCAAGGGCATGCTTATACGCTGGTGCCAAGGCAGGCGTCTGTCAGCCGCGGCGCCGAGCCCCGTGCGTCGCGAAGGTGACGAAATCAGGGCCAATCCGTCTCGTGCCCCGGCCTGCACCTGTGTAGGCTGGGGCCCCCTTGGAGATACCGATACGTATGGAACGCCCGCACTACAAGTTCTGGCCCAAGCGCCTGCCCAAATCGATCACCGTGCCTGCCACCTCGATGTGGCACAACCTGGCCGTCAACGCCGCGCGCTACCCCGACAAGTCGGCGCTGGTCTTCTTCGGCACCGTCACCACCTACAGCCAGCTGGCCGACCAGATCGAGCGGCTGGCAGGCACGCTCCACGCGCTGGGCGTCAAGCGCGGCGACCGCGTGCTGCTGAACATGCAGAACTGCCCGCAGCTCATCGTGGCGCATTTCGCCATCATGCGTGCCAATGCGGTGGTGGTGCCGGTCAACCCCATGAACCGGGCCGAGGAGCTCAAGCACTACATCACCGACCCCGAGGCCAAGGTGGCCATCACCACCGGCGAGCTGGCGGCCGAGCTGGCCAAGGCCAGCGATGCGCTGGATGCCAAGGACCGGCTCGCGCACCTGATCGTCTCGCAGTACACCGACGCGTTCGATGCCAACGTGGAAGGCGACAACGCCCCGGCGCCGGCCTGGCGCGACTGGCTGCTCACGCGCCACCCGCTGCCGCAACTGGCGGGCGGCCAGGTCATGAGCTGGACCGATGCACTGGCTGCCGGCCACCCCGCGCCCGAGCACGTGGTGGGCGCCGACGACATGGCGCTGCTGCCCTACACCAGCGGTACCACCGGCCTGCCCAAGGGCTGCATCCACAACCACTCCAGCCTCATGCACAACGCGGTGGCCAGCCAGCTGTGGGGCCTGGGCTCGCACGAGATGGTGGTGCTGGCGGTGGTGCCCATGTTCCACATCACCGGCACGGTGAGCATGCTGCACACCTCCATCCTGGCGGGTGCCACGCTGGTCATCATGCCGCGCTGGGACCGCGACATGGCCGGGCGACTGATCTCGCGCTGGAAGGTCACGAGCTGGACGAACATTCCCACCATGGTCATCGACCTGCTGGCCAGCCCCAACTTCAAGAACTACGACCTGAGCAGCCTGCAGCACATCGGCGGCGGCGGCGCGGCCATGCCGCAGGCCGTGGCGCAGCGCCTCCTGGAGCTGTACGGCCTGAAGTACCTCGAGGGCTACGGCCTGACCGAAACGGCGGCGCCGTCGCACGCCAACCCGTTCGAGAACCCCAAGCAGCAGTGCCTGGGCATTCCCTACATGAGCACCGACTCGCGCGTGGTCGACCCCGACACGCTGCAGGAGCTGCCGGCGGGCGAGTCGGGCGAAATCATCACCCACGGCCCCAGCGTGTTCGCCGGCTACTGGAAGCGCCCCGACGCCGATGCGTCCGCCTTCATCAAGTTCGAAGGCAAGCGCTTCTTCCGCACCGGCGACATGGGCCGCATGGACGAGGACGGCTACTTCTTCATCACCGACCGTCTCAAGCGCATGATCAATGCCAGCGGCTTCAAGGTGTGGCCGGCCGAGGTGGAGCTGCTCATGTTCCGCCACCCGGCCATCCAGGAAGCCTGCGTGATCGCCACCAAGGACAGCTACCGCGGCGAGTCGGTCAAGGCTGTGGTGGTGCTGCGGCCCGACTTCAAGGGCAAGGTCAGCGAAGAAGAAATCATTGCCTGGTGCCGCGAGAACATGGCCGTCTACAAGATCCCGCGCGCGGTGCAGTTCGTCGACACCCTGCCCAAGAGCGGCAGCGGCAAGGTGATGTGGCGCCTGCTGCAAGAGGCGGAAGACGGCGCGAAGTAGCAGGCGACACGCGGCGCGCGTTTGCGGTGCCGCCCTGCCTTCGTTGAGAATGGTGTGACCCTTCGGTCCACCCTTGCACCGGGCAAGCGTGAAGACGCGCGGGGCAAGAACAAGACCGAAGAAGTATGGCTGTCACACCACATCCCGAACGCGAGTTCGGGGCGCCGGGCCGTTCGCGTCCGGCGCCCGCGCCGTGCGGCGGCGCCTTGCGCGCCGCGGCCCTATTCGTTGCATTGCTTGCAGGATCGGGCTGCGGCCCCTGCCTTGCGGCAGCGCCGTTGCCCGAGGCCCCAGGGGCCGCAACTCCGACGCCGGCCGAACCCTCGGCCACGGCATCGGAGCTTATGCAGCGCGCGGACGCGGACGAGCAGCTCGCCATGCGGGTCGAGGGCATCGCTGCACTGCCGGGCGCCACGGCCGAGATGGCGCGCCAGCTCGACGAGCTCGCCGCGTCGACCGAGGAGATGCTGCGCGACAACTTGCCCGAGCAGCTTCGCCATATGCCGGTGATGCGGCTGGAAAGCCTGGAACGCCACTGGCGCTTTCACATCGCCCGCCTGGAGAACTGGAAGGCGCAGCTGCAGGAAAGCAGCGGCCCGCTGCTCGAGGATGCCGCCACGCTGACGCGCCGCCGCGCCGAGTGGGAGGACGAGCGTGCACGCATTGCCGCCAAGGAACTGCCTGCGGTGCTGGCCGGGCGGATCGACGCGCTTGCCACTGACTTGCGCCGCGCCGAAGAGCGTCTGGCCGGCCCCCTGGCCGCACAGTTGGCACTGCACCAGCGCGCCAACGACGTAGAGGCGCGCATGCGCCGGGGCCAGTCGGTGGTGACGCGCACCATCCAGGAGATCGACCGACGCCTGCTGCATGCAGACACCCTGGCGCTGTGGGATGCGCGCAGCCTGCACGCCGACGAACCGGACATGGGCACGTCCTTCCTGCAGGGGCTGCGCGCAGAAGCGCATTTCGCTCGCGAATATGGCGGCCTGGACAACCAGCGCCCGGTGGTGCTGCACACGCTGCAATTGCTCATGCTGCCGCTGCTCGTGTGGATGTCGATGCGGGCCAAGCGCGATGCCGCGCTGGTCGCGGGCGGCACCGCCAGCGCGATGTTCGCGTTGACGCGGCCTTTCTCCCTGTGGCTGTTGCTCTCGCCCATGGTGGTGCTGGTCTTCCAGCCCGACGCGCCGCTGCTGGTGCACGAACTGGCCATGCTGGTGGCACTGGTGCCGGTGCTGCGCCTTGCGCCCCCGCAGGAAAGACAACACCTGGACGCATGGCCCTACCTGGCCTGCGGCCTGTTCCTGCTGATGCGCCTGGGTCTGCTGCTGGGCGGCAACCCGTTCATCTACCGCATGTTCCTGATCTTCCTGTGCCTGCTGGGCAGCTCGGTGATGCTGTGGCTGGCCCATCACTTGCGCCAGGAGGATGAAACGGCTGGCGCGTGGCGCTGGCGGCGCCAGGTGCGCGCGGCGGCCCGGCTGGGGGCGCTGCTGCTGTCGGGGGCGGTGGTGGCCAACGTGGTGGGCAATGTGTCGTTGGCCGAGACGCTGGCCGCAGGCGTGATCGACAGCGGCTACCTGGCCCTCATGCTGTCGGCCGCGGTGGGCGTTTGCACCTCGCTTGTGGAATGGATCTTCAAGCGGCCCACGGCCGAGCGCGAGCGCGCGGCCTCGTTCGCCCTGCTGCTCACGCGCCTGATCACGCTGGGTGCCGTCACCGGCTGGCTGGCCTATTCGATGCAGCGCTTTCGCATCTTCCGGCCTGTCTACGGCCTGCTGGCCTCGGCCTTCTCGGCCAAGTTCGAGATGGGCGAGATCTCCATCAGCCTGGGCAACGTGCTGGTGTTCGTCGTGGCGGTGTTCGTGGCCTTCTGGGTGGCAAAGGGCGTTCGCGTGCTGGTGCACGACGAGGTGCTCAAGCGGCTGCGCGTTTCGCGCGGCCTGGGCAACAGCGTGGCGTCGCTCACCTACTACGGCGTGTTGGTCGGTGGCTTGCTCATGGCGCTGTCGGCAGCCGGCTTCAAGATCAGCGAGCTGACCATTGTGCTTGGCGCGCTGGGCGTCGGCATCGGCTTCGGCCTGCAGGGCGTCGTGAGCAACTTCGTGGCCGGCCTGGTGCTGATGTTCGAGCGGCCCATCCAGCCGGGCGACGTGGTCGACGTGGGCACCACCTCGGGCACGGTGGGCGAGATCGGCCTGCGTGCCACCACCATCCGCACTTTCGACGGCGCCGACGTCGTGGTGCCCAATGGCTCGATCATGGCCAGCAACCTGGTCAACTGGACGCTGCGCGACCAGAGCCGCCGACTCGAGATCAAGATCGGCGTGGCCTACGGCACGCAACCCGACAAGGTGGCGCAGCTGCTCAGCACAACCGCCGCGCAGACGCCGGGTGTCGCGACGCAACCCGCGCCGGTTGCGTTCATGATGGAACTGGGCCATGGCGCGCTCGACTTCAGCCTGCGAGCCTGGACCCACGACGCGGACAACTGGCTGGCCATCCGCAGCGACATGGCGACACGTGTGCTGCACGCCTTGAACGAGGCCGGCATCGAGATCCCGTTTCCGCAGCAGGACGTGCATGTGCGCACCGTGGCGCCGGGCGCGGAGCTGGTGCTCGGGAAGGCCGGCTAGATCACTGCGGCCGGGGTGGCTCCTTCAGGTTGGGCACCACCCGCGCATAGCGCTGGAAGCTCCAGTACGCGCTGGCCCAGTCCATCAGCACCACCAGCCGGTTGCGAAAGCCGATAAGAAAGTACACGTGTGCAAACAGCCAGAACTGCCACGCAATGCGGCCGCTCATGCGCAAGGGACCGAAGGGCGTGGCCAGGTCCACCACGGCCGAGTTTCGGCCGATGGTCGCCAGGTTGCCGTAGTCGCGATAGCGAAAAGGCTGCGTGGCGCGGCCGGCCAGGCGTGCAAGGATGTTGGCCGCCGCCGTGCGACCCATCTGCTTGGCGCCGGGTGACACGCCGGGCACGGGCGTCGGGTCCTTGCCCGGCACGTGGCTCATGGCGGCGGCCAGGTCGCCCACCACGCTGATCTCGGGATGACCGGCCAGGCTCAGGTCGGGCTCCACCTTGATGCGGCCCGCGCGGTCCACCGCCGCGCCGGTGGCCTCGCCCAGCAGGCGGCCCAACGGCGAGGCTGCCACGCCGGCCGCCCACACGATGCAATGGCTGTCGATGCGCTGGCTGCTGCCGTCGGCCACCTGGATGGACAGGCCGGT
Source organism: Pseudomonadota bacterium (assembly GCA_018241225.1). Lineage (GTDB taxonomy): Bacteria > Pseudomonadota > Gammaproteobacteria > Burkholderiales > Burkholderiaceae_C > Variovorax. Next base: position 328,427 of record JAFEEG010000007.1, read on the forward strand.
GCCGTCGATGCCGGTCACGCGCGAGTCCAGGCGCACCTGCACGCCCAGCTTCTGCAATTGCACCAGGGCCTTCTGGCTCAGCACCTCGGGCATGGCTTGCAGCACGCGCGCGCCGCCTTCGATGAGCAGCACCTCGGCGCTGCCAGGGTCGATGCGGCGAAACTCGCCCGACAAGGTGTGCTGCGCAATCTCTGCCATGGTGCCAGCCATCTCCACGCCCGTGGGGCCGGCGCCGATCACCGCGAAGGTGAGCAGTGCGCGACGGCGCAGCGGATCGGTCTCGCGCTCGGCGGCCTCGAAGGACATCAGCATGCGGCGGCGGATGTCGAAGGCATCGGCCAATGTCTTGAGGCCCGGCGCGTTCTCTGCCCAGTCGTCGCGGCCGAAGTAGCTGTGGGTGGCACCGGCCGCCACGATCAGATGGTCGTAGCCGATCTGCATGCCGTCTTTCAACTGCACCTTGCGCGCTGCCGGGTCCACGCTGCTGACTTCGCCCAGCAGCGTGGTCACGTTGGGGTAGCGGCGAAACAGCACGCGCACCGGCGCCGCGATCGATGGCGCGGCCAGGCCCGCGGTGGCCACCTGGTAGAGCAGCGGCTGGAACAGGTGGTGGTTGGTCTTGTCGATGACGGTGATGTCCACCTCGGCGCGATGCAGCGCGCGCGTGGCTTCCAGGCCGCCGAAGCCGCAGCCGATGATGACGATGTGCGGCCTTGCAGCGGACGATGAACCTGAAGATGCTGCGGGGGAACGGGTGCTGCTGCTGGTCATGCGGCCCATGATACGCAGCGCGTCCTCCTGACAGAACGCTGTCAGGAGTCGCGCAGGTGGGCGCCTTGTCCTACCGGCGTTTTTCTTCGAAATAGGCTAGAAACGCGGTTTGGCCCCGCCAGAAAGAAGAACGGAGCAATCCATGACCATCTCCGGCACCCAACAGCAGGCGGCGAGCAGCGCGTTGCATCGGCGCTATCGCGACGTGCGCTCGCACAGCCTCTTGCTGGCATCGCCCCTGTCTGCGGAAGACCAGTGCATCCAGTCCATGCCCGATGCCAGCCCCACCAAGTGGCATCTGGCGCACACCACCTGGTTCTTCGAGACGGTGCTGCTCATGCCGCACCTCGCAGGCTACAAGCCCTTCGACAGGCGCTATCAGTACCTGTTCAACTCGTACTACGAAGCCCTGGGCCCGCGGCATCCGCGGCCGCAGCGCGGCTTGCTCACCCGCCCGACGCTGGCCGAAGTTCATGCTTATCGTGAGCACGTCGATGCGGCGGTGTGCGACCTGCTGGCACCGGGCCGCCATCGCGCTGCCGACGAAGCCGCCTGGCGCGCCATCGAAGCCATCGTCGTGCTGGGCCTGAACCACGAGCAGCAGCACCAGGAGCTTCTGCTTACCGACATCCTGCATGCGTTCTCGTGCAACCCGCTGCTGCCCGCCTACGACCCGGCGCCGATGCCTGCGCTGCGGCTGGCTGCGCAGCCTTCGCCGCATTCGTGGATCGAGATGCACGGTGGCGTGGCGCAGGTGGGGTACCAGGCGCAGGACGGCTTTTCCTTCGACAACGAAACACCCCGACACAGCGCATTGCTGCAGCCCTACCGCATGGCCGACCGCCTGGTGAACTGCGGCGAGTTCCTGCAGTTCGTGGAAGACGGCGGCTATCGCAATGCGCAGCTGTGGCTGTCCGACGGTTGGGCCACGGTGCAGGCCCAGGGCTGGCATGCGCCGGCCTACTGGCTGGCCCCCGACGACCCCCGCGTGGCGCACCAGGATGCCGGCTGCGCCAAGGGCTGGCAGGTGTTCGGCCTGCAGGGCGTGCGTGCGCTGGACCCGCTGGCGCCGGTGTCGCAACTGAGTTTCTACGAAGCCGCCGCGTTTGCCGAATGGGCAGGTGCGCGCCTGCCCACCGAGTTCGAATGGGAAGCCGCCAGCGGCATGCCCGGCATGCGCGAACTCACGGGCCATGTGTGGCAGTGGACGCGTTCGTCCTACGACCCCTATCCGGGCTTCAAGCCCTTGCCCGGCGTGGCGGCCGAATACAACGGCAAGTTCATGGTGGGGCAGCTGGTATTGCGCGGCGGCAGCGTCGCCACGCCGGCTGGCCACACGCGGCCCACTTATCGCAACTTCTTCCCGCCGGCAGCCCGCTGGCAGTTTTCCGGGCTGCGGCTCGCCAAGGAGCTATGACCATGCGCTTTTCTTCTGCACCGTTCAATGCCTTCGAGGCCGCCGTGCAGGACCCGAAGGAGCAAGAGGAAGGCGAGGGTGGCAGCTTCGGCCGCGAGTTGCTCGCAGGCCTGCGCAGCAAGCCGCGAAGCATCTCGCCCAAGTTCTTCTACGACGCCGCCGGCTCGCGCCTGTTCGACGCCATCTGCGAGCTGCCCGAGTACTACCCGACCCGCACCGAGCTGTCGATACTGGCCCGCCATGCCGGCGAGATCGCGCAGCAGATCGGGCCCGATGCCGAGATCATCGAGTTCGGTGCCGGCTCGCTGCGCAAGGTGCGCCTGCTGCTCGATGCGCTGAAGACGCCCAGGCGCTTCGTGCCCATCGACATCTCGGGCGAGCACCTGGCGCAAGCGGCCGACACATTGCGCGCCGACTACGCAGGGCTGGACGTGCAGCCACTGGTGGCCGACTACACCCGCGCCTTTTCGCTGCCAGCCAAGGCCGGGGGAAGCGGCATGCGCGTGGGCTTCTTCCCGGGCTCCACGCTGGGCAACTTCAGCCCGGCCGAGGCGCTTTCCTTCCTGCAGAGCGCGGCCCAGGTGCTGCGCGGTGGCGGCCTGCTGCTGGGCGTGGACCTGGTGAAGGACCCGGCGCGCCTGCATGCCGCCTACAACGACGCGCAGGGCATTACCGCGCGCTTCAACCTCAACCTGCTGGCCCGCGCCAACGCGGAGCTGGGCGCGGACTTCGATCTGGCCGGCTTTGCGCACACGGCCTTCTACAACGCGCCGATGCAGCGCATCGAGATGCACCTGGTCAGCCGCGCCGCGCAGACGGTCAACCTGCTGGGCGAGCGTCTGCACTTTGCCGAGGCCGAGACCATCCACACCGAGAACTCGCACAAGTTCACCATCGAGGGCTTGCGCACCCTGGCGGCCCGCGCGGGCTTCGGCATCGGCCCGGTGTGGACCGACCCCGAGCGCCTGTTCAGCGTGCATTGGCTGCCTGCCGCACAATAGGCCAGCCGGCGCTTCGCCGCCCCAGACCGGCAGTCCGTCGGGCAAGGGTGGGGCCGGCCTGGAGATTCTTCGCACATGAAAGCAACCTGGAACGGCGTGACCATCGCCGAGAGCGACGACACCGTGGTCGTCGAGGGCAACCACTACTTTCCCGCGTCGTCGCTCAACCGCGACTACGTCACCTTCAGCAACCATCGCACCACCTGCCCCTGGAAGGGCTCGGCCAACTACTACTCGCTACTGGTCAATGGCGAGCTCAATGCCGACGCCGTCTGGTATTACGCCGACCCCAAGCCCGAAGCCGAGATGGTGCGCGACCGCGTGGCCTTCTGGAAGGGCGTGAAGGTCGAGGCCTGACGCCGGCGCGCCGATGAGCAAGGATTTTTCTCCCCCGGCCACCACGCCGGAGCACCTGGGTACGGCCCTGTCCGAAGACGGCTATGCCGTGCTGGCCCCGCAGGGCCTGGCCCAGTGGATGAACATGCCCCTGTCCGATCTGGAGTCGCTGCGGCCCGACTGGGACGCGCTGCCGCCCGACGACTACCTGAAGGACGGCGGCCGCTATCGCACCCGCCGCCATGCCTGCTTTGTCGCCGAGCAAGATGGCGCGCTGCGCCAGGTGCCGCATCGCGCGCACTGGCAGCCGGTGGAATACAACGCGCTGCACGGCGGCATGCAGCGCTGGTTTGCGCCCATGCTCGAAGGCAGCGTGGCGCACCCGGCCTGGCAGCAGCTGATGCGCAAGCTGGCCGAGGCCGCCAGTGCCCTGCGCGGCGCGCGGCCCTGGTATATCGAGGCGCACCAGTTCCGCATCGACACCGCCGGCGGCATCGGCCGGCCCACGCCCGAAGGCGCCCACCGCGACGGCGTCGACCTGGTGGCCGTGGCCCTGGTGGGCCGCCACAACGTCAAGGGCGGCGAAACGCGCGTGTTCGAGGCGGCCGGCCGGCGCGGCGAGCGCTTCACCATGACCGAGCCCTGGACGCTGCTGCTGCTGGACGACGAGCGAGTCATCCACGAGACCACGCCGATCCAGCCGCTGTCCGAGGGTGCCTCGGGCTGGCGCGACACGTTGGTGGTCACCTGCCGGGCCGCTGGATTCCAGGGCGACTAGCCAGCTTTTGCCGGGCCTTGGCGCGGCATTTGGTTCTCAGGGTGAACCCAGCGCGACCGGGTGAGTCCTACACCTGCAGGGCCACGGAGTCTGTACATTCGGGCCGTGGCCGCGCATGCGGCAAGGAATCATCAGAAGAAAGCGAGGTCCCATCATGTTCAACCACATCCTGGTTCCCATTGACGGCTCCGATGCCTCCATGATGGCAGTCAGCAAGGCCAGCGGCCTGGCGCTGGCCTTTGGCAGCCGCATCACGCTCATCCACGTGATCGACAACTACCCCTTCATCGGTGTGGGCGCCGACTATGCCCTGGGGCAGAACGAATACCTGGCAGCCGCCACCTCCAGCGCCAATGCGGCGCTCGCTCGCGGCGTGGCCGCCCTGGCCGCCGAGGGCCTGCACAGCGACCAGCGCGTGATCGATGGCCACGTGGTGCACGAGGGCATCGTCGACACCGCCAATGCGCTGGGCTGCGACCTGATCGTGATGGGCTCGCACGGGCGCCACGGCATCGAGAAACTGCTGCTGGGCAGCGTGACGCAGCGGGTGCTGCAGGACGCGCACATTCCGGTGCTGGTGGTGCGCAGCTAGTGTCCTGTCCCAGTAATT
>JAFEEG010000008.1 GCA_018241225.1 Pseudomonadota bacterium
CGTGATGGAGCGCCAGTTCGATGCCATGGTCAGCGAGATCTTGGCGCGCAAGCAAGATCGGCCTCTGCCCTAGGCAGTCGTCGCAGTACCCAGCGCCGCGCACTGCGAAGGAAGGGTAGCTATCTGGGCCAGGCTGCGAGGAGGGTCCGATTCTGCGCAAGGACGTCGGCGAGGCGTCCCTGCTATTTGGACTGGCGCGTTTGCGCCACAGGCCGCGCGGCCCGATCGGGGATGAACTCGTATTGCCCGGACATGTCGCGCGTTCGTGCGTTGACCATCTGAGGTGCCGCGAGCCGATCGACGGCGCCCGAATTCCTGCTGCCTTCCTGCTGGGCAATCGCATCCGCGGTGGCGCAAGGACGATCGGAAAGAATGGTCTGCCCCTTGTCGTCCTTGCAGCGGTGGATCTGGGCGCTGGCGGCAAAGCTTGCCGCGGCCAGGGCCACGACAAGCAGGGAGCGGGAGATGCGCACGGAATGCATGGGGTGACCTGTTCTTCTTGCTGAGTCGCAGCCATCGTAGGCCGGGCAACCGGTCACGGCGCATGGCCGAGACACAATTGATGGCACTTTTTCGCAGTTTCGCCAGCTTTGCTACACAGCGATTCTTGGTCCGCATTCAGAATGAAAACCTTCGGCCTAGTGGCGATCGCAAGCGGCTTTTCGAACAGCCGGGTTGCGATGTTCGGCAGGCTGATTTTCCGGCTCGCAAAGCACGCGTGGCGAAGAGCGGAAAAAATGCGCTATAATTTTTGGATTGCCTGAGAGCAGCAATGCTTTTCAGGGGCTCTTAGCTCAGTTGGTAGAGCAGCGGACTCTTAATCCGTAGGTCGAGTGTTCGAGTCACTCAGGGCCCACCAACATAAAGGCCAGTCTTCTTCGCGGAAGACTGGCCTTTTTCATTGGCGCCGCGCCCGCTGTGCGGCGGGCCGCATGCCTTCGGCTTAATCCAAGAGAATTGCCGTCAAGGCCAAACGTGGCGCGAAGTCGACACCTTCGGTAACGAGCACATGACAGTAGGCCGGTCTTGCCCTCGGTGCGCTATCCTTTTGTAAGGTTGCGCGCATCCCCTGCCTGTACGGAGCGAAGGCGGCCCTTTTCCGAGGGATTTGGCGGAGTAATGCCAAATGTTTCGCGATGCACCCTGGACCGGCGGTTTACGCGCTGGAATCGATCAGCGATGATCAAGAATCATTTTGTGACGCTTTTTACGAACCTTGAATGGCTGCTGCTGCGGAACCCCTAGCTAAGGACAACGCGCCGGTTGCGCTACCGGGGCTCGCTCGCGCGCTCATCTCCGCGGGCAAGCTGCAGGCCAAGGTGGCCGAGGAAATCTACCAGCGTTCGCAAAGCGCGCGCAGCAGCTTCATTGCCGAGCTGACCGGTACGGGCGCCGTCTCGCCGGCCGACCTGGCCCACACGCTTTCCAGTGCCTTCGGCGCTCCCCTGCTCGATCTGGACGCGGTCGATCCGCAGCGCCTGCCCAAGGATCTGCTCGATCCCAAGATGTGCCAGGCCTACCGCATCGTGGTCCTGAGCAAGCGCAACAACCGCCTGATCGTGGCCACGGCCGACCCGTCGGACCAACAGGCGGTGGAAAAGATCAAGTTCGCCTCGCAGATGGGCGTGGACTGGGTCATCGCGGAGTACGACAAGCTCTCTCGCATGGTCGAGGCTGCTGCCGTCAGCGCCGCCGAGACCATCGACAGCATCGTCGGTGTCGAGTTCGAGTTCGAAGAAACTTCCAACGAGACTCAAGAAAACGCCGACCAGGCCAGCGCGGAAGTCGAAGATGCGCCAGTCGTGCGCTTCCTGCACAAGATGCTGCTCGACGCTTTCAGCATGCGGGCGTCGGACATCCACTTCGAGCCTTACGAGCACAACTACCGCGTGCGCTTTCGCGTCGACGGCGAACTGCGCGAGGTGGCGACACCGCCGGTGGTCATCAAGGAAAAGCTGGCCTCGCGCATCAAGGTGATCTCGCGGCTGGACATCTCGGAAAAGCGCATCCCGCAAGACGGCCGGATGAAACTCAAGATCGGTCCGGAACGCGTCATCGATTTCCGGGTCAGCACCTTGCCGACGCTGTTCGGCGAGAAGATCGTGATCCGTATTCTCGACCCCAGCAGTGCGCGCCTGGGCATCGACGCCCTGGGTTACGACGCCACCGAGAAGGAACGGCTGCTGACGGCCATCAGCCGTCCGTACGGCATGGTGCTGGTCACCGGCCCCACCGGTTCGGGCAAGACGGTGTCGCTCTACACCTGCCTGAACCTGCTCAACAAGGCAGGCGTGAACATTGCCACGGCGGAAGACCCGTCCGAAATCAACCTGCCGGGCGTCAACCAGGTCAACGTCAACGAGAAGGCCGGGCTGACCTTTGCCACGGCGCTGCGCGCCTTCCTGCGCCAGGATCCGGACATCATCATGGTGGGCGAAATCCGCGACCTGGAAACGGCCGACATCTCGATCAAGGCCGCGCAAACGGGCCACCTGGTGCTCTCGACGCTGCACACCAACGATGCGCCCACCACGCTCACGCGCATGCGCAACATGGGCATTGCACCCTTCAACATCGCATCGAGCGTGATCCTGATCACCGCCCAGCGCCTGGCGCGCCGGCTGTGCACGGTGTGCCGCGAAGTGCACGAGGTGCCGCGCCAGGCCTTGCTCGACGCGGGCTTCAAGCCGGAAGAAGTCAACGGCAAATGGAAGCCATATCGCGCCGTGGGCTGCTCGGCCTGCAACGGCGGCTACAAGGGCCGCGTGGGCATCTACCAGGTGATGCCGATCAGCGAAGAAATCCAGAAGATCATCCTGCGCGACGGCAGTGCGCTCGATATCGCCACGCAGGCCGAGGCCGAAGGCGTGCGCACCCTGCGCCAATCGGGGCTGCAGAAAGTCATGCAGGGACTGACATCACTTGAAGAAGTGGTGGCAGTCACCAACGAATAACACGGCGCACCGGAGTAGAACTGATGGCCACCGCAGCATCGTCCCGCACATCGCACAAGGAATTCGTCTTCGAATGGGAAGGCAAGGACCGCAACGGCAAGGTCGTTCGCGGAGAGGTTCGCGCCGCTGGCGAGAACCAGGTCATGGCCTCGCTGCGCCGCCAGGGCGTGCTGACCACCAAGATCAAGAAGAAGAAGATGAGCTCGGGCAAGTCGATCAAGCCCAAGGACATCGCCATCTTCACCCGCCAGCTTGCCACCATGATGAAAGCCGGCGTGCCGCTTCTGCAGGCCTTCGACATCGTGGGCCGGGGCAACACCAACGCGAGCGTGACCAAGCTGCTCAACGACATCCGCTCCGACGTCGAGACCGGTACGTCGCTGTCCTCGGCCTTCCGCAAGTTCCCGAAGTACTTCGACAGCCTCTACTGCAACCTGGTCGAGGCTGGCGAAGCCGCCGGTATCCTGGAAGACCTGCTCGACCGCCTGGCCACCTACATGGAAAAGACCGAGGCGATCAAGTCCAAGATCAAGTCGGCCCTGATGTACCCCACGTCCGTGGTCGTGGTCGCCTTCGTGGTGGTGGCCATCATCATGATCTTCGTGATTCCGGCGTTCAAGCAGGTGTTCTCGTCCTTTGGCGCCGACCTGCCCGCCCCCACCCTGTTCGTGATGGCGGTGAGCGAGTTCTTCGTCTCCTACTGGTGGCTGATCTTCAGCGTGGTGGGCGGCGGCCTGTACTTCTTCTTCCAGGCCTGGAAGCGCAACGAGCGCGTGCAGCAGTTCATGGACCGGCTGCTGCTGAAGCTGCCGATCTTCGGCAATCTGGTTGAAAAGTCGTGCATTGCGCGCTGGACGCGCACCCTGTCGACCATGTTCGCCGCTGGCGTGCCGCTGGTGGAAGCCCTCGACTCCGTGGGCGGCGCCTCGGGCAATTCGGTCTACGCGCAGGCCACGACCAAGATCCAGCAGGAAGTCTCGACAGGCACCAGCCTGACGAGCGCCATGACCAACGCCAACATCTTCCCCTCGATGGTGCTGCAGATGACGGCCATCGGCGAAGAGTCGGGCTCCATCGACCACATGCTGGGCAAGGCGGCCGAGTTCTACGAGTCGGAAGTCGACGACATGGTGGCCGGCCTGTCGAGCCTGATGGAGCCGATCATCATCGTGTTCCTGGGCGTGATCATCGGCGGCATCGTGATCTCGATGTACCTGCCCATCTTCAAGCTCGGCCAGGTCGTCTGATGGTCGTTTCGCAAGGATTCGACGCCGCATTGGCCGGCGTCCTGGGCTTGCTCGTCGGCAGTTTCCTGAACGTCGTGGTCTACCGTACGCCGGTCATGATGTACCGGCAGTGGCTGAACGACGCGGTGGGCAACCTGGCGAAAGTCGACGGCATTCCGTCGCTATGGAGCCTGGTGTTCGGCCCCAAGGCGAATACGCCGCCGGCCCTGGAAAAAGCTGCTGACGACGCGGCCAAGACACTCGACGCGCTGCCCCCGTTCAACCTCTCGCGCCCTGCTTCGCGCTGCGGCCATTGCGGCGCGCCAATCCGCTTCTACCAGAACGTGCCGGTGTTGAGCTACCTGTTCCTGCGCGGGCGCTGCGCGTCGTGCAAAGCCTCCATCAGCGTTCGCTACCCCCTGGTGGAACTGGTCACTGGCGCGTTTTTCGCACTGTGCGCCTGGCGCTTCGGCCTGAGCCTGACCGGCGCGCTGTGGGCTGCATTTGCCGCCCTGCTCATCTGCCAGTTCCTGATCGACCTGGACACCCAGTACCTGCCGGACTCGATCAACTACATCCTCCTGTGGCTCGGACTCATCGGCGCCGCGGCGGGCCTCACCGGCGTGTCGCTCGCGTCGGCCGTTTGGGGCGCGGTGTTCGGCTACCTGGGCTTGTGGATCATCTATCACGCCTATCGCCTGGCCACGGGCAAGGAAGGCATGGGCTATGGCGACTTCAAGTTGCTGGCAGCCATGGGGGCCTGGCTCGGCGCGGACTACCTGATTGCCATCGTGCTGGTGTCCTCGCTCGTGGGCGCGGTGCTCGGCTCGATCATGCTGGTGGCCGGCAAGCTGGCCAACAAGAACATCCCGATCGCCTTCGGCCCCTTCCTGGCCGGCGCGGGTCTCGTGTGCCTGGCGCTGGGGCCCGATACTGTGCGGCAATGGATTCCCTTTGCCTTCCCCTTGGGCGCACTGGCGCTCTGAAGCTTCTTCCATGCGGCGCGTCGGCCTGACCGGTGGCATCGGCAGCGGCAAGAGCACCGTGGCCGCCATGCTGGTCGCGCAAGGCGCCAGCCTGGTGGACACCGATGGCATCGCGCGCGCCCTGGCCAGTGCCGGCGGTGCCGCCATGCCGGCCATCGCGGCGGCCTTCGGGCCCGAACTGGTGGCGGCCGATGGCGGACTCGACAGGGCCCGCATGCGCGCCCTGGCTTTTGGGCATCCGGAAGTCAAGCGCAAGCTCGAATCCATCCTGCACCCGCTGATCGGCCAGGAATGCGAGCGTCAGGCGCAGGCCGCCACCGGCGCATTGATCGTGTTCGACGTGCCCTTGCTGGTGGAGTCCAGGCGCTGGCGCGCCATCGTCGAGCGGGTGCTGGTGGTCGATGCAAGCGAAGAGATTCAATTGCAACGAGTCGTGGCCCGTTCCGGCTGGACACCCGAGGCGGTTCAGGCGGTCATCGCCCAGCAGGCCAGCAGGCCATTGCGCCGGGCGGCTGCCGATGCGGTGATTTGCAACGAGAATCTGACGCTTGCGCAACTCGAAGACGAGGTGCGTGCCTTGTGGCGCGTGTGGGCCGGAAATGCCAGCGCGGCGTCAGTGTGAACTATGATGACCTCGACTGGAAACCGAGCCGCGTGATCCTTTACGAGTACCCCTTCAACGAGCGAATCCGGACCTATCTTCGTCTGGAGCACCTTTTCCGCCGCCTGGGCGAGTTGGTGCCTGCGGATTCGCCGCTATCGCACCACTATGCGCTGGTCACGATCTTCGAGATCATGGATGTGACCGCGCGCGCCGACCTCAAGTCCGACATCCTTCGCGATCTTGAAAAGCACAAGACCATCTTTGCGAGCTACCGCGGCAACCCCGCGATCTCCGAAAAGATGCTGGAGCAGGTCATCGGGCAGCTGGAGCGCAACTTCAACACGCTCAACGCCATCCATGGCAAGGCCGGCCAGACGCTGACCGAAAGCGAGTGGCTGATGAGCATCCGCAGCCGCGCCAACATTCCGGGCGGCACCTGCGAGTTCGACCTGCCGGCCTACTACGCCTGGCAGCACCGGCCAGCCGCCGCACGCCGGGCCGATGTCGAGAAATGGGCCAGCACGCTGGCCCCCATGGCCGAGGCCGTGTATTTGCTGCTCAAGCTGCTGCGCGACGCCGACGTGCCCTACAAGGTCATGGCCACCGGTGGCACCTACCAGCAGACGTTGCCGCAGGGCCGCAGCTTCCAGTTGCTGCGCCTGCGCATCGACCCGGCGCTGGGACTCGTTCCGGAAATCAGCGGCAACCGGCTGATGGTGTCCGTGCGGCTGATGCGGCACGAAGCAGACGATCGCCTGCACCAGAGCAGCGAAGACACCCCCTTCGAACTGACGCTTTGCGCCTGATCGGCAGGAAGCCATGAGCACCGAAGACAGCGGCTTTGCCGCGCGAATCGTGAAGTGCCCTGCCTGCGGGCAGGACAGCGTCTACGCCAGCGCCAACCCCTATCGGCCCTTCTGCAGCGCCCGCTGCAAGGGGATCGACCTGGGCGCGTGGGCCAGCGAGGAATTCACGCTGCCGGCGGAAGCGCCGCCGGACGACGAACCCTTCGGCGACCCGCGCCTGCAGTAGGCTGGCCGGCGTTCAGGCCGCCAAGCCCCGCTCCTGGGCCATCCATTCGAGCACCGGCATGGCGCCGGGCAGAACGGGGCTCACATCCAACGGCAGCTGCTGCCAGCACATGGCCTGTCCTTCGCGCATCTCGAATTCGCCAGACCACTCGTGCACCTTGCACCAGTGCAGTCGCACCAAGGCGTGCGGATAGTCGTGCTCGGTGGTCTTCCAGACCTGGGCGCCGCCAATGTTGATGCCCAGTTCTTCGTGCAGCTCGCGCCGCAGCGCTTCTTCAACGGTCTCGCCCGCCTCGATCTTGCCGCCGGGAAACTCCCAGTAGCCGGCGTAGGGCTTGCCTTCGGGACGGGTGGAGAGCAGCAAGGCGCCGTCGGCACGGATCAGGATGCCGACGGCCACCTCGGTGTGCTTGCGCGGCTCACTCATGACGCGGCGCGCCCCGCGTAGTCGCGCGCAAACTGGAATGCGACCCGGCCGCTGCGCGAACCGCGCTCCAGCGCCCACACCAAGGCCTCGGGCCGCGCAGCCTCGATGTCCTGGGCGCTGGTGCCGAAGTGGGACAACCACTGCGCCACGATCGCCAGATACTCTGCCTGGGTGAAGGGATAGAAACTCACCCACAGGCCAAAGCGCTCCGACAGGGAGATCTTTTCCTCGATCACCTCGCCCGGATGCACCTCGCCATCGTCCGTATGGGTGTAGCTGAGGTTCTCCTTCATGTACTCCGGCAGCAGGTGGCGCCGGTTGCTGGTGGCATAGATCAGCACGTTGGGCGTGGACGCGGCCACCGAGCCGTCCAGGATCGACTTGAGCGCCTTGTAGCCAGCCTCGCCCTCGTCAAAGCTCAGGTCATCGCTGAAGACGATGAATTTCTCGGGCCGCTGCGACACCACCTCGATGATGTCTGGCAGGTCCACCAGCTCGGCCTTGTCGACCTCGATCAGGCGCAGGCCCTGCGGCGCATAGGCATGCAGGCAGGCGCGAATCAGCGATGACTTGCCGGTGCCACGCGCGCCCGTCAGGAGCACGTTGTTGGCCGGCTTGCCCTGCACGAACTGGCGCGTGTTGCGTTCGATCTTTTCCTTCTGCTGGTCGATCTCCTTGAGATCGTCGAGCGCCATGGTGGCCAGGTGGCGCACCGGCTCGAGCGTGCCGTGGCCCGAGCTGCGGCGGCGGTAGCGCCAGGCAATGGACGCGCTCCAGTCGGCCGGCGCCGCCAGCGGCTGCGGCAGGATGGATTCGATGCGGGAGATGAGTTGCTCGGCCCGTTCGATCAGGTGTTCGAATTTCTCGTTCATCGCACTGGATCAAGAACGGTAGTCGGCGTTGATCGACACGTAGTCGTGGCTCAGGTCGCAGGTCCACACCGTGTCGGCGGCGTCGCCGCGGCCCAGCACCACGCGCACCGTGATCTCGCTCTTCTTCATCACGCGCTGGCCGTCTTCCTCCTGGTAGGACGGATTGCGGCCACCCTTGACGGCCACGTGGACGTCGTCCAGGTACAGGTCGATACCGGTCTGGTCGAGGTCCTCGATGCCGGCGTAGCCCACAGCCGCCAGGATCCGGCCCAGGTTCGGGTCGCTGGCGAAGAAGGCGGTCTTGACCAGGGGCGAATGCGCGATGGCATAGGCCACCTGCCGGCATTCGGCGCCATTGCGTCCGCCTTCGACGCGAACCGTGATGAACTTGGTTGCACCTTCGCCATCGCGCACGATGGCCTGCGCCAGTTGGCGGGCCACGTCCTGCATGGCCTTGAGCAGCGCCTGGCCGTCAGCCGACTCGAGCGAGGCGATGACCGGGTTGGCCGCCTTTTGCGTGGCGATGACCACGAAGGAGTCGTTGGTCGACGTGTCGCCATCGATGGTGACCCGATTGAACGATGCGTCCGCCAGCTGCCTGGCCAGCGGCTGGACCAGCGACGGGTCGATGCGTGCATCGGTTGCCATGAAGCCCAGCATGGTCGCCATGTTGGGCCGGATCATGCCCGCGCCCTTGCTGATGCCGCTGATGGTGACCGTGGCACCACCGATCTTCACCTGGGCGCTGAAAGCCTTGGGGATCGTATCGGTGGTCATGATGCCTTCGGCCGCACGAGCCCAGTTGTCGGCCTTGGCATCGGCCAGCGCAGCCGGCAGGCCGGCTTCGATGCGCTCGATGGGCAGCGGCTCCATGATCACGCCGGTGGAGAACGGCAGCACCTGTTCGGGTGCGATCTCCAGCTTGCGCGCCAGCGCAATGCAGGTGGCGCGGGTGCGCGTCAGGCCGTCTTCGCCGGTGCCGGCGTTGGCGTTGCCGGTGTTGATGACCATGGCACGGATGCCGAAGTTCTTCTGCAGGTGCTCGCGGCACACCTGCACCGGTGCGGCGCAGAAACGGTTCTGGGTGAATACGCCACCGACGGCGGCGCCGTCGTCGACCAGCACCACCGTCAGGTCCTTGCGGTTGGCCTTGCGGATGCCGGCTTCGGCAACGCCGATACGTACGCCGGGCACGGCGAAAAGGGCGGCCGGATCGGGGGCGGAAAGGTTCACGGGCATCGTCTTACTCCTGGGAACGTGCGCTGATGATGATGTCAAAGAAAAACGCCCGCGGCGCCGGAAGATCCGGCTGGCGCGGGCGCGTGGGTCATGCGGGGCGCTGATCTCCTCGAATCAGGTCAGCTTCCCGTGGCACTGCTTGTACTTCTTGCCGCTGCCACAGGGGCACGGGTCATTGCGGCCGACGCGTGCGAAGGCCATGGCGCCAGCCGACAGGCCGCTGGTGGCGGCGCGCCGAATGCTTTCCTCGTCCAGGCGCACTTCGGGCTCGCCGGTTTCGGTGGGCGCGGTGTATGTCACGTTGCTGAAGCTCTCGCCGCGCTCTTCCATGGCCTGGGCAGCCTCGTCGAGCTGTTCGCTGGACTGGATGCGTACCGTCATGAGCTGGCGGGTGACTTCGTTCTTCACCGAATCGAGCAGTTGGCCGAAGAGTTCGAAGGCTTCGCGCTTGTATTCCTGCTTGGGCTGCTTTTGCGCGTAACCGCGCAGGTGGATGCCCTGGCGCAGGTAGTCGAGCGAGGCCAGATGCTCGCGCCAGTGGGTGTCGATGCTTTGCAGCAGCACCATGCGCTCGAACTGCACGAAGTTGTCCTGGCCGATGAGTTCGACCTTGGCGTCGAACGCGGCGTTGGCCGCGGCCACCACCTTCTCGACCACGTCTTCGTCCGAGACGCTGGCGGCGGCTTCCACTTCCTGCTTGAGCGCAAGCTCGATGCCCCAATCGTTGGACAGGGTGCGCTGCAGGCCGTCGAGGTCCCACTGCTCTTCCACCGATTCGGCCGGCACGAACTGGCGCACCAGGTCGATCATGCAGCCTTCGCGAAGCGCGGCGATCTGCGCCGACAGGTTTTCGGCGTCGAGGATGTCGTTGCGCTGCTGGTAGATCACCTTGCGCTGGTCGTTCGACACGTCGTCGTATTCGAGCAGCTGCTTGCGGATGTCGAAGTTGCGCGCCTCGACCTTGCGCTGGGCGCTTTCGATGCTGCGCGTGACGATGCCCGCCTCGATGGCTTCGCCGTCGGGCATCTTCAGGCGGTCCATGATGGCCTTGACGCGGTCGCCCGCGAAGATGCGCATGAGCGGATCGTCCAGGCTCAGGTAGAAGCGCGACGAACCCTTGTCGCCCTGGCGGCCCGAGCGGCCACGCAGCTGGTTGTCGATGCGGCGCGACTCGTGGCGTTCGGTGGCGATGATGCGCAGGCCGCCCTGGGAAGTGACGAACTCGTGCTCCTTGGACCAGTCGCCACGCAGGCGCTCGATCTCTGCGTGTTTGGTGGCTTCGTCGGCACCTTCGTCGCTCTCGAGCGACTCGATGATCTTTTCCACGTTGCCGCCCAGCACGATGTCGGTGCCGCGGCCTGCCATGTTGGTGGCAATGGTGATCATCTTCGGCCGGCCGGCCTGGGCCACGATGTCGGCCTCGCGGGCATGCTGCTTGGCGTTGAGCACCTGGTGCGGCAGCGCAGCTTCGGTCAGCAGGCCCGAGATGATCTCGGAATTCTCGATGGACGACGTGCCCACCAGCACCGGCTGGCCGCGCTCGAAGCACTCGCGGATGTCGTCGATGGCGGCCTGGTACTTCTCGCGCGTGGTCTTGTAGACGCGGTCGAGCTGGTCGTCTCGCTTGTTCGGACGGTTGGGCGGGATGAGGACCGTCTCCAGGCCGTAGATTTCCTGGAACTCATACGCCTCGGTGTCGGCCGTGCCGGTCATGCCGGCCAGCTTGCCGTACAGGCGGAAGTAGTTCTGGAAGGTGATGGAGGCCAGCGTCTGGTTCTCGGCCTGGATGTCCACGCCTTCCTTGGCTTCCACGGCCTGGTGCAGGCCGTCGCTCCAGCGCCGGCCGGTCATCAGGCGGCCGGTGAATTCGTCGACGATGATGACTTCGCCCTGCTGCACCACGTAGCTCTGGTCGCGGTGGTACAGGTGCTGGGCACGCAGCGCCGCGTTCAGGTGGTGCATCAGCGTGATGTTGGCCGGGTCGTACAGCGAAGCGCCTTCGGGCAGCAGCTTGAACTCGGACAGCAGCTGCTCGGCCTTCTCGTGGCCGTCCTCGGTCAGGAAGACCTGGTGCGTTTTTTCGTCGACCGTGAAGTCGCCCGGCTTGGTCACGCCCAAGCCGGTGTGCGGGTCGGCCTCGCCTTCCTGCTTGGTCAGGTGCGGCACCACCTGGCGCATGGCCAGGTACAGCTCGGTGTGGTCTTCGGCCTGGCCGCTGATGATGAGTGGCGTGCGCGCCTCGTCGATCAGGATGGAGTCCACCTCGTCGACGATGGCGAAGTTCAGCCCGCGCTGCACCCGGTCGCCGGTCTCGTAGACCATGTTGTCGCGCAGGTAGTCGAAGCCGTACTCGTTGTTGGTGCCGTAGGTAATGTCGGCGCCGTAGGCCTGCTGCTTTTCCTCACGGGGCATCTGCGGCAGGTTGATGCCCACCGACAGGCCCAGGTAGTTGTACAGGCGCCCCATCCACTGCGCGTCGCGATTGGCCAGGTAGTCGTTCACCGTGACCACGTGCACGCCCTTGCCGGTCAGTGCATTGAGGTACACCGGCAGCGTGGCCGTCAGGGTCTTGCCCTCGCCGGTGCGCATCTCGGAGATCTTACCGAAGTGCAGCGCCATGCCGCCAAGCATCTGCACGTCGAAGTGCCGCATCTTCATGATGCGCTTGGAGGCCTCGCGCACGGTGGCAAAGGCTTCGGGCAGCAGGTCGTCCAGCGCCTCGCCCTTGGCGATGCGCTCCTTGTACTCCTGCGTCTTGCCTCGCAGCTCGTCTTCGCTCAGCTTCTCGAACTGCGCCTCGAGGTCATTGATTCGCGACACCGTCTTGCGGTATTGCTTCAGGAGACGGTCGTTGCGACTGCCAAAGATCTGGGTCAGGAAGTTGGTGGCCATGAGTGGAGGTCGGTCCCGCACCTAGGCTGAGCATGCGGGCACTTGGACCTGAATTCCTAAAATAGTCGATATCAACACTTGGGCCTGCTTATGTGGGTGCACTTCTAGCAAATGCAAGCTTCGCAAGCTGCCCAGGCCGCCGGAACGCCGGCAAACCGCTGATTTTAGCCACCTTGTCTGTCCCCAATTCGACCGTGAACCGGCGCTTCAACCCCCTGACCGTGCTGCAAGCCACGGAGGCCTCCCCAACCTTGGCAGCGCTGGCCGAGCGCGCCCGCGACGCAGCCGAGCGACTGCGCGCGGTCGAAGACCTGATCCCCAAGGAACTGCGCCCCGGCGTGCAAGCCGGCCCCGCCGAAGGCGAAGAGTGGTGCCTGCTGGTGGGCAGCAATGCGGCCGCCGCCAAGCTGCGCCAAATGGTTCCCATGCTGGTGGGGCGGCTGCGCGTGCGCGGCTGGCACGTGAGCACCTTGCGCATCAAGGTCCGCTCCCGCCGCTGAATGCCCGCACGCCCGTCGCCGGCATCCGTCGCCGGCAGATTTAGTAAGCCTGCTTATAATAAGCAGCCTTATGAAACGGGACTTCACCCAGCGCTTCAGCTTCCTGGTCAATGACGTCGCACGGCTTTTCGGTGCGCAATTCGACCGTCTCGCGCGAGAGCGCATCGGCCTGTCGCGCGCCCAGTGCCGGGTGCTCGGGGCGCTGGCCATGCGCGGCGAACCCATGTCCCAGGCCGAACTGGCGCAACACCTCGAACTGAGCGCCATGACGGTGGGCGGCCTGTGCGAGCGGCTGGAGGCCGCAGGATGGGTTCTGCGCACCACCAGCCCCGTCGACCGGCGCGCCAAGGAGGTGCAGCTGGCCGAAGGCGCCGAAAAGGCGCTGGACGCCGCCCTCAAGATCAGCGACAGCCTGCAGGCCAGTGCACTGGGGGCCCTCTCGCCTGAAGAGCGGGCTCAACTGGTCGCCCTGCTCATCAAGGCTCGCCAGGGGCTGATGGAGTCAGCGCCCGGCACGGGAGAGGCCCAGCCATGAGCACACCCGGCAGCTTTCCGCACCGCGGGATGATCACCATCTCGATCATGCTGGCGACGATCATGCAGGCGCTGGACACCACCATCGCCAACGTCGCCCTGCCCCACATGCAGGGCAGCCTGCAGGCCTCGCAGGACCAGATCACCTGGGTGCTGACCTCCTATATCGTGGCCTCGGCCATTGCGCTGCCGCTCACCGGCTGGTTGTGCGGCCAGTTCGGGCGGCGCCGGGTGTTCCTGATTTCGGTGGTGGGCTTCACCATTGCCTCGGCACTGTGCGGCCTGGCCACTTCGCTGGTGGGCATCGTCGCGGCGCGCCTGCTGCAGGGCGTGTTCGGCGCGGCGCTGGTGCCACTGTCGCAGGCCGTGCTGCTGGACATCAACCCGCGCGAAAAGGTGGGCCAGGCCATGGCCATCTGGGGCGCGGGCATCATGGTCGGCCCCATCCTCGGGCCGCTCTTGGGCGGCTGGCTCACCGAAAACTTCGACTGGCGCTGGGTCTTCTTTATCAACCTGCCGGTGGGCGTGTTCGCCTGGTGGGGCATTGCGCGCTATTTGCCTGAAAGCCGGCCGCAGGGCGAGCGGCTGGACGTGTTCGGCTTCGTCACCCTGAGCATCGCCATCGGCATGCTGCAGCTGTTCCTGGACCGGGGCGAGCAGCTCGACTGGTTCGACTCGTGGGAAATCAAGCTCGAGGCCGCCGCCGCGCTGATCGCCTTCGCCTTTTTCGTGGTGCACACCTGGACGGTGCAGGGCGTGTCCTTCTTCAACCGTGAACTGCTCAAGGACCGCAACTTCGTGACCGGCCTGCTGTTCGCCTTCATCGTGGGCATGATCCTGTTTGCCACGATGGCGCTGCTGCCCAGCTTCCTGCAGGGGCTCATGGGCTACCCGGTGATCTACACCGGCGAGGTGACCGCGCCGCGCGGCATCGGCACCATGATCGCGATGATCATCGTGGGCCGCCTGGTGCAGCGCTACGACGTGCGGGCGATCATGGCGGTGGGCTTCTCGCTCACGGCCTTCTCGCTGTGGCAGATGACACGCCTGACGCTGCAGATGGACAGCACGCTGATCGTCACATCCGGCTTCATCCAGGGCCTGGGCATCGGCTTTACCTTCGTGCCGCTGTCCACGGCCACCTTCGCGACCTTGCCCGCACACCTGCGGCACCAGGGCACCCCGGTGTTCAGCCTGTTGCGCAACATCGGCAGCAGCGTCGGCATCTCGATCGTGCAGGCGCTGCTCACCGAAGGCTCGGGCAAGGCCCACGCCCAGATCGCGGCGCTGGTGGGTCCGGGCAACCAGGCGCTCGCGCAGCTGCCATCGATGATGAAGCCCGACACGCTGGCCGGCCTGGCTCTCATCAATGGCGAGGTGACGCGCCAAGGCGCCCTTATCGGCTACCTGGACGATTTCGCCATCATGATGTTCATGACGGTGCTGGCCATTCCGTTGCTGGCACTGATCCGCAACCCGCGCCGTGCCCAGGCCGCGAGCACTCCTGCAGAAGTCCCACACTAGAATTCGCGGCACCTCTCGCAATCCGGAGATGCCGTGTCGCCCTATTCGCTTCTGCGTTTCGTTCTAGCAAGTGCACTCGCGCTTCTGGTTTGCGCCTGTTCTTCGCTGCCAACGCAAGTTTCGCGTACGGAATCGAAGGCGCTGAGCAACACAGGCGACACACGCCTGGGGCAAGGCGTCGCAGAGCTGACGAAGCCCCATCCGGGCCAATCGGGCATTCGCGCACTGGCCGAGGCCAAGGAAGCGTTTGCCGCCCGCATCCTCCTTGCGCGCGGTGCGCAGCGCAGCCTCGACCTGCAGTACTACATCTGGCACCGCGACACCACGGGTGAGTTGCTGTGGGAGGAAATCTGGCACGCGGCAGAGCGCGGCGTGCGCGTGCGCGTGCTGATCGACGACGCCAACACAGGTGGCCAGGACGCCATGCTGGCCACGCTGGACGCCCACCCCAACATCGAGTTGCGCCTGTTCAACCCGTTCGCCAACCGCGGCTTCCGGGCGGGCGACTTCATGACGGACTTCTCCCGGGTGAACCGTCGCATGCACAACAAGTCCTTCACCGCCGACAACCAGGTGTCCATCGTCGGCGGTCGCAACATCGGCGACGAGTACTTCGGCGCCAACATGGAGGTGGGCTTCCAGGACCTGGACGTGATGACCGTGGGCCCCGTGGTGCGCGAGGTGTCCGACGAGTTCGACCTCTTCTGGAACAGCGCCTCGGCTTACCCCGGCGCCAGCCTGCTGCCAGCCGCGCCGGCGGACGGGCCCGTCCAGTTGCGAGCCTCCTGGGAGGCCAACCGCGATCGCGAAGAGGCGCGCGAGTACCTCGCGGCGACCAGCCGCACGCCGCTGGTCAACGAGGTGGTGCAGGGCAAGCTCGAATTCGAGTGGACCAAGGCACACGTGCTGCACGATGACCCGGCCAAGACACTGCAACCGGTCGAGCGCAAGGACCTGCACATGCTTCCGCAGCTCGAGGCCGCCCTGGGCCGGCCCGACAAGGAGCTCGACCTGGTCTCGCCCTACTTCGTGCCCGGCAAGGACTTCACCGCGGACCTGTCCGCGCTGGCCAGGCGCGGAATCAAGGTGCGGGTACTGACCAACTCGCTGTCGGCAACCGACGTGGCGCCCGTGCATGCGGGTTACGCCAAGTACCGCAGGGACCTGCTCGAAGCCGGCATCACGCTCTACGAGCTCAAGCCCGGCTCCGCCGTGCCGCGGCCCGACAAGGACAACCGCCCCCGCGGCTTGCCCGGCAGCGGCTCGACCGGTGGCAGCTCGGCCTCCAGCCTGCACGCGAAGACCTTTGCGGCGGACCGCAAGCGGATCTTCGTCGGCTCGTTCAACCTGGACCCGCGCTCGGCAGAGCTCAATACGGAAATGGGCGTGGTCATCGACAGCCCCAAGCTGGCTGGCCAGCTGTCCAGCCAACTGGACAGCACCTTGCCCAACGCCGCCTACCTCGTTCGCCTGACGCCGCAAGGCGAGATGGAGTGGATCGAGCACGAGGCCGACGGACGACAGACCACCTACACCAACGAACCGGGCGCCAGCGGGTTGCGCCGGCTGTGGGTCAACTTCCTGAAGATCCTGCCGATCGAGTCGCTGCTCTGAGGGCGATCAGATCGCGAGCGCTTCGGCGCCCGGAATGTCGCCCGCCTGTGCTGGCCACAGCGCGAGGCCGCCCGCAAGACTCCAGGCCTGCGCATGGCCCAGGCGGCGCAAGGCGCGTGCGGCCTGGGCGCTGCGGTTGCCGCTGCGGCAGACAAAGACCAGCGACGCTTCGGCCGGCAACTGCGTCAAGCGCGGCAAGGCGTTGATCAGGCCAGACAGCGGAACCACCTGCGCATCGAGCGAAACAGCCGCGCCGATGCGCGACTCGAAGGGTTCGCGCACGTCGATCAGCACAGGGGGCTGCCCTGCGGAAACTTGCGCCAGCAATTCGGCGGCCGGCAACTCCACCTGCTCGTCGAACAGGCTGCACTCGGAACGTGCACCGCAGGCCAGGGTCTGATACTCGGTAGGCGCAAGGACCCGTTCGAGTGCGGCCTTTTCCATGGCAAAGGTCGCATCGTCGAGGCGGCCCTGCAGGACCGCGGCCAGCAGCGGCTGCGCCGCACGTTCCACGCTCAGCGTGGTGGCAAAGCGGTTGTCGTAGTCGTGGCCGGGCAGCAGCAGTGCATGCGGCCCCACGGCCTGCTCGAGTGCACGCAGCGACGCACCGAATTGCGTGGGCGCGCTCTGCTCGAAATCGCTGCGGCCCAATGCGCCCGGCATCACGGTGTCGCCGACGAAGACCAGCCGCAGCTGCTGCGAGGCATCGCGCAGCAGGTAAGCGGTGGAATCCTGCGTGTGGCCGGGAATGGACATGCGTGCCAGCCGGTGCGTGCCCAGCCCGATGGCCTGCGCGTCGGCGGGCCAGCCCAGCGCATCGAAGGCATCGCGCGCGCCAGAGGATGAAGGCAATGCATTGCGCAGGTCTTGCGCAGAAGAAGCATGGTCGCCGTGGCTGTGCGTATCGAGCACCGCCACGAGTTCGAACTGGCGGCAGCGAACCCATTGGGCGAGCCGATCGGTCAACTGCGGCAACGGGTCGATCACCACGCAGCGCCGGCTGTCCGTGTCCGCCACGATGTAGCAACAGGCGCCATCGACAACGAAGCGGGTGACCAGCTCAACCGGCCCGTCGGCACCATGCGTGCCCTCGCTCTGGCAGGTGGCCCGCATGACCTCTCCGCAGCTGCGCAACCGGTCGCAAGCTTCGTCGATGAGTTCCGCGCTGTCGGCAGCGCCAAAGGACAGGCGCACCGCCGACTCGGTCTGCCAGGCAGCCAGGCCCATCGCTTCGAGCACATAGCTGGGCTGCGCGCGGGCTGCGCTGCAGGCCGAGCCGCCGCTCATGCGAAGGCCGGCAGCATCGAACAGGTCGAGCAGCATGCGCGCGCTCATGCCAGGCACTGAAAAGTTCAAGGTCGTGGGCAGGCTGGACTCGAAGGGCGCATTGAAGACCACGCCGGGAAAGGCTTCGCGCAGCGCCGAGGCCAGGCGCTCGCGCTGCACCTGCAGGCGTTGCGCAGACGCAAACACGTCGCCCGCCTCCAGCGCCGAGAGCACCGCGCCCAGCGCAGCAATGCCAGCCATGTTCTCGGTGCCTGCGCGCCAGGCGCCCTCCTGGCCGCCACCCGTCAGCAAGGGCGTGAGCGGCGCGCCGTCACGAACGTAGAGCATGCCGATGCCCTTGGGCGCGTACAGCTTGTGGCCGGAGAACGGCGCGTAGTCGATGCGCCGCTGCGCCAGGTGCAGCGGAAGTTTGCCCAGCGCCTGGACACCGTCGACCAACCACAGCGCTGCGCTGCCATCGAGCGCGGCAGCGATGCCATCCAGGTCGCTGACGACGCCGGTCTCGTTGTTGGCCGCCATGGTGCACACCAGCCCAGCCTCGGGCGCCCGTTGGCGCAGCCAGGCCAGGTCGTGGCGCCCATCGGACCCCACCGGAATCGCCTCGATCCGCAGTTGCAGGCCAAGCAGCGCATTCCAGTGCCGAAGCGCCTCGGGAACCGCCTTGTGCTCGGTGGCGCCGTAAAACAGACATTCGGGAATCGACTCTCCGGCAGTGCGGCGCTGGCGCAGCGAATGCAGCGCAGACAGCACCGCGGTCTGGATGCCTTCGGTGGCCCCGCTGGTGAACAGAACCTGGCCGGTGGGCGCCCCGAGCACCCGTCGCGCTGCCGCGCGGACGTCGTCGAGCAGAGCGCGGGCTCGCAGGCCGCTGCCGTGGATGCTGCTCGGATTGCCGAAGGTGTCGGACATGACCGATAGCGCAGCTGCGCGCGCTTGCGAGAGCACCGGGGTCGTGGCGTTGGCGTCGAGATAGATTTCCATACGCAGAATTCTGCGGATGCCGATGGGGAATCCGGGTGCTAAATTCGACCCACCATATGCCAATAATTGGAATTGGATTCCAACAATGTCCAAATCAGTGAAATTGGATTCCACAGATCTGAAGCTGCTCGCGTTGCTGCAGGAAGACGCCAGCCTCCAGGTGGCCGAGCTGGCCGAGGCGGTGGGTCTGTCCCAGACGCCGTGCTGGCGTCGCGTGCAGCGGCTGCGCGAGGCCGGCGTCATTACCCGCAACGTGGTGCTGCTGGACCGGCACAAGGTCAACGTCGGCGTCACCGTCTTTGTTTCAGTGCGCACCAACACGCACACGCAGGCCTGGTTCGACCAGTTCCGCGCAACGATCGAGGCCATTCCGGAGGTGGTCGAGTTCTACCGGATGAGCGGCGACGTCGACTACCTGCTTCGCGTCGTCGTGCCGGACATCGGCGCCTACGACAAGGTCTACAAGCGCCTGATCTCCGGCACCCAGCTCTTCGATGTCTCTTCGAGCTTTGCCATGGAGGAACTGAAGTTCACCACTGCGCTGCCGCTGTCGTACATCGATTGAGCAGCGGCCCGCCGCTCGCCAAAGGCTCAGCCGGGCACTTGCAGCAGCAGGCTCACCAGTTCGGCCTGCCGCGACGTGGCGGTCTTCTGGAAGATGGCCTTGAGCTGGGTGCGCACGGTGGCCACCGACAGGCCCGCCGCTTCGGCGTATTCCTGCAGCGTGTCGCCACGGCACAGGGAAACGGCCAGGCTGGCTTCCGCCCGGCTCAGGCCGTACATCTGCTGCAGCGCAATGGGCGCAGGCGCAGCGCCGAAGTCGCGCCGCCGCACGGTCACGAGCACGCTGGCCTGGTCGAGGCTCCAGGCAGAAGCGTTGCGATCGATGTCCAGCGGTGCAATGCTCACCATGACCGCGCCGCCCGGCGCCCAATGGCCGATGAGGCGGCTGCACCCCGAACGCTGGTCGAGGACATGGCGCACGCCTGAGCTGAGCGCTTCCTCGTCCCTTGGGTCGCACGCGACCAGCCTCGTGTGGCTCAGGCGAAGCACGGTGCCCTCCCGAAGGTGCGCTTCCGCATTCCCGTTGGCGTAGACCAGCTCGCCCTGGGAATTCAGCCCGAAATGAGCCAAGCCCTGCACCTGGGCAACCCGCTCGCCGACGGCCGCGGCCGCCTGCAGCGCCCGGGTGTCGGCCCAGAGTTGCGATGCCCGGCCGAAGTGCGCCACCAGACGCTCGGCCTCCATCAGCGTGTCGGCGGAAAAAGGCTGATTGCCCACGTCGCGCATCAGCCCCAGGACGAAGTCCTGGTTGCCGTCGGTCCAGACCCGGGAGCCCGCAACGTAGCGCGACCCCATCGGAATGAGAAAGTCCTGGAAGAACTCGTCGCGGCTGACTGCATCGCTCGAGAAGTGCTGGTGGCACGCCAGCACGCTTCCAATGGGTTGCGAATCCAGCAACTGGCGGCGCGGGTCGATGGCGCCGTAGTAAGCCGCGTAGTCCTCGATGCCGTCCGCCAATTGGGCGTGCGAATAGACATTGAAGCGCGTGGTCATCCGCTGCCGGTCCCAGGCCATGAAATGGAAGGTGTCGGCCCCAACCCTCGCGGCCACCGCCGAAATGGCCTCGTGCATCTCGTCCGGGTAGAGTGCCGCACGGTAGAGCCCCGCCACGGCATCTTCATGCAGGGTCTTCGATCGAGGCCGCGTCATGGTCTGGAATGGTTATGAAAGTTAACGTTTAGACACAGTGGACCAAATCGCTAACCATCGGTCAACCAGACTTGGCGGATCCTCGACAACTGACCCGCTGTTCGGAAAACCAGGAGCCGGCTGATGCAAGAATTCCAGCGCGAACAATGGCCTGCACTCGACTATGCGCAGTGGCGCGACACATTGCAGACCGTGCACCTGTGGACGCAAATCGTCGGCAAGGTACGGCTGACCCTGTCGCCCTGGCTCAATCATGGATGGCAGGTGCCTCTTTACGTGACGGCACGCGGCCTCGGTACGACGGCCATCCATGCCGGTGGCGGCATGCTCGAGATCGAGTTCGACTTTGTCGACCACCGTCTTGTCGTGCGCCATTCGCAAGGGCCTGAGGGCGGTTTTGCCCTGGTGCCCATGTCGGTTGCCGCCTTCTACCGCCAGTTGATGAAGGAGCTGGGCACTGCCGGCTTCGCGGTGAAGATCAACGCCATGCCCAACGAGGTGGCGAACCCGATCCGATTTGTCGACGACGAGACTCACGCTTCATACGACGCGCAGGCCATGCATCGCTTCTGGCGAGCGTTGGTCCAGGTCGATCGCGTGTTCAGAATGTTCCGCACCAGTTTCCTCGGCAAGTGCAGCCCGGTGCACTTCTTCTGGGGCAGCTTCGACCTCGCCCTCACGCGCTTCTCGGGCCGAACTGCGCCTGTGCATCCGGGCGGCTTTGCCGGTTTGCCGGACGCGGTCACGCGAGAAGCGTATTCGCATGAAGTCAGCAGCGCCGGCTTCTGGCCCGGCAACGAGGCCTATCCGCAGGCGGCCTTCTTTTCCTACGCCTATCCGACCCCGAAAGGGTTTGCGCAGGTGGCGGTCGGACCCGACCAGGCCTTCTGGAGCGAGGCGTTCGGAGAATGGATGCTGCCCTACGACGCCGTACGCACGGCTGCGGACCCGGACGCTGCCTTGCTTGCCTTTCTTGGCACCACCTACCACGCCGCGGCCGAGTTGTCGGATTGGGACCGTACGCTGGAATGCGGAATCGGCGCCAACGGCACGCCAAGGGTGCTGCGCCCCGGCGTGAAATGAGACAAGCCACCATTCACTCGGAACCCACCATGCACCTGAGAACACTGACGCTGCGCGCGGCGCTACGCGCCTGCTGCGCTCTGCCGCTTCTCGCTGCAGCGCAGCCTTCCATTCCTTCAACCACCGTCGCCTTCAAGAAGGGAAGCACGAGTGCAGCCTTCAACGGCAAGCTGCAAGGGTCCGCGGCTGGCACGCGCGACTATGTTGTGCGCGCCAGCGCGGGGCAGAAGATGACGGTGGAACTGCAGACAACGTCCACCTCCACGCACTTCAACGTCCTGCCGCCCGGCAGCGAAGAGGCCCTCTATCGGGGGGAGATGGAGATCGAACCGCAGTGGTCTGGCGTCTTGCCGGCAAGCGGCGACTATCGGATTCGCGTCTTCCTCAATCGTGCCGCGGCCCGTCAAGGCAAGTCGGCAACGTATGGGCTGAAGATCGCCGTCGTGAACTGAACCATCGAGCGCGAAGGGCGCGTTCCTGGCTGGAGCAGCGCCGCGACTAGCCGGAGGGGGCGACGTGGTTGCGGGCCGATCCCCCCGCTCCAACCTGCCTGGGCGCGACGCGCGCCGCTGCGGCGGGTGGGCGCACGTCGTCGTCGCTGAGCGTGCGCAGGAAGGCGACGACGTCCAGGATCTCGGACTCCGTCATGGCTGGGGTATCGCCGGAATGACGGTCCATTGGTGGCGTGAGCCGGTCGACATTGCTGCGATGTTCAGGCGGCAGGTCGTCGAATTGCTCGATCTTTCCACCCTGGCGCGGATACCAGCGTGCGGGATTCGTGTCGCGCTGCGCATAGAAGCGCACGACGTCGGCCAGGTTGTCGAACACGCCGTTGTGCATGAACGCCTGGCGCGTCGCGACGTTGCGAAGGCTGGGCGTCTTGAACATGCCGCAATACTTCTCGTCCTTCCCGATGCTTCCGGGCTTTCGCAGCGGACCGCATAGGCCTTCGTCGTAGAACTTCGCATCGGCATTGGCTGCGAGCTTGCGGTTGCGCGGGACGCCAAGCGCGGCGAAGGAGTAGTCGGTGAGCAGCGGTGGTGCGCCGTTGGCACCTGGCGCCACGATATGGCATGAGGCGCAGTTGCCCTTGGCCGGGTCGACGAACACGAGCAGGCCGCGCGCTTCCTGCTTGCTCAATCGGGCCTGGCCCTTGAGGTATCGATCGAACTTGCTGCTGTAGGGCGCGAAGCTGGGGTCGTCCAGCTCGAAGCGTTCGAGCGCCTGCGCCAGCCCATCGACGGCCTTGGCATTGTCGGCCAGCGCTGCAGCGCCGAACACGCGCGCGAACTCTTGCGCATAGGGCGCGGCGCGAAGGCGGGCAGCCAGCGCAGCTTCGTCGTGATTGGCCATTTCCGCTGGATCGAACAGCGGCGCGCGCGCCTGGTCGCGCAGGTTGTCGAAGCGGCCGTCGCGGGCGAAGCCGCCCGTCGGAACCGAATCGATCTCGATGGCGCGCTCTATCGGGTCGCGCTGGTGTTCCTTGTACCAGACCGAGGTGCGAGGCAGCACGTAGCGCAGCGAGGGGGCGGTGCGCAGGCCTTGCCGGTCCATGTGTTCGCCGCCCGGCTGTATCGGGGGGCCATCCGGCGGGCCGTAGGCGTGCTCGGGGCTGTGGCGACTGCTGCAGGACTGGCGCCCCGAGGCGGACAGCGATGCGTCGACGAACATCTGGCGGCCGAGGGCGGCCATGTCGGCGCGATGCTGTGCACTTGTCGTCGCCTGGGAGGCCAGCGCCGCCCGCATTTGTTCCGGCGCCTGCGCCTGAGGTGTCGGCGAGGCGGGTTGGGGAGCCGGGCCGCAAGCGGCCAGGGCAATGAAAAGCGCCGCGCATGGCGCGGCGCTCAAAGCAGATTGCTTTCTTTTCAAGAGCGAATCACCAGCAAGCTGCTCAGTTGGCGAACACCTCGGGCGTGGCGAAGGACGCCAGACCTGCCTGGTTCGCGTAGCCGAGATACTCGGGCAGCACGAAGGTCTGCTCGATGCTGCGCAGCAGCGAATAGTGGTTGTGCGGCGTGTCGACCACCGTGCCGGCCTTGATGAACGGCGAGATCATCACGGCGCCCGTGCGGCCGCCACCCTGTGCCGGGAAGACGAGATCGTATTGGGCGGTCGCCGAGATCGGAAACGTCTGCGTGTACGGATAGGTCACGTTCGGGCCGGCAGGCTGGCTGCAGCAGGCCTCGTCGCCGAAGTTCACCGTGTAGTGCGTCTTGCCGCTGGCGTCCGTGGTCACGACCACGCCGCTTGCCGCGTTTTCGTCGAAGTTGATGATCAGCAGGCCGTCCTTCTTGAAGGCTTCGGATGCCATGATCTTGGGCACCCAGGTCTTCAGGAAGGCGTCGATCTGCGTCAGTCCCCCCGGATTGCCGTCGGCGCAGCGATGGGTCCCGTCCGTGGCGCCGACGCCCGTGCCGTCGCCGTCGTGGCCATCGTTGCAGACGTTAGGCGTGATGAATGCAAAGTTCGGCGTGGTCTCGAGCTTGGCCAGGTCGGCCTCGAGCTTGTCGAGCGCGACGACGTTCGTGTTGCAGTCCGGCGAGTCGATGATCGAGTGGAAGTACACAAAGGGGTTGTGCCGCGATGCGTACTGGTCGCCCTTGGGCACGGCGGCGCTGGGCGCGAGCTGCTTGTTGGTCTGGTCGGCGGTGCCCAGGACCGGATGGCCGCAGGTTGCGCTCTCGCGCGTGGGGTCGTTGCCCATGTCT
This sequence comes from Pseudomonadota bacterium, assembly GCA_018241225.1. Lineage (GTDB taxonomy): Bacteria > Pseudomonadota > Gammaproteobacteria > Burkholderiales > Burkholderiaceae_C > Variovorax. The sequence continues at coordinate 24,176 of JAFEEG010000008.1, forward strand.
TCCATGTAGCCGCGCCAGCTCAGCCCCTTGGCCTTCAGCTGGTCGGGCAGGGTCTTGACCGACGCGGGGTAGACGCAGCCCGTGCCGATGGGCAGGCCGTCGGCGGTGGTGCCGGTCTGCACGAAGTCCTTGTAGGTCGTGCAATCACCGGTGGTCTCGGGCGTCACGGGCTGGCCGCTGATCATCGCGATGTAGTTCGTCAGACTGGCGTGGCCCATGCCGAAATATTGCGTGAACAGCGCGCCCATCGAAGGCAGCGTCGTTTTCAGATACGGATCTTGCGTGCTGCCAGCGCCGAAGTGTCCGCGTAGTTCTTGTTTTCCAGCGTGATCACGAACACGTGCTTGACGCGCTGTGCGCCTTTGTCCACCGGGGCGCTGGCATCGCCGGTCGTGGTCGGGGCGCTGGTGCCCGGTGTCGTGCCAGCGTTGCTGACCGTGCTGTTGTCGCCGCCACCGCAGGCGACGATCACCCCTGCGATCGCCAACGCACTCAGGCATCCGCCCGCCCACTTGAGCCAGGGCTTGTTCGTACCACTCATTCTTAGGTTCCTAGTTGTTTTCATTGAGTGCGCCGCGCATGACACGCCGCGCGGGCAGGATGCTAGGAAGGGCGAATGGCGCCCGCGTGACAAGACAGGCGCAAGCGTCTCGGAACCCGGGCCAGCTGTCTCTTGTGGGACACAGCAACTCGAACAGCCCCAGGCGACGCCCAGTGCTTGGTTTTTCGAGAAAAAAGAAAAGGTCCGGCCAACGTTGAACGTTGCCGGACCTCTGTTTGGTGCCGCTTGTCGGAATCGAACTGACGACCTTCCGCTTACAAGGCGGGTGCTCTACCAACTGAGCTAAAGCGGCGCAGGCCGGCATTTTATCGGGGACCTCGCCATCTGCTGATGGGCGAGTGCCTCTTTGATGCCGGCCCGATGAACTGGCTACTTGATTCGCTTGAGCGACGGGCGGGCGCCCCCGCCGGATGGCGGCTTGGGCGGCTCTTCGCCGCCTGTCGGCTCGGAAGGCGATGCCGTCGTCTCGGCGCCTACTTCCGCGTCGCCCGTCACAAGGTGGACGATGCGCGAAGCATCAGCCTCGGCGGTGCGCGCAGCGGCGCCCTTGGCGGGCGCAGCAGGCGCGGGGGTACCGCTCGCGGGCACGGTCGCCGGCAAATGGCCGCCGGTGGTGCCAGCAGAAGCAGCTGGCGCCGGGAACGCCATGCCTTGCCCGTTTTCACGCGCGTAGATGGCAATCACCCGGCCGACCGGCACGATGATCTCGCGCGCGGTACCGGCGAAGCGGGCCTTGAACTCGATGAAGTCATTGCCCAGCTTGAGCGAACTGGTGGCATCGAAGCTGATGTTCAGCACGATCTCGCCGTTCTTCACGTATTCGCGAGGCACCTGCACGCCCTCGTCGACCTGCACCGCGATGTACGGCGTAAAGCCGTTGTCGGTGCACCATTCGTACAAGGCCCGGATGAGGTACGGGCGGGTGGAAGAGGACTCGATCGCGCTGATCATTGACTCGTCGTGCTGCAAAGTTGCCTGGACGCCACTCTACAGCTTACTTGCGCATCACCTTTTCGGAGGGGGTCAATGCCTCGATATAGGCCGGGCGTGAAAAAATGCGCTCGGCGTACTTCAGCAGCGGCGCTGCGTTCTTGCTCAGGTCGATGCCGTAGTAGTCCAGGCGCCACAGCAGCGGGGCGATGGCCACGTCGAGCATCGAGAAGTTGTCGCCCAGCATGTACTTGTTCTTCAGGAACACGGGGGCCAGTTGGGTGAGGCGGTCGCGGATGTGCGAGCGGGCCTTTTCCAATGCCTTCTCGTTGCCCTTGGTAGTGCGGTTCTCCAGGGTGGAAACGTGCACGAACAGTTCCTTCTCGAAGTTCAGCAGGAACAGGCGAACGCGGGCGCGGTCCACCGGGTCGCCGGGCATCAGCTGCGGATGCGGGAAGCGCTCGTCGATGTACTCGTTGATGATGTTCGACTCGTACAGGATGAGGTCGCGCTCGACCAGGATGGGCACCTGGCCGTACGGGTTCATCACGCTGATGTCTTCGGGCTTGTTGTAGAGATCGACGTCGCGGATCTCGAAATCCATGCCCTTTTCAAACAGCACGAAGCGGCAGCGGTGGGAAAAGGGGCAGGTGGTTCCTGAATAAAGCACCATCATGGCGAGAGACTCCTAAAAATCAAAAAGAGTGGTTTGCCCCAAAGGGCAACCACTCTGCGGGACGAGGGGGCCAGGCCCGCCTCGGTCAGCGTTGTTTGGAATTACTTGACGTCTTTCCAATAAGCGGCGTTCAAGCGCCACACGAAAACCAGTGCCAGCGAAAGGAACAACAAGACCCAGACGCCCACCCGGATGCGGGTGTTCTGTGCAGGCTCGGCCATCCACTGCATGTAGTTAACGAGGTCGCCCACGGCCTGGTCGAACTGCGACGGCGTCATGGTACCCGGCGTGACCTGCTGGAAGCCCGACACCACGCGCACCTTGTGCCCGTGCTCCTCGATTTCCTTGTAGACCGGGCGGCGTTCGCCTTGCAGTTCCCAAAGCACGTTGGGCATGGCAACGCTCGGGAAGGCCAGATTATCCCATCCCGTGGCCTTGCTCTCGTCGCGGTAGAAAGTGCGCAGGTAGGTGTAGAGGTAATCGGGGCCCGTTCCGCCGTGGCCGGCGCGCGAACGCGCCACCAGCGTGAGGTCGGGCGGCACGGTGCCGAACCAGTCCTTGGCCTGGCGGGGATTGATGTTGGCCTGCATCGTTTCGCCCACCTTGTCGGTGGTGAACAGCAGGTTGTCCTTGATCTGCTTCTCGGTGATGCCGATGTCCTGCAGGCGGTTGTAGCGCATGAAGGCGGCCGAGTGGCAGTTGAGGCAGTAGTTGACGAAGAGCTTGGCGCCGTTTTGCAGCGATGCCATGTCGTTGGTCTTGTTCGGCGCCTTGTCCCAGGCAAGCCCGCCTTCGGAGGCATGGGCACCCGCCACGAAACCCAGGGCGGCAATCAGCGTGAGGAGGATCTTTTTCATTCTTGTGTGCTCCCGCTCAGTGCGCCGAATAGGTCACGCGGTCGGGCACGGGCTTGAACTCGCCAAGCCGGCTCCACCAGGGCATGAGCAGGAAGAAGCCGAAATAGAACAGGGTACCGATCTGCGAGACGCGCTCGCCCGTGGGCGACGGCGGCTGCACACCCAGGTACGCCAGCACGATGAAGTCGACGACGAACACGAAGTAGACCCACTTGTGCCAGCTCGGGCGGTAGCGGATCGACTTCACCGGGCTGTGGTCCAGCCAGGGCAGGAAGAACAGGATGACGACGGCGCCGCCCATGACCAGCACGCCCCAGAACTTGGCGTCGATGGAGAGCATGGCGGCAGCCACGAGCACCGCGGCAATCACGATCACACCCTTGACCAGCCCGATGAGGCGGGTCTTCCAGACGCCGAACACGGCACCGGCCACTACGCAGGCGATCAGCGCATACATCATCTCGCTGGTGATGGCACGCAGCATCGAATAGAACGGCGTGAAGTACCAGACCGGAGCGATGTGGTTGGGCGTCTTGAGCGAATCGGCCGGGATGAAGTTGTTGTATTCCAGGAAGTAGCCGCCGGCTTCGGGGGCGAAGAAGATCACCGCCGAGAACACCAGCAGGAACACCACCACGCCCAGGATGTCGTGCACCGTGTAGTAGGGGTGGAACGGAATGCCGTCCAGCGGATGGCCCTTGCTGTCGAGCTTGGCCTTGATTTCGACGCCGTCGGGGTTGTTGGAGCCCACTTCGTGCAGCGCGATCAGGTGCGCCACCACCAGGCCCAGCAGCACCAGCGGCACCGCAATGACGTGGAAGCTGAAGAAGCGGTTGAGCGTGGCGTCGCTCACCACGTAGTCGCCGCGGATCAGCAGGGCCAGGTCAGGACCGACGAAGGGAATGGCGGAGAACAGGTTCACGATCACCTGCGCGCCCCAGTAGCTCATCTGGCCCCAGGGCAGCAGGTAGCCCATGAAGGCCTCGGCCATCAGGCACAGGAAGATGGCACAGCCGAAGATCCAGACCAGTTCGCGCGGCTTGCGATAGCTGCCGTAGAGCAGCCCGCGGAACATGTGCAGGTACACCACCACGAAGAAGGCCGAGGCGCCCGTGGAGTGCATGTAGCGGATGAGCCATCCCCAGGGGACGTCTCGCATGATGTACTCGACCGATGCGAAGGCCAGCGTCGCATCGGGCTTGTAGTGCATCACCAGGAAGATGCCGGTGACGATCTGGATCACCAGCACCAGCAGGGCCAGCGAGCCGAAGATGTACCAGAAGTTGAAGTTCTTCGGCGCGTAGTACTCCGCCATGTGCTCGTTGTAGAGCTTGGACAACGGGAAGCGGTTGTCCACCCAGTTGAGCAGTTTCTGGCTGGCGGCGGCGTTGGGGGAGATTTCCTTGAGTTCTGCCATGTTCTTTTCCTCAGGCGGCCTTCTTGTCATCGCCGATCAGAAGGCGCGTGTCGGAAAGATACATGTGGGGTGGAACCGGAAGATTGTCGGGCGCGGGCTTGTTCTTGAAGACGCGGCCGGCCAGGTCGAAGGTCGAGCCGTGGCAGGGGCACAGGAAGCCGCCTTCCCAGTTGTCGGGCAGCGAGGGCTGCGGGCCGGGCTGGAACTTGTCGGTGGGCGAGCAGCCCAGGTGCGTGCAGATGCCCACGACCACCAGCACGTCGGGCTTGATCGAGCGGTGCTCGTTCTGCGCGTACTTGGGGGTGAATTCGTCGGGGTTGCGCTTGGAGGTCGGGTCGGCCAGCTGGCCGTCGAGCTTGGGCAGCTCTGCCACCTGCTCGGGCGTGCGCTTGAGGATCCATACCGGCTTGCCGCGCCATTCGACGGTCATCTTCTCGCCGGGCTTGAGCCCACTGATGTCCACCTCGACCGGCGCTCCCGCCGCCTTGGCCTTTTCGGAAGGTTCGAAGGTACTCACGAATGGAACGGCAGTTGCCACGCCGCCCACCACACCGGCACAGCCGGATGCGATCAACCATGTCCTTTTGCTGCTGTCGACCCGGGGCTGGCCGACGGTGGTCTCACTCATTTATATGGTCCTCAATCTTCTTCGTTGGGGTACTTGCAGGCTCAACGAATCATTGTAGCGGAGCGTAAATGGCGAACTCAACGCGAGCAGACCCGAGGTTTGCGCCGTGTTGCGCCCACGCCTCCTCCCTATACTTGGCGCCGTTTTCAACAACAAGCGCACGAGGATCCAACATGAGCTTCATCAGCGAATTTAGAGAGTTCGCGGTCAAGGGCAACGTGGTCGACCTGGCCGTCGGCGTGATCATCGGCGGCGCCTTCGGCAAGATCGTCGACTCGCTGGTTGCCGACGTGATCATGCCGATCGTGGGCCTGATCTTCGGCAAGCTGGACTTCTCCAACCTCTACATCGTGCTGGGGCACGTGCCTGCCGGCGTGGCCAACACGCTGGCAGACCTGAAGAAGGCGGGCGTGCCAGTGCTGGCCTACGGAAGCTTCATCACCGTGGCGGTGAACTTCGTGATCCTGGCCTTCGTGATCTTCGTGATGGTCAAGCAGATCAACCGGCTGCGCAATTCCGCACCGCCCGCGCCCGCGGCACCGCCGCCCACCCCGGAAGACGTGGTGCTGCTGCGCGAGATCCGCGACAGCCTCAAGCGTTCCTGACCAGCTTCCGCGCCACGCGGATCGCCTCGACCAGGCTGGACGCATCGGCGCGACCGGTGCCGGCCAGATCGAATGCGGTGCCGTGGTCGGGGCTGGTACGCACCAGCGGCAGGCCGAGGGTGACGTTCACGCCCTTTTCAACGCCGAGGTACTTCACGGGGATCAACCCCTGGTCGTGATACATCGCGATCACGGCATCGAATTCGCCCGTGCGGGCGCGCATGAACACCGTGTCGGGGGCATAGGGGCCGCTGGCCTCGATGCCCTCGGCAACGGCAGCGTCGACAGCCGGCGCAATGATCGCCTGCTCCTCCGAGCCGAACAAGCCACCCTCCCCCGCATGCGGATTGAGGCCGGCCACGGCGATGCGTGGCGCGCGGCCCAGCGCCTTGCACAGGGCCTCATGGGTGATGCGCAAGGTCTGCAGCACGCCATCGAAAGTCACCGCTTCGATGGCCGCGCGCAGCGACATGTGGATGCTCACGAGCACGGTGCGCAACTCGTCGTTGGCCAGCATCATGCGCACGGGCACGTCGCTCACGCTGTGCCCCAGATGCCGGGCAGCCTCGCTTTGCAGCAGCTCCGTGTGACCCGGAAAATCGAAGCCGGCAGCCGAGAGCGCCTCCTTGTGAAGCGGCGCGGTGACGATGGCCGAGATTTCGCCGGCCAGCGCTGCACGCGCCGCCCAGGTCACGGAATCGCCGGCAGCGCGGCCCGCTGCGGCACTCACCTGACCCAGCACCAGTTTTTCCGGCACGGCATCGACCACCTGCAGGACGGGCACGCAGCCCGGGGGCACCGACCAGGCCTCTGAAACCTCGTCGATCACCGCGATCGGCAGTGCCGGCGCACCCGGCCCCGCGAGGATCGACGCGGCGCGCCGCATGCAGCCCACGTCGCCCGCGACAAAAGCGCCGCGCACGAGTTCGGGTGAATCGCGAAAGGCCTTGACCACAATCTCGGGCCCGATGCCGGCCGGATCGCCCATGGTGATGGCCAGCGGTGCCGGCACTGCGGTGAAGGTACTCACGCCGGGTTGTCGATGTCGATGAATTCGTGCGCCAGGCCCAGTTGCGCAGCAACGTGGGCCGCCACGGCCGGTGCGCCATAGCGCTCGGTGGCATGGTGGCCGCAAGCCAGAAAGCTCACGCCCATCTCGCGCGCATAGTGGGCCTGTGGCTCGGAGATCTCGCCGGTGATGAAGGCATCCGCCCCGGCGGCAATGGCGGCCTCGAAGTAGCCCTGCGCACCGCCGCTGCACCAGGCGATGTTCTTGATGGGGCGATCCCCCTCGACCAGCGTGACCGGGCGCTTGAGCACGCGCTCCACGTGCGCAGCCAGCTTCTTGCCGTTGGCAAAGGTCGCGTCATCTTCCGGCGAACCCAGGAAGCCGATCTCCTGCTCGCCAAACCGGCCGGCCGAGCCGGTGTGCGCCACCAGCCCCAATTGAAGGCCCAGTTGCGCGTTGTTGCCCAACTCGGGATGCGCGTCCAGCGGCAGGTGATAGGCAAAGAGGTTCACGTCGTCGCCCAGCAGGAGGCCCAGGCGCTGGCGCATCCATCCGGTGACGCGGCCGTCCTGGCCGCGCCAGAACAGGCCGTGGTGCACGAAGATCGCATCGGCGTCGGCGTGAATGGCCGCCTCGATCAGGGCGCGACTGGCGGTGACGCCCGAGACGATTTTACGCACGGTGGTGCGGCCCTCGACTTGCAGGCCGTTGGGGCCGTAGTCCTTGAAGCGCTCCGGGGCAAGCAGCAGGTCGAAGGCGTGGAGGAGTTCGTGTCGCGTGGTGCTCATCGCACCATTCTCGCCCTCCCCGCGATGTCCCGCATCTCATGCCCCCGACGTGCCAGCGGCATCAACCCCAGCACCGCACCAAGAATGGCCAGGGCGCCCACGTAGTGCGCCGGCGCCAGCGGATCGCGCTGCAGCCACAGCGTCAGGATCACGGGCGTGAGGCCACCGAAGACGGCGTAGGACATGTTGTAGGCAAAAGACAGCCCCGAGAAGCGCACCGGGGCGGGGAAGGCCCGCACGCCCGCAATCGGCACCGTCGCGATGGTGCCGACGAACAGGCCCACCAGCCCGTATTGCCAGACCAGCGTCGAAGGGCTGGAAGGCAGGCTCGTGTAGAACAGGTAGGCACTGGCGAACAGGCCCACCCAGCCCACCAGCATGACGGTGCGGGTGCCGAAGCGGTCGCAGGCCCAGCCCACGATCACGCAGCCCAGGGTCAGCGTCAGCGTGGCCAGGCAGTTGGCCTGCAGCGCCAGCGCGGCCGGCACGTGATGGACCTTTTGCAGGTAGGTGGGCGTGTACAGCACCACCACCACGATGGCGGCCGACAGCACCCAGGTCAGCAATGCAACGAAGACGGATGCCAGCCGATGCTCGCGCAATACCGTCTTGAGCGGCAGCTCGGCATCCTGGCTGCGGCGCTGGGCCAGCTCCTTGAACACCGGCGTCTCGTGCAGAAAGCGCCGCAGATACACCGACACCAGGCCGAACACACCGCCCAGGATGAACGGAATGCGCCATGCCCAGCCCTGAATGTCGGCCGGCGAATAGTGGGTGTTGATGCCCACCGCCACCAGCGAACCCAGCAAGATGCCGCCCGTGATGCCGGCAGTGAGCGTGCCCACGCCCAGGCCGTAGCGCTGCGCCGGCACGTGCTCGGCCACGAACACCCAGGCACCTGGCATTTCGCCGCCGATGGCCGCGCCTTGCAGCACTCGCATCGCCAGCAGCAGCAGCGGTGCGGCCACACCGATGGCCGCGTAGGTAGGCAGCAGCCCGATGACCAGCGTGGGCAGGGCCATCAGGAAGATGCTCAGCGTGAACATGCGCTTGCGGCCCAGCTTGTCGCCGAAATGCGCAATGACGATGCCGCCCAGCGGACGGGCCAGGTAGCCGGCCGCGAAGATGCCGAAGGTCTGCAGCTGGCGCAGCCAGTCGGGCATGTCGGCCGGGAAGAACAGGCCACCCAGCACCGTGGCGAAGAAGACGTAGATGACGAAATCGTAGAACTCGAGCGTGCCGCCGAGCGCGGACAGGGCGAGCGTCTTGTAGTCGCGCGCGTCGAGAAGGCGCGCCGGCTCCGGTGCGATGAGGGAGGAAGAAGCTTGGGAGGTCATGGCTGTCGGTCAATCTCGGGACCGCGCGCACATGGCCCCTCGGAATGGGCGAGGGGCATGCCGCGTCGGACGGAGTGCCGGGCTGAAGTTGACGGGTAGTCCCTTCGCCAGGCCGAATGGGCGCAGCCTGGATGAGGCCGCGAATCGATACTAAGGGTTATCCCTTGGTCCTGCCGAAGCGCGTCCGCATTCTCGACCGGAGCGTCGGGATTTCCCGTCGACGGCTGAGGGACAATCCCAGGCTCAAACATCCCCATCTCACATGAAGCGTTTCTGGTTGCTCTTTTCCCAGGCCGTCACGGTCGTCCTGGCCGGCTATTTCGTGGTTGCCACCCTCAAGCCGGAATGGATTCACCAGCGCTCCACCAGCCTGGGCGGCGTGGTTTCGGTGCTCGAGGCGCCCGTGGCGGCGCCCCAGCCGCCTGCAGTTGGCAGCCTGAGCGCAGCGGCCAAGCGCGCCGCGCCTGCGGTGGTGAGCATCAACACCAGCAAGGCCGCGCCGCGGCATCCGCGCAGCAACGATCCGTGGTTCCGCTTCTTCTTCGGCGACCAGGACGACCAGCCGCAGATGGGCCTCGGCAGCGGCGTGATCGTCAGCGCCGACGGCTACATCCTCACCAACAACCACGTGGTGGAAGGTGCGGACGAAATTGCGGTCACCCTCAACGACGGGCGCCAGGCCCAGGCCAAGGTGATCGGCACCGACCCCGAGACCGACCTGGCGGTGCTCAAGATCGACCTGGACAAGCTGCCCGTGATCGTGCTGGGCAACTCCGACACCCTGCTCGTGGGCGACCAGGTGCTGGCCATCGGCAACCCCTTCGGCGTGGGCCAGACGGTCACCAGCGGCATCGTGTCGGCGCTGGGACGCAACCAGCTGGGCATCAACACCTTCGAGAACTTCATCCAGACCGACGCGGCCATCAACCCCGGCAATTCCGGCGGCGCGCTGGTGGACGTCAACGGCAACCTCGAGGGCATCAACACCGCCATCTACTCGCGCTCGGGCGGCAGCATGGGCATCGGCTTTGCCATTCCGGTGTCCACCGCCAAGCAGGTGCTGCAGGACATCGTGAAGGAAGGCAAGGTCACCCGCGGCTGGATCGGGGTGGAGCCCAACGACCTCTCGCCCGAGCTGGCCGAAACCTTCGGCGTGAAGGCCAAGAGCGGCGTCATCATCACCGGCGTGCTGCAAAACGGCCCTGCCGCGCGGGCCGGCATCCGCCCCGGCGACGTGATCACCACCGTGGACGAAAAGAAGATTGACAACGTGCAGGAGCTGCTGACGGCGGTAGCCGGCCTCAAGCCCGGCAACGCTGCGCGCTTTTCGCTTCAGCGCGGCGGAGACCGGATGGAGCTGGACGTCACGCCGGGCCTGCGGCCCAAGGCACCGCTTCGACGCACACCGGAGAAGGAATGAATGAAAAGGGCCCGCAGCGGGCCCTTTTTCTTTCTCAGGCGGAATCCGCCTTTTCCGATGCTTCGCCCTCGGCATCGGGCGCCTTGGAAATCTTCACGAAGTACTGTGCAGCGACGATGCCCACTTCGTAGAGCAGGCACATCGGCACCGCCAGGGCCAGCTGCGAGATGACGTCAGGCGGCGTCAGCACGGCGGCAACAACAAAGGCCCCCACCACGAAGTACCCGCGCATGCTGCGCAGCTTCTCGACGGTGACCATCTCGAAGCGCACCAGCAGCATCACCACGATGGGCACCTGGAAGGCCACGCCGAAGGCGATGTAGAGCGAGAGAATCGACTCCACATAGGACGAGATGTCCGGCGTGGCCGCCACGCTGGCCGGCGTGAAGCGCTGGATGAAGGTGAACATCTTGTCCAGCACAAAGAACTGCACGAAGGCAATGCCACCGTAGGCCAGGAAGCTGCCGAAGATGATGAGCGGCAGCGCAAACTTCTTCTCGTGGCTGTACAGGCCCGGCGCCACGAACATCCACGCCTGGTACATGAGCCAGGGCAGCGCCAGCAGCACCGCGGCCATCAGCAGCACCTTAAGCGGCACGAAGAAGGGAGAGAACACGCCCACGGCAATCAGCTTGGCGTCGGGCGGCATGTGCGCCCGGATGGGCACCGCGATCCAGTCGATCAGGCCCGAGGGCCCGGGCCAGATGGCCAGCAAGGCGCCAGCCACTGCCAGCCCGTAGACGCAGTACAGCAACCGGTCGCGCAGCTCCATGAGGTGCGCGACGAAGGGCTGCTCGGTGCCAGCGAGTTCGTCTTCTTTGTTCTTGTCGGATTCAGCCATGGATCGTGGGTGGGCCGGTATCCGGCACGCGTTGAAACGCGAAAAAGGGCGCGCGAGCTGCGCGCCTTGCTAGTTGATCTTGTGCGGACGGTAGCGTGCCACACGAGCCGCGCCGGACAGCGCCTTGGTGCGCACGCCGTTGCGAGCCTTGTACCACTGCGGCGTGGCCCCCTGCTTCAAGCGCCAGTTCTTGCGAGGGCGCTTGTATTGGGGGTAGTCGGGCGGCGTCTCGAGCGGCGTGAAGGGCAGGCTTTCGCCCTCCAGTTGCTGCTTGACCTCTTCGGCTCCGGTACGAATGCTCTGCTCCACGTCGCGGGCAGCGTCCTCGACCGTGTCCTTCATCTTGCGCAACTCGTCCAACTCCATAGACCGGTTGACCTCGGCCTTGACGTCGTTGACATAGCGCTGCGCCTTGCCGAGCAAGGTACCTACCGTACGCGCGACACGCGGCAGCTTTTCCGGGCCTATGACGATCAGCGCCACGGCGCCGATCAGTGCCAGCTTGGAAATGCCGAGTTCGAGCACGTGAACTGCAGCCGGATCAGGACTTCTGACGCGCTTCGACGTCGATGGTCGGCTTGTCGGCAGCGGTGGCCGAGGTCACCTGTGCCGGGGGAGCGGCCGGTGCGTCGGGCGCGGAGCCGTCCTTCATGCCGTCCTTGAAACCCTTGACGGCGCCACCGAGGTCGGAGCCCATGTTCTTGAGCTTCTTGGTGCCAAACACCATCACGACGATGAGCAGCACGATCAGCCAGTGCCAGATAGAAAACGAACCCATGGAAAGCTCCTGAAGAATTGCTGCAATTTTAGACGGGCGGAGATGTCAACCCCGTGCCCATGGGCGAGGGCCGCCCATGACGTGAACGTGGAGATGTTGCACTTCCTGGCCCCCTTCCGCACCGGTATTGACCACGACACGGAATCCGCCATCCGGATAGGGACGGCAGCCATTTTCAAGGGCCAGCTTGGGCGCCAGTGTCATGATTTTTCCCATGAGCGCGGAATCCTCCGACGTGAGCTGGGCCATCGAGGGGATGTGGCGCTTGGGCACCAGCATGAAATGCACGGGCGCCCAGGGGGCAATGTCGTGAAAACCGAACAGTTCCTCGTCCTCGTAGACCTTCTTCGAAGGAATCTTGCCTTCGATGATCTTGCAGAAGATGCAATTCGGGTCAGACGACATTCGTGGGCTCCATGGGTTGACTGGCGTTCATGCGCACCATCCCCTTGATGATGCGATACAGGAACCAGATCGAGATCAGCGCCCAGGCGATCCAGCCGGGCACATAAAGAAGCAGATACAGCGGAATGGTTACCACGTACAGCACGCCAGCCCACAGCACCGAGCGGATGCGCCAGCTGAAGTGCGAGGCCTGCCAGGTACCGGCCGCATCGTCGCGCTTGACCAGGTCCATCACCAGCGCAATCAGCAGCAAGCCAATGGAGACGTAGGCGCCGGGCACCACCGCCGCCACCGCCACCACCAGGTGCAGGATGTAGCTGACCCAGCCCCAGGTCTTGAGCGATTCGTCTGCAGGCGCGGGAATGATGTCGTTGGCCATCGTGGTTGCCCTTCCTTCCTTTTCCGGATGGATCAGTCGTTCGAGGCTTCGCGGGCCTGGGCCTTGCGCAGCGCCTTTTCCTCGATGCCGCTGGTGCCTTCGCGGCGCTCCAGCTCGGCCACCACGTCGGCCGGCGACAGCCCGTAGTGCGCCAGGGCGATCATGCTGTGGAACCACAGGTCGGCCACTTCGTTGACGACCTTCTGGCGATCGCCGCCGTGGTCTGCATCCTTGGCGGCCATGACCACCTCGGTGGCTTCTTCGCCGATCTTCTTGAGGAAGGCGTCGGGCCCCTTGTGCAGCAGGCGGGCGACATAGCTCTTGTCGGGGTTGCCGCCGCGGGCCGGCAGGCGGCTTTCGATCACGGCGGCAAGGCGGGCCAGGGCGTCAGTACTACTCATCTCTTGGAATCTACTTGTAGATGCTTTCGGGGTCTTTCAAGACTGGCTCGGTCACGACCCACTGGCCATTCTCGTATTTGCTGAAGAAGCAGCTATGACGCCCGGTGTGGCAGGCAATGCCCGGCTCATGGCCCAACTGGGTGACCTTGAGCAGCACCACGTCGTTGTCGCAGTCGATGCGGATCTCGTGCACGGTCTGCACGTGGCCCGACTCCTCGCCCTTGAACCACAGCTTGCTGCGCGAGCGGCTGAAATACACGGCGCGGCCCAGCTCGGCCGTCTTGGCCAGGGCCTCGCGGTCCATCCAGGCGAACATCAGCACGTCGCCGCTGGCGGCCTCTTGCGCGATCACCGGCACCAGGCCGTTCGCGTCCCATTTCACTTCATCGAGCCAGTTCATCGCGCGATCATCGCCGAACAGGAATTCCGCGCGCTTGCATGCAGTCTTTGGCCTCGCCCACGGTGTATTCGCCATAGTGGAAGATGCTGGCGGCCAGCACCGCATCGGCCCCGCCCTGCTGCACCCCGTCGGCCAGGTGGTCGAGGTTGCCCACGCCGCCCGAGGCGATGACCGGCACGCTGACCGCGTCGCTCACCGCGCGGGTGAGCGCCAGGTCGAAGCCGCTCTTGGTGCCGTCGCGGTCCATGCTGGTCAGCAGGATCTCGCCGGCGCCGCGGCGGGCCATCTCGACGGCCCACTGCACGGCGTCCAGGCCGGTGTTCTTGCGCCCGCCGTGGCTGTAGACGTCCCAGCCGGGCCCCACGGGCTGGCCGTCGGCGCCGGCACGCTGCTCGTCCTGCGCGCTGCGGCGCTTGGCATCGATGGCCACCACGATGCACTGCGCGCCGTACTTGGCCGAGGCGTCGGAAATGACCTGTGGATTCGCGATGGCAGCGGAATTGAAACTGGTCTTGTCCGCGCCGGCGTTGAGCAGTCGCCGCACGTCGGCCACGGTGCGCACGCCTCCGCCCACCGTGAGCGGAATGAACACCTGCGACGCCACCGCCTCGATGATGGGCAGGATGAGGTCGCGCCCGTCGCTGGTGGCGGTGATGTCCAGGAAGGTGAGTTCGTCGGCGCCCTGTGCGTTGTAGCGCGCCGCGATCTCGACCGGATCGCCGGCGTCGCGCAGTTCGACGAAGTTGACGCCCTTGACGACACGGCCACCGGTCACGTCAAGGCAGGGAATGATTCGCTTGGCAAGCATGATGAGAAAAGAAATAGAGAACTAGGCCAGGGTCAGCTCTTGCCAACCCTTCCATTGGGCGCCGCCGTGCAGCTGTACCGGCTCGTCGATACGGGCGGCTTCCACGCAGAGCATATGGCGATAGCCGTCGTCCGGCATATCGGCGAGTTTCGCGCTCAATTGTGCGCCGGGGTTCCACACTACGGTTTCGGTGCAGCTCGCACTTTGCCGGATCGCCAGCGTACCGCTGGGCTGGACGAGCCGCAGCCCCCCCGCCGGCGAGGCGTAGACGCTGTCGAATTCGCTGGTAAAGCGCAATGCGGGTGCCATTTCGACGTGGCGGTCGTCGCGCACCGCATCCCACCGATTGGCGCCCAGAAGGCCCTCCAGGCGCACGTCGGCAATCTCGTCGACGCGCAGGTAGGTGTGCAGGGCGGCGGCAAAGGTCCAGGGGGCAGAGCCGGTGTTGTCCACGGTCAGGGTCATGCGCAGGCTGCCCGGCTGCAGCGCAACACGCAACTCCGCACGGAAGGCATGGGGCCAGAAGGCGCGCGTGGCATCGCCCTCGTGCAGCACCAGTGCCAGCTCGCGCGGCGCGCCACCGTGGTCTTCCAGTTGCCACGGCATGTTGCGCACGAAGCCGTGTTTGGGCAGTGGGCCGCGCTGGTTGAACTGCGGAAAGCAGATGGGCACGCCGCCGCGGATGGCGCTGTGGCCGTCCATCAGGGCCTGCGGGCTGAGGTACATCCGCTCGACCCCCGCGCCGATCCACGACAGCACCTGGGCGCCATGGCGCGCCACCACGACGGCGTCGCCTTCGGGCAGCGCAAGTCGAAAGGCGGGCAGGCCGTGAAATTCGAGGCTTTGGATGGACATCCCTCGATTCTAGGGAGCCGCCGACCCGGCATTGAAGGGCCCGGCGCCGGGCCGCGATCCGGACGGCATTGCGGCAGCCGCAAAAATCGCATGAAATGCAGTGGCCGTCCGACGAAGGGGCCGGTGCGGCGGCTTGAAGAAAGACACCAATACTTCCGAGGGGTCACATGAGAAAACTGCCACCTGCGCTGTGGATCCTGATCGCCATGGTGATTGGCGTGGTGCTCGGCCACATGGTCCACGCCAGCTTTCCCGACATCAAGGTCGCCAGCGAGATCGCCGGGTACATCTCGATCATCTCGGACGTGTTCCTGCGCCTGATCAAGATGCTGATCGGCCCGCTGGTGTTCTCCACGCTGGTGGTGGGCATTGCGCACATGGGTGACGCGGCCTCGGTGGGGCGCGTGTTCGGCAAGTCGCTGGCATGGTTCATCACCGCCTCGCTGGTCTCGCTCGTGCTGGGCCTGATCATGGCCAACCTGCTGCAGCCCGGCGCCAACCTGGGGCTGCCGCTGCCCGACATCGGCAGCTCGGCCAACTTGGCCACCTCCAAGTTCACGGTCAAGGACTTCGTCAGCCACCTGGTGCCCAAGTCCTTTGCCGAGGCCATGGCCAACAACGAGATCCTGCAGATCGTGGTGTTCTCGATGTTCTTCGGCGTGGCGCTGGCCTCGCTGGGCGAGAAGGCCCGCACGCTTATCAATGCCATCGACGAGCTTTCGCACGCCATGCTCAAGATCACCGGCTACGTGATGAAGCTGGCGCCATTGGCGGTCATGGCCGCCATGGCCGCCACCGTGGCCGTCAACGGGCTGGGCATCCTGCTCAAGTTCGCGGTGTTCATGGGAGACTTCTATCTGAGCCTGTTCCTGCTGTGGGGCCTGCTGGTGTTCGCCGGCTACATCTTCCTGGGCCGGCGCGTGTTCAAGCTGCTGGTGCTCATCAAGGAGGCCTTCCTGCTGTCCTTTGCCACCGCCAGCTCCGAGGCGGCCTACCCCAAGATCCTGGACGCGCTCGACCGCTTCGGCGTCAAGCGCAAGATCTCCAGCTTCGTGATGCCCATGGGCTACTCCTTCAACCTGGACGGCTCGATGATGTACTGCACCTTCGCGGTGCTGTTCATCGCGCAGGCCTACGACATCCATCTGTCGCTGGGCACGCAGGTCACCATGCTGTTGATCCTGATGCTCACCTCCAAGGGCATGGCCGGCGTACCGCGCGCCTCGCTGGTGGTGATTGCCGCCACCCTGAACCACTTCAACATTCCGGAGGCGGGGCTGCTGCTGATCCTGGGCGTCGATACCTTCCTGGACATGGGCCGCTCGGCCACCAACGCGGTGGGCAACTCCATTGCCACGGCGGTGGTGGCCAAGTGGGAGGGAGAGCTCATCCCCGAGGCCGAGGCCGATGCCAACGCCCTCCAACTGGACAAGGAAGCTGCCGCCACGCTGGCCAATCCGGCACATGGCTGAGCAAGGAGTGCAGATGGCGCACTGGTTGCCGCTTTTGCTGCAGGCCCGACACCACCGCCGGGCATGGCTTGCGGGCGCCGCCACGGTGCTTGCCGTGGCGGCCGGACCCGGCCATGCGCAGGACGCGCAGCTGTCGGGCACGCTGGCCAAGGTCCGCGCCAGCGGCAGCATTGCGCTGGGCTTTCGCGAATCTTCGGTGCCCTTTTCCTTCCTGTCGCCGCGCAAGGAGCCCATCGGCTATTCGGTGGAACTGTGCAAGGCCCTGGTCGGCTCCATCGAGGACGCGGTCAACAAGAGCCTGGCCATCCGCTGGGTGCCGGTCACGGCCGCGTCGCGCATCGACGCCGTGGAAAGCGGGCAGATCGACCTGGAGTGCGGCTCGACCACCAACAACCTGGAGCGGCAAAAGCGCGTGGCCTTCTCGCCCACCATCTTCGTCTCGGGCACGCGGCTGATGGTGAAGAAGGGCTCGCCGGTGCGCTCCTTCCGCGACCTGGCAGGCAAGAAGGTGGCGGTGACGGCTGGAACCACCAACGAGAAGGCGCTGCGTGACCTGGACGCCCGCTTCAAGCTGGGCATGAACATCGTCGTCTCGCAGGAGCACTCGCAATCCTTCGAGCTGGTGGCGCGCGGCGAGGCCGACGCCTTCGCCACGGACGACGTACTGCTGTACGGCCTGATCGCGCAGCGCAACGCCAAGGCCGACTACGTGGTGCTTGGCGACGAGCTCTCGTACGACCCCTACGGCATCGTGTATCGCAAGAACGATCCGCAGTTGGCCAAGGTGGTGAAGGACGCGTTGCAGATCCTGGCCGAAGACGGCGAGATCGAGCGGCAGTACAAGCGCTGGTTCCTGCGCAAGCTGCCCACGGGCGAAAGCATCGACCTGCCGATGAGCGCGCAGCTCGCGAGCATCATCGAGGCCATGGCGGTAAAGCCGGCCGAATAGCCGGCGCACCGGCTACTTGTCCAGGAGGGTCAGGCGGCGGCGAGCTGGTCGGCGCGCAATTGCGCCGCAGCAAAGTCGAGGTCGCCCGTGTAGATGGCGCGACCGCAGATCACGCCCTCCACGCCTTCGTCCTCGACGGCGCACAGCTTTTCGATATCGGCCATGCCGGCCAGACCGCCCGAGGCGATGACCGGAATGGTCAGCGCCTGCGCCAGGCGCACCGTGGCGTCGATGTTGATGCCCGAGAGCATGCCGTCGCGCCCGATGTCGGTGTAGATGATCGACTCCACACCGTAGTCCTCGAACTTCTTGCCCAGGTCAGCCACTTCATGGCCCGTGAGCTTGCTCCAGCCGTCGGTGGCCACCTTGCCGTCCTTCGCATCGAGGCCGACGATGATGTGGCCGCCGAAGGCGCTGCACGCGTCCTTGAGGAAACCGGGGTTCTTCACCGCGGCCGTGCCGATGATCACGTAGCGCAGACCGTCGTCGATGTAGCGCTCGATGGTGTCCAGGTCGCGGATGCCGCCACCCAGTTGCACCGGAATGTCGTCACCCACTTCTTGCAGGATGGCCTTGATGGCCGCGTGGTTCTGCGGTTTGCCGGCAAAGGCACCATTCAAGTCGACCAGGTGCAGGCGGCGCGCTCCGGCGTTCACCCATTTGCGCGCCATGGCCGCCGGGTCTTCACTGAAGATGGTGGATTGGTCCATGTCGCCCTGTTTAAGGCGAACGCAGCGGCCGTCTTTGAGATCGATTGCGGGAATCAACAGCATGGCAGGCAAAGTGGCCCCGGCAGGGGGCCTCGTCAAGGGTTCCAATGGAGAAAGTTTCGATAGAGCTGCAACCCGAAGTCCGCACTTTTCTCGGGGTGGAACTGGGTCGCAAAAATGTTATCGCGGGCTACGGCGGCGGTAAAGGTATCGCCGTACTCGGCCTCGCCCACACTGTGGCGCGAATCCGTCGGTCGAGCGTAGAAGCTGTGCACGAAGTAGAACCACGCCTGGTCGGGCACCTTGTCCCACAACGCGTGCGCCTGGGCCTGGCGCACCTGGTTCCAGCCCATCTGCGGCACCTTGTAGCGGCTGCCGTCGGGCTGTATGCGGCCTTCGAGCTCGAACTTCCTGACTTGCCCGGGAATGAGGCCCAGCCCGTCGGTGTCGCCCTCTTCGCTGTGGCTGAGCAGCATTTGCATGCCCACGCACACGCCGAAAAGCGGCTTGCTCGCCGCGGCCTCGAGCACGGATTCGAGCAGGCCCGACTCGCGCAACTCGCGCATGCAGTCGGGAATGGCACCCTGCCCCGGCAGCACGACGCGCGTGCAGTCGCGCACGACCTGGGGGTCGGAAGTCACGAAAACCTGGACGCCGACCTCATCGGCCGCGTGCTGGACGGCCTGGGACACGGAGCGCAGATTGCCCATGCCGTAATCGACGACCGCAACGGTATTAGCCATGCGTACTGCTAGCGAAGCAAAAGATCAGAGGGAGCCCTTGGTGGAGGGGACGACGCCTGCGGACCGCGGATCGAGTTCGAGTGCGGCACGCAGGGCGCGCGCAAAGGCCTTGAAAACGGTTTCGCACTGGTGATGCGCATTGACGCCCTTGAGGTTGTCGATGTGCAGCGTGACGAAGGCGTGGTTCACAAAGCCCTGGAAGAACTCGTAGGTGAGCTGGCTGTCGAAGGTTCCGATCATGCCACTTGTGAAGGGCACGTCCATCACCAGGCCCGGGCGGCCCGAGAAATCGATGACCACGCGCGACAGGGCTTCGTCCAGCGGCACGTAGGCATGGCCATAGCGGCGGATGCCCTTCTTGTCGCCTACCGCCTTGGCCACCGCCTGCCCAAGGGTGATGCCAACGTCCTCCACCGTGTGGTGGCCGTCGATGTGCAGGTCGCCCTTGCAGTCGATGAACAGGTCGATCAGCCCGTGGCGGGCAATCTGGTCGAGCATGTGGTCGAAAAAGCCGATGCCGGTGGACAGCTGCGCCTTACCGGTGCCGTCGAGGTCGACGCGCACCTTGATCCTGGTCTCGGCGGTGTTGCGCTCGACTTCGGCCGTGCGCGCGCCGGCGGCGATGCTGGTGACTGCTTCAGGAGCCGTGGGGGTATTCATAGTGATTGTTCGAGGGCTGCCAGCATCTGCTTGTTCTCTTCGGCCGTTCCGACCGTGAGGCGCAGGCAATTGGCCAGCAATGGGTGCATTTTAGAAATGTTCTTCACCAGCACGCCGCGGGCCCTCATACCCTCGAAGGCTTTGCCGGCATCGGGCACGCGCACCAGGATCATGTTGGCCTGGCTGGGCCAGCTCTTGACGCCTGGCAGCCGGGCCAGGGCCTGGAAGATCCAGTCGCGCTGCTCACGGATCTGCCGGGCCTGCTCGGCGAAGACGTCGGCATGCTCCAGCGCAAAGAGTGCGCACTCGCAGTTGAGCACGCTGATGTTGTAGGGCGGGCGCAGCTTGTCGACCTCGCTGATGAGGGCCGAAGGACCCATCATGTATCCGAGGCGCGCACCGGCCAGCCCGAACTTGCTCAGGGTGCGCATCAGCAAAACATGGCCGTGGCCCGCAACGCGGTCGATATAGGAGCGCGCGGCAAAGGGCTGGTAGGCCTCGTCGATGACCACCAGGCCGCCCTGCTCGCCCTGGGCCTGGATGATCCGCTCGATGACGGCGTCATCCCACAGGTTGGCGGTGGGGTTGTTCGGGTAGGCCAGGTACACGATGGCGGGGCGCTCCTTGGCGATGGCGGCCAGCATGGCGGCTTCGTCGAGCTCGAAATCGGCCGTGAGCGGCACGCCGACGAACTTCAGGCCCTGCAGCTGCGCGCTCATGGCGTACATCACGAAGCCCGGCACGGGCGCCAGGATGCTTGCGTCTGGCAGGTCGCAGGCCATGGCCAGCAGCGAGATGAGCTCGTCCGAGCCGTTGCCCAGCATCAGGCCAAAGCCTTCGGGCAGGCCCGCGTAGGCGGCCAGGGCGCGCTGCAGGTCGGCCACGCGCTCGCCCGGGTAGCGGTTGATGGCCACCGCGCCCAGGCGCTTGCCCAGCTCGGCCTGCAACTCCTTCGGCAGGCCGAAGGGGTTCTCCATGGCGTCGAGCTTGACCATTCCGCGCGAGTCCTGAGCCGCATAGGCGTGCATGCCCTGCACGTCGGCTCGTATGCGTTGCAGGGGGGATGTGGCGATGTCGGCTGTCATGTGTCTTGTTTTCAGTGGGTGCAGCGATAGCTGTTCTGCAGGGCGGTCTTCACGACGAGCTGAACGGGCATGTCGGCCTCGTACTGGTCGGCGTTGCGGCTGAGTTCGGCCTGGTAGAGCGAGCGGGCCATGGAGGGCTCCAGGCGCCGGCCGTCGATGCAGAAGATGGGCTTGCGGCCTTCGCGAACTGCCGTGTCGCTGGCTTCGCGCAGGCCTTCCATCACGCCCACAAGGTAGTAGTTGGCGTAGGTCTTGCCGTCCTTCTCGTTGGCTTCCAGGCCGCGCATCTCCCGGATGCTCATGGCCTGGGACGTGCCAGCCAAAAGCACAAGGGCGAGCGCCAGCAGCGCGTGTACCTGCAGGCGCATGGCTACTTGCCCAGCCGCATGCGGGCGGCCTCGGCGTGCGCCTGCAGGCCTTCGCCTTCGGCCAGCGTGACGGCGATGGGGCCCAGCACCTGCGCGCCGGCCTGGCTGACTTCGATCAGGCTGCTTCGCTTCTGGAAGTCGTACACGCCCAGCGGGCTGGAAAAGCGCGCCGTACCGCTGGTCGGCAGCACGTGGTTCGGGCCGGCGCAGTAGTCGCCCAGGCTTTCGCTGGTGAAGGCGCCCAGGAAGATCGCGCCGGCGTGGCGCAGCAACGGCTCCCAGCGACCCTGTTCGCGGCTGCTCACTTCGAGGTGCTCGGGGGCGATGCGGTTGCTGATCTCGCAGGCCTCTTCCATGCTCCGGGTCTGGATGAGCGCGCCGCGGCCATTGAGCGAGGCGGCAATGATGGCGGCGCGCGGCATGGTGGGCAGCAGGCGGTCGATCTCGGCCTGCACCTTGTCGATGTAGGCGGCGTCCGGGCACAGCAGAATGCTCTGCGCCAGCTCGTCGTGCTCGGCCTGGCTGAACAGGTCCATGGCCACCCATTCGGGCGGCGTGGTGCCGTCGGCCAGCACCAGGATTTCGCTCGGGCCGGCGATCATGTCGATGCCCACGGTGCCGAACACGCGGCGCTTGGCCGCCGCCACGTAGGCGTTTCCGGGGCCGGTGATCTTGTCCACGGCCGGCACGGTGGCCGTGCCGTAGGCCAGCGCGGCCACGGCCTGTGCGCCACCGATGGTGAAGGCGCGCGTCACGCCGGCCACATAGGCGGCGGCCAGCACCAACTGGTTCTTCTCGCCACCGGGCGTGGGCACCACCATGATGATTTCGCCCACTCCCGCCACGTGGGCCGGAATGGCGTTCATCAACACGCTGGACGGATAGGCCGCCTTGCCGCCGGGCACGTAGATGCCCACGCGGTCCAGCGGCGTGACCTTCTGGCCCAGCAGCGTGCCGTCTTCGTCGCGATAGCTCCAGCTTTCGCCGCTGGCCTTCTTCTGCGCCTCGTGGTAGCTGCGGACACGGCGTGCGGCCGCTTCGAGCGCGTCGCGCTGAGCAGCCGGCAGTGCCTCGAAGGCGGCCTTCAGCTCGTCCTTGGTGAGCTCGAGTTCGCCCAGGGTCTTGGCGCTGAGTCGGTCGAAGCGGTTGGTGTACTCGAGCACCGCCGCATCGCCGCGCGCCTGCACGTCCGCCAGGATGTCGGCCACCGTCTTCTCGATGGCCGCATCGGCATCCGCGGACCAATGCAGCCGCGCCTTGAAGTCAGCTTCGAAGCTGGCGGAGGACGTGGACAGTCGGACAGGGGCGGCGATGGTGCTCATTGACTTGCTTGGTGGGCGACTTACTTGGAAGTGGGAATGGCGGATGCGAAGGCGTCGATGATGTGACGGATGGGCTCGCGCTTGAGCTTGAGCGCCGCCTGGTTGACCACCAGGCGCGCACTGATGTCCATGATGCGCTCGACTTCGACCAGGTGGTTGGCACGCAGCGTGTTGCCGGTGGACACCAGGTCGACGATCGCGTCGGCCAGGCCAGTGAGCGGCGCCAGTTCCATGCTGCCGTAGAGCTTGATCAGGTCCACGTGCACGCCCTTGCTGGCGAAGAATTCACGCGCCAGGCCCACGTACTTGGTCGCGACCTTCAGGCGCGCGCCCTGGCGAACGGCGTTGGCATAGTCGTAGTCGGCGCGCACCGCCACGCTCAGGCGGCAGGCGGCAATCTTCAGGTCCAGCGGCTGGTAGAGCCCCTGGTTGCCGTGCTCGAGCAACACGTCCAGGCCGGTCACGCCCAGGTCGGCGCCGCCGTACTGCACATAGGTGGGCACGTCGGAAGCTCGCACCAGCACCACGCGCACATCGGGGCGGGTGGTGTCCAGGATGAGCTTGCGCGATTTTTCCGGATCTTCCGTGACCTCGATGCCGGCGGCCGCCAGCAATGGCATGGTCTCCTCGAAGATGCGTCCCTTGGACAGCGCAAGCGTGATCACGATGCGGCTCCCGTCACGCGCTCGATGTCGGCGCCGATGTTGCGCAGCTTGCTCTCCATGCGGTCGTAGCCTCGGTCGAGGTGGTAGATGCGGTCGACCAGCGTCTCGCCATCGGCTACCAGGCCGGCAATGACGAGGCTGGCCGAGGCGCGCAGGTCGGTGGCCATCACGGTGGCACCCGACAGTTGCGTGACGCCCTCGATCACGGCCACCTTGCCGTCGGTCTGGATCTTGGCGCCCAGGCGCATCATTTCGTCCACGTGCATGAATCGGTTTTCGAAGATGGTTTCAGTCACCTTCGACGTGCCTTCGGCAATCACGTTGAGCGCCATGAACTGCGCCTGCATGTCGGTGGGAAAGCCCGGGTACTCGGTGGTGCGGAAGCTCTGCGCCTTCAGCCGGCCGCTGGCACGCACGCGAATGCCTTCATCGACCGCGCTCACGTCCGCGCCGGCTTCGCGCAGCTTCTCGATCACCGCGTCCAGGTGGTCGGCGCGGCCATGCCGCAGCAACACGTCGCCGCCGGTCGCGGCCACGGCGCACAGGAAGGTGCCGGCCTCGATCCGGTCGGCCACCACGCGGTGCTCGCAGCCCGACAGGCGCTCCACGCCCTGGATGCGGATGCGGCTGGTGCCGTGGCCTTCGATCTTCGCGCCCATGGCGATCAGCATCTCGGCCAGGTCGGTGATCTCGGGTTCCTGCGCGGCGTTTTCCAGCACGGTCTCGCCGTCGGCCAGCGCTGCGGCCATGAGGAAGTTCTCGGTACCGGTGACCGTGACCATGTCGGTGGTGATGCGCGCGCCATGCAGGCGCCCGCGGCCGCCCTGCAGCTTGGCCACCATGTAGCCGTGTTCCACATTGATCTCGGCGCCCATGGCCTGCAGGCCCTTGATGTGCTGGTCCACCGGACGCGAGCCGATGGCGCAGCCGCCGGGCAGCGACACCTTGGCATGGCCGAAGCGGGCAACCAGCGGGCCCAGCGCGAGCACCGACGCGCGCATGGTCTTCACCAGCTCGTAAGGCGCCTCGGGGTTGGTGAGGTCGCGCGCGTCCAGGCGCACGGTGCCGCTGTCGTCGCGCTCGGCCTTCACGCCCATGTTGCGCACCAACTTGAGCATGGTGGCCACGTCCTGCAGGCGCGGCACGTTGTGCAGCACCACCGGCTGGTCGGTGAGCAGCGCGGCGCACAGTTCGGGCAAGGCGGCGTTCTTGGCGCCGGAAACGGGTACTTCGCCGCGGAGCTGGCGCCCGCCGCGAATCAGCAATTTGTCCATGAACAGTCCAGAAAGAGTGAGGGCTGGGGCCTGATTGGCGCTATCGCGGTTGGGCGGCCCACTCGGCCGGGGTGAAGGTCTTCATCGACAGGGCATGCACCTCGTCGGTATGCATTTTCTCACCGAGCGTCTTGTAGACCCGCTGGTGCCGCGCGATGGGCCGCTTTCCCTCGAATTCGGCCGAGACGATGGTGGCGTACCAATGGCGGCCGTCGCCCTCGAGCGCGATGTGCTCGCAAGGCAGGCTTGCGGCGATGATGGTTTTGAGTTCGTCGGCGGTCATGGGGTTAGCCTCGGATTTTGTAGCCGATGCGCAGCAGGTGCACGGCCAGTGCACTGACAGCCAGCCACGCGCCACCCACGATGCCCAGGCTCAGCCACGGCGAGGCGTCGCTCACGCCGAAGAAGCCGAAACGGAAGCCGTCGATCATGTAGAAGAACGGATTGAGGTGGCTGACCTTCTGCCAGAAGGGCGGCAGCGAATGAATGGAATAGAACACGCCCGAGAGAAAGGTCATGGGCATGATCAGGAAGTTCTGGAACACCGCCATCTGGTCGAACTTTTCCGACCACAACCCGGCGATGAGCCCCAGCGTGCCCAGCATGGCCGCCCCCAGGAAGGCAAACACCAGCACCCAAAGCGGTTGCGTGAAGCCGGGCACGGCAAAGAACAGGCACACGATGAACACGCCCACGCCCACGGCTAGGCCGCGCACGATGGACGAGCCCACGTAGGCGAAGAACCAGCCCCAGTGCGACAGCGGCGTGAGCAGGACGAAAACCAGGTTGCCCATGATCTTGCTCTGGATGAGCGAGGACGAGCTGTTGGCAAAGGCGTTCTGCAGCACGCTCATCATCACCAGGCCGGGGATGAGGAAGGCGGTGTAGCTCACGCTGCCATAGACCTTCACGTGATCTTCCAGCACGTGGCCGAAGACCATGAGATAGAGAACTGCGGTGAGCACCGGCGCGCCCACGGTCTGGAAGCCGACCTTCCAGAAGCGCAGCACTTCCTTGTACAAGAGGGCACGCCACCCCGTGGCCGTGATCATCATCGCGCCACCTCCAGGGGGGTCTGCTCACCGGCCATCAGGTCGATGAACACGTCTTCCAGGTCAGCCTTGCGCATTTCCACGTCCTCCACTGCCAGGCCGGCCTGGCGAATGGCCGCCAGCAGTTGCTCCACTTCGTGCGCGTTCTGCGCCGGCAACTGAACGATGCGCCCGGTGATGCGGGCATTGCGGGCAATTTCCCAGGGCAGCTGGCCGTCCGTCTTGAAGCGCAGCACGTTGCTTGCGGCCGAACGCAGCAGCTCGCTGGTGCGGTCCAGCGCGATCACGCGGCCCTGCTTGAGCATGGCGATGCGGTTGCACAGGGCCTCGGCCTCTTCCAGGTAGTGGGTGGTAAGCAGCACCGTGCTGCCCTGCTTGTTGAGCTTGGCCACGAACTGCCACAGGGTCTGGCGCAGCTCGACGTCCACACCGGCCGTCGGCTCGTCCAGCACGATCACCGGCGGCTTGTGCACCAGGGCCTGGGCCACCAGCACACGGCGCTTCATGCCGCCGGACAGCTGGCGCATGTTGGCGGCGGCCTTGTCCGCCAGGCCCAGGCTGCTGAGCAACTCGTCGATCCAGTCGTCGTTGTTGCGAATGCCGAAGTAGCCCGACTGGATCCGCAGCGCCTCGCGCACATTGAAGAACGGATCGAACACCAGCTCTTGCGGGACCACGCCCAGCTGGCGGCGCGCCTGTGCAAATTGCACCTGCACGTCGAACCCGTTGACATGCACCGCACCGGTTGTTGGCCGGGAAAGGCCCGCCAGGATGCTGATCAGCGTGGTCTTGCCCGCGCCGTTGGGCCCCAGCAGGCCGAAGAATTCGCCTTCCTGGATGTCGAAACTGACGTTGTCCAGTGCCCTCAGGCCCGGCTTACCTTGAGCGCGCTGCTGGCGCGAAGGGGGATAGGTCTTGGAGACCGATTGAAAGGAGATGGCGGGCATGGGAGCCCGGGATTTTACCGGGGCGGGGATTTCCCTCGCCCGCTGCGGCCCAGGCGTGCTGGCTAGGGTGCCGCCGGCAGCAATGCCGCCACGCCGTAAAGCGACCCCAGCTCCCGCAAGCGGGGCGGCAGCCCCTTGACTGCAAAGCCACGACCGAGGGACGTGGCTTCACGCCGGCAATCGAGCAATACCGCCAGCGCCGACGAGTCGAATTGCTCGAGCGCGCTGGCGTCCACCACCGTGGACGAGCCGTTGTGGCCGGCAATGCCCTGCTGGAGCATTCGCATGCAGGCCGGCGCTTCCTCGTGGGTCAGCCGGGGAGGCAGGACCAGCATCATGCCCGCGGCCAATTCAGCTCTTTGCGCCGTTGGCGCCGGCCTTGTTGCGTGCTTCCAGGGTGGCGATGAGGCCGTCGATGCCCTTGGCGTTGATTTCCTGGGTGAACTGGCTGCGGTAGGTGTCGACCAGCCAGATGCCCATCACGTTCAGGTTGTAGATCTTCCAGCCGCCGGCTTCGCCGGGCGTCTTTTCGAGGCGATAGTCCAGTTGCACCGGCTCGCCGCTGCCGCGCACCTCGGTACGCACCAGCACTTCCTTGTCGTCCACGGAGCCGCGGAAGGGCTTGACTGTGACTTCCTGGTCGGTCACCTGGTCGAGCGCGCCGGCATAGGTGCGCACCAGCAGCATCTTGAAGCCGTCCTGCAGGCGCTTTTGCTGCTCGGGCGTGGCTTCACGCCACTTCGGGCCGACCGCCGAGGCCGTCATGCGCTGGAAGTTGACGTTGGGCATGACCTTGGCGTCGACCAGCTGCATGATCTTCTGCAGGTCGCCGGCCTTGATCGACTTGTCGGTCTTGAGCGATTGCAGCATGTCGACCGTCAGGCGCTTGACCAGCACATCGGGTGCTTCGTCGGCAGCGCGAGCGAGCGGCGCCAGGCCAATGGCCGCGCCCACCAGCAGCGCGCCGGCCATGAGCACGCGGGCAAATCCACGGCGTTTGAGAAGAGGAGCGGTCGTCGGCTGTTTATTCATGATGTGAAATCCCTTGTTCGATGCATAGCGCACGATATTCGATTTCCCGTTGGGGTCAGCATCGTGCGCCAGGTTCCCGCAGCGCTGTAGGCCTATGCCTTGCCGTCAGGGTTGTTCGGGCGGATTGCCGTCGTAGACGTCGTTGAGCCGGCGCTGCAGGTACACGTCACGGGTAAGCGTGTAGCGGTCCAGCGCGGCGTCGCGCAGCAGGCGATCCACCGGCAGCAATTGGGCCCGCGCGTCGATCAGGCGCATGACGTACAGCGAGTTGCGCACCGGAATGTCGCCCACGTTCGAGATCAGGCCGCCGTAGTAGTCCACCGGCAGGGCCGCCGTGTCGCGCACGGTGGACGGCCCGAGGATGGGCAGAACCAGGTAGGGACCGGGGCCGACGCCCCAGCGACCCAGCGTCTGGCCGAAATCCTCGCGAAAGCGCTCGAGGCCGACCTCGGACGCGACATCCAGCACGCCGCCCAGGCCAAAGATGGTGTTGACGTTCACCCGCATGAAGGTCTGCGCGCTTCGCTCGGCGCGCAGTTGCATCACGCTGTTGGCAAAGCTCCAGACGTCCACCAGGTTGTTGAAGAAGTTGGAGACGCCCGTGCGCATCATTTGCGGCACGACTTTTTCGTAGCCAACCGCCACCGGACGCATCACCGCCTCGTCGAGGGTGTCGTTGAACTTGCTGACGCCGCGGTTGAACGGCTCCAGCGGATCGGCCGGATTGGCTTGGGGCCCCGTCGCGCAGCCGGCCAGGCAGGCAGCAGCGATTGCGGCGGCCACCAGCCGTCGCGCGTGAGCGCCACCGTGAACGCGGGTCGTCACGGAGCGATTCGAGATGAAATTCATTTCTTGTTGTTGCCCCCTGCAGCCTGGCTGCCCTCGGCGGCCTTGCTGTAGAGGAACTGGCTGATCAGATTTTCCAGGACCACGGCGGACTGCGTGGCACTGATGCGGTCGCCCGCCTGCAGATTCTTCTCGTCGGCACCGGCTTCGATGCCGATGTACTGCTCGCCGAGCAGGCCACTGGTCAGGATCTTCAGGGAGCTGTCCTTGGGGAAACTGTAACGGCTTTGCAGTGCAAGCGTTACATCCGCCTGAAAACTCTTGTCGTCGAAAGTGATGGATTCGACACGACCGACCACCACCCCTGCACTCTTCACGGCGGTTTGCGGCTTCAGGCCACCAATGTTGTCAAAGCGTGCAGTCACCTTGTAGGAGCTCTGGAAGCTCAGGCTGAGCAGGTTGGCCGACTGCAGCGCAAGAAACAGAAGCGCCGCCGCGCCGATCAGCACGAACAAACCCACCCACACATCATTCTTCGAGCGTTGCATTTTCTCGATCCCTTCAATCTCAGATGCTGAACATCATGGCCGTGAGGACGAAGTCCAGGCCCAGCACGGCCAGCGACGCCATGACCACCGTGCGCGTGGTTGCGTGCGACACGCCCTCGGGCGTGGGCTGCGCCTCATAGCCCTGAAGCAGGGCAACGAAGGTGACGGTGAAGCCGAACACCAGGCTCTTGATGACGCCGTTGCCCACGTCGCGCCACACGTCCACCCCACCCTGCATCTGGCCCCAGAAGGAGCCCGAGTCCACACCCAGCATGACCACGCCGACCATGTAGCCGCCGATCACCCCGACCGCGCTGAACACGGCCGCCAGCAGGGGCATGGTGATGACACCTGCCCAGAAGCGCGGCGCGAGGATGCGCTGCACCGGATCGACGGCCATCATTTCCATGGCACTGAGTTGCTCGCCCGCCTTCATCAGGCCGATCTCGGCCGTGAGCGATGTGCCGGCCCGGCCCGCGAACAACAGGGCGGCAACCACCGGCCCCAACTCGCGCACCAGGCTCAGGGCCACGAGCAACCCAAGGGCGTCGGCCGACCCGTAGCGCTGCAGCGTGTAGTAACCCTGCAGCCCCAGCACGAAGCCGACGAACAGGCCCGAGACCCCGATGATTGCCAGCGAATAGTTGCCAAGAAAGTGGATCTGGTCGCGCACCAGGTCGAAGCGGCGCAGGCTGCTGCCAGCATGGCCCAGCAGCCGCGCGAACAGCTTTGCACCCCAGCCCAGGTCGGACAACTTGGAGCGCGCGGCAAAGCCGACGTCGGACGGTCGCCACCAACTCATTCGCGGCCTCCGCTGGCAGGGCCGAAATCGTCCGCCACACTGACCCCGGGATAGTGGAAATGCACCGGCCCCTCGGGCAGCGCATTGACGAACTGGTGCACCAGTGGATCGGTGCTTTCGCGCACCTGCGCCGGCGCGCCTTCGGCTGCCACCTTGCCATTGGCCAGGATCACCACGTGATCGGCAATGCCGAAGGTTTCTTCCAGGTCGTGCGAGACGACGATGCTGGTCAGGCCCAGCGAATCGTTCAAGCGGCGAATGAGCTGCGCGGCCGTGCCCAGTGAAATCGGGTCGAGCCCCGCAAAGGGTTCGTCGTACATCACCAGTTCGGGGTCCAGCGCAATGGCACGCGCCAGCGCGATCCGCCGCGCCATGCCGCCCGACACTTCGCTAGGCATGAGGTCGCGCGCACCGCGCAGGCCCACGGCCTCGAGCTTCATCAGCACGATGTCTCGCACCAATGTTTCGGAAAGTTGCGTGTGCTCGCGCAGTGGAAAGGCCACGTTGTCGAACACGCTCATGTCGGTGAAGAGGGCGCCAAACTGGAACAGCATGCCCATGCGCCGGCGTGCCTTGTAGAGCTGCGCGGTATCGAGACTGGCCACGTCCTGTCCGTCGAACAGCACTGCACCGCGGCGAGCGCGCAACTGACCGCCGATCAGGCGCAAGGTGGTGGTCTTGCCGCCGCCCGAGGCGCCCATGATGGCCGTGACCTTGCCGCGCGGCACCCGGAAGGACACGCCGTCCAGGATGACGCGCGACTCGTATCCGAAGACGAGATCGCGAAATTCGACGAGTGAAGTGGTGGCCAGATCGGTCATCGTGCAAAAAAGAGAGCCGGGTGTCCCGACAAGGGAATCCCGGCTCTGCGGTCGCAAGATGATAAAGGATGGTGCTTGCAGGCACCTTCCTGCGCCTGACGCTCAGCGCGGCAGGTCGCTGTAGCCCATCAAGAACTCGTCCACGGCGCGTGCCGCCTGGCGGCCTTCGCGGATGGCCCACACGACCAGCGATTGGCCGCGGCGCATGTCGCCGGCGGCGAACACCTTGGGCACGTTGGTGGCATAGCCGCCGATGAAGTCGACCGAGGCCTTGGCATTTCCGCGCGCATCCTTCTCGACGCCAAAGGCTTCCAGGATCGGCGACACGGGGCTGACGAAGCCCATGGCCAGCAGCACCAGGTCGGCCTTGAGCACCTGCTCGCTGCCGGGCACCTCGACCATCTTGCCGTCCTTCCATTCGACGCGGACGGTCTTCAGGCCGGTGACCTTGCCCTTCTCGCCGATGAATTCCTTGGTCGAGATGGCGAACTCGCGCTCGCAACCTTCTTCATGGCTGGAGCTGGTGCGCAGCTTGATCGGCCAGTAGGGCCAGGTCAGCGGGCGGTTTTCCTCTTCGGGCGGCTGGGGCATCAGCTCGAACTGCGTCACGCTCACGGCGCCGTGGCGGTTGCTGGTGCCCACGCAGTCGGAGCCGGTGTCGCCGCCGCCGATCACGATGACGTGCTTGCCGTCGGCGCGCAGCTGGCCCTTGACCTTGTCGCCGGCGTTCACGCGGTTCTGCTGGGGCAGGAACTCCATGGCGAAGTGGATGCCGTCCAGGTCGCGGCCGGGCACGGGCAGGTCGCGCGACTGCTCGGCACCGCCGGTGAGCACCACCGCATCGAATTCCTTCTGCAGCTGCTCGGGGGTGACGGATTCCTTGGCCAGGTTGGTGACCTTGGAGCCCTTGCCCAGCGCATCCTTGGCAGCGCCGACCATGACGCCGGTGCGGAACACCACGCCTTCGGCCTTCATCTGCTCCACGCGGCGGTCGATGTGCGACTTCTCCATCTTGAAGTCGGGAATGCCGTAGCGCAGAAGGCCGCCGATGCGGTCGTTCTTCTCGAACAGCGTGACATCGTGGCCCACGCGCGCCAGCTGCTGCGCCGCCGCCATGCCGGCCGGGCCGGAGCCCACCACGGCGACCTTCTTGCCGGTCTTGTGCTTGGCCACGCGCGGCGCCACCCAGCCCTCGTCCCAGGCGCGGTCGATGATGGCGTGTTCGAGCGACTTGATGCCCACCGCATCGTCGTTCACGTTGAGCACGCAGGCCGCCTCGCAGGGCGCGGGGCAGATGCGGCCGGTGAACTCCGGGAAGTTGTTGGTGGAGTCGAGCACAGCGAAGGCACTTTGCCAGTCGCTGCGATACACCAGGTCGTTGAAGTCCGGAATGATGTTGTTGACCGGGCAGCCGCTGTTGCAGAACGGCGTGCCGCAGTCCATGCAGCGCGCGCCCTGGATCTTGGCTTGCGCGGCATCGAGGCCAACGACGAATTCCTTGTAGTGCTTGACGCGCTCGTCCACGGGCTTGTAGCCCTCTTCGATGCGCTCATGCTCCATGAAGCCGGTGATCTTTCCCATCGTGCTTTCCTTGTATTTCTATCTGCTTGTGGCTGCCTGCGCTCAGACCTTGGCCGGTGCCCGGGTGGCGTGCGGCTCCAGGCCCACGTGGGCGTTGTTGCCGGTGCTGCTGGCCTCGACTTCACGGTCGTGCATTTCGGACAGCGCGCGCTTGTACTCGTTGGGGAACACCTTCACGAAGCGGGTGCGTGCGGTGGCCCAGTGGTCGAGCAGTTCGCGGGCGCGCTTGCTGCCGGTCCAGCGGTGGTGGTCTTCCAGCAGCTTGCGCAGCAGGGCTTCGTCGGTCTGGCCGCCGTGCCACATGGCGCGCTTGACGCTGGCCGTCTGCTCGGCCGAGGTCAGCACCTTGTCCAGCGACACCATCGACATGTTGCAGCGCGAGGCGAATTCTCCGTCCTCGTCGTAGACGAAGGCCACGCCGCCGCTCATGCCCGCAGCGAAGTTGCGGCCGGTCTTGCCCAGCACCGCCACGGTGCCGCCGGTCATGTATTCGCAGCCGTGGTCGCCGGTGCCTTCCACCACCGCGGTGGCGCCCGACAGGCGCACCGCGAAGCGCTCGCCCGCCACGCCGCACAGGAAGGCCTCACCCGTGGTGGCACCGTACAGCGCGGTGTTGCCCACGATGATGTTGCGCACCGCTTCGCCGCGGAAGTCCAGGCTGGGGCGCACCACCACGCGGCCGCCCGACAGGCCCTTGCCCGTGTAGTCGTTGGCATCGCCGATCAGGTAGAGCGTGATGCCGCGCTGCAGGAAGGCACCGAAGGACTGGCCACCCGTGCCTTCGAGCTGGATGCGGATGGAGTCGTCCGGCAGGCCTTGCGGATGCACCTTGGTCAGCGCGCCCGAAAGCATGGCGCCCACCGAGCGGTTGACGTTGCGCGCCACCTCGATGAACTGCACCTTCTCGCCCTTGTCGATGGCGGGACGCGACTTCTCGATGAGCTTGACGTCCAGGCTCTTTTCCAGGCCGTGGTCCTGCGAGTCGACATGGAAGCGCGGCACGTCGGCCGCCACCTGCGGCTGGGCGAACAGGCGGCTAAAGTCCAGGCCGCGCGCCTTCCAGTGCTCGATGCCCTTGCGCATGTCCAGCAGGTCGGCACGGCCGATCAGGTCGTCGAACTTGCGGATGCCCAGCTGCGCCATGATCTGGCGCACTTCCTCGGCAACGAAGAAGAAGTAGTTGACCACGTGCTCGGGCTTGCCCGAGAACTTCTTGCGCAGGATCGGGTCTTGTGTGGCCACGCCCACCGGGCAGGTGTTCAGGTGGCACTTGCGCATCATGATGCAGCCCTCGACCACCAGCGGTGCGGTGGCAAAGCCGAATTCGTCCGCGCCCAGCAGCGCGCCGATGGCAACGTCGCGACCGGTCTTCATCTGGCCGTCGGCCTGCACGCGGATGCGACCGCGCAGGCGATTGAGCACCAGCGTCTGCTGCGTCTCGGCCAGGCCGATTTCCCACGGGCTGCCGGCATGCTTGATCGACGACCAGGGCGATGCGCCCGTACCGCCGTCATGGCCGGCGATCACCACGTGGTCGCTCTTGCACTTGGCCACGCCGGCGGCAATGGTGCCCACGCCCACTTCCGACACCAGCTTGACGCTGATGGACGAATGCGGCGCCACGTTCTTCAGGTCGTGGATCAGTTGTGCCAGGTCTTCGATCGAGTAGATGTCGTGGTGCGGCGGCGGACTGATGAGGCCAACGCCCGGCACCGAGTAGCGCAGGAAGCCGATGTAGTTGCTGACCTTGCCGCCGGGCAGCTGGCCGCCCTCGCCTGGCTTGGCGCCCTGGGCCATCTTGATCTGGATCTGGTCGGCCGAAGACAGGTACTCGGCGGTGACGCCGAAGCGACCCGACGCCACCTGCTTGATGCGCGAGCGCAGCGAGTCGCCGTCCTGCAGGGGCAGGTCGACCTCGACGTTCTCGGCGCCGATCACGCTCTTGAGCGTGTCGCCCTGCTTGATCGCGATGCCCTTGAGCTCGTTGCGATAGCGCATCGGGTCTTCGCCGCCCTCGCCCGTGTTGCTCTTGCCGCCGATGCGGTTCATGGCAATGGCCAGCGTCGAGTGCGCCTCGGTGCTGATGGAGCCCAGCGACATGGCGCCGGTGGCAAAGCGCTTGACGATCTCGGCCGCCGACTCGACCTCGTCCACCGGGATGGCCTTGGCGGGATCGAACTTGAACTCGAACAGGCCGCGCAGCGTGAGGTGGCGGCGGCTCTGGTCGTTGATGATCTGCGCGTATTCCTTGTACGTGCTGAAGTTGTTGGCACGCGTGCTGTGCTGCAGTTTGGCGATGGCGTCGGGCGTCCACATGTGCTCTTCGCCACGGGTGCGCCAGGCGTATTCGCCACCGGCATCCAGCATGTTGGACAGCACCGGATCGTCGCCGAAGGCGGCCTTGTGCATGCGGATGGCTTCCTGCGCGATCTCGAACACGCCGATGCCTTCCACGCGGCTGGCGGTGCCGGTGAAGTACTTGCCCACGGTGTCGCTGTTCAGGCCGATGGCCTCGAACAACTGGGCGCCGCAGTAGCTCATGTAGGTCGACACGCCCATCTTCGACATGATCTTGGACAGACCCTTGCCGATGGCCTTCACGTAGTTGTAGATCGCCTTGTCGGCGCTCAGGTCGCCGGGCAGGTCTTCGTGCATGGCGGCCAGGGTTTCCATGGCCAGGTACGGGTGCACGGCTTCGGCGCCGTAGCCGGCCAGCACGCCGAAGTGGTGCACTTCGCGAGCCGAACCGGTTTCCACCACCAGGCCGGCGGTGGTGCGCAGGCCTTCGCGTACCAGGAACTGGTGCACCGCCGACAGCGCCAGCAGCGCGGGGATGGCTACTTGCGTGGCGCTCACGCCGCGGTCGCTCACCACCAAGATGTTGTGGCCGCCCTTGATGGCGTCCACAGCTTCCGCGCACAGCGAGGCCAGCTTGGCTTCCACGCCTTCGTCACCCCACGCCAGCGGGTAGGTGATGTCGAGCGTGTAGCTCTTGAACTTGCCCTGGGTGTACTTGCCGATGTCGCGGATCTTGGCCATGTCGGCAAAGTCCAGGATCGGCTGGGCCAGCTCAAGGCGCATCGGCGGGTTGACCTGGTTGATGTCCAGCAGGTTGGGCTTGGGGCCCACGAAAGACACCAGCGACATCACGATGGCTTCGCGGATCGGGTCGATCGGCGGGTTGGTCACCTGGGCGAACAGCTGCTTGAAGTAGTTGAACAGCGGCTTGTTCTTGCTGGAAAGCACGGCCAGCGGGCTGTCGTTGCCCATGGAGCCGATGCCCTCTTCGCCGGCCTGGGCCATCGGGCTCATCAGGAACTTGATGTCTTCCTGCGTGTAGCCGAAGGCCTGCTGCTGATCGAGCAGCTTGACCTCGGACTTGGGCGCGGCAACCGTCTCTGCCTGCACGCTGTCGAGCTTGATGCGCAGGTTTTCGATCCACTGCTTGTAGGGCTTGCTGTTGGCCAGCGTCGCCTTGACTTCCTCGTCGTCGATCATGCGGCCCTGCTCCAGGTCGATGAGGAACATCTTGCCGGGCTGCAGGCGCCACTTGCGAACGATCTTCTGCTCGGGCACGGGCAGCACGCCCGATTCCGAGGCCATGATGACCAGGTCGTCGTCGGTCACGCAGTAGCGCGAGGGACGCAGGCCGTTGCGGTCCAGCGTGGCGCCGATCTGGCGGCCGTCGGTGAACACGATGGAGGCCGGGCCGTCCCAGGGTTCCAGCATGGCGGCGTGGTATTCATAGAAAGCGCGGCGACGCGGATCCATGGTGGTGTGCTGCTCCCACGGCTCGGGGATCATCATCATCACGGCCTGGCTGATGGGGTAGCCGGCCATCGTCAGCAGCTCGAGGCAGTTGTCGAAGGTGGCGGTGTCCGACTGGCCGGCGAAGCTGATGGGGTAGAGCTTGGCCAGGTCGGGGCCCAGCACCGGCGAGCTCATCACGCCTTCGCGGGCCTTCATCCAGTTGTAGTTGCCCTTGACCGTGTTGATTTCGCCGTTGTGGGCGACGTAGCGGTACGGGTGGGCCAGCGGCCACTCGGGGAAGGTGTTTGTGGAGAAGCGCTGGTGCACCAGGCCCAGGGCGGAGACGCAGCGCTTGTCCTGCAGGTCGAGGTAGTAGGTGCCCACCTGGTCAGCCAGCAGCAGGCCCTTGTAGACCACCGTGCGGCTCGACATCGAAGGAACGTAGTACTCCTTGCTGTGCTTGAGCTTCAGGCGCTGGATGTTGGCGCTGGCCGTCTTGCGGATGACGTAGAGCTTGCGCTCCAGCGCGTCCTGCACGATCACGTCGGTGCCACGGCCGATGAAGACCTGGCGCAGGATCGGCTCCTTTTCTCGCACGGCGGGCGACATGGGCATGTCGCGGTTCACCGGCACGTCGCGCCAGCCCAGCAGCACCTGGCCCTCGGCCTTGATGGCGCGTTCCATTTCCTGTTCGCAAGCCAGGCGCGAGGCGTGTTCCTTGGGCAGGAAGATCATGCCCACGCCGTATTCACCCAGCGGGGGCAGCGTAACGCCCTGCTTGGCCATTTCGTCGCGATACAGCGTGTCGGGCAACTGAATGAGGATGCCGGCGCCGTCGCCCATCAGCTTGTCGGCACCCACGGCGCCGCGATGGTCGAGGTTTTCAAGGATCTTGAGCGCCTGCTCGACGATGTTGTGGCTCTTCTCACCCTTGATGTGGGCCACGAAGCCGACGCCGCAGGCGTCATGCTCGTCGGCACCCGAGTAAAGGCCGTTTTCTTGCAGATGTTGGATTTCGGCAGCCGTCGTCATGGCGCACTCCTTGGTGGGACAGTTTTTCGCAGGGATCGCAAGGATATTGCGTTGCACAAACAATGCCAAATACTTTATTAGGGGTCAGATTCCAATTAATTTTTGACTTTATCTGTCGGAAATTAATTGGGGACATATCAAAATAGATAGCAAAAACCCCAAGCATGACGTGGAGTCTGCGCCAAAAGGTCTAGGTGTTTTCTGCTCGCGGACGGCGTCCAGGCCGGCCCTTGACCAATCGTCTGTCGGTTGTGGCCTGCAGCCCCTGGACGAATCCCGCGTCGCCGGCGGCCCAGCCGCGCAAGGTGGACTCGGTCAGCAGCTGGACATCGGCCTGCGAAACGCCCGCATGCACCAGTTCGGAATACGCCGCTTCACGCGCAAAGGGTGTGTTGCCCAGTGACCAGTACATGGCATGGGGCGTGATGACCTTGTCCGACCGCAGTCCGGCGTAGTGCCCGTGGCTGGACCACGGGAAGTCGCGCGCGTCGGCCACCATGCCCGCGCGCACCGGGTTCAGGTCGATGTAGGCCATGCAGGCCAGGAAGTACCTGTCGGTCTGGATCAGGGTCGAGCGATAGCGCCCTTCCCACAACGTGCCGCTTCTGCCGTGCCGGTCATTAAAGTAGCGAACGTAGCGGCGCCCCACCGCCTGCATCCATTGCGGCAGGCCGGTCTCGGTGGCTGGCGTGGCCAACAGATGGAAATGGTTGTCCATCAGCACGTAGGCATGCAGCGCCACCTGCAGGCGGGCCGCATGCTCGCCGATGAGCGAGAGCAGCATCTCCCGGTCCTGCCGGTCGACGAAGATGTCCTGCCGGTTGTTGCCGCGCTGGATCACGTGGTGGGGCTGGCCCGGCAAGGTCAGGCGCGGAAGGCGTGCCATGGCGGTGCGGCGAACTCGATTCAGTCGAGCTTGAAGCGGGTTTCCAGCAGCGAGTCGAGCCCGAACTGCGCCAGCAGCTCACGCAGCCGTGCGGCGGCGCTGGCCTTGCGGTGGCCGGTGTGGCGGGCAATGATGAGCTCGTTCTTCATGCTGTGCTCCCAACCCACCAGTTCGGTCACCGTCACCTGGTAGCCGTGCGCCTCCAGGAACAGGCAGCGCAGCACATTGGTGAGCTGGCTGCCTATTTCCCGCGTATGCAGCGGATGGCGCCACAGCTCGGCCAGCGGGGTGCGTGACAAGGACAGAGCCTTGCCCTGGCGCAGGCACGCCGCCACCTCGGCCTGGCAGCATGGCACCAGCACCATGAAGCGAGCCTTCTTGGCCAGGCCAAAGGCGATCGCGTCGTCGGTTGCCGTGTCGCAGGCGTGGAGCGCCGTCACCACGTCGATGCGATCGGGCAGCGCCGTGGCGGTGGTCGCCTCGGCCACGCTGAGATTCAGAAAGCTCATGCGTTCGAAGCCAAGGCGTGCCGCGAGCTGGCGCGAGCGCTCCACCAGTTCCGGCCGCGTCTCGATGCCGAACACATGACCCTGCCCGGCCCGTTGCCGAAAGAACAGGTCGTAGATGATGAAGCCCAGATACGACTTGCCCGCACCGTGATCGGCCAGGCTGGCATGCGCGCCCTCATCCGGCAGCTCCAGCAGCAGTTTCTCGATGAACTGGAACAGGTGATAGACCTGCTTGAGCTTGCGCCGCGAATCCTGGTTCAGCCGACCTTCGCGGGTGAGGATATGCAGCTCCTTGAGCAGCTCCAGCGATTGCCCGGGCCGCAACTCCTGCAGCACCTCGGCCTGCGCCTTCTCGGTCTTCGACAATTTGAGAGCTTGGTTCATTCGCGTGTTGCTCCGCCAGGTCCGACCTCCAGCGCGTCCCAGCCCTCGGGACCGAGGCGCTCCAGCGTCTTGATGTTGCGCTCGAAGATATCGGCCGCGTCCGGGAATGCGTCGACCGCCCTGCTCACGCTGTCCTCGCGAAGCAAGTGGAGGATGGGATACGGCGCCCGATTGGTGGCATTGCCGATATCGCCCTCTTCGGTGCCGGCGAACTGGAAGCGCGGGTGAAAGCTGGCCAGCTGCAGCGTGCCTTCGAACCCGGCGCGCGCCAGCCTGCGCTCGGCACGGTCGATGAAATCGTTGAAATCCAGAAAGTCCGGCAAGGCGTGCGGTGCGATCAGCAGCGTGGTGTCGCGTACCGAGGCGTCGTGCTCCACCAGCTGGGCGGCCTCGAACAGGAGCGCATCGAGCAATCCGCCTTCGTCGGCTGGCTGGTACACGGCGTAGTGGACCTGCCCCTTGGCGTGGACCGCCTTGGCGAAAGGACACAGGTTCAGCCCGATGACGGCACGTTCGAGCCAGCGGCGTACATCGGCCAGCACCGGCGATTCAGGTGCAAAGCCTGGGGCTTGGGGCAGGTCGGTCATGAGGAACTCGAAATCCGGGCGCCCGACTGGGCAGCGTGAAGATAGGCCAGCCGCATGGCCGCCAGCATGCCCACCAGCGAGCAGGCCATGGTTGCGACCCAGGTCCACTGCCAGCCTCCGGCACGCATCGCCAGCCAAGCCACCGCTGGCGGCGCAAAGAACTGTCCGAGCGAAGACGCTTGCTGCATCAACCCTACCGTGGTCGAGACGGTTGAAGAGGACGGCGCCAGCCGCACCGCCAGCATGAACAAGGTGGCCGGCACCATGCCGCCGCCCAGCGAAAACAGGCAGACGCAAGCGTAGCGCACCGGCGCCGGCAAGGACCAGGCGTCGGCCCCATGCCCCCATTGGGCGAAGGCAGCCACGCTGCCCAGCAGCATCACCGCATAGCCCCATCGCAAGAGACGCCCGGGCGAAACGCCGGCCTGGAGCAAGCGCCCGCCCGCCAGGTTTCCGACGATGTTGGTAGCAGCCGCGGCCGAGCTGAGTACGCCGGTCCATCCGGCCGCGATACCTGCGTCCGCATAGATGGCCGGCAGGAATCCGATGACCGCCATCCACTGCGCCGAGTAGACGGCAAATGCCAGGCCGAGCAAGCGCGGGCCAGGGGCGCCCAGCGTGTTCGACAGGCGCTCGCGCCAGTCGGGCGCAGCACTCTTGCCGGGCCGCCTGCGCGCGTCGGCCGGCACGATGAGCCAGACCCAGGCCGCAGCCGCTGCGGAGATGGCGGACATCAGCCACCACCAGCCGGACCAGTCGAAGCGGGTGATGAACGGCGGACCCGCGAGAAGCGCCAGGGCCACGCCCAGCGGCATGTAGGCACCCCAGAGGCCCATGGCCGCCTTCTCCGCTGCCGGTGGCGCCAAGGCGCGGATCAGCCCGGGACCCGGCATGACGGCCAGGAGGAAACCCACACCCTCCAGGGCGCGCAGCCCCAGAAGCAACGCCAGCGCGTGCCGCCCCGGATGCACCATCGCCCCGGCGGCGCCCGCCACGGTCACCAGGGCCAGGCCGGCCAGCATGCTCCTGCGCAGGCCCAGGGTGTCGGCCATCAAACCCACGGCCAGCCCCAGCGTCATGCCGGCCACCTGCACCAGGGACAACAGGAAGCCGGCCTCCACCAGGCCAATGCCCAGGGCATCGCGCAAGGCAGGCACCGCGGGCGGCAACTTGCCCAGGTGCAGCGCCGCACTGACGCCCGCGGCCATGACGGCGAAAGCCGCAACGGGAACGCGCTCGCGTCCCGGCGCTTCCACTGCGGCGGCGGAATTCAAACGGTCCATGTGCGTCCGGTGAGGCGCTCGTGCTCGCGCATGGCATAGCGATCGGTCATGCCGGCGATGTAGTCGGCCACAGCGCGCGGCGTGTCGTCCTGCTGTGCGTAGTCGGGCGGCATCTCGTCGGGCTGGGCCAGGTAGGCGGCAAACAGTTCGCGCACCACCTGCTGCGCTTGCGTGGTGGTCTGCACAACCCGGGCATGGCGGTAGAGATTGGCGAAGAGAAATCGCTTCAGCTCGCTGGACTGCGAGCGCATGGAGGCACTGAACTGCACGAGGCGTGGGCAGCGCCGCACCGCTTGGGCGTCGGATGGCGCGGCCTCCTGGAGGCCGGCGCGCGTGGCGTCGATCACGTCGTAGACCTGGCTGCTGAGCATGCGGCGGATGGTTTCGTAGAGCAGCCGCCGGCCGGCCAGTTGCGGGTGCTCGGCCACGGCTTCGCGACGGAATCGCTCGAACAGCTCGACGTCCTTGAGCTGGTCGATTTCGATCAGGCCGGAGCGCACGCCGTCGTCGATGTCGTGCGCGTTGTAGGCGATCTCGTCGGCCAGGTTGCACAGCTGAGCTTCCAGGCTGGGCTGCGTGTTCTCGATGAAGCGCCGCGCGACACCACCGGGCTCCGCCGCCTCGATGCGCTCCGCGTTGGCGCGGGAACAGTGCTTGAGAATGCCCTCGCGCGTCTCGAAGCTCAGGTTGAGCCCGTCGTATTGCGGGTAGCGATGCTCCAGGCGGTCGACCACGCGCAGACTTTGCAGGTTGTGCTCGAAGCCGCCGTGGCCGGCCATGCACGCGTTCAGCGTGTCCTGCCCGGCGTGACCGAAGGGCGTGTGACCGAGGTCGTGGGCCAGGGCAATGGCCTCCACCAGGTCTTCGTTGAGGCCCAGCGAACGCGACACCGAACGGCCGAGCTGGGCCACTTCGAGCGAGTGCGTCATCCGGGTGCGGAACAGGTCGCCCTCGTGGTTGAGGAACACCTGCGTCTTGTAGACCAGCCGGCGAAACGCGGTCGAATGGACGATCCGGTCGCGGTCGCGCTGGAAGTCGTCGCGCGTGGGTGCCGGCGGCTCCGGATGACGCCGGCCGCGGGAAGCGGCCGCGTGGCTGGCATAGGGCGCCAGCGCCATCTCAGCCTTGCTCGCAGCAGGCGGCCAGCACGTCGCGCACCATGGCGTCGGGCGCGCTGCGCACCACTGCCGAGCCGGGCTTGTCCAGCACCACGAATCGGATCTCGCCGGCCTCCGACTTCTTGTCGACGCGCATGAGCTCAAGGTAGCGCTCGGCCCCCAGGGCCGGCCCCCGCACCGGCAAGCCGGCGGCTTCGACCAGCCGGGTCAGGCGCTGCACGAACGCGGCATCCACGCCGCCCAGGCGCTGCGACAGATGCGCCGCCATCACCATGCCGCAACCCACGGCTTCGCCATGCAGCCACTCGCCGTAGCCCAGGCCCGATTCGATCGCATGGCCGAAGGTGTGGCCGAAGTTGAGAATGGCGCGAAGGCCCGATTCGCGCTCGTCCTGCCCCACCACGACCGCCTTGATTTCGCAGCTGCGGCGCACCGCGTGCGCGAGTGCCGCCGGGTCGCGGGCGGTGAGCGCCGGCAAGTTGTCCTCGATCCAGTCGAGGAACGCCATGTCGTAGATGGGCCCGTACTTGATCACTTCGGCCAGGCCGGCGCTGAGCTCGCGCGGCGGCAGGCTCCTGAGCGTGGCCAGGTCGCACAGCACGCGCTGCGGCTGGTAGAAGGCCCCGATCATGTTCTTGCCCAACGGGTGGTTGATGGCGGTCTTGCCGCCCACCGACGAGTCGACCTGCGCCAGCAGTGTGGTGGGCACCTGCACAAAAGGCACGCCGCGCATGTAGCTCGCCGCGGCGAAGCCGGTCATGTCGCCCACCACGCCGCCGCCCAGCGCATACAGCACGGTCTTGCGATCGCAGCCGTAGCCGAGCAGGGCATCGAAGATCAGGTTGAGCGTCTGCCAGTCCTTGTACGCCTCGCCATCGGGCAACTCCAGCACGTGCACCTGTTCATGCAGACCGGCCAGCGCATCGCGCAGGGTCTGCGCGTACAGCGGCGCAACGGTGGTGTTGGTCACGATCAGGGCCTGCGCGGCGCGCGGCAATGCCTGCAGCGACTGCGGATCTTGCAGCAGGTCGCTGCCGATCAGGATGGAATAGCTTCGGTCGCCGAGATCGATCTCGACACGCTCGTGGGGGGCTGTCACTGGCATAGAACCCCGAGTTTAGGCGGTGGCCCAGCAGTTCGCCGCCGGGGGCCGGACTCAACCCTGCCCGTCGGGCGCCGGCGGCACGGCAATACCGGCCAGCTCAAGCTGCATGACGATCAGGTTGACCAGCATGGCCACGGTCGGGCGGCCGGTGTCGACGATGTCGTGCGCGGTTTCGCGATAGAGCGGATCGCGTGCGGCGTGCAGTTCACGCAGGCGCCCAAGCGGGTCTTGCACCTGCAGCAGCGGGCGCTTCACGTCGTGCCGCAGTCGGCGAAAGAGGTCTTCGGGCGAGGAGCGCAGGTAGATCACGTGGAAGCCACGGCGCAACTGGTGCCGGTTCGCCTCGCGCAGGACCGACCCGCCACCGGTGGACAGGACGCCGTGCGGCGACTGCGCGAGCTCGGCGATGGTGGCCTGCTCGACGTCGCGGAAGGCGCCCTCGCCTTCTCGCTCGAAATATTCACGGATGGAACAACCGATGCGCTCCTCGATGAGCGTATCTGTGTCTACAAAAGGCCACTGCAGTCGCTGCGACAAGCGTCGCCCGACTGCAGATTTCCCCGATCCGGGGAGGCCGATCAGCGCTACCGCCACGCAGGGGTAGGCACACGCCTGGCGCGCCTTAGCGCGCGGCGTTGCGGTCGGTAATCATCTTCGGGGTGATAAAGACGAGCATTTCGGTCTTGTTGAATGTGCGATTACGCGTCCGGAACAATGCCCCCACATAGGGCACTTCACCCAGAACCGGGATCCGCGATTCGTCATTCTGTTCGGTGAGCTCGAAGATACCACCGATGACCACCGTGCCGCCGTTCTCCACCAGCACTTCGGTCTGCACGTGCTTGGTATTGATGGCAAAACCTGCCAGGGTCTGCTGGCCCACCGTGTCCTTGTTCACGTCAAGGGTCAGGATGATGTTGCCTTCGGGCGTGATCTGCGGCGTGACCTCGAGCTTGAGGTTGGCCTTGCGGAAGGCAATGGAGGTTGCACCGCTGGACGTGGCCACCTGATAGGGCAGCTCGGTACCTTGCTCGATCAGCGCCTTGGTCTGGTCGGCGGTCACCACACGCGGACTGGACACCACCTTGCCCTTGCCGTCGGCTTCCAGGGCGGAGATTTCCAGGTTCAACAGGCGCGAGAAGCTGGAGTTGAACAGCGAGATGGCGAAGGTACCGGGCGTGTTGCCCGTGCCGCTGGGGCTGATGGCCGGCAGGCTCACGAAGTTGGAGTTGCTCGCCGTAAACGTCGCGGTTCCGTTCGTGATAGTCGGCTGCACACCGATCGAGTTGTTGTTGTTGACGATGCCACCGCCCATCTTCACACCCAGCGATTTTCCGAAGGTGTCGGATGCCTCGACGATGCGCGCCTCGATCAGCACCTGGCGCACCGGCACGTCCAGCTTCTGGATCAGCTCGGCCACGTCGGCCAAGCGCGACGGAATGTCCGACACGAACAGCTGGTTGGTACGCGTCTCGGCAATCACGCTGCCGCGCGGGCTCAAGATGCGGGTGTTGTTGCTGCCACCGCCACCGCCGCCACCGGCCAGACCCTGGCCGGTCAGACCCTGGGCAATGACAGCCGCCTTGGTGTAGTTGAGCTGGAAGGACTGCGTGCGCAGCGGCTCCAGGTTGGCAATGGCCGCCTGGGCTTCGAATTCACGCTTTTCCTTGGCGTCGATTTCGTCCTTGGGCGCGATCCACAGCACGCTGCCGTTCTTGCGCATGCCCAGGTTCTTGGCCTGCATGATGATGTCCAGCGCCTGGTCCCAGGGGACGTCCTTCAGGCGCAGGGTCAGGGCACCGCTCACCGAGTCGGAGGTGACAATGTTGAAGTTGGTGAAGTCGGCAATCACCTGCAGCAGCGAGCGGATCTCGATGTTCTGGAAGTTCAGCGACAGCTTCTCGCCGCTGTAGCCCACGCCTTGCGTCAACTTGGTCGGGTCGACCTTGCGGGGGCGCACTTCCACCACGAACTGGTTGTCGCTCTGGTAGGCACTGTGTTCCCACTCGCCCTTGGGCTCGATCACCATGCGCACACGGTCGCCCTGCTGCTGGGTGGTGATGGCCTGAACCGGCGTGCCGAAGTCGGCCACGTCCAGGCGGCGGCGCAGGCCTTCAGGCAGCGTCGTCTTGGTGAACTCGACCACCAGGTTCTTGCCCTGCGGACGGATGTCCACGCCCACCTGGTTGTTCGCCAGGTCGACGATCACGCGGCCGGTCTTGTCCGAGCCCAGGCGGAAGTCG
Source organism: Pseudomonadota bacterium (assembly GCA_018241225.1). Lineage (GTDB taxonomy): Bacteria > Pseudomonadota > Gammaproteobacteria > Burkholderiales > Burkholderiaceae_C > Variovorax. The sequence continues at coordinate 68,986 of JAFEEG010000008.1, forward strand.
ATGTCACGCAGCGGCAGCGAGTCGCGGTTGCGGTTCTCGGCAAACTGGGAGGTGGTGGTCTGCACTTGCGCCACACCGGCCACCTGGCCGAGCGACACCAGCACGGACTTGCCTTGCAGCTCAGCCTTGTAGGTGGTCGCGTCCTTCAGGTTGAGCACCAGGCGCGTACGGTCGCCTGCTTGCACCACGTTGACCGAACGCAGGTTGCCCTGGTTGATGTCGACGGTGGAGCGCCCGATGCCGTTGCTCACGCCTGGGAAGTCCAGCGCAATGCGCGCCGGCGACTGGATAGCGAAGCCATTGGGCACCGCGGTGAGCGGCTGGGTCAGGTCGATGCGCACGAGCTCAGTCCCGCCCTGCACCGAGCTGGTGACCGATTCGATGGCGTTCTGCGCGTAGGCCGCACAGGTGGCGCCAAGCGCGAGGACCGAGGCGCCAATGGCACGCAGCCAGGTCGCCATCGCATTTTTTCTTTGCTTCATTTCTTCGACCTCTCTTGCAACACCAGCGTCGCCGGGCGTTCGATCCATTCACCGGCGGCGTCCTGCACGATTTCACGCAAGCCGAGTTCGGTTTCGGTAATACGGGTGATCTTTCCGTAGTTCTGACCGAGGTAGTTGCCCACCCGGACCTGATAGAGGAGCTTGTCCACACTGACCAGCGCCACGGGCTGACCGTTGCGGCTGAGGCTGCCGACCATGGCCATGGCGTCCAGCGGATAGCCCTCCAGGGCCTCCTTGCGGCGCGTGAGCTCCGGCGCGATCAGTCCGGACATGGCCGGCTGGTTGGAGTCGCGGCGCAGGGCCTGCGTCAGCTTCTGGCTGTTGAAGGGCTCGAAGGCGGCGCCTTCGGTGTAGGCCTGCGGAACGAATTTCTTGGGCTCGGAAATGGGCGGAACGTTGGGGCGCACCTGGGCGCGCTGTTCGTTCATCCATTGCTGGAGCTCTTCGTGTTCCGAGCCGGAGCACCCGGCCAGGGCCATCGCGGCCAGGCCCAGGCAAGTGGTGGTGCGGGCAAGGCGCATCATTTCTTCGCCCCCTTCTGCGCGGTGGCGCGCTTCTGGGCGGCCTGCTCCTCAGGATCGAGGTAGCGGAAGGTCTTGGCGGTGGCGTCCATCGTGAGCGCGCCGTCCTTGGCCGGCACGATCGACAGGTTGTTGAGCGTCACGATGCGCGAAAGATTGGCAATGTCGGCAGCGAAGGAGCCCATGTCGTGATAGCGGCCAGTGACGCGTACCGCGATGGGCAGCTCGGCGTAATAGTCCTTGACCGACACCTGGCCGGGCCGGAACAGCTCGAACTGCAGGCTGCGGCCCAGGCCCGCCTGGTTGATGTCCGACAGCAGGGCGTCCATTTCAGCCTTGCTGGGCAACTGTTTTTCCAGAAGGATCACGTACTGCTGTACCTGCTCGCGCTGCTTCTTGAGCAGATCGAGATTGGCGGCCTGCGCCACCTTTTTCTGGTAGTCCGCCCGCAGCGCGACCTCCTTGGCACGCGCTGCCTCGAGTTCGTCGTTCGAGTTGGTCAGCCACACGAACCACAACGCCACCAGTACTGCCACCACGATGAGCAGGAACAGGGCGTAGCGCGGCAGCGGGGGCCACACCGACGGGTCGTTGGTATTGAGTCCGCGGAACTGATCCGCCCACTGGCGCACGGTGGCGCCAATGTCGACTTTCTGGGTGGAGCGTTTTCTTGCCATACGCCTTATCCCTTCGCTGCCGGGGCCGGCACCTTGCCGGCCGGCGCATCTTGCGCAGGCTTGTTCGCGTCCGTCGGCCGCTTCAGGCCGATGCGCATCGTGAAATTGGCCACCCGGCGCTGGTCGCGCGCGCTCAGCGCCACCGTCGCGGCAGTGATCTCGACCAGCTCGGGCTTGACCAGCCACGGGCTGCTGTTGCCCAGGTTGCGCAGCAACTCGGACACACGCTCGTTCGACTGCGCCATGCCTTGCAGGGTGACCGTCTGGTTCTCCTGCTTCATGGTGGTCAGGTAGACGCCGTCGGGCAGCTGGCGCACCAGTTCATTCATCAGGTGAACCGGCATGTTGCGGTCGCCCTGCAGGTCTTCCACCGCCTGCTGGCGCGCACGCAGCGCGGCGATTTCGGACTGCAGCGTGGAGATTTCGCGAATTTCGGCTTCCAGCTTGGTGATTTCAGCCTGGAGGAACTGGTTACGCGAGTTCTGGTTGGAGATCTGGGCCTCGAACCACACATAGGCGGCGCCGGCAATCAGACCACCGACCAGCGCGGAGGCACCGAGGGCCGCATAGAAGTTTTCGCGGCGACGCTTGCGCGCCGCCTCGCGGTGCGGGAGCAGGTTGATGAGGATCACTGCTGGAACCTCCGCATGGCCAGCCCGCAGGACGTGAGGTACGAGGGCGCCTCGCGGCGCACCTTCTTCTCACGGATGCCGCCAGCCATTTCCATGCCCTCGAAGGGATTGATCAGCGAACACGCGAAGGACGTCTGGCGCGTCACCGCACTGGTCAGGCCCGGCAACGAAGCCGATCCGCCAGCCAGCAGCACATAGTCCACCCTGTTGTAGGGCGTGCTGGTGAAGAAGAACTGCAGCGCGCGGGCGATTTCCTGGGCAATGCTGGCCACAAACGGCTTGAGCACGCCGGTGCCGTAGTCGTCCGGCAGGTCGCCGCTGCGCTTCTTGGTCTCGGCCTCTTCGGCCGAAAAGCCGTACTGGCGCACGATCAGCTGCGTGAGCTGCGCGCCACCAAATGCCTGGTCGCGCTCGTAGATCAGCTCTTCGTTGCGCAGCACCTGCATGCTGGTCGTGGCAGCACCCACTTCGAACAGCGCGACAACCGCATCTTGGCCCTGTCCTGGCAACTGCTCGATCAGGCGAGAGGCTGCCAGGCGGGAGGCGAACGACTCCACATCCAGGATCATGGCCTTGAGGCCGGCGGCCTCGGCCAGGCCCTGGCGGTCTTGCACCTTTTCCTTGCGCGACGCGGCAATCAGCACCTCGACGTCACCCGTGGAGTTGTTGGCCGGCCCCATGACACAGAAGTCCAGGCTCACTTCGTCCAGCGAGAACGGAATGTATTGATTGGCCTCGGATTCCACCTGGATCTCCAGCTCGGGCTCGCTCAGGCCACCCGGCAGGATGATTTTCTTGGTGATCACCGCCGAGGGCGGCAGCGCCAGGGCGGCGTGCTTGGTGCGCGTGCCGCTCTTGCGAACGACGCGGCGCACCGCTTCGGCGACCTCGTCGAATTTCTCGACGTTGCCGTCGGTAATCCAGCCGCGCTCGAGCGGCTCGATCGCACAACGCTCGAGCACCAACTTGCCCGACGCGTCGCGCCCGAGTTCGACCAGCTTCACGCTGGACGAACTGACGTCAAGTCCGAGCAGCGGCGCGGATTGACGGCGAAACAGCGAACCAAATGCAGCCAAGTTCGATCCCGATGAGTTGTAACGATTCGAAAAATATGCGTAAAAATTCCGGCTTCGGGAGATGCTAGTGCAAGCTCCGCACTGAACCAAGCGACAAGGTACGCAGCGGGCAACATTCGTTGTCAAAAGTCGACGTAAAAGTGCCTCAATGCAACTTAGGTCACAATTTCGAGTACTTGGGTCTTAAGCGCCCTCCCAGGGGGTTTGGCGGGGGTCGCGTTTTTATAATGGGAGTCGACTTCGCCCGACCTCATGCCCGAAAAAAATCGCCCGTCCGGGCGCACCAAGTCCTCTCCTCCTCCCCCTTCCCAACGACCTTTATGGTTGAAGTGGGTACTGCGCATCCTGCTATGGGGCATGGGGCTGGCGGCTGCTGCCGCGCTGTCGGTGCTGTTTGTCATTGCAGTTGCCTTGGCAGTGGCCTATCCGAACCTGCCTGACATCTCGGAATTGTCGGAATACCGCCCAAAATTACCGCTAAGAGTATTTTCTTCTGAAGGCGTATTGATTGGCGAATTTGGCGAGGAGCGCCGAAACCTGACGCCGATCGGGACCATTCCGAAGGTCATGAAAGACGCCGTGCTGGCGGCCGAGGACGCCCGCTTCTACGAGCACGGCGGCGTCGACTACAAGGGCGTGATGCGGGCGGCCATCGCCAACATGAACCGCGTCAAGAGTCAGGGCGCGTCGACCATCTCGATGCAGGTGGCCCGCAACGTCTACCTGAGCTCGGAGAAAACCTTCACGCGCAAGATCTACGAGATCTTGCTCACGTTCAAGCTCGAGCACGTGCTCACCAAGGACCAGATCCTAGAGATCTACCTGAACCAGATCTACCTGGGCAACCGGGCCTACGGCTTCGCCGCCGCGTCCGAAGCCTATTTCGGCAAGCCGCTGCAGGACATCACCATTGCCCAGGCCGCCATGCTCGCGGGCCTGCCCAAGGCACCGGGAGCCAACAACCCCGTCAACAACCCCAGCCGCGCACGGGGACGCCAGCTGTACGTGATCGACCGCATGGTCGATGCCGGATTCATCACCGAGCAGCAGGCCGACGAAGCGCGCAAGGAGCAACTGAGCTTGCGCGATGGCTCCAACCCCGATCGGCTGCACGCCGAGTACGTGGCCGAAACGGTTCGCCAGTTGATGTTCGCCCAGTATGGTGAAGCCACCTACACCCGCGGCCTGAACGTCTACACCTCGCTGGTGGCCGCCGACCAGTCGGCCGCATACAAGGCCCTGCGCAAGGGCATCATGGATTACGAGCGCAAACAGTACTACCGCGGGCCCGAGAAATTCGTGAACCTGCCCAACGATCCAGCCGAGCTGGACGACGCGGTGGACGACGCCCTGTCCAACCATCCCGACAACGGCGACGTCCTGGCAGCCGTGGTGCTCAAGGCCTCCGCCAAGGAAGTGCAGGCGGTGCGGGCCAATGGGGAGACCATTCTGGTCACCGGCGATGGCCTGAAGCCGGTACAGACCGGCCTGTCCGACAAGGCACAACCCAACATCAAGATCCGGCGAGGCGCGGTGATCCGCGTGGCGCGCACGTCCACCGCCTGGGAAATCACCCAATTGCCTGAAGTCGAGGGTGCGTTCGTGGCCATGGATCCGCGCGACGGGGCGGTCAAGGCCATGATCGGTGGCTTCGATTTCGACAAGAACAAGTTCAATCACGTGACCCAGGCCTGGCGCCAGCCGGGCTCGAGCTTCAAGCCCTTCATCTACTCGGGCGCACTCGAAAAGGGCTTCACGCCCGCCACGGTCATCAACGACGGTCCGCTGTTCTTCGATGCCGGCACCACCGGAGGGCAGCCATGGGAACCCAAGAACTACGGCGGGGGCTTCGATGGCCCGATGTCCATGCGGCGGGCACTGGCCAAGTCGAAGAACATGGTGTCGATCCGCATCCTGCAATCCATCGGCACGCACTACGCGCAAGACTGGATCACCCGTTTCGGGTTCGACCGCGAAAAGCATGCCCCTTACCTGCCGATGGCACTGGGCGCAGGGTCGGTCACGCCGATGCAGATGGCGGTGGGCTATTCGGTGTTCGCCAATGGCGGCTACCGCGTCAGCCCCAACCTGATCACGCGGGTAACCGACCACAAGGGCAAGGTCCTGGTCGAGAAGCAACCGCCGCTGCTCAACGAGACCCAGCGGGCCATTTCCGCGCGCAATGCCTTCATCATGGACAGCCTGCTGCAGGAAGTCGCCCGCTCGGGCACTGCCGCCAATGCACAGCGCACGCTCAAGCGCCCCGACCTCTACGGCAAGACCGGCACCACCAACGACTCGCTGGACGCCTGGTTCGCCGGCTTCCAGCCCACCATGACCGCCATCGCCTGGATGGGCTACGACACCCCGCGCAGCCTGGGCGACAAGGAAACCGGTGGCGGCCTGAGCCTGCCGATCTGGGTCAACTTCATGCAGACCGCGCTCAAGGGCGTGCCGGTGGCCGAAATAACCCCGCCGTCCAGTGGCGTGGTGAATGTCGGCGGCGAGTGGTACTTCGACGACTACGCGCCGGGCCGTGGCGTGGCGTCGTTGGGTGTGGAAGCTGCGCCTGTCACCGCTGATCCTTCCTCAGCGGGTGCCGCTGGAGGTGGATCGCCAACGCCACCGCCGGAAGAGCGCAACCGCATCCTGGATCTGTTCAGGAACTGAAAATTGCCGCGCCAAGGCCACCGGCCTTGGCCGCGGTACTCAGGCCCTAGGCGGCGAAGCGCAGGGACTGCCCACCCTGGGCCGTGGCCTCGCGAGTCAGCTGCTCGTAGAACTCCGCGCCGGTCTTCGTGTCCCGCCAGGCACTTCCGTCGTGCCGGTAGTGATAGCCGCCCGAGCGCGCGGCCAACCAGATTTCGTGAAGCGGCTTTTGCAGATTGATGATCAACTGGCTGCCGTTGCGAAAGGTGATGGTGATCATCCCGCCGACGCGCTGGTTATCGATGTCCGCATCCGTTTCGTCGTTGATGCGGTCGCACCCGCGCTCGATGGCGGCCAGAACGGCCTCTGCGCGGTCCATGTACTCGGGGTCGGTCATTGCACATAGTCTAGGGCAGGATTCGGCCAGGTCCAGCCGTTCGAGGTCAATTCACGGTGGCGACGGCGTTGATGCAATTCACCGTCGCAGGGACCTCCCAGACGCGAGGCCCCTGCCAGATCGAGTAGGAATTGCCTTCATGAACAATCGCTCCCCCGACAATGCGATGCCGGCAAGGGCTTGGATGAGGGCGCTTCCGCTTCTAACAGACAGTCGCCTCAAGCGGCAAGAGGGGCCGCCCCGCAGGCTCGGTGCGCCGAGCGGCCACTGAGGCCTACCCGCAGAGCCGGGAAAGGGCCGAAAAGTACAATTTATTCATGTTGAAAGCCAGGCAAATTTTCGTGAGCGCCATGGGCCTTGCCGTATTCGGGGTCGGCCTTGCCGGCTGCGGACAGCGCGGGCCCTTGTACCTGCCCACCGACCCGGCGGCGGCCAACCGCGCCACGCTGCCGCAGGTGTTGCTGCCCACGCCTTCGCGCAGCGAGAGCGCTACGCAACCCCAGCCGCAGGGCGACAAGCCCGCCGGCGAGACGAACAACCAGAACAACCCGACGACGAACACCCCGCGATGAGCCAGAACCAATCCCCGCTGCCCGGCCAACCCCACATTGCGCGTAACGGAAACGCGCTCATGGTCGAGCAGGTATCCCTCGAAGCACTTGCGCGCGAACACGGCACGCCCCTGTTCGTCTATTCCAGGCAATGGATGCTGGATGCGCTGGCCGCCTACCAGCGCGGTTTCGAAGGCCGTGACGCCCTCATCTGCTATGCGATGAAGGCCAATTCGTCGTTGGGCATCCTGCGCGTGTTTGCACAGGCAGGCTGCGGCTTCGACATCGTCTCGGGCGGCGAACTCGCTCGCGCGCTGGCCGTGGGCGCCGACCCGGCCAAGATCATCTTCTCGGGCGTGGGCAAGACCCGGGCCGAGATGCGCCAGGCGCTTGCAGCGGGCATCGGCTGCTTCAACGTCGAGAGCGAGGAAGAGCTCGACGTTCTGAGCGAAGTGGCCGCCGCCGCAGGCCAGCGGGCACCGGTGAGCATCCGCATCAATCCCAACGTCGACCCCAAGACCCACCCCTACATCTCCACCGGCCTGAAGGGCAACAAGTTCGGCATTGCACACGACCGCGCCGTGCACGCCTATCGCCATGCCGCGTCCCTGCCGGGGCTGCGGGTGGTGGGCATCGACTGCCACATCGGCTCGCAAATTACCGAAGCATCGCCCTACATGGATGCGCTGGAGCGAGTGCTCGACCTGGTGCAGGCCATCGAGGCAGGCGGTGTGCCGTTGCATCACATCGACTTCGGCGGCGGCCTTGGCATCGACTACAACGGCGACACGCCGCCGGGCGCAGACCAGTTGTGGCACCAGCTTCTGGCCCGCATCGACGCACGCGGCTTCGGCAGCCGCAAGTTCATCATCGAGCCTGGCCGCTCGCTGGTGGGCAACGCGGGCGTGTGCGTGACCGAAGTGCTCTACACCAAGCCCGGCGAAGAAAAGAACTTCTGCATCGTCGATGCCGCCATGAACGATTTGCCCCGCCCCGCCATGTACCAGGCCTTTCACCGCATCGAGGCGGTGTCGTCAAGCGGCCATGGCCAGGCCAAGGACTATGACGTGGTGGGCCCCGTGTGCGAAAGCGGCGACTGGATCGGACGCGACCGGCTGCTCGATGTTCAAGCCGGGGACTTCCTGGCCGTGCTTTCTGCCGGCGCCTACTGCATGAGCATGGCCAGCAACTACAACACTCGCAACCGCGCCGCCGAAGTGCTGGTCAGCGGCAGCCGAGCCACGCTGATCCGCCAGCGCGAGACGATCGAGGACCAGTTGCGCAACGAGCTGGCCGGCGACTAGGGCGCTGTAGCCCCGTCTGCTTCTACAGCTGGGCGCCTGCGCGCGCCGGCGCCGGCACCGGCCTGGCCGGGATGCGCGACTTGCGCACTGCATTCCAGATGCGCCAGCCGAGAAGCGCCGCAATGATCGCCGCGTACACGATGGGTTCGCCGAAGTTGTTCTTGCCCGCCCGCATCCAGAAGAAGTGAAGCAGGCCCAGGCCGGCAATGGCGTAGACCAAGCGGTGCAGCAGCTGCCAGCGTTTCGCACCCATGGCCTTGATGGCCCGGTTGAACGAAGTGGCCGCCAACGGCGTGAGCAGCACGAAGGCCGTGAAGCCCACAAGAATGAACGGCCGCTTGGCGATGTCCTTGGCGATCTCGCCAAAGTCCAGCCCCATGTCGAAGAAGCCGTAGCTCAGCAGGTGCAGGCAGACATAAAAGTAGGCGAACAGACCGAGCATTCGCCGAAAGCGCGCCAGGGCCGGCGTCTTCGTCATGACCCGCAGCGGCGTCACGGCCAGCACGATGCAGATGAAGCGCAAGGTCCAGTCGCCCGAAGAGCGAATCAGGTATTCGGCCGGATTGGCGCCCAGGCTGTCGGTAAATGCACCCCAGGCCAGCCAGGCAAATGGCAGCAGCGCCAGCACAAACACCAGCGGCTTGGCCGCCTTGTTCAACAGCAGCGAGTTCATGGTTTCGAACCTGTTTGCACGCCGGCTCAGTAGAACTTCTTCAGGTTCATGCCCGCGTACAGCTGGCCGACCTGCGCCTCGTAGCCGTTGAACATCAGCGTCTTGTTGCGCTTGGCAAACAAGCCGCTGCCATCACCGATACGCCGCTCGGTGGCCTGGCTCCAGCGCGGATGGTCCACCTCGGGATTGACGTTGGAATAGAAGCCATATTCGTTGGCCGCCGCCTTGTTCCAGGCCGTGCCCGGCTCCTTTTCGACGAAGCGGATCTTCACGATCGACTTGGCCGATTTGAAACCGTATTTCCATGGCACCACGATGCGCACCGGCGCGCCGTTCTGGTTGGGCAGCACTTCGCCGTACATGCCGAAGGTGAGCAGCGTAAGCGGGTGCATCGCTTCGTCCATGCGAAGGCCCTCGGTATAGGGCCAGTCGAGAATGCGCGAGCCCACGAACGGCATGGTCTTGGGGTCGGCCAAGGTGACGAACTCGACGTACTTGGCGTTGCCTTGCGGTTCGACCTTCTTGATGAGTTCGGCCAGCGAATAGCCCACCCACGGAATCACCATCGACCAGCCTTCGACGCAGCGCAGGCGGTAGATGCGTTCTTCCTGCGCGCTGAGCTTGATCAGGTCCTCGATGCCGTACTTGCCCGGCTTCTTGACCAGGCCCTCGACCTCCACCGTCCAGGGACGGGTCTTGAGGGTGTGCGCGTTCTTTACCGGGTCGCCCTTGTCGGTGCCGAACTCGTAGTAGTTGTTGTAGCTCGTCGCGTCCTTGTAGTCGGTGAGCTTTTCCATGGTGTTGGCGCCCGCGACGGAAGACGCGGCGCCGGGCAGCGCAGCCAGCTTGCCGGGGGCCTGCACGCCGGCAAGCGCCTCGCGGCCGGCCCAACCGGCCAATGCAGCACCGGCCACGCCGCTGGCCAGCAATTTGAGAAGGTCGCGCCGTCCTTCATAGGCGCTGCGAGGGGTGATCTCGCTGGAGCGGGGGTGGACGAAACCCTTGTCGGTCGAATGAATGAGCATCGGTCGCCTTTACCTGTTGTTGTCCTCAATTTCGGGCCATTCCCGCCTTTGGTTACCCGACAGCGTAAATGTTCAACAGAGAAGCACCGAAGTTGCCTACAAAGTACCGTAGCTGTGCAGCCCGCTGAGGAACATGTTCACGCCCAGGAAGGCAAAGGTGGTCACCGCCAGCCCGGCCAGCGCCCACCAGGCCGCCACGGTACCGCGCAGGCCCTTGACCAGCCGCATATGCAGCCAGGCCGCATAGTTGAGCCACACGATGAGGGCCCAGGTCTCCTTCGGGTCCCAGCTCCAGTAGCCGCCCCAGGCGTCGGCGGCCCAAAGGGCGCCGAGCACCGTGGCAATCGTGAAGAAGGCAAAGCCCACGGCGATGGCCTTGTACATGACATCGTCCAGCACCTGGGGCGCCGGCAGGCGCTGCGCGATGCGCTTGCGCCCCAGCAGGATGCCCGCTGCGATCAGCGCCGAGATGGCCGCGTAGACGACCCAGTAGCTGCCGCCCGCCTCCTGCGCGCGCTGGCGGAACGCCACCGGCACGAAACACAGCGCCACGCCCAGCAACCAGATCGGCGTGAGCTTGTACCAGCGGGTCTCGGCTGCCTGCTGCTTGATGAGATAGGCGAAGGCCACCATGGCCGCCAGAGAGAAGGTGCCGTAGCCGATGAAGTTGGCCGGCACATGCAGCTTCATCCACCAGCTTTGCAGCGCCGGCACCAGCGGCTGGATCTGGTGTGCATCGCGCACCAGCGTGTACCAGAGCAGGAAGCCCACCGCCGCGCTCACCACCAGCATCACGAAGGCGCCCAGCGCGCGCGTGCCGTAGTGCGACTCGTAGTACAGGTAGAAGACGGTGGTGATCCAGCAGAACAGCACGAAGACTTCGTACAGGTTGCTCACCGGGATGTGGCCGATGTCCGGGCCCAGCAGGTGGCTCTCGTACCAGCGCACCATGGTGCCGATGAGCGCCAGCGCAACCGCAGCCCATGCAATGCGCGAGCCGATGGCCTCCAGCGCATCGGACTGCGAGCCGCCGAAAAAGCCCAGCCAGTAGAACACCGTGCTCATGAAGATGAGTACGCTCATCCACAGGATGGCCGACTGGCTCGACAGGAAGTACTTCAGCCAGAACACGTTGTCGGCGCGCGCCAGGTCGCCCTGGTACGAAACGATGCCCAGCAAGGAAGCGGCCGCAACCACCAACCCAAGCACGGCCAGTGGACGCCAGAACCAGCCCAGCCAGATGGCCGCGGGCATGGCCCCTACAAGGATGACCTTTTCGTAGATGTCCATCGACCCGGCATAGCGCGCAAAGGCAAACAGGCCACCGGCCACTACCAGCAGCGCGAACACCCAGTCGAAGGCGTTGCGGCGCGACAGCCAGCTGTCGTTGAGGGTCAGGGTCGTGGTGGTCGTCGTCATGGCGACTGCTCCTTGTGCATGGTCGGCAGCAGCTTGCCGCGCAGCTGCTCGAATTCGCGGTCGCTGTCCAGGGTCTTGCGGTTGGTCGACATCGCCATGGTGGCGTTGCTTGCGTCCGGCTGCGCGGCAACCGGCGCCAGCCAGACCCACAGCCTGCGCTCCCGAACGTAAAGCATGGCAAAAATGCCAATGATCAGCAACAGGCAGCCCAGATAGACGATGTTCTTGCCAGGGGCACGCGCCACCTGGAACACGCTGGCCTGCACCTGGTTGAAGTCGGTCAGCATCATGGCCAGCGGCGCTGGATAGAAATAGGCGTCGCTGATCGCCAGCACGGCCTGCGTGAGGTAGGCCTGGCTCTTCTCGTCGGCCGGCAGCGGCGCCAGGCCGGCCTGCGCCCGGCTGAGGTTGAGCACCTCGAACAGCACGTCGTTGAGGATGCGCACCAGCACGCTGCCAGCGCGTTCGCGCTCGCCCTCGGGCACGTTGGTTTCCATGAATTCGGCAATGGCCTGCCAGCCGCCACGGCTGGTGGCGTCCTGCCGGGCGCGCTCGGTGCCCGCAAAGAGCGCAAGCGCACGCGCTGCAGAGACGCGCAGCTGCTCGGCCAGCTCGGGCCGCTTGGCGTCAGCCACGCGCGCGATGTACTGGTCCACCGCCTTGCGGCGCAGCGCTTCGTCGGCCAGTGCCGCACGCATGCGCACGAAGCCGTCCATGGAACCCTGGTCGTCGGCCGGCACACGCAGGTAGCGGAACGGTTGGTCGGGCTGCTCGCGCACGCCCAGCAGGAACACCGGCTGGCCATCGCCGGTGTCGACCGGCACCATGTAGTTCTGGAACTCGCGTGCCTGGCCGGCTGCATCGCGCAGCTTGTAGCCGATGCTCGGGCCGATGTTGCGCAGCTCCTTTTCCTGGCCGCTCTTGTGGGCCGCACCCAGGCGCGACTCGAGCTGCTGGCGCAGGTCGACCTTGCGCACGTCGACTGCGCTGCCGCCCTGCGCGCCGCCGAAGTTCTCGACGTTGATCACGCGCAGCGCGGTGAATTCGAGCGTGAGCGCATCGCTGCTGTTGGTGATGCGCGCGCTGGAGCCGATGGTGCCCTCGATCTCGAAAGGCTTGGCCGCCTCGCCCATGGGCACGGCCTTGAGCTTCACGCTGGAGCCGCCGTCGTCGAAGCTGGACTGGTAGATCTCAACACCGCGATAGCTGGCCGGGTGGTTCACCTCGATGCGCGCCGGCACCTGCTTGCCGGTCTCGCGGTCGTGCAGCACCACTTCGCTGGCAAAGAGCTTGGGCATGCCGGTGGAGTAGTAGTCGACGATGAACTTCTTGAGCTCGATCGAGAAGGGCAGGTCCTGCAGCAGCACGCCGTCGGACTGGTTCAGGATGGCCACGCTCGAACTCTGGCCTTCGGGCACCAGGATGTTGCCGCGGAAGGTCGGGTTGGATGGCGAGAGTCGGTGTTGCGGCGGCACGTCCGCGATCAGTCCACCGCCCTGGTAGACGCTCTTGCCGTTGAACCAGGTCTGCGCGCGAACGACCAGGTTGCCGTCGAGCAGGCCGCCCAGGCACACCAGCACGATGGCACTGTGCGCGGCGATGTAGCCCAGCTTGTGAGTGCCGCCGGCGCGCGCCGCCACCATCCAGCCTTCGCGGCCTTCGGGCAGTTCGCGCCGCTGCAGCTTGACCTTCCAGCCGCCGCCAGCGAGCAGCTTGCCGATGCGCTGCGCGGCGGCCTCGGGTGCCTCGGTTTCCAGCGCGGCCTGCGCACGCTGTCCGAAGGCATTCAGGCTGTTGGCGCGAATGTCTTCCTTGACCGTGCGCAGCTCGCGCACGATGTGCGGCACGTTGCGCACGATGCAAAGCACCGTGCTCACCACCAGGAACAGCAGGATCAGCAGGAACCACCACGCGCTGTACACCGAGTCGAGTTGCGCGGCGCGGAACACCTGCGACCAGAAGGGGCCGAACTGGTTGACGTAATTGGCCGCGGGCTCGCCCTGCTTGAGCACGGTGCCGATGATCGATGCGATGCAGATGACCGTCAGCAGCGCAATGGCAAAGCGCATCGAAGACAGCAGCTCCACCGCCACGCGCCAGGCGTGGGGGCCGCGATGAACGCGAAGGCCGTGAGTGGAGACCGACATGCTCGAGACGAAGTGGAATGACTGAAAAAGAAAAGGCGGGCCATCCCTGTCGGATCGGCCCGCCTTCTTGGGTTTGTTGTGTGGCGGTTAGTTCACACGGCAAGCACGCGGTGCGCGCCTGCAGGCAAGGATCAGCGCAGGCCGGCGATGTAATCGGCCACGGCCTTGATCTCGCGGTCGTTGAGCTTGGCGGCCACGCCATTCATTACCGGGTTGTTCAGACGCTGGCCGTCGCGGAAGGCCACCATCTGCGCGGTGGTGTAGTCGGCGTGCTGGCCCTGCAGGCGCGGGTACTGGGCAGGCATGCCGGCGCCGTTGGGGCTGTGGCAGCCGGCGCAGGCAGGCACCTGGCGGTCGGCCACGCCGCCGCGGAAGATCTTCTCTCCCAGGGCAACGGTGTCCTTGTCCTTGGCGAAGCCGGGCTTGATCTTCTTGGAGCCCACGAAGTAGGCCACGTTGCGCATGTCTTCGTCGCTCAGGGCCGAGGCGAAGGGCTTCATGATGGCGCTCTTGCGCTTGCCGGACTTGAAGTCCTGCAGCTGCTTGAGGATGTACTCGGGGTGCTGCTGTGCAAGCTTGGGGTTGGCCGCGATGGAGGAGTTGCCGTCGGCGCTGTGGCACGAGGCGCAGCTCTGGCTGTTGGCCGGCGTCGCGTTCAGAATCGCTTCCCCTTTCGCCAGGTCCGGCTTGGCGAGCTTCGGCGCTGCTGCTGCGGCGTCGGCGGGGGCCGGCGCATCGGACGCAAAGCTTGCATTGACACTGACGATAGCGGCGCCTGCCAGGATGGCTGCGCGCAGAAAGTGAAACGACGACTTCATATCGAGGGGTTGGTTTTAGGGCGCAAAACCTTGCGATTCTACAATGTCACTTCCGTAACGATAGCTCAGTAATGACCCCCCCTACCCGCCCACCAGCCCCGCCCTCGAAGGCTAAGGACGACGCTGCTGCACAACGAGAGCGGGTGGCCCTGGGCTGGCTGCACACCGCGCACTTCCTCACCAGCGCGCCTCAGCTGGAGCACCTGCCCGAGCTGGGCCTGCCGGAGATCGCCTTCGTCGGCCGCTCCAACGCGGGCAAGTCCACCGCCATCAACACGCTCACCCAGCAAAAACGCCTGGCCTTTGCCTCCAAGACGCCCGGGCGCACGCAGCACATCAACCTGTTCGGCGTGGGCAAGCAGAACATCGACGACGCCGTGCTGGCCGACCTGCCCGGCTACGGCTATGCGGCCGTGCCGCGCGAAGCCAAGCTGCGCTGGCAGCGGGTGATGGGCAACTACCTCATGACCCGCCCCGCCCTTCGCGGCGTGGTGCTGATGTGCGATCCGCGCCACGGCATGACCGAGCTCGACGAGATCCTGCTGGACGTGATCCGTCCGCGCGTGGAGCAAGGCCTGAAGTTCCTGGTGCTGCTGACCAAGGCCGACAAGCTCACCCGATCGGAAGGCGCCAAGGTGCTGTCCATCACGCGACTGCAAGCCGGCGGCGGCGAGGTCAGACTCTTCTCTGCGCTCAATCGCCAGGGCGTTGGCGAAGCCGCCGAACTGCTCTGGCGCTGGGTGCACCCGGACGACGAGCAACAACCGCAGCAGCAACCACCCGCGGCTACAGGAGACCCTGCGGCCGCGACCTGATCCCATCAGACGTCGAGGCCCGCATGATCCAGACCTTCCAGCGCACCCTGCCCCACGGCATCACCCTCAGTTGCCGCGCCGCGGGCCAGGCCGGAAGGCCGCTGATGGTGTTCCTGCACGGTTTTCCGGAAGGCGCCTTCATCTGGGACCCGCTGCTCGAGTACTTTGCGCAGCCCGAACACGGCGGCTACCGCTGCGTTGCGCCCAACCTGCGCGGCTTCGAGAAGTCCAGCGCACCGCCCGAGGTCGAGGCCTACCGTGCGCACCTGCTCATCAAGGACATCCTGGAGCTTGCCGCGCTCGAAGGTCCCGATGGCCGCATCGACACGCTGGTCGCGCATGACTGGGGCGGCGCATTCGGCTGGGGCCTGGCCAATGCGCATCCGGCCAGGCTCGATCGCCTGGTCATCATCAATTCGCCCCACCCCGGCACCTTCCTGCGCGAGCTGCGGGACACACCCGCGCAGCGCGAGGCCAGCGCCTACATGACCTACCTCTCGCGTCCGGACGCGGAGCAACTTCTTGCCGCCGACGACTACCGGCGCCTGTGGCCTTTCCTGACCACGCCCGAGGCCTCGCGCGATTGGCTCACCGAGCCCGTGAAGGCGCAGTACCGCGAAGTGTGGGATGCCGGCCTGACCGGCGCCTGCAACCTGTACCGCGTGACGCCGCTCAAGCCCGCGGCACCGGGCGAAGCGCCGCGCATCTTCCCCAACCCACCGCGCGAGCGGCTGACAGTGGACGTGCCCACGCTGGTGCTTTGGGCGCTGGATGACGTGGCGCTTCTGCCGGGCCTGCTCGATGGGCTGCAAGACTTTGTGCCCAAGCTCGATCTCAAGAAGGTGCCGGGCGCCACGCACTGGATCGTGCACGAACAGCCCCAACTGGTGATGCGCGAGATCGAAGCCTTCGCGCGAAGGCCCGGCGCTGCCGCTCAATAGACGGGCGGTTCGCCCTCGGGCCGCGTCTTGAAGCGGCGATGTACCCAGTAGTACTGTGAAGGCATCGTGCGGATGTAGCCTTCGAGCATCTTATTCATGTGGGTGGTGTCGGCCACGATGTCGCCGGTTGGAAAGTCGCTCCAGCGCGGCAGCAGCTCGACCTCGTAGCCATTGGGCGTGAAGCGCGTGAGCACCGGCATCACGATGGCGCGGCCCAATTGCGAGAAACGCGACAGCGAAGGCACGGTGGCCGCCTGCACGCCGAAGAAGGGCACGAAGATCGACTGGCTCGGGCCGAAGTCCATGTCGGGCAGCAGGTACAGCACCTCGCCTCGGCGCAAGCGGTGCAGCACGGGCTTGACGCCATCGGTGCGCTCCAGCGCCGTCACGTTGCCAAAGCGCGTGCGACCCACGCGCGCCCAGTCGTCGATCATGGGGTCGCGCTGGGTGGTGTAGATGGTCATCGACGGCCGTGCCATGTGCATGGTCAGCGTGGTGGCACCGGCGTCCAGTCCGTAGAAATGCGGCGCAAACAGAACGACGGCCTGCTCGCCGTTGGCGAGCTCGTCCAGGTCTTCCTTGGCACCGCGCAATGCAAGGCGGCTTTGCACCACCTCGCGCGGTGCGTGCCACAGCCAGCTGCGGTCCAGCCAGGACTGGGCCACGTAGACGAAGGTCTGGCGCGAGATGCGCTGGCGCTCTTGTTCGCCCAGTTCCGGAAAGCACACGCGCAAGTTGGCATCGACCACGCGGCGCCGCGGCCGGGCCACCGCGTGCAGGAGATGTCCCACGCCCACGCCGACACTGCGCAGCACCGGCAGCGGCAGGTGCGCGATCGCCTTCATGACGCCAATGCCCAGGCGCGCAGACAAGCTCATGCCGGGGCCCCCACCCCCATGCGGGTACACGTCATTGGCCCACCTCCATCTCGGCGCGCGGCTCCTTGTAGCGCGCGTAGTCCCAGACGTACTGGCCGGGCAGCGCGCGGATGAGCTTCTCGATGCCCCGGTTCATGGCGGCCGCCGCCTCTTCGGGCGTGGCCTTGGGGTCGCTCAACGCGGTGTCGTTCATCGCCTCGAAGCGGATCGCGTAGCCCTTGCCGGGTGGCAGGCGTTCGCACGATGCCAGGAAGACCGTGGCCCCGGTCTGCTGCGCCAGGCGCGGCAGCAGGGTCATGGTGTAGGCGCGCCGCCCCAGGAAGGGCGCCCACACGCCCTGCCCCAGCGGCGGGACCTGGTCCGGCAGGATGCCGGTGTAGCCGCCCGACTTCAGGGCGCGCATCAAGCCGCGCACGCCAGCCGTGTTGGTGGGCAGCATCTTCAGGCCGCGCCGGTTCTCGCGCGAGGCAGCCACCAGTTCGGACATCCAGGCCTTGCGCGCGGGACGGTACAGCGCGGTCATGGGGCCGTGCGCATCCACAAAGCGCTCGCCAATGGCCTGGCCCAGCAATTCCCAGCTGCCGATGTGCGGGGTGATGAAGATCACGCCCTTCTTTGCCGAAAGCGCGGCGTCGACTTCTTCGGTGCCGCCCCAGCTCACCACATGGGGCAAGACACTTACGCCGGCCGGCCGGCCCCACAGAAAGGGCAATTCGGCCAAGGCAGCGCCGGCTGCCGCAATGGCAGGCCGATATTGGGCCGGGGAAATTCCGGCCGATTCGGCATTGGCCTTGAATCGGCTGCGATAGCCGGACGACCCCCACCACACCAGCCAGCCCAGTGGCGTGCCAAGCCGATGCATCAGCGAAAGCGGCACACGGGCAAGCAGGCGAAACAGGGTGATCATCCAGATACAAACTACAGGGGAGGCAAATAGACCGGACGCGCGCGCTGCTTATTGATTGGGGCAAGAGCATCTCCAGCGCGGCTCTTATAGAATGCAAATTGTCGCCGAGTTATGGAACTACTTGCAGGGCGACGTTAAACAACACTGCTAAAGCGTTCGCCAGAACTCCCAAAGGGTCGGCAACGCGCCAATCCAGCTTATTGCAAAGACGGAGTTCAGTACATGGCGAACGATTTTCTCTTCACTTCCGAATCGGTTTCCGAAGGCCACCCCGACAAGGTCGCGGACCAGATTTCCGATGCAATCCTCGATGCGATCTTCGAGCAGGACCCGCGCTCGCGCGTGGCTGCCGAAACGCTGACCAACACCGGCCTGGTGGTGCTCGCGGGCGAAATCACCACCAACGCGCACGTCGACTACATCCAGGTGGCGCGCGACACCATCAAGCGCATCGGCTACGACAACACCGACTACGGCATCGACTACAAGGGCTGCGCCGTCATGGTCTGCTACGACAAGCAGTCCAACGACATTGCCCAGGGCGTGGACCACGCTTCGGACGACCATCTGAACACCGGCGCCGGCGACCAGGGCCTGATGTTCGGCTACGCCTGCGACGAGACGCCCGAGCTGATGCCCGCGCCCATCTACTACGCGCACCGCCTGGTCGAGCGCCAGGCGCAACTGCGCAAGGACGGCCGCCTGCCCTTCCTGCGCCCCGACGCCAAGAGCCAGGTGACCATGCGCTATGTCGACGGCAAGCCGCACAGCATCGACACCGTGGTGCTCTCCACCCAGCACAGCCCCGACCAGAGCGAAACGCCCACCAAGATGAAGGCCAGCTTCAACGAAGCCATCATCGAGGAGATCATCAAGCCGGTGCTGCCCAAGGAGTGGCTCAAGGACACCAAGTTCCTGATCAACCCCACCGGCCGCTTCGTCATCGGCGGCCCGCAGGGCGACTGCGGCCTGACGGGCCGCAAGATCATCGTCGACACCTACGGCGGCGCCTGCCCGCACGGCGGCGGTGCCTTCTCGGGCAAGGACCCGTCCAAGGTGGACCGCTCGGCCGCCTACGCCGCACGCTACGTGGCCAAGAACATCGTGGCCGCGGGCCTGGCGCGCCAGTGCCAGATCCAGGTGGCCTACGCCATCGGCGTGGCACGCCCGATGAACGTGACGGTCTACACCGAAGGCACCGGCGTCATCCCCGACAGCCAGATCGCCGAGCTGGTGCAGGCGCACTTCGACCTGCGTCCCAAGGGCATCATCCAGATGCTCGACCTGCTTCGCCCCATCTACGCCAAGACGGCCGCCTATGGCCACTTCGGCCGCGAAGAGCCCGAGTTCACCTGGGAAAAGACCGACAAGGCTGCTGCGCTGCGCGCGGCCGCAGGCCTCAAGTAGGCCTGGGGCTTTCCGGCGGCGCGGCACCGACCGGTGCCGCTGGAAAGCTCACCGTGACCCGCAGCCCGCGCTGCGTCTGCGGGTCGGCCTCGGCCAGCGTCACCTCGGCACCGAAGGCACGGGCGATCTCGCGCACGATCGCCAGGCCGAGGCCGCTGCCCTCGGTGTCCTGCGAGACACGGTAGAAGCGCTCGAACACCCGCTCGCGCGCCTCGGGCGCAATGCCGGGGCCGTTGTCTTCTACCGTGAGCAGCACCGCGCGGTCGCCTTGCGCGCTCACTCCCATCGTCACCCGTCCACCTTCCTGCGTGTAGCGCAAGGCGTTGTCCAAGAGGTTGCTGGCCAGCGCATCCAGCAGCACGGGCTGCGCCATCACGAACCGGCTGCCATCTGCCTCCAGCCCCAGGTCGATGCCGCGCCGGTCCGCCAGCGCGGCCAATTGCTCCACGCAGCGCAGGGCCGCGGCGCACAGGTCGATGCGCTCCAGCGCGGTGTGGGCTTCGTCCTGCTCGGCCTGCGCCAGCAGCAGCAGCTTGTTGGTCACGTCCACCAGGCGCCGGTTGCTGGTCTGCATGGCCAGCCACATCTCGTCCATGTCGGCGCGGCGCGTGGCCCATTCGTCGCCGCGGTGCTGGCGCGTGTAGCGCGCAAACTCGATCTGCGAGGCCTGCATGGCCAGCGGCGTGCGAAGCTGGTGGGCCGCATCCGCGATGAAGCGGCGCTGCGCCTGCGAATGGGCCTTGAGCTGGGCCACGAAGCGGTTGATGGTGTGGGCCACCGGGCGCAACTCGCCATGCAGCGCGCCTTCGTCAACCACCAGGTCCAGGTGCATCGGGTCGCGTTGCGCAAGCTGCTGGCTCAGGCGCACGATGGGCCGCAGTTCCAGCGTGAGCGCCGCCACGGCCAGGGCAATGGCCAGCAGCAGCGCGATCAGGAGGTACTCCATCGACGGCCACCACAGCGAACGCAGCATGTGGTCGCGGCTCTTTTGCGTCTTGCCCACGGCGATGGTGATGTCACGTGCACCGCCGGCCTCGTACATGGCGCGGGTGGTGACCACCGCGCGCAGCGACAGGCCTTCGAACTCGGTGTCGTACCACTGGGCGCGGTCGGTGCCCTCGGGCTTGCGCACCGTGGGCAGCGGGAACTCGGCCGAGCCCGCGAGCACCTCGCCGTTGCTGCCCGTCACGCTGAGGAACACCCGGTCGCGCTCGGGCGAGACAAACAGGCTCAGCGCCGAGGGCGGCACGCTGGCCTGCACGTCGTCTCCTTCCCAGATGAGGCGGTCCGACAGCACCTTGGCCGAGGACAGCAGGTCGTGGTCCTGCACGTAGTCGGCCACGCCGGCCGCATTGCGCCAGGTGAGCCAGCCGCAGATGGCCACGAACACCGACATCGGCAGCAGCAGCCACAGCGCCAGCCGGAAGCGAAGGCTCGCGCGACCGACCATTTGCCAGCTCACTCCTGGCGCGTGCGCAGCAGGTAGCCCACGCCGCGCAGCGTGATGACGGTCGCCTGGCTGCCTTCGAGCTTCTTGCGCAGGCGGTGCATGTAGATGTCGATGGCGTCGGCGCTGGGCTCGTCGTCCAGCCCGAAGATGCTGTCGATCAGCGCCTGCTTGGACACGGTACTGCCGGCCTTGAGCATCAGCGCCTCCAGCAGCGTGCGCTCGCGCGGCGGCAGCGCCAGCTCCTGGCCGGCCAGCGTGAAGCGGCGCGTGCGCAGGTCGTAGTGCAGGTCGCCGCAGCTCACGTCATTGGCCTTGCCGGGCATCTGGCGGCGCACCAGCACCTTGATGCGCGCCACCAGCTCACGCACCTCGAAGGGCTTGACCAGGTAGTCGTCGGCGCCTATTTCCAGGCACAGCACCTTCTGGTCCAGCGAGGCGGTGGCGGTCAGGACGATCACCGGCACCGTGTCGCCGCGCTCGCGCAGCCGGCGCAGCACCGCCTTGCCCGAGAGCCCGGGAATGTTCAGGTCCAGCAGCACCACGTCGTAGGCGGTCTGGGCCAGCAGCCGGTCGGCCGCCTCGCCGTTGTCCACGTGGTCGAGCACGAAATCCTGCTCGCGCAGCAGGCTGGCCAGCCAGTGCGCGAGTTGGGGGTTGTCTTCGACGAGCAGGAGCTTCATGGATGGCCGGGTGCGTTGGCCGATTCTAGGAACCGGCATGAATCCAGGGTTAACCACTAGGAATCGGCGCAATCGCTGAAAGCTGGCAGAAGGATGGCGATTTCTAGACTTTCCCAGGTTCGCATCACACACATACCCTGGAGAGACAACGCCATGTCCCGCAACACCCGCCGCAGCCTTCTCGCCGCCGCCCTGTGCGCAGCCTTTGCCGCCGCCACCGTGCCGGCGCACGCTGCCGACGCGCCCATCACCATCATGGTGGGCGGCATCAACAAGATCATCTACCTGCCGGCCAAGCTCACCGAGGCGCTGGGCTACTTCAAGGACGAGGGCCTGGCCGTGGAACTGCAGTCGCAGCCGGCCGGCGTGGATGCCGAGAACCAGCTGATCGCAGGCGCGGTGCAGGGCGTGGTGGGCTTCTACGACCACACCATCGACCTGCAGAGCAAGGGCAAGGAGATCCAGGCCATTGCCGTGTTCTGCAAGGTGCCCGGCGAAGTGGAACTGGTCAGCACCAAGGCCGAGGCCGCCGGCTTCAAGACCATGGCCGATGCCAAGGGCGGCAAGACGCTGGGCGTGACCGGGCTGGGTTCGTCCACCGACTTCCTCACGCGCTACCTGGCCGACCGTGCCGGCGTGGCCTCCAAGGAGTATTCGCTGCTGCCCGTGGGCGCTGGCAACACCTTCATTGCCGCCATGAAGCAGGACCGCATCCAGGCCGGCATGACCACCGAGCCCACCGTGTCGCAGATGCTCAAGAGCGGCGACGCCAAGGTGCTGGTGGACCTGCGCACCGAGCCCGACACCATCAAGGCGCTGGGCGGCCTGTACCCCGCCGCCAGCCTGTACGTGCAGAACGAGTGGGCGCAGGCGCACAAGGCCGAGGCCACCAAGCTGGCCCACGCCTTCGCCCGCACCATGGAATACATCCACACCCACAGCGCCGAGGACATCGCCTCGAAGATGCCGCGCGACTACTACGGCAACGACAAGGACTTGTACGTGCAGGCCCTGAAGGCCTCGCTGCCCATGTTCACCGCCGACGCGAAGATGCCCGCGGGTGGCCCCGAGACGGTGCTGAAGGTGCTCTCCACCTACAAGCCCCAAGTCAAGAGCAAGAACATCGACCTGTCCAAGACCTACACCAACGCCTACCTGGCGGCGGCCGCCAAGTGAGCCCTGCGATGCGAGACGGCAACCCTCCCATGAACAACTCGGCAGCAGCAGCAACGGCAACGCGTGCAGGCACGGCGGCCATCGACTTCAACGACGTGTCGCTGCGCTTCATCTCGCAGGACGGCAACGCCACGGTGGCGCTGCGCAACTTCAGCATGTCGGTGGCGCGCGGCGAGTTCGTCGCCATCGTCGGCCCCACGGGCTGCGGCAAGTCGACCACGCTGAACATGATCACCGGCCTGCTCAAGCCCACCGTGGGCAATGTGCAGGTGATGGGCCAGCCGGTGACCGGCGTGGACCCGCGCATCGGCTTCGTATTTCAGGCCGACGCGGTCTTTCCGTGGAAGAGCGTGGAAGACAACGTGGCCGCCGGCCCGCTGTTCCGCGGCAAGCCCAGGAAGGAAGCGCACGAGATGGCGCAGGAATGGATTCGCCGCGTGGGCCTGGCCAAGTTCGGCAAGCACTACCCGCACCAGCTCTCGGGCGGCATGCGCAAGCGCGTGGCGCTGGCGCAGACCTTCATCAACAACCCCGAGATCCTGCTGATGGACGAGCCCTTCTCGGCGCTGGACATGCAGACCCGAACGCTGATGCAGGACGAGTTGCTGCAGCTGTGGTCGGGCAACGGCGGCAGCGTGGTGTTCGTCACGCACGACCTGGAGGAAGCCATTGCACTGGCCGACCGCGTGTTCGTGCTGTCGGCGCGCCCAGCCATGCTCAAGCGGGTGTACGAGATCGACCTGCCACGCCCGCGTGTCATGTCGCAAGTGCGCTACGACCCGAAATTCATCGAACTGTCCCGCCACATCTGGGACGACCTGCGCGAAGAAGTGGTGATCCAGTAATGACAACGACGAATGCAACCATGGCGCACCCTGCTGTCGCCGCAGCCGCAGCCCCCGTGCTGCCCGCCTCGCTGAGCGACGAGGCGCTGGCCCGCGAATCCGAAATTGCGCAAGCCGCCATCCGCCGGCGCCGCCACCTCATCATCGGCCTGCGCGTCGCGGTGCTGATCGTGGCGCTGGTGGGCTGGGAAGTGGCCGCGCGCCTGAAGTGGATCGACCCCTTCTTCTACTCCATGCCCTCGATGATCTACGACCAGCTGGTCGAGTGGATGCGCGACGGCACTTCGCAAGGCTCGCTGTGGATGCAGGTGGCCGTCACGCTCGAAGAGACGGTGATCGGCTTCCTGATCGGCTCGGTGGCCGGCGTGTTCTGCGGCATCGTGCTGGGGCGCAACAAGCTGCTGTCGGACGTGTTCAGCCTCTACATCCAGATCGCCAACTCGATTCCGCGCGTGGTGCTGGGCTCGATCTTCGTGATTGCGCTGGGCCTGGGCATGGCCTCGAAGGTGGCACTGGCGGTTGTGATGGTGTTCTTCGTGGTGTTCGGCAACGCTTTCCAGGGCGTGCGAGAAGCCGACAAGTACATGATCGCCAACGCACGCATCCTGGGTGCATCGCCGCGCCAGATCACCTTTGCCGTGGTCATTCCCTCGGCCATGTCGTGGATTCTTGCGAGCCTGCACGTGAGCTTCGGCTTTGCGCTAGTGGGCGCGGTGGTGGGCGAGTTCCTGGGCGCCAAGGAAGGCATCGGCCTGCTCATCTCGACCGCGCAGGGCGCCTTCAATGCCAGCGGCGTGTTCGCGGCCATGATCGTGCTGGCGGTGGTGGCGCTGGGCGCCGACTTCCTGCTCAGTTCGCTGGAAAAGCGCCTGCTCAAGTGGCGGCCGGCGGCCTTCTGACAGGCTCGTGCGCCAGCAACTGGCGCACTTCTTCGTCGCGGGTCTGGCCGAAGTCCCTGTACCAGACCCCGACCGCGTGAAACGACTCCGGCACCAGCGGACACACGACCTCGTCCGCCAGTGCGCCGACCTTGGCCAATGCCTCGCGCGAAGCCACCGGCACGGCAACTCCGATGCGCGACGGCGCCTGCATCCGCGCTGCCTGCACCGCGGCCGACATGGTGGCACCGGTGGCCAGGCCATCGTCCACCAGCAGCACGGGCCTGCCTTGCAAGGAAGGTGCGGGGCGGTCGCCGCGGTATGCACGTTCGCGCCGCTGCAACTCCAGTTGCTCGCGCTGCACGATCTCCTCGAGCATGGAAGGCGAGACGGGCCAATCGCCCGGCTCGGCACGCACCTGCACGCCGCCGCTGGCAATGGCCCCCATGGCGTATTCCTCCTGGCCCGGATGACCCAGCTTGCGAACCACCAGCACATCGAGCGGCGCGCACAGGGACTGGGCCACCTCGGCAGCCACGGGCACGCCGCCGCGCGGCAGTGCCAGCACGATCAGATCCTGCTGGCCGCGCCATGCCGACAGCGCCTGCGCCAGGCGCTGGCCTGCCTGCTGCCGGTTGTCGTATCGCATGTGACGCCCCCAGCGGCCCGGCCCAAGAATCGGCCGGGCGCCGCAATCAGAAACGATACGCCGCGCCCAGCCCCGTTGTCCAGTTGCGGCCGGGCGCCGGCTCGATGTAGCGGCCGTTGCCCTCGTTCACGATCACCGAGCCGATGTACTGCTTGTCGAACAGGTTGTCGATGCGTGCAAAGGCATTGAACTCCCAGTGATCCCACTTGAGCAGGTAGCCCGCGTACAGCGCGGCCACTGCGTAGCCGGGCGCGCTCACGGTGTTCATGTCGTTGGCCTGGATGCGCGCCACGGCGCGTGTCTCGACCCCCGCGCGCCAGCCCTGCGGCGGCACGTAGCCGAACGATGCGAAGAAGGCCTGCGGCGCCACGCCCGGAATCTCGTTGCCCGCCGCCACCGTATTGGTTCCACTGCAGGGCAGCGGCGAGCAGAACGCGTCGGTGTAGCGCGCGCGCAGCCAGGTGTAGGCCACCTGGGTGCGCCAATGACTGGCGGTTTCCTGCTGCCAGGCCAGCTCGAAGCCATCGCGCTTGGTGTGCGGCGCATTGCGGAAGGTCGAGCGCCCGCCCACGTTGGAGTTGGTCACGATCTCATCGCTGGTTCGCGTCTCGAACACCGCGGCGGTCAGCAGGCCGCCCGCCAGCTTGGCCTTGGCGCCGAGCTCCACGCTGTCGTTCACCGAGGGCTGCAGCCCAAAGTTCAGGCCGCTGCCACCGCCCGGGCGGTACGAGAGTTCGTTCAACGTGGGCGTCTCGTAGCCACGGCCCCAGGTGCCGTAGAAGGACAGCTCCTGCGTGGGCGAATAGCGCAGCGCGACCACCGGCAGGGCGCGGCTGTAGTCGGCCGTGCCGCTGTCGTCGCCATTGCCGGGGCGGATGTACTGGTCGCGCGAATCGAAGTCCACCGTGCTGTAGCGCAGACCGGCCTCCAGGCTCCACTGGTCGGCAATCTGCCACTGGCCCTGCACGTAGGGGTCGAGGTTGTGCACCTTGTTGATCTCGTCGCGGCGCAAGTTGCCGCGCACGCCCAGCGTGGGGTTGGCCACGGTGCCGGTGTAGTTCTCGTAGCCGCGGCGATGCTCGTCCAGCGTGTCGTAGGCCAGGCCCGTGGACAGCTCGAAGGGCCGCCCGGCCAGCAGGCCGCGCGTGGTCCAGCGCGCGTCCAGGCCGGAATAGTCGCGGTGCAGGTCGATCACGCCGCCAGCGCTCGACGGGGCCACTTGCGCCGAGGGCGGGATGGCCTGGTACTGCACGGTGCTGCGCTCGCCGTCGTACACCATGAGGCGCAAGTCGTTGCTGGCGTTCAGGCGTTTCTCGTAGATGAGGCCGGCCTGCATCTGGTCCACCGACTTGCGCGTATTGAACTGCGTGGCAACGGCGGCGCTGCGCGGGTCTTGCGCGTACTGCGCCGGCGTCAGGCCCAGCGGGTCGTCGGCGCGGATGTGCACGCCGTTCATCACCACCGTGAGCTTGCTGTCGTCGCCCAGGGCAACGCCCAGCTTGCCGTTGATGATGTTGCGCTCGGCCGCGCTGTGCTCGCGATAGCCGTCGGTCTCGAAGTGGCTGCCGCTGAGCAGGTAGTTCACCCCGCCGCTGGAGCCACTGACCTGCGCGCTTTCGCGCCAGGTGCCGTAGCTGCCCGCCGCCACGCCAAAGCCCAGGCGCGGCGGGCCTTCGCCGGTTTCGGTAAAGACCTGCACCACGCCACCGGACGAATTGCCGTACAGCGCCGAGAACGGCCCGCGCAGCACTTCGACCCGGTCGGTGGAGGCGATGTCGATGTTGGAGGTCTGCCCCTGCCCGTCGGGCATGGTCGCGGGTACGCCGTCCACGTAGATGCGCACGCCGCGCACGCCGAAGGTCGAGCGCGCGCCGAAGCCGCGAATGGACAACTGCAGGTCTTGCGCGTAGTTCTGCCGGTTCTGGATCTGCAGGCCCGGCACGCTGCCCATGGCCTCGGACAGGTTGACCTGCAGGTTGGCGTTGCGCAGCTGGTCGCCATACACCACGTCGACCGAGGCGGGCACCGCCAGCGGAGGCGCCTCGCCGCACGGCAGTGTGACGGTCAGGGGTGGCAGGCTGGGTGTGGGGGTTTCGTTGCCTGTGTCTTGCGCCAATGCGGCAGGCGATGCGGCCAGGCAGGCCAGGAATGCGAACTGGGACTTCATTGGCGACGATTCTGGCGTGCGGCGCCGCCATGCGGCTCGCCGCAAACCCTAGTTCGTCGCGCGGTGTCTTGCAGTGACGTGGCCCACCGTCAGGCGGGGCGGGCGCCGTAGGGGCGCACCTGGGCCGGGTCCGGTGGCAGGAATGGCACCGGAATGGGGATGGGATCGTGGTCCGGTCTTGGAATCGGGATGGGCATGGCGTGCTCCGTTTCTTGTGTTGTTCGCGCAATGCCACTTTGCGCGCGCGCCGATGCGACCGCAGTCGTCCGCAACGCCGAACGGCGCGGCGCGGCCGCTCGCATGGATGACGGCGAGCGCCGACGGCGGATGCCGATGAGCGCCGAGCCCCGCTGTCCTACAAGCGCGCCGAGCGCGTGCTAGGGCTTCGAGCCGGCCGGTGGCAGCATCGAATCGATCGAGATGTCGATTGCGCTGCTGCCCAGCGGCACCGGGCCGGCCTTGCCAACCAGGTCGCCCGGCTGCGAGATGGCATTGCCGCTGGCCGAGATGCGCGCCTCGAGCATGACGCTTTGCTGGCTCGACAGGCGGTGCCCGGCATCCATGGCCAGGCTGTCGTCCAGCTTGAAGTTCAAGGGCAGGTCGCGCACCTGCCGCCGCAGCACCGCCAAGGGCATGCGCGAGCCGTCGACCGGGCGCGCGTAGATGAAGACGGTTTCGTCCGGGGCGGGCTTCCTGGCCACCTTGTCCGAGATCGCGACGCGGCCTGCCACGCTGGCGGCTGCGGCGCCAGCCACCGGCACCGGCGTTTCGCCCCGCGCCTCGGCCAGGCTGGCTGCAATGCGCGCAGCCGTCTGCGATTGCGGTGGCAGCAGGGCAAGAAGATGCTCCCAGTGCACCACCGCCTGCGCCTTGTCGCCGCGCTCCATGGCCGCGCTGGCGGCCAGCGCCAGGGCCTTGGGCTGGTCGGGGTCGAGCGCCAGCGCGCGGTCGATCTGCACCTGCGCCGGCCCCTGCAGGCTGCCGCCGTTGACGCTGGCCAGCACGTCGGCGTAGTCGGCGCGCACCATGGCTTCGTCAGGCACCAGCTCCACGGCCTTGGCGTAGGCCACCGCCGCGTCGGCGGGCCGCTCCAGCGCGGCGTAGGAACGACCCAGCATGTACCAGCCCTCGGCATCGTCGGGCTGCGCACGCAGGCGCTGGGCCAGCTGGTTGACCAGCCCCTCGACCTGCGCGTTGCTCAATTCGTGCCCCATGCCCTCCTTGGCCATGGGGCCCATGTCGCCGGGTCGCCAGAGGGCCAGCGGGTTGCCCAGCTGCAGATACAGCAGGATCGCCGCACTGGGCACCGCGGCCAGCAACAGCGCCGCCAGCAACGGAGATCGACGGGCACCCTTGCCTTGGGATGCGCCGGCGCCGGCACCGGCAGATGGCGAAGCCGCGCCGTCGTCGAGCAGCCGACGGCCCAGCTCGTCCTGTGCGGCATGGCGCTGGCTCGCGTCGAGCGTGCCTCGGCGCAGGTCGCCATCGAGCTCATGCACCTGGTCGCGGTAGACCTCGCTGGCCGGCACGGCATCGACGTCGCGCACCGGCGCCGCACCGCGCAGCAAGGGCCGCAGCAACACCACCATGCACAGCAGCACCAGCAATGCAGCGCCCAGCCAGAACGTCGTCATCGCGACGGCTCCTTGTCCGCAGGTTCAAGCATGGCGTCCAGCAGTTGGCGTTCGTCGGCCTTGAGCGCCGACGCTTCCGGCGCCTGCGCACGGCGCCGGCGCATGAACAGCACCGCGACCACGAACACCAGCAACAGCACCGGGCCGAACCAGAGCAACCACGTCCGCGGCCCGAGCGGCGGCTTGTACAGCACGAACCCGCCGTAGCGCTGCGTGAGCCAGTCCTTCACCGCCTGTTCGTCGGCGCCGCCGGCCAGTTGCTGGCGGATCTGGCGGCGCAGGTCGACCGCGAGATCGGCATTGGAATCAGCCAGGGTCTGGTTCTGGCAGACGACGCAGCGCAGTTGTTGCGACAAGGCATGTGTGCGCGCGTCGAGCTCCGCTTCGCTGGCCGGCGCGGCGGCGGCGAGGGGCGCGGCCAGCAGCAGCGCCAGCACCGTCACGACTGCAAGAGCGAGGCTAGAGCTGCGCATCGGCTGCCCGGTCCTCGTTCAGTTGACGCAGGAGCGGCAGTACGCGCTGCTGCAGGGCCTCTGCCGTCAATGGTCCGGCCTGTCGATAGCGCACGATGCCCTTTGCGTCTATCACGAAAGTCTCGGGCACGCCATACACGCCGAAGTCGATGCCGGTGCGCCCGTCCACATCGACCATCGTCGCGGTGTACGGATTGCCCAGGCGCTGGAGCCAGGCACGTGCCGCTTCGGGCTTGTCCTTGTAGTTCAGGCCCACGATCGGCACCCTGGTCCGCTTGGCAAAGTCCACCAGCAGCGGATGCTCCAGCTGGCATGGGCCGCACCACGACGCCCAGACATTGAGCATCCAGACCTTGCCGCGCATGTCGCTCGCGCGCACCGTGCGGCCATCGGCCTCGAGCACCGGCAACTCGAAGGCCGGTGCCGGCTTGCCGATGAGGGCCGAGGGCAGCTCGTGCGGGTCGCGCCGCAGCCCGGCCATCAGCGCCAGGCCGATGGCGATGAAGACGGCAAAGGGCAGCAGGAAGCGCGTCATGCCCGCAGCTCCTCGTGCACCACGCCGGCGGGCGCAACGCGTGCAGGCAGCGGCGCGGGCGCGCGTCGGCGAAGGCGGTAGCGCCGGTCGCTGGCCGCCAGCAGTCCGCCGAGCGCCATCAGGATGCAGCCGGCCCAGATCCAGTCGACCAAGGGCTTGACGTGCAGGCGCAGGGCCCAGCGGTCGTCGCCCAGCGATTCGCCCAGCGCCACGTACAGGTCACGGGTGAAGCCGCTGTCGATGGCGGCCTCGGTGGTGGGCATCTGCTGGCTGCGGTAGATGCGCCGCTCCGGGTTCAGGGTAGCCACCGCGCGGCCCTCGCGGCTCACGACGAGCGTGCCGCGCAGCGCGTCGTAGTTGGGGCCGGTGGCGGGCGCGACGCCCTCGAAGCGAAATTCGTAGCTGCCCAGTTGCACGCTCTGGCCCGGCTTCATCGGCAGCTCGCGCATGGATTCCTGGCTGCCCGAGAGCGTGGCCCCCGCAATGAACACGCCCACGCCAATGTGCGCGAGCAGCATGCCCAGGTACGAGGAGGGCAATTGCCGCAAGGCCTTCCATCGATCGGGTGCGTGACGCAATTGCACGGCCAGGCTGGCCACCGCACTGGCCACGCACCAGCACGCCAGCACCAGGCCCAGGCCGGTGAGCGCGGATGGGTGCTGCAGCAAGGCCAGCAATGCCAGCCCCAGCGCCAGGCTGCCGGCCAGCGACCAGCGCAGCCGCTGCGCCAGCTCGGGCAAGGGGTTGCTGCGCCAGCGGGCCAGCGGCGCCGCCCCCATGAGAAAGACGGCGGGCGCCACCAGCGGCACGAAGACCTGCTCGAAGTAGGCCGGACCGACGGAGATCTTGCCCAGCCCCAGCACGTCGACCAGCAAGGGATACAGGGTGCCCAGCAGCACGGTGGCGGCCGCCACGGCCAGCAGCACGTTGTTGGCCAGCAGGAAGGTCTCGCGCGATATGGTGGCAAAGCCCACCCGCCGCGCCAGCAGCGGTGCGCGCGCGGCAAACAGCAGCAAGGCGCCGCCCGTGGTGAGCGCCAGCAGCACCAGGATGAAGGTGCCGCGCAGCGGATCGACCGCGAAGGCATGCACCGAGGTCAGCACGCCCGAGCGCACGAGGAAGGTGCCCAGCAGGCTCAGCGAGAAGGTGAACAGCGCCAGCAGCACCGTCCATGCGCGAAAGGCGCCGCGCTTTTCGGTGACGGCCATCGAGTGCATCAGCGCGGTGCCGGCCAGCCAGGGCATGAAGGAGGCGTTCTCCACCGGGTCCCAGAACCACCAGCCGCCCCAGCCCAGTTCGTAGTAGGCCCAGGCGCTGCCCAGCATGATGCCCAGCGTGAGAAAGCACCAGGCGGCAATGGTCCAGGGCCGCGACCAGCGCGCCCAGGCCGCATCGAGCCGGCCCGCCACCAGGGCCGCCACGGCGAAGGAGAAGCTCACCGAAAAGCCGACGTAGCCCATGTATAGCATGGGCGGATGGAACACCATGCCCGGGTCCTGCAGCAGCGGGTTGAGGTCGCGCCCCTCCATGGCCGGTGGCAGCAGCCGCACGAAGGGGTTGGACGCAAAGAGCAGGAAGGCCAGGAAGCCCACGCTGATGATGCCCATGACCGCCAGCACGCGCGCCACTTCCACGCTGGGCAACTGGCGGCTGAACACCGACACGGCGGCCGACCACAGCGCCAGCATCAGCGTCCACAGCAGCATCGAGCCTTCGTGCGAGCCCCACACCGCCGCCATCCGGTAGGCCAGCGGCAAGGCGCTGTTGGAGTTGGTGGCCACATAGCGCACACTGAAGTCGTTGTCCACGAAGCTCCATGTCAGCGCCGCAAAAGCCAGCACCACCAGC
Organism: Pseudomonadota bacterium; assembly: GCA_018241225.1. Taxonomy (GTDB): domain Bacteria; phylum Pseudomonadota; class Gammaproteobacteria; order Burkholderiales; family Burkholderiaceae_C; genus Variovorax. Next base: position 100,661 of record JAFEEG010000008.1, read on the forward strand.
AGGCACTGCAAGCGTGCAGCGGGCCTGGCCACGGCCATCCAGCGCGGGCGCTGCAGCGCGGCGCCCGCCAGCGGCAGCACCGCCTGCACGGCGGCTACCAGCAAGGCGAGGATCAGGCAGAAGTGGCCCAGCTCTGCGGTCATCGCGGATCGGCCCCTGCCCCCATCTGGCGACGCACCTGCTCGGCCTTCTGCAGCGCATCGGCGGCCTCGGGCGGCATGTAGTTCTCGTCGTGCTTGGCCAGCACCTCGGTGGCCACGAAGGTGCCGTCTTCCTGCAGCTTGCCGCGCGCCACCACGCCCTTGCCTTCGCGGAACAGGTCGGGCAGCAGGCCGCGGTAGATGACGGGCACGGTGCGTGCCGAATCAGTGACCACGAAGCGCACCGTCATGCCGTCGCCTTCGCGCCGGATGGAGTTGGGCTCCACCAGGCCACCCAGCCGGAAACTGCGCGCAACCGGTGCTTCCTTGGCCGCCACCTGGCTCGGACTGAAGAAGAACACCAGGTTGGAGTTGAAGGCATTGAGCACCAGGGCCACCGCTACGCCGCCGCACAGCAGCGCAGCCAGCAGCAGGGCAAGACGGCGTTGCCGGCGGGTCATGGGTGCGGCTCCTTCGTCTTGCGCGCACGGCCGCCGAGCAGCAGCAGCTCCGCGCCGATCAGCACGATGGCGCAGGCGAAGGCCGCGGCGACAAAGCTCGCATGGCCTCCGGCGAAGATGTCGTGCAGGAGGTTCACGCGCCCTCCCCGGCAGTGCTTCCTGCCAGGCCGCGTTCACGCAGGATGCAGCGCACCCGCACCAGCGCCACCGCAATGGCGTACATCCAGCAGGCCAGCGTCATCAGCAGCATGCCCGCGAGCATGGTGTGCGCCATCGACGGCGCGGCCGTCAGGCTGACCGATGCGCCCTGGTGCAGCGTGTTCCACCACCGCACCGAAAAGTAGATGACCGGCAGGTTCACGGTGCCCACCAGCGCGAGCACCGCGCACGCACGCTCGGCGCGGCGCGGCTCGTCGATGGCCGACTCCAGCGCGATGAAGCCCAGGTACAGGAAGAGAAGCAGAAGCTCGGAGGTCAGCCGCGCGTCCCACACCCACCAGGTGCCCCAGGTGGGCTCACCCCACAGGGCACCGCTGACGAGCGCAATGGCGGTGAACATGGCGCCGGTGGGTGCCAGCGCCGAAGCCATCATCGACGACAGCCGCGTGCCCAACACCAGGGCCAGCGCGCAGTACACCGCCATCACCAGGTAGATGAACATCGACATCCAGGCGGCGGGCACATGGATGAAGATGATGCGGTAGACCTCGCCTTGCTGCGCGTCGGTGGGTGCCACGAAAAATGCCACCCACAGGCCGGCCACCGCAAACAACGCGGCCGCCACGAAGAACCAGGGCGCCAGCCGGCCCGCCAGCGGATAGAAGCGCACTGGCGATGCATAGGCCAGCCAGCGCGATGCGTTGCGCCGCGCAGGGGCGGCGACCAGCGAGTGTTGCGGTGGAAAAGCTCGGCTCATGCGGGATTCATTCCATCGCGATTCGAAGGCTGGCCGCGGTGGCCAACGGACAGAGAAAAAGCGCCAGCGCCAGGCAGGCGCCCAGCAGCGACAGTTGCGGCAGCACGCTCATGCCCGCATCGGCGGCCGCCGCGGCACCGGCCCCGAAGATCAGCACCGGCGTGCACAAGGGCAGCACCAGGATGCACAGCAGCACCGCGCCACCGCGCACGCCCAGCGTCAGCGCCGCACCCACCGCGCCGACCAGGCTGAGCACCGGCGTGCCGATGAGCAGCGACAAGGCCAGCAGCAGCGCCGGTGCCACTGGCAGGCTGTACTGCTGGGCCAGCAATGGCGTGAGCAGCAACAGCGGCAGCCCGCTGGTGAGCCAGTGCGCACAGGTCTTGGCCAGCGCCAGCACCGCCAGCGGATGCGGCGAAAGCAGCAACTGCTCCAGGCTGCCATCGGCATGCTCCTGCACGAACAGGCGCGACAGCGAGAGCATCGAGGCCAGCAAGGCCGCTACCCACAGGATGCCCGGCGCCAGGGCACGCAGCTGCTGCGGCTCGGGGCCCAGGGCCAGCGGGAACAGGCTGCAGGCGATGACGAAGAACAGCAGGCTCGACAGCACGCTGCCGCGCCGCCGCCAAGCCAGGCGAAGGTCGTGCAGCACGATGGCGACAAAGGCGCGGGCCATGTGCATCAACCCTGCAACTGCAGTGTCTGCGCGGCATCTGGCAGCACCTCGTGCGTGGCCACCACCGCCATGCCGCCTGCGCGCAGATGCCCGTCCAGTTGCGCGAAGAAGCGCTCGCTCGAAGCGGCGTCGAGCGAACTCACCGGCTCGTCCAGCAGCCACAACGCGCGGCGCAGCAGCGCCAGCCGTGCCAGCGCCACCCGGCGGCGCTGGCCCTGCGAAAGCGTTCGTACCGGCGCGGGCGATGCCGGGTCCAGCCCCATCGAGCGCAACGCATCGGCAATGCTTGCAGGCGAGTCGTCGACCCCGGCCATGCGCGCGGCAAAGCGCAGGTTCTCGGCGCCGCTCAAGTCGGCATCGATGCCGTTGGTGTGGCCCAGGTAGGCCACCGCCTGCAGGAATTCGCCCTGGCCGCCGCGCACGGGCTCGCCGCCCCAGCACAGCTCGCCCTCGTCTGCAGGCAAGAGGCCGCCCAGCACGCGCAGCAGGCTGGTCTTGCCGCTGCCGTTGGCGCCCAGCACCTGCAGCAACTCGCCGGGTCGCAGCTCGAAGCCGATACCTTCGAACACGCGCCGGCCGCCGCGCGAAAAACTCAACCCCTGGGCACGAAGTGCCGCACCTGCTGCGGTTGCTGCTACAGCACTGCCTGGACCCACGCGCTACTGCTCCTTTGCCTTGGCCACGTCGGGCAGGTGGTGCGCGATGCCCTTGTGGCAGTCGATGCAGGTCTTCTCCTTGTTGGCCAGGTAGGTCGAGTGCATCTCGGCCGCGCGCGGGCTCTGGCGGGTGAAGTCCATCGAGCCGTAGTCGTGGCAGTTGCGGCACTCGAGCGAGTCGTTGGCCTTGAAGCGCGCCCACTCGTGCTGGGCCAGCTCCAGGCGCATGTCCAGGAACTTCTCGCGCGTGTCGATGGTGCCGAAGATCTTGCCCCACACCTCCTTGGACGCCTGCATCTTGCGGGCGATCTTGGTGGTCCAGTTGTGCGGCACGTGGCAGTCCGAGCACTTGGCGCGCACGCCGCTGCGGTTGGTGAAGTGGATGGTGGTCTGCAGCTCCTGGTAGACGTTGTCGCGCATCTCGTGGCAGCCGGTGCAGAAGGTCTCGGTGTTGGTCAGCTCCAGCGCGGTGTTGAAGGCCCCCCAGAACACCACGCCTGCGACGAAGCCGCCCAGCGTGAGAAAACCCAGGCTGTAGTAGGCGCTGGGCCGGGTGATGGTCTTCCAGTAGCGCTTGATGAGGTCGAACATGTGGCGCCCGTCTGCCTACTTGGACGAACCCATGACGCCGGGCTTGCGCTGCAGCAGCTGCTCCACGTCGACGAAGTTGTTGCCCACCAGCGGCTTGGCGTCGGCCTGCGGGACGTGGCACTGCGTGCAGAAATAGCGGCGCGGCGACACGTCGGCCAGCACGTTGTTGTCGCGGTCCATGTAGTGGGTGATGCTCACCGGAATGGACTTGGCCGCCTCGGCCGCGGTGCGCGCATGGCAGAACATGCAGCGGTTGAAGTCCTTGTCGACCTGGTAGTTGTCGATGCTGTGCGGAATGGTCGGCGGCTGCATCGCGTAGTTGCGCGTGCGCCGCACGTCCTTGTTCTCGGTCGAGTAGAGGATGGGCGGGCTGCTTTCCTTGTCGACCGGCGTGCTGCCGCGCATCGAGTCGACCACCGGCGGCGGCGGCGCGCCCTTGGACTGCGCCTGCACGGCCAGCGGCGCCGCTGCCGCGAGCAGCAGGAAGACGACAAGGCGCATGGGGCGCCACAGGGCCTGCATGAACATAGGGGTACCTCCTGTCATGTTCAGACCTTCACGATCTTGACCGCGCACTTCTTGAAGTCGGTCTGCAGCGAGATCGGGCAGGTGGCATCCAGCGTCACCTTGTTGATCAGCTGGCTGGCGTCGAACCAGGGCACGAACACCAGGCCGCGCGGCGGCGTGTCGCGCCCGCGCGTCTCCACCCGGGTGCGCATCTTGCCGCGCCGCGACACCACTTCGACCTCCACGCCGCGCCGCACGCCCAGCGCCTTGGCGTCTTCGGGGTGCATGAAGCAAACCGCGTTGGGGAAGGCCCGGTACAGCTCGGGCACGCGCCGCGTCATGGAGCCCGAGTGCCAATGCTCCAGCACGCGGCCGGTGGCCAGCCACATCGGATATTCCTTGTCGGGTGATTCGGCCGGCGGCTCGTAGGGCAGCGCGAAGATCACCGCCTTGCCGTCCGGGTTGCCGTAGAACTGGTAGTCGGTGCCGGCCTTCACGTAGGGGTCGGAGCCTTCCTTGTAGCGCCAGCGCGTTTCCTTGCCGTCCACCACCGGCCAGCGCAGGCCGCGCACTTGGTGGTAGGTGTCGAAAGGCGCCAGGTCATGCCCGTGGCCGCGGCCGAAGCTGGCGTATTCCTCGAACAGGCCCTTCTGGATGTAGAAGCCGAATGCCTTGGCCTCGGCATTGGCGTACTCCTTGTCGACCTCCGTGCCGGGGAACTTGTCGACGTTGCCGTTCTTGTAGAGCACCTCGTAGAGCGACTTGCCGCGCAGCTCGGGCTTCTTGGCAATCAGGTCGGCCGGCCACACGTCCTCCACCTTGAAGCGCTTGGAGAACTCCACCAATTGCCACAGGTCGGATTTCGCTTCGCCGGGTGCGTCGACCAGCTGGTGCCAGAACTGGGTTCGGCGCTCGGCATTGCCGTAGGCGCCCTCCTTTTCCACCCACATGGCGGTAGGCAATATGAGGTCGGCGGACAGCGCGGTGACGGTGGGGTACACATCCGACACCACCACGAAGTTGTCGGGGTTGCGGTAGCCCGGGTAGCCCTCTTCCATGAGGTTGGCCGCCGCCTGCATGTTGTTGTTGCACTGCACCCAGTAGGCGTTGAGCTTGCCGTCCTTGAGCATGCGGTTTTGCAGCACCGCATGAAAGCCCGGCTTGTCGGGAATGGTGCCCTCGGGCAGCTTCCAGATCTTCTCGGCCTCTTCCCGGTGCTTGGGATTGGCCACCAGCATGTCGGCCGGCAGCCGGTGCGAGAAGGTGCCCACCTCGCGCGCCGTGCCGCAGGCCGAGGGCTGGCCCGTCAGCGACATGGGGCTGTTGCCGGGCGTGGAGATCTTTCCCGTCAGCAGGTGCAGGTTGTAGACCATGTTGTTGGCCCACGTGCCGCGCGTGTGCTGGTTGAAGCCCATGGTCCACAGCGACATCACCTTGACGTTCGGGTCGGCATACAACTCGGCCAGCTTGTTGAGCTTGTCCTTTGAGACGCCCGAGAGCTTGCTCACCGAGTCGATGTCGTACTTGGCCACGAAGGCCGCGAACTCCTCGTAGCTGATGGGCTTGGCCGCGCCGGGGTCGCCCGCGTTCTTGGCCGCTTTCTGCAACGGATGCTCGGGGCGAAGGCCGTAGCCGATCTCGGTCACGCCCTCCTTGAATACGGTGTGCTTGTTGACGAAGTCGCGGTTGACCTTGTTGTTCTTGATGATGTAGTTGGCGATGAAATTCATGATCGCCAGGTCGGTCTGCGGCTTGAAGATGACCGGCACGTCCGCCAGGTCGAAGCTGCGGTGGCCGAAAGTGGACAACACCGCCACCTTCGTCTTCGGGTAGCTCAGCCGGCGATCGGTGATGCGCGTCCACAGGATGGGATGCATCTCCGCCATGTTCGAGCCCCACAGCACGAACGCGTCTGCGTGTTCGAAATCGTCGTAGCAGCCCATCGGCTCATCCATGCCGAAGGTGCGCATGAAGCCCGCCACGGCCGAGGCCATGCAGTGCCGTGCATTGGGGTCGATGTTGTTGCTGCGAAAGCCAGCCTTCATCAGCTTGACGGCTGCGTAGCCTTCCCACACCGTCCACTGGCCCGAGCCAAACATGCCCACCGAGGTCGGGCCCTTGTCCTTGAGCGCCTTCTTGAACTGCTGCTCCATGACGTCGAAGGCCTGGTTCCAGCTCACCGGGGCAAACTCGCCGTTCTTATCGTACTTGCCGTTCTTCATGCGCAAGAGCGGCTGAGTGAGCCGGTCCTTGCCGTACATGATCTTCGATAGGAAGTAGCCCTTGACGCAGTTCAGCCCGCGGTTCACCTCGGCCTGCGGATCGCCCTGGGTGGCGACCACCTTGTTGTCCTTCACGGCCACCGTCACGCCGCAGCCGGTGCCGCAGAAGCGGCACGGCGCCTTCGACCACTTCAGGCGCGTCATGTCGCTGTCGGTGACGAAGTTGGCTGCCTCCGTCGGCAACGTGATGCCGGCCACCGATGCGGTGGCGGCCATGGCAGTACGCTTAATGAAGTCCCGGCGTGTGCTCATCGTCCAACTCCTCCTGCATCGATGCCATGTCTTCGCAATGCTGGTAGACCAGCGTGGCGGCCAGGACGCCCTGGAGCCTTTGCATGTGTTCGAGGTGGGCCGATATGGCGCGCGAACTGGGCGCCTCCAGCGTCACCACCAGCTTGCCGGCCGCGTTGACGGCATGCACTTCGGCACCGGCCATCAGCTCGATGCACTGGCGCACCCGCTCGGTCATTTCGGGGTTGGAATGAACGACGACGCCGGCAATGTGCCATTCGTCAGGCGACCCCGCTGGCGGGTCGTGTTCGCAAACGCTTGTGTCGAGCATGGTCGTTCCCCTCGCGCCGGCAGGGCACGGTTGTCACATCGAATCCCCGTGCTTCGTTGCACAAGGAGGCTTTGGCTTTCGGTCAGTGAGACGGCGGACCGCTCACCAGTTGAGTCATCCAGACGATGAACCCATAGCCGCCCACGAACATGACTGTGAGCACCGGCACCATGATTGCGGTGAGAAAGAGGAAGCTGCGCCACTCCTCCTTCTTGCGCTGAGGATCCGGCTCGCTGCTGCGTTGTTGTTCTTTCATCGTGGGCTTTCCGTTCATTGCGGTCGAGTCATTAACACTCGGAAAACTGCGCGAATTAGAGTCAACAACGTTCGGGGTGTCAACGCTCAAACAAGGTAGGGCTGATCCAGATCAACGAAAGAAAAGACCCGTGTGCCGCAACAAGCGAAAAACGGGCCTTGTTCGCTGGGCCTTGGGGTGCAACCAGCGTTATCGGGTGGCGTGCCGACCGGCACGCCATGTCAGGTCGGCAGGCTCAGAGGTCGAGCTTGTTGACCTTGGTGCCGTCGATGCTCAGGTTGGCCATCAGGCCAGCGTTGCTCAGCGCATAGCCCAGCACGGGCGCCTTGGCCGTCTGCGTGTCGACAGCAGCCGAAGCGCCGGTCTTGAGCATGGTCACCGACGCATCGGCGCCAGCCGTCCAGCCCTTGCTTGCGCGGAACTTGTCGAGCGCCTCTTGCGTCATGAAGAGGACATAGACGGCCTTGGAATCGGCGCCGGCCAGCAGGCCCACCGATGCTGCAGTGGTGCTGTAGTAGCCCTCGGTCTTGCCGCCGGTGCGCAGGGCACCTTGGCCGTAGGAGCCGCCAATGCCAAGGCCGGCGGACACCACCGACGGGAACACCAGCACGCCCTTGGCCTTGCCCACCAATTCGCGAGAGCCTGGCACCTGCGAATACAGCTTGGTCACCGCGCTGTCGACCGAAGCGTCGATGCTGCTGCGCTGAGCTGCGGGATCGCCGCCGGAGCTCGACGTGGTGGTGCAGCCCGCAGCGAATACGGCCAGCAGGCCAGTTGCCAAAAAGGAACGCTTGTTCAAAAGTAACTCCCGTAGTGGTTGGGCAGGCCATTGTGCACACCCGATACGGATCGCTCAAGCTACTTTCGAGACCACGTGCCCCACGTGCTCAAGGCGCCGCGCTGCTTTGCTCGGCTGCCGCGCTCACCACCGGCATTGCCGCCGCGACCGTGACCGGCTGCACGCTGTAGCGCAAGCGGCGGCCTTCACGCAGCAGGCGCAGGCCGCGGTACTTGACCAGGTAGCGCAAGCCGATGGCCGCGGCCCCGAGGCCTGCCGCCGCGGCAACGCCCAGGGCCCAGCGTGGCCCGAAGGTGTCGGCCACCCAGCCCACCATCGGCGCACCCAGAGGCGTGCTGCCCAGCAGGATCGCCAGCAGGATGGCAATCACCCGCCCGCGCAGTACCGGGTCGGTGGACAGTTGCACCAGGCTGTTGGTGGAGGTGGTGAGCGTTTGCGCGGCCATGCCGGTGACGACCAGCGCGACGCCGAAGCCGATTACGTGCGGCATCAGCGCAGCGGCGAGGCAGCCCAGGCCGAACACGACCGAGCCAACCATCAGCACGCCGAAGCGCGGCTGCGCGCGCCGGGCCGCCATGAGTGCACCGGTGACCGAGCCGATGGCCATCACCGATGAGAGCAGGCCATACTGGCCCGGGCCACCGTGGAAGGCCCCGACCGACATGGTCGAGATGAAGATGGGAAAGTTCAGGCCGAAGGTGGACACCAGGAACAACATGGCCAGCAAGGCGCGCAGGTCGGGCCGTGCCCACACGTAGCGAAAACCTTCCATCAGGCTTCCGCTGCGCGCCGCACTGGTGCCGCCACGGGCGAACAGCTCGCTTTGCCGAAGGCAGGCCAGCGCCGCCAGCACCGCGACAAAGGACAGTGCGTTGAGCAGGAAGGCCTCGCCCGGCCCGGTGCCGGCGATGACCAGGCCGGCCACGGCCGGGCCCACCATGCGCGCGGCATTGAACGAGGTGGAGTTGAGCGCGACCGCGTTGGACAGATCGGCCTCGGACACCAGCTCGGCCACGAAGGTCTGCCGGGCCGGCGCATCGAAGGCCGCCACGCAACCCAGCAGCAATGCAAACACATAGACGTGCCACAGCTGCGCGGCGCCACTGAGCGTGAGCACCCCCAGCCCGAGGGCCAGCAGCCCCATGGCGGCCTGCGTGGCCATGAGCAGCTTGCGCCGGTTCAAGCGGTCCGCCGCCAGGCCGGTGAAGGGCAGCAGCACCAGTTGCGGGCCGAACTGCAGGGCCATCACGATGCCCACTGCCGTGGCGTTGTGGTCAGTCAGGTGCGTGAGTACCAGCCAGTCCTGCGCAGTGCGCTGCATCCAGGTGCCCACGTTGGACACCAGCGCACCAGCGGCCCACAGCCGGTAGTTGCGTGTGCGAAGCGAACGGAAGGTGCTGCTCACCGACCCTCCAGCCGCACCAGCAGGTCTTGCGTCAGGCCCGTTTCGCCCAGCCGCGGGAAGATGCGCGCGACGCTGTTCTCGTGCGCCTGAAGGTTGGTGTCGGTCATGGCGTCGGTGGCCAGCGTCACGTTCAGGCCCAGCTCCTGCGCCTGGCGCGCGGTGGATTCGATACCGACGCTCGTGGAGATGCCGGCCAGCACGATCTGCGTCACGCCAAGCTCGCGCAGTTTTTCATGGAGCCCGGTGCCGGTGAAGGCGCCCCAGGTCTTCTTGGTGATGCGGATGTCCTGCTGTTGGGCGTTCAGCTCGGGCACCAGTTCGGCCCAGTCGGCGCCGGGCGCGGGTCGGGCCGGCTGCGGGTCGGTGCGGCCTGGTGCGGCCCCCGCCACGTTCACCAGCACCACAGGCAAGCCGCGCGTACGAAAGGCGTGCGCGAGCTGGGCCGCGCGCTGTACGACAGCGGATGCCGGGTGCGCGGTGGGCAGGCCGACGATGCCTTTTTGCAGGTCGATGACGACCAGCGCGGTCTTGGGGTCGAGGGTGGTGATGGGCATGGGGATGTTCCTTGGTGGTGGTGCCGCACTCAGTCCAGCAGGCGCTGCAGCAGCCGCACGGCGGTGGCCAGTTGTTTCTGTTCGCCGGCGGAGTAGCGCTCTTCGATCGCGTGCTGCAGCCAGTCTTCGCGGGCGGCGCGCACCTGGCGAAACACCTTGCGCGCCAGCGGCGTGAGCGACAGCAGCGTGCGGCGGCCGTCGGCCGGATCGGGCTCGCCATTGACATAACCCGCCTCGATGAGCGAGGCCACCGTGGCCCCCATCGACTGGGGGCGCACCCCTTCGGCCGCGGCCAGCTCGGTGACGCTGGCTGCCTCCTGCCGTTCCAGGCGCAGCAGCACGGAGCGCTGCGACTCCGTCCAGTCGGCAGCCGACGCCTCCTGGCGCAGGCGGCGGCGCAGCTGGGCTGCCAGCATGCGCAGCTCCACGGCCAGCGCATGGGTGGTGTCGGCTTCGGGTCTAGAGAGTTGGGCGGTGGTCATGATAGGCAGGCTAACTACGAAGTTTAGCTTCCTAATTGAATCCACGCACGCACTCGGGTATTGAGGTCCAGGGTGCTTGGTACTAAAGTCCGCGCCATGCGCCTGTGCCGACTCACTTCCGTGCTTCGACGTGCGTTCTCCCCAGCCGGCGTCGCCCTGGCGCTTGCCGCCTGCATGGCCCCGGGACAACAGGCACCCGAGGCGGCCGTGCTGTCACCGCAGCGCGCTGCCGAAATCGTCGCGAGCCCCGATCGCAGCGACGCCGACCGCGTGAATGACAAGCGGCGCAAGCCGCAGGACATGTTGATGTTCATTGGCGTTCGCCCCGGCATGACGGCGCTCGATCTGAGCGCCGCTGCCGGCTACACGACCGAGTTGATCGCGCGAGCCGTCGGCCCCACTGGCCGCGTGTACGGGCAAAGCGCACCGCGCCCGCCGATGAGCCGGCCGGCCCAGCCCGAAGGCGCCGCGCAGCCTCCGGCGGCCGATGCCCCTGCCCGCCCCACCGGCGGACCGCGGCCGTCGCCGGTGGCGCTGGCGGAGCGCGCCAAGAATCCAAACGCAGGAAACATCATCGCCGTCGTGCGCCCCTTCGAGGACCCGGCCCCGCCGGAGTGCGCGTCGAACTGCCTGGACCTCGTCACCTTGATGTTCAACTACCACGACTTCGGCCACATGGGAGTCGACCGTGCCGCAACGAACCGCGCGGTGTTCGCGGCGCTGAAGCCGGGCGGCATGTACGTGATCGCCGATCATTCGGGTCGGCCCGGCACGGGCATTTCCGAAGCAGGAACGCTTCACCGGATCGAGGAAGCGTTCTTGCGCGCAGAAGTCGAGCAGGCCGGGTTCAAGCTCGTTGCCCAGGGCAACTTCCTGCGCAACCCCTCGGACCCGCGTGACCGCAACACGCCAGATCCGCCGCAACCCAAGGACGAGTTCGTACTCAAGTTCGTCAAGCCCTGAGGCGGGCAGGCGTGCCTACAGGGCCTTAACCAGCAGCACCACGCCGGAAGCCACCGCAAAGAGCTGGACAAATGAGCGCATGAACCGCTCGTTGATGCGGTGATGCACGTAGTGGCTGAGCAGTGCGCCCACGCACAGCGCCGGCAGCAACTGGGCGGCGGCCACCAATTGCGGCTCGCGCACCTGCCCGGCAATGAAGAGGAACACCAGCGACATCACCTGCCCCACCAGGAAGCACACCGCCAGCGTGGAGCGCATCACCGCCACCGGCTGGTGCTGGTAGACCAGCGCCAGCGGCGGCCCGCCGATGCCGGTGGCGGTCTCGGTCACGCCGGTGATCAGGCCGGCCGTGGCCAGCGCGCCGCGCCCGGGCGTGAAGGCCGGCATGAGCCAGGTCGCGGCCACGGCCGCGATGGTCGACACGCCCACAAAGATCCCGAGGCTGCGCGGGCTCAGCCAGGCCAGCACCGCCAGGCCGCCGAATGTGCCCACCAGGCGCCCAGCCGTGATCCATGCGCTGCCGGGCCGGTCCACCGCCCGATGCTCGCGGTGCGCGACGTAGACCGACAGCGGAAGCATCAAGATCAGGACGCACACCGGCAGCAGCGCCGGATTGAACAGGCTGATGACCGGCGCCACGATGAGCGCGAAACCCATGCCGGTGGAACCCTGGATGAAGCCACCGACCACCACGATGGCGGAAAAGAGGATCAGCTGCGTCGTGCTCACTGGCCGGCCCCCGCTGCGGTTGCCAGCGATTCGGCCGCTGCCAGTGCGCGCCGCTTGTGCTCGGCCGCCACCGGGTGCAGGCGCTGGATGGGCGCGCTTGCAATGGCGTCGTGCGCCGTCTGCGCCACCTGGCGCATCAGGGCGCGGGCATCCCAGTCGAGCGGCCAGCCCCGCCACAGGCGCAGGCGCCCGGCCACGAAGCTGGCGACGATCTGGTCGCGCTGAGCCAGGCGCACCAGGTCCCATACCAGGTCGACGCTGGTGCACAGCTCGGGCGTGTCCACGTCCACCAGCAGGAAGTCGGCTTCCTTGCCCACCGCGATCTCGCCGATGCGGGGCGCCAGGCCGATGGCGCGCGCACCTTCGTGCGTGGCATGGTCCAGCCAGGTCCAGCCGGCGCCGGCGGAGGTGTCGCCCACCGCCATCGAGAAGGCGAACTTCTGCGCCGTCTCGGCGGCATCGAGTAGGCGAAATGCATCGCTGCGGGTCGAGTCGGTGCCCAGGCCGAAGCGGATGCCCAGCTCGGCCATCAGGTGCGCGGGCGCCACGGCATTGCCCTTCCAGGCGCTGGCCACGGGGTTGTAGCTCACGGCCGTGTCGGTGCGCTGCAGCAGCATCAGCTCCGACGGCGTGACGAGCGTGCCGTGCGCAATCAGCACCTGCGGGCCCAGGGCGCCGACGCGGGCCAGCAGTTCAAGCGGACGCAGCCCGCGCTTGATCACCGAGCGCTCGATGGCGGCCAGGTGCTCGTTCACGTGAGTCTGGAAGATGGTGCCGGCCTCGGCGCACATCGTGGAAATGGCGGCCAGCATCTCGTCCGACGCAGCTTCGGGAATGGAGATGGCCAGCGACGGGTGCACCAGCGGGTCGCTGGCCCACTGCGCGAGAAAGCGCTCGGCGTGCTGGCGGATCGCGGTGCGCTGCTCTGCCGTGCTCTCGTTGCCACCGTCATTGCAGATCATGCCCAGCACGCAGCGCAGGCCGGCTTCGGTCGTGGCGCGTGCCACGGCACCGATCTCGCCCTTGGCACGGGTGCCGGCGTCGCAGGCGGTGGTAAAGCCGCCGCGCAGCGACTCCAACGCGGCCAGCTTGGCGCTCTGGTAGACGAACTCGTCGTTCAGGCTCGATTCGAGCGGCACCCACACGCGCTTGAAGATCTCCGACGGCTCGCCATACGCAAGCGACTTGCCGAAGGACTGCGTGAGGTGGTGGTGCGCGTCGATCATGCCTGGCATCAGCAGGTGGCCGGGCAGCTCGATCGGGGTGTGCTGCGCGTAGCGCGCCTGCAGCACATGGCGCGGGCCGATGTCGGCAAAGCGGCCGTCCTGCACCAGCACGGCGTGGCCGGTGACGGGGCCATCCGCCAGCAGCAGGTGCTCGGGCACCAGCAGCAGCGTGCCGCGGCGCAGGCGTTCGGGTTGGAGTTGCATGGAATCAGTGGGCATTGGGAGTGCCTTGCGGTGCGCTGGCAACCGGGTTGCCGCCGCGCGCACCGCCAAGGTGGTTGAAGAGGATGTTCAGGAAGATGGCCGTGAGCGCGCCCATGGCCAGGCCGTTGCCCAGCACCGGTTGCAGCGCCTTCGGAAAGCCGCTGTAGAAGCCCGGCACCAGGATGGGCAGCAGCCCCATGGCCAGTGCTCCGGCCAGCACGAACATGTTGGAGCGCTCGTGCAGGTCAGCCTTGCGCAGCATGTCGATGCCGATGGTGCCGATGATGGCGAACACCACCATGGCCGTGCCACCCACCACCGCTTCGGGAATGGCATTGGCCAGCCGGCCCAGCGGCGCGAACAGCGCCACCAGCACCAGGATCGAGCCGGCCGCCGCCGTGACGTAGCGCGAGCGAACCTGCGTGGCCCGCACGATGCCCACGTTCTCGCCGCTGGTGATGATCATCGAGGTGCCGAACAGGCCGCCCAGCAAGGACATGATCGCGTCGCCGCGGATGGTGCGCGGCACCACGTCGCGCGGTTCGACGCGCTTGCCCACGATCTCAGCCACAGCCACGGTCTGGCCGGTGGCCTCGACCATCGAGATCACGCTGAACACCAGCAGCGGCACGGCGGCAATCAGGTCGAACTTCGGCATGCCGAAGGGCAGCAGACTGGGCGCGCTCCACACCGGGCCGTTGGCCACGCCGCTCATGTCCATGTAGCCGAATGCCGCGGCAACCAGCGCACCGGCCAGCAAGCCCAGCAGCACGCTCAGCTGCCCCAGCATTCCCTTGAAGATGCGCGCGAACAGGATGGTGAAGCCGATGGTGGCCAGTGCCAGGCCGATATGCGCAGGGTCGGCAAAGCCAGGCGAACCCGGCTTGCCGGCAATGATGCCGCCGTACACCTTCACCAGGTTGATCGACACCAGCATGAGCAGCGTGCCGATCACGATCTTGGGAAAGTACTTCAGGCAGCGGGCGAACACGGGCAGCACCACGAAATAGAACAGCGAAGTCAGGATCACCGCGCCCGAAGCCGTCTGCAGGTCGGTCTGCTGCGCGATGGTGAGGAACATCACCACCGGCGCGCCGCCCGGAACCATCACGAAAGGCAGGCGCGCGCCGAACTTCCATGGTCCGAAGGACTGCAGCAGCGAGCCCAGCCCGCACAGCAGGAAGGTGGCGCTGATCAGGTTGATGGTCAGCCCGACTGGCAGGCCCAGCGCCTTGGCCACCAGGAATACCGAAGTGATGGGCACCGCCGCCATCACCAGCACATGTTGCAGGCCGAACAACAGCAGCTGCGGCGCGGGCAGCAAGGCATCGACCGGCTCTGTCTGGGGAACGCTCGCCATGATTTGTCTCCTAGGAGTCCGCGCGGCAGAAGC
>JAFEEG010000009.1 GCA_018241225.1 Pseudomonadota bacterium
CGAATTAACGGGACAGGACACTAGATCGGCAGGCCCTTGGCGCGCAGCACGGCGTCGAAGCGCTCCGGGTCCGAGGTGCCGGCCGCATTGCCGGCGCGGATCTTGGCCTCGCGCTGCAGATGGGCGCGGGCGCGCTCCAGCACATCGGCCGCCTCGCCGGACGGAATGGCGATCACGCCGTCGGCATCGCCCACGATCAGGTCGCCCGGCATCACCGCCATGCCCGCGCACGCAATGGGTACGTTGATCTCGCCCGGGCCGTCCTTGGTCGGGCCCCGGTGCGTGTGGCCGCGCGCGAAGACCGGCATGCCCTCCTCGGCCCATTCGCAGCGGTCGCGCAGCGCACCGTCGATCACCAGGCCGGCAATGCGACGGGCCAGGCAGGTTGTGCGCATGAGGCCGCCCACCAGCGCCTGCGTCACGTCGCCGCCGCCGTCGATGACCAGCACGTCGCCGGGCTGCACCATCATCAGCGCCTTGTGGATCATCAGGTTGTCGCCGGGGCGCACGCGCACCGTGACGGCAGGGCCGCACATCACCGTGTCCAGCCGCGCGTGATAGGGCACCAGGCCCAGGGTGCCGACGTGGCGGCTCATGGAGTCGCCGATGGCGGCCACGGGGATGTCCTTGAAGGCCGCGACTACGTCGCTGGCCGGGCCGGCCTGGCGCGGGTTGATCCGGTAGCCTGCGGGCCAGACGACGCGGGTGCTTTCCTGGGTGTCGGTCATTGGGTGATTTCTTTCTGGGTTCTGATCTGTTGTGTTCAGTGAAGTGCCAGCACCTGGGGATTGATGCAGGAAGACGGATCGACCGGGCGCCCCTGCAGCCACCCGAGCACGTTGCGTGCGGCACCCTGCGCCATGGCGCCCAGCGCGGCCGGCGTGGAGCCGCCCACATGCGGCGTGAGGACCACGTTGGGCAGCGAGGCCAGCGCGCTGCCCGCGGGCAGCGGCTCGACGGCCATGGTGTCCAGCCCCGCGGCGCCCAGCCAGCCGTCCTGCAGCGCGGCAACCATGGCCGGCTCGTCGATCACTTCGCCGCGCGCCGTGTTGATGACGATCGCACCGCGCGGCAGCCGCGCGATCTGCGCGGCGCCGAGCATGGCGCGCGTGTGGCGGTTCAGCGGCACATGCAGGCTCAGCACCTGGGCCACGGGCAGCAATGCGTCCAGGCTGTCGGCCAGCACCACGCCTTCGACCGGGCTGGCTTGGCCCACCAGTTGCGGATCGAAAGCCACCACCCGCATGCCCAGCGCATGTGCAACGCGCGCCACGCGCTGGCCGATCTGGCCGAAGCCCACCAGGCCCAGCGTCTTGCCGAACAGCTCGACACCATCCTGCGCACGCGACCAGCGGCCCGCATGCAGTTCGGCATCCATCCAGGCAATGCGCCGCGCGGCGGCAAACATCAGGCCCAGCGTCATCTCGGCCACCGACTGCGCGTTGGCGCCAGGCGTGACATAGACGGGAATGCGGCGGGCATTGGCGGCTTCCACATCGATGTTGCTCACGCCCACCCCGTGCTTGGAAATGACCTTGAGCGTGGGGCACGACAGGATGGCGCGCGAGGACAAGGCCACCGTGCGCGAGATGACCGCATCCACCGGCTGCGCGGCCAGGATGCTCTCCACCTCCTGCGAGTCGTCGGGCCGGGACAGGTACAGCACACGGGCGCCTTCCTGCGCCAGCAGATGAGCACCGGGCGCCGCCAGCCTGGGTGCGGTGACGAAGACAGTGAAGCTGCTCATGGTCAGTCCAGGCGGATGTTGGCTTCGCGGATCAGCGCGCCCCATTTCTGGTGCTCGGTGCGGATGTCGCCGGCAAACTGGCTCGCGCTGCCGCCGGTGGGCACGCTACCTTCCAGCGCCAGCTTGTTCACCGTGTCGGGCAGTGCAAGAACCTTCTGCAGCTCGGCATTGATGCGCTCGACCACCGCCG
This sequence comes from Pseudomonadota bacterium, assembly GCA_018241225.1. GTDB lineage: Bacteria > Pseudomonadota > Gammaproteobacteria > Burkholderiales > Burkholderiaceae_C > Variovorax. Next base: position 1,938 of record JAFEEG010000009.1, read on the forward strand.
CGGGCGTGCCGGCGGGCGCAACCAGACCCGTCCAGGTGATGGCGTCGAAGCCCGGGTAGCCCGACTCCGCCACCGTGGGCACATTGGCCAGCGTGGGCACGTTGGAAATGCGCTTGCTGCTGCTTACCGCCAGCGCCCGCACCTTGCCGCCCGTGAGCTGCGGAATGGCCGCGGCCGTGCTCGCGAAATTGAGCTCGACCTGGTTGCCCAGCAGGTCCGTCATGGCCGGACCGGCCCCCTTGTACGGCACGTTCAGGATGCGCATGTCGGCGCGGCGCTCCAGCATCTCGCCGGCCAGGTGGCCCACGGTGCCGTTGCCGGCCAGGCCGATGCGGATCGATTCGGGCTTGGCCTTGGCCGCCGCCACCACGTCGGCCAGCGTCTTGTAGGGCGAAGTGGCGTTGACGATGAGCACCACCGCCTGCGCCGACACCGCGCCCACCGGCGCGAAGTCCTTCAGCGGATCGAAGGGCATCTTCGGATAGAGCCACGGGTTGATGGCCAGGTTGGCCGTCTGCCCCAGGCCCAGGGTGTAGCCGTCGGGCGCGGACTTGGCCACGGCATCCAGGCCGATGTTGCCGCCGGCGCCGGGCTTGTTGTCCACCACCACCGTCCAGCCCGATTGGCTGGAAAGTTTTTCGGCCAGCAGGCGCGCCACGAAATCGGTGCCGCCGCCGGGCGGAAACGGCACGACCAGGCGAATGGGCTTGGCCGGCCAGGCGGCCTGCGCACTGGCGCCGGGCGAGGCCAGGGCCAGCACGCCGAGTGCGGCAAAGGATGCGATGACTGTGCGTCGTTGGTGGAGCTTCATGTCTGCTTGTCCCCTTCTGATTGGATGGACGCAATTCTGAAAACAGCCATTCATTCCGTCCATTCGATAATGTTTATCTTTCCATTCCTGGGAGCTATGAATGGACCTGCAGTTGCGCGACCTGCGCTATTTCGAGGCCGTGGCCGAAATGGGCCATGTGGGCCAGGCGGCCGACCGGCTCGGCCGCACGCAGCCGGCCCTGACCAAGGCCGTTCAGCGGCTGGAGGAAGCCTTTGGCAGCCCGCTGTTCGAACGGCGCGGGCGCGGCATCCGCCTCACGCCGGTGGGCGAGGTGCTGCTGGCCCGTGCGCGCCAGTTGCGCGGCGCCACCGAAGAAGCCCTGCGCGAGGTGAGCGACTTTGCGCGCGGCAACGCGGGGCACGTGCGCATCGGCAGCGGCCCCATCGCGGCCGACCATGTGCTGCCCGAGGTGTGCAACCTGCTGCTGGCCGAGGCGCCCGCCACCACCATCGACATCACCATTGCGCCCAGCATGGCACTGCGCGACCAGCTGCGCGAAGGCACCATCGACCTGCTGATCGGCCTGATGCCGGAGGAAGACCCGTTGTTCGTCACGCACCCGATCGTCGAAGACGTGGTGGTGGTCGCAGCGCGCGAGGGGCACCCGGTGTTCGAGCAGCGGCGGCTGAGCATGAAGGCGCTGCTGCAGTGGCGCTGGGTGCTGCCGGGCGACAACATCCCGAGCCGGCAATGGCTGGATGCGGCGTTTCGCTCGCGCGGGCTGCCGGCGCCCACGGTGCAGCTCAACGCCAATTCGATTCCGCTGCTGCCCCGGCTGATTGCCCGCACCGACATGCTGAGCTTCCTGTCGCGGCACAACCTGGAGGCGGGCGGGCAGTACGGGTCGCTGCGCGAGGTGCCGCTGAAGGAAACGACCCTCAAGCGCTACCTGGGCGTGACCTACCGGCAGGAAGGCTACCTGTCGCCGGCGGCGCAGCGCCTGCTGGCCCTGCTTCGCGCGCGTGGGCCGGAGATGTTCTCGTCCAAGCTCAGTCCGGCACGAACCTCGCCTTGAACCTGGCGACGTCGTCGGCCTGCTCCAGCGTCACGAGCTGGCCCATCTTGCCGTCGGACAGGCGGCAAGCGGCAAACAGGCTGTAGCGGCCGGCCAGGTCATAGCTCGGGAGGTCGATCAGCGCATAGGGCTGCGGCACGAACACCTGGTGCTCGAACACCACGCGGTGCACGTTGCGCGGCGAGGGAAAGAGCTTGTAGTCGGCGGTTTCGATGGATCTTGCGGTGGCCATCTCGCGATTGTCCTCGCTCGGCGCCCGGGTCAGGCCTGGCCCAACGGTCGCTGGTGGCACCTGGACAGGATCGTGTAGCGCCGGGCTGCCGCCTTCGCGTGGCTCATGCCGATCTCGCACTGGGCCTGCGTGCGCATGGAAAAGTCAGCGCGCACGCCGGTGGTCTTGTCGATGATGGTGACCACGTACGGCAGTTCGGAGCCCGCGTCGTCGGCCACGCATTCGAAGTCCACCTCGCCTTGCGACACATAGCGCGCCAGGCGCGGGTTTCTTTGCAGCGTGCGCTTGCGCTCGGTTTCGCACTGCCTGGCCGAGGCGAACGCCGTCTGCGTGATGGACATGCCGGCGGCCGACAGCAGGAGGAAGCGCTCCGGGTTGTCGGTGTCGGCGTCTGCGTCTGAAGTGCGCGGCGCCGCCGAGTTCTGGACTGCGTTGGGCGCGTGCTTCCTGGGTTGCGAATGAGGCGTTGCCGCCAGCGCACCGGTACAAAAGAGGGTGACGGTCAGGCAGGCCAGCGACATCGTCACCCTTCGGGGCAGGCGTGCAGTTTTCGTCGCAGCAGTGGTGTTCATCATCCGACCCCTTTCCATCGGAGTGGACCACATTTCGCCGACGCTGCTCAAACTATCGAAAGGCCCCTTCCGGTGCGGGGCCAGACGCTTCCTGGCTACCCGCCCACCTTCGCGGCAAACGCCAGCACCGCCTTCTCGAACGCCTCGGCCGGTGGGTGCGTGATGCCCGCGCCGATCATCCCGACGCCCGGCTCCTTGTGGGCGATGGCCGTGCTGATGACCGGCAGGATGCCCGTCTGCACCACCTTGCGGATGTCGATGCCCGTGGCGATGCCACGGAAATCGAGCAGCGGGATGGTCACGTTCGGGTTGGTCGTGGTGGTGATCTCGGCCATGCTCAGCGAATACGCCACCGCGTCGTCCGCCGTGCCGCCGATCAGCGCCACGATGGCCGGCGCCGCCGCCATGGCAAAGCCGCCCAGGCCGTAGGTCTCGGTGATGGCGCTGTCGCCGATGTCCAGCCCCGAGTCCTCCGGCTTGTAGCCCGCGAACATCGGCCCGATCACCGGCTGCGCCGGCCCGGTGAACCAGGTGTTGCCCGCCATGCCGCTCACGCGGATGCCGAACTCCACGCCGTTGCGGGCCATGGTGGTGACCACCGTGCTGCCCTCGATGCCGTGCGCCGAGTCGAGCGCGCACTTGCACAGCACCATCCAGGTCGGGCCCGAGAAGTAGTCGCTGCTGGCCACGAAGTCGAACACCTCGCGCTTTTGCGAGGTCGGAAAGTCCGTCTCCAGGATGAACGGCGCCAGCTTCTGGATGAGCAGGCAGGTGCCGGCGTTGTTGCGGTTGTGGGCCTCGTCGCCCATGTGCAGCGCCTGCGACAGCATCAACCGCAGGTCGATCTCGCCGGCGCGGTCCATGGCCGCGGCCAGGATGGGGCCGAGCACGTCGCGCATCCAGTTCAGGCGCTCGATCACGCTGGCGTCGTTGGCGCCCATGCGCAGGATCTTGGCCATCTGCTCGCTGAGGTTGGTGTAGGCCACGTTGCCGTAGGTGCGGTTTCGCACCACGTGCATGTACATCGAGGCCGAGGTCACGCCCGCCATGGAGCCCACGCAGTCGTGCTCGTTGCACGGCGAGAAGGTGATGCTCCCCGACGCGGCCACCCGGACGGCTTCGTCCAGGTCCTTGGCCAGCCCTTCGAACACCAGCGCACCGGTCACCGCACCCTTCATGGCGCCGTTCATGCGCTCCCAGGTGATGGGCGGGCCCGAATGCAGGATGGTGGTCTTTGTCATGCCCGGCACCACGTCGATGGCCTTGGCAAAACCCACCAGCATGGGCTGCGAGGTGGTGATGCGGCGCACGGCCTCCTCGTTGGCCGCGGCAATGCGGGCCTGCACGGCCGGGTTGTCCAGCCTGTCGAGCGCGGCAATGACCTCGGGCTTGCCGCCGCCCGGCGGACGCCAGTCGACCTGGGCCACGGCGCCGCCCTGGCGCTGGATGTCGTTCTTGAAGAAATCGATGCCGACGTTGATGACACTCACGCCATCTTCGAACAACTGGTGAATGCGACTGCTCATGACTGTTCGCCTTTCTCTGTCTTTGCGCTCTATTTCTTCGAGACGAAGCCGCGCGCCAGCAGGCCCGCGTTGGTGCAGCTGCTGGCCAGCGTGACGCCGGCATCGGTCAGCTTGCGGGTCTGCTCGCCGAGCGGCGGGGTGTCGTCCTCGGTGCCCAGCACGTAGGCCAATATCTCCAGGTGCCGCCCTTCGCTGCGGGCCAGGGCCTGGCTTTCCAGGATGGCGGGCAGCGTCACGCCCACCGGGTCTTCATGCGAGCCGAAGCCCAGGATGAAGTCCAGCACGATCACGCCCACCGAGGGGTCGCGCGCCTCCTGCAGCAGCCGCTCGATGCGCAGCGACGGGTCGATCATCGGGTGCGGGCGGCCTCGGGTGAAGTCGTCGTCGCCGAAGTCGATGAAGGTGTGCTCGCGGCTGCGGCTCACGTCTTCCATGCGATAGGCCGGGTCTTTTGCGATGTTGCTGTACACGTTGGTCGGGAAGCTCTCGCGCGCCAGCAGCGAGAGTTCTTCGCACAGCGTGCCGCCGCACATCAGGCCGCGGATGTACTGCTGCTGCGGGCCCAGCTTGGCGCGGATCTCTTCGATCAGCGGCAGGTTCAGGGCCCGCTTGTTGATCTCGCTTTCGTTCTTGCCGGCCAGGATCACGGCCTGCAGCGCAGCTTCTTTGGTGGTGCGGGCAAAGTGGCCGCCGGCCTTCTTCACCGCCTCTTCGGTGCCGCCCAGGAAGCACACGACCACCGGCTTGCCGCATTCGGCCACCGCCGCCAGCACCTTTTTCTCGACGCTCTTCGCGGGTGGCTTGGAGACCAGCACGATGACCTTCGTGGCCGGGTCGTTGGCCAGCGCGTTCAGGCCGTCGAGCATCATGATGCCGCCCACGGCCTCGCTCAGGTCGCGCCCGCCGGTGCCGATGAGCTGGGTGATGCCGCCGCCGAAGTCGTGGATGCGTACGCTCACCTCCTGGCTGCCCGTGCCCGAGGCGCCCACGATGCCGATGCTGCCCTTGCGCACCGCGTTGGCAAAGCACAGGCCCACGCCGCCGAAGATGGCCGTGCCGCAGTCCGGGCCCATCATCAGCAGGCCCTTGTCGTGCGCGGTCTTCTTCAGCGCGATCTCGTCCTCGATGCTCATGTTGTCGCTGAACAGGAGCACGTGCAGGTCTCGCTCCAGCGCCGCCCGGGCCTCGCGCGCCGCATATTCGCCCGGCACCGAGATGATGGCCAGGTTGGCGCCGGCCACGTTCTCGGCCGCGCTGGCCAGCGTGGCATAGCGGATCTCGCCGCCGGCGCCGCCCTTGGGCTTGTCACGCTTGTCCAGCAGCTCCTCGACCTCGGCCATCGCGCCGTCGATCCGGTCGTCACTCGCGGTCTTCACCACGATCAGCAGGTCGCCGTTGCCGGCGGCCTCGACCTCGGGTGTGAGCAGGCCGACGTTCTTCAGCACGCCCTTGTTCATTTCCGTGCCCATGGCGACCACGGCCTGTTCGATGCCTTCGATCTGGTTCGCCTTGGTCGACAGCGACATCAGCGAAACCGAATCGAAGTACGTGTTCTTGCGGACTACCACCTTGACTGGCATGAGCGCTTTCCTTCGTGAGTGATGTTGAGTTCGAGGCCGCAACGGACCCCAGCGACAATGTCCGCACCCGACGTGGAGCCGATGGCCAGCACCCGCCGCAATGCCGGCGCCAGATGCCCTGGCGCCCCGTACATGAGATGACCGATGAGGGACGCGATGGATTCGCGCACCCTCCCCCGCGCCGCTTGGACGAGCGCCGCGAGGCTGATGGCGTGGGTGGCCTGCTGCGCGCAGGCCAGCACCTCGGTGCCGCCGCCCAGCCAGCCACGGCACGGGCTGCCCGAGATATTGAGCACCGCAAACAGCCCGACCAGGAAGTCGTCGCCCGATGGCGTGAGGCCCGGCCCCAGCCCGAACAGGCTGCAGGCGTGTTCGCGCGCCGCCGCGTGGTCGCCGCGCGCCAGTGCGTCAGCCAGTTGCGTCGAACGCTGCGCGAGCATGTCCGCCACGGCCAGTTCGAAGGCGCTGCCGCCGCGCGGTGGCGCGAGCATGCCGCCGGCCGCATCGAGCCTGTCGAGCTCGGCCTGCAGCCAGCGCAGGTTGATGCGCAGGCGGCCACCACCCTCCGACGGATAGGCGGCCAAGGAGCATTCCCACGGCGATGCGTCCGCGAGCTGGACATGCAGGCGTTCGCCCAGCCGGATGCCCTGTGCATCGCCACGCACCGCGTCGCCGCCTGCAATGCCGCAGGCGCCAAAGCCGGCCAGGCGCAGGATGGCGGTGTTGGGCGCGTTGTCCATGCCGCGGCAGGCCAGCGTGAACATCTCGCCGACCTGGTTCTCGATGTTGACCACGCGATCGAACACGCTGTGCACCCGGCCGCTGAAACCACCCTCGCCGCGCAGGGCGTGGAGCAATGCCGTGTCGATGCTCGCGGCACGTGTCTGCACCACGGCGGCGCTGCCACGCGCCGGCGCGCCGGGAGCTGCGGTGAGGGCTACGCCACTCATGATCGTTCAGGCCCGGCTGGCTACCGCGCCAGCGTTGGAGGCGGCGCGCCCCGATCCGCGCAGCAACTCCAGCGAGCGGTCGCGGTGGGCAATGAACAGCGCGTTGGTCGAATCGACCGACAGCGCTTGCTCGATGGCGGCCAGCGCTTTTTCGTGCTGTCCGAGGGAGCGCAGGCTGTTGGCCGCATGGAACCAGTAGTCGGCACGGCGCGGCTGCTGCGCCAGCAGCACCTCCATCTCGGCTACCGCCTGCTCGTGCCGGTTCAGCTCGCGCAGGTAGTTCGACTTGTGATAGCGGGCAAAGGGCGTACCCGGTTGCAGCGCAATGGCGGCATCGAATTCGCGCAGCGCATCGTCGGCATGGCGCAGGCGCCGCAGGCACTGGGCGATGTACGAATGGAATTCGATGGCCTTGGGCTCCGAATCCAGCGCCTCGCGGAACTGGGCAATGGCCTCTTCATGCCGGCCGAGTTCGCCCAGCAGGTAGCCGCGGTAGTAGTGCAGGTCCAGCGGATCGCCGTCGAAGGCGCCGCCGTCGCCCAGCATGTCCAGCGCTGCGCCGTAGGACTGGCGGCGGATGAGTTCGCGCACGCGGTCCAGCGGCGGCGGGCCCGGCGGGTGCGAGCCGGCCACGCAGATGCGCAGCACCAGGTCCTGGTGCTGCGCCTCGGCATGCCAGATGGCCGAGCGCCCGGCGCGGTCGCGCAGGTGGATGTCGGCGCCGGCGGCCACCAGCGTGGCCACCACGTCGGCAAACAAGCGCCCGCCGTCTCCCAGGATCACCGCCTCCAGCAGGGGCGTCCAGCCCAGGCCGTTGATGTGGTCCACCGCCAGGCCGGCGTCCAGGCACAGCTGCACCGTGCGCAGGTAGCCCTTCTCGGCGGCCGGCAGCAGCGGGCTGGCGCCGAAGCGGTTGAGGCTGCGCAGGTCGGCGCCGCCTTCCATGGTGGCGCGCAAGATCGCATCGAAGCCGTTGGCGCCGGCACACAGGTAGGGCGAGAGCAGCGTTTCGTCGCGCTGGTTGACGTCGCTGCCGGCCTGGATCAGCCGCTGCGCAATCGCCACGTTGTTGGCCTGCGTGGCCGCCATGAGCGCGGTGCGCCCGCGCGCGTCCTGCCAGTCGACCGGCGCGCCGCCCTTGAGCAGGCGCTCCACCGCACGCGCGTCGCCGCGCTCCGCCGCCGACACGAGGTCGGAGCCTTGATGAGCCTGGTCTTGTGCTTGCGCCGCCATGCTGGTTACTCCTTGCGGGCGCGCAGTGCGTTGCTCACATGCTCGGAGTTGGTGACGAAGCCAAAGCACTTCTTCACGTTCCACACCGTCGCCTCGGTGCAGAAGTCCGGCGAGGTGGTGGCGCAGCAGTCTTCCACCATCACGCAGCCGTAGCCCAGGAAGTTGGCGTCCTGCAGCGAGCACATCACGCACTGGTCGGTATTCACGCCGGCAAACAGCAGGCTGCGGATGCCCATGTTGCGCAGGATGCTGTCCAGCGGCGTGTCCCAGAAGCCGCTGATGCGGTACTTGTCGACGCTGATGTCGTCGGGGTGCTTTTCCAGCTCGTCCACCACTGCGGCGGCCCAGCTGTCTTTTTCCAGCACCTTGGCGCCGTGGCCCGGCAGCGCCTCGCCCAGGCCGATGCCCACGCCGTGCGGCTTGTACAGGTGCAACTGGTTGGGCGGCATGTTCTTCAGGTCGGGCCGGTTGCCCCAGTTGACCCAGATCACGGGCACGCCGGCGGCGCGCAGCTCGGGCATGAGCCGCTGCAGCGGGCCGATGGGGGCACGGTCGGGCGTGTAGTCCACGCCCAGGTGGTCGACCCAGCCGCGCTCGGCGCAGAAGTCGTTCTGCATGTCGATGATGATCAGCGCACTGCGGCGCAGGTCGATGGTCACCGTCTGCGGCTCGGCCTGGAAGGTCAGCGGCAGCGGGGCCGGGCCTTGCGCCGACATGTCCACGTGCGCGGCGTTCACGCGCCACTTGTAGTTCGACCCCGAGCCCAGTTCGAACAACTGTTGGCTGGCAGCTTGCGACGGAAGGGATTCGTTCGTGCTCATGGTTGTTGTCTCCGCGTTGAAATCGTTATGGGTCTCTGGCTCAGGCGCGCGGCCTATCCGCCGCGCCTGAATGCCAGTGTGAGCGCAGACGGCTGGCGGCTGGTACCGACAAAACCCGCCACCGCGAACAGCGCCAGCACGTAGGGCAGCATCAGCAAGAGCGCCACCGGCACGTCCAGCTTCATGGTGGGCACCAGGAATTGCAGCGCGGTCGCAAAGCCGAACAGCAGACAGGCGGCCAGGGTCTTCCAGGGGTTCCAGCCGCCGAAGATCACTGCGGTAATGGCCAGGTAGCCGGCGCCCTTGGTCATGCCCTCGGTGAAGGTGTTGCTGTCGGCCACCGACATGAAGGCGCCGCCCATGCCGGCCAGCGCGCCGGCATACAGCACGCCCAAGTAGCGGGTACGCGTCACGTTGATGCCCGCCTGGTCGGCGGCGCGCGGGTCCTCGCCCACGGCGCGCACCGCCAGCCCGAAGGAGGTGTACTTCAGCAGCGCCCAGGTCACCACCACCAGGCCGAAGGCCACGTAGGTCAGCCCGGTCTGGTTGAACAGCGCGGGGCCGATCACCGGGATCTCGCTCAGGCCCGGCACCGCCACCTTGCCGAAGCCCGGGATGGTGTCGCGCGAGAGCGGCCCGAAGATCTCCCGGTACAAAAAGGTGGTGGCCCCCAACGCAAGGATGTTGAAGCCGATACCCACCACCAACTGGTTGGCGCGCAGCGTGACGCTGAGAATCGCCTGGAAGAACGCGAACACCAGGCTGGCCATGACCCCCACCAGGAGCCCCACCATGGGCGACTTGGTCAACCAGGCGGCCAGGGCGGCGGCAAAGGCCGCGGTGAGCATCATCCCGTCCAGGCTCAGGTTGAGCACGCCGGCGCGCTGGCTCAGCAGTTCGCCCGAGCCTGCGAGCAGGATGGGCATGGCCAGGCGCAGGCCCGAGCCGATGAAAACGGCGAGTTGGTCTTCGGTCATTTTCTTCCCGCTTTCTTGTCGATGAGCCAGGTGGAACCGGCCACGGCAATCACGATCAGGCCCTGGCAGATCAGCACCACGGCGGCGGGCACCTGGGCACTGATTTCCATCGCGATGCTTCCCGAGCGCAGGAAGCCGAACAGCAGCGCACCCACCACCACGCCCAGCGGCGAGCCGCGCGAGAGAAGGCCCACCACCAGCCCGTCGAAACCGTAGCCCGAGGAGAAATCGTTGGTGAGGTAGTGGTTCTGCCCCTGGATCAGCACCGCACCCGCCAGGCCGCCCAGGCCACCGGCCACGGCCATCGCAACGATGACCAGGCGCCCGGTCTGGATGCCGGCGCGGCGTGAGGCCGTGTCGTTCAGCCCCACGGCGCGCAGCTTCAGCCCCAGCGAGCTGCGCTTGAGCAGCACCCACACGATGGCCACCGCCGCCACGAACAGCAGCAGGCCGATGTGCATGGGCGAGGTCGGGTCGTTGGGGAACAGCATCGGCAGCTGCGTCTGCAGCGCGATCTCGGCCGACTCGGGCAGCGACGACACCTCGGTCATCGGCTTGCGCAACAGGCGCACCGACTCGACCGACCAGTACACCACCGGCAGCGCAATGAAGGTCAGCAGCAGCGTGGTGATCACCTCGTTGGTGCCGCGCCAGGCCTTGAGCCAGCCAGCCACGCCGCCCCACAGCGCGCCGGCCAGCGCGCCCGCCACCAGCGGAACCGCGAAGGCCAGGCCGAAAGGCAGGTTGGCCGAGCCGTGCAGCGCCACGGCCGTGGCGATCATCCCGCCGATGGCCAGCTGCCCCTCGCCGCCCACATTGGTGAGGTTGGCGCGGTTGGCAAAGATGAAGCCCAGCCCGACGAAGCCCAGGCTGATGGCCCGGTTGATCGAGGCGCCGATGTTGTAGCCGCTGCCCGCCATGCCGTCCCAGAAGGCTTCCATGGCGTCGGCCACGGAGCTTCCTGTGGTGGCGATGATGAGCAAGCCAACGAGCAGCGCAGCAACCGTCGCGACCACCGGTACGGCGATCTTGAGCAGGGTGCCCGGCGCCAGTTGGCGTGGGCTGGGTGGCGACTGGACGGGCTGCATGGTCAGTGTGGAGGATTGCCTGTTCATGTGCGGTCCCTACTACGCATGTCCGGACATCATTGAGCCGATAGCCTCGCGGTTGGACGCGGTGGCCTCCATCTCGCCGACGATCCGCCCGCGATAAATCACGGCAACGCGGTCGGACACGGCGATCAATTCATTGAGCTCGCTGGAGATCAGCAGCACGCCCAGTCCCTTGTCGCGCGCGGCCTGGATGCGGCTGTACACCGCCTCCACCGCGCTCACGTCCAGGCCCCGGGTGGGCTGCGCCGCCAGCAGCAGCTTCAGCGGCGAGAGCGTGAGCTCGCGGGCGAGCACCGCCTTTTGCTGGTTGCCGCCGGAAAGACTCGACATGGGCGCGTCGGCGTTGCTGGCGCGCACGTCGAACTCGCGCATCAGCGCCGTCGCTTCCTTCTTCATCGCGGCGCGGTCGAGCAGGCCGAAGCGGCTGAAGCGCCTGGTGGCGCCCAGGAACATGTTCTCGGCAATGCTCAGCTCCGACACCACGGCCACCGCGTGCCGGTCTTCGGGCACGATGCCCACGCCGGTGGCGGTGATCTCCTTGGGGCTGGCCGCCGTCAGGTCGGTGCCGTCGACCACGATGCTGCCTGCGCTGGCGCGCTCCAGCCCGGCCAGGATCGCGCCCAGCTCGCTCTGGCCGTTGCCTTCCACGCCGGCAATGCCCACCACTTCTCCGGGGCGCACCTGCAGCGTGACGTCATCCAGCCGGGTGACGCCGGCCGCATCGCGAAAGCTCACGCCCTTGAGTTCGAGCGCCGGCTTGCCGCCCCTGGCGCCTGCAGCAGGCCGTTGCGCCGGCTGCGCCGTGCCAGCGGCAGGCGCATCGGCCAGGCCCAGCGTGGCGGCGAGCACGCCGTCGCCGCCGGTCTGGATCTCGTGGCCGATCATCGAGCGCACCAGCGCGCGCATGTCGGCGCCTTCCATCGGCACCGTCTCGATCACGGTGCCCTGGCGCAGCACCGTGGTGCGGTCGGCCACCTTGGCGATCTCGGCCAGCTTGTGCGTCACCAGGATGACGCCGCGCCCGTCGTCGGCCACGCGGCGGCACACCGTGAGAAAGGCATCGACCTCGCTGGGCGGCAGCACGGCGGTGGGCTCGTCCAGCACCAGCAGCTTGGGGTCGCCCAGCAGGCACTTGATGATCTCCACCTGCTGGCGCTCGCCCACCGACAGGTCGCGCACCACGCGCCACGGGTCCACTTCCAGCTTGTACTCGTCGGCCAGGCGCTTCATGCGCGCCACCACTTGCCCTGCATCGAGGATGGCGCTGGTGCGGCCCATCATCAGGTTCTCGACCACCGTCATGGTGCCCACCAGGCTGAAGTGCTGGTGGACCATGCCGATGCCCTGGCGCAGCGCGTCGGCCGGGCCTTCGGGCGCAAAGGGCGCGCCGCCGAAGGTGATGGTGCCCGCGGTGGGCCTGTGCACCCCGAAGATCAGGTTGCACAGCGTGGACTTGCCGGCACCGTTCTCTCCGAGCAGGCAATGCACCTCGCCGAGTTCGACGTCGAGGTTGATGTTGGTCAGGGCGGCCACAGCGCCAAAGCGCTTGGACACGCCCGAGAGTTCGAGCAACGCCACGGCGTACGCTCCGGTCAGCCGATGGCGACCTTGATCTTGCCCGACAGGAGATCGCCCTGGATCTCCTTGATCGTGGCAACCATCTGCGGCGTGCCGCCGCCGCACACTTCCATGCCCGCCGAGCCCGGGCCCATGGCCAGGCCGAACTGCTTGTACTCGGGCTTCCAGGTGCCGGCCATCATCTGGTCGATGGCGTACTCGACCATGAAGCCGATGCCGCTCACGGTGTAGGCCACATACAGCGGGTTGGCGTCGGCGCAGTAGTTGGCGTAGCTGCCGATGAGCTTGGTGCCCTTCTCGCGCGCCGCCTGCTCCATGCCGCGAATGCCCAGGTTCAGGATGTTGTAGTGCACGTCCGCGCCCTGCGCGATGGCCGCCAGCGTGGCTTCCTTGGCCTTGGCCACGTCGTCGAAGTCGCCGGTGTAGGCGTCGAAGTACTTGATGTCGGGGCGCACGTGGCGCGCGCCGTTGCCGAATTCCTTGCCGGTGTTGACGATGGCAGGAATCTCCATGCCACCCACATAGCTCACCGCGCCGTTCTTCGACAGCATGGCCGCCACCGCGCCGGCCACGAAGCCGATCTGCGCCTGCAGCACGTCGTACTGCGCCACGTTCTCGGTGGGCGTGCCCGTGGGGCCGACGATGGAGAACTTCACCTTCGGGAAGCGCTTGGCCACCTTCAGCACCGACGCCTGGGTCTGCCCGCCGCAGCCGATCACCAGGTCGTTCTTGGAAGCCAGCGCCACCAGCGCCTGCTCCATGTCGCCGAACTTCACGTTCTCGATGTAGGTGATCTTGGCCTTGCCTTCGTAGCGCTTCTGCGCGTTCTTCACGCCGTTGTAGCCGGACTCCATCCAGCCGTGGTCGGACTTGGAACCCGGAAGCATGACGCCGATGCGCACCGTGTCGGCGGCCCAGGCGGAGGGCGTGAGGCCCCATTGCAGCGAGAGCACGCCGGCTGAGGCGGCGCTTCGCATGAGAAAGAGTCTGCGGTCGATGCTCATGTCTGTCTCCTGTATCTCTCTTGATGTCAAAGAGGTTGTGCATGTCGGGCTGCTTTCTGGCTAGCCCGCTGCGGCCTGGATTCGGCTGGGATGGATGACACCGCGTTTGGTTTTCGATGTCTATGCGCCTCGGGCGCATGTGAACTATCCGTTCGATGAATGTTGGTGCGCTTCGCTGTCCGGGCACTCGCACTATTCCCCGCGTCAATGTGACGCATCAGCCCGGGCTTCTCGACACCCGCAGGCACGCTTCCTACATTGCGCAACGTCGCCATTGACGGTTCAGACCCGGAGGTCTTCGCCATGAATGAATCGCGTGCAGCCATCGAAGCCGGTGGCGAGCTGCTGGAGCTGCGCGGTATCCGCAAGGCCTATCCGAGCTGCGTGGCCAACGACGGCATCGACCTGCGGGTGCGCGCCGGCGAGATCCACGCCGTGCTGGGCGAAAACGGCGCCGGCAAGAGCACGCTCATGAAGATCATCTATGGCGTGGTCAAGCCCGATGCGGGCCAGGTGCTGTGGGAGGGCCGGCCACTGACGGTGGTGAACCCGGCACATGCGCGCGAGCTGGGCATCGGCATGGTGTTCCAGCACTTCTCGCTGTTCGAGACGCTCACGGTGGTGGAAAACGTGGCGCTGGGCATGAGCGGCGCGGGCGACCTCGAAGTACTGGCCGATCGCATCCGCACCGTGTCCGAACGCTACGGGCTCACGCTCGACCCGATGCGGCTGGTGCATTCGCTGTCCATCGGCGAGCGCCAGCGCGTGGAGATCGTGCGCTGCCTGCTGCAGGACCCGCGCCTGCTCATCATGGACGAGCCCACCTCGGTGCTCACGCCGCAGGCGGTGCGCAAGCTGTTCGAGACGCTGCGCCGCCTGGCCGACGACGGCTGCGGCATCCTCTACATCAGCCACAAGCTCGACGAGATCAAGGAGCTGTGCCAGAGCGCCACCGTGCTGCGCGCAGGCAAGGTCACGGGCCACTGCGATCCGCGCCAGGAGACGGCATCGAGCATGGCGCGCCTGATGATCGGCGGCGACCTGCCCACCTGCCAGCATCCGCCACCAGCGGCACGCGCCGAGGCCCGGCTGAGCATCCAGGGCCTCTCGCGCAAGTGCGAAGACCCCTTCGGTGTCGATCTCAAGGACGTGCGGCTGGACGTGCACGGCGGTGAGATCGTCGGCATTGCCGGCGTATCGGGCAACGGGCAGCAGGAGCTTCTTGCGGCGCTGTCGGGCGAAGCGACGAGCGCCACCGCAATGGACGTGCAGATCTGCGGCACGCCATCCGGGCGCCTGGGCCCGGCCGCGCGGCGCCGGCTGGGCCTGTGCTTCGTGCCCGAGGAACGCCTGGGCCGCGCCACGGTGCCCAGCATGTCCCTGGCCGACAACGCGCTGCTCACCGCACACCGCCAGGGCATGGTGGGCAGCGGGCTGGTGCGCAACGCGGCGGTGCAGGCCTTCACGCAGCGCTGCATCGACCAATTCAAGGTGCGCTGCGGCGGGCCGGGCTCCGAGGCCAAGAGTCTCTCGGGCGGCAACCTGCAGAAGTTCATCGTCGGGCGCGAGATCCTGCAAGGCCCCAAGGTGTTGGTCGTTTCGCAACCCACCTGGGGCGTGGACGTTGGCGCCGCGGCCTTCATCCGCCAGGCATTGATCGACCTGCGCGATGCGGGCTGCGCGATCCTGGTGGTGTCCGAGGAGCTGGACGAGCTGTTCGAGATCAGCGACCGCATCGCCGTGATCGCCGGGGGCCACCTGTCGGCAGCCAAGCCGGCACAAGAGACCAACGTCGAGGAGATCGGCCTGAAGATGAGCGGTGCCTGGCATGCGCAGGGCGATGCGCAGCCGCAGGCCGCAGGCGCCGCCTCCCAACTGACCACCTCGGAGGTGTTCCATGCAGCTTAGGATCGAACCCAGGGCCGCCGCCTCGCTGCGGATGCGCTATGCCTCGCCGCTGATTGCCACGGGCCTCACGCTGCTGACCGGCTTCGTGCTGTTCGCGGTGCTGGGCAAGAACCCGCTGGCGGCGTTCTACGCCTTCTTCATCGCGCCGGTGAGCAGCATCAACGGCGTGGCCGAGCTGCTGCTCAAGGCCGCGCCGCTCGTGCTCATTGCCACCGGGCTGGCGGTGGGCTTCCGGGCCAACGTATGGAACATCGGCGCGGAAGGGCAGCTGACCATCGGCGCCATCGTTGCCGGCGGCATGGCGCTGCTGCCGGCCGCCGCCGACGGGCCCGCCTGGGTGTTGCCGGTGATGATCGTCGCCGGTGCCATCGGCGGCATGGCGTGGGCGGCGGTGCCTGCATTCCTGCGCACGCGCTTCAATGCCAACGAGATCCTGGTGAGCCTGATGCTCACCTACGTGGCGCAGCTGCTGCTGAGCTACCTGGTGCACGGCCCGTGGCGCGATCCGCAGGGCTTCAACTTCCCGCAGTCGCCGCAGCTGCCCGATGGCGCCCTGCTGCCCATCCTGCTCAACGGCACGCGGCTGAACGCGGGTGTGCTGTTCGCGGTGGTGGCGGTGATCGCCGCGTGGGTGTTCCTGGGCAAGAGCTTCCGGGGCTACCAGATGCGGGTCGCTGGCTTGTCGGGCGAGGCGGCGCACTACGCCGGCTTCAGAGCCCGGCAGACCATCTGGATCGGCATGCTGGCCGGCGGCGCGGCGGCGGGCCTGGCGGGCGTGGGCGAAGTGGCCGGGCCGCTGGGGCAGTTGCTGCCCACGGTATCGCCGGGCTATGGCTTCGCGGCCATCATCGTCGCCTTCGTCGGGCGCCTGCATCCGCCGGGCATCCTGCTGGCGGGGCTGTTGATGTCGCTGCTCTACCTGGGCGGCGATGCCGCGCAGATCAGCATGGGGCTGCCCGCGGCCACCACGGCCTTGTTCCAGGGCGCACTGCTTTTCTTCCTCTTGGGTGCCGATCTCTTCATCGGCTATCGGGTGAAGCTCGTTCCGGGCGCGAAGGAGATCCTGCAATGACCGACACGCTGATCCCTCTGGTCGTGATGACGCTGGGCGCGGGCACGCCGCTGATCTTTGCCGCGCTGGGCGAACTGGTCACCGAGAAGTCGGGCGTGCTCAACCTGGGCGTGGAAGGGATGATGATCGTCGGCGCCGTTGCCGCCTTCATCACCGCATCGGGCACGCAGAGCCTGTGGCTGGGCGTGGGTGCCGGCTGCGTGGCCGGCGCGCTGATGGCGCTGCTCTTTGCCTTTCTCACGCTCACGCTGCAGGCCAACCAGGTGGCCACCGGGCTGGCGCTGGCCATCTTCGGTGCAGGCGTCAGCGCCTTTGCCGGCAAGAACCATGTGGGCGTGGCGCTCAAGCTGCCGGACGGCGGCCTGGGTGGGCTGGGCGACGTGCCGGTGCTGGGCACGTTCCTGCAGGCGGTGCATCCCATGGTCATCCTGTCGTGGGTGCTGTTCGTGGGCGTGGCGTGGTTCCTCTACCGCACGCGGCCGGGGCTGGTGCTGCGCGCCGTGGGCGAGTCGCCCACCTCGGCGCATGCCATCGGCTACCCGGTGATCCGCATCCGCTACCTGGCCACCGTGTTCGGCGGCGTCACCTCGGGCCTGGCGGGTGCGTACCTGTCGCTGGTGTATGCGCCGCTGTGGCTCGAAGGCATGACGGCCGGGCGCGGCTGGATCGCGCTGGCGCTGGTGGTGTTCGCCTCGTGGCGGCCGGGCCGGGTGATGCTGGGCGCCTACCTGTTCGGCGGCATCACCATCGCCCAGTTCTTCGCGCAGGGCGCGGGCATCGGCTTCGCGTCGCAAGCCATGTCGATGCTGCCCTACCTGGCCACCATCGCCGTGCTCGTTCTCATCTCGCGCAACGCCGCCATGGTGCGGCTGAACACCCCCGTATCGCTCGGCAAGCCCTTCCACGCCGGCGCCTGAGACAAGGAGATCTTCATCATGGAAATCGATTTCGAGCCCCTGTCGCCGTACGAGCGCTACAAGCTGATGGCCAGCCTGATCGTGCCGCGGCCGATCGCGCTGGTCACCACCGTGGGGCCCAGCGGCGTGGTCAATGCGGCGCCTTTCTCCATGTTCAACATGCTGGGCGAAGACCCGCCCATCCTGATGCTCAGCGTGAACCGGCTGCAGGACGGGCGCTTGAAGGACACGGCCACCAACATCCTGGCCAACGGCGAGTTCGTGGTGCACCTGTGCGACGAAGGCATGACCGAGCAGATGCACGCCTGCGGCGATTCGCTGCCCTTCGAGGTGAGCGAGCTGGTGCACACGGGGCTGCATGCCGTGCCCTCGCACACCGTGGCGCCGCCGCGCATCGTCGAGGCGCCGGTGGCCTTCGAGTGCGTGCTGCACGAAAAGCTCGAAACCGACAGCCGGATCATCTTCATCGGCCGCGTGCAATGGCTCAGCGCGCGCGACGGCCTCATCGACGACAAGAAGTGGCGCGTGCGCCTGCAGGACTACCACCCGGTCGGCCGTTTCGGCGCGAGCTTCTATGTGAAGACCGCGGCGCGCTTCGCCGTGGGCGGCAACGTGCAGCAGGCGACCGCCATCGACGAGATCTGAGCATTTCCCCCGACCCCTGAGCCACCACAACCATAGAAGGAGACAACCATGCAGATCCTGCCCCGCCGGGAGTTCATCAAAGCCACCTCATCACTGGGAATTGCCGCGCTGGCCGGCCGCAGCGCCGGAGTGTTTGCGCAGCAACAGGACGTGCTCAAGATCGGCGTCGTGCACCAGTTTCCCATTGGCGAGGTCGGCTGGGAGACGCAGCATGCGCTGGGCTGGAAGGCCATCGAAGCGGCCTTTCCCGGCAAGGTGAAGGTCACGGCCGTGACCGACGTGCCGCAGGCGCAGGACGCCGAGCGCGTGTTCCGCGAACTGGCCTCGCAGGGCCACAAGCTGATCTTCGGCACCACCTTCTCGCAGATGGCGCCCATGCTCAAGGTGGCGCGCGCCATGCCCGACACCACCTTCGAATGCTGCGCGGCCATTACCACCGCCAAGAACATGGGCGCCTTCGAGGCGCGCAACTACGAGGCCACCTACCTGGCCGGCGTGATTGCCGGGCGCATGACCAAGTCCAACGTGCTGGGCTGGGTGGGTGCCTTCCCGGTGCCGCAGGTGGTGTGGCGGCTCAACGGCTTCCTGCAGGGCGCACGCAGCGTGAACCCGCAAGTGACCTGCAACGTGATCTGGATCAACAGCTGGAACGACCCGGCCAAGGAAAAGGACGCGGTCAACGCGCTCATCTCGCAAGGCGCCGACGTACTGGCCGGCAGCCCCAACACGCCGGTGCAAGGCATCGCGGCCGAGGCGCGCGGCGCCTGGAGCGTGGGCAACGGCAGCGACTTCTCCAAGTTCGTCACCAAGGGCCAGCTCACCGGCGATATCCTCGACTGGAGCAGCGCCTATGTGGAAGCGGCGCGCGACGTGATGGCCGGCACCTGGAAGTCGCAAAGCCGCTGGCGCGGCGTGGGCGAAGGGGGCTTTTGCAAGATGGCACCCTACAACGCGGGCATCCCGGCCAATGTGCTGGCGGAGGTGGCCGAGCGCGAGAAGGACCTCATCAGCGGCAAGCTCAAGGTCTTTGCCGGCCCCATCACCGACCGTGACGGCAAGCAGCGCGTGGCCGCCGGTGCCGTGCTGCCCGACCAGGAGGTGCGCAGCATCAACTGGGTGGTGGACGGCGTGAAGGGCGCCTTCCCCAAGGCCTGAAGCAACGAGAAAGGAAAGAACACATGAGCGTGAACAAGGACTACCTGCGCATGGCCGTCGGCCTGGCGCGCGACAACGTGGTGGACCACGGCGGCCGCCCCTTCGGCGCGGTGCTGGTGAAAGATGGCCAGGTGCTGGCCACCGGCGTGAACGAGATCCTCGCCACCAACGACCCGTCCACCCATGCCGAGATGCAGGCCATTCGCGCGGCGACGGCGGCGCAGAAGAGCCCGCGCCTGGACGGCTGCGAGATGTACGCCAGCGGCCAGCCCTGCCCCATGTGCCTGTCGCTCATGCACATGGTGGGCATCAAGGCCGCGTACTTCGCCGCGTCGAATGCGGACGGCGAGGCCTACGGCCTGTCGACCGCGCGCATCTACGCCGAGATGGCCAAGCCCATCGAGCAGCAGTCGCTGCAGGTGTCCTACCAGCCGATCAAGGATGACGGCGAGAGCCCGTACGAGGCCTGGCAACGGGTCTCGCAGAAGAAGTGACTCAGCCGGCCTGGCGGGCCAGTGCGTCGGCCACCTGGTCCATGAAGCCCGCCAGTTCGATGTCGTTCATGGACAGGCCATCGACATCGTGCGTGGTCAGCGTCACCTCCACGCGGTTGTAGACGTTGGACCACTCGGGGTGGTGGTTGCGCTTTTCAGCAACCACCGCCACCTGCGACATGAAACCCCAGGCCTGGGCGAAGTCCAGGAAGACGAACTCGCGCGAAATCGTGCCGCCGCGCTTGAGGCTCATCCGCCACGCGGGCAGTTGCGCCAGCAGCGGCTTGAGTTGCGTGTCGGCGAGCTTGGTGATGCCTGCGGTCATTGCGCGTCTCCCTGGATGCTGGGCAGCACCGTGCCGCGGCATTCGCCAAAGCCGATGCGGCGCGCGCCTTCGCGCTCGCAGCAGGCCCGCAGGATGACCGTGTCGCCGTCCTCCAGGAAGCCGCGCCGCTCGCCGTTGGACAAGGTGATGGGGCTCTTGCCACCGGTGGTCAGCTCCAGCAGCGAACCAGACTGGCTCTTGTCGGGCCCCGAGAGCGTGCCCGTGCCGAACAGGTCGCCGGCGCGCAGCGAGCAGCCGTTGACGGTGTGGTGCGTGACCAGCTGGGCCACCGTCCAGTAGGCGGCCCGCGCAAAATTCGAGCGGCTGATGACATCGCCGGCATGACCTTCGCGGGCCATGCCGGCGGTCTGCAGCACCACTTCCATCTGGATGTTCATCGCGCCGCGCTCGCGGTTGTCCTGCGAGTCGAGATACGGCAGCGGATCGGGCTCGCCTTCAGCGCGCACGAAGGGCTGGCGGAAGGGTTCCAGCGCCTCCATCGTCACCATCCAGGGCGACACGGTGCTGGCGAAGTTCTTCGACAGGAAAGGGCCCAGCGGCTGGTATTCCCAGCCCTGGATGTCGCGCGCGCTCCAGTCGTTGAACAGCGTGATGCCGAACACGTGCGACTCGGCATCGGCGATCCGGACAGGTTCGCCCTGCTCGTTGCCGCGGCCGATGAACACGCCCAGCTCCAGTTCGATGTCCAGGCGCGCGCTGGGCGCGAGCACGGGCTGGGCCGAATCCGGCGCCTTGACCTGGCCCATGGGCCGGCGGAACGCCGTGCCGCTGGGCTGCAGGGTCGAGGCGCGGCCGTGGTAGCCGATGGGCACCCACTTGTAGTTGGGCAGCAGCGGGTTGTCGGGGCGGAACTGGCGGCCCACCTCGGTGGCGTGGTGGATGCCCACGTAGAAGTCGGTGTAGTCGCCCACCTCGCAGGGCAGGCCCAGCTGCACGGCGGACTGGGGAAGCAGCGCGGCCTCGAAGGTTGCGCGTTGCGCGCTGCCTTCGCGCAGGCCCTCGGAAATGGCCTGGCGCAGGGCGCGGCGCTCGTTCGGCGCGCGTTGCATCAGCCGGTTCATATCGGCGTGATCGACGAGGCCTGCGGCGCGCAGATCCAGCACCTGGTCGCCAATGGCGACGCCGATGCGCCATGCCGACTCACCCGGCAGCCTGAAGCGGCCGAAGGGCAGGTTCTGGATCGGGAAGTCGCTGGCCGCTTCGTTGGCCGATCCCACCCAGCTCTTGAGGTCCGGCGCATTCGTTGGGTCGCTCATTGCTTGAACTCCCGCTCGTGCAGGAAGGCCGCGTGCCGGGGCGCACGCTTCGTTCTGGACCAGTCTTCCAGCATGTCCCATTTCACGGCGTCCAGCCGCTTGATCATGGCTTCTTCCTCTGGATCGGGACAGGCCAGCTCGACGCGGTGGCCGTTGGGGTCGAAGAAGTAGATCGAGTGGAAGGCACCGTGGTCGGTCACGCCCAGCACATCGATGCCGCGCCCTTCCAGGTGTGCCTTGAAACCCAGCAGCTCCGCGCGGTCCTTCACGCGGAAGGCGATGTGCTGCACCCACTCGGGCGTGTTGGGGTCGCGCCCCATCGGCGGCTGCGTGGGCAGCTCGAAGAAGGCCAGCACGTTGCCGTTGCCGGCGTCCAAGAAGATGTGCATGTACGGATCGGGTGCCTTGGTCGAGGGCACGTGGTCCTCGGCGATGGCCAGCACGAAATCCATCTTCAGGTTGTCCTGGTACCAGAGCACCGTTTCCTTGGCGTCCTTGCAACGGTAGGCGACGTGGTGGATGCGGTCGATCTTCATGGCGCCTACTCCTCCTGCGTGGCGACTTCGAGCACGCCGCGGTTGATCTGGTCGCGCTCGAGCGACTCGAACAGGGCCTTGAGGTTGCCCTCGCCGAAGCCCTCCCGGTAGTTGCCCTTGCGCTCGATGAACTCGAAGAACACCGGGCCCAGCAGCGGCTCGGAGCA